>CAWJSI010000008.1:0-215961 GCA_963845485.1 uncultured Acidimicrobiaceae bacterium | reverse complement strand
CGAGACGCCGTGTGCGAGCACCGGTCCGAGGAGGACAAACCCATGACTGCCGAGACGAGCAACACGAAGGAAACCGATCCCGAGACCGGGACCGACGCGCCCCCGCCCGTGGTCACGCGGTACCTCGAAGCCGCCGACCGGGGGGATATCGAGGCACTGGCGGCGTGCTTCGCCCCCGACGGCACCGTGGTGGACGAGGGCGTCACCTACCGTGGCCAGGAGATCGTCCGGTGGCGGGAGGAGCTGGGCTCGAAGTGGGAGTACACCTCGACGGTGACCGGCTGTCGGGCCGTCGACGACGCCCGGTTCGTCGTCAACGTGCTCGTCGAGGGGAACTTCCCCGGGGGCCGGGCCGACCTGACCTACTCGTTCTCGGTGGACGGGGATCTCCTCACCGCCCTCACCATCGTCGAGTAGTCGGGCGACGGGTGGGCCACCACCCGTTCCAGGCTCAGCTGGCCGGGGTGGCGTTGTTGTCGTGCTCGGCCACGTCGCTCTGGCGCACCCAGGTGGCGTACATCTCGGCGTAACGGCCGCCCCGGGCCACGAGCTCGGCGTGGGTGCCCACCTCGATGATCCGGCCCTCGTCGACCACCACGATGCGATCGGCCCTCATGGCCGTGGACAGGCGGTGGGCGATGAGGATGGCGGTCCGGTTCTCCAACAGGGCGTCGAGCGCCGACTCGATCAGGGTCTCGGACTGGAGGTCGAGGTTGGAGGTGGCCTCGTCGAGCACCAACACCCGGGGCTGGGCCAGGAAGGCCCGGGCCAAGGCGATGAGCTGGCGCTCTCCCGATGACAGGGTCTGGCCCCGCTCGTGGACCACGGTGTCGAGGCCGTTGGACATGCGGTCGACGACACCGGTGAGGCCCACCTTGTCCACCGCCTCGTGGATCTCGCCGTCGGTGGCGCTGGGTCGAGCAAAGGCGATGTTGTCCCCGATGGTCCCGGCGAACAAGAAGGGCTCTTGGGGCACGACACCGAGCTGACTGCGGAGCGAGAACATGGTCACGTCGCGGAGGTCGTACCCGTCGATGAGCACCCGTCCCCCGGTGGGGTCGTAGAAGCGGGTCACCAGCTTGGCCAGGGTTGACTTCCCGGCTCCGGTGGGCCCGACGAAGGCCACCGTCTCGCCGGGTGCGATGTTGAGGCTCACGTCCTCGATGACGGGACGGGCGGGGTCGTAGCCGAAGGTCAGGCGGTCGAAGACGATCTCGCCCTCGATAGGGGGCAGCTCGACGGCGTCCTCGGCCTCCCGTACCTCGGGCTCGGTGTCGACCAGGTCCCGCAGCTTGTTCACCGAGGCCTGGCCCTGCTGGTAGGTGTTGTACTGCTGGACGAGGAGCTGGATGGGCTGGAAGAACCGGTTGAGGTAGAGGAAGAAGGCCACCAGGGCGCCGATGGACAAGGTGTGGTTGACCACCATCGAGCCGCCGATGGCCAGGAGCACGGCCTGTCCGAGGACACCGAGCAGTTGGGTGCCGGGTCCGTAGATGGCGTTGACGCGGGCGGTGTAGTTGTTGGCGTCCCGGTAGTCGCCGACAACGTTGCGGTGATGGATCACGTTGTGCCGCTGCCGGTTGTGGGCGGTCACGATGCGTACGCCATGCAGGCTCTCGGAGAGGTCGGCCAGAACGTTGGCGATCCCGTCCCGCACCCGGTCGTAGCCGCGTTCTGAGGCCCGTTTGAACCACAGGGAGGCAGCGACCAGAGCCGGGATGATCAACACGATGGTGATGAAGGCCAGCCGGACGTTGGTAGTGAACAAGATGATGGTGATGACCACCATGGTTAGTGCCTGGATGGCCAGCTGCGAGAGGCCGTCTTGGAGGAGCTGTTGGAGATTCTCGATGTCGCTGGTCATCCGGCTCATGACCACGCCGGCCTTCTCCTCGGTGAAGAAGCCGAGCGAGAGGCGTTGGAGGTGGGCAAAGACCTTGACCCGGAGGTCGTTCATGACCCACGCCGCCAGTCGTCCGGTGACCTGGACCTGGAAGCGCTGGGCCAGCGAGGTGATGACGACGAAGACCAGGTAGGCGACAGCCATGGCCACCACCACGGCGAAGTCGTAGTGGCCCGGGGTCATCCCGTTGTTGATGGCGTACTCGGTGAGCTTGGGCCCGACCTGGGAGGCCACCGCCACCAGCACCACCAAGATGCCGGCCATCGTGAGCATGCCGGGGTACTTGGTCAGCAGTCGCCACAGGCTCAGTCGCTTGAGGTCTGCTTCCGAGCCGTTCTGGGTGAAGACGATGTCGGGATCGGCGTACTCGGGCTCGTCGGCCAGCAGCCGGTCCACCCCGTCCTGGAGTTCGGAGGGGATGCCGGCGAAGGGCAGGCCGGATGCAGCCGACGCGGCAGCTCCTCCCGGCCCGCCGAAGCCGCCACCGCCTCCGCCGAACATCATGACCGGCCTCCGCCGCGCACGGAGTCGAGCAGCGCCCGCAGCGGCTTTCCGTCGGGCTCGGTCTGGTCCCCGGCCGCTTCCGACTCGTCCTCGACCATCTCGGCATCGGCCTCCCGCTCGAACTCGCCGGCCTGGGCCAGCACCTCGGCATAGAGCGGCGTGGTCTCGAGCAGCTCGGCATGGGTTCCGTCGGCGACGATCTTGTGCTGGTCGAGCAGGACCACTCGGTCGGCCAGGGCGATGGTGGACAGGCGGTGGGCGATGATCAACGTGGTGCGGCCTTCCATCTGGACTCGCAGGCCGGCATGGATACGCTGCTCGACCTGGACGTCGATGGCGCTGGTGGCGTCATCGAGGACCATGATGGGCGGGTTGACGAGCAAGGTACGGGCGATGGCGATGCGCTGCCGCTGTCCTCCCGACAGCGTGTAGCCCCGCTCGCCCACCACCGTGTCGTACCCGTCGGCCAGATGGGCGATGAACTCGTGGGCCCCCGCCGCCTTGGACGCGGCCACGATCTCGTCGAAGTCGGCGGACGGCTTGCCGTAGGCGATGTTGTCCCGGATGGACACGGAGAAGAGGAACGGCTCATCGAGAACCACGCCGACGTTGGCCCGGAGGCTGTCCTGGGTGACGTCCCTTACGTCGTGACCGTCGATCTCGATCGATCCGTGTTTCGTGTCGTAGAAACGGGTCAACAGCCGGGCTACCGTCGACTTGCCTGCCCCGGTTCGACCGACCAGGGCCACTGTCTCTCCCGGGGTGATGTGCAGGTCGAAGTCGGCCAGCACCAGCTGGTCGGCGTCGGCCGCGTAGGCGAAGTCCACGTGGCTGAACCGGACGTCCCCTCTGATGTCGTGGAGGTTCACCGCATCGGGAGCGTCGGTGACCGTCGGCTGCTCGTCGATGATCTCGTAGATGCGGTCGGCCGAGGCCGCGGCCCGCTGGCCCATCATGATCAGCATGCCCAGCATCATGAACGGCGCCTGCAGCATCAACAGATAGGCATTGAAGGCCAGGATGTCCCCGATGCTGAGCCCGCCGTGGATGACCATGTACCCACCGAACAGCAGCACGAGGGCCAGTCCGACCTGGGGGAGGTTCTGGACCAGGGGGGCGAAACGGGCTCGGAGGTCGGCGTCTTTGATGTAGCTCCAGCGCAGCTTGTCGGCCGCCCCTGACAGCGCCCGGAGCTGCTGTTGTTCGGCCGCGAACGACTTGACCACCCGAACCCCGTTCACGTTCTCGTCCACGATGGTGGCCACGTCGGCCAGTCGAGACTGGATGATCCAGGACACCGGGAACATCGACTTCCGCATCTTGATGCCGGCAAGGTAGACGAAGGGCATGGTGGCCATGGCGATGAAGGCCAGCGGGACGTCGATGGAGAGCATGAAGCCGAACGCCACCACGGCGATCGAGCACTGGACGAGGATCGAGGGGGCGAAGGTCATGTACATCTGGACAGAGCGGATGTCCGAGTTAGCCCGGGAGATCAACTGCCCTGACTGGACGCGGTCGTAGAAGGAAAACGACATCTTGGTCAGATGCTCGTAGATGATGTTCCGCAGGTCGTACTCGATGTCGTAAGCCGTCTCGAACAAGAACAAGCGCGAGATGTAGCCGGCCACGCCGCCCACGAGGCCGATGCCGACGATCAGCCAAACGTAGTGGCTGAGGGGAACCGTGTGCTTCTGAATCGAGTTGGTGATGGCGTCGTTGAGAAGGTTGGGCACCAACACCTGAAGGACGAGCCCGACGAACGACGCCACGAGCGATGTGATGAAGATCCCCTTGTGGGCGCCCATGATGGGCATGACCCGCCGGAGCCAGGTAAGCGATTTGTCCGGATCGATGGTGGCCCGGGGCGCCTCGTTGCGGGCAACCACGTCAACGGGGACGAACTCTGTGCCCACTTCTACGGGACCCTTCGGTGTGGGGCGGAAGACTCGGGAGAGGCTCATCGGACGGCGCTCCGGGCCAGGCGCGAGGCGAGGAGGGCTCGTCGCCACATGCTGAGCCCCTCGAAGGCCCGATCGGTGTCAGCTTGGCTCTCGAGGTGCCCGGCGATCTCACACAGTCGGGCGTTGACGGCGGTGTCGGCGGCCTCGAGCATACGGCTCCCGTGCTCGGTGAGGACGTGGTCCACCCGGCGGCGATCGGCCTCGACGGTCCGGCGCTCGATGAGGCCCCGGACGACCAGGCCGTCGACCACCGCTGTCACGGTCGGGGGCCGGACGGCCAGGCGCTCGGCCAGATCCGAGGAGAGGGCGGAGGTTCCCTCCAGCATGCCGAGGACCCGGTACTGCGGGAGCGAGAGGTCGACATCGCTGAGGCCGATCTCGACCTGCTTGGACAGCCACGCCGCCGTGCGCCCGAGGGTCCGGCGGTCGTCCAGGCGCGTGTCGGCAAGGCCAGTTCCTTTGAGAGTCACATAGTTAGACTATCGAATGAGATCAGGAGTCCGAACATTTCAGGCGGCGGAAGCTCCCTTGGCCCGGCGTTGAGGAGCTCTCAACGGCTGCGATTTCTCTTCCCACTAAGATTCGGGGATGTTGGCGGCCCCGGTGAGCCCGTGGATCAGGGTGTCCCCGGTCGGGGGGCCCGGCCGGAACGGCCACCCGAGTCGGTGCACAGGGGTTGCCGCGGCACGCGACCGCTCCGATGCCCGATCTGAACCCGGTTCAGTCACCAAGATCCTGGTCCGGTGGCCGTAGCACCGCCGCCCCGCGTCCTCATCGCTGACGGTGACGACCTGACCAGGACCATGATCCGCGACGCTGTCGAGCACGGGGGATTCATCGTCGTGGCCGAGGTCGCCGATGCTTACGCCGCCATCCGGGAGGCCCGCCAGAGCCGGCCCGACGTCGTCCTCTTGGACGTTCGCATGCCCGGTGGTGGACTCCATGCCGCCGAGGTGATCGGGTTCGGCCAGGGCCACGTCTCGGTGGTCATGCTCACCGACTCGACCGATGACGAGGACTTCTTCACCGCGCTGTCCGTCGGCGCTTCGGGATTCCTCCTGAAGGGCCAGGACCCCGCGGCGATCCCGACCGCCCTGCATCGGGTGCTCGCCGGTGAGGCTGTCATCGACGGGTTGCTGGCCAAGCGGCTGGTCGAGGAGTTCCGAGCCGACGGCACCGCCCAGCAGACCGGCCGTCGACTGCCGAACGGAGCCCGACTCACCCCGAAGGAGCGCGACGTGCTGACCTTGCTGGTGGACGGCCTGCAGACCAAGGAGATCGCCGAGAAGCTGCGAGTGGCCGACGTTACGGTGCGCACCCACCTCTCGAACATCTGCCAGAAGCTCGGGGCCACCAACCGGGCCGAGGTGTTGGAGCTGGTCCGTGCCTCCGAGGGTGGCGGCCGTGCCGGAGATGACCAAGGTGAGGTGGAGGACGACGCCGGGTACCTCGTGGGCGGTTCGGCCGTCGTCGCCGGCGATAGCGACGACGTCTCCCTCGATCAGGTCCTCCAGGACCTTTCCTGGATCGCCGAGTCCCGCACCCAGAGCGAGCGGCAGCTGGCCGAGTGGGTGCAGATGGCCCGCAGTCTCGGAGCCTCGTGGACCCGCATCGGTGACGCGCTCGGGATGACCCGTCAGTCAGCCTGGCAGCGGTTCTCCGTCGAGGAGTGACGACGGCTTGCGTGGCCGACCCGAGGTACCCGATCCGGGGCCTCCGAATCGGCCCCCACTGGGGAGGATCTACGAGATGAGGCCACCGGTATTGAGGTTGAGGCCGTCAGCACTCTTCGAGCGGTAGACCGCTTGGATCTCGCTGAACTCGGCCAGGCCCCAGGGTCCGTTCTCCACACCCACGCCACTCCACTTGAACCCACCGAACGGCTGTTGGGGGGCGAGGGCCAGGTGGGTGTTGACCCAGGCCGTGCCGCACTCGAGCTGGTTGGCTACGTCAGTGGCGCGGTCGGCATCGGCTCCCCATACCGAGCCGGACAGCCCGAAGTGGGTGGCGTTCGCCCGGGAGACCACGTCGTCGACATCCCGGTAGGAGATGACGGGAAGGGCCGGCCCGAACTGCTCTTCGTCCACGATGCGGGTCCCGTCGCTCAGGTCGGTGAGGATGGTGGGTTCGAAGAAGTACCCCGGTCGGTCCATGGCCTTGCCTCCGACGGCCGCACTGGCCCCGTGGGCGATGGCGTCGCCCACCAGCTCCTTCACCCGTTCGAACTGGGGTGCGTTGTTGATCGGTCCCAACTTGGAGTCGGGCTCGGTCCCTGCTCCCACCTTGACCTTGGAGGCCTGGTCGGCGAGCACCTCGACGACCTGGTCGTAGAGGGCTTCGGGTACGTAGACCCGCTTGATGGCCGAGCACACCTGGCCGTTGTTGTTGAAGGCACCGGCGAAGATGGCCTTGCCCACCACGGCGGGATCGGCGTCGTCGAGGACGATGGCCGGGTCGTTGCCGCCGAGCTCCAAGGTGACCCGCTTCAGATCGGGAGCAGCGGCGATGGCCACCTTCTTGCCCGTCTCGATGGAGCCGGTGAAGCTGACCTTGCGGGGGACCGGGTGGCTGGTCATCCAGGCGCCCAGGTCGTCGCCTCCGCTCACGACATTGATCACCCCGGGAGGCACCACACTCCGCAGCAGCTCCACCGTCTTCAGGGTGGACAGTGGGGTGAAAGGCGACGGCTTGAGCACCAGGGTATTGCCGGCCAGCAAGGCCGGGGCGATCTTCCAGAAGGCCAGGGTCAGCGGAAAGTTCCACGGGGTGATGGCCGCCACCACGCCGACCGGGCGCCGCACCACCTCCACCCTGGCCTCGTCATCATCCTGGATGATCTGGGCCGGGGTCTCCAAGTTGGCGAAGTACTGGCACCAGATGGCGGCGGCGAAGACCTCGATGTTGGCATCGGCCAGGGGCTTCCCCTGTTCCGAGGTGAGCACCGGCGCGATCTCGGCCCCGGAGGCCAGCAGTACATCGGCCATCTTCAACAGCGTGGTCCGTCGAAAGCTCTCGTCGGCCTTCCAGTCCCGCTGCGCCTTGGAGGCAGCGTCGAAGGCGGCATCGAGCTGCTGGCGGCTGCACTCGGGAGCCTCGGCGAACACCTCGCCGGTGGCCGGATTGACGACGCCGAACGACTCGGCGGCAGGGACGGTGTCGCCCCCGATGGTCATGACGAACTCGGACATGGGTGACCCCCGGTCTTCGATGAATGAACTCCGCTCCGGCGAACCTACCTCAGACAGGAAGTGGTTGGGACTCCGCCGGTTCGGCGGGATCCTCGGGAGCACCCGGGGCCGGGTCGGGCGCAGGCAGCTCAGGATCGACGGACAGCCGGGGCAGGATCCGGTCCAGCCATCCGGGGAACCACCAGTTGGCCTTGCCGAACATGAACATGAGGGCGGGCACCACGGCCATCCGGATCAAGAAGGCGTCCATGAAGATCCCGCCGGCCAGTCCGAGGCCGAACTCCTTGATGACCCGTTGGCCACCGAGAATGAACGAGCCGAACACCAGGATCATGATGAGGGCTGCGGCGGTGATGGTCTTGCCCGTGGCGGCCAGCCCGTTGCGCACGGCGACGCGGTTGTCGCCCGACTTGAGCCACTCTTCTTGGATCCGGCTGATGAGGAAGACCTCGTAGTCCATGGACAGCCCGAAGAGGATGGCGAACAGCATTACCGGCAAGAAGGCTTCGACCGGCCCCGTCTTACCCACCTGGAACACCGAGGTCGCCCAGCCCCACTGGAACACCCCCACCAGGATCCCGAAGGCGGCACCGATGGAGAGGATGTTCATGGCCGCCGCGGTCAGCGGGATGATGATGCTACGGAAGACCATGGACAGCAAGAGGAACGACAACAAGACGACCAGGCCGATGAAGAGGGGCAGCTTCGAACTGAGCACCCGGGCGAAGTCCACGAAGATGGCGGTGTTGCCCCCCACGTAGACCTCGACGCCGCTGTCGCCTACCGCGGCAGGGATGGTCGATTGTCGGAGGTGGTCGATGAGGTCGGTGGTGGCGGCGTCCTGGGGGGCCGAGTCGGGATAGGCGGTGATCAGGCTGACCGTCTTGCCGTCCTTGGTCGGCAGGGAGACGGGCGGAACCACGGTGTGCACGTTGGACTGGGACTCCACCTCGTCGGCCAGGTGGGTGAGGGCGGCGGTGTCGGCCGGCCCTTCGTTCTGGGTCACGAGCAGCAAGGGGCCGTTGAACCCGGGGCCGAATCCCTTGGCCAGCAGGTCGTAAGCCTCGCGGGTGGTGGTGCCCACCGGGTCGTTGCCCTGGTCGGAGGAGCCCAAGCGCAGGGAGAAGAAGGGCAGGGCCACCAACAACACGATGAGTAGGGCCACCACGGCCGGCAGGATGGGACGCCGCTTGATGAAGTCCGCCCACTTGGGCCAGAAGCCCTTGGTGCCGGTGCCGATGATCTTCGGACCCGTCTCGGCCAGGCCCCGTTTCTGGCTCCTGGACATGACCCGTGGCCCGATGAAGCCCAACAGAGCGGGCAGCAGGGTCAAAGCGGCGATCATGGTGAAGGCCACCCCGAGGGCGGCGGCGATGGCCAGCCCGTAGAGGAACGAGACGCCAAGGGCGAACATGCCGAGCAAGGCGATGCAGACAATGATCCCGGCGAAGAGCACGGCCCGGCCCGAGGTGTTCACGGCGTTGGCGATCGAGGTGGGCACGTCCTCGCCGGCGACCAGGCCCTGTCTGTGTCGGGTCACGATGAATAGCGCGTAGTCGACGCCCACCCCGAGACCGATGAGTAAGACGAGTTCCACCGAGAACTGGGGCATCTTCAGCACGTGGCTGAGCAGTCCGATGAGCCCGATGGCTGTCCCCAACGAGGCCAGGGCCGACACCAGGGGCAGGACGGTGGCGAAGCCGGAGCGGAAGACCAGGTAGAGCACGATGGCAGCCAGGATGATGCCGAGGAAGGTGCCGCCGAAGGCCTGGCGGTCGGCCGCCTCGGCCACCTGTCCGGCCACGGCCACCTGGAGGTGGGGACCGTTGGCCGACTGGGCGGTGGTCACAAACTGTTTGGCCAGGTCAGTGGAGAGGTACTGGGCCTGCTTGTCGAAGGTGACGGTGGCGAAGGCCGTCTGGTGGTCCTTGCTGATCTGGGTGGATGCACCCGGGTCGTAGGGACTGGCCACGGTCGTCACGTGGGGGACCTTGGCAATCTTGGCCAGCATGGCGTCGATACTGGCCTTGACCTCGGGATCGGTGACCGGGGTCCCGTTGGTGGTGTGGAAGACGATCTGTTCCCGGTCTCCGGCCACGGCGGGTGCCGACGCCTGGAGCAGGGCCAATGCCTTGGTCGACTCGGTATTGGGCAGGTTGAAGGTGTTGGAGTAGGCGGTGCCGACGGACTGGGAGATGACGCTCATGCCGATCAGGGCGGCCAGCCAGAGCAGGACCACGATGACGCGATGGCGGACGCACCACGAGGCAAGACTCTTCATTACGACGTACTCCTCAATCTGTTCAGCACTGGGGGTTGATTCGGCGGCCTAGGGGGTGGGCCGGCCCGAACCGTTGGGAGCCATTCTCGCCGATCCCCGTGGGAATCTGGTCGATGACTGCACGACGACGCTACCGGGCCTAGGGTGCGATTCGGTAGTCGGCGCTCGTCGCACGAGGCCTAGGCCGGTATCGGCCATGATGATGGCGTGACTGCACCCGAACGCCTGATCCCCCTGGAGGGTGCCTTCAATTTCCGCGATCTGGGCGGCTACCCGGGCACCGGGGGTGGCGTGACGCAGTGGGGAACCTTGTTCCGCAGCGACACCCTCCACGAACTCTCGGCGGCCGACGTGGCCACGCTCGGATCGATGGGCCTGGCCACCATCATCGATCTTCGAACCCACCGCGAGCTGGAGCAGACCGGGCGTGGGCCCCTCGGCCCCGAGTCCATTGCCTTCCGGCACCTCCCGGTGATCACGGGTACCGAAGGAGGAGGGGCCGAGGGCGAGGCCGTCGCCGCCCCTGCGGTCGACGACCTCGCCGAGCGCTACCTCTGGTACCTCGAAGTGGGCGGGGAGGCTCTCGCCGAAGCCCTCACGGTCCTCGGAGACCGAGCCAACTACCCGTTGGTGTTCCACTGCGCGGCGGGCAAGGACCGCACCGGTGTGCTGGCCGCCCTGGTGCTCGACCTGTGTGGCGTGTCCTCCGAACTCATCGTGGCCGACTACGTCATCACGGCCGAGCGGATGGAGCTCATCCTCGGCCGGTACCGGTCCGACCCCAAGTTCGAGGAGCGGATGGCCCGGGTACCACCGGGACGGTTCGGCGTGGAAGCCGCCACCATGGAGCGATTCCTGGAGGTCCTGCACGGGCGACTCGGCGGCTCCGAAGCCTGGGCCAGATCGGTCGGGGTGCGAGAGGCGTCTATCGACGGCTTGCGCTCTGTCCTGCTCGGCCCGCCCCTCTGATCGGCTGGCCGGCCTCGGCGGCCCACGGGGCCGTGGCCCGGGGATGTCCGCTTGACCCGGACTCCTTCTAGACTGGCCTGGTGAGTGCTTCGATCTGGGGGCCGGTTCTGGCGGGCACGGCGATGTTCGTGGCCCTGATGCTGGCCGGACTGCTCGTGACCGGATTCCTGCTGTGGCGGGTGGCCCGTCGCAAGTGGCGGGCCCTCCACTCCCACGGTGCCGTGGTGGGCGCCACCGCCTTGTGGGAGGCCGCGGCCGTCCGCCGGCGGCGTGGAGGTGAGCCCACGTCGCCCGACGAAGTGGCCCAGTGGACGCCGACGCGGGCCCGCAAGGAGATGTGGCGTTCGGTAGACCAGGCCGATGCTGCCGTCCGAGCTGCCGCCGATCTCGGAGCCCCGGTGGCAGAACTGCCCTCGTTGTGCCGTCGACTGAACGCGGCCGCCGTCGACCTCGACAAGGTGCTGCGGGTCGAGCCGGCCGGTCCGGTGCCCCTGGCCATCCGCACTCAGGTGCACGAGGTGATGCGGGCCGCCGGCGACGTCCAGCGGGCGGCCGTGGTATCGGCCAGTGACGCCAACGGACAGCGGGTCGGGGATCTCACGCGCGACGCCCTCCACGAGATCGAGCTGCTCGATGCCGGGCTGGCCTCGGCGCAGGCCGTGCTGCCCCGTCCGCCTCGCTGACCCGGGTTTCTAGCATCCGCCCGACCCAGAGGGGTCAGGTGCCCGCTCCCGTAAGGACGGTGGACACCGCCTCGGCGAGCACGTCGAGTCCTTCGTCCAGGAGTGGTTCGTCGATGACCAGTGGGGGCAGTAGTCGGATCACATTGCCGTAGCTTCCACACGAGAGCACGACCACGCCAGACTGATGGCACGCCGAGACGATCCGCCGGGTGGCGTCGGCATCGGGCTCGAGGGTTCCGGGCCGGACCAGCTCCATGGCCATCATGGCGCCGCGACCGCGGACGTCGCCGACGCCCCGGTGCTCTTTTTGCAGAGCGCGCAGTCGAGTCCCGACGACCTCCCCGATGCGGACCGCCGCCCCGGCCAGGTTCTCCTCGTCCATGGTCCGGATGGAGGCCAGTGCGGCGGCACAGGCCACGGGGTTGCCGCCGTACGTCCCACCGAGGCCTCCGGGGTGGACCCCGTCCATGAGCTCGGCCCTGCCCGTCACCGCGGCGAGCGGCATCCCCCCGGCCAGGGCCTTGGCCGTGGTGATCAGGTCGGGGACCACCGCCTCGTGCTCGCAGGCGAACCACTGTCCGGTCCGACAGAAACCGGTTTGGATCTCGTCGGCCACAAATAACGCGCCGGCCTGCCGGGTCCAAGCGGCGACAGCGGGGAGAAATCCCGGTGCGGGCACGACGAACCCGCCCTCACCCTGGATGGGCTCGATGACCACGCAGGCCACGTTGTCTGCTCCCACCAGTCGCTCGATCTCCTCGATGGCCCGGGCCGCGGCCTGCTCGCCGGTCATCTCCTCGGGATCGCGCAGCGGATACGACATGGGCACCCGGTAGACCTCGGGGGCGAAGGGGCCGAACTTGTCGCGGTAGGGCATGTTCTTGGCCGTGAGCGCCATGGTCAGATTGGTGCGGCCGTGGTAGGCGTGGTCAAACACCACGACGGCCTGGCGGCCGGTGACATGGCGTGCCACCTTGACCGCGTTCTCCACGGCTTCGGCTCCCGAGTTGAACAGGGCGGTGCGCTTGACGTGGCCGCCCGGCGTGCGTTGGTTCAGCTCTTCGCACACGGCGACGTATCCCTCATAGGGCGTGACCATGAAACAGGTGTGGCTGAACCGGGCCACCTGCTCGGCGACGGCGTCGACCACACGGGGGGCGGCGTGGCCCACGCTCACCACGGCGATACCCGATCCGAGGTCGATGAGGGAGTTGCCGTCCACGTCCACCAACACCGCCCCCGAGGCCTCGGAGACATAGACGGGAAAGGTCGAGCTCACCCCACCGGCCACCGCCGACGACCGTCTCGCCTCCAGCTGGCGCGACCGGGGTCCGGGTAGCTCAGTGACCAGATTGCGTTGCTGGCTGATCGGGGATGGTTCCACGAGGAGACGGTACCCGAGGGCCGGTCAGTTCGCGGCCAGGGCGATGAAGGCGAACATGGCCCCCGTGGGGTCGGCCATCACGGCGAAGCGGCCGGTCGGGATGTCCATGGGACCGGCCACGAGGGTGGCTCCGTCCGAGGTGGCCGAGGCGACCGTGGCGTCGCAGTCGGCCGTGCCGAAGTAGGCCAGCCAGTGCGACGGCACTTCGGCCGGCACTTCGGCGGGCATGCCCATCATGCCGCCGATCTCCTGGCCGTCCAGTCTCCACATGGTGTAGGCCATGTCTCCCATGTCGGCGGTCTCCGAATCCCAGCCGAACACCTCGGTATAGAAGGCCGTGGCCGCCGGGATGTCCCGGCTCGACAGCTCGTTCCACGTCAGCGCGCCGGGTTCATTCACCACTCCAGCTCCGATGTGGAGGTGGGGTTGCCACACGGCGGCGGCCGCCCCCGAGGGATCGGCGAACACGGCCATCCGGCCCACGTCGAGGACGTCCATGGGCTCGACGAACACCACACCGCCGGCCGCTTTGATCGTGGCGATGCTGGCGTCGGCATCAACGACCGAGATGTAGGTGGTCCACGCGGGCGGTTGGCCCTCCATCATGATGGGCCCGGCACCGGCTACCGGTACACCATCTTTTTCGAACATGTGATAGTGCCCGGCCTCTTCACCCTGGTCGACGGCTTCCCAGCCGAAGAGCGAGGAGTAGAAGGCCACCGAGCGGGTCAGGTCGGGGCTGGCCAGATCCACCCATGACGGGGTTCCGGGAGCGTATGAGGTTCTGCTGGGCACGAGCGGCCTCCTTATCGTCCTTGCACATGTCGTCGGTGCGCCCATCGTCTCGATGGCCTCGCACTGAACGGGGCGCCGGACCACCACCGGCACGACGGGGTCGGCTCCACCACCAGCCTGACACGGGCTGGCCCATCGTGCCGAAGCGAAACCGGTCGCCGGGGGCAGGGGATGCCGTCCGGTCACGCACCGCCCGACCTCGCGTCGAGCTCGTGAGGGAGACCGCCTGGTTCACCTCTATCCGCACCCCTAGGACTCGACGGCCATACCTCCCGCGGAGCGACGCATGGCGGCGTGGAGCCGATTGGGGGTGAGGACCCCGAGATAGCGATCGTTCTCGTCGACCACGGGGAGCCACCGCATGTCGTGGAGCAGCATCTCGCCGAGCGCGGCGCGAAGCGTCGTCCCGACGGGAACCCGAGCGAGGAACGGCTCGATGTGGTCACCGACCAATCCAGTCTCGGTTCCCCCCAGGGGAATCCAACCGACCAGACCACCCTCGGCGTCGAGGACGATGGCGGTCTTTGCCCCCTCGTCGTCTCCCAACTGCCGGGCGGCCTCCATGGTGGAGGTTTCCGAAGCCAGGGGTGGCTGGGCCAGGTCACCGGTCTCGATCCCGACCACGGCCAGCCGTCGCACGCCACGGTCGGTGCCGACGAAGTCCGCCACGAAGGGGGTGCTCGGTCGACCGAGGATCTCGGCGGGGGTGTCGTACTGCTCGAGTACCCCGCCCTTGGAGAGGACAGCGATCCGATCGCCCAGCTTGGCCGCCTCCTCGATGTCGTGGGTCACGAAGACGATCGACTTCTTGAGCTCTTTTTGGAGATCGAGAAACTGGTTCTGCAGGCGCTGACGGGTGACCGGATCGACGGCGCCGAACGGTTCGTCCATGAGCAGGACGGGTGGGTCGGCGCCGAGGGCACGGGCCACCCCGACCCGTTGTCGCTCGCCCCCGGACAACTCGTGGGGGTAGCGGCGCCCGTAGTCACCGGGCTCGAGACCGACCAACTCCAACAGTTCGTTGACACGTCGGTCGACCCTCGCGTTGTCCCAACCGAGCAGGCGGGGCACCACCGCGACATTGTCGAAGACCCGTCGATGGGGAAACAACCCGCCCTGTTGGATGACGTAGCCGATGCCCCGGCGCATGGTCACGGGGTCCTTCGTGAGCACGTTCTCGCCGTCGATCAGTATCCGTCCTGACGTCGGTTCGATCAGCCGGTTGATCATTCGGAGGGTGGTGGTCTTTCCACACCCCGACGGCCCCACGAGGGCCGTGAGTTCGCCATCACCGATCTCAAGACTCAGGTCGCCGACCGCCACCTTGCCCGAGCCGTAGGACTTGGAGACGCGCTCCAGCGTGATCATGACGGCCCACAGTAGCAATCGGTCCTATCGGATTGGTCGGTACCAGCGGTGTCAGCAGTAACGTCGTCGCCATGGTCGCGGCCCAGCCCTTCTTCCAGTGGAGCTACGTGACCAGCCAGTGGAGCGAGATCTGGGCCGACCTCGTCCAGCACCTGGCGCTCAGCCTGTTGGCCCTGGCCATCGGGACGGCCATCTCCATCCCGCTCGCGCTGTTGGCCTGGCGGTACCGCATCATTCGGGTTCCGGTGTTCGGGGTGGCGAGCGCGCTCTACATCATTCCGTCCCTGGCCTTGTTCGCCATCCTCGGACCGATCACCGGGTACGTGGCCTCGTATCCCACCGCCGAGTTCGCCCTGGTGGGGTACACCCTGCTCATCCTGATCTGGAACACCGTCGCCGGGCTCGACGCCGTGCCCACCGATGCCCGGGAGGCGGCGATCGCCGTCGGGTACAGCGCCAATGCCGCCCTCTTGCGCATCGACCTTCCCTTGGCCCTTCCCTACATCTTCGCCGGCCTGCGCATCGCCGGTGCCACCGTGATCGGCCTGGTAACCGTCACCGCCCTGATCGGACTGGGCGGACTGGGCCAGCAGATCACCTACGGCTTCACCATCGGCTACTACACACCCATCATCGTGGGGCTGGTTCTCTCAGTCGTCCTCGCCGCCCTCTTCGACCTCGTCGTGGTCGGCGTGCAGCGACTGGCCATTCCGTGGACCCGGACGTCCCGCCGGAGCCGAGCGAGCTGACATGCAGATCTGGGACCACTTCCGTCACTTCATGGCCAGCGTCTACGACTGGTTCGCCACGTCGGCCAACTGGAAGGGCTCGAGTGGAATCCCCGAGCTGGTGTGGCACCAGTTGGAGCTGTCCTTCGCCGTGGTGCTCGGTGCGGTGATCGTGGGTGGGGGTATCGGGCTGGTGTTGGGGCACACGGGCCGCGGCGGACTGGTGGCCATCAATGCAGCCAACGCCGCCCGGGCGGTGCCGAGCCTCGCCCTGTTGACGCTGTTCGCCATCATCCCGGCGGTCTCACTGAAATGGGGTGGGTTTCTCGCCGCGTTCCTCGCCCTCGTCATCTTGGCCATCCCGCCCATCCTCACCAACACCTACGTCGGCATCCGGGAGGTGGACAGCGACGTCCGTGACGCGGCCACCGCCATGGGCCTCACCGGCCGACAGGTGTTGCGCCGGGTCGAACTCCCACTGGCCATACCGGTAGTGATGGCCGGCATCCGCACCGCGTCGATCGAAGTGGTGGCCACCTCGACCCTGGCCGCCTATGTGAGCTTCAGCGACCTCGGGACGCCCATCATCGCCGGACTCAACACGAACAACACGGTCGAAGCCTTCGCCGGTGCGTTGTTGGTAGCCGTGCTCGCCGGCCTGGTGGCGTTCGGTCTCGGTCTGCTCCAGCGGGCGTTCACTCCAGGCCCGCTCCGGCGTCAGGCGTCGGGGGCGGCCCGTGCGCCGCGGGGTACCGTGGCTAGGGTGGCGGGACGGCCGGCGGTCTGAGCGACCCACCCGGCTCGTGGATCTGTACTATTGTAACCTGACCGAATTAGTCAACAATGCCTCGACCTCCACGAAAGGCCCCCATGTCACTCCGTCGCTCGCTCCTGGTCACCGCCGCTCTGGTCTCCTCCACGATGGGAGTCCTCCTCTCTGGTGGCGTCGCGTCGGCCAGCTCCAAGCCCACCATCACCATCGGGTCGACGAACTTCGAGGAGCAGGAGATCGTGGCCAATATGTACGGCGACGTCTTGGCCCACGCCGGGTATCCGGTCAAGGTGGAGCCGGCCCTCGGCACCCGGGCCATCGTGGTCCCGGCCATCGAGCACAATCAGATCGACATCGAGCCCGACTACGCGGCGTCCCTACTCGGTTACCTCAACGGTGGCACGCCTCAGGCGGCCGGTGACCAGATCGCCACGGCCATCGCCGCCGACAACAAGAAGCTCGCCGCCTCGGGAGTGACCGTCCTGCCCGCGTCCAAGGCCCTCGACACCAATGTCTTCGCCGTTACCAAAGCTACGGCCAAGAAGGACCATCTGACCACCCTGTCCAGCCTCAAGCCCTACGCCTCGAAGCTGACGCTCGGCGGCCCGCCGGAGTGCCCGACGTTCGCCGGCTGCGAGCCCGGGCTCAAGTCGGTGTACGGCCTCAACTTCGCCGGTTTCAAGTCCACCGACGAGGCCGGACCGCTCAGCGTCGCCGCCCTGAAGAACAACCAGGTGCAGGTGGTCGAACTGTTCTCGAGCGACGGCAACGTCGTGAACAACAACTTCGTGGCCCTCACCGACAACAAGCACCTCGAAGGAGCCGACTACATCGTGCCGGTGGTGCGGACCTCGGTGGCCACGCCTGCGGTGAAGGCGGCCCTGGCCAAGCTGAACGCCAAGCTGACGACTGACGCCATCTCCAAGCTCAACGTGAAGGTGACCTCGGACAAGCAGCAGCCCGCTGCGGTGGCCAAGTCCTGGCTCAAGTCCGAGGGTCTGATCTAGTCGATCCCGGGCCGCCCGCTGGCCTCGGGCTCAGTTCCCGAAGTTCCAGCTGTCGCCGTCCTCGTACCGGTGGAGGATGTTCTTCGCCATCAGGATCTTGTGGACTTCGTCGGGCCCGTCGGCCAGTCGGAGCACACGGGCCGTCAGGTACATCTGACCGAGGGGCAGGTCGTTGCTGACTCCGGCGCCACCCCACACCTGGATGGCCCGATCGACTACCCGATGGTAGGCGGCAGGGACGAAGACCTTGATGGCCGAGATGGCCGTCCTGACGTCGGGGTCGCCGTTGGCCACCTTCTCGGCGGCGTTGATGGTCATGAGCCGGGCCGACTGCACATCCATGTACGACTCGGCGATGAAGCCCTGGATGAACTGCTTGTCCTTCAGTAGTCCGCCGTGGACCTGTCGGGTCAGGGTGCGCTCCACCATGAGGTCGAAGGCCCGCCACATCTGACCCACCGAGTTCATGCAGTGGTAGACCCGCCCGGCCCCCAGCCGGTCCTGGGCCGCCTGGTGTCCCTGGCCCACCAGGCCGAGCGTGTTCTCGATGGGTACACGGACGTCTTCGTACTTGATCTCACAGTGGTCCGAGGTGGCATGGCCGAAGATCCCGATGCCCCGGATGATGTTCACCCCCTTGGTGGCGGTGGGCACGATGATCTGGGTCATGCGGCCGGGTGCCCCCAGCTCACCGGTGGGGTCGTTGGCCCTACACATCACGATGAAGAAGTCGGCCTCGATGCCGTTCGAGGTGAACCATTTGTGGCCGTTTATCACCCACTCGTCCCCCTCCCGCACGGCCTCGGTCTGGATGGACCGCGGGTCGGATCCGGCGTTGTCCGGCTCGGTCATGGAGAACCCCGATTGCATGGTCCCGTCGATGAGCGGGAGGAGCCACTTGCGCTTTTGGTCCTCGGTCCCGTATTTGACCAGCACGCTGGCGTTGCCTGAGTTGGGGGCGGCGATCCCGAACAAGGTGGCCGCGCCCACTGCGTAGGCCAGGATCTCGTACATGTAAGCCAGCGCGAGGAAGTCGAGGCCCATCCCGCCGTACTCCGCCGGCAGGTGGGGGGCCCACAACCCGGCCTTGGCCACCTTGGCCTTGACCTCCTCACGCAGCTCGATGCTCCGGCGTCGACCGTCGAGGTCGTCGTCCCCATCGTGTTCGACCCCCCGTCGTGAGCGCCAGAGAACTTCTTCGTGCGGGAGGATCTCGGCGTTGATGAAGTCCGCCGTCCGCCGCCGGATATCGTTGATCGCCGGGTCCAGGCCGGGAATCGGCGTCACATTGATGGACATGGCGGCCTCCTTGGCGGGTGCGGCGGTACGGCACGGCCGCGCTCGATCCATCATGGCCCAGGGACCCGGACGGTGCCCCGGGGGATGCGCGTGCCCCGGGATGGCAGCTCCGACGCCTCGCTGGGCCACCGGGCACCGGGGCTTTTCGATCTACGGGAGTTCGACGACCATGGCGACGCCGGGGTCACTGGCATGCCGGGCTACCCGCAACCCGTAGGAGCCCGGTCGAACCACCATGGCGTGGTGGTCGGTGTCCCGCTCGGCCAGGGTGGACGTGGGCAGGTCGAGGGTGACGAACACCGCCTCGCCGGCCTCGATCTCCACCCGCTGGAAGCCGATGAGGCGCTCGGGCCGGCTCGGGTCCCGGCGACGGCCGTAGACCTGGACCACGTCGGCACCCGGCCGAGCGCCGCTGTTGCGCAACGATGCCCGGACCTGCACGGTGTCCTCGTGCACCTCCGCCTCGGCGGCTTCGAGGACGAAGTCGGTGTAGCTCAGACCGAAGCCGAACGGATAGGCCGGGGTGGCCCCGTTTCGGGCCAGGTGCCAGTAGCCGTGCCAGGCGTCGTAGGTGAAGGCCGTGGCCTCGATGGTGAAGTCGGGCAGATCGGACTCGTCGCTCGGCACGCTGAAGGGCAGCCTCCCGCTGGCCGGGCTGGCGCCCGTCAGGACGTCGGCCAGGCCGTGGCCCCCCTCCATGCCCGAGTACCACGCCTGGACCACCGCCGGCACCTGGTCGTCCCACTCCGAGATCACCACGGCACTGCCCGCCACCAGCACCACCACGGTGTGGGCGTTGGCGGCCGCCACCGCCCCGATGAGGGCCACGTCGTCGTCGTGGAGCCGGAGTGACACCCTGTCCCCCCCGACGTCGAACCCCACGCCCCCCGTGTGCACGCTCACGTGGTCCGGGGGTTGGATGGTCTGCTCGGTGGCGATCTCGGCGGTGAACCGCTCGACCAGGGCCGGGTCGTCGTCCCCGGGGAAGAGGTTGGTCAGGGCACCACCGGAGAACTCGCCGATGAACTCCCCTTCGTCGAGCCGCGTGTAGCCCACCACCACCACGGCCACGTCAGCCGAGGCGGCCAGAGCTGCGGCGCGCTCGGGATCCGCCGAGTCGTCCACGGTGACGACCACGTCGGGCAGACCGTTTCGCAGCCCATCGACCACGGTCACGACCTCTGGGGCCCATACGTCGCTCGAGCCGCCGTCCCCCAGGTTCACCGCCGTGGCCAACCGGCCCAGCACGGCCAACGAAGAGCCGGCGCCGAGGGTCAGGGGGAGCACGGGCGATCCCGCCACCGGCTCGTTTCGCAACAGCACCACCGACTTGGCCGCCGCCTCCCGGGCCAGGGCGCGGTGGGCCGGACTGGCCAGCACCTGGCGACCTGGATCGGGACCGGCCAGGATGTCGTCGAACCGTTGGCGAGTGGCGACGATGCGCGCGACGGCCTGGTCCACGTCGGTCCAGCTGGCGTCGCCGGCCTCCAGCGCGGCCTGTAGGTTCCCGGCCCGGATCATTCGGTAGGGCATCTCCACGTCCAACCCGGCGTGCAGTGACTTCGCCGCATCCCGCAAGCCGAAGATCCAGTCACTGATGACGAAGCCGGTGAAGCCCCACTCGTCTCGCAGGACTTCGGTGAGCAGGGGACGATTGTCCCCGCACCACTCGCCGTTGACGCTGTTGTAGGCACTCATGACCACGGCAACCCCCTCGTCGATGATGCGTTTGAAGTGGGGGAGGTAGACCTCGTGAAGTGCTACTTCGTCGACGGTGATGTCCACGCTGAAGCGAGAGTTCTCCATGGAGTTGCACGCGAAGTGTTTGACGCAGGCCATGGCGTGGCGTTGCACGCCCCTGGTCAGGGCCGCACCCATCTCGCCCACGTGGTGGGGGTCCTCGCCGTAGGTCTCCTGGGCCCGCCCCCAGGCCGGATGACGCAGGACGTTCACGCAGACTCCCCCATACAGGGTCGCGCCCACGGCACGCAGTTCGGATCCGATGGCCTCGCCTATGCGTTCTTCGAGGTCCAGGTCCCAGGTGGCGCCTCGGGCCATGCTCACCGGGAAGCAGGTGGCCTGGTCCACCACCACGCCTCGTGGTCCGTCCGAGAAGGCGAATCCGGGCAGCCCGAGACGCTCCACCCGGGCGGCCCGGAACGGGCTCTTGTGATATCCCTGCTTGCTCAGGTAGACGAGCCCCGCCCAAAAGGGAGCATCCCCGTCGAGGCACCACAACTTCTCGTCCGGGGTCATGGCGGCCACGATGGCGGCAGCCTCCTCGGCGGCCGCGGGGCTGGCAGGTGTTGTTCGATGACCGGTCATCGGGTCAGTCTCGCAGCCAGGACCGAGCTGGCGCCGCCTGTCGGCACCGCGGGCCCTCTCGGTGATGCTTAGGCGGGCCCGACCGCTTCGCGTCGAGTGGCGGCCGGATCGTCACCCACCGGCGCGTGCCCCCCGCCTTCTTGAATGGTGGGAGGCGTGGCACCGTGGTCGTCGAAGGACAGCGCCACCTCCGGGGGTAGCACCACGGGCTGTGAGATCTGGGGGAGGTCGAAGCCGTCGCTGAACTCCTCCAGGTTTCTCCGGGCCGGTTCGGGCAGCACGGAGGTGAGGGCGAAGCCGAGCACGGCAGCCCCGCCGGCGATGGCCAGCATGCCGCGGAGTCCGTAGTGCTTCTGGAGCTGCGGGACCAAGAAGACCCCGACGAATGCCCCGAGCTTTCCCACGCCGGCTGCGATGCCGTGACCGGTGGTTCGCATGCTCACCGGGAAGACCTCGGAAGGCAGCACGAAGGTGGTCATGTTGGGTCCGAACTCCACGAAGAAGTAACTGAGCCCGAAGATGGCGAGGAACGGGACGACCATCGTCGTCAGGTGAGCGAAGCCGGCCAGGGTCAGGAAGGATGCCGCCATCACTGCGAAGCCGATGAACTGCAACTTGCGGTGGCCGATCCGGTCCATGGTGAGGACGGCCGTGATGTACCCCGGCACGGCGAAGACCACGAACATGCCGAGCGTCCAGAGCAGCTTGGTTTCGAGGGAAGCCGAGGAGTCGACCTGTTTCAGGATGGCCGGAAGCGAAAGGGTGTTTCCGTAGTAGGCGTAGTCGAACAGGAACCAGGACCCGGCCGTGCCGAGCAGCAGCACGAGCATGCGGCGGTTCCGTAGGAACTGTCCGAGCCGCATGTTCTGCGTACTCTTCTCCGACGCCGCTGGTGTGTCCACGGCACCATCGGAGAAGGTGGCGAGGTCCTCGCCGGCCTGATCCGCCTTCCCTTGCACCTGGGCCTTGAATCGCGGCGACTCGGGCATCTTCGAGCGCAGGTAGATGACACCGGCGGCCGGGATCGCTCCGAAGGCCAGCATGAGGCGCCAGACCATGTCGTTGCTGATCCCCGACTTGAGGAGAAGGAGGCCGACCAGTGGTCCGACCACCAGCCCGAGCGCCTGCATGGAGAAGACCATGCCCACCAGGCGGCCACGGTCTCGACGATTGGAGTACTCGCTCATGAGCACAGCCGAGACGGGGTAGTCGCCCCCGATGCCCACGCCGAGGACGAAGCGGGCGATCACCAGCCACACGAAGCCAGGCGCCACCGCCGATGCCAGCGCACCGACCACCATGATCACGGCCACGCTCAGGTAGACGACCTTGCGGCCGAGTACGTCGGCGATGCGACCGAAGCCGACGGCTCCGAAGAAGGCGCCGAGGATGGCGGCGCCGGTGACCCAACTGGTCTGGAGGGTACTCAGATGCCACTGGGCGGCGACGATGGTGGCCACCGTGCTGATAACGAAGAGGTCGTAGGCATCGGTGAAGAAACCCACTCCCGACACGAGCACCGTGCGCCGGTGGAACTTGCTCCGCGGGGCCTCGTTCAATAGGTCGGTGACCGACGGCGACGCCCCCGCTGGCACTGCCTCGCCCGCCCCCGTCCAGCTCGATGCCATCGATCCCACTCTGATGGGACCAGGTGGACGGAAGGTAATCCAAAGGTGAACGTAAGGTGAACAAAAGAGCATTTTTAGGTAATCCGGGGCAAAAACCCACGTCGTGGGTAATCTTTCCGTTACATGTCACCATCCCAGTCCGGTTTAGATGCCATCGATCACAAGGTCATCCAGCTGTTCGCCCTGGTGTCAGAGGCGCTGTCCCGGGCCACCGACGCCCTTCTCAGCGGTGAGACCCTCTTGGGCCAGTCGGTGATCGATGGCGACCAGGACGTGGATGCCTTGGCTGCCGAAGTGGAGCTGCTCATCTGGGACGAGCTGCAAGAACGCCCGGTGCAAGGTAACGAGCTTCGCTACCTGGTCGGCCTCCTTCTCATCATTCCCGAGCTGGAGCGCAGCGCTGACCTAGCCGAGCACGTCGCCCAGCGGGCCGTCGACCATCTCGGGACGGACATGAGCCCCCGCAGCCGGGGCATCGTGCAACTGATGACCGAGGTCGCCAACGAGATGTGGCAGGAAGCCGCCGACGCCTTCGGCGACCGGAACCGGATCGGCGACCGCCTGAACACGGCCGACGAGGAGATGGACATCCTCCACGAGAAGCTCACCCTCGAGGTGGCGGCCGAGGAGATGCCCGTCCAGATCGCCGCACAGGTCACACTCCTCGCCCGCTTCTACGAGCGGTTGGGCGATCACGCCGTAAACCTCGCCCGTCGCATCGAGCTGCTCGCCGACAACCGGCCGTGAGGGCACGGCCGACGGTTGCTCAGATCGTCGGCGCAGTGAGGTCGTAGATCGTCACCCCGTCCACGGTGGTGGCTTTGTAGTGGGAGGAGACCCAGGTGGCGATCTGGGTGGAGTCCGATGTGCCCGCCTGACCCAGGCCTCCGGCACCGCCCCCGAATCCGCCACCACCGATGTAGTAGTGAATCTTGCCGTCGGCAACGTACTGCTTGAACTGGGCCAGCGTGGGAGCGGGGTCGGTCCCGTTGAACCCTCCGATGGCCATGACCGGATCACCCGTGGCCAGCTGATAGCCCGACGCCGAGTTGGATCCAGAGGCTGCCGCCACCCACGTGTACTTGGAGGCATCGGCCGCCAACAGCGCGGTCAGTTTTTTGCCCGGTGTCGAGCCGTTGAGGAGGCCGCCGGCGGCCCCGCCGCCGAAGCCGCCGGCACCCCGTCCACCCGCTCGGCCGAAGCCTCCGGCTGTCTGCCCGCCCCCGAAGGCCGGGGCACCTTGGGCGCCAAATCCGCCAGCCGGTGGACCGCCAGCGAAGCCGCCGGCACCTCGCGGGAACGTGGCACCCCCTGGCAGGCCTGCCCCGTTGGGGCGCAACCCTCCCGGGCCGAAGGCGCGTGCGCCGCCGAAGCCACCGAAACCGCTCCCTCCCAGGATGGTTGGTCCAGCTGTCGGGATGGCACCCGAATGGGGTGTGGCCGCCGTGTTCAGTGAGTACGCGGCCGGGGCGGCGAGGACCGACACGATCCCGAAGCCGGCCAGGCCGGCAGCGAGGACCCCGCGAGCCTTGGGCACGAGGGCGATACCGAGAGCAGCCACGATCCCCAGGGCCAGCACGATCCAGCGCAACGCCGGATACCAGGTCGGACTCCAACCGAGCATGATGAAGGCCCAGGTAACGGAGGCGACGATGGCCAGGGCCAGGGCGAGCCGGGGGAAGATCTCTGTTCGGCGTCGCCACAAGGTCGATCCGCCCATACCCACCAGGGCGCCCACGGCCGGGGCCAGCGCCACCGTGTAGTACGGATGGATGATGCCGTGAGCGAAGCTGATGGTGGCGCCGGTCAGCAGTAGCCAGCC
Organism: uncultured Acidimicrobiaceae bacterium; assembly: GCA_963845485.1. Taxonomy (GTDB): domain Bacteria; phylum Actinomycetota; class Acidimicrobiia; order Acidimicrobiales; family RAAP-2; genus Bog-756. Next base: position 191,341 of record CAWJSI010000008.1, on the reverse strand, counting down.
GCCGAAGATCAGCACACCGGCCCGAGTCCGATCGTTCCGGGGGGCGCGGCGGGTCATCCAGAGCACGGCCACCATGCCGATCAGCGCGCCGGGGATGAGCCACGAGATCTGCCCACCCATCTCCCGTAGGAAGAGCCGGTTCCATCCGACCGGGCCCCACATGCTGCCGCCACCGAGGCCACCACCACCCCCGACGCTTCCGACCTCATTGCCGCTCAGTCGACCGAAACCGTTGTAGCCGAAGATGAGGTTGAGCAGATTGTTGTCGGTCGAACCACCGACGTAGGGCCGATCGGCCGCCGGAGTCAGTTGGACAGCGGCCACCCACCACCCACCGGCTACCACCATGGCCACGCCCGAGTAGATGACCTGGACCACCCGTCGGCCCAGCTTGGGCGGACCGGCCAGCAGGTACACCGCAGCCAGGACAGGGATGAGGATCACCGCCTGGAGCATCTTGGTGATGAAGCCGAATCCGATGAGTGCACCGGCGAGCACCATCCAGCGGCTCCGCCCGTTATCGATGGCCCGCACCGTGGCGTAGGCGGCCAGGCTCAACAGGAGCGTCAATAGCGCGTCAGGGTTGTTGAAGCGGAACATCAACACGGCCACCGGGGTCAGAGCCAGGACCGCACCGGCCAGGAGCGCGGCACCGGGGGCGAACCATCGGCGCACGGTGATGAAGATCACCCCGACGGCGGCCACACCTTCGAGAGCCTGCGGCACCAGGATGCTCCAGGAGTTGACGCCGAAGATGCGGGCCGAGATCTCCATGATCCACAGGGAGGCAGGAGGCTTGTCGACGGTAATGAAGTTGGAGGCGTCGGAGGAACCGAAGAAGAAGGCCTTCCAGCTCTTGGTTCCGGCCTGGACAGCTGCCGAGTAGAAGCTGTTGCCCCATCCCGACGCACCCAGTCCCCAGAGATAGAGGAATGCCGTTCCCACCAGCAGGACGACGAACGCGGGCCTGACCCAGGCGGGGTCCTCCGGTCGGCCCCGAACCACCCGTGTCAGCCACCCCGAGGGAGGGACGGGGGCCGTAGGTGGTGACGATGGTTCGAACGGTCCAGCGACCGTCCCTTCCGGTGTCCGGAGCGCGTCGGAGTGAGGTGCGGGACGACCACCTGACGGCGCGGGCTCGACCTCCGGAGGTTCCGTGGTCACCGCGCCGGGTTCGCCGACGGTGACAGCGACCTCATGGGTGTGGGTCTCGTTCACGATGGAGTCCTTGTCGGGGGATCGGCGGCGGTTGAGCCGGGACGCGGAAGCCAGCTCGTCCACTCATTGATGGCGCGAGCAGCTCTCATGGGCGTCAGTGTGTCGACTGTGTCGCAGACGAGGGTGAGAGCGACCTGTGAGGTTCATGAGAATCGGTGCGTACCAGGCCGACGGCCATTCCTGCGAAAGGCCCGATCGTCACGGGGTCGGTTCCGGTGGAGGAAGGGCAGCGTCGGGCGGGACCGGCTCGCTGGCGGTGATCGCCGGAGGAGGTTCGACGAGCTGCATCGTTTCTGCGGCGGACTCATCCTCTGCGGGCGGGACCCGAGGCAGATGGACGGTGAAGGTGGTTCCGGCGCCCACCCGCCCTTCGGCCGACACCGTGCCTCCATGGTTGGCCACGATGGCGCTGACGATGGACAGGCCCAGACCTGCCCCACCGTTGGACCGTGAGCGACTGGGGTCGGACCGGTAGAACCGCTCGAAGATATGGGCCGCCTCGTCCGGATCCATGCCCGGCCCGTTGTCGGTCACGGCGATCACCGCACCGTCCCCCTCGGGTTCCACGGAGACCTGAACCGCCGTGCCCGGTGGGGTGTGGGCCCGTACGTTGCCGAGCAGGTTGTCGATCACCTGGCGGAGACTGGTGGCATCACCTTCGACCTCGATGGGTCGCGACGCGTGGAAGGTGACCGGCCAATCGGGCCCGACGGTGGAGGCGGTGTTGACCGCTTCAGCGCAAAGGGCCACGAGGTCAACGGAGCGCCGCTCCATGGGTCGACCCTCATCCAGCCGGGCCAGGATCAAAAGGTCGGCCACCAGGTGCTCCATGCGGGACGTCTCCGTGCGGATTCCGCCCATCAACCGCTCGAGATCGGCTTTCTGCTCCGAGGCGCCCCGTCCGAACAGCTCGGCGTAGGCCGAGATGGCCGCGATGGGTGTACGCAGCTCGTGGGAAGCGTCGGCGACAAAGCGCCGGAGCCTGGCCTCGGAGGCCCGGAGCCGACGCTCCGAGGCCAAACGGGCGCTGAAGGCCGACTCGATCCTGGCCAACATCACATTCAGCGTCCGGGCGAGACGACCCACTTCGGTCTTCTTGTTCTCGCCGGGGACCCGTTCGGTGAGGTTGCCGGCGGCGATCGACTCGGCGGTGATCTCCATGTCGCGCAGAGGCCGCAGGCCGATGCGGACGAGCCAGAATCCGCCAATCAAGGCCAGTACGACGGCCGCCCCGGTGACGGCCAGCTCCACCAGCAACAGGTGGTGGAGGGTGTTCACCGGCTCGCCGACGGGCTGCGCCACGATCAGGACCTCGCCGTTGTTGAGCGTCGAGGCGCGCACTCGAAACTCCGGGCCTCCTGACGTGGCCGAGGGCGCATCGAAGTAGGTGACCTTGGTGCCGTCGTCAGCTGGTGCGAATCCGGTGATCGTGCTCGGGATCAGCGGCAGGTAGGTGGAGCCGTCGACGTAAGCCGGGCAACGCTGACCGGCAGCCACCACGCCCTTCGCGCTGCGCACCTCGACGGCAACGGTGGCGCTCACGTTCGACGGTGGCCCGTCGCCGTCGGGATCGCCCGAGGGGGACGGGCCGGACCCGACCTGAGGGTTGGCACCGCCGAGGGCGGTGCACAGCAGATTGCCGCTGTTGGCGGCAAACTCAAACCTGCCGTGGGCGAGATCGAGCTGCTGGTCGGCCTGTTGGTAGAGGTAGGACTCGAGGTAGCGGTAGGTGACCACATCGGCGATGGAGAGGGCCACGATGAAGATGATCCCGATGGCGATCAGGAGTCGGGACCGGAGCGACATGGCTCAGGTCGCCGTCGGCTCGCGGAGGGCGTATCCAACGAGCCGCACGGTGTGGATCACCGGCGGTCCCACCGTCTCCAACTTCTTGCGCAGATAGCTCACGTAGGTCTCGACCACGTTGCCGTCGCCGCCGAAGTCGTAGTGCCAGACGTTGTCGAGGATCTGGGCCTTGGACAGCACGTGTCTGGGGTTGAGGAGGAAGAAGCGGAGCAGGTTGAACTCGGTGGCCGTCAACGAGATGGGTTGGCCGGCCCGGGTGACCTCGTGGGCGCTCTCGTCCATCTCGATGTCGGCGAAGCGAAGTGTCCCCTCATCTTCATCCTCGCTGCCGGTACGACGGAGGATGGCGTGTACCCGGGCCACAATCTCGGCCAAAGCGAAGGGCTTGGTGACGTAATCGTCCCCACCCACGGTGAGTCCAGCCACGCGGTCCTCGACTGCGTCACGGGCGGTCAGAAAGAGGATGGGAATCCGGACCCCGTCGGCCCGGAGCCGACGGGTTACCTCCAGGCCGTCGAGATCGGGGAGCATGACGTCGAGCACGATGAGGTCGGGCGGATTGTCCTGGGCGGCAGACAGGGCCAGCCGGCCGGTTACCGCCTCCTCGACGGCGAATCCCTCGTAACGGAGGGAGGTGGCTACGGCGTCCACGATGGAGGGCTCATCATCGACGACCAGGATGCGTTGGCTGCGGGTGGGCTCCACCTGGTTGGTCCTTGTCTCGAGTGAGGTCGCAGGCAGGCTGCGGCTCGGGGTCAGTGTGACCAGCATCGCATCGGTCCTTGGGCGAATGGTGTGACCTGGCTGTGCGTCCGCTGTGAAGGAGTCCTGGCCCACATCGCCGTGATCTCGGGGTTCCTGGTTGCACGTTGCGAGTAGACGGCCGAGGTGGGGTCCAGGCGGATTCGGCCTCTGAACTGGGGTTATCCACAGATCCTTGGTTGGCACCGCCTAGCCGATATCCGTGTGTGGGTTTACCCATGCAACCAGGGACGACCGTGTCGGCCTTGTGACGCCCGACCGTTCCGAGGGTTGGATTCCCAGGTGCTTCACAGGTGACTGGAAGGTGCCTCTTCACTTTGCTGGCTCTGATGGACCTCACCAACCAACACCGGTACTCCCACAGGGATCACCGCCCAGCACCGAAAGGCCAGTCATGGCGCCACCGCTTCCGCCGCACCAGTCATCCCGCTCCTCGGCCGTCCGGGCCCGTGACCGTGCCCTGGCCCGAGTGCGCAGGGCCACGATCGGGATCGGGGTGGTCGCCTCGGCCGCAGCCGTTGGTATCGGGGTCGTCGTGGCCTCGGGCAGTGGTACCCACTCGTCGTCAGGAGCCGCCGACACCACCACCTCGCCGACGACCGCCACCACCACGACGCCCTCCACGACGGGGTCGAGCGCAAGTTCCGATGCCACCACGCCAACCACATCCGCGCCGAGCACCACCACGACCACCACTGCACCGAGATCCACCTCGTCGTCGGCCTCATCCGTGTCGGGGCAGACATGAGCGCGCTCGTGGCCGATGCTATTGACCGGGAGGCTGCCAAGGCTGGGAGTACGGCGTCCGAAGCAGGAGGACAACCTCTCGGCATCCGCTCGATGCGGGCCATCGGAACCACAGTCTCGGTGGCGATCACCGATAGCCATCGGGCGGACGAGGCCTTACTGCTCTTGACCGACGAGCTCCGCTCCCTCGACGAGGTATGCAGCCGATTCCGATCCGACTCGGAGATCCGCCGCATCGAGGCTGAAGGCCACGGCCGGCCGAAAATCGTAAGCCCACTCCTGTTCGAACTCTTGGAGGCGGCGAGCCGGGTAGCGGTCCAGACGGCCGGAACCGTCGACCCGACGGTGGGGTCAGCCCTCATCGAGTTGGGATACGACCGAGACTTCAGCCAGATCGGTTCGCTCGCCGATCGACGGCCGGAGGAGTTCGTGGCCCGACCCGCGCCGGGCTGGTGGCGTATCGCATTGGACCCTGAGGCCCGCACCGTGTCCATCCCCGAGGGCGTGCACGTAGATCTCGGGGCAACCGCCAAGGCCTTCGCCGCCGATCGGGCCGCAGCCCGCCTGGCCGCCACGCTCGACTGCGGGGTACTGGTCAATCTGGGAGGCGATGTGTCCGTCGCCGGACCCACGCCTCGTGACGGATGGGCCGTCGGTATCGCCGTCGACTGTGGCATGGACGTTCACCAGGTGGACCAGGTCGTGGCCATTAGCGAAGGTGGCCTGGCCACGTCGGGGACCACTTCTCGCTCCTGGCTTCGTGACGGGCATCGGGTCCACCACATCGTTGATCCGTGGACCGGCGACGCTGCCCCGGCGGTTTGGTCACTCGTCTCGGTTGCTGCGGCCTCCTGTGTGGAGGCCAACGCCTGGAGCACGGCTGCGGTGGTCTGGGGCGAGGATGCGGTGGACAACCTGCGTTCGTGGGATGTGCCCGCTCGACTCGTCGACGCCGAGGGTGCGGTGACGACCTGTGGCGGCTGGCCCCTTGACGAGCCTTCCCTACGGCTGGTGCCGTGATGCTCGCCACCACGTCCACCACCATCTGGTACACCATGCGAGCCACCGGCGTGGTGGCGCTGGTCCTGCTCACCGGGACCATGGTCCTCGGCATGCTCACTGCGGGACGGACGGCATCGCCGACGTGGCCCGCCTTCGCCCGGGCCGATCTCCACAAGCGGGTTTCGCTGCTGGCCATGGTGTTCCTCGCCCTTCACGTACTGACGGCCGTGCTGGACACCTATGTGCACGTGGGCTGGATCGCTACCGTCGTCCCGTTTGCCTCGCCCTATCGACCGCTGTGGACGGGCCTCGGTACGGTCGGCGTCGACCTGATGCTGGCCGTAGCGCTGTCGAGCGCCCTCCGACAGCGCATCAATCCCCGCACGTGGCGCGGCATCCACTGGCTCGCCTACGGCAGCTGGCCGGTAGCCATGGCCCACTCCCTGGGCATGGGCACCGATGCCTCGGCCCTGTGGATGGACGCAATCGCTGGACTGTGCACCCTGGGCGTCGCCGGCGCACTGTCCTGGCGGATCGCCGAGCATCGCCGCGGCACCGAACGGGCCGCCCTGGCCGGTGCGACCACCCGCGCCGTCCCCGTGCGCCAGACCGTCTCCACGGCTCGTTCCTCGGCCACCTACACGTCGACCGGCCGCGCCTCGGACGGCGAACGAACTACTCCGGCAACCACCCGACTGCTTGAGAAGGAGCGACGATGACTGCCACGATCTCCGACGTCGAACCGCGACTGCTGGCCGGCTCGGTCCATTCGTCGACATCGCCCGACCTGGCCAGCCATGTGGCCGCGCACGGTGCCCTGTCCCTTCCCGCCCGCCCCGACGGACGCTGGCGGGAGGCCATGGTGCGGGCCGTGTTCGAGTCTGGCCTGCTCGGAAAAGGAGGGGGAGGCTTCCCCGCTGGCGCCAAATGGGATGCGATCAGGAGGACGGCTCGACGACCGATGCTGGTGGTCAACGCCATGGAGGGTGAGCCGGCCAGTGCCAAGGACTGGGCCCTTCTCACCCGAGCTCCACATCTGGTGCTGGACGGCGCCGAGGTGGCGGCCGCGGTGGTGGGCGCCACCGACATCGTCATCTGCGTGGCGGTGGACAACGACGCCGCTGCCGTCTCCATCGAGGCGGCCCTGGTTGAGCGGGACGAACACGGCCGCTACCGGCCGAGGACGACCGTGCAGCGGCCTCCGCGCCGTTACATCGCCGGCGAAGAGTCGGCCCTCGTTTCGTGGCTGACCCGCGGCGAGGCCCTTCCCGCTCTCCGCATCGACAAGTCCGTCCCCCTCAGGGTGGGGCGCCGCCCAGCCATGGTGCACAACGCCGAGACACTGGCCCAGGTGGCCCTTATCGCTCGGCACGGGCCCGCCTGGTTCCGCCGGGCCGGGGTCCCGGATTCGCCGGGATCGACACTGGTCACGGTGAGCGGGGCCGTACGGGCCCCTGGAGTGGTCGAGATCGAGTTGGGTACACCGGTCATCGACATCCTCGGACAAGTGGGAGTGGGAGCGGACCTGTCCGGGGTGCTGGTGGGAGGCTACGGGGGATCATGGCTGGGGCCGTCGGAGCTCGGCACCCCCTACAGCCCTCGGGAACTGGCTGCCGTGGGTTCCACCCTCGGTGTCGGCATCCTGGTCGCCCTTCCTGGGCACTCGTGCGGTGTCGCCGAGACGGCCCGGATCGTGCGCTACATGGCCGGGGAGAGTGCCGGACAGTGTGGACCCTGCGTCTTTGGCCTTCCCGCCATCGCCGAAGACCTGGAACAGCTCTGGATCGGACGGGCCCACCCACAGGTCGTCGACCGCATCCTCAGCCGATCGGACGTGGTGGACGGTCGAGGGGCGTGTCGCCATCCCGACGGCGTAGTCCGGCTGGTGCGTAGTGCACTGTCGGTATTCGCCGACGATGCTCGGGCCCATGCCGAAGGTCGTCCGTGTGCCGCCCACCGAGCGCCGACCGTGCTCACCTTGCCGAGCCGGGACCCCATCGACCGGGAGCCTGCCGTGGCCGTGGCGCCTCGGGAGGCATCATGACCGGTCCACAGGCCGTCTCTGTGAGGTTGCGGGTAGACCCGGTGGCGTGTGACGCCTACGGATTCTGCGCCGAGCTCTTACCCGAACGGATCACGCTTGACGAGTGGGGCTACCCCATCGTCGATGGTGCTCCGGTCGAGCCATCGCTGGTGGACTTGGCCACACGGGCGGCCGCGGAATGCCCTCGTCGGGCCATCCTGCTCGAACAGGTGCGTTCCACCAGCTGATCGCACGGCGGTCAGCGGTCACGGTCTGGCGCGGGCCGAACCTTCGAGTTCCGAGTACTACCTGGTCAGGCTGGATGTACCTCCTGATTGCGGCCCGGGAATCTTTGTCGACGGCCACCTGTTGCACCGTCTATGCAGTTGTTGACCCTCCCCTCGGGGCTACGGCCCTCGTCGGTGGATGAAGACGATACGGCGCGGCTCACCGCAGCCAAGATCGTGGGCGTTGCCGGGGTGGTGGCGTACAACTGGTGGGTCGTGGTGCCGTTCGTACCCGGTCTGATGCCGTCGATCAATGGGTTCTTCTCGGATCTGGAAGCAACCGGGCGACCGCACGCCGAGTTGATGTCCGACGCCGACCTGTGTGCCGGAATCCTGTTGGTGGCGGCACTGCTGCTCAGAGGCTCGACGGCTGCCCACGGCGTGCGTCGTGAATGGAAGTGGCTGGTGGCGTTCGCGGTGGCTGGAGCGGTCGGAGGTCGGTATCCATACGCCTGTTCTGAAGGGTTGAGCGCCGCCTGCCGTCAGCTGGAGTGGCATCTGCAACTGCCTCTGCACCACTACGTACACGTGGTCTCGGGGATTGCCGAGTTCGCAACCCTCACGACTGCTGCGGTCATCGCCTTCCGACGGACCCGGGACGCAGGCACCGTAGAGGCCGGCGTCTACCGGGCTGTCGTCGTAACGCTCCTCATCGGCTACCCGCTGTTGGGGCTGGTGTACCTCACTGATCGGCTGGGCACGTTGGTGGAGCCCATCTTCTTCGTGGCCTTCTCGGCGATGGTACTGACCGAGCTGTTCGAACCCATCCGACGGGGAACCTCGTCATGGGCGCAGCGGGTGATGGCGAGGGATGAGGCACCCGTTGGTCGGGGTGCCGGTGCGTTAGTCGATCAGGTGTGCCGGACCGAGGCCTAAGGACCTTCCCGGATCCAGCGCCGAGTGCGCCTCAACCCCGTTCGGCAGGGCGCTCCCGAGGCTCTACAGAGGCATTCGAGCGCTGACCCTGGCATTCCGCCTAGTGTTAAGGGGTCGTCGACCCAATCACGCGGGCCGGCACATGTTGGGCTTCACAATGGATCCCCGCGTTTTAGTGCGTGATTTTCAAGGAGTGACAGTTATGGGTGTAGGTGCAGTCAAGTGGTTCAACGCCGAAAAGGGCTTTGGATTTATTACGCCTGACGGCGGCGGGGATGACCTCTTCGTTCACCAGTCGGAGATCCAGATGGAGGGCTTCCGCGACCTCGCGGAGGGCCAGCGTGTGGAGTTCGAGACCAAGCAGGGCCAAAAGGGCCTGCAGGCAAGCCAGGTCCGCAAGATCTGAGTTCCCGTTCGGGGTCGACCCGGCGCCGCTACCGGTTATCTGGAAGCGGTTGTCGGGTCGGCATCCGAACGGACTGCTAATCCGCCGCCAGGGCCTACGGGTCCGGGCGGCGGTTTGCTTACCGGGAGGCTCCCGATCGGAGTCGTCCCGAAGGCGGCGCGGTGCGCCACGATTCGTGTTCCCGGCACGGATCCCACTTGTCGTCGTGGCGCCTCTACGTGCCCGACCGACGATTCACGGTCCTCAGAACTACACGGCGGGTGACGGGCTAGGCGGGGATCGGTGAGCCCACGCGGTGCGTGCGGTGGCTCCCGATGATCACCGCAGCGGCGAGCACGACCAGTGCCGCCGACTCAACCACCAGCGAGAGTGTGGCGTCAGGCGCCGACAGGCTGTCCTTGAAGCCGAACAGTCCGACCTCGACCGAGAGGATGAGGCCGCCGATGGTGGACGCTGCGAAGAGGGCTCCGAGCAGTGCTGCCGCCCCCCGGCGGGTTACGGCCACGACCAAGCCCAAGACGATGCCGGCCACACCCTGCATGAGGAACAGGGGCCCGATGGTCGGGATGTGGCGATAACCGGTCGACCACAGGTGGAGATGGATCCCCGCGGAAACCACCAACAAGAGCGCACCGGCCAGGCACAGAATGGTCTGGAGTACGCCGGGGGGAGCCATCAGCGCTGACCACCACGGACGGCCGCCTCCAGGGCGCGTATCGGCCTTCCACGGTGCGGACTTCTGCTGGGTGCTCATACGGGGTCTTCGTAGCCCCGCTGCCCCGGGATGACCGTCCGGGTGTGGTGGAACCACCTACCAGCTGTGACAGCCCCCTTGATCAGGAGGGGACGACTGGATGCGCTCGGCCACCATGATCTGCTCGTCCTCACTGGCCATGGCGCCTTCAGGGGCATAAGCGCCCCCGCCGTAGGCGATCCAGTTGGTCCGGGTGATTCCGAGACCTCCACTGAATCGGCCGCCGTCGGCGTTCCAGTTGCCACCTTCCTCGCACACGGCCACCCGCTCCCATGCCGCCCGCTCACCGGGCGTCACGGTGTCTCCCGAGCCCGAGGCCCCCGATGAGGTGTACGGGAGGCCCATGGCGGCAATGGCGCTGCCGGCCGACGACGACCTGGTCGTGGACTCGCTCTCGCTCAGCACGGTCTGGAAGAGGCGGGTCTCGTCGACCAGCGCCTGGTGGTACTGGGCCAGCGCCGCCATGGCCTCGAGGAACGTCGCCTCGTTCTGCAGTGCCTGATGGAAGGCAGCTTCGTCGTGGAGTGCGGTGTTGAGATTGACCAGCAGCGTGGTCTCGGTGAGGACGGGGCTGATGGGACGGAGTCCCGGGAACGGGGGGACCGTCGTCGATGGAGCGGCGGCCGGTACCGGTGGTGGCGATGTGGTTGTCGGCGCCGGCGTGGTCGTCGATGGTGGCGCGGTTGTCGTTGCCGACGGTTGAGACGATCCTGGCGTGGAGGCCGAAGACGATGCCGCCCCGGCCGATGATGCCGCACTGACAAGCGCGGCGATGGTTACGGTGATGCAAGCGATCGGTGTGATCGCCACGAGTGCAATGCGGGTCCGCATGGCACCTCCCTTCGTAGGGCGCGTGCGCGCCTTCCTCTGCTCGGTGTTGGCGGGCTCCGGCCCATTGCATTCGGTCCCCGGACGGCGAGCGGGAAGGCTTCGTCCGTCCTGGCTTCACGCCGTAGGGTGTGCGGCCGGATTGGTTATGCCCAGGCTTGCGTCGTGGTGACACCACTCATTTCGTCGTTGCCCCGGATGGTTTGGTTCGGCGTGATGGCCTCTCCGGCCACGAGTACGCCCAGAGTGAGTCGGGAACTCGATCTCTGCTGAGCTCCCACCGGCCGTCGAGTCAGTTCCGACAGTCAGTGTTGGCCCCTGTTTTTGGGACTATACGACAGGCTCAGCGTTGGTGCGTAGGGCAACTATACCGGGAGGTGATGAACGATCCGTTTCGCTCCCGATTCGCCCCTTAATGACCCGTAAATGTAACCATCAATTGCTTGAGATAGTTACTATCGCTTGTGTCGATACCGGACCCGTTAGCGACACTTACCGCTCTCGGGAAAGGGGATGGGTGTCCCGGGGTTTGCCGGTCTGAACTGGATAAATGTGTTGATACCTGCTGGGTGCGGCGGCTGTTCCCGGGATTCTCGCCGTGCACTCGGACCATCCCTCAACCCTCTATTGAGGGATTGTCGGGGAGTGACCGGCACATTACTTTCCGTGATATCTCAGACTGATTGTGACTAGACCACCGAACGTGTTATTACTCCCACCCAGCACGGTCGATTTCTTTTTGTTCCGGCGACGCAATGATGGTCAAGGCTCGATCGACGGCGTGCCTGTTGCCAGGTTGACCCCGCGGATGAACAGGAGCCGGCTGTTGGGGAATCCCACCTTCCCGGGAAGCCACGCATGGAATGCCATACGGACCCGACCCGTCGAGTCGGTAAAGACCGAGGGTCCCCCAGGGCCGTCGAAGGCCGACTGCGATGCCAGCAGGGGCTGAGTGGACGTCTCGGTGCACGGACCCAGGGGACCGGTGCACATGGCTGTGCCGATGGCGTAGTCGGACGTCTCCCAGTTGTTGGCTGAATAGAACAGGTAGTACTTGCCCCCCGTGAGGACCATGCTCGGTCCCTCGACGACGCCACCCTGCCAACCGAGGCTCGGAGCCAACAGGGGAGTGGCTACGCCGGGCATCAGTGCCGTGCCTGCCGGGTTCAGCTGCTGGGACCAGAGTTGGGGCGGCTGACCGCCACCACCTTGCGACTTCCAGACGAGATAGGGCGAACCGTCGGCGTCGACGAACGGCGAAGGATCGATGGAACCACCGAGCGCGGTCTGACACATGAGCGGAAGGGTGGAGCTGTCGACGTAGGGCCCCTGGGGCTGGGTAGCCACTGCTTCGGAGATGCACTGTTCGCCGGTGGGCGCGTAGACCGCCGAGTAGTAGAGGACGAAGGTGGAGCCGCGCTGGAGCACCGCAGGTGCCCAGGTGGCTCCGGGCTCGGCCCACCCCGGCTCGCTGGGTAGGGCGTCGCCCACCGTGGTCCAGGTGGTCAGATTGGTGGACCGGATGATCTGGATGTTTCCAGCCACCGAGTTGGTGGCGAATCCGTAGTACGTGCCACCCACCGGCAGGATGAAGGGGTCGGGAAAGTCGTAGGGATAGACGAGCCCCGTGGTGGAACCGTCGAGTGAGAGGCATGACGACGACGCCTGGTCGATGGAGTTCACCGCGGCCCCAAGATTGGCCGCACTGATGGCGGCCACAGCCTGAGCCACTCCGTCGAGGCAGGTATGGAGGGTACCGATGCTGATGCCCTGGAAGAACTTTGCCTTCGACTCGCTGGTCAGGCTTTCGTTGGCCGAAGCGATCTCGCCGACGGTGCGTACCTGCGCCTCTCGGCGGGCGTCCCGTGTGGCCGTGACGGCGACCGTCCGAGATCGGGTTCTGGTGATAGTCGCCTGGGTGTGTACCAGTCGATGTCGGGTCGTGTTGAGCGTGTTGGCGCTCCGATGGCCGGCCGACACGGTGGCGAAGTCAAAGCCGATGACCGACAGGGCCAGTACCGAGAGAACGGTGATCGCCGCGATGTGCCTGCGCCGTCGCCGGCCAGCCGGGATGGAGCATCCGGGCGAGCGCCGTCGGGAAGGGGGACGAGCGAGGGTCATGGGGACGGCGCCGCTCCGCGGCAGGACGCGGCCACACCGTCGAGGGTGGCTGCGGCCCCGGACTGGTCGTTCAACGAGATCTGATTGAGGGCCTGTTCGACGCCGGCCAGACACAGGTCGAGGTCGTTGATGCTGACACCGTTGGCAAACACATCAGCTTCGGTCGAGGCCAGTTGGGACTGGACCGAAGCCAGCTGTGCGGTTTCGGTGCCGAGAATGTGTGCGGCGCTCGAGGCCTGCGCCGAGACGGCGGTCAACGTGGCTTCGGCTCGACGAGCCTGTTCGAGGGTGTGGTGCAGACGGGCCTGGGTGGAAGTCACCTCGGCGTTGGTGCGGTGCAGACGAGCCCGGCTGGTGACGCCGACGGCCAGCCCGACCACCAGCACGACGACGAGCGCGGTGTAGACCGCACGGAGGCGCCAGCGGTGCGGTCTCGGTCGGCGCCTCGCTTCCTCGAGTGGTTCCTCGGTCAGGCGTGTGCGCCGAAGCACTCCCGAGGCGTCCTGCCCTCGGCTCGGCGGAACCTTGACGAGGTTGATCCCGTGGAGGTCGTGTTGAGGGAGTGAGGCGGCGGCCCGATCGAGCACGCCGGTGGCGACTTCCCCTGGTTCGCCCTCCCGGGGCCCCGCATCCTCGGCCGGCGAGAGGCCAGGGCCGGCTGCGCCGACTCCTGCGCCGGAGGGGAGGGGCCACGGTCCCGCTTCGGTCCGTCCATCTCCTCGCCTGGCCGTTCGATCGGAATCCATCACAGGCTCCTGCCCGGTCCTCGGAGAGGACTCCTACGCCCTCCGCCTCCCACTACCGCTTGGCGTCAGCGGGTCCCGTTATTCTCCCATCCCGCCGGCGACCATCGGTGTCGCCCTGACGGCTTCGACCTTGTCGGCCGGGACGGCACCGGATGTTCGGAGTCTGACCTTTGGTAGCAGTGGCCCGAGGGTGCGGGCCCGGAAGCACCCCCACCACACCCCGACGCCGTAGGCCACATCGTCGGCCACGGCCGAGAGGCACCACCGCACGGGATCGACCGCCGGGCGTTTGTGCCACCACTCGACCAGCGGCGGTGCCACCAGCAGGGCCGTGCACGGGGCCGCCCACTTCCGGCTGCGCACCGCTCCGGCAATTAGCAGGGGCGTGCCCAGCACGGTAAGGGCATGGCCCAGGCCGATTCCTGTCGACGTCACGCCCTGGGCGCTCCAACGGAGGGACATCGAACGGGGAACGCCGAACCGTCGCAGCTGGCGGTCGAGCGACCAGGTGGAGCCGGCCAGGAGGGCCAGTGCGGCCACCGGCCGGCGGGCCAGGAGTGCGATGCTCACCCCCGCCGGCCACGCTCGCAGCTCGAGTGGGGCGAGCCGTCCGGGATGGCGACGGGCGAGAGGTGCGGCCGAGGTGCCGTAGCGAAGCCGGCGACGAAGGAGACCGGCCCACGTCCCTGGTTCGTCGTGGAACACGGTGACCGTCGGCTGATAGCGGACCCGCCAGCCGTCTTCGATCAGGCGCCAGACGAGGTCTACGTCCTCTCCCACCCGCATGCTCTCGTCGAACCCGCCTATGGCCCGCAGGGCGGCGACACGCCCGACCACGGCGGTGGTGGGTACGTAGCCGACGATCCGGCCCGGGCCGACCTCACCGGGCTCGGGGCCGAGATCGAGGGCCGACCGATGCGCCGAGTAGCGGCCGAGCACCGAGCCTTCGGCGTGCTCACCGGTGCGCCGGGGACGGACCCGAGGAGCGACGACGGCCACCTCGGGGTCGGCCAACAGCCAGGTCAAGCCGGCCAACCACCCCTCGGTCACCTCGCAGTCGCTGTCGACGAAGGCGACCAGATCGGTGGCGACCGAGGCCAGGGCCATGTTGCGGGCCGCGCCGGGCCCCCCGTTCTGCGATCGCCGGACCAGGGTGGCCCCATGGCGGTCGCATACGTCGGCCACGGCAGCCGCATCCACCGATCCGTCGTCGACGACGACAACCGGAACCTGTGTCCCCAACGACGTGAGACACCGTTCGAGCGACCGGGGTCGGTCCCGCGCCGGCACGACCAGGGTGACATCGGGATGGGAGCCCGCGCCGAGGTCACCCCCCTCGGGGATCGTCGGCGTGAGGGGGTGGGCCATTCCGGCCACCACTAGGCGGCGGGCCAGTCCGATGTCGGCTCCTGCCGGTCGGCTGCCTTCGAGCCAGGCCGCCAGGGTGTCGACACCGGCCGGAGTGAGCACGATCAGCCGGCCCGGGTGACCGCCGACCAGTACCGTCCCATCACGGAACGACCGCACCGACTGATCGAGCGCCAGCAGGGGATGGTCGGTCGTGCCGGTCACGGTGCGCTCACCAGGCCCCGAGCGTCCCGAGGGCTCAGTGGCCTGAGGTGGTCACAGCGCCAACCCGCCATCCACCGGGATGACCGCTCCGGTGAGAGCCCCGGACTCCGGGCCGGCCAGCCACACCAGAGCCGCCGCCACCTCCGCGGGTCGCAGTAGTCGCCTGACAGGCTGCTGGTCGGCAAATGAGTCGCGGTCGGTGAGTCCGTAGAGGCGGGCGCTCTCATCCAGCATGGCCGTGGAGGTCGAACCGGGACTTATGGCGTTGGCGGTGACACCGGAGTCACCCAACTCAGCGGCGAGGCCGCGCACGAGGCCGGCCACCCCGGCCTTGGCCGCACCGTAGGCCGACAGCATGGGCAGCCCCCGGGTGGCCGCAGCCGAGGCGACGGCCAGAAAGCGGCCCGATCGGGGAGCCGGCCGACGCAGCAGTGCGGGGATGCCCACCCGGGCCGCCACGATGGGCCCACCGAGGTCCACCTCCAAGACCGCGGCGAGCTGGTCATCGGGCATCTCCCAGAGCGGTACCCCTCCGGCGATGACCCCGGCCACCGCCACCATGGCGTCCAGCCCGCCCAACTGCTTCTCGGCCTCGGCGACCACGGCGCCCAGCGCATCGGGGTCGGTGGCGTCGGCCAGGCGTCCGAAGACCCGTTGGCCGGCCCCGGCGCCCGTCGTCGAGTGCGCCGCCCGGGCGACAGCCTCGGCCACCACGGCGTCGAGCTCGGCCGGCGCGCCCAGGGGGTAGGGGAGCCGCGGGTCGTCGGAGCCACGGTCCACCGCCACCACGGACCATCCGGCTGCGGCCAATCCCTGCACGGTGGCGGCCCCGATGCCCCGAGCAGCACCGGTCACGATGGCGACGGGGCTCATGATCGCACACCGGTGATTCGCCGGCCGTGGCTTTCCCCGGCCGGTTCCGGCGCCGTCCCCAGGGCGGCGAGGGCGGCCACAAGCTCGTCGACGGCCTGGGCGAGGAGGTTCGCACCCTCCTCGGGGTGGGCGCCGGTGGGGTCTCCGAGCACACCGTTGGCGGTGATCGGACGGACGCCCCTGGCCTGGAGCACGGACAGGAGCTCGTCCAGTGGGCGCAGGTCTCCGGGTTCGGCCCGGTCGAGCAGGACCCGGTCGGGGGCGATGGCCAACATCAGTGAGGTCTCCGTCCGGCCGGCGTGCAGATCACCGGACCACGACGGCGACCATGCCGATACCGGGTGACCTTCGTCGGCCAGGTGCCGTAGCGCTCGGGCCAAGGGTTCGGCATTCCCTCCGTGGGCCGAGACCACCACGGTGTGGGCCCAGTGGATGGCGGCAGACCGCCCGAGCTCGACCAGGAGGAGGGTCGTGGCCGCCTGGCCGATGGAGAGGGTGCCGGGGAAGTCTTGGTGTTCACCGCTGGAGCCGTAGGGAATCGCAGGCGCCACGGTCAGGCGAGGATCCCGGCCTGCCACCGCTTGGGCGATAGCCACCGCGATGTCGGTGTCGGTGGTGACCGGCAGGTGCGGTCCGTGCTGCTCGGTCGAGCCGAGCGGAATGAGCAGCACCCCGTCCGATGCGGCGGCATCGGCCAGATCGGGCCAGGTCGAGTTGTCCAGGCGGCTCATGGGTACCGGGCCGCGAGGATGCGCCTGCCGCGGCACGTGGGGCGCCTCATGTCTGGGTGGCCCGCCGGAATCAGGCACCGAGGCCGGAGGCGGCCAGAGGGCTCTCGTTGCAGGCGCGGTCAGGAGGGCGGGCCGGCGTCACCGGCGTGCCTCGCTGGGCTGGCCCCATGCTCACGGGCACCCGGGCCGGCTTCGAGTGGTCGAGCGAGGGTTTGGGCGGTTGCGCCGCTCCCCGTCCGGCCAACGCATGCTCGCCGTGGCCGAGCACGCACTCCGGATCCGGGCCGTCGAGCGGCAGTCCGGTGAAGAACTTGGCCGCCATGCACCCTCCCCGACAGGCGTCGTAGTGCCCACACGACCCACAGGCTCCCGCGCTCTGAGGCCGGCGTAGTTCGACGAACAGGTCCGAGTGACGCCAGACCTGGGTGAAGCCGCCGGGCGACCGGACGTTGCCGGCCAGGAACTCGTCATGGATGGCGAAGGGACAGGCGTAGACGTCACCGACCGGGTCCACCAGACAGACCACCCGTCCCGCACCGCAGAGGTTCAGCCCCGGGAGGGACTCGCCGTAGCCGGCCAGGTGGAAGAACGAGTCACCGGTGAGGACATCCTCCCCGTGGTCAAGGAGCCACCGGTAGAGCTGGTGCTGTTGGTCAGCCGTCGGGTGCAGGTCGTCCCACACATCGGCACCGCGTCCCGATGGCCGGAGCCGGGTCAGCCGTAGCTGGGCCCCGTACCGGTCGGCCAGGGCCTTGAATGCATCCAGCTGATCCACGTTGTGCCTGGTGACCACCACCGAGAGTTTGAAGCCAACAAAGCCGGCCCGAGCCATCCGCTCCATGGCCGTGATGGCGGTCTCGTAGGACCCCACCCCACGGACGGCGTCGTTGACGTCAGCGGTGGCCCCGTCGAGCGAGATCTGCACGTCCACGTAGTCGCTGGCGGCCAAGCGCGTGGCCACCGCCTCGGAGATGCGCGAGCCGTTGGTGGAGAACTTGACCCCGACGTGGTGTGCGGTGGCGTAGTCGACGAGCTCCCAGAAGTCGCCCCGGATGGTGGGCTCGCCGCCGCCGATGTTCACGTAGAAGATCTGCATGCGCTCGAACTCGTCGATGACCGCTTTGCACTCCGCGGTGGTCAGTTCCCCCGGATCTCGGCGACCCGAACTGGACAGGCAGTGCACGCAGGCCAGATTGCAGGCGTAGGTCAGTTCCCAGGTCAGACAGATCGGCGCGTCGAGGCCCTGTTCGAAACGATCGACCAGCCGGCCGACGGATGTCGGAGCGGCAGGCGGTGCGTCGCCGGTGAGGGTCATGACGCCGTTCGCAGACAGATCATTCCGGACTCGGCCAAGGTGGCGAGAGCCTGCTCGTAGCGGCCCAGCTCCTCGGCGGTGACGCCGGCGGCCAGGCAGGCGTCGTCACCGCTGGGCTGGTCGGCCAACGACTCGACCACGGTCAACAGCGTCCGGCTCTTCAAAAAGGAGAGACGCCGGGTACCGAAGTGGTAGGCGAGGGCGCCGAAAGACTCCGGGCGCAGCGACACCTGGGGGTGGAGGGTCCAGGGGAGTGAGCCGTCGAAGGGGACCGGTTCGGCCGGTCTGGGGCGGGGGGGCATGGCGCGACGCTCGAGTCTCGGGGCTCGGTCGGCGGCTTAGTAGACGCCGCACATGCCGTCGATGGACACGTCCTCTACGAGAAGGTCTTCCTCGACCAAGGGATGCTCGGCTCCGGTCGCCGTGGCGGCGGATACCGCAGCGGGGGCATCGACCGGCAGGTCGGTGGGGGACGGGGTGGCGGTGGTGACGGTCATGACGCCTCCGGATGTCGGCCGGCACATGCCGGGCTGAGTGGTCGTTCCAATTTATAGCACTCGATGTCAAAATGGAAGCTTGATGGATGACCGGGAGGGCGAGGGAGGGGGAGGGAGGGGCGAAGCCTCACACCCAACGACCCGGGGGAGGAGACCGAGCACCACCCGGGAGGACGTGGCTCGCGTGGCCCTCGACCTGTTCAATCGCCAGGGGTACGACGAGACCACGGTGGATCAGATCGCCGCCGCGGTGGGGGTCAGCCGGCGCACGTTCTTCCGGTACTACGAGTCCAAGCGCGACGTGGTGTGGGGGGAGTTCGACGCTGAACTGGTCCGCCTTCACGATCAGCTGGAGGGGGCATCAGAGGACCGCCCGATGATGGAGGTACTCCGCCAGGCCGTGATGGCCACCAACCGGTTCGGGGCCGGCGAACTCGACGAGCTCCGAATCCGTATCGGCCTCATCGGGACGGTTCCCACACTCGTTGCTCACTCCGCCGTCCGCTATACCGAGTGGTGTCAGGTGGTGGCGGGATTCGTGGCCCGGCGGTCGGGGAGCGGTCCCGATGACCTCGGGCCCCAGACCGTGGCCCGAGCAGCCCTCGGTGCCGCCATGGCCGCGTTCAGCTGCTGGGCGTCGGGTGCGGACGACGATCTCCCAGGGGTCGTCGACCGGGCGTTCCGACTGCTGGCGTCGGGATTCGACGAGGCCACCCTCCGGCCCTGAGCGGTCGACTCACGAGCGATCGTTCGGGATGGTTACGGCCAGCGGAGATCGTCGACGGACTGTTGGACCACTCCCAACCGAGCGCCGTGATTGGGGCCGCGTGACGCGCGACCACTAATCTGTCGACACCCAGCGACCCAACCGGAGAGTGAACGTGGCGTTCGACCTTGCCGCCCTGATGGCCGAGCACCAGGGCCAGAGCTTCGACCTGCATTCACAGTTCATGAATCCGCAGTTGGTCAAAGTGCTGAAGACCCTGGGATTCGACCGGCAGTACGTGGGAGCCGAGGGCTCGTATCTCATCGACGACCACGGGGACCGGTACCTCGACTTTCTCTCGGGGTTCGGCGTGTTCGCGTTGGGCCGGGGCCACCCGGTCATCAAAGACGCGCTGCATCAGGCCATCGACGCGGACCTGCCCAACCTGGTCCAGCTGGACTGCGCCTTGCTGCCCGCACTCTTGGCCAAGGCCCTCGTGGAGCGATCCCCGCTCGGTATCGAACGGGTGTTTTTCACCAACTCGGGATCCGAGACGGTGGAGACGGCCATCAAGTTTGCACGGTGCTCCACCGGGCGCGACCGGATCGTCTACTGCGACCACGGCTTCCACGGTCTGACCAACGGGTCCCTGTCCCTCAACGGGGGCAAGGAGTTCCGTCAGGGATTCGGTTCGCTGCTGCCCCACTGCGACCAGATTCCCTTCGGCGACATCGGTGCCCTCCGCCGGGCCCTGCGCCAGGGCGACGTGGCCGCCTTCATCGTGGAGCCCATCCAAGGCAAGGGCGTCTATATGGCCCCTGCCTCCTACTGGAAGGAGGTCGAGGCGGTCTGCCGTCAGTACGGCACGCTCCTCGTCATAGACGAGGTGCAGACGGGCATGGGTCGGACCGGCCGCTTCTTCTGCCATCAGCACTGGGACCTGCATCCGGACATGATCACGGTGTCCAAGGCCCTCTCGGGGGGCTACATGCCGGTGGGGGCCGTCCTGTGCACGACCAAGGTGTTCGACGGCGTCTACAGCACCATGGACCGAGCCGTCGTGCACTCGTCCACGTTCTCCAAGAACCAGCTCTCCATGGTGGCCGCCCTCGCCACCCTCCAGGTGATGGACGACGAGGATATCGTCGGCCGGGCGGAGCGAAACGGCACGCGGATGATGGAGGCCTTGCAGCCCCTGGTGGACAAGTACGAGCTGCTGCACGAGGTCCGAGGAATGGGACTGATGATCGGTCTTTCCTTCGGGCCACCGGAGTCACGCAGCGGACGAACCCGGTTCCGCATGATGGAGTTGGCCCGCAAAGGGCTGTTCTCCCAGATGATCGTGTTCCCACTGTTCCACCGTCACCACATCCTGACCCAGGTGGCTGCCGACAACGTGAACATCATCAAACTCTTGCCCCCGCTGATCATCGGTGATGCGGAGATCGATCATTTCGTGTCCGCCCTCGACGACGTGCTGGCCGATGCCCATCGCAGCTCGGGTCTGCTCGTCGAAGTGGGGACGTCCATGGCGCGCAACACCCTGCGGGGCCGGCGGAGGACGCCGGTGCTGGCCGACACTCGCGTGCTGCCTTCGTGACCGCATCGACTGGAGGGTCCACCATCGAGTCCGGCGACCGGGTGCTGGTCACCGGCGCGGCCGGATTCATCGGGTCGTCGGTGGCCCGGGAGCTGTCCGAGCGAGGGGCCAGGGTGGTGGCGCTGGTCGAGCCGGGCGGGGCCACCACCAATCTCGACGATCTCGACGTGGACGTGGTGACCGGCGACCTGCGCGACGCCGACGCCGTGACCAAGGCCGTCGACGGCTGTCGGATGGTCTTCCACATCGCCGCGCTCTACCGGTTCTGGGCCAAGAATCCCGAGGACTTCTACGACATCAACGTCAACGGCACCCGCCGGGTACTGGACGCAGCCGGTGCCGCCGGCTGTGAACGCCTGGTGTACACCTCGACGGTCGGGACCCTCGGGCTGCACGGCGCCACCACCGAGGACCCGGTCGACGAGACCTCCTACGCGCACATCGACCACCTCTTCGGCGGCTACAAGCAGTCCAAGTACGTGGCCGAACACGAGGTGCTCCGGGCCGGAGCGGCAGGACTACCGGTGGTACTGGTGCAGCCGACCACCCCGGTCGGGCCCCGAGACCGCGGTCCGACCCCCACCGGCCGTACGGTGCTCGAGATCCTGAACGGCCGCTTCCCCGGCTACGTCGACACCACGTTGAACATCGTCGACGTGGAGGACGTGGCCCACGGCCATGTCCTGGCCGCCGAGCGGGGGAGTGTGGGGAGGAGCTACATCCTCGGCGGCGAGAACCTCACCCTGCGCCAGGTGCTGCTGGCTCTGGCCGAGGCCACCGGCGTCACCGCGGCCACCCGGGAGTTCCCCGGAAGCTTTGCCCTCATGGCCGCCCATGTCTCCGGTCTCATCGAGGGTCGCCTCCTCGGTCGCGAGCCGACCATCCCACTCGAGGCAGCCAAGATGTCGACCACCCACATGTCCTTCGACGACCGAAGGGCCCGAGTCGAGCTGGGCTATACCTCACGTCCGGCCACCGAGGCGCTGACCCGCGCTGCTCACTGGTTCGTCGACGCGGGCTACGTGAAGCCCGAGCGGGCCGCCACCTTCGTCTGGTCGGACTGACCCGAGCGGGCCGAAGGCAGATCATCGGTCCCGGTAGGGTGAGGGCATGCGCCTGGTGATCGGTTCAGACCATGCCGGATTCGTGCTGAAACAGGCGGTGGTTCGCCACCTCGGTGAGTCCGGCCACGAGGTGGAGGACGTGGGGACGTTCTCGACAGAGCCCGTGGACTACCCGCCCATCTGCGCCCAGGTGGCCCGACGGGTGGTGGGAGGCCACGCCGACCTGGGCATGGTCATCGGGGGGAGCGGCCAGGGCGAGGCCATCGCCGCCAACAAGGTCCACGGGGCCCGCGCCGCCCTCTGCCACGACGAGTACACCGCCCGCCTGGCCCGGAAGCACAACGACGCCAACGTGCTGTCCGTCGGGGCACGCATCGTGGCCACCGAGCTGACCTTCGACATCCTCGACGTGTTCCTCGCCACCGAGTTCGAGGGCGGCCGGCACGTGGCCCGCATCGAGGAGCTGGCGGCCATCGAGACCGAGGAGGCCGCCCGCAGCTCGGCGGGGGGCGCTGGTCCCTCACCGACGTGAGTGAGCGGTCCGGTCGGTCCCGACCCAGCCCGGCGGGGACGCAGCCGGTTCGCTACGTGGCCGACGCCCTGGTGCCCTGTGACCGGCCGGGCACCGTACTCCGCCCTGGTGTGGTCGAGGTAGCTGGCGACACCGTGACCCATGTCGGTCAGTCGCCTTCGAGCCTGGGTGGGACGGTGGCTGAGGTCCGGGTGGACGGTGTGCTCCTGCCCGGTCTCGTCAACGCCCACTGCCACTCGCCCATGACGCTGTTCCGCGGCTCGGGGCAGAACCTGGCCCTCCATCGGTGGCTCAATGAGGTCCTCTGGCCTCAGGAGGCCCACCTGACCGAGGACGACGTCTACTGGGGGATGACGCTGGCTGAGGCCGAGCTCCTGCGCTTCGGGGTCACGACGACCTGTGAGGCCTACTTCTTCGAGGACGCCCTGGCCGACGCCGTGATCGACGCCGGCGCCCGGGCCGTGATCACGCCGGGGGTGCTCCAGCTCCCCGGACAGAGCGGAGGGGAGCACTGGTGGGTCTCTCGCACCGACGAAATCGCCGACTTCCACTCCCGCAGACACGGTGAGTCCGGCCGGCTGGAGGTCGGCTTCGCCCCTCACGCCGCCTATACGGTGCCCTTGCCGGGACTCGTCCACATCGCCGAGGCGGCCCGGCAGCTCGGTGCGCTCTTCCATATCCATCTGGCCGAGACCGAAGAGGAGTGTCGCCGGTTCGCCGACCAGCACGGTGACTCGACTCCTGCTGTCCTGGCTCGAGAGGGTGTGCTGGGCGGGCGGGTCTTGGCCGCCCACAGCATCTGGCTGTCCCCGGCCGACATCGAGTGCTACCGGGCCTTCGATGTCGCCGTGGCCCACTGCCCGCAGAGCAACGCCAAGTTGGCCTCGGGAGTGGCACCACTGGTGGATCTGTTGGCCCACGGCATCCGGGTGGGCCTGGGCACCGACGGCCCGGCTTCCAACAACGATCTCGATCTCTGGGAGGAGGTCCGACTGGCGGCCATGCTCTCCCGGATCCGGGAGGAGGATGCCGCCGCCCTGCCCTCGGCCACGGCCCTGGACCTGGCGACGAGGGGTTCGGGTCGGGCCCTCGGCCGACCGGACCTCGGCGTGCTGGCCCCCGGCAGTCGGGCCGACATGGTGGCCGTCCGGCTCGACGACCCGGCCTTCGTCCCCATGCTGGACGGTGACAGTGAGGACGACCGGATGATCGAGCACCTGGTCTGGTCCGCCTCCAGCCGGCTGGTCACCGATGTGTGGGTGGCTGGGGTGCCCGTCGTGCGTGGGGGGGAGTGCCTCACCGTGGACGTCGAGCGGGCGCGTGACGAGGTGGAGACTCGAGCCCGGAGGCTCAGTCACTCGCTCGGCTGACCCCCCACGGCTTGGCGGGTCCGCCAGGGCTCACTCGTCGCGTCGGGCCCCGGCGGAGCCGGTTGATTCAGATGGTGGCCAGGTAGGCATCCATCTTGTCGAAGCTGGACTGCATGCCGGCCTGGGCCTCGGGCGACCGGAACATCTCGGGCACGTTGGTCTGGTGGGTGGTCGTCTCGCACCGTCCGTCGCCCAGATCCTTGAACACGATGGAGGTGGTCATCCCGCCCTCCACGTCCTTCTCGCTCCAGACCAGCTTCTCGGGTGGATCGACCTCGACGAAGACACCCCGTGACGGGTACTCGGCACCGTCGGCATCGTTGACCATGATGGTCTCGAAGACACCACCGGGTCGGAGGTCGACGGTGATGTTCTCGATGGGCGTACTCACCCCGATCGGACCCCAGAAGTGCGTGAGGTGCTCGGGAGTGGTGAGGCACTCGAACACCAACTCTCGGGGTGCATTCCAGGTTCGTACGTAGGTGAGTTCACCCAGATTCGGATCGGCGGCAGTGGTCATCACGGTTGCTCCTTGGTTGGTTCATGGCTCGTGGGTTCGTGCGACAGGTCGTTCTGCTGTCCGGTGCCGGCGTCGGTCGATCCGTCCGCGTCGGATTCGGACGGCGGTCCATTCGGGCGGGGGGCACGGCGTTGGAGATCCACCAGGTGCGCTTCGAGCTGGTCGAACCGCTCCCCCCAGACCTTCCGGTGCCGCTCGATCCACTCCACCGCGTTGTCCAGTGGCTCGGCTTCGAACCGGCAGGGGCGGAACTGAGCATCTCGGCGACGAGTGATGAGGCCGGCTCGCTCCAGCACCTTCAGGTGTCTCGAGATGGCCTGCAGGCTGACGTCGAACGGGGCCGACAGCTCGTTCACCGTGGCCTCGCCGGTGGTCAGGCGACTCAGGATGGCCCTGCGGGTCGGATCGGCCAGAGCGGCGAATGTGGTGCTGAGTGGGTCGATGGTCTGCATATTTAACATATCCGTTGTTTAACGAATAAGTTGATTATGTCCAGATCCACCGGAGCTGTCAAGGGGAGCACCGCCACGGACCGGTGCGGTGGTAGGAACACGTCGGTGGACGGGTCCGGGGTGGAAGACGATGCTTCGGAGCGGGACCGCACCCGTGAGGCCTACGACCGGCTGGCCCCGGTGTGGTCCTCGACGACCGACGACGGTCCGTTCAACGGGTGGCTCGAGCGCCCGGCCCTGCAGTCGCTGGTGCCTCGGCCGTTGACGGGAGCGAATGTGCTCGACGCCGGGTGCGGCTCAGGGGCCCAGTGCCAGTGGCTCACGGCCGAAGGGGCCGAGGTGGTCGGGGTGGACCTCAGTCCGGCCATGGTGGCCGAGGCCCGCCTGCGGTGCCCCGAACGAGCCACCTTCTTCGTGGCGGACTTGGGCGAGCCGCTCGACCTCGAGCCTGGAAGCATCGACGGGATCACCTGCTCGCTCGTCCTCCACTACCTCCGGGACTGGCGGGTGGCCCTGCACTCGTTCGCCACCGTGCTCCGCCCCGGGGGGTGGTTGGTGGTCTCGCTCCACCATCCCTTCGGGCCGCAGCTCCCCGGTGAGCAGGGCGGCTACTTCGATACCGAGCTGGTCAGCGACACCTGGACCAAAGGCGACGTCACGGTGACCCAGCATTTCTGGAAGCGGCCCCTGTCGGCCGACGTCGACGACTTCGCCGACGCCGGCTTCGTCATCGAGCGGGTGGCGGAAGCCCAGCCCTCGGCCGAAGCTCTTGAGCGGTTTCCCGACGACCTGGGCCAGGTGGTGGGCATTCCGTGGTTCATCGTCTACCGGCTGCGGCTGGCTGGACGGCGTGGTGGTGGTCAGTCGGCTGGAACGTGATGCTGCTCGGCAAAGCGGGCTGCCGAGGTGGCGAACCGGTTGAGCAACCGGGTGAGCACCACCACCATCAGGCGGCCCGTGCCCGGGAACTTCTCGTCGAACGTGGCCGACCAGGTGATGAGGGTCCCGGCGCCGTCGCGTGAACAGTGCACGTCAGCGCGGTAGTGGCGGACGGGAAACCCCTTCACGATGGCGTAGCCGAGATGATGGGGCGGCTCGTAGGCCACCACCTCCTCGGTCGAGCCGATGCCGTGGCTGGTGAAGCGGCGAAGGGCACCCACTCCGTCGGGCACCGGTACGCCGTCCTCCACGCGTCCGGTGCGGTCGAGGAACGACCACTCCTTCCACCGGTCGGCCTCACCGATGAGGGGCCAGACCTCCTCCACCGGCGCCGACGAGCGGGCCCGGGCCTCGACGGACCAACGCCCCCGCGGTCCGACGGACCGGGAGGCGTCCGGGACGGTCATCCCTCGACGTGGGCCTTCAGGGCATCGAGGGCCTGCTGGTAGAGGCCGACCATCAGGTCGGCCATGTCGTCGGGCTGGGCCTCGACGGCCCAGGTGACATGCGAGGTCTCCCCGGTGGGGGTGACCGTGATGGTGGCTTCGTGGCTCTCGACGGGTGCGCCGTCGACGATGGTGTAGGTGATGGATCGGGCCGCATCGTCTCGGCCGACCAGCCCTTCCGTGATGGTCATCCCGAGCATGGTCAGGATGCGGTTCTCGCCCTCCACCTGGCACGACTCGATGCCCGGCATCCACGAACCGATGCCCCCGAAATCACCCGCCACCTTCCACACGTCGTCGGCGGAGGCGTTGATGTCGATGGCTGCTGTCCCTGATCCCATGGTTCTCCCCGTTCGTTTGCTACTCCGTTGGTGGCCGGTCCCGGTGCGCTGTCCATGTCAGTGGGCACGGTGGTGGGCGCGGTCTGGCCCTGATGGTAGGCGAGGCTGGGCGGCGGACGCACTGTAGCCTCGGCGCCGTGACCGACTCCGCTGCCGTCGCCGACGCGGCCGCCCTGTTCGTTCCGGACGGCGAGCGCTTCATGCCGACCGGGTACACCCGGGGACCCTGGTCACCGAACGCCCTCCACGGGGGACCGGTGGCCGCACTGGCGGCCCGGGCAGCCGAGTCCGTGGCCGGCGACGAGGACCTCCAGCTGAGCCGCATCACCCTCGAGCTGCTGCGTCCCGTACCGGTTGCTCCGCTCCGAGTCTCCAGTGCCGTGGTGCGGCCGGGGCGGAAGGTCCAGCTGATCGACACCGTGGTCGAGGCGGACGGGTTGGAGGTGGCCTGGTCGAGGGCGTTGCGGATCCGGACCACCCGAGACGAGGCACCGCTCACCCCGACCGTTCCCGAGGACGAAGCGCCACCCGGTCCTGCCGGCGGGAAGGCGAGGCCACCGATCCCCGGCGAGCCCCGCGCCTTCCACAGCCACGGCGTGGCTATGCGCTATGTGGCCGGTGCCTTCGAGCAGCCGGGTCCGGCCACCGTGTGGATCCGGCTCGAGGTCCCCGTGGTGTTGGGCGAGCATCCCTCCCCGTGGCAGCGCGTCGGTGCGGCCGCCGACTTCGGGAACGGCGTGGGCGCCGAGCTCCCCTTCGGGTCGGACCACTTGTTCATCAACCCCGACCTGACCGTCTCCGTTCACCGTCCACCGGTCGGCGAGTGGGTGTGCCTCGACGCCCGCACCCGGTTCGGGCCGCCGGGAGTGGGGGCGGCGGAGTCGGCGCTCTGGGACGAGGAGGGCCGGATCGGCCGGGCCATCCAGAACCTGGTGGTCGAGGTGGCACGGTGACTACGAAGGCGACGGACACCGACGCAGCCGGACCCTCGATGGCCGACCTGTTGATCGGGCGGGCCGAGGACGACCACACCGGGCTGCTCTTCGAGGACCAGTCGTGGACCTGGCGTCAGGTAGTGGCCGAGAGCGCCGAGCGGGCCTCCCTCATCGGTTCGCTCGACCAGAGCGACCACCCCGATGATGTCGCCGCTCCCTTGCACATCGGCGTGCTCCTCGGGAATCTCCCCGAGTACCTCTTCTGGCTGGGAGGGGCGGCTCTGGCCGGTGCCGTCGTGGTCGGGATCAACGCCACCCGGCGGGGGGAGGCCCTGGCCGGCGACATCAGGCGGACCGACTGCCGCGTGGTGGTCACCGACGCCGGAGGGGCCACCCTGCTCGACGGACTGGACCTCGGTATGGCCCCAGAACAGGTTGTCCGCATCGACCTTCCCGGGTTCACTGCGCTGCTGGACGCCCATCGGGGTGCCGACCCCCGAGCCATCGTGAGGTCCGCAGCACCACATCCCGAGGACCTGTATCTGCTGTTGTTCACGTCAGGGACCACCGGGGATCCGAAGGCGGTGCGCTGCACCCAGGGAAGGCTGGCCACCATCGGAGGCAGGGCCGCGGCCGGCTACGGCTTCGTGCGGGAGGACGTGGCCTACTGCACCATGCCGCTCTTCCACGGCAACGCCCTCATGGCCCTGTGGGCCCCGTCGATGGTCGTTGGTGCGACCGTGGCCCTGGCCCGCCGGTTCTCGGCCTCGGGATTCGGCGCAGA
Source organism: uncultured Acidimicrobiaceae bacterium (assembly GCA_963845485.1). Classification (GTDB taxonomy): domain Bacteria; phylum Actinomycetota; class Acidimicrobiia; order Acidimicrobiales; family RAAP-2; genus Bog-756. The sequence continues at coordinate 163,088 of CAWJSI010000008.1, read as the reverse complement.
TATCCGGCGCTTCGGTGCCACCACCTTCACCTACGTGGGGAAGGCACTGGCCTATGTACTCGCCACCGAGCCCGCCGATGACGACGCCGACACCACGCTCCGTCGGGGCTTCGGTACCGAGGCGTCGCTGGCCGATCTCGCCGCCTTCGAGCGTCGCTTCGGCTGCGTCCTCACCGAGGGCTACGGATCGAGCGAGGGGGGCGTGGCCATCACCCGCTCGCCCGATACCCCGGTCGGTGCACTCGGCCGCCCGATCGAGGACGTAGCCATCCTCGATCCCGAGACTCTGGCCGAGTGTGCGGCGGCTGAGTTCGACGCGTCCGGCCGGCTGGCCAATGGGACCGTGGCCATCGGCGAGATCGTGAACCGCACCGGCCACAGTGGGTTCGAGGGTTACTACGGCGATCCCGAGGCCACCACAGCCCGGACCCGGAACGGCTGGTACTGGACCGGCGACCTGGCCTACCGGGATGAGGACGGATTCTTCTACTTCGCCGGGCGGCGGGGCGACTGGATGCGGGTCGACTCGGAGAACCTGACTGCCGGCCCCATCGAACGCGTCCTGGTCCGTTACGAGCCGGCGGCCACCGTGGCCGTGTACTCGGTTCCCGACCCCCGCTCGGGTGACCAGGTCATGGCGGCCGTGGAACTGCTCCCCGACCAGACCTTCGATGCTGACCGCTTCACCGCCTTCCTCGCCGACCAACCGGACCTCGGGACGAAGTGGGTCCCAGCGTTCGTGCGGCTGTCCCGGGCCCTGCCCCAGACGGCGAGCGGTCGGGTGACGAAGGACCCGCTCCGCGCCGAGGGGTGGTGGCGCACCGGTGACGACCCGGTGTTCCGCCGCCAGGGGGCGACGCTCGACTACGTCGCCACCGACGAGTCCGACCGGGAGTCGCTGCAGGCCGAGTTCGCCCAGCACGGTCGTGAGCACCTTGTCGGCGGATGACCCGCCCGAACCGGTAACGACTCCGGGGGTCTGGGTACGCGTCACCGAAGGCGCCACCCGGGTCGTGGACACCGTCGACCGGTTCCAACAGCGCCGAGCGGTGACCGCGGTTCCGAGTGCCGTGGTGCGTAAGTACTCCGACGATCGGGCGGGCCAGCTGTCGGCCCAGATCTCCCATGCCGCCTTCCTCGCCGTGTTCCCCATGCTGTTGGTGTTGTTGACCCTGGTGGGCATCGTGCTGCACGGACACCCCGGACTCCAAGACGACATCATCAACTCGGCCCTGCGCCAGTTCCCCGTGTTGGGCTCGGACCTGAAGAAGAACGTCCACCAGCTGTCCACCTCCAACGGGTTGGCCCTGGTGATCGGGACCCTGTGGCTGCTCTACGGGTCGATGCGCCTCAGTCGTGCCTCACAGATCATGGTGGCCACGGTCTGGGACATCCACCGCGACGACCTGCCCGACTTCTGGCATTGGATCCCTCGTGCCGCGGGGTTTCTCGTGGTGCTGGGTCTCGGGTTTCTCGCCGGCGGAGCGTTGGCCGGCCTCGGCGCGTTCGGTCGCCTGGGCACCTTCTCGGCCTGGCTGGGCCTGGTGCTGTCTTTGGTGGTCAACATCCTCATGTACTGGGGAGCGTTCGCCATCATCGTGTCCCTGCCGCCGGGGGAGCGTGCCGTCTGGCCCGGGGCCATCATCGGTGGGGTGGGGTGGACGCTCTTGCAGTTCGCCGGCGCCCAGCTGGTGAGCCATCAGCTGCGTCACCTCTCCAACCTCTACGGGACGTTCGCCACCATCCTCGGCCTCATCTGGTGGATCGCCCTCGGGGCCATGATCACCGTGTACGCCGCCGAAGCCAACGTGGTGCTTACCCGACACCTCTGGCCCCGGCCCGTCCGGCGGGTCCGTCGGGCCGACCAGCCAGCCCCGGTGGCGGTCCGCTCGGGTCGCTGACCCCAACGTCGGCGTGCCCCCCGCGCGGCCACCCCTCAGGAGGGCGGAGCGCTACGACGGGGCACCGGCGAGTACGGCGATCACGCCGAGCCCACCGGCACCCAGGAGGGCCAGAACCACCGAACGCCGCAGGGCCAGGAGCCACACCGCGGCCAGGGCCAGGACGCCCAGCTGCCACACGTGGGACAGCTCCAACCCGAGGGAGATCGAGGAGCCGGCGATGGCGCCGATGACGGCGGCCCCTGTTCCCACGAAGAACGCCTGAACCCGGGGGTCACTCCGCAGCCGGTCGAAGTGGGTGGCCCCGGCGATGATGAAGACGAATGAAGGGGCGAAGGCCACCGCGGCCGCCAGCAGGCCGCCCCACAGTCCGCTGGCGGCATAGCCCACCACGGCGACCGTCTGGACCACCGGACCCGGGGTCACCTGGCCGAGGGCCACGGCGTTGAGGAACTGCGCACCGGTCATCCAGTGGTACGTCACCACGGCGTCGTGCTGCATGAGCGGGATGATGACGAAGCCGCCCCCATAGGAGAGGGCCCCGACCTTGAGGGCCACCCAACTGAGAGCGGCGAGCCCTCCGCTGACCACAGGAACGACGGTCATCGGGATCACCGCCGGCACGCCCCGCCGTCCACCGCCCGAGCTCGCGGTGCGCACGGCGATCTCGACAGCCCCACAGACGACGAGGACCAGCACGAGAACGGGCCCAATGGTGGCGGCCGATACTCCACCGGCGAAGAAGTACGCCATCCAACGCCCCTTGACCGGCCGCCCCGTCCCCGCCCGCCTCCAACTGGAGGGCAGCAGCCCGAGGGCGGCGTTGACGGCCACGGCGGGAACGGCCGCACCGGCACCGGCGGCCGCACCGAGCACCCAGAGGGGCGGATGGGTGGACAAGAAGAGCGCCGAGAGGGCCAGGATCATCGTGAGGCCGGGGACGATGAAGCAGAGTCCCCCGACGACGGCCCCGACGCGACCCCGAAGGCGCCAGGCGCAGTAGATGGCCAGTTGAGTGGAGGCGGGCCCCGGCAGGAGGTTGGTGGCGGCGATACCGTCTTCGAACTCGTGGGCGGTCAGCCAGCCCCGCTCCTCCACACACAGCCTACGAAACAGGACGATGTGGGCGGGAGGCCCGCCGAAGCCGATCAGGCCGATGCGACTCCACTCACGGACGACCGTCGTGAGTGGGACCCGGGGGTCGAGGGGCACGGTCGTCGCAGAGCAGCGGCCGGTGCCGACGTCAACCGTCGATGGCCGACCGGAGGGCGGCCAGCCGGTCGCGGTTGAGCGAGTACCACACCCAACGACCCCGCTTGTCCCCTTGGACCAGTCCTGCCTCGCTGAGGATCTTGAGGTGGTGGGAGATGGTGGGCTGCGATTTGCCCAGTGGGGCCACGAAGTCGCACACGCAGACCTCGCCACCGTTGGCCTCAGCGAGCATGCTCAGGACCCGCAGCCGGACCGGGTCCGACAGGGCGCTGAACCCCGCGGCCAGTTCGGCTGCGTCGGCGGCGCTGAGTGCGGTGGACAGCACGGACGGACAGCACTCGTCGACCGGTCGGACCTTGATTGCGGAGGCTGCCTTGGCCATCGGACACCGTCCTATTGACGAACGTGAATGGGTCAATCATACTCGATACATCGATAGATGTGAATGTACGGAGGTAGTAGATGTCGAGAGTCCAACTTGCCCTCAACGTCGCCGACCTCGAGTCGGCAGTGGGGTTCTACACCAAACTGTTCGGAGTCGGTCCGGCCAAGCGGCAACCCGGATACGCCAACTTCGCCATCAGTGATCCACCCCTCAAGCTCGTGCTGTTGGAGAACCCCGCAGGCCGAGGCCACGGTGTGGACGGCGCCCTGAATCACCTGGGCGTCGAGGTGGAGACGCCCGACGAGGTGGTGTCGGCGTCACGTCGGCTCAGCGGTGAGGGCCTGGCCACCGAGGTGCAGGATCGGACCACGTGCTGTTTCGCGCTCCAGGACAAGGTGTGGACCGAGGACCCCAACGGCACTCCCTGGGAGGTCTACACCGTGCTGGCCGACGCGCCCGCCGAGACGGGAGTCTCGGGGGACGGTACCTGTTGTCCTCCCCGAGCCGGTGGGCCGTCGACGGTGGGGATCGGTGCCGGTTCGACCGACTCCACGTCTTGTTGCTGACCCTCCGTTGACGCCCTCGGTCCTGTGGCGGTGCCTGGTCGCTGAGCTGTTGGGGAGCGCCTTCCTGGCGGCGGTGGTCGTCGGTTCGGGCATCGCCGCACAGAATCTCTCACCGGGCAACTCCGGTCTGCAGCTCTTGGAGAACGCGGCCGCTACCGCCGGCGGTCTGTACGCCATCATCTTGATGTTCGGCCCCGTGTCCGGGGGCCATTTCAACCCGATCGTCTCGTTCGTGGATGCCGCCTTCGGTGGGGTGAGTTGGCGCACCGCCGGGGCCTACCTGCCGGCTCAGACCGTCGGGTGCATCGGTGGCGCCGTGGTGGCCAACCTGATGTTCTCCAAGGCGGCCGTCACGTTCTCGACACAGCAACGAGCGACCCCTGCACACTTCTTGTCCGAGATCGTGGCCACGCTGGGTCTGGTGCTGGTGATCTTCTCGTTGGCCCGGAGCGGGCGCTCTCGGAGCGCACCGGCCGCCATCGCCCTCTACATCGGGGCTGCCTACTTCTTCACGAGCTCGACCAGCTTCGCCAACCCGGCCATCACCGTGGGTCGAATGTTCTCCGACACCTTCGCCGGGATCGCTCCTCGGTCCGTGCCCAGTTTTGTCGTTGCCCAGATCGTGGGGGGCATCCTCGCCGTAGTGGTCATCAAGTTGCTCTATCCGGACATCACCAAGACCGAGGCCGCAGACATCGTGTTCCCCCACCGAGTGGTCGCACCGCCGGGCGTCGGTGACGCCCTGTGAGCCGCCAGCCGGCAGTGCTGTTCCTCTGCGTCCACAACTCCGGTCGCAGTCTGGCGGCGAAAGTCCTACTCGACCACTACGCGCACGGGCGCCTGCGGGTGGAGTCGGCGGGGTCCGAGCCGGCCGAGCAGCTGAACCCCTCGGTCGTCACCGTCCTCGAAGAGCGTGGGTTGGACCCTTCCCGAGAGTTCCCCAAGCCACTCACCGACGAGGCGGCCGAGGGAGCGGAGGTGGTCGTGACCATGGGCTGTGGTGATACCTGCCCGGTCTATCCCGGGAAGCGCTACCTCGACTGGGCGGTGGATGACCCCGCCGGCCAACCGCTGGACGCGGTCCGGATCATCGTCGACGAGATCGACCGCAGGGTTCGATCCCTGTTCGCCGAGCTGGTTCCCACCGATCCCGAGGGATGACCCATCCCCATCCGGCCCCGAGCCTGGGCCTGTCGGCGGGGTGTTGTTCAGTGAGAGAGCCAGGCGTCCGGGTCGGTGGTCAGTTTCTGAACGGATGGTGGGAGCGTCCCCGAGACGATGTCGGCGATGGTCACCTGCTCGAGTACGGCCCGCAGGCTGGCCCGCACGGCCACCCACACGTCTTGGAGCCGTTCGGCCGACCCTTCGTAGGTGGCCGCCTCGGGCCTCAGTCCCCGCACCTCGGCCAAGGGGCCGTCGAGCGGACGGATCACCTCGGCCACCGTGATCTCTGACGACGGGCGGGCCAGCCGATAGCCGCCCTCGGCCCCTCGCTGGCTGAGCAGGAGGCCCGCCCGGCGCATGTCGTTCAGGATGCTCTCGAGGAATTTGGCCGGAAGGCCCTGGGATTGGGCCAGGGTCTCGGCCGTGACCGGCTTCCCGTCGGCGTCGCCCAAGGTGCACAGGGCCCGCACCGCGTAGTCGACCTTGGCCGAGATGTACATGGTGCGATTCTGTCAGAGGTTCCACCGGTCCGTGCCTGATGGTCGCCCCTCCACTTCGCCCGAGGTGGCCGCCACCCCCGGGAGGACACCGACGGGGGGAGTCGGTGTCCCCGAAAGGGGGCCGGCGGTTCTCTGCCGGCGGAGCCGGGGAAGTCCGGACGAAGGCTCGGCCCGGGGGGTTGGGGCCGAGCGGTCGTCCGACCTACCCCGCCCCCGCGGCAACAGCTTGTGCCCAGGTGTAGCTGAGGGCCGGGACGGGCCCGGTGGCGAGGACCAGCAGTTCGGCGTCGGACTCCCAGCCGTTGGAGGTGGTGCCGTAGGCCTCGCCCGCTCCCATGAGGAGGGTCCCACCGAACTGCCTCTGGTAGTCGGTCAGCGAAAGAATGTTCTCCCGGTGCCCCCAGCAGCCGGGCTGGCCGGCCGACTTGCAGTCGATGTTCCCGCTCCCCACGCCGTCGTCGTACATCCAGAAGTAGTTGGAGCCGAGGGGGTTTCCGTTCTCGGCCCAGTTGCTGGCCCACGCCACCAGGTGCAGGCCGGCGGGAACCTGGGTGGGATCGGGGTCGCTGTTGGCCCGGGCCCCGGCCAGGGCGTCGGCGCTGAACGTGTCCACCAGGCCCACCAACGGGGGCAGGCCCCGGTCCACCCGCTCGATGTCGGTGATCACGAAGATCTGTTGGGTCGGGGTGAGGGAGTTGAAGTTCGTCGGCAACGCCATGGGACCCAGACCTTCCTGTGCCCTGGCGTTGGTCGTGGCCTGGATGACCTGGGTGGTGCAGGTGGCGCCGGTGTTGTGGGGATAGCAGGCGTTGAGGAAGTTGGGCGAAGGGACGATGTTCGCCGGCGGGTTGCTCAGCGAAGGACTGCTGGCGGTGGCCGGACTGACCAGTGACCCGAGGAACGGTGCGGCGCCGAAGGAGAACAGCCCGCCGTCGGCGGCCACCATCCAGTAGCCGGTGCCGGGTCGGTGCAACGACACCGTCACCATCCGGGCATTGAGTGGTGATCCGCCCATCGAGCCCATGAACGGGGCGTCGCCGAAGCTGAAGATCCCGCCGTCGGAGGCCACCATCCAGTAGCCCTGACCGTCGGCCGTGGCGGCCATGCCCACGATGGGCTGGTTGAGGTGGATGTTGCCGGTCGAGCCGTGGAAGACGGCATCGCCGAAGCTGAACACGCCGCCGTCCGAGGCCACGAGCCAGTAGCCCCTGCCGTCGGCCGTGGCGGCCATGCCCACGATGGGCTGGTTGAGGTGGATGTTGCCGGTCGAGCCGTAGAAGGCGGCGTCCCCGAAGCTGAAGATCCCGCCGTCGGAGGCCACCATCCAGTAGCCCTGGCCGTCGGCCGTGGCGGCCATGCCCACGATGGGCCGGTTGAGCCGGATATTGCCGGTGGAGCCGTGGAACGCCGCGTCGCCGAAGCTGAAGACGCCGCCGTCGGAGGCCACGAGCCAGTAGCCCTGCCCGTCGGGAGTGGCGGCCATGTCCACGATGGGCCGGTTGAGGTGGATATTGCCGGTCGAGCCGTAGAAGACAGCATCACCGAAGCTGAACACGCCGCCGTCCGAGGCGACCTGCCAGTATCCCCGGCCTGTGGGCGTCGAGGCCATGCCCACGATGGGGGCATTGCTTCCGCTCACCCGGTTCGGCGGATTGACCACTTTTCCGGTCGATGTCGCCGACCCCGAGGTACGGGCGACCTGCGAGCCGGTGAGCGCCAGCGTCGCCACGACCAGGCACGAGGCCATGATCACCAGGGGAGCGGTGCGCCGCCCCGGTGACCGGTCGGCGCCGCCTCCGAGCACGCTCCGCGCCACCAGTGCCGCCGCTGCAGCGATTGCCACCGTTGTCCAAATCTGCGTGATCATGCGCCATCGATCCGCCACGGCTAGGTCAAGGCACACCAGAGACCCGAGCGGACCACCCCTACCTCCTCGAGGTGGCTATCGACCCGTTGGGGCGGCCTCTTGAGGGGAGATTGCCCGGGCGCAGGGGGAGACCTCGACCCCTTTCGACCCCCCTTGTTCACCCTCGGCACACCTCGGCACCCCGCCCAGCCTCCGAGTACCACCCCGCCGTACTGTCCTGGGGAAAAAGAGCGGTGGGTTCAGGCCTCCAGCCGGTTGATCAGGCGGGCACGGTTCTCCGGCCACTCGCCACTCAGCATGGAGTAGACGGCCGTGTCCCGGATGCCACCGTCAGCGGCCGGGCGTTCGGCCCTGATGACGCCGTCGAGCGCGCAGCCCAGGCGCTCGATGGCCCGTCGGGAGCGGGTGTTCCTGGCGTCGGTCTGAATGCGGACCACCCGAACTCCCCACACCTCGAAGGCGTGCCCCAACATCAACAGCTTGGCTTCGGTGTTGACCGGGCTCCGTTGGACTGCGGGGTCGAGCCACGTGTACCCGATGCAGGCCACGTCCGGGTCGGCGAGCCGCCTCGAAGCGTCGGTCCCCGGGGAGTGTTCGGCCCAGTTCCAGGTGGCGAGATCGTAGAAGCGAGTGGAGCCCACGATGCGCTGGTCGGCCACGCTCCAGGTCACGAACGGCTCATGGATACCCATGTCCCGTTTGGTCAGGGCCTTGGCCACATAGTTGGCCATCCCCGCCCGGTCCTCGGGCACCGGCGTGAAGCCGAAGGTGGAGCGGTCGGCGGTGGCGGCGGCCAGCAGGCCGTCGACATGCTCGGGGTCCATGGGCACGAGTCGCACGAAGCGGCCGTCGAGGGAGCGGTGTTCGGTCATGGGGGCGATCGTCGCAGCTACTTGAGCAGCTTCGACAGCCGCCGGTCGGCCAGCGGCTTGCCGTCGGTCTGACACGTCGGGCAGTACTGCAGCGACCTGGTGGCGAACGACACCTCCCGGATGGTGTCCCCACAGGTCGGACAGCGCTGGCCGGCCTTGCCGTGCACGGCCATGGCCCGCTTCTTGTCACCCTTCAACTCGGCGAGGTCGACGTCGGCCGCCCGCGCCACGGCCTCGGTGAGGACCCCGGTAACGGCATCGTGCAACCGGGCCACCTCGGCGGCGTCGAGATTTCCGGACTTCTTGTACGGCGACAGCCGGGCCCGGTGGAGGGCCTCGTCGGAGTAGGCGTTCCCCACCCCGGCGATGAGGGACTGGGTGGTGAGGGCGGTCTTCAAGGTGGAGGACCGGGAGCCCAGCAGCTCGGCCAGGCGGTCGACGGTGAACTCGGGGCTCAGGGGATCGACGCCCAGCTCGGCCAGGGGCGTCACCTCCTCGGGGGTGGCCACCACCCAGAGCGCCAGGCGCTTCTCTTTTCCCATCTCGGTGACGTCGAAGCCGGAGCCGTCCTCGAGGCCCACCCGGAGGGCGATGGGGCTCCGGCCGGGCTTGATGGCCGTCGACGGCAGCGATTCGAACCAACGGATCCAGCCACCGAGGGCCAGATGGACGATCAGCCACGGCCCGTCGGTGCCGAGGCAGACGAACTTGCCCCGTCGTTCCACCCCGTGGACGGTCCGGCCCTCGAGGTCCTCCAGCGGTGGGGTCACCGTCTTCAGCGCCGAGAACGACGTCAACCGGCAACGCTCGACGCGCTGTCCGACCAGGCGCCGGGACAGTCCGGCGGCCAGGGCTTCCACTTCGGGGAGTTCAGGCACACGTCAATTGTGGACCCTCGACGCCCGTAGTATCTCCTGGACCCCTCCACCTGCCCGGATCGAGTCCCCGACCCGTTCCGTCCAGGCCCTTGCCCCCAGCCGACCCGACGCCCTCCGAAGGGACCTATCCGTTGTTCCGCCCGGTTCCACCCGAAGCAGACTTCACCGCACTCGAGACCGAAGAGCTGGCCCGATGGTCGGAGCACGACGTCTTCGAGCGCTCGGTGGCCCTCCGTGCCGGGGCCGAGCCCTGGGTCTTCTACGAGGGGCCGCCCACGGCCAACGGCCGCCCGGGGCTCCACCATGTGTGGGCCCGCGTCTACAAGGACCTGTTCTGCCGCTACCGGACCATGCGGGGCTACGCCGTACCGAGACGGGCCGGCTGGGACACCCACGGCCTTCCCGTCGAGGTCGAGGTGGAAAAGCAGCTGGGCATCACCACCAAGCGCCAGATCGAGGAGCAGGTGGGTATCGCCGAGTTCACTCGCCTGTGCCGCGAGTCGGTGCGCAACTACGTCGACGAGTGGAAGACCCTCACCGAGCGCATCGGCTTCTGGGTGGACATCGACGCGGCGTACTGGACGTTCTCGCCCGAGTACGTGGAGTCGGTGTGGTGGAACCTGAAGAGCCTCTGGGACCAGGGGCTCCTCTATGAGGACATCAAGGTGGTGCCGTACTGCCCGCGCTGTGGCACCGCCCTGTCCAGCCATGAGCTGGGCCAGCCCGACGTCTACCAACCGGTGACCGACGAGTCGGCCTACGTGCGGTTCCCGCTCGCCGACGAGGGCGAACCGGCCGCCGCACTGCGGGCCCGCCTGGGTCGCGACACCCTGGTCGGCCTCTCCCTGGTGGCCTGGACGACCACGCCCTGGACCCTCCTGTCCAACACGGGCGCCGCGGTGGGGCCGGACCTCGAGTACACCGTCGTCGCCCGGGGGAGCACGGGCGACGGCGACATCGTGGCCGCCGACGTGGCTGAGACGGTGTTCGGCGAGGGGACAGTCACGGGCACGCGCTTCACCGGAACGGAGCTGGCCGGGCTGCACTACGCCCGACCCTTTGATGACCTGGTGCCGACCCCCGGGTCACCCGGCGGTTCCGGGCGGGCGGGATGGACGGTGGTGGCCGGCGGGTTCGTGGAGGCCGACGAGGGCACGGGCATCGTGCACCTGGCCCCGGCCTTCGGCGAGGTCGACCGCCAGGTCGGACGGGAGCACGACCTTCCGACCCTCAACCCGGTCGGGCCCGACGGCCGGTTCACCAGCGCGGTGTCCTGGCTGGAGGGACAAGCGGTGCGTGACACCAACACCGCGGTCAACGACCGGCTGGAGGCAGCCGGACTGCTGGTCAAGCGGGCCCCCTACCTGCACCCCTACCCCCACTGCTGGCGGTGTGGGACCGCCCTCCTCTACTGGGGCAAGCCCAGTTGGTACGTCCGGACCTCGGACCGGAAGGCCGACCTCGAGGCGCAGAACCAGACCATCGGCTGGCACCCCGAGCACATCAAGAACGGTCGGATGGGCGAGTGGTTGGCCAACAACGTGGACTGGGCCCTGTCCCGCGACCGCTACTGGGGGACCCCCCTACCCATCTGGCGGTGCGACGAGGGTCACGTCCGATGCGTCGGCTCCCTGGCCGAACTGTCCGAGTTGGTGGGGCGCGACGTCTCTGACGTCGACCCCCACCGGCCGGCCATCGACGAGGTCACCTTCCCCTGCGCCGACTGCGAACACGCCGACATGCGTCGCGTGGAGCCGGTCATCGATGCCTGGTTCGACTCCGGCTCGATGCCCACGGCCCAGTGGGGCTATCCGGGAGCGGCGGGTTCCGCCGACCGGTTCGTCTTCCCCGCCGATTTCATCTGTGAGGCCATCGACCAGACCCGGGGGTGGTTCTACTCGTTGCTGGCCGTGAACACGCTGGTGCAGGGGTCCACCCCCTACCGCAATGTCTTGTGCCTGGGTCACATCGTCGATGCCGACGGGCGCAAGATGTCCAAGTCGGTAGGAAACGTGATCGATCCGTGGGAGATCCTCACCACCCGGGGGGCAGACCCGCTCCGGTGGTGGATGTTCTCCCAAGGCTCCCCCTGGACGCCGACCCGGGTCAGTTTCGAGGTGATCGACGCCTCGATGAGGGACACGCTGCTCACCTTGTGGAACACGTGGTCCTTTTTCACCACGTACGCCTCGCTCAACGGATTCGACCCGGCCGACCCGGCCATCCCGGCGCCGGCCGACCGCTCGCTCCTCGACCGATGGATGCGCTCCCGCCTGGCTGCCACCGTGGACGTGGCCACCACGTCCCTCGACGGTTACGAGCCGTTCCCCGCGGCCACCGCCATCGCCGAGTTGGTCGACGACGTGTCCAACTGGTACGTCCGGCGCAGCCGCCGGCGCTTCTGGCGCACCGACCCCGACGCCGACCCGGCCGACTCCTTGGGCGCCCAGGCAACGCTGCACGAGGTGCTGGTCACCCTGGCCGAGCTGTTGGCCCCACTGTGCCCGTTCGTGGCCGACCGGATGTGGCGCGACCTCACGGTGGCCGCCGAGGACGACTCGGTGCATCTGGCCGACTGGCCCGCCCGCGACGCCGAGGCGCTCGACCCGGGTCTCGAAGAGGGCATGGCGCTGGCCCGCCGCCTCTCCTCCCTCGGCCGAGCCGCTCGCGCCGAGGCGGCCATCAAGGTGCGCCAACCCCTGTCCCGGGCCCTCGTCTACCTGCCCCCGGGGAGCCCTGTGCCCCCGCCCGGGATCGTCGAGGAGGAGCTCAACGTGGACGAGGTGGAGGTGACCAGTGAGCTCGGTGACGTGCTGACCTACGAGTTGGTCCCCAACTACAAGCTGCTCGGCCCCCGGCTGAAGGACCGCGTCCAGGCCCTGCGGGCGGCCATGGGGACAGTGGATGGCATGGCCGCCGCCGCCGACCTGGCCGCTGGCCGCCCGGTGGTGGTGGACATGGAGGGCGGCCCGGTCGAACTGGTCGGAGAGGAGATCGAGCTGCGGGTCCAGGCCCAGTCCGGGTTCGCCGTGTCCCGTGACGGTGCCGAGGTGGTCGCCCTCGATCTGGCCCTCGACGACGACCTACGCCGACGGGGCCTCGCCCGAGAAGTGATTCGGAACGTCCAGGACGTACGCAAGGCCACCGGGCTCGACGTCTCCGACTGGATCCATCTGTTCGTGGAGGGCGTCGACGACCTCGAGCCCATGTTCGAGTCCATCGCCCGGGAGGTGCTGGCCCGAACCGTCACCGCCGGCCGACCCGAAGGCGACACGCCGGGTACGACGGTGGAGCTCGATGACGGGCAGTCGGTCCGCACGGTCACCATCTGGGTGGTCAAGGAGTGAGCCCGTCGGCCGAGGCAGTGTCGGAGGACCCAGCGCGTCCCGAGCAGTTCGTCCTGGCCGTCGATCTCGGCACCGGTGGCCCCAAGGTGGCCGTCGTCTCCACCGGTGGTCGGATCGTCGCCCATGCCACTGAGCCCGTTGCCCTGCATCTGCTCGAAGGGGGCGGTGCCGAGCAGGACCCGGCCGAATGGTGGTCGGCCATCAGCGCCGCGTCGCAAACGGCCGTCGCCGCCGCCGGGGTAGCTCCCGACGACCTGATCGGGGTGGGCTGTACCTCGCAGTGGTCGGGCACCGTGGCGGTGGGCGCTGACGGCGAGCCCCTGATGCCCGCGGTCATCTGGATGGACTCTCGCGGAAACAAGGCCATCCGCAAGGTGGCCGGCGGACCGGTCAACGTCCTCGGCTACGACCCCCGCAAGATCCTTCGTTGGGTACAGGTCACCGGAGGCGCTCCGGGGCTCTCGGGCAAGGACCCCGTCGCCCACATCTTGTTCATCCGGGACGCGTTCCCCGACGTCTACCGTTCGACGGCTACCTTCCTCGAACCCTGCGACTACCTGAACCTCAAGCTCACCGGCGTCACCTCGGCCTCATTCGACTCCATCGCCGCCCACTGGATCACCGACAACCGGGCCATCGACGCCGTCGCCTACGACGACAAACTGCTCGAGCTCACCGGCCTCGACCGGACCAAGCTCCCCGACCTGGTGGCGCCGGGAACCATCATGGGCACCCTCACCGCCGAGGCGGCGGCCGATCTCGGGGTCCCCTCCGGCCTGCCCGTCGCCGTCGGCTCGGGGGATGTGCACTCGGCCGTGTTCGGATCGGGGGCCGTTGCCGACTACGCCGCCCACCTCTATATCGGGACCTCCTCGTGGATCTCAGGGCACGTCCCGTTCAAGAAGACGGCCCCCACCTCGAACGTGGCCTCCATCCCGGCCGCCCTGGCCGGCCGGTACGTCATCGTGGACGAGCACGAGACGGCGGGGGCGTGCCTGACCTTCCTACGCGACAACCTGGGATTCGCCGAGGACTTCGAGGCCATGAACGCCATGGTCGACTCGGTGGAGCCGGGCAGCGGTCGGGTGCTGTTCACGCCGTGGCTCAACGGCGAGCGTTCTCCCGTCGACGATCACACCATCCGGGGCGGCTTCCACAACCTCTCGCTCGCCACCACCCGGGCCCAGATGGTCCGGGCCGTCTTCGAGGGCGTGGCCTTCAACTCGAGGTGGCTGCTCGAGGCCGTGGAGAAGTTCGCCGGGAGGCGCCTCGACTCCCTGGCCTTCATCGGCGGCGGGGCCAACTCGGACCAGTGGGCCCAGATCCATGCCGACGTGCTCGGTCGGGAGATACGCCAGGTGGCCGACCCGGTACTGGCCAACGTGCGGGGCGCCGCCTTCATCACCCTCCTGGCCCTCGGACGGATCCGTGCCGAAGACATCCCGGCCATGGTGGAGATCCGAAAGACCTTCACCCCCGATCCCTCGACGGCCGCGGAGTACGAGGTCCTGTTCGCCGAGTTCGTCACCCTCTACAAGCAGACCAAGGGCATCTTCAAACGGCTGAACCAGTTCTGAACGCCACTCCTCTGTCACCGGTCGGGAGGCCCCGTGGTGGACACCGAGGTCAGTCCTCCGGAGCGGCCCGGTGCTCGAGGTCCCGGTTGGCCGCGCTGACTACGGCGTGGAGCGAGGCTTCGAGAATGCTCGAGTCCATGCCCACGCCCCACCAGGTCGAGCCGTCGGGACCCTCCGCCTCGATGTAGGCCACAGCCGATGCCTCGCTGCCGGCGGTGAGGGCGTGCTGGTTGTAGTCCTTCACTTCGAACTCGACACCGAGCTCCTGGCGCAGCGCACCGAGCAGGGCGTCGATCGGTCCGTTTCCCTCGCCCATCACGGTGCGGGGCTCACCGCCCACGAGCAGCTGGGCCGTGACCGTGGTGTGGTTGCCGCCGGTGGTCACTTCGCTCCCGATCAGCCGCATCTCGGCGTCTTCGGGCAGGTAGGTCCGGGAGAAGACGTCCCACATCTCGCCCGGCCGGATCACCGTCCCGCTGTCTTCGGTCACGGCCTGGACCTCTTTGGAGAACTCCACCTGAAGTCGCCGGGGGAGGTCGAGTCCGTGCTCGGTGTCCATTACATAGGCCACGCCACCCTTGCCGGACTGGCTGTTGACCTGGATGATGGCCTCGTAGGTGCGGCCGGTATGGCTGGGGTCGATGGGCAGGTAGGGGACCTCCCACTGCTCGTAGTCCTCGCCGAGGGCGGCGAACCCCTTTTTGATGGCGTCCTGGTGGGAGCCGGAGAACGCCGTGTAGACCAGATCGCCGGCGTAGGGGTGCCGTGGGTGCACGGGCATCCGGGTGGCGTACTCGGCCACCCGTCGGACCCGGTCGATGTCCGAGAAGTCGAGAGCCGGGTCGATGCCCTGGGAGAACAGGTTCATGGCCAGGGTCACGATGTCCACGTTGCCGGTCCGCTCCCCGTTACCGAACAGCGTGCCCTCGACCCGATCGGCTCCGGCCAGCACGGCCAACTCGGCCGCTGCCACCGCGGTGCCCCGGTCGTTGTGAGGGTGCAGGCTGAGGATGATCGAATCCCGGTTGGTGATGGTCCGCCCGAACCACTCGATCACGTCGGCATAGACATTGGGCCCGTACATCTCGACGGTGTTGGGCAGGTTGATGATGATGGGCCGATCCGGGGTCGGCTCGATCACCGACATCACCGCCTCGCAGATCTCGACGGCGAACTCTGGCTCAGTGCCGGTGAAGCTCTCCGGTGAGTACTCGTAGCGGATGTCCGTGTCGGGCAGCGTGGCTTCGAACTTCTTGCACAGTCGGGCGGCGTTGACTGCGATGTCGGTGATGCCCGCCCGGTCCAGCCCGAAGACCACGCGACGCTGGAGCTCGGAGGTGGAGTTGTAGAAGTGCACGATGGCCCGCGGTGCCCCTTGCAGGCTCTCGAAGGTCCGCTCGATAAGCTCCTCTCGGCACTGGACCAGTACCTGGATGGTCACATCGTCGGGGATGAGGCCCTCATCGATGATCTGGCGCTGGAAGTCGAAGTCGGTCTGCGAGGCGGAGGGGAACCCAACTTCGATCTCCTTGAACCCGATGCCTACCAGCGTTTCGAACAAGCGCAGCTTTCGCTCAGGGTCCATGGGATCGACGAGGGCCTGGTTCCCGTCGCGGAGGTCGACACTCGCCCAGCGCGGGGCGCGGGTGAACTCCTGATCTGGCCAGGTCCGGTCGGGGAGAGTGAGCGGACGGTACGGCCGGTAGAGGTGGAAGGGCATCGGCGAGACGTCGCAGGGCATGGCCAGGCGGAGTGGTTGGCTCTTGTCGGGGGCCGGGCTCGGTGTGGCTTCGGATTCGCTGCTCACGGTGGTGCTCCTTGTTGCGCTCTGTCGGTGCTGTCGGTGCTGTCGGTGCTGTCGGTGCTGTCGGTGCTGTCGTTGGGAGTTCGGCCTCTCGTGGCCGGATCACGGCCAACAAAAAACCCCCTGGCCGTTGAGGCTCAGGAGGTTGCGGACGAACGCGATGTGGCGCTCGTCGTTAGGTAAGAAGGAGTTCCGAGGTCGAGGGCTTGAACATCGTGCGATCCATCGTGCCAGGATGCCACCGGTTCGTCAAGGCCCCGTCTCATCGCCTCGGTCGAGGACGGTGGCGGCGGCAGCCAGGAGGTCGGCCCGCCGCCCTCGGACCAAGTCCGACACCGGACCGCCGGCCCGGACGGCCCGGTACCCAGCAATTGCTCCGCCCATTCGGTGGAGACGTTCGACCATCCGCAGCGTGACGTAGCCGCACAGCGGTGCGGCCACCGCCGCCGCTGCTCCCCAAAGGGCACCCCACTCCCGGGCAACCGCCACACCTATGGCCGCGTAGGTGAGGGCATAGAGAAAAAAGCTCCCCACGACCTTGATCGTGGCCCGGACGCCGACATTGCGCGGCACCCGCCCGGCCACCTTGACCAGGAGGTAGGGCAGGGCATGGACCAGTGCTCCGACAACGGCCAGGGGCAGGGCAACCAGCACCGCGGCGACGGCGCGGACCAACTTCCACCGAAGTCGGCCCGACCCGTAGTCGGCGGCGACCTGGGCATCGGACAGCCCCACCACGTCGAGGAGTCGGCGGTAGGAATCAGCGGTCTGGACGAGCGCCTCCATGACTGTCCGGCGGCCGGGATCGCGTCCCGCCACGACCAGTTCGTCCACGAGCTCGCTTCGATCGGCCAGGCCGACCTGACGGGGGAGGGCCGAGACAGGTCGGGCCACCGCGTCGGCGATGGACGCATACCGGTCGGCCTCGGACCAGGTGGCGAACTCGCCCACGTCCCGTCGGAGGCGCTCCGCCACATCACCGGTGAGCGAGCGCACCGCGTCGGCCTCGTCGACCCGATACTGCTCGAGCCAGGGACCGGTCGGCTGTGGGATTCCCACCCGAACCAGAGCTCTCGAACGGAATCGCTGCTTGTCGTCGTAGACGAGCGTGACCGCCACAGTCTCCACCTGGTCCAGGCCGGAGGCCGAGGCCGACAAGGCGATCCGGGCCGCCCCGGTCCGCAGGGGCTGAAGGCCGGGCTCGTCGTGGCTGATCCCTTCGGGGAAGATGGCCACGAGGCCGCCGCTCGCCAGCAGCCGGTGGCAGTGGGCGAAGGCCCGCCGATTGCCGGCGGGCGATCCTCCGTCCTGAGACCGGTAGATGGGGACCACGCCCCCCACCTTCAAGAACGGCCACAGGAGGGGATTGTGAAAGAGGGTGGACTTACCGAGGAAGCGCGGATATCGCTGAAGGGCGGCCATGAGGAGAAGCCCGTCCACCAACCCGTTGCGATGGTCGGCCACCAGCACGGTGGGCCGACCGGTATCGAGTCGTTCACCGTGTTCGACTTCGACGCCGCGGAAGAAGACCCGGATCAGCAGCCGGGCCAGTCCCGACATGAAGCGGTCGCCGATGGCGCGGACCATGGGACCGAGTGAGACAGCCCGAGGGAGCCCTTCCCGGTGCCGCGGTCGAGCGCGGGCCTCCCCCGGAACAGGGAGCGACGGAGACGCCGAAGGAGTCACACCCTCTATTCGGCGCCGGGAGGGTCCTCGGTTCAGATTCGCTCGAAGTTTCGGGCCAGCTCCCAGTCGGTGACCGCCCGGTTGGCCGTCGCCCACTCTTGGCGAGCGGTGTTGAGCAGGTGGTGATGGACGTCGGGCCCGAACGCCTCGGCTGCCACCTCGCTGCCGGCCAACCGGTCGATGGCCTCGGCCAGGGTGGTGGGTATCCGGGGGAGATCGGGCGTGCTGTAGGCGTTGCCGGTGAAGGCGGGGGCGAGTTCGAGGTGGTGCTCGATGCCCCACAGCCCAGCGGCGATAGCCGCCGCCAAGGCCAGGTACGGGTTCACGTCGGCCCCCGGAATACGGCTCTCGATGCGCCGTCCGGCACCGTGCCCCACGGCACGGAAGCCACAGGTGCGGTTGTCCTCGCCCCACACCATGGCCGTCGGGGCCCACGAGTCGGGTACATAGCGCCGGTAGGAGTTCACATAGGGGGCGAAGCACCAGGCCAGCTCGCCGGCGGCATGGACCTGGCCGGCCACGAACTGGGCACCGATCTCCGAGAATCCCGACGGCGAGTCCTCACCCTCGGCCGGGGCCATGAGTGAGGTTCCGTGTTCGAGGTCCCACAGGCTCGTGTGGAGGTGGCACGAGGAGCCGGCCGTGTCCATCGACCACTTGGCCATGAAGCTGGCCGCCCGTCCGAAGCCGGAGGCAATCTCCTTCACACCGTTCTTGAACACCAGGTGCCGGTCGGCCACCTCGAGCGCGCCGCCGTAGGTGACATTGATCTCGTGCTGACCGATGCCCGCCTCACCTTTCGAGAATTCGACGGGGATACCCGCCTCGACCATCTGGTTGCGGATCTTCCCGATGATGTACTCCTCCCGGGAGGTCTGCAGGAGCTGGTAGTCCTCGATGGTGTCGGCGTGGGGGACGAGACCCTGCCAGTGCTTCCCCGCCGCCTCGGCGAAGGAATCGATGAACAGGTAGAACTCGAGCTCGGTGGCACACTTGACCTCCAGGCCGTGAGCGGCGGCCCGTTCGAGCTGTCGGCGCAGGATCTGGCGGGGCGAAACCTCGACCGGTTCGCCCGCCAGGGTCAACAGATCGCAGAGCACGAGGGCGCTACCGGGGAGCCAGGGCAGGGGCCGAACGGTCTGGGGGTCGATGACGGCATGGAGGTCGCCGTAACCCGTGTCCCAGTTGGCGAAGTGGTAGCCGGGCAGGGGCACCATGTCGACGTCGCAGGCGATGAGGTAGTCGCACACCTCGATCCCGTGCTCGGCCACGTGGTCGAGGTAGAACGACCCGGTGACCCGTTTGCCGACCGGCCGGCCCTGCAGGTCGGGGAAGGCCACCACCACCGTGTCGATGTCACCCGACCGGATCTGGTGGGGCAGGGTCTCGAGGGTCAGCATGGTTGCACTCTGGCCCACCCCGTCTCCGGCGTCCAGCGACGGCGGACCGTCTACTCGGGGGTCACGTAGGCCGCGGTGATGCCGCCGTCGACCACCAGAGCCGAACCGGTGACGAACGAGGCGTCGTCCGAGGCCAGGAAGAGGGCGGCCTTGGCGATCTCCTCGGGCCGCCCGAACCGACCGATGGGAATGTGCACCAGCCGGCGCTGGCGCCGCTCGGGATCGGAGAGGAGCTCGGCCAAGAGAGGAGTCTCGATGGGACCAGGACAGATCGAGTTAGCCCGGATGCCCCGACGGGCGTACTCGACGGCCAACTCGCGGGTCATGGCCAGGACCCCGCCTTTGGAGGCGGTGTAGGCCATCTGCGCGGTGGCCGCGCCCACCAGGGCCACGAACGAGGCCACGTTGACGATCGAGCCGCCACCCGAGTCGAGCATGGCCGGCACGGCCGCACGGCAGCCCAGCCAGACGCCCTTCAGGTTCACCTCCATCACCTTCTGCCAGGTCTCCGGTGGGGTGTCGAGGATGCCGCCGTCGTCGTCGGGAAAGATGCCGGCGTTGTTGAACAGCACGTGAACGCCCCCGTAGGCCCGCACGGCGTGGTCGATCATGGCTCCCACCTCGACCTCGTCCGACACGTCCACGGTCACCGCCGTGGCCGTGCCGCCGGCGGACTCGATGTCCGCCACTGCGGCCTCGGCCTGGTCGCCAACCACGTCGGCTACGACCACCTGGGCCCCCTCGGCGGCGAAGAGTGCCGCCGCCACCCGGCCGATACCGCTCCCGGCGCCGGTGATGACCGCAACCTTGCCGTCCAGTCGTCCCATCGGTGCCTCCTCTGGGCCGACCGGCCCCGTCGTCGTCGGGATCGTCGAGGGTGGATCCGTCGGGGTCCGGTCCGGTGGTGCGCCCTCGGGCCGCACCTTACCGGGGTGCCACGGGGCGGTGGGATACTGACGCCCATGCCGGCAGTAGGTCCACGGCCCCTCATCGGGGTAACCACCTACCGGCAGACCACCTCGTGGTGGGCGTGGGAACGTGACGCCGCACTCGTGCCCGGTCCCTATCTCGATGTGGTCGAAGCGTCCGGCGGGGAGTCGGTGCTCCTCCCGCCCCCGGCGGAGGGGGCGTCACGGCCTGCGTCCGAGGGCGCTGAACTCGCGGCCCGACACCGGCGGGTGGTGGCGGCCCTCGACGGACTCGTGCTCATCGGCGGCGGGGACCTCGACGCCACGCAGTACGGCGCCGAGGCCGATCCGCGAAACGGCGGCACCAACCGCCACCGGGACGACCTCGAAGTCGGACTGGTGCTCGCCGCCCTGGAGGCCGACCTCCCGGTCCTGGCTGTCTGTCGCGGCATGCAGGTGCTGAACGTCGCCCTCGGCGGCGACCTGGTCCAGCAGCTGCCCGACCGGATCCACTCCACGCGTCACCAGCCTCGGCCGGGTGCCTTCGGCACGATCAGGGTCACGACCGACCCGGAAAGCGCGGTGCACCAGATCATCGGGGAGCGGGCCGAGGTGCTCTGCTGTCACCATCAGGCGGTCGACCGGCTCGGCGAGGGCCTGGTCGTGGCGGCCCGCAGCGAGGACGGCGTCGTCGAGGCCGTCGAGAGCCCCGGCCACCGTTTCGTCGTCGGCGTGCAGTGGCATCCCGAAGAGCGCGCCGATCGGCCGCTCTTCGACGCACTGGTGGGAGCCGCTGCCGCTCACCTCGATGCGGCCGAATCCGCTGTCGCCGCCATGACCAAGGAGCATCGATGACCGACACCACCATCGTCGTCAACCCAGCCACCGAGGCGCCCATCACCGAACTGCCCCTCGCCGGGGTGGCGGAGACCGACGAGGCAGTGGCGCGGTCGCTGGCCGCCGGTGAGGCCTGGCGGGCCGTCGCCCCAGCCGACCGGGCGCGACTCTTGCGCCGATTCGCCGCCCAAGTGGAGGAGCACGGCGAGGAGCTGGCCCAGCTGGAGACGGCCAATGTGGGCAAGGCCATCGCCGACAGCCGTGACGAGGTGGGGATGGTGGCCGAGGTGCTCTACTTCTACGCCGGTGCCGTCGACAAGCACCGGGGGGCGACCGTGCCGGTGGCGGGGGGCGTGGACATGACCTTCCCTGAGCCGCTCGGGGTGGTGGGCGCCATCGTTCCGTGGAACTTCCCGGTGGCCATCGCCTCGTGGAAGGTCGGCCCGGCCCTCGCCACCGGCAACACCATCGTGGTCAAGCCGGCCGAGATCACCCCGCTTTCGGCCCTCCGGCTGGCCGAGCTGGCCTTGGACGCCGGCCTGCCCGAGGGGGTGCTCCAGGTACTGGTGGGGAAGGGATCGGTCGTGGGGACCCGGTTGGTCGAGCATCCCGATGTGGCCAAGGTGGCCTTCACCGGGTCCACCGAGGTCGGCCGGGAGGTGATGAAAGGGGCCTCGGGAACCATCAAGCGGGTCACGCTGGAGCTGGGCGGCAAGTCGGCCTCGCTCGTCTTTGCCGATGCCGACATCGAGCGCGCCGCCGCGGCCACGCCCGGAGGGGTGTTCGCCAACGCCGGCCAGGACTGCTGTGCCCGCAGCCGAGTCCTGGTGCAACGCTCGATCTTCGACCGGTTCCTCGAGTACCTGGTCGGGGCGGTGGCCGACTGGACCGTGGGTGATCCCACCGATCCGTCGGTGCAGATGGGCCCGTTGGTCACCGCAGCGCATCGCGACGTGGTGGCCGGTTTCCTGGATCCGGGCATGGGCGACCCCGCTGGTGGGGCCGTTGCCCCCTTCGTCGTGGGGGCGGTTCCGGCCGGACCGGGATTCTGGTATCCGCCGACGGTGGTGGCCCCGGCCGACCCGGGCTGGCGTTTGTCCCGCGAGGAGATCTTCGGACCCGTGGTTGCGGTGATCCCCTTCGAGGACGAGGCCGATGCCATACGGCTGGCCAACGACTCGCCCTTCGGCCTGTCCGGCTCCATCTGGACGCGCGACGGGGCCCGGGCCCTCCGAGTGGCCCGGGCCGTGAACTCGGGCAACCTCTCGGTCAACTCGCACAGTTCGGTGCGGGTCCAGACCAGCTTCGGCGGCATGAAACAGTCGGGCTTCGGACGCGAGCTCGGCCTCGAGGCACTGGCCTCCTACAGCGACGTGAAGAACGTGTTCGTCTCGACCGAGGGATGACCGCCTCCCACGCCGACCGACACCACGGCATGGTGGCGGTGGTCACCGGAGCCAGTCGAGGGCTCGGGGCCGGGATGGCCGAAGCCCTGGCCGGAGCGGGATTCGCCCTGGGCCTGTGCGCCCGTACCCGACCACCGGTGCCGGTCGGCAGCAGGGCTCTGGTGGCATCGGTCGACGTCACCGATGCCGAGGCCCTCGATGTATTCGCCGCCGAGGTGGTGGCCCGGTTCGGCCGGATCGATCTGTGGATCAACAACGCCGGCCTTCTGGCCCCCATCGGACCCCTGGCTGACGCCGACCCCGGCGCACTGCGCAGCAATATCGAGGTCAACGTGCTCGGCGTGATCCACGGCACGGCCACGTTCGTCCGCCATCTGCGTGCCCGAGCGGGCGAGGGCGTCCTCGTCAACGTGTCCTCGGGGGCGGCCACCCGTCCCTACGTCGGCTGGGCCGCCTACGGGGGAGCCAAAGCCGCCGTGGAGATGATCACCGAGGTGGTGGCCCGAGAGGAGGGCGCGTCCGGACTGCGGGCCTATGCACTCTCGCCCGGCCTCGTCGACACCGACATGCAGGCCCTCATCCGGGCCACTTCCGACGAGGACTTTCCCTCCGCGGCCCGCTTCCGCCAGGTGCATACCGACGGAGCCTTCAACTCGGCCGCCTGGGTGACGCGGTTCATCCTTGACCGACTGGTGGACGACGCCGACCCGGCAGGGATCCATTCGGGACGCCCTGGGGACGACCTCGCGGTGCGTATCCGAGTGCCCGACCAGCACTGATCGGACTCGGGGAGTCCGAGGGGCACTACGGGGGGTGGAGTAGTTTCGGGCGGTGGCCACCACGACCGTTCCGCCTTCCACGGGCGCTCCGACACCCTCGGACACCCGATCCTCCCGTCCCGCCGAGGAGAGCGGGCTGGCACGGATAGCCGGCTGGTGCCATGACCACCGGTGGGCTGTCCTGATCATCTGGCTGGTCGCACTGATCGGGGCGAACGTCGGGGCCCAGGCCGCCGGCAGCGCCTTCTCCAACAACCTCACCGGGGGAGCCCAACCGGTCCAGCAGATCCTCGACCGGGCCTTCCCCAACCAGTCGGGGAGTCCGGCCCAGGTGGTCATCACTTCGACTGGGCCCATCACGGCGGCGAACGTCGAGGCCCGTACGGCCGAGATGGTGAAGGCCCTGATGCCGCTGGCCCACGTCTCGCAGGTGGTCAGTCCGTTCACCCCGGCCGGCGCCCACCAGATCTCTGCCGACGGGCATATCGCCTACCTGCAGGTCGACTTCGATCAACAGGCCGGTGACCTCCCGTCGGCCGCCATCAAAAAGGTCATCCGGACCGCCCAGTCCTTCGCCGCACCGGGGTACCACGTGGCCCTCGGGGGCCAGGCCATCAGCCTGGTGGCCGGCGCCGCCCCGGGCCCGGCAGAGGGGATCGGCATCCTGGCCGCCATCGTCATCATGCTGTTGGCCTTCGGCTCGGTGGTGGCCATGGGCCTACCCATCATGACCGCCCTGTTCGGGATCGCCATCGCCTTCGCCGTCCTCGATCTCTTGTCCCACATCATCACGACGCCGGTCTTCGCCCCCGAGATGATGGCCATGATCGGTCTCGGGGTGGGCATCGACTACGCCCTGTTCGTCGTGACCCGCTACCGCCAGGGCTTGGCCGAAGGGCGCGACCCCCGCCAGGCCACGGCCGTGTCCCTCGCCACCTCGGGTCGGTCGGTCGTCTTCGCTGGGACGACCGTGATCCTCTCCCTGCTCGGGCTGTTCCTCCTGCAGCTCCCGTTCATGCGGGGCTTGGCCGTCGGGGCCATCGCCGCCGTGGTGCTGGTCATGCTGGCTGCCATCACGCTGCTCCCGGCCATGCTCGGGTTCTCGGGTCGGGCCATCGACAAACTGCACGTTCCCGGCCTGCTCCAGAACGCAGCAGAACCCTCACCCCGTGGCTTCTGGTACCGGTGGAGCCGGACCGTGCAGCGCCATCCCGTCGTGGCCGGACTGGCCGCCCTGGCTGTCCTCGTCTTGTTGGCGCTGCCGTTCTTCCAGATGCGCCTCGCCTTCACCGACGCCGGGAACGACCCGACGACCACCACCACCCGGCAGGCCTTTGACGGGCTGGCCACCGGGTTCGGCCCCGGCTTCAACGGCCCGCTGATCATCGCCGCCACGCTGCCGCCGGGACAGCACGGCACCATCGACTCGCTCCGAGGCAAGGTGGCGGCCACGCCCGGGGTGGCCTTCGCCACGCCCGCCGAGTTCAGCCCCTCCGGCCGGGATGCGGTGATCGTCGCCTACCCGACGACTTCGCCGCAGTCGGCTGACACCGAGGCCATCGTCCACACACTGCGAGACGAGGTGATCCCTTCGGCCACGGGCGGAACCGGCGTGGTGGCCTATGTGGGCGGCGAGACGGCCGGATCCGTTGACGCCTCCTCCTACCTGTCGTCCCGGCTGGTCTGGGTCATCGGGGCCGTGTTGTTGCTGGCCTTCTTGTTGTTGATGGCGGTGTTCCGGTCCGTAGCCATCCCGTTGAAGGCGGTGATCGTCAACATGCTGTCGGTGGGGGCGGCCTACGGGGTGATCGTGGCCGTGTTTCAGTGGGGGTGGCTGGGATCGGTGATCGGTATCGGGGCCACCGGCCCCATCGATCCGTGGATACCCCTCATGATGTTCACGATCCTGTTCGGCCTGTCCATGGACTACGAGGTCTTCCTGCTCTCCCGAATCCGCGAGGAGTGGCGACGTACCGGGGACAACTCGAGCGCGGTGGCCGACGGACTGGCCAAGACGGCCCGGGTCATCACCGCGGCGGCCGCCATCATGATCTGCGTGTTCGGGTCCTTCGTCATCGGGGACCCGCTCCACGTGCTCAAGGTGTTCGGCCTGGGTCTGGCCGCGGCCATCTTCATCGACGCCACTTTGGTGCGGATGGTCCTCGTGCCCTCGATCATGGAGCTGCTCGGCCCGGCCAACTGGTGGATGCCGGCGTGGCTCGACCGGGTGGTGCCGCACCTCGGCGTCGAGGTGGACGTGGCGCTGCCCGCCACTGCCGACCAGCCGGCCACGCCAGTCGCCGTCGGCGGGTAACGTCACCGGCATGTCAGATCGTTCTCGGAAGGTAGCGAAACCTGCGGCGGCACTCGGGGTGGTCGCCACCATGGCCAGCATCTGGTGGTTCGCCCTCCGGCCCAGGCGGAAGCACAAGGGCGGGGAGTAACCCTTCCTGACTGCGTGACCGCCGACCGGCCCTCGGAGCCGGTACCCGGGCATCCCTACCTGGTGGGGTGGAATGGGGACGGCCGGTAGCCTCACCCGGTGCCCCTGGCCTCACTGCGCCCGCTCCGATCGCGGAACTTCGCCCTCATCTGGTCGGCGGCGCTGGTGTCCAACGTCGGCTCGTGGATGCAGACGGTGGCCCTCGGGGTGCTGGTCTTCGCCCGGACCGACCAGCCGGGCTGGACCGGACTGGTGGCCGCGGCGGCTTTCATCCCCATCGGGCTCCTCGCCCCGGTGGGCGGGGCCTTGGCCGACCGCCTCGACCGCCGTCGGTGGCTCATCCTCACCACCTTCGCCGAGATGGGCTTCGCCACCGTGCTGGCCGTCCTCGCCGCCACGGGGCACGACCCACCCGGTGTGCTCGTGGCGCTGGCCTTCTTGGGCGGGGCGTCGGGCGCCATCGGGTTCCCCGCCTTCCAGGCCATGGTGCCCGACCTGGTGCCGACCGAGGACCTGCTCGGAGCGGTCTCGCTGTCGTCAGCCCAGTTCAACCTGGGGCGGGTCATCGGTCCCGCCCTGGCCGGCCTGGCCCTCCTCACCCACAACTACGGCCTGGTGTTCGGGATCAACGCCGCCTCCTTCGCCGCCGTGGTCGTGGCTCTCGTCATGGTCCGACTCCCTCCGCCGGTGCACGCCGCCGGGGAGCCGGGCATGCTGGCCCGCCTGGCTGTCGGGGCGCGGGCCGCGGCGGCCGAGCCGGGGTGCCGCGCCGCCATCCAGTTGATCGCCGTGGTGGCCCTGTTGGCGTCGCCCTTCATCGCCCTCGTGCCGGCCATGTCGAGCGTGCTCGACCGCGGTGGCGTGAGTACCTCGGTGGGCACGGCCATCCTGGTCACCGCCCAGGGGATCGGTGCGGTGGCCGGGGCGCTGGCCCTTCCCTCGATCGCCGAGCGGGTGGGGCGCCGGACCATGCTCTCCTCAGCTCTCTTCGTTCTGCCCGTGCTGCTGGTCCTCTACGGCTTGGCCCCGTCGCTGTGGGTCTCGGCCGTGGCCTTCCTCGCCGTGGGGGCCGGGTACATCGCCGTCCTCTCCGGACTCAACACCGTGGTCCAGCTGCGGGCCCCTGCCGCGGTGCGGGGTCGGGTCCTGTCCATCTACATGATGGGTCTGGGATTCGTCTACCCCATCGGGGCAGTGCTCCAGGGCACCATTGCCGACCACACCGGAGTGCGGACCGTAACGGTGGTGGGTGCTGCCGCTCTGATGGCCACCCTGGTGGTCATCGCCCTCGTCCATCCCGCCACCTTCGCCGCCCTGGGAGACGCACCCGAGCCCACGGTCGCCGAGAGCACCTCGCCGGTGAGCCCGGACCCGTTCACGCCCGTGACGTCGGCCGTCCGCTCCCCGGGGTCGGTCTATCCGACCGAGGAGCTCCCGTGACCGGCGGGGTCACCGTCGAGGTGGTGACGGCAGCCGAGGCCGAACCGGCCCAGCGCCGGGCCGCCGGCACCCTGCTGGCCGCCGGGCTCGGACCGGGCGACCGGGTGGCGTTCTGTCTCCCCTCGTCGACGGCCCTCCTCTGTGCGGTGCTCGGGGCGCTCCGGGTCGGCGTGGTGCCCGTACTGCTCAATACCACCTTGCTCGACGCCGAGCGGGATCTCCTGGTGGACGACGCCCGCCCCGGCGCCGTCGTCGCCGATCCCGGTGCACTGGCCGCCCTCGACGACGGGCCGGAGGCCGACCTGGCCCCGTATCCCCTGGCCCGACCCATGCACTACACCTCGGGTACCACCGGACGGAGCAAGGGCGTCTGGTCGGGGTTGTGGAGCGCCACCGAGGCCGCCGCCGCCTTCGACGACGAGGCCGGCCTCTGGTCGTTCGGGCCCGACGACGTGCACCTCGTGTGTTCGCCCATGTACCACTCGGTCTCGGTCCGCTTCGCCGGTGGGACCCTGCTCTCGGGCGGTACCTGTGTGGTGCTCAGCCGCTTCGACGGCGAGGTGGCCCGTGAGGTGCTCACCGGGGGGAGGGGGGTCACGCCCACCACCACATTCATGGCCCCTGCCGCGCTGGGGCGGCTGCTGGCCGCGGTCGAGGGCACCGGGACCCGCTTCGATCACCTGCGCCTTCTTGTCCATGCCGGCTCGGCCTGTCCGCCGTCCCTCAAGCGGTCGGCACTGGCCCGGGTGGGGCCGGGGGTCCTCTGGGAGTTCTACGGCTCGACGGAGGGCCAGTTCACCGTGTGCTCGCCCGAGGAGTGGTCGGCGCGTCCGGGAACTGTCGGCCGGGCCCGTCCCGGTCGTGTGCTCTCGGTCGACGACGAGGGGACCATCTGGTGTCGGCCCCCGGGATTTGCCCGCTTCTCCTACTGGGGCGACGACGCCAAGACCGCCGCGGCCTGGCAGGACGGGTCCTTCACGGTCGGCGACCTCGGGCGCCTCGACGATGACGGCTATCTGTTCATCGACGGACGGCGTGACGACCTCATCATCTCGGGTGGGGTCAACGTCTACCCCGCCGAGGTGGAGGCGGCCCTGGCCGGGGTGGCCGGCGTGGCCGAGATCGCCGTGTTCGGTGTGGACGATGACCGGTGGGGCCAACGGGTCTGTGCGGCGGTCGTGGCCTCCCACCCGGCCCGGGACGAGGGCGGGGCGGCGGGGGGCGAGCCCCCTCTGGTGGCGGCACTGCGGGGACAGGCCGAGACCCACCTGGCCGCCTACAAGCGGCCCAAGGAGTACGTGGTGGTGGACGCCCTGCCCCGGACGGCCACGGGCAAGGTGCAGCGCAACCTGGTCCACTGCCTGATGGACCCGACCGATCCGGCCTGAGCCGATGGCGCGGCGGTAGGAGGACCGGCGGTAGGAGGACCGGACGGCGTCGGCGATACTGGTCCGATGAGCACCGTCGATGCCGGACCACCCATCGCCACCATCGATCCGACCACGGGTCGGTTGCTCCAGTCGTTCGAGCCCTACGACGCCGCCGGCGTCGAGCGGCGCCTGGCCGCCGCGGCGGTGGCCGCTCCGGTATGGGCCATGTCCACCTTCGAGGAGCGGTCCCGACTCCTCGTGACCGTGGCCGAGCTGCTGGAAGGGGAGCTCCCCGACATCGCCCACGTGCTCACGACCGAGATGGGCAAACCCTTCGCCCAGGCCAAGGGCGAGGTGGCCAAGTGCGCCTACGGCTTCCGGTGGTTCGCCGAACACGCCGAGTCCATGCTCACCGACGTAGAGGTCCCAGTCGACGCCTCGCTCGGTCTCATCACCTACCAGCCCATCGGGGCCGTCCTGGCCATCATGCCGTGGAACTTCCCCCTCTGGCAGGTGGTCCGCTTCCTGGCCCCGGCGGTGATGGTGGGGAACGTGGGACTACTGAAGCACGCCCCGAGCGTTCCCCGCACCGCCCTGCTCTTGGAGGACCTCTTCCGCCGGGCCGGGGCTCCCGACGGTGTCTTCCAGACCCTGCTCATCGGCACCGACCAGGTGCCGGCCGTCATCGCCGATCCCCGGGTGGCGGCCGTGACCCTCACCGGCAGCGTGGGGGCGGGCCGGGCCGTGGCCGCCCAGGCCGGCGCGGTGGGGAAGAAGGTCGTCCTCGAACTCGGGGGCAGCGATCCCTTCATCGTCCTGCCGTCGGCCGACCTCGACGCCGCCGTCTCGGTGGGCGTCCAGGCCCGGGTGCAGAATGCCGGGCAGTCCTGCATCGCCGCCAAGCGCTTCATCGTCCACCGTGAGGTGGCCGACGCCTTCACCGAGGGTTTCGTGGCCGGCATGGCCGCCCTGTCGGTCGGCGACCCCTTCGATCCGGGCACCGAGGTCGGCCCCCTGGTCACCGCGGCCGCCCGTGACACCATCGAGGCCCAGGTGGAGGATGCCCGCAGTCACGGCGCGGCCATCCTGTGCGGCGGCGAACGGGTCGTCGGACCCGGGGGCCCGGACCATCCCGGCAACTTCTACCGTCCCACGGTGGTGACCGGGATCACCCCGGCCATGCGGGTGGCGACCGAAGAGGTGTTCGGCCCCGTGGCCTTGCTCTACATCGTGGACAGCGCAGAGGAGGCCCTGGCTCTCGCCAACGGGACCGAGTTCGGCTTGGGCTCGAGTGTGTGGACCAACGATCCCGACGAGCAGCAGCGCTTCGTCACTGAGCTACAGGCCGGGCAGGTGTTCGTGAACGGGATGGTCGTGTCGATGCCCGAGCTCCCCTTCGGAGGCATCAAGAGCTCCGGGGTCGGCCGCGAGCTCTCGTCGTTCGGCCTCCACGAGTTCTGCAACGTGAAGACCGTCTGGGTGGCCTGATGGCGGCCCCGGGACCGGGAGCACCGGGCCCGGCCCGCGCCTATCTCGACCACGCCGCCACCACCCCCATGGCCCCGGAGGCCGTGGCGGCCATGCTGCCCTACCTGTCCGGGGCGTTCGGCAATCCGTCGGGCGGCCACGCCGAGTCGCGAGAGGCCCGCCGAGCCGTGGACGAAGCCCGCCAGCAGGTGGCCACTTCCTTCGGCATCGATCTCGGTGGTGTGGTGTTTACCGGGAGCGGTACCGAGGCCGACAATCTGGCCGTGGTGGGCGGATGGGAGAGCCGGTCGGGCGCCCTGGGCTCCGAGCGGCCGGTCATCGTGTGCTCGGCCATGGAGCACCACGCCGTGTTGACCACGTGCCGGGCGCTGGCCCGCCGCGCGGGAGCCGAGCTCCGGGAGGTGCGGACGGACAAGGAGGGCATCGTCGATCTCGAGGCGCTGGCGGCGGCATGCACCCCCGACGTGGGACTGGTGTCGGTGATGGCCGTCAACAACGAGATCGGCACGGTGCAGCCGCTCGACCGGGTGGGCACCGTGGTGCGGTCGGGGTCACCCGACGCCCTCTTTCACACCGACGCCGTCCAGGCCGTGCCCTGGCTGGAGACGATGCCGCTCACCGCCCGGGCCGATGTGGTGACGATCAGCGCCCACAAGTTCGGCGGTCCGAAGGGGGTGGGGGCCCTGTTGGCGGCCCCGGGGGTGGTGATCGGCGCCCACATCCACGGAGGCGGCCAGGAGCGGGACCGCAGGAGCGGCACCCACAACGTGGCCGGGATCGTGGCCATGGGGGTGGCCCTGTCGGTGACCGAGGCAGCCCGTCCGGCCACGGTCGCCCGGGTGGGTGCGCTGCGGGACCGGTTGGGAGACGGGATCCTGGCTTCGGTGCCCGGTACCGTCGAGACAGGGGAACGCCGGGGCCGGGTGGCCGGCTCCCTCCACCTCCGCTTCGCCGGGATCGAGTCGGAGGCCCTCGTGGTCCTGCTCGACCAGCTCGGCCTGTCGGTGTCGGCCGGGGCGGCCTGCTCCAGTGGCGCCGTCGAGGTCAGCCACGTCCTGACCTCCATGGGTCTGACCACCGACGAGGCGGCGAGCGGCATCCGCTTCTCGCTCGGCGCCACCACCACCGAGGCCGACGTGGACCTCGCCTTGGCCATCGTGCCGGGGGCCGTCGCACAGCTGCGAGACTGAGACCATGCGTGTGCTGGTGGCCATGTCGGGAGGTGTCGACTCGTCGGTGGCCGCCGCCCTGTTGGCCGACCAGTTCGGGCGTGACCAGGTGGTGGGGGCCACCCTCAAGCTGTGGGGTGGTGAGTCGGACTCGGGGTGCTGTTCGGTGGCCGATGTGGACGATGCCCGCCGGGTGGCCGACCAGCTGGGCCTCGTCCACCACGTCTTCAACTTCGCCGCCACCTTCGAGGAGCAGGTGGTGGCGCCCTATGTCGCGGGACATGCCGAGGGCCGGACGCCCAATCCGTGCATCGAGTGCAACCGGCATCTCAAGTTCGACCGGCTGCTCGAGCGGGCCACCGGTCTCGGCTTCGACGCCGTGGCCACCGGTCACCACGCCCGCCTCCGGACGACGCCCGACGGGCACTACCGGCTGTGCCGGGGAGCCGATCCGAACAAGGACCAGTCCTACGTGCTGGCCATGCTGGGCCAGCACCAGCTGGCCCGGTCCCTCTTCCCGGTAGGGGAGATGACCAAGGGCGAGGTGCGCGACGTCGCGCACCGCCTCGGCCTGCGCACGGCGGACAAGCCGGACAGCCAGGACGTCTGCTTCATCCGTTCGGACGAGGGACGGTCGGGGTTCTTGGGCGACCGGGTCGCCCTCCACCCCGGGCAACTGGTCGACCATGTGACGGGCGAGGAGCTCGGCACCGTGGCGGCCGTGGAGCTGGTGACGGTGGGCCAGCGGCGGGGCATGGGGCACAGTGGTGACGGACGTCGCCGGTTCGTGACGGCCGTCGACGTCCCGGCGCGCCGGGTGATGGTGGGTCCCCCCGAGGCTGCCTACGCACCCGAGGTGGCCCTGCACACCGTGACCTGGGTCGACGCCGACCCGACCGTGTCGAGCGCGCCGAGCGGCGCTACCGGCGAGGCATCCATGGGGGCGGGCACGGCCCTCTCGGCCCAGTGCAGCGCCCACGGTGCCCCGGCCGAGGCCCGGGTGTCGCCTTCCGATGGGGGCCTCCTGGTCCGCTTCGTGCGGCCCCAGCGGCGCATCGCCCCGGGCCAGACCGTTGCCCTCTACGACCCGGACCGCCCCGACGAGGTGGTCGGTGCGGGAATCGTCAGGTGAGCACCCGACCACCGTCGGACGGTAAGGGCGGTCCCCTCGACCCTGTGGCCCGGGCCGAGGCGCTGCGGGCCCAGATCGAGTACCACAACGACCGCTACCACCGTCTCGACGCGCCGGAGATCGCCGACGCCGAGTACGACGCCCTCGTGCGGGAGCTACGGGCCATCGAGGCCGAGCACCCCGACTTGGTGGTGCCCGAGTCGCCGACCACCACCGTCGGTGCCTCCCCGTCCACCCTGTTCGCCGAGGTGGCCCACCGGGTCCCCATGATGAGTCTGGACAACGCCTTCAGCGCCGAGGAGCTCCAGTCCTGGGCCGATCGTCTGGCCAAGCAGGTCCCCGAGGACACCGCCTTCGTCTGTGAGCTGAAGATCGACGGACTGGCCATCTCCCTCACCTACCGGGAGGGCCGCTACGTCCAGGCCGCCACCCGGGGGGACGGGCGCACCGGCGAGGACGTGACGGCCAACGTGGCCACCATCAAGGACATCCCCGAGCAGCTCGACGACGCCGCCGGCCCGCCGCCGGCGCTCATCGAGGTGCGGGGCGAGGTCTACATGCCAAAGAGCGCCTTCGAGGAGCTGAACCGCCGTCAGGCCGAGGCGGGTGAGCGGCTCTTCGTGAACCCCCGCAACTCGGCGGCGGGCTCCCTTCGCCAGAAGGACTCCTCCATCACGGCCGGCCGCGCCCTCTCGTTCTGGGCCTACCAGGTGGGGGAGTTGCAGCTGGCGCCTGATGACCCGGGGGACGAAGGGTCCACCGTGCCCGGAGCGCTGGCCGCCACCCATGCCGCCACCCTGTCCTGGCTCGACCGGGCCGGGTTCCCCGTCAACCCCGAGCGGACCCTCGTCCACGGCCTCGATGAGGTGCTCACCTTCTGCCACCGGTGGGAGGAGGGCCGCCACGACCTCGACTACGACATCGACGGCGTGGTCGTGAAGGTCGACGACCTCTCCCTCCAGCGCCGGTTGGGAGCGACATCGCGAGCGCCGCGGTGGGCCATCGCCTACAAGTTCCCCCCCGAAGAGCGGACGACGACGCTGCTCCGCATCGCCGTCTCCATCGGGCGCACCGGCAAGGCGACGCCGTTCGCCGTGTTGGATCCGGTATTCGTCGGGGGGTCGACGGTCTCCCTCGCCACCTTGCACAACGAGGACCAGGTACGGCTGAAGGACGTGCGTCCCGGCGACACCGTCGTGGTGCGCAAGGCCGGGGACGTGATTCCCGAAGTGGTGGGACCGGTGCTCGTCAAAGGCAAGCGACGGAAGCCCACGTGGACCTTCCCCACCCACTGCCCGAGCTGTGGCGCCCCGCTCGTGCGGCTGCCCGAGGAGAGCGACACGTTCTGCACGAACCTCGACTGCCCGGGTCAGCGCGTCCAGCGCATCGCCCACTTCGCCTCGCGCTCGGCCATGGACATCGAGGGTCTCGGGGAGCAACGGGTGCAGCTCTTCGCCGACCAGGGGCTGCTGTCGGACGTGGCCGACCTCTACAGCTTCACGCCCGAGACCTTCGCCGGGTTGGAAGGCTTCGCCGAGATCTCCATCGCCAATCTGCTCCGGGCCATCGGCGACTCGAGGTCCCGTCCCCTCCACCGCGTCCTCATCGGTCTCGGCATCCGGCATCTCGGCCAGGTCGGCTCCCTGGCCCTCGCCCGGGCCCTCGGCGACATTGACGCCATCATGGGCGCCGACGAGGCCCGTCTGGCCGCCGTGGACGGGGTGGGCCCGGTCATCGCGGCCAGCGTGGTCGCCTGGCTGGCCTCCGACGTCAACCGATCGGTGGTCGAGCGGTTGCGGGCCGCCGGACTCACCCTCGACGAGCCAGGCTGGGACGCCCAGGCCGAACCCTCGTTGCCCCAGACCTTGACGGGGCGCTCGGTGGTGGTGACCGGCACGCTCGAGGGGTACACGAGAGAAGAGGCCGAAGAGGCCATCCTCGCCCGGGGGGGCAAGTCGCCGGGGACGGTGTCGAAGAAGACCTACGCGCTCGTGGTGGGGGATGCTCCCGGGGCGTCCAAGGTCACCAAAGCCGAGGCGAACAAGGTCCCGATCCTGGCAGCGGATCAGTTCGCCGCCCTACTGGAGTCGGGCGAGCTCCCGGGGAACTGACCGTCCCGGTCGAGCCACCGGCCGAGGGGTGCGTGGCCGACCCGGTCCACCACGAACCGATGTGGTGTTCCCGCGAGGACACCTGGCCTCCGGTCCCGAAGTCAACGGCACCGCCCGCGTCGAGCTCTCATCGGGGGCGGCCAACGAGTCGAGTTGCTCGTCGGCTGACCGTGTCGCACCTGCTCGTAGTGCGTCCGGAGCGGAAGACACCGGCGACGTCGCCACTGTGCATCGAGCACGCCGCTATCGGATCGGCAATAGTTGGGCGTCTTTGTTGCACGCAGCTAGCCGAGGGGGAGTTTTTGTGGGACGAACGCCGGATGCCGGAACGCTGCACAGGACACGACGGCCGAAGGGACTGCGGGGAGGGTGGCAACTCTTAGTTGCATCGCTGGCTCTGGTGGCGGCCGTCGGCGCCGGCGCCGCCGGATCCGCCTTTGCCGCCTCACCGAGTGCACCGGTGGTCACCTCCCAACCGGCTTCCCAGACGGTCTACGTCGGACAGTCGGCCACGTTCACGGTGGCCGCGACCGGCTCGCCGACACCCACGGTCCAGTGGCAACTCTCCCTCAACGCCGGCTCCAGTTGGGTCAGCATCAGTGGGGCGACATCCACCTCGTACAACACCGGCGCCACGGCGACGTGGGCCTCGGGCATCGAGTACCGCGCCGTGTTCACCAGCAGTTCGGGCACGGCGACGACCACTGCCGCGGTGCTCACGATCCTCGCCGGAACAGCGCCGGTGATCACCACACAACCGACGCCCCAGAGTGCCCCGGCGGGCCAGACGGTGACCTTCACCGCAGCGGCGAGCGGCACACCCGCGCCGACGCTCATGTGGCAGTTCTCCATCGACAGCGGTGCCAGCTGGCACAACCTCGGCGTGACGACCAACTCGTTCACCACCGGCGCCCTGACGACCAACACCTCGGGGTGGCAGCTTCGGGCACAGTTCACCAACCCGTTGGGTGTGGTGTCGAGTAACCCCGCGCTGCTCACCGTGTTGGCCGCCGGCACACCCCTTGTCACCACCCAGCCGGTGACCCAGACGGTCATCGCCCCACAGTCGGCCACCTTCACCGTGGCGGCGAGCGGGACGCCCACCCCCACGGTCCAGTGGCAGTTCTCCGGCAATCTGGGAACGAGTTGGACCAACATCGTCGGGGCCACGTCCACCTCGTACAACAGCGGACCGACGGCGACCTGGGCTTCGGGCATTGAGTACCGCGCCGTCTTCACCAACAGCGCGGGCACCGTGGCGAGCAATGGGGCGTCGCTCCACATCAGCCCGGCCGGGGCGCCGGTGATCACCACCCAGCCAACGGCCTACAGCGTCACGGCCGGCGGAACCGGCACCTTCACCGCAGCCGCCAGTGGGACGCCCTCACCCACCGTGCAATGGCAGCTGTCCACCGACAGCGGGACCACCTGGTCCAATATCGCCAACGCCACGTCTACGACGTACATCACCGAGGGGACGATGGCCACGGACACCGGTTCGGAGTACCGGGCCGTGTTCACCAATACCAACGGGACGGCCACCACCAACGCGGCCGTACTGACGGTGATCAACGCCTCCATTCCGGGTATCACCCTGCAGCCCGTGAGCCTCTCGGTCATCCCCGGCCAGACGGCCACGTTCTCGGCGGCCTCCCTCGGCCCACCGACGCCGACCGTGCAGTGGCAGCTGTCCACCGACAGCGGGACCACCTGGTCCAACATCGTCGGGGCGACGTCGGGCTCGTACGCCACCGGGCCCAATCCGTTGGCCGACTCGGGTTGGGAGTACCGGGCCGTCTTCACGAACATCGGCGGTGTGACCGACACCAATCCAGCCACCCTGACCGTGGCCAACCCGGTGGGCCCGGCGGTCACTGCCCAACCTTCGAATCAGCCCATCACCTCCGGCCAGACCGTCACCGTCACGGCTGCCGCCTCGGGCAGTCCCACGCCCGGTGCGCAGTGGCAGAGCTCCTCCGACGGGGGGACGACGTGGACGTCGATCACCGGTGCCACATCGCCGTCGTACACGAGCGGGGTGCTCGCCGTGGCGTCGTCGGGCTTGGAACTCCGGGCGGTGTTCACCAACGCCAGCGGCACGGCGACGAGTAACCCGGCCACCATCACCGTGGTGGCCGCGCCCACCATGCCGGCCTCCGGCCTCTACTCCTCGCCGCAGTACACCACGTCTCAGATCACCACCTACAGCGGCGTGGAGTACACCACCGCCCCCGACGCCAA
This sequence comes from uncultured Acidimicrobiaceae bacterium, assembly GCA_963845485.1. Taxonomy (GTDB): domain Bacteria; phylum Actinomycetota; class Acidimicrobiia; order Acidimicrobiales; family RAAP-2; genus Bog-756. The sequence goes on along the minus strand of CAWJSI010000008.1, from coordinate 126,605 downwards.
CGGGGTGATCCAGCCGGTGCTGCTGGACATCTTCGAGCCCCCGGACGCCCAGACCTCGCCCCAGCCGACCATCGTCGATGTCCACGGCGGTGCGTTCGTGGGGGGCAGCCGCACCGACGAGGACGGCGACGCCATGCAGTGGGCGCTGCGCGGGTATGTGGGCGTCTCGATCGACTATCGCCTGGCCAATCTGGCCAACGCCGGGAACCAGAACGAGGTGGCGCTGGCCGGCGCGGCCATCCCCGACGCCCAGCAGTCGATCCGCTGGTTGAAGGCCAACGCCGCCACCTACGGTGTCGACACCACCCGGATCGCCATCAACGGAAGCTCGGCCGGCGGAGCGTTGTCCCTGGGTGTCGGACTGGCGTCGAACGTGCCCTACACCGGGCCTCTCTCCCAGTTCCCGCCGACGGTGGCCGCGGCCATCTCGACCGGAGCCTTCCTGACCCCGGGTCTGTCGCTCCTCACGCTCACCTCCTCCGAGCCGCACGTGATGATGTTCCAGTACGACTACGACATCTCCACCCGGGTGACCTCGGCCTACGCCTTCCAGACCTGCGACGCGCTGCGGGATCTCGGAAACACCTGTGACGAGGTCGATCTGGCCGGCAGTGGCCACACCACCGACCTCGTACCCGGGGGGCAGTGGTGGGCGAGCGAGGTGGGCCCCTTCATCTGGCGGGCCCTCAACCTCGGTTCCTGAACCCGAGTCGGTGGACCGGTCTCGGGTCCACCGACCGGGCCGCGACCCAGGTCGGAGCACATGGATTCTGACCCTCCACCAACTGGGACGAAGGGCTGGATAGCCTTTCGAAAGAATCATGCCGAGTATCACCGACTCCATCGGGCGTGTCCTCGGCGACCGCTACCGACTCGTCACCGCCCTGGGTACCGGTGCGTCCGCGCACGTCTACCTGGCTGACGACGTCTCCCTCCATCGCCGGGTAGCCATCAAGGTGCTCCACCCGGCCCTGGCCGGCGACGCCAACTTCCTCAAGCGGTTCCGGGCCGAGGCCCGGGCGGTCGCCGCCCTCAACCACCCCAACATCCTCCAGGTCTACGACTGGGGCGAGGAGAACGACGAGCCGTACCTGGTGCTCGAGTACCTCGCCGGGGGCAGCCTCCGCCAGGTCTACGACACCGGGACCCTGCTCACGCCCGAACAGGCCGTCCGGATCGGGCTCCAGGCCGCCGCCGGGCTCGACTACGCCCATCGCCGGGGCCTGATCCACCGGGACATCAAACCGGCCAACCTCTTGTTCGACGCCGACCGCCGCCTGCGCATCGCTGACTTCGGGCTGGCCCGGGCCCTGGCCGAGGCGGCCTGGACCGAGCCGGACGGGGCCATCTTGGGCACGGCCCGCTATGCCGCCCCCGAGCAGGTCGAAGGGTGGGTCCTCGACGGCAAGGCCGACGTCTACGCCCTGGCCCTCGTGCTCTACGAGGGGGTGACCGGTGAGACGCCGTTCATCGGCGACACCACGGTCGCCACCCTGATGGCCCGGGTGGGGGCCCTCCTGCCCGAGCACGACGCCCTCGGCCCGCTGAACGACGTCCTGGTGTGGGCGGCAGCCCCCGAGCCGTCCGAGCGCTTCGACGCCGCCCAGTTCTCCCTCCGCCTGGAGGAGCTGGCGGTCACCCTTCCCGATCCCGAGCCCATCCCCATCGTCGACGCGGTACCGGTCGACGAGGTCGACGACCTGGACAAGGTGATGGTGCGGCCGGTCCGACGCCCACCGGTCGGTGGACAGGGGCCTGATGCCACCGAACTCGGCCTACCCGCCGTGGCCGCGGCCAGCACCGTCACGACGGTGGGCAAGCCGGAGTCGCTGAAGAAGCAGAAGCGGGCGCTGAAAAAGCCGACGGCCGGCCGCCCGAGTGCCTCGACCGGCGGCATCCGTCCCCGGCGACGACGGTGGCCCTGGATCTCCGCCATCGTGGTGGCCGTGCTGGCCCTCCTGGCCGGCGGCGCCGTCCTCGCCGTGCAGAGCGGGCTGTTCACGCCCAGCCACCCCGTCCCCACGCTGCTGGGCAAGACGGTCCCCCAGGCCCAAGTGGCGGTCAAGGCCGACAAGTTCACCGTCCGGACCACGGGCCACGCCTCCAGCATCACCGTGGGGGCCGGCCTCATCCTCCGCCAGCAGCCCGCATCGCGCTCGGGCGGCCACCCGGTCACCGCCAAACAAGGGTCCACCATCGGCGTGGTCGTCTCGACGGGTCCGCCGCCGGTCACCATCCCGGCCCTCAACTCGTTCACCTCCTGTGCCAATGCCGTAGCCGCGCTCAAAGCCGTCCACCTGGTGGGCGTGTGTCCACCCACCGCCGCCCAGTACAGCTCGACGGTGGTGGCCGGCGCCGTGCTCGGCAGCACCCCGACCGGCACCGCCCCGTGGGGTTCGACGGTGACCATCATCACCTCGAAGGGCCACGCCCCAGTGCCGGTGCCGGCGGTCACCGGTTCGACCTCCTCGTACTCCTCGGCCGCCGCCGCTCTCACTGCGGCGGGCTTCGTGCCCAGTCAGAACAACGAGTACAGCTCGACGGTGCCGACCGGCCAGGTCATCGGCACCACCCCCGACGCGTCGAGCGGGCCGGTTCCGTACGGATCGAAGGTGAGTGTGGCCGTCTCACTCGGGCCCCAGCCGGTGATCATCCCGAACGTGGTGGGGGAGTCGGTCACCGCGGCCACGGCCGCCCTCAACGCCCTCGGGCTCAAGGTGGGCGGCCCCTACGGCCCCCCCGGCGCCACCAAGGTGTTGTCGACGGACCCGGTGGCGGGAACCTCGGTCCAGGCCGCCTCCACCACGGTCAACATCTACACGCTGTGACCCCGACCTCCCCGGACTGCGAACTGTGCGAGGCGGCCCGGATCACCGAGTGGTTCCACGAGGACGAGGTGTGCTGGGTGGCCGCCTGCGAGGTGTGCGACGTGCCCATGGTGGTGTGGAAGGAGCACGGCAACGAGCCGCCTGAGTCCGAGGTGGACCACATGCTGGCCCAGCTCGGACGGGTGGCCGACGAGAAGCTGGGGGCCGGGGTGTGGTCCTTCGACCGGGTCATGCGCCAGATCCCGGACCACTTCCACGCCCATGCCCGGGACCCCGACTGGTGGTTCCGTCGCTTCGGGCGTCGGTGACCGTCGCCCCGTGATCAAGTACCTGGGCTCCAAGCGCCGCCTCGTTCCCGCCCTGGCCGCCCTGGCCCGGTCGTCGGGGGCGCGCACCGGTCTCGACCTGTTCTGCGGGACCACCCGGGTGTCCCAGGCCTGGAAGTCCCTGGGCCTCGAGGTCACCGCGGTGGACAGCGCCAGGCTGGCCCACGTGCTCGCCCGGTGCTACGTGGCCACCGACCCCCAAGCCCGTCCCGGCCTCCTCCCCGAGTTGGCCGAGGCCGTGGACCGGCTGAACGCCGTCCCGGGCCGCCCGGGGTATGTCACCGAGACGTTCTGTGTCGCTTCTCGGTACTTCCGGCCCGATAACGGTGCCCGCATCGACGCCGTCCGGGACGTAATCGAGTCGGAGTACGCCGGCACCGACCTGTGGCCCGTGCTCGTGACCAGCCTGCTCGAGGCGGCCGACCGGGTGGACTCCACCACGGGCCTGCAGATGGCCTACCTGAAACAGTGGGCCGCCCGCTCCCTCCAGCCCCTGGCCCTGCGGGTCCCGGCCCTCCTCGACGGGCCGGGCCGGGCCGTCCAGGGGGACGCCCGTGCGCTGGTCACCGGGCCCGAACTCCCCGAGGTGGACCTCGCCTACCTCGACCCTCCCTACAACCAGCACCGCTACGACTCGAACTACCACGTGTGGGAGACCATCGTGGCCTGGGACGCTCCACCGTTCTACGGGGTGGCCTGCAAGCGGGAGGACCTGCGTGAACCCGGCCGACGGAGCGCTTTCAACGGACGCCGGACCATGCCGGTCGCCCTGGCCCAGGTGGTGGCCGACGTCCGGGCCGACGTGGTGATCCTGTCGTACAACAACGAGTCGTGGCTGAGCTTCGACGAGCTCCACGCCGTCTGCCGGGCCCGGGGCGAGGTGGCCGTGCTGGCCTTCGACTCGGCCCGATACGTAGGAGCCCGCATCGGGATCCACAACCCCGCCGGTCGGAAGGTCGGGACCGTCTCCCATCTCCGCAACACCGAGTACGTCCTGGTGGCGGGGGACCGGTCCCGGGTGCGGCGCATGGTGCGGGCCGTGGTCGCTGCCGGTTTGGGCCAGGTGGTGGACCGACCGGTGCCGGTGGTCCCGCTGGCCACCGGGCCCACCGGTGGGAAGCCCACCTCGGGGGCCACCATCGTCGCTGAGGCCGCCCTGCCGGTTTGACCCGGTAGCGGACGCCTGCCAACGTGTTCGGTCACCGGCGGGAGGCCACTCCCGGCGCGCCCGCACCACTACCGCAGGTACCTGAGGGGGACCGTTTACATGGGAGCACTCGACGGACGCACCGCCATCATCACCGGTTCGGGACGCGGCATCGGGCGGGAGCACGCCCTGTTCTTCGCCTCCGAAGGGGCCAACGTGGTGGTCAACGATCTGGGCGGTGCCGTGGACGGTTCGGGCGACGACCGCTCGGCGGCCGAGCAGGTGGTGGACGAGATCAAGGCGGCCGGGGGCACGGCCGTGGCCAACGCCGACGACGTGTGCGACTGGGAAGGGGGCAAGCGTCTCGTCGATACGGCGGTGGAGGCCTTCGGTGACCTCCACATCCTGGTCAACAACGCCGGCATCCTTCGTGACCGGGTCCTGGTCAACATGTCCGAGGCCGAGTGGGATTCGGTCGTCCACGTCCACATGAAGGGCCACTTCGTGCCCACCCGGCACGCCGCCGCCTACTGGCGCGAACAGTCCAAGGCCGGCCAGGAGGTCAAAGCGGCCGTGATCAACACCTCGTCGACCTCGGGGCTGTTGGGCAACCCCGGCCAGTCCAACTACGGGGCGGCCAAGGCAGGGATCGCCGCGTTCACCGTCATCTGTGCCGAAGAACTCCTCCGCTACGGCGTCCGGGTCAACGCCATCGCCCCGGCCGCCCGCACCCGGATGACCGAACAGACCCCCGGGCTGTCCGACATCGTGCGGGCCCCGGCCGACGCCGCCGTGTTCGACAGCTGGGACCCGGCCAACATCTCCCCACTGGTCGCCTACCTGGCCACCGAGTCGTGCCCGGCCACCGGCAGGGTCTTCTTCGTCCAGGGTGGCCAAGTCCGCCTCTTCCAGCCCTGGACCATGACGGAGTCCATCGACAAGGACGACCGCTGGACGGTGGCCGAGCTGGCCGCGGAGATGCACCGGCTCGGAGGCTGAGTGATGTCCCCGGTCCGGGGGCCCGAGTACCCCGACCCGGGCCAGGCCTTCGAGCCTGACGAGGTGCGGTCGGCTGAGGCCCTGCTCAGCGGGACCGGTGCCGGTGCCGAGGGCGGCATCGTGGTGCCGTGGCCCATTCTCTTCCGCCACCGGGTCCACCGGCGCGTGGCGCGCTCGGACCGCTACCAGTGGTGGGTGCTGTGGACGGTGCTGGCCGGACTGCTCTCGGTCAACATCACCTTCACCGTCTTCGTGGTGGCCCTGCCCGAGGTGGCCCGTCAGCTCCACACCACGGTGTCCACCCTCACCTGGACGTCCACCGGCCCCCTGCTGGCCTTCGGTGTGGCCGCCCCGGTGCTGGGCAAGCTCGGCGACCTCCGGGGCTACCGCAAGCTCTACCTGTGGGGACTCTCGGGCGCCGCCATCAGTGTGGTCCTCACCGCCTCGGCACCGACCGCCGGGGTGCTGATCGCCGCCCGCCTCTTCGACGGGGTCCAAGGAGCGGCCACCGGGGCGGCCTCCATGGCCCTCGTGCTCCAGGCCTTCTCCCACGAGGACCGGGTGAAGGCCATGGGCTGGTGGGCCCTCGTTGGGGCGGGCGGCCCGGTGCTGGGCGTCACCATCGGCGCCCCGATCATCCAGTACTTCGGATGGCGGGCGCTGTTCTGGGGCGAGCTGCCCCTCATGGCCATCGCCGCCGTCCTGGCCATCGTGGTGCTGCCGGCCCACGACCGCCCCACCGGTGCCCCCGGATCCGCCGAGGAATCGTCGAGCCCGTGGCGCCAACTCGACTGGACGGGCTCGTGGACCCTGGCCCTGTCGGTGACAGCCGGCCTGTTGGCCCTCAACGAGGCCCCTTCGTGGGGCTTCTCCTCGCCGGCCACCCTGGCCGTCTTCGGGGTGTGCCTGGTGGCCGGGGTGGTCTTCGTGGCCCACGAACGGCGGGCCCCCCATCCGCTGATACCGCTCCGGTACTTCCGGATGCGCAACTTCGTCTTCCCCCTGGGGGCGCGGACCTTCGTCAACTTCTCCTACATGGGCGGGTTCTTCTTGTTCCCCATCCTGATGGAGGGGGTCTACGGCTACAGCGAGACCCGGGCCGGCCTGGTGTCCACGGCGCGGCCACTGCTCTTCTCGCTCGTCGCCCCGGTGGCCGGGTACGCGGCGGTGAAGGTGGGGGAGCGGTCACTGGTCATGGCCGGCGCGCTGTCCCTGGCCGTGTCCATGCTCGTCTTCACCCAGCTCGGATCCAGCCCGTCGCTGGCGGTGATAATCGTCGCCCTGGCCCTCTCGGGCGTGGGCAACGGTCTGTCCACGCCCTCGACGGTGTCCTCGGCGTCCAACGAGGTGGCCGAGGACGAACTCGGCGTGATGAGCGCCGCCCAACAGCTCATCACCCAGATCGGGATCGTGGCCGGGATCCAGGTGATGGTGACCGTCCAGGCGTCATCCCACGGCGGGGTGGGCTCTCTGGCCTCGTTCCACCGCGCCTACGCCGTCGGGGCGGTGGCGGCCGTACTGGCCGGGGTGTGCGGCTATTTCATCCGCAACACACCCCGCGGCACGGGCCCGGCACCGTCACCCGACATCCTTCCGGGTGGGGGCCACCCCGTCGGGTCGGACCCCGTTACTTTGTGATGGCGAGGATGCGGGCGGCCATCTCGGCGGCGGCGGGATCAGGGGTGGCACCCTGGAGGGCCATCAACTTGGCGATGTCCCCCTCCACTTTGATCTTGCCGGCCATGAAGGCCTGGAGGCCGGCCTGGGGGTTGCCCTCGACCAGGATGGCCTTGGCTACCTCGTAGCCAAGGGTGACCTTCAAGTCCACGGGCTCGATGTGTCCGGTGTCCAACACCAGCTCGCCTGAGGACGTGTCCACGTGGGCGAGGACGGTGCCCTCACCGAAGGGGACGTCCTCGATGATCAGGTTCATCCGGATGGAGTGCTCGATGGTGGCGGCCTTGCCGTCGAACTCCGCCCGGATGGCCCGGGCCTCGTCCAGCCATTCGTCGCTCAAGAACTCGTAGGTGGCCATCGGTGTCCAACTCCTTGCCCGCAGTGTGGTCTGGCCGACCACACTAACCCGACCCCCGAGTGACCCCTCGATCGGCGTGCCGCCGGCGGGTGGCGGGTAGACCCCGGTGCGGCCGGTAGCATCCGGTTCCGTGACCGCTCCGATCCTCCCCGGTGCCGAGCCGTGGGCTGCCTCTGGTGGCTCCCACGGCGTGCTCGTCCTCCACGGGTTCACCGGCAATCCCCAGTCCATGCGTCCACTGGCCGAGGCCTGCGCCCGGGCCGGCTTCACCGTGGCCATGCCCCTGCTTCCCGGACACGGCACCGCCGTCGAAGACATGCTGCCCACCCGGTGGGCGGACTGGTCGGCCGCCGCCGAGACCGAGCTCGCCGCCCTGGCCGCCCGTTGTGAGCAGGTGGCCGTGACCGGGCTGTCCATGGGTGGAACCCTGACGTGTTGGTTGGCCGAGCACCACCCCGAGATCGCCGCCATCGCCGTGGTCAACCCACTGATCCAGGGACCTGATGACGACTTTCGCCAGGGGATCTCGGCGCTGCTCGATTCGGGCACCGAGGTGTTCGACGCCATTGGCTCCGACATCAAGAAAGAAGGTGCGGTCGAAGCCGCCTACCCCGGCACCCCGCTGGCCGCCGCCCTCTCCTTGTTCGCCGGGGCCGACCTGGTGCGTGAGGACCTCGGGCAGATCCACTGCCCGACGCTGCTGCTGTCGAGCCGAGAGGACCATGTCGTCGAGCCGATCTCCGGCGAGGTACTGGCCGAACGGGTATTCGGACCCATCGAGCGCATCCACCTCGAGAACAGCTTCCACGTGGCCACCTTGGACAACGACGCACCGCTCATCGAGGCGTCCGTCGTGGAGTTCTTCTCGACGATCATGGGCGGCCCCGGTGCGTGACCACCTGAGTGTCGGATGGCGCCGATGACCACGCCCGAGCGCATCACACGGGCCGATGTGGCCCACGTGGCCAACCTGGCCCGGCTCGAGCTCACCGATGAGGAGTTGGACCTGTTCACCGGACAGCTGGCCCAGGTCCTCGACCACGCCGCCGACGTCGCCTCGCTGGATCTGACCGACGTGGCGCCCACGGCTCACGCCATGGCCGTGACCAACGTGCTCCGGCCCGACGAGGTCCGACCCTGTCTCGATCGTGACGAAGTACTCGGGCAGGCGCCGTCGGTGGAGGACCACCGCTTCCGGGTGCCCCGGATCCTGGGCGAGGCACCGTGAGTGCCCCGCGCCCCTCATCGTTCCTGGCCAACGCCGTCCGGTCCGGAGGTCGCTCGGCCGTCGACGTGGTGGAGGAGCACCTTGCCGCCATCGACGCCGGTGACGGCGAGATCCACGCCTTCAACCTGGTCCTGGCCGACGAAGCCCGGGCCGAAGCGGCCGCCATCGACCGGGTGGTGGCCAACGGCGACGATCCCGGCCCGTTGGCCGGGGTGCCGGTGGCCCTGAAGGACAACCTGTGCACCCGGGGTGTGCCCACCACCTGTTCCTCGCGCATCTTGGAGGGGTGGCGCCCCCCCTACGACGCCACCGTCGTGACCCGACTGCGGCGGGCCGGTGCGGTCGTCGTGGGGAAGACCAACATGGACGAGTTCGCCATGGGCTCTTCCACCGAGACCTCGGCGTTCGGTCCGACCCGGAACCCCCACGACACCGGGCGGGTCCCGGGCGGATCGTCGGGAGGATCGGCCGCCGCCGTGGCCGCCGGTTTCGTCCCCCTAGCCCTCGGCTCGGACACCGGGGGGTCCATCCGCCAGCCGGCGGCCCTGTGCGGGGTGGTGGGCATGAAGCCGACCTACGGCACCGTCTCCCGCTACGGTCTAGTGGCTTTCGCCAGTTCGCTCGACCAGATCGGGCCCTTTGCCACCACGGTGGCCGACGCCGCCACGCTCTTCGACGTGATCGGGGGTCACGACCCGGCTGACTCCACCTCGCTCAACCGGCCCACCCCGCGGGTCCTCTCCGTGCTCGACGACGGCGTGGCCGGTCTCACCGTGGGCGTACTCACCGAGCTGCTCGACGGGGCCGATCGGGACGTGGTGGCCCGGGTCCGCCAGGCCGCCGACGCCCTGGCCGCGGCCGGGGCCCACGTGGAAGAGGTCTCGGTGCCCGAGGTGACCTTGGGACTCTCCGCCTACTACCTCATCGCCCCGGGGGAGGCGTCGTCCAACCTGGCCCGCTACGACGGCGTCCGCTACGGACTCCGTTGCGAGGCCGAGGACACCGTGGCCATGAACACGGCCACCCGGACGGCCGGCTTCGGCGCCGAGGTCAAGCGGCGCATCATGCTCGGGACCTACGTGCTGTCGGCCGGCTACATGGACGCCTATTACAACCAGGCCCTCCGGGTGCGGACCCGGATCATCGAGGGGTTCGACGCCGCCTACCACCGGTGCGACGTCCTCCTCGGACCCACCGCCCCGACCACCGCCTTCGCCCTCGGGGCGAAGACGGGAGACCCGCTCACCATGTACCTCTCGGACGTCTGCACCATCCCGAGCAACCTGGCCGGCCACCCCGCCATCAGCGTTCCGTTCGGGCCGGGCGACGACGGGCTGCCCATAGGGGTACAGCTGCTCGGGCCGGCCCTGTCGGAGGGCACCTTGTTCAAGGTGGCCGCCGTCGTGGAAGCTGCCGCCCCCACCCTCGACCCTCCCCGCCTGACCCAGGGAGCCTCGGCATGAAGGCTGGCTGGGAGATGGTGGTGGGCCTCGAGGTCCACTGTGAGTTGAAGACGGCCACCAAGCTCTTCTGCGGGTGTCCCAACATGTTCGGCGACCAGCCCAACACCAACGTGTGCCCGGTCTGCCTGGGCCTGCCCGGATCGCTACCGGTCATCAACCAGCGCGCCGTGGAGCTGGCCATGGCCATCGGCACCGCCCTCAACTGCCAGATCCTGCCCTCCACGTTCCACCGGAAGAACTACTTCTATCCGGACCAGGCCAAGGACTACCAGATCAGCCAGTACGACGAGCCGATCAACGTGGACGGCCACCTGGAGCTGCCCGACGGCACCGTGGTCGGGATCGAGCGGGCCCACATGGAAGAGGACACGGGCAAGACCACCCACGCCGGGGCGTCGGGCCGGATCCACGGAGCCGACTACTCGTTGGTCGACTACAACCGGTCGGGGGTCCCGCTGGTGGAGATCGTGAGTCGGCCCGACATGCGGAACTCGGCCCAGGCCCGCGCCTATGCCACCGAACTCCGGGCCGTGCTGGTGGCCTCGGGCGCCTCGGACGGGAAGATGGAGGAGGGGTCGATGCGGGTCGACGCCAACGTGTCGGTGCGGCGCTCGTCAGACGATCCCTTCGGTACGCGGTGCGAGATCAAGAACCTGAACTCGGTGCGGTCTCTCGGCCGGGCCATCGACTACGAGGCCGATCGGCAGATCGCCCTCATCGAGTCGGGCGAGCAGGTGGTCCAGCAGACCCGGCACTGGGACGAGGACGCCGGCCGCACCCAGACCCTGCGGTCGAAAGAGGACGCCTACGACTACCGCTACTTCCTCGAACCGGACCTGGTGCCCCTCGTGCCTGATGGGGAGTGGATCCGGGCCGTGGCCGACACCATGGCGCCCATGCCCGCGGTTCGTCGGGCCCGGTTGGTCACGCTGATGGGGGAGCAGTCGTCCGGATCGCTGGTGGACCAGGTCTCGACGGTGGTCGATCTCGGTCTCGACCCTCTGGTGGTGGCCGCCGCCGCCGCCGGGGTGAGCCCGGGCCTGGCCCTGGCCCGGACAGCCAACGAGGCGGCCAACGACGCCGAGGCCGCCCGCGGACTCGCCGTCGAGTCGTACGTGGCCCTCTTGAGCCTGGAAGCCGACGGGAGCTTGACCGCCACTCAGTCGAAAGCCGTGCTGGCCGAGATGCTGGCCAACGGGGGCGAGCCTGCGGCCATCGCCGCCGCCAAGGGATTCGAGGCGATGTCGGAGGACTCGTTGGTGGCGGCGGTGTCCGACACCATCGCCGCCCTGCCCGACGAGTGGGCCCGCTTCTGTGCCGGGGACGAGAAGGTGGGTGGCCGCCTCATCGGCATGGTCATGAAGGCCACGAGCGGCCAGGCCGACGGCAAGGCCGTCCGGGCCGAGTTGGAGCGTCGGCGGACTTAGTCGACGTCCCGGGCCGGAGGGCCCGGGCCGGTACGTGGTGGTCCGTCGCCTGGAAGGAAACGCCGTCGACCCTGACCTCTGGGGTCAGGGTCCGGTCAGGGCGAGGAGGGGGCGAGGGCGGCAGGCGGGCCGCCGGAGGCCAGATAGGGACCGGTACCCGGAGCGAACCCCACCCGGGTGATGTACACCGGCCTGACGGGGAACATGGTGGTCAGCTGGACCGGGGTGTAGAGCATCCAGATCCCCGAATCGTTCCGGAAGAAGGATGCCTCGCCGGGCCCGAAGCCCTGGAGGTTCGAGCCCAGCAGCGGCTTGTCGTAGGGATCGGCGCATGGTCCGGCCGGGCCGGCACAGAAGGCCATGCCGATGCCGTAGGCGGGTTGGTTGAACCAGTTGGCCGAGTAGAGCAGCCAGTAGGCGCCGTTGACCTCGACCATATCGGGTGCTTCTACGATCGTGCCCTGCCAGGCCTCGTCGGGGGACATCGAGCGCGTTGGGCGTGCCCACCAGTCCGAGGCCGCCCGCCGTCAACCGCTGGGACCAGAGCGTGGTCGGGTTGGGCTTGCCGTGGGCGTTCTGGTCGGACTTCCACAGCATCCAGTTGACCCCGCTGTCGTCGGTGAAGACCCGGGGATCGATGGAGCCGGACAGGTCGGACTGGCAGATGAATGGCTGGCTGGCCGCGGTGAACGGTCCGGTGGGTGAGGCCGAGGTGGCATCCCCGATGCACTGCTCGTCGCCCCAGGCGAAGTAGCCCGTGAAGTAAAGCACGTACGTCGATCCGAACTGGTGGACGTCAGGGGCCCAGGTGAAGTTCTTCTCGACCCACGTCGGCAGGACGGGCATGGCGTCGGTCACCGGGCCCCAGGTGGTGAAGTTTGTCGACGATGCGACCGGAACGTTCATGCCGAGGTGCTTGAAGTCCGATGTCGTGTTGCTGGTGTAGAGGAAGTAGCGACCCAAGGTCTCGAGGACGTAGGGGTCCGACTCGTCCTGGCCCGAGTTGACCGGCGCCCCGGGAGCCAGTGGGTTACTCGCCACCGGTGGCTGTGTGGCAGCCGGCGCGTCTGAGGTGAAGGGAAGCGTGCTCGGGTGGACCGAACGGGTTGTCGTCGACGGAACGGCGGCGGGATGGGCTTCCGACGAGTTCAGCGCCACCATCACGACGGTCAGCGCCACGGCCACCGTGACGACGGCCGCAATCGTCCTCCCGCCCTTCCCGGTGAGTGATCGCCGCCGGCGATCCGACACGACCGCGTCCTCGACGGAGTCGGCCCTCGTCTCCGCGCTGGGGGACAGGACGTGAGCGGTGGATGCATCGGGGTCCCTGCTGGTCGGAGCAGGCACGTTCGGCGCGTCGGATGCGTCTGGCTCGATGGCCATAGCTTCGCCCCGGTGATCCTGCCCTCTGCCCGTCCCCCACGACATCGCTTGGAAACCCTACTGCCTTCCCTCCCCGAGGGCCCAAGGCGGTAAGGGACGGCCTGCTGGGGACGAACGGTGGACATCTCTTCGGATCCTGGGGACAGGCCAAGAAATGTCGGGGAAAAGGTAGGGATTTCGCGGCATCCTATTGACCCGTGGATGGCCTTCCTTCACAGTGGCAATTGTTCGGAAGTTGAAGCCCCACCGCACACCGGCGGAGGCCCCGGGAACGGGTCGAAAGACCAGCTCCAGAGGTTTCTCCGGGGTATCGGAGGGGGCCGTAGGCGACCGGAAAGGTGGTTCGGTTTCGAACCGGTGGGCCCTCCGGGGTGTAGCGGCGAGAAGTCCGGCGCAGGGCCGTCCGACACGGCCAGGCAAAGGACAGGCCGGACGTACCGTGTACGTGGCCCCGAGGAGCTCGGGCGGCTTCGGTCGTTCGGTTACTCGGGGCTGCGTCGCGCCCGGGCGCAGAGTGGCAGCGCCACCGAGGCGGGCCAACGCCGGGGGCGGGGGGGAGCCCGTATCCGTCTGGTCGGGAGCCACCATCTAGGTCGTTCGCACTACGTAGTCGTGTACTGATGACCTCGGGTGGACGGTGTCGTATTGTCCAGCCAACACCCGTGGCCGGTGCCGAGGGCGGAATCAGCAGCGGTTCGAACGAAAGGCTGTCCATGCGCGCGCCCAGACATCCGTTTTCACCGCCACGAAGGACCCGACCGACCGTCTCGGTTCTTTCCCTGGGGCTCCTGACCATGATGCTGGTCTGTCTGCCGGTAGCCGGAGGCATCGTTGTCGGAGGGGGAGCGGTAGCCGGAGCGGCCACTCCTGCCGCCACCTGCAAGCAGCTGACCAAGGCCCAGGTGCAACCGCTGATGAGCGCCCCGGTCGCCAAGGTCAAGGTGACTAAGGCGTTGAGCGACTGGACAGCAGTGCGTGTACTCGGACGCCTCCGAAGACGGGCCGGCGATCGACGTCCTGGTCGTCGGAGGCAGTGACGCGAAGTCGTCGTTCCAAGAGGACGTGCGTGGTCTCGACTCGAAGGTGGCCGTGCCCGGGGTGGGCCAGAAGGCCTATCGGGCCAAGGGTGACTTCCAGATCTCCTCCACCAACGGGAAGGAGTACTGCTCGGTATCGGTGGGTTCCGATGACACCATCCCGGGAGTCGCCGCCATCGAGGAGCAGAACGGTGGGACCTCGGATCTCTCGGAGAGCGACAATGCGGTGATCGCCAAGGCCCTCGGCACCATCTGCAACCGGTTGTACAAGAAGGGCAACACGAAGGTGTCGCTGGCTGCCCTGGGTACGACCACGACCACCACCGCCGGAGGATCGTCGGCCGGCGGGAAGCCGATCGGTACGACGCAGTCCACCAAGACCTCGTCCGAGGATCCGGAGAAGATCACCCTCGAGAAGGTCATCGACCCCGCCGTACCCAACGATCCCAACAACGCGGCAGCCGCCGGCTCACGGTGGGTGGGCCTCAACTTCACCGCCGTCGTCGAAGGGCCTGACTCCCTCGCAGGCGAACCGTTCATCATCGGCTCGGACGGCATGACCTACGGCTTCAATAGCGCGGAGATCATCGGGCCGTTCCCGGGCTGCACCAGCAGCGGCGACAATGTGCCGCAGGGAAAGCCACAGACGCTGTGTTGGGGCACCATGATGCCCACCGGGGTCACCGTGGCCAAGGTGGTCTTCTCCGGTCTGGGCACCACCGAGTCGGGTACCGGGGTCCTCTTCTGGTCAGGCTCCTGACGTCCAGGTGGCCTGAAGGAACGGCGGCTTCCGCTCGTGATTCGCCACAGCCGAACCCGCGATCAGAGGGGCCTTTAGTGGGGGTGAGTGAGCCGGTGTGGACACGGTGACCGACTCCATGAGACAGGGATCTAGCTCGTCTTTGCACCGCTCGCATTCGAGTTCAAGGGTGCTGTGGGAGATGGCATAGGGCTCGGCGATGGAGTGCTTGACCGCGTCCCCCACGGCCTGGGCCTCTTCTAAGGTTGGATGCCCGTCGAGGACTACATGGGCGGAGAGAACCCGAAGATCGCTGGACAGGTTCCAGACGTGGAGGTCGTGGACTTCGGTCACGCCCCGGACCGAGGCCATGGATCGGGTCAGGTCGTCGACGTCGAGCCCCGATGGAGTGGACTCGAGGAGCACATCGATACTGGCCCGGAAGATCCGAACCGCTTGCTGCACGATGATGGCCGCCACAACGAGGGCCGAGACGGGGTCGAGCCAGGTGGCCGAGGGTTCGAAGACCATCACGACCCCGGCCAGTACCACGGCCAGCGAGGCCAGAGCGTCGCCGGCCATGTGGAGTACCGCGGCACGCATGTTGAGGTCGTTCGATGGGTCACGCAGGACGAGGACGGCCAGACCGTTCACCACCAGGCCGATCGAAGCCACAACCACCACGATTCCGGCCCGCACCGGTTCGGGGTGGGCCAGCCGATGGACGCTGTCAACGACGATGAGGACGGTCACCACTGCGATCAGTGAGGCGTTGGCCAGTGCCGCGAGGATGGTGGCCCTGTGGTTCCCGAAGGAGCGGGCAGCACTGGGTGGGCGGAGGACCAGGCGCACCGCCACCAAGGAGAGCACCAAGGCGGCGGCATCGGCCACGTTGTGGCCGGCGTCGGCCAAGAGGCCACTCGAATGGGCCACCACGCCGAAGGCAATCTCGACGACGACCAGCACGGCCGTGAGGGCCAGGCTGATGATGAGTCGGCGTGTTCGGTCCATAGATACTCCCAGTACAGAGCTTACCAACCGGTCTTGCGGTCCCTGTTGAGTGAGCCGAAGGGGGCATGACGCCCGCCATCGTGGGTGCAGATACCACGGAGCGTGCCTTCCACTGTCACTGCTGGCGTTGTGGGTGGGCTGATTGTGCCATCAGCGCTGGTCAGCGCTGTGATCAGGGGTATAGACAAGGGGTCGTATGGACGTTGCAGGGGCACTTCGACGCACGTGGTGGCTCGTGGTCGCGCTCGGCGTGGTGGGCGTCCTGGTCGGGGTGGTGCTTCCGGTCAGCACCACACGAGTCGGTTCGCCGGTCTCCCCGGCCTTGGCCTGGCAGGCCCGCACCCTGGTGGGCACGGCTCCCGGTGGGGGCGGGAACCAGGTCGCCGGAGATGTCACCGCCGCACAGATCCAGTTCTACGGTTCCGGCTTGGTGGTGGAGACGGCTGCGGCCAAGGCCGCCGGACTCGACGTCCCCACTAGCCGCTACCCCGCCTACTTCTCTGCCGTCGTCGGTCCAGGGGGCAACAGCGCCCGAGCCAGCGGGACAACCAGCACGGTCGTGCTCACTGCCCGTGGGAGGACCAGAGCCCAGGCCACCTCGCTGGCCCATGCCTACGCCGACCAACTGGGCAAGTATCTGACGTTCCTGGCTACCACGAGCGCCATCGCCAAGGGCGGGAGCGGGACCGTCGTTGCCGGCCACACCGGCTACCAGGTGCTCGAAACGCCCAGCGCCACGCTCAGCGGCCGGTGGCCTCCCCGCCGGCACGTCGGGTACGCGATGGCTACGGGGCATCCTCGGTCTCTGCATCGGGCTGGTCGTCGGGATAGTGCTTGCCGTGCTCGTCGATTCGGCACGGGGAAGGAACGATCGGACCCTCACCAACGCGTCCAGGGCCCGGACCGCCTTCGGCTTCCCCGTGGTTGTCGAGATTCCGGCCGCCGAGTCCCAGACGCTAACCGATAGCGGCCAGGCACCCATGGTGGATGTCGTGCGCAACCCCGACTCGGTGGGGGCCGAGGCCTACCGCATGCTGCGCATGTCCTTGATGTTTGAGCCGGTATCGGTGCCATCCAGTGGCGGATGCAGCCACCCGGGAGCGGGCTGAACGTCCCGAGGTTGTCGAGGGCGGCTCGTCGACCCACGGCACCAGCCCCGGCCACGAGTCGGGCGACCGGGCCGAGCCATCCCGATGGCGTCGTTCACGGGCGACGGAAACCGGGTCGGAGGTACGACCGACGGCGTCGTCCTCGGCCGAGCCGACGGAGCCTCGTACGCGACAGGTCATCCTCGTGGTTTCGGCCGGTAACGAACAGACCCGTCCTTACGTGGCCGCCAATCTGGCGGCCATCTACGGGGAGGCTGGACAAAAGGTTGCGGTCATCAGCACGTGGGACATCGAGGCGGGTGCCGTGGCCTCCTCCGCCCCCGAGGTTCCCGGGGCCGACCGGATCCAGCCACGCCAGGTCGAAGAGGAGCTCGAGCCGTCACGCCTCGATCATGTCTACCGACTTTCGCTGCACCCGTTCATGACCGGGAGTGCCGAACTGGTGACGCGTGGCCGTACCCTGCTGGACGCGGCTCGGCTGGTGTGTGACGTAATTATTGTCGACGTGGCTCCGATGATGGCTCTGCACCACGCCGAGGCCCTGGCCCATGCGGCGGACGTGGTCCTGGTGGTGGGGGAGTGTGGGCTCACCACCTCCGACGATGCCCGCGTGGCCGGAGATCTCCTGCGCCGGATCGGGGCACCGGTCCTCGGCGTGGCCCTCACCAACGTGGAGATCACGCCGAGCGACCTCCGCAGGACGGTGCCGCGGCAACATCGGGCCACAGTCCCGGACGAGGAATCGGCTGCCGCGGAGGTGCACGATGAGGCGGGGGAGGTCGAAACCGCCTCGTCGGAGCTACCACCAGGTAGTGGGGAGCCGGCACCGGCGGAACCGTCGTGATGCTCCCACGGCTCCCTAGTCGGGTGCACTGACCAGCATCGAGTGCGAATCCGGTCCCCGGATCGAGGTCATGAACGAAATCTGAGCCGGAGGGTCGACCATCCCCGCCGATCCATGCGATTGTGGCCAGCGACTAGATTTGCCGGTCATGGATCGGGGAACGTCAGGAGGGGGTTCGGGCCAGTACCAGCTCACCCAGCTCCAGAGCATCGAGGCCCAGTCCATCCACATCATGCGTGAGGTGGCTGCTGAATTCGAGCGGCCGGTGCTGCTGTTCTCGGGCGGCAAGGACTCCGTGGTCATGCTCCATCTGGCCCGTCGGGCCTTCTGGCCTGGACGGATTCCCTTTCCGGTCATGCACATCGACACCGGGCACAATTTTCCCGAGGTCCTCGAGTTCCGTGACCGGTGCGCCGAGGATCTCGGCGTGAACCTCGTCGTGGCCTCGGTCCAGGAGTCGATCGACGCCGGCCGGGTCACCGAGGAGGGCGGCGCAGACCCGTCCCGCAATCGGCTCCAGACGCGTACCCTGCTCGATGCCATCACCGAGAACAAGTTCGATGCGGTGTTCGGCGGGGCCCGTCGCGACGAGGAGAAGGCCCGGGCCAAGGAGCGGGTGTTCTCCTTCCGGGATGAGTTCGGCCAGTGGGACCCGAAGAACCAGCGTCCCGAGCTGTGGTCCCTCTACAACGGCCGTCACCGCGCCGGCGAACACATCCGGGTCTTCCCGCTCTCCGACTGGACCGAACTGGACATCTGGCAGTACATCGCCGACAAGGAGATACCCCTCCCAACCATCTACTTCTCGCATCGGCGCCAGGTGTTCCGCCGCGACGGCATGCTGCTGGCTGTCGGACCTCACGTGACCGTCCGTGACGATGAAGAGGTGTTCGAGGCCTCCGTGCGGTACCGCACCGTGGGCGACATGACTGTCACCGGTGCGGTTGAGTCCCCCGCCACCTCCGCAGAAGACATCGTGGCCGAGGTGGCCGCATCCCGGCTGACCGAACGGGGCGCCACACGGGCCGACGACCGGGTGAGCGAGGCATCCATGGAGGATCGCAAGCGCGAGGGGTACTTCTGATGGAGCTCCTCCGCCTGGCCACGGCCGGTTCCGTCGACGATGGCAAGAGCACCCTGATCGGGCGCCTCCTCTACGACTCCAAGGCCATCTTCGAGGACCAGCTCGAATCCGTCGAGCGGGTCAGCCGTCAGCGTGGTGACGAATACACGGATCTCGCCCTGTTGACCGACGGCCTCCGCGCCGAGCGGGAGCAGGGCATCACCATCGACGTGGCCTACCGCTACTTCGCCACTCCGGCCCGCAAATTCATCATCGCCGACACCCCCGGTCACATCCAGTACACGCGGAACATGGTGACCGGGAACTCGACCGCCGATCTCACCATCGTGCTCGTTGACGCCCGGAAGGGGATCGTGGAGCAGACCCGGCGCCACGCCTTTTTGGCCTCGCTGCTCCGGGTGCCCCATCTCCTCTTGTGCGTGAACAAGATGGACCTGGTGGGCTACGACCGGGAGGTCTTCGAGTCGATCCGCGAGGAGTTCGCCGCCTTCGCCAGCCGGCTTGAGCTCTCTGACCTCAGCTTCATTCCCATCTCGGCCCTCCAGGGCGACAACGTGGTCCAGCGCTCGGTCAACATGCCGTGGTACGAGGGCGCCTCCCTGCTCCACCACCTGGAGCAGGTGTACATCTCCTCGGACCGCAACCTGATCGATCCCCGTTTGCCGGTCCAGTGGGTCATCCGTCCCCAGACGACGAGCCTCCCCGACTACCGGGGATACGCCGGCCGGGTGGCTGGAGGCGTCTTCAAGCCCGGCGACGAGGTGATGGTGCTGCCCTCGGGGCTCACCACGACCGTCGCCGGTATCGACACCTTCGACGGGCCCATCGAAGAGGCGTTCCCGCCCATGTCGGTGACCGTCCGACTCACCGACGACGTGGATGTGTCTCGCGGTGACCTGATCTGTCGGCCGGCGAACCGCCCGACCATGGGCCAGGACCTCGAGGCCATGGTGGCCTGGATGACCGACAAGCCCCTCAAGGTCGGCGATTTCTTCGCCCTCAAACACACCACACGGTGGGTGCGGGCCGTCGTCCGTGACGTCCGCTACCGGCTCGACGTCAACACGTTGCACCGGGACGAGGCATCCTCGACGCTCGGTCTGAACGATGTCGGACGGGTGAGCCTGCGGGTAACCCAGCCTCTGTTCTACGACAGCTATCGGCGCAACCGGCAGACCGGTTCGTTCATCTTGGCTGCCGAAGACACCAATGTGACGGTCGGAGCGGGCATGCTGCTCGGACCCGACTGAGCGGTGAGAGTACGGTGCCTTCTTCCAACCTGACCTGGCATGCTGGACAGCTCACTCGGGCGGACCGGGCCCGGGCAACCGGGACTCCGGGCGCGACGGTCTGGTTGACCGGTCTGTCCGGATCGGGCAAGTCGACTCTGGCCGTCGAGATCGAACGGCGACTGGTCGCCAGCGGGCGGAGCGCCTACCGGCTCGACGGTGACAACCTGCGCACCGGTCTGAGCGAGGACCTTGGATTTGGCCAGGCGGCCCGGGAGGAGAATTGCCGCCGGATCGCCGAGGTGGCGTGTCTGTTCGCCGATGCCGGTCTGGTGGCCATTGTGGCGGTCATCAGTCCGTATGCCAGCTCCCGGCAGCGGGCCCGCATCCTTCACGAGAAGGCCGGGCTTCCGTTCGTCGAGGTGTACCTCTCGGCCTCGTTCACCGAGTGTGCCTCTCGGGATGCCAAAGGCCTCTACGCACAGGCCGCTGCCGGTGGCATCGACCACTTCACCGGGGCCGATGATCCCTATGAGGTGCCCGAGTCGCCCGAAGTCGCTATCGGAGCCGACCAGGCCCTCGAATGTGCGGCCGATCTGGTGATCGATGCCCTAGCTCGTTCGACGGCGGAGTCGACCGCCGCAAGCTGAGGGCTTACTCGGTGGGCACTCGATGATGCGGGCTGTTCCGAGCTTCGGGAACCCGGGGTGCCACCTCGTCGGCCACATCCCCCATGGACAGCGACCGCATGCCCTCGGACGACTGCAGTCGTGCGAAGTCGTCGAGTAGTACGTTCAGGAAGTCGAGATTCTCGGACTGGTACTGGGAGAAGTTGTGGGGGTGCCACCACAGGTGGAAGATGCGACCCCGGCGAGCCGCAGCTCGCATGCCTGACCGCAGCCGGGCCCGTCGCAGAGACTCGAGCTGTTTCCGCCTCGGGTCGAACGGTCGGAGGAATGCGCTGGCCGGGACGTCGCACAGACCGGACGCCTGGCGCACGTCGCCCCACGCAGTGGTCGGGGGAGGTCCGACGCCCACATAGGTGTCGAGGATCCGGGCACCACGGCGGAGTGGCGTACCGGCGACCGCTCGACCACCCGCCTGATGACCCCAGCTTCGCTGCGGTCCCCGGATGCAGTCGAAGCCGCTGTCCAATACCGCCTCGGTATAGGAAGGGTTCCACTGATTGCGTGGGAGGACCAGGCTTCGCAGCTGCAGACCGCGGCGCCCGGCGATGGCCTGGGCGGCGGCGAGGTCGGCTCGGAACTCGATCTCGGATTGGCCGTCTTCCAGGCAGTAGAAGTGGGAGAAGGTATGAGAGCCCAGCTCCTGGCCCGAGGTCGCCGCCAGAAGGTCTACCAGCGACCCAGCCAGGTGCTCAGGATCGCTCGACTCATCGTCACCAACGGGCTCACCGTAAGGATCGAGGGCCCGATGGCCATAGTGGGGTCGGACCGACGGGCTGTCGCGCTCGAGTTGGTTGCGCTCCGACGCAAACAGGAAGCCGACGGTGGCCCAGGTGGCCCGGATGCCCCGGGCCTCGAAGAGTCGGGCCATCTCGGCCACCGCCTGCCGCGCGGCGGGAAGGCGTCGGTAGCGTGCGTCGTCTCTTCCGACGTGGTCGCGCAATCCCCAGTGGAGTTCGAAGTCAAGCGAGATCACCAACGCTCCCGAACGGACCGGATCGGTCATGGTGACGCGGCCTCCCCGGTCCGGGGACTGGCCGTGGGATCCACTGGGCCATCAGTACCCGGCTCTGCCCTTATGCCCTTGCCCACGCAGACGATGGTAGCGGACCAGGGAATAGGGGCGGAAGGGGCTTCTCAGGGCGTTCCGGACCCGTAGAAAGGTGCACCGAAGCTGAAGACGCCACCGTCGGCGGCCACCAGCCAGTAGCCGCCGGTGGCGTTGTCGGCGGCCATTCCCATCACCGGCGCGTGGAGCGTCTGTCCCCCCATCGAGCCGTGGAAAGCCGAACTGCCGAAGGCGAAGATGCCACCATCCGAGCTGACGAACCAGTACCCGTCTCCTCTCGCGGTGGCCGCCATACCGTTGACCGGCTCATGGAGACGTATTCCGCCCGTCGAACCGAGGAAGGGAGCACCGAAGCTGAACACGCCGCCGTCGCTGGCCACCAGCCAGTAGCCCCCGGTGGCCAGCGTCCGTGGCCAACCCCACGATGGGCTGATTGAGGTGATGGCCCCCCATCGACCCTTGGAACCGAGCGTCGCCGAACGAGAAGATCCCTCCGTCGGTGGCCACCAGCCAGTACCCCCCACCATCGGCGGTGGGGGCCAGGTCAACGACAGGAGCATTGAGGTGCTGGCCCCCCATCGACCCGAAGAAGGGGGCGTCCCCGAACGAGAAGATGCCACCGTCGCCGGCCACCAGCCAGTACCCGTGGCCATCCAGAGTGGGCACGATGTGGGTGATCGGCGCGTTCAGGTGCGTCCCGGCCATCGAGCCGAAATAGCCGGCGTCACCTCGGGTCAGCACCTGGCCCGTCCAGTCGGTGAGCCAGTAACCACCACCGTCGGGTGTCGAAGCAATCGAGCTCACCGGCGACGTCGCCGTGGCATTGAGCGGGGACACGGCGACGGAGAACAGTTCGGTCGACGTGTCGCCGTCCCCATCGGTGGCCGAGACGGTGAATGTGGATGATCCTGGGGTGGTCGGGGTCCCGGTAAGGGTGCCAGCCGAGGTCAGGTGCAGACCGGATGGCAGCGATCCACCGGTAACCGACCAGTTCACCGCCCCCGAAGCGCCGGAAGCCTGCAGGGTGGCCGAGTACGGGGTGGCGACGGTGAGCGAGCCCAGACCCGACGAGGTGATGGCCAAGGGTGGATGGTTCACCGTGATGATCCCGCTGTCGCTCGGTACGAGTGGTGCGATGGGGAGAGCCGGGGCGACATAACCCGCGCACTGGCCGTCTACCGGTGACCCGCCGACAGTAGTCGTGTTCCCACAGGAGTATCCCTGAGTCTGGTTGCCGTCCATCTGGAGAGGCACGAGTGGACGTGATGCCGACAGCACGTTGTTCCGAATGGCCAGCCCGCTGACGTTCTGCCCGCTGTAGGTGAAGCTGGGGCCGTACAGGTTGTCCGGCAAGGTGTTGGACCCGATGTAGACACCGGTCATCGTCCCGGCGCTGTCGCCGTAGGGACCGTGCCCGATGAACACGGACTGGTACGGCCAGGCGGCGGCAGCCGACCCGGTGTTGTGGGCGATGGTGATGGCCGAGGAGGGAAGGGCCGGGGCCAACTCGACCCGGAGCTGGGCACCCTGATTCAGGGTGTTGTCGGTGAAGGCGAAGCGTGTGATCGCCGAACCGGTGATGGCGGAGACGAGGAAGGGTGCCGTCGTGGAGAACACATTGCTGTCGACCGAGACGTCACAGGCGCAACCTCCGATGACGCCGGACTCCATGTCGATGGCGGTGGCCCCCACGTTGCTGAATGTGTTGCCGGTGATGCTCACCCGGTTGACTGATTCGGGGGTGATTCCCTGGCGGCCGCTCATCTGGAACGAGTTGTCGGCGATGGTGACGTCGGTGGTGGGATAGCTCCAGTTGGCGGTGGGAGCATCGAGCAACCCCATCAGGGTGACGAAGTCCCCGTCGACGTGTTCGATGTTGTTGTCTCGGATGACGGCCCGCTGCACCCCGTCCAGTTCGATGCCTGAGTCCACCATGGTCCCGCCGCCACTCGTCGACTTCTGACTGACATTGGGACCGTCGATGGTCATATCCTCGATGGTGATGTCTGAGCCGCCATCGAAGTACCAGATGATCGGCGCGATGGGCAGGTAGAAGCTGGCGTAGAAGGGCATGTAGGACGTCCCCGAGTAGGGGGTGACACCGGAGGCCATCAGCATCGACTCGGTCGTCGGTGTGGCCTGTCGAAAGGTGGCACCGTTGCCGTCGAACACCACGTCGTTGAACGAGCGCAGGAAAAGCGACTCGTTCACCAGATAGCACCCGCCGGGGGCGAAGACCACCACGACTGGATTGGTACTGGTTCCGGTTGGCAACGAGTAGAGCCACGCTCGGAGGGGATCGGCCACGTCGTGTGAGCAGTCGTCGGTGATCGACGATGGCGGGGTGAACGTCCGGTAGGTCAGGTGAGAAGAGACCAGGGGTTCCGGGACGACTGCAGCGGCCGATATGGTGCCGGCGGTGCACAGGGCGGCGACAAGAGCGCCGAGGACGGCCAGGCGGAAGGTGGGACGGGGACTTCTAGATGTTGGGAGGGTGCGTTGAGCACTCGAGCGGAGGTGGCGTTCCATCTGCGCCTCAGCGGTCCCGATTCACTTCTGCCCCTGCTCCCACTGCCCGTGCCGCCATGCCCACGGCTCTCGGCCGTTTGGACCTGTATCGACAGGTTGGATGGACGCCTGAAGGGTTGAATTCCTACTCGAAGGACCGAACCGGGCATCGGCTGGTCACCGACTCGGGCGGGCGGCGGAGTTACCGGACCCCTCGCCGCCAACGGGACCAGAGGTATCCCCAGGCCGTCGGATGGAAGTAGAGGTGTGAACCGGGTGCCAGAGGGTCCTGCCCAGGCTGGAGGGTGTCTCCGCGGCGGACCCGGTCGATCTGGGCTCCGAGCAGGGGAAGCCCGGCCGCTACATGCAAGGTGGGATAGGTGGCAAACGAATCTTCGCTGGTCACGGCGAAGACGGACTGACCGAGAATCCCACCGGTGTCGATCCCGGGATCCACAAGATGGACGGTCGTTCCCACCCACTCGGGGTGGGCGTCGGCCAAAGCCCAGTAGCCCCCGTGCACACCTCGATAGCGCGGTGTGATCCCGGTGTGGACGTTGATGATCGGACAGTTCACTGCGTCCAGGATGCGGGCGGCAATGATGCGGGTCCCGTTGACCACGACCAGGTCGGGACGGATCGAGTCGAGAAGGGCGATCACCTGATCGTCGTTGACCGAGGCGACCCGGTGCGTGGGTGCCACGGGCGTGGCATCCAGGCTGAACTCCTTCAGGATGGCGGCGTGGCGGGCTGCGCTGCGTCGTCGGAGCACGGGGAGCACCGAGACCACGAACAGGACCTGGCCAACCGCGATGGGCCACCCCAGGCGCCGTGCCCGCCGTCGGGCCATGGTGACTCGTGACGCTGGCTCTTCCACCACCACGACGAGATCGTCACCGCTGGTGGCCAACGCATTGGCCACGATGTCGGTGCTCTCGCCGGGTCCGGCCAGGAGCACGATCCGTATGGTGCCTGTCGGATCCCCCGCGGCCTCAGCGGTCACTCAGCGAGGACCCACCGCCGCAGGCTCGGGCTGTCGTACCGCTTCGAAGTCGAGTCCGTTGGCGATGGCCACCGCGGCCAGTTGCGAGCGGACACCCAACTTGCGGAGTGTGGACCGGATATGGGATCGGACGGTGGTCAGCGAGACGACCAACTCATCCGCGATCGCCTGAGCAGACCACCCGCCGGTCAGGTAGAACAGGACCCTGCGCTCGCTGTCGGTCAGTGTGAGGAGGGCATCGAAGCCGGGAGGCCGGTGCTCGTTCGTGACGTTGTGCATCTCCCACGAGGTGGCGTCCGTCGAAGTCCGGTGCCGGCC
Organism: uncultured Acidimicrobiaceae bacterium; assembly: GCA_963845485.1. GTDB lineage: Bacteria > Actinomycetota > Acidimicrobiia > Acidimicrobiales > RAAP-2 > Bog-756. The sequence continues at coordinate 101,132 of CAWJSI010000008.1, read as the reverse complement.
CAGGTGGCCATCGATGTCACCCAGGCCAAACAGCGCGCTGGCCCCGTGGCTCACGCAAGCTGCCAGTGCGCCTGCTCCTCGGTTGCTCACGGCGAGCACGGGAACCTTGTGACGCACGGCGGCGGTTGTGGCCACCGAGGCCAGCCGCCACGAACTGGTCGTCCAAGACATGGGAAGGGTGCTCGAGGGGATGTGATCGAGGACGATGACGACCAGTGTCGGCACCAGCTCGTCGAGGAGGGGTGCGTCGAAGCCGGCGAGGCTGCGCACGGCCGTGTCGTAGCCGTATCCGTCGGCTCTATAGATGATGGAGCGGGCCACGGGCCCGGGGCCACACAACTGGTCAAAGTCGCCATCGAGGATGAGGAGGGTCGAGCGGGGCGGAGCTGCATAGACCTGGTGGTTTCGCCATTCGAGATGGGAGATCCCGCGGAGACTGGCCTCTCGCCGAGACCGGCGTCGGAGCCCGAGGCAGGTGGGTGGCACCGCACACTCGTGGTCGAGGACGGTGACCGCCGTTGGGCCGTTCGAGCGGGCGCTTCGAGGCCGACCTGACCGGGACGAAGACACGGACCGTTGGGTCAACACGTCGAGACCGATGGGGCGGGTGCTACTGGCCATTCCCACTGATACGACCACTCCGTCCGAGCCGAGGCCCTCGAGTGACTCGACCATCCGCTCGGCCAGAGTTTCCGGCAGGACGGTACGGGCGGTACTTCCGAAGCTGACGACGCAGCCGCCCGACCAGATCGGACACACCCGATCGTCGGATCGGATCATCCCCATCACCCGGGACAACAGCTGATCGGGAACCAGGCCACCGCCTGTCCCTGTCCCTATTGTGATGCAGGCCACCGCGGCGCTTTCGGGAGGACGGTCGCCCTGTTCGGCCGACGGTTGCCCACTCTCACCCCTGCCCACGACGCCCACCGCTGCCCTCCCTCCGACACTCACCGCTGCGGTGGACCTTGCCACCACACCGTCACTGGCCAAAGTTTAGCCGCTCTCGTCATTTTTAACGAGGGCTACATCGATTAAAAGGACGATCCCAACACCCAGAGTGACGCCCGCCAAGGCATCGCTGGGAAAATGCCACTGCAGAGCGATGACGGCGAGCACCATCAAGATGACGACCGCCGCGCCGGCCACCATCGCCACCGGCCGGGCTCGGGATGGGACGGCGAGAACCCATGCCGTCGCTACCCCCGCCACCACGGTCACCGATCCGGAAGCGAAGGTGAGCTCCCCGAGGTAGTGCCTCCCCACCACAGGCTTGACCACTAGCTCATTGAAGGCAACAGCAATTGTCGGGCTGACCAAGCAGGCTAACGCCCTCGGTCGGTTGTGCCGGATGAACCAAGCCACCAAGGCGGCCCCGATCGAACCGATGATGAGTGTTGTGGCGAGGCCCAACTTGGTGACGTCGCGGAGGGCAACGTTGTGGGGGTTGATGGGGACCAGGGTGAACCCGGCCCGATCCACCGCATTGGTCCCCGGGTCGTGATGAAGAATCACGGCGGCGACCAGCGTGGCCAGCAGCGCGGCGATCCCTACCCAGAGCCGCCATGTCAGCCGACCGGTTTCATCGGATCCGCTAGGGACCTTGATCAACTCGTCTCACGGAGCCAGGCCACTGTGGCGCGGAGACATGCAGACAAGGGCTTGGGCTCGATATCGGGGAAGTGGGACCTCAGGCGGGCGCTGTCGGCCTGCGAGTGCGGGACGTCGCCCGCCCTCGGGTCGCGGTGCTCACGGGCCAGCGGATGGCCCAGTACCTTCTCCAACTCGTCGATCAGTTCCAGCAGGGAGATCCGTGAGCCAAAGGCCAGGTTGACTGGTTCGGAATCGACCACCCGACGGTGCACTGCACCGGCGAGCGTGGCGGTGACCGTGTCCACGAACGTAAAGTCCCGCGTCTGGGTCCCATCACCGTCGATGGGCAACGGCCGACCGGCTAGGGCCGCAGCAATGAACGCGGGGACTACCGCTGCGTAGGCATGACCAGCCGGCTGGAAGGGTCCGAACACATTGAAGAATCTAAAGGCCAGGACGGGAAGACCGAAGGATCGTCCGTAGGACAGTGCGTAAGACTCAGTGGCGAGCTTGCTCGCCGCATAGGGGCTGGCCGGAAGGGTCTGCATGGTCTCTCGCTTGGGGAGGGCGGGATTGGCGCCGTACACCGATGACGACGAAGCCACGACGACATGAGGCATGCCGTGGTGTCGGGCCGCCTCGAGCACCATCATGGTCCCGGTCGCGTTCACCGTGTGGGTGGCCATGGGATCGGCCAGCGAGCGCGGTACCGAAGGGCGAGCCGCCAGGTGGATGATGGCCTCGACTCCCGTTGCAGCAGTGTTGAGATCATCCTCATTGACGATCGACCCCTCGATGAACTCGACCGAACACCCCTTGAGGTTCTCCAGCGACCCGGTACTCAGATCGTCGAGCACGACGATCTGATCAACGAATGCCTGTTGTTCAAGTTGGCGGCAGAGGTTCGACCCAATGAAGCCGGCACCACCCGTAACGAGGACTCTCACTCGGGTCGCGGGTGCTTCACAGCGATTCGACTCTCGGTCCCCTGATGCGATTCCGGGTGTCGAGGACGAAGCGGGCATGATCTTGAACCATCCCGTAATCGAACACATCGTGGTCGGTCACCACGATCACGGCATCGGCCGCCTCGACCTCCTCGACGGTTAGCTCCACGAGAGGAAGGCCGATCGCATCTGGCGAAAGGAGTGGGTCGACCACCCGTACTTCTGCCCCCAGAGCGGCCAGGCTGTGGGCGATAACCGTTCCTGGAGCCTCCCGACTATCGCCCGTGTTGCGCTTGTAGGCCACTCCGAGAATGAGCACTCGGGAGCCGTTCACCGCCTTGCGGTCGCGGTTGAGCGCGGTGATCAGACGACGGACCACGTAGTCGGGCATGTGCTCATTGACGTCGTTGGCCAACTCGACGAATCGGAAGGACTGACCGACGCTCTGGCGAACCTTCCATGACAGGTAGCTCGGATCGATGGGAAGGCAGTGGCCTCCCACTCCAGGTCCCGGCGTGAATCGAAGAAATCCGAAGGGCTTGGTCGACGCGGCGTCAATGGACTCCCAGACATCAATGTCCAAGGCGGCGGCGAACATGGCCAGTTCGTTCACCAGCGCGATGTTGACGTGCCGGAAGGTGTTCTCGAGCAACTTGGTCAGCTCGGCTTCGCGGGTGCCTGACACCGGGACCGTCTCGTCTACCAACCGGTCGAAGAAGGCTTGAACGGCGGCGAGCGAACTCTCGTCTATGCCGGAGACCACTTTGGGCGTGTTGGTGAAGTTCCACTCCGGATTGCCCGGATCGATGCGCTCTGGGCTGTACCCGAGATGGAAGTCACGTCCAGCAGTCAGTCCCGAGCCGTCCTCCAAGATGGTGGCCACCACGTCCTCGGTCGTGCCCGGGTAGGTAGTCGACTCAAGGATGACAGTCACGCCCGGCCGCAGGGAACGAGCCAGCAATGCGGCAGCGTCTTGGATGTAGGAGAGGTTGGGGACGCCATCGGTCAGCGGGGTGGGGACATCAATGACCGCCACGTCGAACCCGGCGATCCGGCTGGATCATCGGTGGGTTCGTAACGTCCGGAGCCCAACGCTTGGGCCAGCCGTTCGGCGCTGACGTCCTCCACGAAGCTGTCGCCGGTTTGAAGCCGCTTCACTCGGGTGGCATCGACATCGAACCCTACGACATCGAATCCGGCCTCTACCGCTCGGATGGCCACGGGCAGGCCCACATAGCCCTGACCCACGACCACCAGACGCTCGGAGGTTGCCACTGCTATTCCCTGCTCTCGCTGGTTCTCCTGGAGCCGGCAGCCTCGAGATGCGGAACTGCCATGGTCGGCCCCTCCGATGGCTGTGTGGTCATCCACTCCGGTTCATCGTCGGTGAGATCTGGCCCCTCATCGTCACCATCGGACGGTACTACCTCGGCCCCGTCCGCCACGGTGTTGAACAGCAGACTGCGGACCTCTGTCGGCATCACGGCGATGACAGGCGTCTATCAGCTCGTCCATGTGGGCATCGAACTCGGCGCGAGGGATCACTATCGGGATGAGGCGTTCGATGGAGGCGTGCTCGGTCTCCATCACCTTCTCGAGAGGCGCCCGCAGTCGCTCTTCGAGTTTCTCGCCAGGGCGACGGCCCACCACTTCGATCTGGATGTCGACCCCGACCTGGGCACCCGACAGACGAATCATGCGCTCGGCGAGATCGACGATTCGGACCGGCTCACCCATCTCCAGCATGAAGATCTCGCCGCCTTTGGCCAGGAGAGAGGCCTGGAGTACCAGCTGCACCGACTCCTCGACGCTCATGAAGAACCTGGTCATTCGACGGTCGGTCACCGTCACCGGGCCACCCGCCTCGATCTGCCGCGTGAAGGTGGGAATCACACTTCCCCGACTGCCCAGAACATTGCCGAAGCGGACTGCGCAGTAGGCGGCGGCCGGTGGGGCGTGGGTCAGGAGGACCTGTTCGGCCAACCGCTTGGTTGCGCCCATGACGCTCGACGGTCGCACCGCCTTGTCGGTGGAGATCAGCACGAACCGTCGCACGCCGACGGACTCCGCCGCCTCGATCACGTTGAGGCTTCCGAGCACGTTGGTGTTGGCCGCCTCGACCGGGTGGTCCTCCAGGACCGGGACGTGCTTGTGTGCTGCCGCGTGCAGGACGACATCGGGCTTGTATCGCTCGAAGCTCTCGAACACGGCGTCCCGGTCGGTGATATCGACCAGCGCCTGGTGGATGGGTCCCGTGAGCGAGGCTGCGGTGTCGTGGATGTGGGTCTCGTCGTGATCGAGCAGCACGAGGATCGCTGGACCGAAGGCCGCTACCTGTCGGCAGATCTCCGATCCGATCGAGCCTCCGGCCCCGGTCACCAGCACCCGGTGGCCCTCGAGGGACCTGCGAACGCCATCGAGATCGGTGGCCACCGAGGTCCGACCCAAAAGATCTTCGATCGTGGGCTCACGAGCCCGCTGGATGTCCAGGATGCGGGTGGGGCCTCCGACCAGGTCGTGCACCGTGGGCAGCACCTTCATCACGATGCCGGATGCCTCCGACGCCCGCACCACCTCGGCGATCAGTTCGGGGGGGGGGCTGGGGATGGCCAAGAGGACCTGTTGGAGCTGGTAGCGGGCCGTGGACTGGGGAATGTCCGCGACACTCCCCACGACCGGCACACCCAACAGCGACATCCCGTGCACCGAGGTGTCGTCGTCGAACACCGCGACCGGGATCAGGCCGGCGCCAGGGCAGCGGTGCATCTCCCGGATGGCCGAGGCTGCCGTGTCGCGACTGCCGATGATTGCGACACGCAGGCCCGTGCCCCGTGATCCGCGCTGCCAGGCGAAGATCCGGGAGTGAAATCGCAGGACGCTCATCCCGATGGAGGCGAACACCAGCCCCACCAGGACTACTTGCGGTGGCACCGTCTCGATCTTCAAGGCGTGGCCAATCGGGTAGAGGCACATGAGCACCACAGCCACAGCGAAGGACGAGAAGATCATCTGGCGGGCCTCGTCTACGCCGGCGTGACGCCACATCCGCCCATAGAGCCCGAAGACATGGTTGCTGATCAGGGTCAACACCATGGCCGCGGCGATGAAGATGGCGAAGTGGAACCCGTAGTCGCGGGGTGCGACGTTGCGGAGGTAGATGATCTGCGACGCGCTGTAACCGGCGGCTACGCAGACGCAGTCGAGCAGCATAAAGAGGAGCTGGGCTCGCACCCTACTGGCCAGTATGGCCACTTGGCGTGAGCGACTGGCCCCGCTGGATACTGCCGCGCCTTCCTGTTCGGACATCGCTAGTCCGTTCGACGCTTCAGTGTCCTTCACCTGCCATTCCTGCTTTCCCCGCCGACAGAACTGCACCCCCGAGGCCGACCCAAGAACCTGGACCTGTTAGGTCCGGTGAAGCCAGCTGCTGACACTTCAAGACCGCCCCGCCGCCCGACACCCCTCAGGCCGGAGAACCCGACCTATCCCACCGACCGGTCATCCCGACCGGCATTCTAGGTTCGCCTAGCTATCGGCGCGGAGACGAACACGGAGAGTGTCGGCTCGGCCCCCGGCTAGATAATCGGATACGAGTCTGTGTCATCGTCACGACCCCCCCTACATTTGTCACTTCGACGTGCTGAGAAACGTAGTCCAGGATGGAACGAGGAGCATCCTCATCTTTGGGGATCTTGGCCCCGTCAACGAAGAATTCCCTGCTTGAGGTCGCTATTTGAACATCGCGGCCCTTGATCTCCCCGTGGACAGTGGTTATCGTATTCCGCCTGGCGCACATCTGAGAAACACGTACAGATAACGAGGGGCATGATGGAGCCGATTGATTATCGGGGGGCATTGGCGCGTGGTTGGCGTCTGATGCTGGTTTTGGGTCTGATCGGATTGGTGGTCGGACTCTTACTCCCGTCGCATACGCACACGATTTGGAAGAGCACCTCTCAGCTGGGGGCCCTTCCACCTCCTGAACTCAACAATCAGACAAGTCCGCTGAGCACCGGCGTGCCGACCGACCAAATCATCTTCTTTGCCAATTCCGACCAGGTGATTGCCGCGGCCGGCCACATCGCCGAACTGGGCGAGAACTCGGCCGTTGTCCGAGACCGGATCAGAGTCACCGGGCCGGCTGTAAATGCCTCGGGCGTCTCCACGGGCCAGGCCGGGGTGGTCACCATCCAAGCCCAAGGTCCGACACAGACGGACTCCGTCAAGCTGAACCGTGCTTTCGCCTACGCCCTCGTCACGAAGGTGAACGCGGAGGCAGCCGCGGAGCTCAAGGGCCAACAGTCCCAGGTGTACATGCAGATCCTCGACGTTCAAAAGCAGCTCAACAGCCAGGCGGATCAGGCCGGCGTTACCGCCACCGCCCTGGAGGGTGAGCTGACGGCACTGGAAACGAGGCAGGCCCAGCTGGCCATCCAAAGTCCGAGTACCGGCATCACGATTCTAGAAAGCGCCTCGCACGCGTCGGAGTCCACAGCACCACTGATCGACAGCCGTCCCCTTCGTGGGTTGGCCGGGCTGCTCATCGGCGTGGTGCTCGGTGCTGCAATCGCCCTGATCGTGAGCCTGTTCGACAAGCGACTGCGGACCTCAGCCCGGGCCAGTGAGGCCTTTGGCTATCCGGTGGTGGCGGAGATCCATGACCAGTCGGTCCAGTCGTCGGAGAAGTACCGCATGTTGGCGCTGGCTGTCTTCTCTGAGCCCTTGGCCAGTCGTTCCCGAGAAGGGTCAGGCGTCGACGATTACGAGCTCGTCTATGACCAACTCGACCTCGTCACCGCCGGAGCGGTCGGCGGCGATTCACTGGCATCTCGGACAATCGCTGGTGGGCCAGCGCTCGCCTCCGGGCTAGAACCTCGTCGGGTCGTGTTGGTCGCCTCACCAGGCAGTGAGCCGACGAGGGCCATCGTGGCGGCGAGCCTGGCCACCTCGTGTGCCGAGTCCGGGCGTACCGTGGTCGTGATAAGCACCGGTTCCGTTCCCATGAACGGCGAGAGCGCCTACGCCCCCCCGGCCATCATCGAATCCTCGGAGGTGGCAGCCCTGCTCGAGGAGACGAGCGTTCCTGGAGTGTCTGTGCTCCCAATGGAACAGCTGGCCTCGCACAGCAGTCAGCTCATGAGCGTGGCGCCCGGTGTGATCGCCGCTCTCCGCGATCTGGTGGATCTGGTGATCATCGATGTCCCGCCCCTGCTGACCGTGCACCATGGCGAAGGCCTGGTGCCACTAGTCGATGTGGTCGTGCTCGTTGCCGAGCACCGTCTGACCACCGCTGAGCAGCTTCGTCACAGTGGAGCACTCCTTGAGCGTTTGTCCGCCCCGGTCTCTGGCCTGGTCTTCACCAACGTGCCGGTTCGTACCCACACATTCGTTACGTCCGACGACATCGTGGGGGGCGAAGGTCCCGAACAGGTGCTCGAAGAGCCGGAGTCCGACCAGCCTTTGGCGTCAGTCTCAACCCCGACGGAGGAGAGCGGCGCGGAGCTGTCGAGCGCGTCCACCCGGGGATCCTGACGAGCCACACCACGACGGTGATGCGGACTCTCGATCCTGAGGTGACGATCACCGCGGTAGGGGGTTAGTGGTGAGCGGCGTCGGCGTTTCCAGTGAGCCGATCATTGCCATAATCATTGGGCTGCTCTTGTATGTGGCTGGTCGCGCCGTTCATTGCGCGGGTCGCCGAGGCAGAGCACGATCCCTGGTTGGCCAAGGCGCTGAACTGGTGTCTCATCCTGCATCTGATCTGCGCTTCGTTGCAGATCTGGGTGGTCGATCACCTCTATGACGGGGTCGCCGACTACAACCGTTACGACTCACAGGGCGCCATCCTGGCGCGAGGATTCCGTCACTTCGACTTCTCCCTGGCTCCTGCCCACCTGCAAGGAATCGTCAGCAACGGCGCGGTGAGCATCGTGGCCGGAGTCGTCTTCACCATCGTCGGCATCAACCAGCTGGCCGCCTTCCTGGTCTTCAGCTGGCTGGCCTTTATCGGAGTGGTCTTCTTCTACCGGGCATTCACACTCACGTTCGGAGGGGCTGGTCGTCGACGGTACGCAATCCTTGTGTTCTTCCTCCCGACGCTCGTCTTTTGGACTTCGGACGTCAGCAAGGAGGCCATTATGACCTTCCTGCTCGGGGTGGCGGCGTATGGAAGCGCGCGGATTCTCCGTTACCGCCGTGGTGGCTATCCGCTGGTCATTGTGAGTTCGGCGGCAGGAATGTTCATACGTCCCAATGAGGTACTCCTGCTGCTCGGGGGGTTCACCCTGGCCATGTTGGTGAGACCCGCCCCAGCGAACTCCCGGTTCGAAGGCCCCCGTCGAACCATTGCCCTCATCGCGCTGGGGTCGATGGTGGCGGCTGCGGTGTTCGTGACACTGCACTTCTTGCCCGGTACCAACGGGTCTCTTTCCCTCACCAAGATCTCGACGAACAACAGCGTTGGGTCCGGCTCGGGGTTCGGGAGTAGCACGGTGGGCTATTCACCGAGCATCCTCGCGTATCCGAAGGACGTCTACACCGTGCTCTTCGATCCGTTGCCCTTCAATGCCCATGGGAGGAGTCAGTGGATCCCGGCCCTGGAAGACTTGGTCTTGCTGGTCATGCTCCTGTACTCCCTTCGACAGCTCCTGTACGTGCCCCGGGTGGCACTGGCCCGGCCGTATGTGGCCATGTCTGTCTTTTTCACCGGCGCCTTCCTTTATGCCTTCGCTTCTCTCAGCAACCTCGGGCTCATCAGTCGGGAGCGGACGGTGATGATGCCCTTCTTCTTGGTGTTGCTGTGTATCCCTCGCGGTCCGGCCCATAAGCCGCCGCGGTACGAGTGGGAGCTCCCTCGTCGAGTCCGGCTGCGACGAGCCAAGCTATTGGCTCTCCGGCGCGCTGCAGCACCCGGACGACAGCGCATTCATCGTTGATTTGGGAGCAGGGCTTCCAGCGCGGATGCCCACTGCTCTGGCCATCCCATCGAGCGAGTAGAGCGACATACAACGACGGCGGCCCTCGGCGCCCATAGCGTTACGGAGCTCGGGGTCGTCGAGGAGCCGCCGGACGGCTCCGGTCATGGCGTCAACGGATCCATCAACGATCAGTCCGGTGTGCTCCGGCTCGATGACCGTCGAGGCTCCTGGGACGGCCGTCGATACCACGGCGATGCCGCTGAGGCCGGCTTCTATGAGGACGCCAGGCATACCCTCGCCCCCGGGGAGGCTGGGAAATATCAGAATGTCCGCCCCCCGAAGAAGCGCGGCCACATCCGAACGGAATCCGAGGCGCTCGATACCAAGCGCGTCAGCCCGTGCCGCCAGCGTGTCGGCCAGCGGACCACTCCCGATCAGCTGAGCCCGGACCGGCTGGCCTTCTTGGTGCAGGCGTCCGACGAGGTCGACGAACACGCCGGGCCGCTTCTGCTGGGTAAGCGCTCCTATATAGATGAGGGTCGGTACCCGGTCCGTCGACCCAGCGGGATCCCTGGGATAGAACTCGTCAGGGTCTCGCCCGTTCGGGATCATCACCACCCGATCGGGATCCACCCCGAACCGGTCGATGCACTCATCCTTCACCTCGTTGCCAACGGCCACTACGAGCTGGGGCCGGCGCGTCAACCACTTCCACGGCCAGATTCGGATGGGTGTGGCCGATCCGGCATAGGTGCCGATGTTGCAGTAGGCCAGGTGCCGGCCTGTTCCGGCAAGGGCGGGAACCAGGTACTTGAGCGCGTCGCCTCCATGGGCCACGACGACGGCCGGGTCCATTGGCTGCAGGGAGCGCCTCAGGCGCCAAGCCAGCGCCGGTGCGAAACCAGCTGCCACCTTCCCGCGGCCGGTAAATCCGAGGTTGATGTCGACGGTGACATCGTTGGGCCCCTCGAACAGGGCCATAAGGATGTGGCGGGCTCCACCCAGTCCGTTCAGGCAATCGACCAGCGACCGAGCCGCCCGTTGGGCGCCGCGCCCGAGGGGAGATGGAATGACGTGCAGCACGACTGGAGTTCCAGTCTCTGGTTGGCACGACACGCTCTTCGTCCTGTCCTCTGTCTTCGGAATGACCTCCGTCGCAAGGCTGTCGGAGGTAGTGCCCGTTCGTTCGGCTCGGTGAGATGGGTTAGGACCGATGGCTATTCTACCCTGGTTCCTTGTCGAGACCCGGAGTGTAGATGCGAACCCTCGTAGTTGCCTTCGAGTACCCCTGGCCCGTGAACAGCGGCTCCCGGATTCGACTGCTCACCGCTGTCCAGGCATTGGCCAGGCTCGGATCCGTTGATCTGTTCGCCATCGTCCCAGCGGATCGGACTGACTTCGAAGACCCGGATACGTCGGTCATCTCGCGGAGTGCACGAGTATCGGTGAGGCCGGCCAATCTCCTCGCCACCTCGATCCGCCACCCGTTCCTCCCCGCCGAGGTTCCCCTACGCGACCGTCGGGCCGTCAACCGTTCGCTGGCGACGTTCATGCAGGGGACCTACGACCTGATCTGGTTTGTCGACATCAAGGCGTGGGTGCTCGCCGGCGTTCCCAAGCAGGCACGCCAGGTCGTCGACCTCGTGGATCTCGAGAACGAGAAGATCCGGGCCCGCCTATCCATTCCGGTCGTCGGTGCGCCACACGCTCACCAATCATGGAGGCGTTGGGCTGCCCGGACATGGTCGCGCGTGGAGGTTCTTCGCTGGACCCGACTGTACCGACGAGCATCGAGATCCGTGAATGTCACGGTGGTGTGCAGTGCTCTCGATGCCGACCGTATCCGTTCGGCTGGAGTCGATCCGGTGGCTGTTGTAGCCAATACCTACCCCCGACCACGTGAGGCCCGAGGACGGGACACCGTGGGCTCTCCCCCCACCGTTCTGTTCCAGGGCACGATGCGCTACCCGCCCAACGCCGACGGAGCCCAGTGGCTCGCCGCCGAGATCGCCCCGCTGGTGCACGCCGAGCACGCCGACGTCCACGTGCGATTGGTGGGCCTGGCCAATCCGACAATGCAGACCCTGGACGACCCACCTGCCGTGACGGTGGTGGGACAAGTGGAGGACATCGGATCGGAACTGGGTCGAGCCGATATCGTCATGGTGCCCGTCCGATTCGGAAGTGGTACCCGCCTCAAGATTCTCGAGGCGTTCGCTCACCGGATTCCCGTCATCTCGACCACGCTCGGAGGGGAGGGACTCGGGGCCAGGGACGACCAGCATCTCCTCGTAGCCGACTCGGCACAGGCAATGGCCGAGGCGGTATCCCGACTGCTCAACGACCCTCCACTTCGCCGCCGCCTGATCCAATCCGCCCACCAGCTGTATCTCGACGAGTTCACCGACGACCGGGCATTCGAACAGATCGCTGGCGTCGTCAGCTCGGTGACCGAGCGATGAGGGCACTGATAGTGGCCGAAAGCATGCCTTGGCCGTCATCAGGTGGCGGTTTGGTTCGGCTGGCCCGGGTGGTGGAATCGATAGCTTCGGCCACTGAGGCCGACCTCTTCGTGTACCGGACCGCTCGGCCGACCGGATCCGACGTACCGGCGACGGTGCCGGTACGGCGTGTCTGCGAAGTCGACCACCCGAACACCGCCCATCAGTTGCAGTGGCGTTTGCGGTGGGCGGTGCGCCGAGGGGTCCCCCTTGAGGTGGCTCAGGTGGCGGCCGATCGGGCGCCGGGAATCGAGTTGGCACGCTGGGCTCGCCCACCCTACGACGTGGTGTGGTTCTCGACAGCGGCCGCGTTCGCATGGTCAGGACGACCGGACTGGGGTCCGACCATCGTCGACCTCATGGACCTCGAAGACGTGAAGGCTCGACTGCGGGCCGAGCTGATGCTCGCTTCGTCGGAAAGCCTGCCCTGGGGTGCCCGATGGAGGGTGAAGCTGGCGGCATGGCAGACGCGCCGGAACGCCGACGATTGGCGCCAGTTCCAGCAGTCGGTGGCGGCACAGGTCGATCGGACCGTTCTGACCAGCACCGATGATGCTGCCCGCTCGGGACTCGACAACGTTGCGGTGGTGCCGAACACGTTCCCCCGGCCCGATGAACCGGTCGGAAGGCCCTCGGACTCGACGGACCCGGTCGTGCTCTTCCAGGGGAGCCTCACCTACCCCCCGAATGTGGATGGCTCTCAGTGGCTCGCCCGCGATATCGCACCCCGGATCCAGAGCCTGGTCCCGTCGGTGGCCATCCGCCTGGTCGGCGATCCGGCCACCTCGGTGCGAGGTCTCGAACAACCGGGGTTGGTGACTGTGGTTGGTCGAGTGGACTCCATGGTCGATGAGTTGAAACGGGCCACGGTGGCCGTGGTGCCCATTCGCTACGGCAGTGGCACCCGGGTCAAGATCCTGGAGTCATTCGCAAACCGGATACCGGTGGTCTCAACCTCCATCGGGGCCGAGGGTCTCGAGGTCGAGGCAGGGGTGCACCTGTTGATCGCCGACGATCCTGAGGAGTTCGCTGATGCCGTGGCCCGTCTGTTGGTGGATGGTGACGAGCGGGTCCGCCTAGCCGACGCCGCCGAGCGTCTGTATGCAGATCGCTACGATGGAGGAGCGGCCCACGATCGGATTCTCCGCCTTCTCGAAGAGGTGGCGGGGGACAAAACCCGTTCGTAGGCGGCCAGCGTTTTGTCCACCACCGTGCGGTCGTCGAAGTCGACTTCGGCCTTTCGCCGACCGGCCTGACCCATGCGGCTCCTCAGTTCGCCGTCGTCAACCAACTCCTCGACGGCCGACTCCAACCGGTCGATGTCGTGCAGGGGAACGAGGAGCCCGTTGAGTCCGTGCGTGACCACCTGTCGGCACCCGCGGATATCGGTGGCGATGATGGGCAGCCCGGTGGCGGCAGCCTCCATCGCTGACCTTGGGAAGCCTTCACGGTAGGAAGGAAGAACGAAGAGGTCGAATGCCGGATAGAGACACTCGACGTCGGACCGACCGCCGGTGAGAATAACGTTGGTGGCTTCGCTGAATGTGGCCAGGCTGTCGGCGTCAATGGCGTCAGCTTTTTCCGGGTCCGACGCTCCAACGACCACAAACACCACGTCAGGTCGGCTTGCCCGAAGCCGCCGAGCTACCTCGAACAGCTCCCGGAAGCCCTTTTGCCACACCAGCCGTCCCACCGTACCGACCACGACCGCATCGGGTGCGATGCCCAGTTCCTTTCGAACCCGCCTCCGGTCCGCGTCGTTGGAACGGGGACAGAAGCGGGACAGGTCCACGCCGTTTCCCAACAGGACCAACTTGTCGGTGGGAACACGTAACCGGGTCAGGATGTCGAGATCATCGGGATTTTGCACCAGCTCGGCCCCCGAACAGGTCGAGGCCATCCGCTCCAATGCGTACACGGCTGTCCGCCGAGCCACCGTGTCCTCCGGCGAGGCGTACAGACCGTGCACGGTATTGACCACGCCGGGCACACCGGCAGCGCGGGCCGCCACCCGTCCGTAGACGCCCGGTTTGGGATTGTGCGTGTGGACAATATCGGGCTGAAGCCGGCGAAAGATGCTCCACAGCTCGGCGAGGGCCAGTGCATCTTGGCCTACAGCCACCGATCGGGTGGAGTGGTTCAACGGCTCATGACGAATGCCCCAGGACTCGAGCTGCTCGACGTACGGACCGGGAGCAGAAACGCCGATCACTTCCATCCCGGCCTCCGCGAAGGCCCGGAGCTGCGGCCCGAGCAACAGGACCAGGCTCATATCCACCGTGGTCACGTGGACCAGTCGTCTGCCTGCAAGGGTGCTCATCGTGTCCGCCCTACGTCCAAGTAGATCTCGCCCACTGTCCGGCTCGCCTCGGCGATGCTGAACATCGAACTTCGGTCTTTGGCCTGACTCCCGAGCCGTTCGCGCAGCTCGGGGTCCAAGGCCAGTCGGCTGATTCCCTCGGCCAGTGCTTCGGGGTCGCCGGGTGGAACGATGAGCGAGTCGATCTCGTTGGTCAGCACCTGGGGTACGCCCCCTACCGCAGTGGCGACGATGGGTAGGCCCACACTGGTGGCCTCCATCAAGACGACAGGAAGCCCTTCGTGCCGGGAGGCCAGGACAAAAGCATCGGAACCGGCGAGAAGACGGAGCACGTCATCTCGCTGGCCCAGAAACTGAAATCGATCACCTAGGCCCAGATCGACGTGCCGGGCGTGGAGAACTCGCTCGAGGGGACCTCGCCCAACGGCCGCCAGGCGCACCGGGAGTCCACGATCGGCGATGATTCGGGCGGCATCGAGGAGTACGTCGTACCCCTTCTCGGTCCGGAGGTTGGCCACCGTGATGAATAGGACTTCGTCCTCAGCCACACCCAGCTCGGCCCGGACCGTAGATCGGATGTCGGCCCGTTCAGCCATCAGCGCGTCGGAGTTCGAGAGATCGACGCCATGGACGACCATGCGAGATCGCGGCTGGAGCTGCTCGGGCAGGGCGTCCTGGGCGGCCTGTGAGACGGTCACCAGGCGTTGGTCGTCACCCATGGAGAGCCGGATGAGTGCCTTGCTGATCCACGGCGAGCGGTCCCAAAGGCTGTGCTCGGTGTAGACGACACCGGGGCGGCTGTCTTTGGGCAGTGCTGCCACCACCAACTGGCCGAGTGCCGCGGTGTAAGGGAGGTGGAAGTGCACCACGTCATAGGATCCCCGGAGGAGAAGCCGCCGCAATGAGCGCATCCACCGCAGGTCTGCGTCGTGAACGGCCCCGAGTGAGTGGACCGGCGTACCCTCGCTCTCGATGAACGGAACCAGGGCATTCTTGTCCCTCAACACGTACGCCACCTCGTACTCGAAGCGCGAGCGATCCCCGGCGGCGACCATGTCGACCAGCAGACGCTCAGCCCCCCCGTACCCCAGACACTTGATCACCCACAGCACCCGAAGCGGGGCCGTCGGTGACGGCGTGGAGCGCCCCCTGGTACCAGCCACTTGAGGATACTACCCGGTCCAACACCTTTTACGCCCTTGGTGGCTGGGAGGCACATGCGATAACATTTGCGCCTCATCGGGTATTCGAAAAAGGGCCAGCGTCGGCTGGTTACGGGGGTCTTGTCGATGGATGTGTCGAACCTTTCGGGGGATGACGCCGTCCCTGAGAATGGGGCAATGCGGGCAGGGGAGATCTCCACCATGCCTGCCGAGCCGCCCGACGACATCGTCTATCACCATCGGGCAACGCTCAAGGGCTCCCTCACCGAGCTGTGGGCGAGTCGAGACATCGTGTTCACGCTGGCCGAGCGGGACTTCCGGGCGCAGTACAAGCAGGCCACCCTGGGCATTCTGTGGGCCCTGCTCGCCCCACTGGCCATGCTGGCCATCTTCACCATCATCTTTTCGAGGACCAAGGTGTACGGGATTCCCGGCATCCCCTACGCCATATTCGCCTATGTCGGCATCCTCTGCTGGACGTTTTTTGCCCAGTCCTTGGGGACCGGTGGCGTCTCGTTGCTGAGCAACAACGCGCTGCTCAGCAAGACCCAGTTCCCTCGAGAGTGCTTCCCGCTGGAGACCATCCTCGTCACGGCGATCAACACGGTGCTGTCGTGGATCCCTCTGGTGTTGCTGTTCATCTTCTACGGATTCGCACCGGCACCACAGACCGTGTGGGTGCCACTACTCATGCTCATCGAGTTGATTTTCACCATCGGGGTCACGGTGGGCATTTCCGCCATGATCATTCAGATGCGCGATCTGGGCCAGGTGCTACCGATCGTCATCTCCCTGGGGCTCTTCGCCACCCCGGTCATCTGGCAGTTCGACGAGATTCCGCCGGGTTGGCGTTTTGTCTACGGATTTATCAACCCGATCGGCCCGGTCATCGACGACGCTCGCCGCACCATGCTGCTGGGCCTCAATCCGGCGTGGGGGCCGTTGTTGGCAGCCACCTTGGGTTCGCTGTTCTGGCTGGCCCTCGGGTACCGGCTCTTCAAGCGCTATGAGGTGAACTTTGCCGACATTGCCTGACGGATCGATTCACGTCGAGCACGTGTGGAAGAAGTTTCGCGCCGACCGCACGGCGCCGCTCTTCTACGACCAGTTCGTCCGTTTGCGGAACTCGATGGGCAAGTCCGGCAAGGCTGACTACCGTTGGGTCCTGAAGGACGTGAGCCTTGATGTGGAGCCGGGTGGAACGCTCGGCCTCATCGGCGTCAACGGTTCGGGCAAGACCACCCTGTTGAAGATCATCAGCAAGGTGACGTACCAGTCGGCGGGAACTTGCGATGTGCGTGGTCGCATCGGTGCTCTGCTCAGCGTCACCAGTGGCATCCACCCAGACCTGACCGGCCGGGAGAACGTCTTTTTGTACGGTGCCGTGTTGGGCATGCGCCGCCAGATCACCCGTCAGCGCTTCGATCAGATCGTTGAGTTCGCTGGCCTGACCGACGCCATCGAGCGCCAGGTGAAGTTCTTCTCGCTGGGCATGCAGATGCGGCTGGGCTTCTCCATCGCCGCCTTCCTCGAGCCGGACATCCTTCTGGTTGACGAGGTCCTGTCGGTGGGAGACGCCAACTTCCAACAGAAGTGCCTGCAGCGCATCGAAGAAGTGGTCCGACAGGGGACGACCCTGGTGTACGTCTCTCACGACCTCACCTCGGTCGAGGCCACATGTAAACAGGCCATTTGGCTCGCCGACGCCGTCGTGCAGGCCGCCGGCCCCACCAAAGAGGTGGCCACGCTCTATCGCTCCGCGGTCCAAGATGATGCCTCCTTGGTGACCTCCAATGAGGGTGACGTCCGCCTCTTGAAAGCGGAGATCACCGGACCGGACAACGGGCTAGTGCGTTCGCTGGAGGATGCCGAGGTGAAGATGACCCTCAACGCACCCGAGGAGATTGAGGCCGACTTCTTTGTGGGCGTGTCCCTGGGTACTGCTTTCCCCATGTTCATCACCAAACACCACGGGATATTTGCTGAGGGTGATTTTGAGGTCCGATGCCGCCTTCACAACCTCCCCTTGCCCAAGGGTCACTACTCGATCTGGACGGCAATGGCGGGATTCGGCAAGTGGGCGGGGCGGCCCTATCTCCCCTGGAAACCGGCTGCATCCTTTGACGTGTTCGGACCGGACATGCTTGAACCCCCGGAAGGAGTCATGGTGGCGGCTCCGCTCTACGTCGGCACCACCTGGGATGTGGCGTGACGTACATGGGGCCCGTGGTGCCGCGTAGCTTGCGGTCGACCGGGCTCCCATGACAACGCTGACCGACGTCGAAGACCCGGGGCTCGGCGACCAGTCCCAGCCGGTCGAGGCTATCGACGCCGGGGATCACCAACCAGGCCGGCTGCGTCACTTCCTGCCTCTCATCGTCGCCCTCGTGGTGTGCACTTCGGTGTGGGTTGTGCTGTTTGTCATGCGGGTCGTGGCTCATCAGCCGAACATCGACGACTTCCTCTATGCGAACGTCGCCTACCAGCTCGTGCACCCCTCGTTTGCCGATGTCGTCAGCAACTACTTTCACACCAGCCCCACGGCACCATTGGTTCCGCTGCTGGCCGCCCTTCTGACGGGGGGAAACAGCGTCAACAGCATGGTCGCCGTCCAGCTTCCCTTCTTCCTTCTCCTGGTGGCGGGCGCCTATGGGCTGGCGCGGACGTGGCTGACGCCGGTGGCTTCGGCCGCCGTGGCCATGGCCACCGGGCTCAACCAGGCCATTCTCGGCTATACGGTGATGGCGAATTTCACGGTACCGATCGCGGCCGAGGTGCTCTGGGCGCTCATCTGTTACCTACGAAGCGACCGTCTCCGACGATGGCCGTGGGCCATCGGCTTCGGCGTGGCCGTGGCCGCGATCATGCTCTCCCGCTCACTGGCGCCGGTGTACGTGGCCCCCTTGGTCGGTCTCGTTGTCATCGATATCGCGGTCGACCTGGTGCGGAATCACCACCGAGCACTGGGCCCGATAATCGGTGCAGCTGCGGTGGTGGCGGTTCTGGCCGGTCCTTGGTGGTCGGTATCGGCCGGCACCGCGTCTGCACTACTTGGCCAATACCGGCTACCACTTCGGGCACAGTGGCAAGGCCTCGCAGACGAGTACCGGCTTGTCCTTCTCGTATTCGGCCGTCGCCAACAGGCTGGACACGACACTCGGCGATCTGGGACGAGTCCAACAGGATGCCTTCCGGGTGCTCTTCGTCGTGTCCATCGTGGCGGTGGCCTTGCGATGGCGTCGAGTGAACTGGGGTCGAGCGTGGTTTCCGGTGGCGTGGATCGTGATCACATTCATCGCCCTTTCCGTGCGGGCCAACACGGGGACCGGCTTCGGCACCCCGGTGCTCGCTGTGGCCATGGTCATGATGGGTGTCGGGCTGTTGGCCCATCCGGCTCCACCCCGATGGGCGATGGGTGCCGTTGCCGTCTTTTTGTCCGCGGTGCTGATCTTCGGCCTGGCCTCCCTGGTGTGGGGGGGCGACGCCCAGGCATGGCTCGGACCCCCGTATCGCCAGCAGATCATGGCGGCCGGGGCGACACGAACGACAAACGTCGAGCAGCTCACCGATCAGGTCGCTCAAGCAATAGGCACGACTCGTACCGTGATGGCCCGCAATGACCCCCTGGTCAACGTCAATGGCCTTGCCTGGGCCTTGCGAGGCAAGCCAACCCATATGATCCTTCCGCCCTATGGGTCCAACGGCACCGCCTCGGCCATAGCCGATCTCAAACATGCGGATGCACTTCTGACCGGCGGTTCGATCAAGAATTTCCAGACCGTCGATGTGGCCAAGGTGCAGGCGGCTGCATTCGTCGACGGGTATCGGGCCGTCAGAGAGTGGGATGTCGGACCGGAGAACGATGTCATCCTGATGGAGCGTCCCGGTTCCGGCCGGCTCCCGCCACTGGTGCCTCACCGATCCGCCACTCCCAAGATCGGACTCAAGCCCGGGCAGGTCCTGTCCAAGAAGGCCGTCCTGCTCGCCTCCAGTGGTGATGCGGAGGGTTTGGAGTCCGTCTCGTTCGTCATCACCGGGCCGAGACTCACGACCCCCCTCGTGCTCCGTGGGCTGCCGGTGGCCTACCTCTGGGCCGTACGGTGGGACACCACCAGTGTTGCTAATGGTGGCTACTCCGTGCGCGCCGTGATGCAGTACCTCGACGGGACATCCTCGGCTAGCCCTTCGGTCCCGATCACCGTGGCCAACTGACACGGACACTGATCGGGTGTTGACGTCACGGGAAGAAGGTCCATTGGACCAATGATTCAAAGAGCCTTCCTGTCCGCATGCCGAACGTCCTGGCCCACCGGATTCGACCCTGGCGATAGCTCAGCGTCGGCAAGGCAAGGATCAGCCAGGTCCACTCCTTCGAGGCGCCTCGGATATCGCGTCCCATACCCAGGGCCTGGAATCTGCGGTACAGCACCGGTCCGCTCCGGCCGTACGACCAGTTGGTTCGGAGCACAGCTCCCGGCGTCGAGCGTTCTCGTTTGGCCACGACGGCATTCGCAGCCACGGTGAGTCCGTAGCCTTTGATCTGGAGCCGCCAGCTCAGATCGATGTCCTCGCCCACCAGGACATCCTCGGCAAATCCTCCTATGGCGTCGAAGGCCTCTCTACGGACACCGAGATTGGCCCCAAGACCGGCAGGCAGGAATGCCAGCTGACCGGTGGCCGCCACACTGGGTGGAGATCGACGCCCACTGCCGAGAAGGGTGAAGTCGTAGGTCCCGCGTGTGGCATCCGCATTCTCGAGTGCCTCGACACATGCGGCGAGCCAGCCCGGTTGCACGACGTCGTCGGCATCGCAGAACGCCAACAGGCGCCCACGGGACAGGGCCACACCAATGTTGCGGGCGGCACCAGGCCCGATACGCGCCGAGGCGTCGACAACCCGAAATCGTGCATGGTCGCGGACCCAGTCGCTCACCTCGGCGAGCGTCCCATCACTCGAACCGTTGTCGGCAACGACGACCTCCCATGGTACAGGACACTCCTGATCGGCCAAGGCCTGCAGTTGGTCGCTGATCCAAGGGAGACCATTGCGAACCGGCACAATCACACTCACGGCCGGATCAGTATCCGCCGTCGTCTCCATCGTCACCCCAGGGTCGTTCGCATTTCGTTGGTAGCCTACAGAGGTGGGGCTACGGTGAGCGATCGATCGACGATGAGCTTCGCCAAGCCGCCGAATCCGGCAGACCTACTCGCACCGGTTGCGGCTGTGGTGCTGACGTTCCGTCGACCACGACTGGCCACCGGAGTGGTGCGCGCTCTGGTCGACGTCGAGGGGTTGGAACCCGCACGGGTGACCGTCGTGGTGAATGGCAGCGGTGGGCTGGATGACCCGGAGCTCGAAGCGGCAGTGACCATGGTGCGGCTCCCCCGGAATGTCGGGCCCGCCGGTGGATTCCGGGCCGGCATGGAGGCGGCGTTCGCCGACCCATCGGTGCGCTGGGTCTACCTCTGTGAAGACGATGTGGGACTGTTCGCCCTTCCCTCGCCGCGACTGGCCGACGTGGTGGCGAGGGCCCAGGCGACCGAGGCAGACCGCGATCAGCCGTTGGGGGCAATCGTGGCGTACGGTCGAACCTTCGTCGGGCGTGGTGCCCACACGGTGAACGCGGTGCCAGCCCGGGCCGACGCTCTCGATCTTTCGCCCGTCGACGTGGCCAGCTGGGGAGCGACGCTTCTGTCCCGGGCGGTGTTCGATGCCGGCATTCGGCCCGATGCGGAGTGGTTTTTCGGACTCGAGGACTTTGATTTCTTCTGGCGGGTGAATCGGGCCGGATTCCGCGTCCTGGTGGACGGAGGTTCCGCTCGAGCGGTATCGGCTCAACAGACTACGAGTGGCCGCGATGAGGCGCTCCGTGAATGGCGCCCCACCGACAGCGACGAGGCGTGGAGGGCGTACTACCACGCCCGTAACTCGATTCACTTCGCCCGTCGTTACGGGCGTCCGTCCTGGTATCTGTGGCATCTGGCCTACTCGACGTCGCCACTTGCAGCGGGCCGGATCCTGGGAGGAGCGACGGGCCATCCTGAGCGGACTGTGGGATGGAGCACGGGGGCGGTTCGGCGAGCATGTGAAGTACTCGAGGGAGCGCGGCGAGCTCTCACCGCCCGCCCCGAGCTCAGGGCAGGACTGACGTCGTGTGCGGAATTGCTGGACTGCTCGATCCTGATCGCAGCACGTCCACTGACCGGTTGGCATCGCTCGCCCAAGGCATGGCGGCCACGATCGTGCATCGAGGCCCCGACGCCAAGGGCGTGTGGACCGATGCTGACGCCGGAGTGGGTATGGGGCATCAACGACTGGCGGTAATCGAGCTGAGTGCCGCGGGAGCACAGCCCATGGTCTCGCCCGGTGGGCGTTGGGTGATCGCCTACAACGGCGAGATCTACAACCACACCGAGTTGCACCAGCGCTTGGCCGGTCTCGGCGTTCAGTTCCGCGGCGCATCCGACACCGAGGTGGTCCTGGCGGCAGTCGAGCAGTGGGGCGTGGAGGGTGCCCTCGAACTCTTCGAGGGAATGTTTGCCATGGCGCTCTGGGACCGCAGGGATCGCCGGCTGTACCTGGTGAGGGACCGTTTCGGCGAAAAGCCCCTCTATGTCGGATGGGCGGGTGGCTTCCTCGGCTTCAGCTCCGAGTTGAAGGCGCTGTTCGCCCTGCCGGGATTCGCTCCGGAGTTGGACCGCCAGGCGGTAGGGCAGTTCCTGCGCCACAGTTGTATCCCGGCTCCCCATACGATCTATCGAGACGTCTGGAAGGTGCTTCCCGGGCACCTCGTCGCGCTCGGTCCCGACGCTCGACCCGGCGACCCCTTGATCCAGCACTGCTACTGGTCCGCTTCCGAGGCTGTGGATCGGGCCCGCTCCCGACCGATGACGGGATCGGATCCCGAGCTTGTGGACGCCCTCGAAGCCGCTCTCCTCCAGTCCGTGCGGGCTCGGATGGCAGCCGATGTTCCCGTCGGCGCGTTTCTGTCGGGCGGGATCGACTCCAGCACCGTGGTCGCCCTCATGCAACAAGCCGGGAGCCAGGCGGTGCGGACCTTCACGGTCGGGTTTGCCGACCGAGCCTTCGATGAGTCGGCTGATGCCGCCGCGGTGGCCAAGCATCTCGGTACCGACCACACCTCGGTGGAGGTCAGCGATTCCGAAGCGATGGGAGTGATCGGACTTCTCCCTGATATCTGGGACGAGCCGTTCTCCGATGTGTCGCAGATCCCGACCTACCTGGTCAGTCAGGTCGCCCGACAACAGGTGACGGTGTCGCTGTCCGGTGACGCCGGGGACGAGTTGTTTGCCGGTTATAACCGACATGCGTGGTTGGACCGGTTGTGGAGCAAAGGCCAGACGGTTCCTCCCGGCGCACGTCGTGCTGTGGGAAGCACGCTGGCCCGGATACCGCCAGCCGCGATCGACCGCCTGGGGGAGGCCATCGGGAGGATTGCTCCTGGGCGGGAGGTCCGTAATCCCGGCACCAAGGTGGCCAAGGTGGCCAAGGTGCTGGCGGCTTCGACGCCCGAAGCTGCCTACCTGGGGCTCACCTCGCATTGGGATGATCCAATGAGCATGGTGGTCGGCGCGGAACGGGACAGGGCCCTCGCCGGGGAGTCCGGCCTTTTACAGTCGGCGCCCGGAACTGGGGGGGATCACTGAGCAGATGCTCTGGCTGGATCTGGTGGGTTATCTACCCGACGATATTCTGACCAAGGTGGATCGAGCCGCCATGGCCGTTTCGCTCGAGACACGGGTGCCTTTTCTCGATCGCTCGGTGCTGGACCTGGCTTGGCGACTGCCCCTCGACGCCAAGTTGCGAGACGGGCGCACCAAATGGGTGTTGCGTCAGGTGCTGGACCGCTACGTCCCCGCCGCCTTGGTGGACCGACCGAAGATGGGGTTTGGATTGCCCATCGGGTCATGGCTCCGCACGGGTCTGGCGCCCTGGGCCGAGCATCTCCTGGACGAGAAGCGCCTCTGTGAGCAGGGACTTCTCGATCCTGCCCCCATACGCAGGGCATGGGCCGACCACCGGTCCGGACGGCGTGACCTCGGTTACGAACTGTGGGACATCCTCGTCCTGCAGGCATGGATCGACCGATGGATGCCGTCACTGGCCCACGGAGCGTGACCGCGGGTGCCGAGTGGTTAGGAGGGGCGGAATATCGTCGCGATACTCTTCGCGAGCCCACTTCTCAAGGACGGAACAGGCATGTTGGCTAGACGCATCCTCCCTGATGATTTCCAACGCTTCAACGAGCGCTACGGCGCCCCGGTAGGGCGCCATCAGTTCGTAGTTGAACGGTTGGGGCGGGCCGGGAGCGCCGGTGATCTCCTCGTGCAGTCCGGTCCGTTCCGCCGCTGGCGGGGACCGTTCGCCTACCAGTGGAACACCCGGACCAGGGCCTACGAGTACCCGTGGGTCCATCAGCAGCTGGCTTCGCTCGGAAGGGCGCGAGTGCTCGAGGTGGGGGGCGCCCTGGCCGGAATGCAGTTCGCTCTTGACCTCGAGGGACACGACGTGCACAACGTCGATCCTTTCCTCGACTTCGGAGACGGTGGCTACCGCATCGATCCAGTGGCCGAGCACGCCGCTCTGAACCGGGCCTTTCGGACGAATGTGACCCTCCACCGTTCAACGCTGCCCGAGGCCCACGTGGAAGGGAAGTTCGACGCCATCATCTGCGTCTCCACCATCGAACATCTCGAGGCAGATCAGATACAGGCGACATTGGACGCGGCACTTGGGCTTCTGGCCCCGGGGGGCTCGTGGTGTTGACGGTTGATCTGTTCTTGGACGTCGCTCCATTTACCGATGAGCTCACCAACCGCTGGGGATCCAACGTGTCCATCGCATGGCTCCAGAAGATCCTCGGAGACGCCGAGTTGGTGGCCGGTATCCCCGACGAGCTGTATGGCTTCGAGCAATTCTCGACCCGAGGAGTTCTCGCCCGGTTGGACGAGTTCGCCATGAGCTCCGAATACCCCCAGCTGGCCCAGTTGGTGGCCTTCCGCATTGCCCGCTGAGGAACGGGACGGGGGGAGGTCCGCACCCTCGGCGATGCCAGCGGGACCCGGTACCGCCGACCGTGAGAACACCCCGTCGGAAACGGTGACGGGTGCACCCACCGTGCGACGTGGGTCCCATGTGCCTGCACACCCCGATGCGTCGGTCTGCATACTCCTACTGGACCGTGTCGACCTGGTTCGACAGTGCCTGGAAGCGTTGCGCCGGCCCGGGGGATGTCCCAACAACACGGAACTGGTCGTGGTGGCCAACGGGACCCCCTCTGAGCAACTGGGACGACTCGGAGGCCTCGAGGATCTGGTCCTCGTGGTCAGTCCGGTCAATCTGGGTTTCGGCGGCGGATGCAACCTGGCCGCAGAAACGGCAAGGGGAGCGCTCCTCGTCCTCCTCAACGACGACAGCCGGGTTGAATCGGGGAGCATCGAAGCGCTGGCGCAGGCGGCTACGGATCCCACCATTGGGGCCGTAGGGTCCTGCATCTTGTCCGAAGACGGCTCGGTCCAGGAGGCGGGATCGGTCTTGTGGAGCGATGGCTCTGCTGCTCATGTCGGTGCCGGTTCCTCGCCGCACGACTCTGTATGCGGCTCCGCTCGGGATGTGGACTTTGTCTCGGCCAACGGTCTGGCCATCCGCCGTGACGTGTGGGAGCTCGTCGGTGGCTTCGATGAGCGCTTCTATCCTGCCTACTTCGAGGACGTCGACCTTTGCCTGACCTTGGCCCGTTCCGGTTTCAGGGTGCGCTTCGAGCCCGAGGCCCGGCTCGTGCATCTGGGCAGTCGGAGCACCGCTCCAGCCTTCCGAAGCTTTCTCTTGGACCGTAACCGACGACTGCTGATCGAGAAGTGGGGGAGTGCTCTGGAGCTGTTCGACCCGCGGCCTCCGCTCGACGAGGGCCGAACCTTCGATGCAGCCGTAGCTCGGGCGGTAGAGCGGTCCGTTGGGCGCCGAAACCTTCCCGCACCATCTGACCCGAGCCCGGCCGACTCGGACGTATCCGAGAGATCGAAGTCGTTGGAGGTTGAGTACCGGGACTATCTCGAACGGACCGTTGTCGAGACGCTGACTCGGTTGGGCGAGCTCGAGATGTTCGTGGCCCACCGGCCTGACATCCGGGTCAAGCGTTGGATTGGGGCGCAGATCCACCGGTGGCGGCCTTGACCCTTAGCGATGCAGGAGTGGTTCCGGTACTCTCGGTTCCGGACATGGGCAGGCGGCCACGAGTCGCCGTGACGCACAGGGGGCAAGTCGTGGCCGGATCTGGCACTCGGGTACGGAGGGCTGACACCTTCGGAGATCGTTCCGGGGCGCCACCGGTGGAGCGGGTGGGTCGATGACATTGGGTCAGTCTGCCGACCTGACCGGCACGTCCGGACCCCTGGCCCGGGATGGACTCTTCAGTTGCGTGATCGACAACCACCCGCGCCTTCACCTTGAAGCACTCCGGTGGTTCGCCTGTCTGACCGAGGTCGTAGGGGTCGAGCCGGCTCGCCTGTTCGTCCATGTGGTCGGTCCCACCAACTCCGAAGTCCTCGACTACCTGAGGAACCAAGGTGTGTCGGTCAGGCCGATCAATCGGTTCGATGTCCGCTCACCGCACTGCAACAAGATCGCCGGTGCCCTGCGCCTGGCGGACGACCACCCGTCGGGGTTGGTTGTCCTGTGCGACGCCGATACCGCCGTACTGGCCGACCCTCGTCCCCTGCCCATTCCGGCTAACTCGATCGCGGGAAAGACGGTCGATACGCCACTCCCGCCTGTCGAGGTGCTGACCTCGGTGTTCAAGGCTGCCGAGGTGGAGATGCCACCGTTGGTCCCCCTGCCCTGGGGCCCGGACCAGTGGACGGTACGAGGGAACAGCAATGGCGGCATCTACCTCATTCCGGGTCCACTGCTTCCCCAGGTGGCGGCGGCCTGGGCGACGTGGGCGGCGTGGCTCCTCGACCGCTCGGAGCTGTTGGAGGAGTGGACGGTCTATGTCGATCAGGTGGCCATGGCCCTGGGGTTGGCCGCCGAGGGCATCAACTCGCACCCCCTGGAGGTCCAGTGGAACACGCCCACTCACGACAAGACCCGGATTCCTGAAGATCCTCCTCGCCCGGCAGTACTGCACTATCACCAAGAGGTCGATCCGGACGGCCTGATCCGCCCGGTCGGCAATAGCTCCATTGATGGGCAGATCAAGGTGGCCAATGCCGCGGTGCAGCGGATCTGGGGCAAGGCCGATCCTCAGGTCACCCAGGAGCGGTGGTTGGCCGGAACAAGGCAGGCTACTCAGTCGATCCCCCTTCCTGACCGTCAGCGAGCATTGATCTCGACGGTGCAGAAGGCCCTCGAGGGTGAATCAGTGCTCGAAGTAGAAGGCGACGGGGTAAGCGTCGCCTCGGGCCTTGACCTTCCCGGCTATCGGCGTGTCGAGCGTTCGGCTGTCCCGCCCGAGGGAGCTCTGCCGGCCGACCTCACCATTGGTCTCGGCCTTCTTCCCTTTGTGCAAGACGAGGACGAGTACCGCACAATCCTTGACTCCCTGTGGAAGTCGACCAACCAAGCGATGATCGTGGAGGGTTACGAGGACTGCTTCGGCGCCCTGGATCCCGGAACGTACTTCCACGAGCCGGTGTCCACGACGCTCAAGTCGCTAGCCCCCGACGCCGAGATCTATCCCATCCAGGCCGGCTCGCTTACAACGCTCGTCGCCTTGCGGCCTCCAACCAACCCTCATCCGCGCGATTTTCCTGAAGCCACACTCGAACCTTTGGTTCGACGGGTGCCCGACCCCAGCGCCCTCATGGAGATGCGTCTGGAGGCACGACATACCACTGGCTTCTACCCCGACCACTCCCCCCGGTTGTGGGAGTACCCGGTGGTGGCGCAACTGATAAGCGATCATCTCCGACCCGGCAGCCGGCTCATCGATGTCGGAGCTGGGGTCTCCCCGTTGGCCCCGTATCTCACCCGTCGCGGCTATGTCGTCGACACCGTCGATCCCTCCCCGATCAAGCGGGACTGGTCAGACCACCTCGAGTGGAATGAGTGGCACTACCTGGATTACGGCGCCGCCGGTCTGGCCCACCGTTCGTGGAACTGCACCTTGGCCGACGCCCCACTGCGGCCGCTGATGGACGGGATCTACTCGGTGAGCGTCATCGAGCACATGCCTGGGAGCGCCCGTCGGAGCTTGCTTCGAGACATCTCGGACCGCACCCGACTGGACGGGATCGTTGTGCTGACCATCGACCTCATGCGAGGCCAGGATGAGCTGTGGAACCACAATCTTGGCGTCGAGGTCGAAGACCCGGCGGTACACGGGACGTTCCAGGACGTGATCGCAGAGTGTGCCCATGTTGGACTCGAGCTCATCGCCCAGGAGTCGGTACGAGATTGGCCGGTGACGCACGTAGACATTGGGCTCCTCGCGCTCCGCCAGACCAGAGCTCCGCTGACCAGCCGATGGCGCACCGCGCCACGAGAGCTCCAGGTGCTGGCTCGTCGGCGCCGCAGCCAACGATCTCGAGAGTGATTGGGCCGCGCTAGCTCGGGTGGGGATTCGGGAACGGTGATGTTCTCGAGATGGGTCAGGATCCCGAGTTGGCCAGGCTACCTAGGTATGCGTTGAGCCAGTCGGGTCAGTGACCGCACCGGCTCGGTCATACGCCAGCTGCTCGACGACCGGATCTGGTCCAGCTCGGTGACGAGCGCATCCCGCTCGGCGGTCAGCGCGTCGACCGTGTTGTTGCGCTCCTCGAGCACGCCATCGACGGCTGCCAAGGACTGGGTATTTGCCTCCAACGCCTGCTGCAGCCACCGCTCGTGCTCGGCCAGGCGTTCGTGGTCGCGGGTTCCGAGCGGCAGCTCGGTGAGCGGCATGCTCAGCGACTCCTCCAGACTGAACCGGACCGCCGCCAGCTGGTCTGCATCGGTTGAGTCCCATCCGGTCTCCACCAGGACCCTGGCCTGAAACTCGGCCTCTCTGGCGATGGCGGCATCCAGCCACGTGCCGCCCGGGCTCAGTCCGATGAGAGCCCCAAGATGTAACACGAGCTCACCGAATGTAGCGACCGACCAGCGGCTCGGCGGTGTCCGGCTGGCCAGTTTCCAACCCGTGATGAGAGCCCCCCGAGCCAGGAGGTCGGCCCGGGTGTAGTCCGACCCGAGCCACTCCTGGTCGATGGCCTGGAGTTCGCCATGCTCGTCTTCGACGAGGTTGTGGGGGAGTAGGTCGGGTGGATAGTTGCCCGACGTGTTCGCTTCCTGATCCACGATGGCGATCCATCGTTTGAGCTGGCGTAGCAACTCGGCATCATCGGCTTGTTCCAGCAGTTCGAGTTGGTCGGTGCCGCGAACCAGCACGCTCTCCTCGAGGGCTGGTGGCTCGATCGGCCGGACCCCCGTCTCCCCCTCCGCTCGTAGGCGCCGTCGACCGAAGACCACATCGCCGTCCACACGGCGCACCAGGGTCTCGGTGGCGAATGCGGCACGGCGGTCGGGTTGGTAGAAGGCTGCGAGTTGATCCGGCGGCCAGAACTCGTGGGTGGGTGAGTGCTTCGAGGCAGTGACGATGAACGAGTTGCCGAACCGACCGCCCACACCATCGGATACCAGGGCCCGCCACAGCAGCTCCTCATCGATGGCCTTCGAGAACGATCCAACCCGATCCTCGCTGGGAAACTGAGGTAGCCGCCAGGCCAGAGCCGGCTCTTCGTCGATGAGTGCATCCGACATCACCACCCGCGTTAGCTTGTAGTCGGAAAAGGCCTGGTAGAAGGTGGGGCTAAGGCCGGCCTCGGTCAGCAGTGCTCCTAGCTCCGTGCGCGAGAAGGTCCGGGCGATGGTCCCTCCGGGATAGCCCTCGATCGAGTCGTAGACCCTCCCGGTGTGGTCCTCGCCCGCTCCGGCCAGATACTTCACGCCCATTCGGTTCTCGATGGCCAGGACCAAGGTCCCTCCTGGCTTCAACACTGTCTCGATGGTGCCGAGGAACTCCCGTTGCGGGGTGAGTTCGATCGAACCGCCACCGACATACTCGAGGACGCCGACCACGATGACGAGGTCGTAGACGGGCTCGGCCGGCAGATCCTCCACCGAGCCTACGAAGACCTCAACCCCCTCGAGGTCCCGGGTGCGCAGGCGCGCGGCCCTGGCGCGGGAGAACACCGGTTCCAAGGCGTCAACTGCGGCACAGCGCTCCCCGAGCAGTCGGGTGATGGCCCCGCACCCGGCACCGATCTCTAGGGCCACCGTCTCGTTGGGGAAGGTGAACGGACGAAGAAGGTTTCCCCGTGCCGTGGAGAGGTGATAGCGCTCCGCCCAGGTGGTGGCCTGTGCAGCCAGCTCATCGCTGGTGGACGATAGGTCCTCTGCCGCGGCCAGGATGTCGAACACTCGTTGCTCGGCCCCGTCGCTGTAGTCCAGGGTCTTGTCCGTGAGAATTCAGACAACCGTCGTTGATTTCGTACTCGATGTCCCGAACGCTCTTCATGGTGAGGTCCTTCCGCTGCGCAGCCAGAGTGATCAGCGCAGCCAGCTGTAGACACGCTTGAAGATGGCGGCCCGTCGGGGGGATCCGTAGGCGAGCTCAAGGAACACCTGCTTGGAAACGGACAATGAGGATTGGGTGGCGCCCAACGATCCATGGAGCAACTGGGCGGCAGCCATCCGGCGGTTGGCCTCACTCACGACGAGTCCGACAGAGGCCAGGTACTCGGCGATGGCCGCCGTGGCCTCCGGGTCGATGGTGTCCTCGGGTTCGTCAGCTCGAGGGCGCACTGCCTCGTCGTAGGATTGGGGGGCGGCAGCCACCGGAACTGGGGACAGTGCCCATACGAAGTGGGTGACCGACCAGTTGGGATTGACGGCCTGGGCCGTGGCATGGAGGGCACCGACCATCTCTTCAGGAAGCCGGTCGAGCAGTTCGATCGGATGGGCGACTGAATGCAGATGGCGGACATCGTCACGGGACTCGAGACGCCAGCCCGATCGCTCGCACAGGCGACGCAGGCTCTCCTCGGTGAAGAACCGCACGGTCGCCGCCTCGTTCGGACCTGATGTCCCCAGGTCGAATCGTCCGCCGAGCAATCCAAGGCCTACGTCGACGTGACCCACGTGGGGGACGGCGAGTACGAGGGGCGGAGCGCCGTGCTCGAGCGACCACGCAGAGAGGGCAGAAAGGAGCTCCTGTGGTTCGGTGAGGTGTTCCAGGAGGTCGAGAAGGACGAATCCGCTGGGACCGTTCACGTCATCGAGATCTGCCTTCAGCGAGATCGGATCGGTTACCTGGCGGTGGATCACCTCGATGCCGCGGGAGCGCAGGGCGGAGCCCAGATTTCGACCGGCCGCCGACCCAAGGTGGATGACAGGATCGGTGGGGTCAAGCTGGAGCTCGCTCAGCAGTTCGACTGCGTTGGCTGTGATTTCGTCGAACCGTTCAGTCTCGTCATCGACTTCGGACTCCGCCGCACTGGCGAGGTCCGCCGCGCCATCGTCGCCGAGGCCAGGTATCCGGCGCCGGTAACTGTGGACTGGATCCAACAGCACGGCCCTGGTCGCCTCCAGGAAGGCGCGCCCGTATCGCAGGTCGGGCTCGAGATGGTTGCCCTCGGCCCACTCGTTCCAGGCCAGAATGAACAGGTAGTTCTCCTCGGGTCGCACGTCGGCGAGCGATTGGGCGGTGGTGCGCAGCCAGGCCTCATAACGCTCTGGCGTTGCTCCTTCGTAGATGGTGGCGCCCCTAGCCCGGCGGGCCGTGTTGTCCCAGCCGACCATCACCGACGGGAATCGCTTCCACCGCTGATGATTCAGTTCGGTATGGACTTTGGCGGCTGATGGGTAGTCGAGCACGCGATGACCGCGCAGGGTCTCGAGGGGCTGATGCAGCTGCTGGCCGTGAAGCGGCATGAATCCGACCGACGCGTCAATACCGAACGCCTCGGGACCCTGGTCGTCGGGGGGCGGGCCCCATGATTCAACCCAGCACAGATAGAGGTCGGGAAAGCCCGCCTTTTGAGCTTCGGCTCGCCACAGGTCGGTCGTCCGCTTGGCGTCGGGCAGCAGCATGGGCCGGTAGATCAGAAACACGGGTCGGCCGTCGATGGTGATGTAGCGAGGGTCGGCGAACGCCTCGAGCAGCCACCGGATATGAGCGAGATCGTCGGCCTTGCTGTACTCCTGTCGCATCAGCACGTGGCCACTCCGGGCATCCCACCCCCGAGTCCACTCTTCGTTGGCCCAGCACAGGGCGAACGGGAAGTCCGGCTCCCCAGAAGCTAGGACCTCTTCGAACGGACGTTGCAGGAGGCGTCGGCCGTTGAACCAGTAGTGGTAGTAGATGAAGCCCGACACCCCGTGGTCGCGGGCCAGTTCGGCCTGGGCGGCCCGGACCTCGGGCACCCGGAGGTCGTAGTAGCCGAGCTCTCCGGGTTCGTGGGGTTGGTAGTGTCCCGGGAAGAGCGGCTTGGCCCGGGTGACGTTGTTCCACTCCGTGAAGCCCTTACCCCACCATTCATCATTTTCGGGAATGGGGTGGTACTGAGGCAGATAGAACGCCAGGGCCTTCGGTATCGATGGCGCCGACGAGTTGGATGCGGGTCCCCCCCTGCTCGCACTCATAGGCTCAGGATAGGGCAGAAGGGGCCGCGGCTCCTAATGAAATTGGGTTCCGGACCTCGGACGGGAACGGTGACGAGTCGACCTCAGCCCCGGTGGAGGTTCCCGACGATTTCGATGACACGGTCCAGGTCCGAAGGTGTCATGGCCGATCCGGTGGGTAGGCACAGACCTTGCCGGAAAACCTCGGAGCAGTGCCCTGGTCCTATCAGCTCGTTCTCGACGAAGGCGGGTTGGAGGTGGAGTGGCTTCCAGGTGGGTCGCGACTCGATATCGGCTTCCTCGAGCGCCAAACGCACCCGCTCGCGATCCACACCGAAGACGTCCTGATCGATGAGGATGCACGACAGCCAGAAGTTCGACGTTCCCTCGATCGTGCGGGGCATGGTGGTGATGCCGGGAAGCCCGCCGAGCGCATCGGCGTAGGCTCGATCGATGGCTTTGCGACGGGCAATCCGGCTGTCGAGGCCTCGCAGCTGGGCCCGTCCCAGTGCAGCCAGGAGATTCGACATCCGGAAGTTGTAGCCCACCGTGTTGTGCTCGTAGTGGACGAACGGTTCCCGGGCATGAGTGGCGAGATGGCGGGCTCGGTCAGCCCACTCCGCCGTCCGGGTGGTCAGCATCCCTCCACCGCTGGTGGTGATGATCTTGTTGCCGTTGAACGAAAAGACGCCGGCGGCACCAAAGGCGCCCGCCGGTCGGCCCTGGAAGGTCGAACCGATGGCCTCGGCGGCGTCTTCGATGAGGGGGACCTCGAAGCGCCGACACAGGTCCTCGAGGTGCGCGTAGTCGGCCGCTTCCCCGTAGAGGTCGACCGTCACGACCGCCGCCGCCGGTGATCCTGCCGCCGCTCGCTTGGACAGGGCCTCTTCGACCAGGTGGGGGTCGAGGTTCCAACTCGTCTCGGAGCAGTCGATGAAGACCGGGGTGGCACCCAGGTGGACGACCGGGGACGCGGAGGCGATGAAGGTGAACGACGGGACGAGCACCTCATCGCCTGGACCGACCCCGGCCAGGACCAGGGCGAGGTGCAGGGCCGCGGTACCGCTGGACAGGGCAACGGCGTGCTCCACGCCGGCTCGCTCGGCGACCTCCCGCTCGAAGGCGTCGATGGCCGGGCCTACCGGGGCGATCCAGTTGGAGTCGAATGCGTCGAGGAGGGCACGGCGTTCGTCGTCGCCCACTTCGGGAGGGGACAGATAGAGCCTGCTCATGCTGGGAGCTCAACAGCCGGTGACATCCCTCCGGCGGCGGCAGCCGCGGCCAGCACCACGGCCCCGACCACGACGTCGAACGTTAGGGCCAGGCCGTTGGAATGACGGGGCGCCAGGGCAACCGCGATGACCACGATCAGCTCCATCCCTATGTAGACACCACTGGCTGCCATCCGTGGCCACCCCCTCGCTACCAACCGATCGTAGGGGTGCTGACGGTCGCCCGTGGTGAGTGATTGCCGGCTTCGGGCTCGACGGATCATGGCGCAGGTCAACTCGGCTACCGGGATGGCCACCAGCGCCAGCGAGATCAGGCCGGTGGCCGTACCTACCCCGGGGGCCCAGGCTGTCGTGAGGAGTACGGCGAGGCTCGTACCCAGAAGATACGACCCTCCGTCACCCAGGTAGATACGGGCCGGAGGTCGGTTGAACCACAAGAAGGCCAGTAGTGAGGCGATCAGCGAAACGGCGATGAGCCGTGCCGTGCCGGTGACCACCAGGGCGAAGCCGAGTCCGGCCGCTGTGGTGACTCCAGCGGCGAGCGTGTCCAGTCCGTCGAGCAGGTTGACCCCGTTGATGAGCAGCACGGTGCCCACGATGATGAGGGGGGCACCCACCCACCCGGCCACGTGAACCGGTTGGGTCAGGGCGACGCAGACACCGATAGCCACCTCGGCGACCAGGCGGAGTCCCGGTGCCAGATCCCGCCGATCGTCGGCCAGACCGACAACCAGTGCCCCGGCGAGCGGGATGAGGCTGGACGCTCGATGGGGAGCTATCCCGACCACCAGGCCGACGAACACGGCCAGGCCCCCCAAGTACGGGACGGCCTCGGTTTGTGGTTTCAACGGGCCGGCGTGGTCCAGCGTGCCCGAGCGTCGTGCCAACCGGATGCAGATCGGTGTGGCCAGCAACGCCACGGCAAAGCTGGTGACGACCACGACGGTCGCAGCGGTCGTCACGTCGTGGTCCCGCCCGGAGGTGGCCAGCGCATGTCGAGGGAGGTGGCGCCGGCATGGAGCTCGAACTCGGTCAGGGTCCGAAAGCCGCAGCGCTCGTAGAGGGCGATGGCCCGACGATTGTCGGCGGCTACGACCACGTGGGCCGAGTCGATGGCTCGGCTGTGCAACTCCGCCAGAAAGCCCTCAACCAACAGTCGACCGGTACCGTGACTCTGATGGCTCGGGTCGACAGCAATGGCGAGTAGCTCGGCTCCCGCCGCCGATTCAGTGCCGCCGTGACCGAGTGTCTCGAAGACGGACCGCCATGAACGGAGGAGACGTGGGGCGGAGGTCAGTACGACAGCGGCCCCGTCTCGCAGCACGAAGCTTCGGTACAGCCCCCGGACGTCGGAAGTGCCGGCGACGAACCCGACCGGTCGGTCACCATCGGCCACGACGAGCAGGAACGAGTCGGGTGTGCGCGCGATCCGGCGGTAGAGCAAACGGAGAAAGCTCGGGCCGAGCGACGACAAGAATCCCTCGCCGATCTGACGGCCATGGAGCCGCGCCACATCCGTGGCGTCGTCTTCGGTGCCGACGCGAAGCACCGGTCCGGACTGTGGGTTCGGGTCCATTGCCATTGCCTCCGGCACAATTGTCACAGCCTCCAGGCATGCGCTCAGAGGACCGTCGGTAGTGTACGGCCCCCTCTTGCACAGACTGTGGAATCGCTCAAGCGGTCACTGTTGGTTGCCATTCGGTCACTTTTCGTGAGCCGCCACCCGCTCTGAGCTGGGATAATAGCCCTACGGTGTCACCGGTAGTTGCCATTGCCAGGCCACTGAGACATAGTGCAACTGGTGTTGAAATTGTGCGTGGGTGCGTGAGAGTCGCGAACGGTAAATCGAGCGCCAAGAGGAGTAGACAGTGAAGCAGTGGCGGCTCGTAGGGATCGTC
Source organism: uncultured Acidimicrobiaceae bacterium (assembly GCA_963845485.1). Classification (GTDB taxonomy): domain Bacteria; phylum Actinomycetota; class Acidimicrobiia; order Acidimicrobiales; family RAAP-2; genus Bog-756. Next base: position 65,940 of record CAWJSI010000008.1, on the reverse strand, counting down.
TCGGTTCTGGCGCTCCTGGGGGCAGGAATTTTCTGGAGTGGATCGGCGGGAGCAGACGGGAGTTCGCCGACGCTGAGCTTCAGTTCGACTCGTCAGCTCGTGGAGATGACCATTCCCACAGGGTCCTGTCCTTCCGGCGGATCCTCGTGTACGTGGATGCTCTACGTGAATGAACCCGGACGAGCGGGCCAACCGACGGTCGCTTCGGTCACCGGCACCTCGGGAACGCTATCGGTGCCCTATCCCCCGAACTTCTGCGGTGTCATCCAAGCTGACGCGTTGGTGGGCCCTGCGCCATGGGCTTATCAGACGGGTACCAGGGAGAGCATCCACACCTGCCCCGGGTCGGTAGTACCTCCTCCCAACGGAGGGGGCGGGGCCACCCCGCCGGTCGGTGGAGGCGGTACGAGTCAATCCACTCCTGGGACCTCGACCTATTCATCGACGGGTACGGATCCGAATACCTCGCTCACCTCGGCAACCAGCTCGAACAGCGCGAACACTTCGACCGGCACCACATCGGCCACCACCACCGCCGCTACCTTGCCCTTTACCGGGATGGATATCACCCCCTTCCTGCTGTCAGGGCTCGCCGCCGTAGCCATCGGGATGATCTTGGTAACCGAGCCCCGGTCGATGCGACGGCTGCGCTGGCTGACGGAAACCGGGGCCGCCCGGCAGGTGGGATCGATGCTGGATTGGTTCATAGGACACTGAATCCCAGAGCGGCATAGAATCTGGGATTCAGGGGGCAGCGCTAACCGGGCAGGTGCAGCGCAACGACAAAGGGAGGGCAACGTGTCCAACACGGGCAAGTGGGTGATCGCCGGAATTATCGGCGTCATCGGAGTCATATTTGTCATCGTCGGAGTGATCTACGCGACTGTTCCGATCCATTCCCTCCCGGGCTTCATCCCAGGAGGACATCCGGGCGGAGGGACGTACCACAAGCGGGCGGCGATCACCGGAGTGATCGGAGTCGTGCTTTTGGTCATCGCCGCCGGAATCGCCGTTCTGGCCCGACGGTCCCAGCCGGCCGCAGTGGCGCCTGGGGGAGATGGTCTCGCTGAGGCATCCGAGCCAGGAATCGAGACCGGGGCGGAGGCGGCAACCGAGACGGGAACAGAGTCGGGGACCGGAGCGGTCTCCATCTAACCGCCGCTGGTTGCAGCGAGCCACGCCGGGTCTGACCCTCGGTCCCAGGTTCGCTCAGCAGGGATGGTCGAGAGCCGGCCCATTGGGCCTGCGGTGTTTCCGCAGGTCCCGTTGGACGATGCGCCGTGGTTGAGGAGCAACCCCGACGGGGCGAGTCCGGCGATCTCGTTCAGGATCACATGCACCTGGGAGGCTTGGGCTCCGGCCAGCACGAAGGTCCGGCCGTCCTTCGGGGCGGGAATGGTGTTATCCCTAATGACGACATTGCTCACGCTGCCGACCCCGTCGCCGTCGACCGAGTAGCCGATTCCGATGCTGGGCCAGGGCCAGGTCGATGCTGTCTGCCCCTTGTTGCCCGCAATGACGATGCCCGAGGACGGCAGTTGGGGTGCGAACTGCACCTTCATCTGTGCTCCTGCGGTCAGCGTGTTGTCGGTAAAGGCGAAGTGCTGGATGGACAGTCCGGTCAATCCGGCCACGAGATAGGCGAGCGGCCCGACGAAGTTGTTGTCGTCCACGGTGACATTGCAGGAGCATCCCCCCTGCTCGTCGGCCTCGAGGTCGATGTCGGTGAAGGCAACTCCGCTGAAGGTGTTGCCGGTAACCGTCAGGTGGTCAACGTACTGTGGCGTGATGCCCTGGCGCCCACTTCGGGCGAAGATGTTGTTCTTGATGGCCCACGTAGCGCGAGGGGAAGATGGCGATGCCCCCTCCGTCCTCGGGGCTCCCCTCGTGGAGGCCGGTGACCGTGACGAAGTCGCCATCGACGTCACGCTCCGTCACATTTTCGATCGTCGTCCGCTGTACGCCCGATAGCTGGATCCCGGAGTCCGTCTCCGAGCCGACCACACCGCTCCGGTTCGGGCCCACGATCTCCATGTTGGTGAGCGTGATGTCACAACCACCCTCGAACCACCACATGATCGGAATGGCGGACATCGAGTGTGCCCGATTGTTCGTCGATGGTCGATCCGCAGTAGGGGTGGTCGACAGGCAACGGCCCGATCGTAGTGACCTGGGGGTCGTCCTCTCGGAACTCTGCCCCGTGCCCGTTGATCGTGATGTGGGTCAACCCTCGAAGGTACAGGGCCTCATTGACCGTATAACAAGCGCCTTGGGGGAAGTTGACCACAATCGGCCGTTTCGCCGTACCGTGGGGAAGGGACCACAACCACTTCCGCAGCGCGGCCCCGACATCGTGTGAGCAGTCGTGGGCGATGGCGGCCGGGGGAGTCTTGACGAGCGCGGACCCGTGGTGTCTTCGCCACAAAGGGCAGTTGTACCTTCTTCGGGCCGCTGCGGGCGATGCTGGCTGACCCCCGCCGAGCGTCGGGGGCCGTCGATGTCGTCGAGTTCGTCGAGGTGGCCACGGCGACGACCACGAGCACGATCGCCACAATCACAGCGTGCGCCCTGCCCGCGAGCTATCCCGATGGTCCGGTTCTTGGACGCCGGGGATGATTCGCCGATCAGCCAACGGCTGAGGTCTCGGAGCGCGGTCGCCGCGCGTTGATCAAAGGTGCTGGTGTGGGTTCGGGTGGTATGGACATCCCCGGGTGACCGTAGCCGGTCAGAGGGTTAGCGACGGATCAAGGACACGAAACCTCGGGCCTCTTCTCGGGTAAGGCCCTTCGTGATGATGACCAGTGCCCCATAAGCCACACCTCCCGCGGCGATGGCTCCGACCAGCGAGGTGGAGCGCAGGGACAGTGCCGCCCCAGCGCAACCGATCGCGGGAAGCACGAGTCGCCACGATGGAAAAGCCGGAAGCCACACGTGGAGGGTACGGCGAACGAACATGAGCTGAACCGTCGCGGTGAGGACCTCGCCAATCAGCAGCCCGATCGAAGCGCCGATGGCACCCCATCGGAAGATGAAGGGCATCTGGACGATGATGGCCGCCAGATCGACCACGACGATCATGATGACCACGGGGCGCATGGCCGGGAACGAGGTGACGAACATCCCGCCGAGGCCGATCACATAGGTGAGCCATAGCCCGGTGGACAGAGATGACGAGGGGTGTACCGGCTCCGGCGTAGGCCTGCCCGAAGATTGCCTCAATGACCTGGTGACCGAGTACGACCGCTCCCGCCGCCAATGGGAGGCTGATGGCAAAGAACGCTTTGATCACTACCTGGTAGGCGCGAACAGCCCCCTCGACGTCCCGGGCGGCCAATCGCTTGGAGAACAGGTACAGCGTCGGACCCAACATGGCCCACAAGGGATATTGGAGTGCCTCGACGGCCCGGAGGGCCAGGTTGTAGTCGGCAGTCTCGACCTTTGACGAAATGGCCGAGAGGATCAGGACGTCGATGCGAGCCAAGGTGGCGCTGGCTCCGACGATGACGGCAAAGGGAATCGCCTGACGGATGAGGGATCGTCCAGCCATCGGATTCAGGCGGACCCGCAGCGACCAGACGCGATAGCGGTAGGTGATGATCACCGCCACCACCGTGGCCACGGTGGGCCCGATGGCCAGACCGACCATGGCCAGGCGAATGTTGTAGGTCAGCTCGATGACGATGATCCCGATCAGCGGACCCAGGCCCAGGCGGAACAGCGACACGATCGACCGCTGGGTGATGAGCCCCCGTCCGTCGAGGGCTCCAGTCAGCGACGTGGTGATGCCTTCCAGGGGAAGGAAGAATCCGGCCAGCGCGAAGTCGACGACCGCCGAGGTAGACCGACCGATCAGTCCCGCCAAGACGATGCCGACGAGATACCCGAGCAGTCCGAGGAGGGCACACGCGGTCAGGGAGTTGCGAAGGACTTTGTCGGAGTCTTCGCCGGCACTGATGACCTTGGTGGTCGCCGACGTGGTCCCGAAGTCCACGATGAAGCCGGTCACCACCAAGAGGGCGGCGACCGTGGCGTAGCGACTGAACTGGTCCGGCCCAACCTTGCGGGCCGAGATGATGACGAACCCCAGCAACATGGCCCGGCTGAGGGTCTGCGTGGCCACGATGGCGATGGCGCCACGGCCCGCTGCTCTAGCGTCCTTACGGACCTCTACCATCCGCCGCCCACTCCCCTCCACCGCCGCCACGCCCTGGCGTCACAATGTACCCGGAGCGGTGGCCTGAGTGTCGCCCAGACTCCGCTGGAGGAGGGGTGTGCCCCGACGGAACCCACTGCGCCTACTCCTCGGGTGCGGAGGTGAACGGACATCGTTCGAGGTGCAGGTGGGGGACGGCGTGTGACAAGGGGACCATCATCACATAGGGAGGCGTGGTGGACGCCTCTTCCCCCAGTCGGTTGCTCACCCATTGGGCCTAGTGGGGAACGGATTGGCGCGGATGCTGGTTCCCACGTCGCCGACAGGCATCGGAGCTCACGAAGCGCAGGTGTCACCACCCGGTGGGGTCGGGGCACGACTGCTTCAGGCCGATCGTTGGTTGACATGAGCTGGGGCATCGGAACCGGCAATGGTCAGGAGGGCCTGATCCAACGGGTTCAGGACGCCTGGTCCAGATTCCTACAGAGACTCATGTCCGACGCCGGGACGGGAGGTCCGTGACCGACGGTGACGACTGGCTGGGGTGATCCAGTGGGCGTGGGAGGCGTGGTGAGCACCACGGGAGGCCCAGTCCCAGCGATGTAGTGGTTGAGCATCTGCGACCCGTACCACTCCACGTTGATCGTATTCAGATTGGGATCGGTGGTGACCACGAGTTGGTAGTTCTCATGGAGGAGCCTGACCGGGAATACCCATCCGGTCGGCCGTGGCCAGCTGATCGAGGTTCCCGAGTTCTCCAGAACCACTTGAGCCTCCCCATGTCCGACCGGCCTGAGGACCAGGGTCGCCGCGCCCGTAACGCATCAGCGGCACTGCCTCTTTCAGCTCAGTAGCGGGTCGGTTGAAGGTGAACTGAATATTGCGGGTGAACGAGGAACTCTGTTCGATGGGTTGCCACGTGTAGTGCTCGATCTGTTGGCCAGGAACATCTTTCAGGGTGTTCCCACTGGACATATAGAGGCCGGTGCAGCCGTTGACGGCGATCAACTGGCCGGCCGGAGCCCAGTGGGGAAGCGAGCTGCGATGCCACACGGTGGACGCCAACGAGTCGAGGCTCAGGGCCTTCTCCGCCGAGACAAACCGGTGATTCTGCACCGCCGTCCACTGGGGGAGTGGACCACTGGCGATGGCGAGGTTTGCCACCACGCAGTAGGCGGCCAACACCACGGTTACGGCTAGGACCCTCCGTCGAACCCGGCGCGGCCGGTCGGCCACACGGCGCCAGATGTCGATAAGGCCGATGGCGCTGGCCACGATCAGCAGGGGCATGAAATCGGCCATGTACCGTTCGGAGATGTAACCCCACAACAGCACTCCGGCCGTGCTGAGGGCGGCCCCGAAGACGATGATCCGTGAGAGACGAATCTGGCCGACCGTCTTGCGCCGAAATGCGGAGAACACTCCCCAACAGCTCAGTAGGAAGAGGAGCGGCATGGTGGCGGGAATGCTGGCCGTGGGATAGGTCTGATCCATGACTGCACCCGCCCGCCATGCCGCCGGAGCCGTGGGCGGCGTGATGAAGGGAAACAGGCTGGTCAGGTGCAGTCCGAAGGGCTCTAGATAAGCCCAGAGAGTACTGGGCAAGAAGGCGAAACTGAAGGCCTTCCCACCGTTGGCGGCGAGGAAATCTCGGCGGTGGGCGTTGACGGTGGCCCATACCTGATCGGCCATGGGCAGGCCGATGGGGATCCCGAATTTGGCGTAGGTGACGGCACAGCTGACCAGGAAGGGGATAACGGCTACCGCCACCAGGGGTACGGCCCAGCGCCGATTCTCGGTGCCCTTCCGGCCCAGGGCGAACCACCCGGCCACCATGAAGGCGACGACGACGCACGCATAGCCGGCCGGGGTCCGGTTCATGTTGGCGAAGAGGACGAGCACCCCCGAGGCCAATACGCCGCGCCAGGTGGGGCGCTCCATCACACCGAGGAGCGCATAGAGGCTCCCGAGCATCAGGGGCACGCTCCAGGCGAAGTCCTCGTTGTAGACGAACGGGGTGGCCGAGAGGTAGAGGATGACCGAGCCACCCATGATGGTGGCAAGGAGTGCACCATACGAGGCCGCCTCGGCCCTACCGACGATGGCTTCCCCGCGCATGAGGATGCGAAGGCGCCAGAGCATCAACGAGCTGGCCAGTGCCGTCATCATCCAGGCCAACAAGATCGACGGGGCGGTGAGCTTTCGGTCGAGGCTGCTGGTGACCAGAAGAATCGGCATCCGGAGCAGTGAAGGGAAGATTCCGAAGTACGTGTACTGCTTGCCGTCGTGTACGAACGCCTCGATACCCATGTTTCCTGGGGCGATGTTGAAGTGACCGTGGAACATGGCTCTCGCCTGCAGGTCGTAGAAGTTGTCGTAGGGCACGCCTCGGAGAGGATCGATCGATCCTGACCAGAGATCCCAGAGACACCACAAGCACAGGGGAAGCGCGATCAGCGTGCCTACGACGACGGCGATGGTGAATCGTCGGCGGCTCGCCTCTTGTGGCGTCCGCTCCTTACCCCGCTCTTGCGGGATCGGGGCTCGTCGTCCAGGTCGCTCGGCTCGAGGGTGAGCGTGGCCGAACCCATCAGGGGGCTCCTTGGCCTTTGCGCCGGAGCCGCTCTCGGAAGGCGAGCGCCTTGCTGGCCGCCTGGTCCGAGAGGCCCAGGTGCCGCTTGGTCCAGTCGTAGAGGCGTAGCACCTGCTTATCGGCGTAGATCCACACGGAGTGCGCGCCGTCACCGGGTCGGGCTCGATACTCGGTCGAACGGACCATGGGATCGACCTCGGGGCTGAAGTAGTAGAGCGCCAGGGACTTTCTGGCTACGCCTTCGGGGCACTGCATCGGCTCGGGATGGCCGTGGAACGATGTCGGGTCCGTCGTGAAGATCAGGACGCGGTTGGAGATGGGACTGACCTTTTCGGCACACTGTTTCATGTCCGCCGTCCACAATTCGAGATCGCCGCCGTATTCGGGCTTCCAGTCCTCGTTGAGGTACAGCAACAGGTTCACCCGACGCAGCCAATTGCGGTGGTGTGGGTGGACGGTGTAGTCGGCGTGGATGTTGAGAAACCCGCCTTTTGTCGACTGGTGGAGTCCGCCACCTTCGAGCGACGGATCGGCTACTAGCCGATCGCATCCCACCAGTTCGCCGACGAATTGCACGAATCGGGGCGAGTTCAGGACATCCAGGATCTGTTGCAGGGTAGGACCCCATGTGGTCGGGTCGGTGTTGCTGAACTTGCGTTCGTTTACATGCAGGTAGTTGTTCCAGGTGCCATCGAGTGGGGGGAACTCTTTGGCCGCCTCCTCGGCAAATCCCTCTTCGAGGAAGTCATCGAGGATGATGTGCGGGTAGGGGGCCGCCGCTGCGTACTCCGCGGCCAACTTCTCCACATCTCGTTCGAGTCGCTCGAGATCGAGCAACGGCGTGCTCGTCTCGGACGCTGGATCGGGGGTCATCGTGTGCGGCTACTCCGGCCGCACGCTGCCCCATCGACCGCCGGATCATGGCCAATACCTGTCACCACGTCGTCACCACACCCCTGTACCCGCGGCCCGACAGGGCCTGCTGTGACATCCGAAGTTCCCACTCTACTCACGACCCCCCTCTGTTCCCCAGCCCGCAGGATACCCAGCCCACCCCGGTGGCGGCCAAGAATAGTGCCAGTTCCTCTTTTGGCCAGGGGCAGGGGCAAGGATCAGGGCGAGCCGCTCATCAAAATTGATGGCGCCGGTGTCGTCAGCTCGGGCTCAGGCCTCGGTTCCGAGCTCGGCCCGAGCAGAGGTGGGCTCCTCGTCGCCCACTTCGGCGTCGGCGATCTGGGCGAACAGTCGGTTGAGAATGAGGAACTTGAGGAACCAGAGGATGCCGAAGGCGGCGATGTTCGCCCCCACCACGAGTACCGTCCGGGCCAGGTGTTGGAGGTGATGGGTGTCGGCGAAGTTGTGGGCCAGGGTCGAGGTGAACAGGGCGAATCCGATTCCGGTCAGGGACATCACCCAGAAGGGCAGGATCTCCCGCCACCAGTGGGAGCGCCCTGATTTACCCCACACCCACCGCCGGTTGAGGATGTAGGAGGGCACGCCAGCCACGATGTTGGCGAACAGCGCGCTCGGCACCTCGCTCCAGAGACGCAGCACGCCGTAGACGAAGGTCAGTACCACCAGTGAGGTCAGGGCCGAGATGGCCGAGACCATGGTGTACTTGACCACCTTCATGCCCTCGGGCGTGCGGGCCTTGTGCCAAAGACGTAGGACCGTGCGCTTCACCGGGCCGAGGCTACCTCGCGGGGCGCCCGGCCAGTCCTGGGCGGGTTCACCCAGAGCGGTCGGACTCCGAATGGCACCATCACCTACTATCGCGGTCCTTGCGCGCTCTCCCGTGCCCAGTTACTCAACTTCTGGTGGTGTCGTGGCTTACCTGAATGGACGGCAGTGGGACCACCATGCTCGGTTGTCGGCCGGATCGGACCGACTCATCGGTGAGACATCGCCGTCGTGGGAATCCGACCGCCCGTGACCGTTCTCCGTTACATCGAGGCCCTCGCACTGGCCGGCGTGGCCTTGGTTCCCATTGGACTGGGGGCCCGTGCATGGCGGCGTCGGCTGATGCCCACGTTGACCGGGGCTCCGGCGTGCTGGCCACCACGGTGATCGACCTTGCGGCGACTGTGTTGGTGACCGAGGCGCTCGGCTCGGTCAGCGGCTTCCGAACGGCCCCGGTGACCATCGGATTGGCCGTCGCGGGTGGGGTCGGCTTTTACGGGGCCGGACACTGGTGGTTGGTGAGTGGCGAAACGGAGCGCTCACCAGAGGACGTCGAAGGGGCGGAGGCTGCACTGCCCCCTGGTGCCATCGGCGCCCCGGTCACCGGCTTCCTGGCCGCCGTCGCCGTCTCGATACTGACCGCCGAATGGGCCACCCGCACTGTCGATGCGCTGCATCACGGAATGACCACCGTCGACACGCTCTGGTACCACATGCCTTTTGCCGCCCGGTTCGTGGAGCTCGGGTCGACCACCAGTCTTCACTACGTGGACACCGAGCCGGTGGTGCAGTTCTACCCGGCGAACTCGGAACTGCTGCACGCGGTAGGCATCTTGTTCCTGGGCAACGACCTGTTGTCGCCCATGATCAATCTCGGTTGGATGGCGCTCGTCCTGTTGGCCGCGTGGTGTATCGGGCGCCCCTTCGGTGTGGCGCCAATCGCCTTGATCGGCGCCACGCTGTTGCTGGGCACCCCCGGCCTGGTGGCGACCCAACCGGGCGGCGGCTACACCGACGTGGTCGGTCTGGCCCTGTTCCTGGCGTCCATCGCCGTCCTGGTGGGTGCCGAGCGGAGCGACGGGCACCCGGGGCTGGCCGGCATCGCTATCGCCGCCCTCGCTGCCGGCCTTGCCTTCGGGTCCAAGTTCACCCTGGTGGGTCCGGTGGCGGTACTCACGGTGGGTGTGTTCGTCGTCTGCCCGAGGGGTCGACGCCTGCGCCACGGGGGCCTCTGGGTGGGTTTGGTCGCTCTGACCGGGGGTTACTGGTACGTCCGGAACTGGGTGGCCATCGGCAATCCCCTGCCGTCGTTGTCCCATCTCGGTCCGATCACCCTGCCCAGCCCACCGATCACCTCGCCCAACACCACGTTCGGCCACTACATCTTCAAGAGTGCACTGTGGCGTCACTACTTCATTCCCGGGCTCCGCTCGTCGTTCGGGCCGGCCTGGGTGGTCGTCGTGGGTGCCGCAGCCCTCGGCATGGTCCTGGTGTTCTTCTCCCGACGCAATCGGCTCTGGAAGATGGTTGCGGCCGTGGGTGCTGCCTCGGTGGTTGTGTTCGTCTACACGCCCCAGTTCCTCGGGTTTCCCGGAGCACCCTTCTACTTCGTCTACAACCTGCGCTACGTGACGCCCGCCATACTGGTAGGCCTCGTCATCCTTCCCGTGGCCCCGAGATTGGCGAGGGGCGGAGACCGATCTGGTTAGGAGCCGGGCTTCTGGCCGCCTTGGGGGTGACACAGCTGGACTCGACGATCTGGCCCGGACACCTGTTCTCGGGTCCTTTGCCCAACCGCCGTCGGGTGTCGACTCCGTAATCGGTCTGGCCATCGGTGGCGTCGTTCTTGTTGTCGGCCTCGTGCTGGTCAAACGACACTCGGTGACCGACCCGGGAGCTCCAGCCGTCGATGGGGGCACCCGAGCGATCGAAGGGAGAAGCGGCGAACGATCCGTCTCGCCTCGCAGTCGGTGGTGGTGATGTCGCCGGCTATCCCCTCCAGCAGTTCTACCTGTCCAACCGCTACGAGAGCCTCGGCGCGGGCAGCACGGTGGCGCCGAAGACAGTGGCATGGGTCCAGACCATCTCGAACTCGAGGATCGCCCTCGGTGGGCCCTTCATGAACCTGCAGTACCCGTACTACGGGAAGTTCCTCAACAACTGGGTGCAGTTCGTCGCCACGGTGGCGCCGGACGGGGCCATGGCCAATCCCGACTGTCGCAGTTGGCTCCAGGCCCTCCGCCAGGGCCATTACGACTATGCGATCACCGATTCCAAACAGGAGCAGCGGTGGACCCGTGATGCTGCCGGCACCACGCTCATCCGTCGGAGGTGATCACCAAGGAGGGTGCGCTCGACACGTTCCGGCTAGGCCCCCGTTCACCGGCGCCGGATGTGGCGGTGGGGCGAACTCCTAGTTGAGCGGTGATAGGGCCACGGAGGGTGGCCGGAGCCCGCAGAGTCACTAATCGCCACTGGGCGAGCGGTCAGTGACCGGATAGCATTGGCCGCCAGAAGGGCGCCGGGTCCCGGAGGGCGCTGAGGGGGGGATTTCGTGGCTGCTGCCTCGATCGATATCACGATCCCGGTACTCAACGAAGAGCGCTGTGTGCGGAGGAACGTCACCGCGCTGGCCGATCGGTTGACTGCTGACTGCCCCTACCAGTGGACCATCACCGTGGTCGACAACGGGAGCACCGACGAGACCTGGACGATCACCGAAGCACTTGCTGCTGAGGATCCCAGGATCCGGGCTATCCGTCTCGGTCGTCGAGGTCGAGGCGGGGCACTAAAAAAAGCCTGGTCAACCAGCACGGCGGACGTGGTGGCCTACATGGATGTCGACCTGTCCACCGGCCTCGAGTCCCTTCGTGCCCTGATCGACCCCCTGTTCGCCGGCTCGGCCGATCTCTCCATCGGTTCGCGCCTGGCCCGGGGAGCACGAGTGCGGAGGGGGTTGCGGCGCGAGCTGATCTCCCGGGCCTACAACGTCCTGCTCCGGGCCGCGTTCCGCTACTCGATTCGCGACGCGCAGTGTGGTTTCAAGGCAGCTCGCCGTGACGCCGTGGCCCCGCTCCTGTCCCGGGTGGAAGACGACGGGTGGTTCTTCGACACCGAACTGATCGTGCAATCGTGGTGGAGCGGCCTCCGAATCAACGAAGTGCCGGTCCGCTGGATCGAGGACAGCGATTCGAGGGTCAGGATCATCCACACCGCCACCGACGACCTGCGGGGGGTCATCCGGCTGGTGCAGACCCGGAGCAAGGAGAAGGCGGCAGGTGCTGTCATGCCGGAGGTGGGCACGGTCGTCCACGCCGCCCCGGAATCCACCGAGCACGGCGACTGGCCCCTCTGGGATTTTGACGCCCATGCCCACTCCTACGTCGAAGCGGTGGACGAATCGGTCTCGTTCACCGGGAAGGACTCCGCCTTCTTCGCCCAGAGGAAAGTCGAGATCCTCGAGGAGTTGACGTTCGGCTCGGTCGGATCGCTGGCCGGTCTCTCCGTGTTGGACGTCGGGTGCGGGACCGGGACCACCGATCGTCATCTGGTCGATCACGTCGGCTCGCTGGTGGGCGTCGACGTCTCCGAGGAGATGCTGGCCCTGGCCGCCAACGCCATTCCGACGGCCAGCTTCGAGTGGTACAACGGCGAGAAGCTGCCGTTCCCCGATGAGACCTTCGACATAGCCCTCACGGTGTGTGTGCTGCACCACGTTCCGACCACGGGCCGGGCGCTGTTTGTCTCCGAGCTCCATCGAGTGACCAGGGCGGGCGGCCTGGTCGCCATCTTCGAGCACAACCCGGTCAACCCGCTCACTCGTTACGCGGTGAACTCCTGCGACCTCGACGACGGCGTGGTCCTGGTGGCAGGAAGGGAGGCCACGGCCTACCTGGCCGATGCCGGCGCCGCCGAGGTCACCCGCCTCGACTATCTGTTCTCTCCCTTTGGCGGTGCCCTCGGCCGCTCGATCGACAGTGCTCTGGCCCACGTACCGCTCGGAGGCCAGTACGTGGCGTCGGCCCGGGCATCCCATCCCTGATCAGTCCGGGGACGAGGACAGACCGGGACGCTGTCGGGCTCTAGACGGGAGGGGAGTTCGCTACAGTTCTCTGGACCAATGGCACCCGAACCACGCCGTGGGGATCGACCGATGGAGGGGCGAGTGGCGCTGACTGACCTGGTAGCAGCAACGGATCTGCCACCCTCGACCGAGGACGAATCGACGTCCCGATGGATCGATCGGCTCGATCGCCGGGTCGTCTGGGTCTTGACCGCGCTGGGCTTCGCTCTCCCGGTCGGCCTCTGCATCTGGCTGGTCGGCCACTTCGGCGTGAACGTGGTGACCGGTGACCAGTTCGACGATGTGACGGTTATCCGGGCCTCGTATACGCACCTGTTCAGTTGGGGAGCCCTCTGGTCCCAGCACAACGAGAACCGGATCTTCTTTCCCAATCTGGTCGTGCTGTTGCTCTCACGGACCACCCGTTACAACATCAAAATCGAAGAGTTCGTGGGCATGGGCATGCTCTTCGTCTCTACTGCGCTGGTGATTTTGACCCACCGGCGTCGGGCACCGGACACGCCCTGGCTCTACTACTGCCCCGTGGCGATACTCATGCTCTCCATCGTTCAGTTCGGGAACCTGCTCTGGGGATTCCAGATGGCGTGGTTCCTTGTTCTCTTGGCGGTCACTCTCACCTTGTTCCTTCTGGACCGGGTCACCTTCAGCTGGCCCTGGTTGGTGCTGGCGATGGTCGTTGCCGTGGTGGCCAGCTATTCGTCACTGCAAGGTTTGCTCGTCTGGCCGGCCGGCCTGGTGCTCTTCTACCACCGACGTCGACCGTGGACCATGGTGGTCACATGGTTGGCCGGTGCTGTCGTGACCATGGCCGGCTACTTCCACAACTACGACAGCCATGTGGCGACATCACCGCACGGGTACGCCATCACCCATCCGTTGGCGTCCCTGGAGTACTTCGGCATCGGGGTGGGCGATGTCCTCGGCATCCCCTTCCGGGGCGGCCAGGCCTACAACCTGTGGCTGGTGGCGTTCGGGCTGATTGTCGTGGCCGTCTCGGTCTGGGTCGTGATTCGCTACGGAGTGCGTCGAGACGAGCACGGCAGCGGCCCCTTTGCCGTGACCCTCGTCATCTTGGGTCTGCTCTTTGTGGCCGTAATTACCCAGGGTCGGATCGTTCTGGGGGCGTGGTCGGCCAGCGCCTCCCGGTACACCACCTTCGACCTGTTGATCCCGGCCGGGGTGTACTTGGCCCTCTTGACTCGTCCCACCAGCCGCGCCCGCGGCACCACCGCGGCCCCGGCCGGCCGAGCCGTGACTGCATCCGTCGAGCGCCGGTTGGGGAGCGTCGATCGGTGGACGGTACCAGCGGCCCGTATCTTCATCGGCCTGCTCATCGTGATCCAGGTCGCGGTGAGCCTCCCGAACGCGGTGAAGGGTGCGCGCGACAACTACACGTACCAGACCAAGGCGGCCGAGATCCTCCTTCACTACCGCAGCATTCCCAAGAACGAGCTGGTGTTTGAGCTCTACATCTTCTCCAACGCCCGGTTCATCCGTCAGCAGGCGGCGACACTCGAGCGCCATCATCTGAGCGTCTTCGCCGGGACTCACCAGGGATTGCCTGCACAGGACGGGCCGCCACCGACAACACGGCCGACGGGGCTGACGGCGGGCACCGTCGGGCGGGAGCCACCGATGCGACCAACCGGTAGCACCTGAGTGTCAGGAACCGCCCAACCCGCCGGGGGTGACCACTTGGTCGTTGACGAACTGATCGTCGACAAACCTCGGCATTTCGCCAGCTTCGACGGGCTACGGGCCATCGCCGCCCTCCTGGTCCTCCTCCTCCATACCGCATGGGCCTCGGGTTTCACGTTGCGATCGTCGCTGGGGATCTACCTCGGTCGCCTCGAGATCGGTGTCTCGATCTTCTTCCTCATCTCCGGCTTCCTGCTGTACCGGCCGTTCGCGCTCTCCCATCTCGCCGGCCGGCCCGAGCCGGACCGCCGCCGGTTCTGGACCCGGCGCCTCCTCCGCATCGTCCCCGCCTACTGGTTGGCCCTGACTGTGCTGGCCTACGGGTTCCACTCCGTGTCGCTCGGTCCGGGATGGCAGGGTGTCCTCAGCCACTACTTCTTTCTGCAGATCTACTTTCCGTCACAGTCCGTGAACGGCATCCCTCAGGCGTGGTCCCTCTGCACCGAGGTGAGCTTCTACCTGTTCCTCCCGCTGTACGCCTGGTTCATGGTTCGGCGACCGCGGAACCCGAGGCGACAGCTCCGCGCTGAACTCCTCGGTGTGCTGGCCCTCATCGCGGTGAGTTTCGCCTTCCGGTACTGGGCACTCCAGATCCCCCTCGCCGTCGAGAGGCACGGGCACCTCGTCCCGGTATGTGCGCCCAACTGCGCCACCGAGCCACCGCTGTCGACCCTGATGTACTCATGGCTTCCGTCCTACCTCGATCTCTTCGCGCTGGGCATCTTGTTGGCCTTGCTGAGCGCCTGGTACACCGAGCACGCCTCGGAGCCCTCCTGGCTGAGCCGCCGCTGGGTACCGTGGGCCAGCTGGGGGGGAGCCCTCGTAGCCTTCTGGCTGGTGTCACACGTGGTGAACGACGCTGCCATCATCTACATCGTTCCTCGCCGCATCAACCTGGCCCGCCAGGAGCTCTACGGCCTGTTCGCTTTCCTGCTCCTGGTCCCCGCCGTCTTCGGGCCACAGGACCGGTCGCTCATCCGACGGTTCCTCCAGTGTTGGCCGATGGCCGCGCTCGGAGTGATCTCGTACGGGATCTATCTCTGGCACCTCAATCTGATCTACGAGTTCCTCGACTGGACCGGTTGGCACGAGGGGATGGTTCCGTACTGGCTGCTGGCCGTGGCCGTGTTCGGGATCACGGTCGCCTTCGCTTCGACGAGCTACTTCGGGCTGGAGCGACCCATTCTCCGCTACAAGCGCCGGCTGGTGTGGTGGGACCGTTCCCAGCGGGCTCCTGTCGGCGCCGGCGACGAGGCCAGCCCGACCGAGTCGAACGTCGGGGTTGGGGCCGTCGGTCCGCTCGAACCGGAGCCATCGGCGCACCTGGACGGTGGCGAGGGCCGCTGAGGCCCGATTGCGCCGCTACCAGGGTGATCAGGCTGGCCTGACTCGGTGTGTCGACTCAGACGACCCGCCGTGGTCAGGCGGTTTGACTACACTCGCCGGGCATGGGGGCCGTGGGGGAGGACAGCCAGCAAGGCGCTGCCGTGGCCACGGTCGGTCCCGGAGAGACCGTTCTGTCGGACGGGGATGCGAGTCTGACCGACGATCCTCACCACGGGGAGTCGAGTGGATCGCTGACTCCACCCACCGCCGATCCGGCCCCTGGAGATCCGGCGGCCGGCGGCCGACGACGCTTCATCTGGGCCTCGGTGGTGGCGACGGTGGTGAGTGCCATCCCCATGGTGTGGATCTACTGGAACCTGCCCCAGACTGCCGGGGCGGCCAGCGGGCCCATCCACGAGAACAACTACTACGACCTCCAGACCCGGGCCATGCTCCACGGCCATCTGTGGCTGGCCAAGGGTTCGCTCGGCATCGAGGCGTTCGTGCACGGTGGT
Organism: uncultured Acidimicrobiaceae bacterium; assembly: GCA_963845485.1. GTDB lineage: Bacteria > Actinomycetota > Acidimicrobiia > Acidimicrobiales > RAAP-2 > Bog-756. The sequence continues at coordinate 49,891 of CAWJSI010000008.1, read as the reverse complement.
CACCAGTACACCTACTTCGGTCTGTTCCCCTCGATCCTGCGCATGCCGATCCTCGCGGTCACCTCCAACCTGGACGGCAAAGCTGACCATCCCCTTCATCTCGTTGGCGTGGCTGATGACTGCCCTGTTCGCCTCGCTCCTGCTCTGGCGGGTCCGGATCCTGGTGCGTGGCGCCCTCGCCATGGGCAGGTTGGAGACGGTCAGCTACGGCGTGCTCATGGCCACCATCCTGGCCGGCTCGGTGTTCATGCTGCTGGCCGCCGAGCCGGACGTGTTCGAAGAAGATCTGGCCTGGAGCGTGGCGCTGACGCTCGGCAGCCTCTTCTGCCTCATCGGGGTCCTCGAGCGGCCTTCATGGCGGCGGGTGACCGCGACCGGGCTCCTCATCCTCTGCGCCAACCTCGACCGGGTGACCACCGGGTGGGCCTGCGTCGGGGCCGCGGTACTGGTCGCCGTGTGGTTCGGTCTGGGCCGGGCCGGGCGGGAGCAACGTCGGTGGGCTATCCCGGTGGCCGCGGCCGGGCTCATCCCACTGGTCGTCGGTTGTGCGGTCAACTACGCCAAATTCGGCGTGCCGTTCGGGGTGTCCAACTTCGACCAGGTCTTCACCCAGGTCAACGCCTACCGGCGGCGATTCCTGGCCTCCAACCACAACGCCGAGTTCGGCGTCCACTTCATCCCGAGCACGGTCCTGGCCTACCTCCGCCCCGACGGCATCCGGTTCTCCGTCCGTCTTCCCGTTCATCACCCTGCCGGCGGGACCACCCACCGTCGGTCGGGGGCATCCTGTTCGACCGCCGGTACCGGACGGCCAGCCTGACCGCCTCGATGCCGCTCCTGTTCCTGCTGAGCTGCTGGGGAGTGATCACCGCCTTCCGCCCGCGGGCCGTCGGGCGGACCGCCCTCGCCCGCATCCCCATGTTCGCCGCGGCGCATCGCCGGGACGGCCCTGTTCGTCTGGGGCTACATCGCCCCGCGCTACCTGGCCGACTTCGTGCCCTTCCTGGTGCTGGCCAGCGCCGTGGCCATGGCCGACATCTGGCGCCGGCTGGACGGCAAGCGCCGATCGCTGCGCCTCGGCGTCGGTGGCGGTCATCGGGGTGGTCGGCGCGTTCACCATCGTCGCCAACGTGGCCATGGCCATCACGCCCAACGAGGTGTGGGACATTCCCGAGACGGTGCACTACGTGGCCACCCAGAAGGCCATCAGCGACATCACCGGCCATCCCATCGACAACCGGGTGCGCCGGGGGGCCACGCTGCCACCGTGGGGACCGGCCGACCAGCTGTTCATCGTGGGGAAGTGCGACGGGCTCTATATCTCCAACGGGGAGAGCTACGTCACCGTGCCCAACCAGCAGTACCAACGCGACACCTGGATGGTCGTCGAGCGCGGCCACCAGTTCCAGCACACCTACCGGCTCGTCGTCCATCAGCCGGCTCCCGACGCGCAAGGTCACCCAGCCGCTTGGTCACCGCCGGGTCCAGCACCATCTCGGTGCTCCTCGTCCCGACCCACCAGGCCCATGTGTTCAGCGTCTATCTGACCCGGACCGGTGCCGGGCCGAACGGTCTACGGCTTCCCGACCACGGTCAGACCGGGCACGTCCTACCAGGTGGTCGTGGTGACCGATCCGGCCAAGCACCAGATCATCGCCTCGGTCAACGGGCAGCCCATGATGACCGCCTCCCTCAACGGCGGTCGGCCCATCGTCGACTCGGGCAGCTCGGAGACGCCCGGCCCCTCGCCGGCCTTCTCGGTGGTCGACGAGACGGCGTCGTCACCACAGCCGACGCTGTGCCAGAGCCTCACCGGCTGACCGCCCGGACCAATGCAGGGACGCGTCAGGACCCGGCGACCTGGGCACGGAAGTCGATGATCCCGCCCCGGTCGGCCAACCAGGCCACCGACTCGAAGGGTAGGGAGGCCACCAGGAGGGCCGAGTAGGCCGGCGTCTTTCCGTACTGCATGGCCGGCCGCCACCCTCGGCTGACCAGGGTGTTCTGCAGCGAGATGGTGGTCTGGATGTGCGGGGCCGACTTGATGGTGATCCCGGTGAAGCCCACGTGCTCGAGCAGGTCGCCCAGACCCGAGCGGGACGGGATCTGGAGGTGGCGGGGATAGTGGTAGCCGCCCCAGGTCCGGCCGAACAGGCGGCTCTCCCATGAGGAGACGGTGGGGAGCTGACCGATGAGGTGACCGCCGGGCCGGAGCAGGGACCGGGCCCGCTCGAGCATGGTCTCCGGGTGGACCACGTGCTCGAGGACGTGGTTCATGGACACCACGTCATAGCGGCCGAGGTGGCCCGACAGGTCGGCCTCCTCGAGGGTCCCTTCGATCACGTCGTAGCCGCGCTCGCGTCCCTTGGCGGCGATCTCGGGCTGGATCTCGACGCCGGCGCACTCGAGGTCGATGTACTTGCGCAGTTCGTCGAAGTGGCGGCAGTCGCCCGGTGCCCACGTCGAAGATGCGCCCCCGGCCGCCGGGGATGAGGCGGCCGTAGGACCGGGCCCGGGCCCGGGCCCGGGCCTCGACCAACAGCCGGGCCACGGCGCCGTGGTTCTCGTTGTAGGCGTGGTAGTCGCTCGGATAGAAGGGAGGGAGCTCGGCCTCGGTGGGCCGGGGATCGAGGAACTGGGAGCCGCACCGGCCGCACCGCTGCTCGATGAACGGCCTCGGCGGGACGACGAAGTACTCGAAGTCGACGACGTCGGTGCGGAAGGGCGCGGTGTCGAGCGAGCGGCAGATCGGGCACGGCGCCGGGTCCCGTCGGTCCCGCCGGCTGCCCGCGGTGCGAGTCCTCCGGAGCGGGTTGCCCTGACACCACCATATGATGAACCTTCTTTCCGTTGCAGGCGCCCGCCGAGGCGATTGCTGCCCGATGCAGGAGACTGTACAGTCAGGTGGGGGAGGGCTTCGGATCGTGGTGACCACTGGCAGGAGAGAATCGCCCCCCGGTGACGAGCGCCTCTGGCGCAACCAGATCGATGCCCTGATCGGCAGCCGAACGCATTCGCCAGCTGTCCGTTCCGTCACTCTCCGACACCTTGCGCAGCACTCGCCGTGCTCTGGATCGAGGTCATCGTGCTGCTGGCCGCGGCCAACCTCCTACCGCGACTGCCGCTCGGCTGGGCGGTGGCCGCGGGCGTGGTCATCGTCCTGCTCATGGGCACCAGGATGAACGCCTTCGGGGTGATCCTCCACGAGGGCTCGCACGGGCTGCTGGCCCGGTCCCGGCCGCTCAACGACCGCCTGTGCAACTGCGGAGCGGCGTTCTGGACCGTCAACTCGGTCGAGGAGTACCGACCCACCCACCGGCTCCACCACCGCTACCTCGGGAGCGAGCAGGACCCCGACCGCAGCTTCTACCTGGTGCCGGCCCGACGGGGCGCCCTCACCTTCCTCATGCTCCAGGATCTGATCGGTGTGACCGCCTTCCGGCGGGCCACCACCCGGATCGCCGGCACCTCCCAGGAGTCCGGCGCCCCGGCCAGCCTGCTGGCCCGCCCGCAGCTGCTGGTGGGCAAGCTGGTGACCCAGGTGATCCTCCTCGGCCAGTTCCTCCTGTTCCAGGGGGTCCTCCGGGGCGCTGCTGTTCTACGTGGTGTTCTGGCTGATCCCCATCGTCTGCCTCTACCCGATGATCCTTCGGCTGAAGACCATCACCGAGCACTTCGACGCCGGCCTGCGGGTACCCGACAACGTACAGTGGACGGCCCGCACCAGTGCGGCCGGGTGGCTGCAGAACCATCTGATCGGCGCCCGGATGGAGTACCACTTCGAACACCACGTGCTGCCGACCATCCCCTTCCGGGGCCTACGGGCCCTGCACGGTCCGCTGGACACCGAGGGCTGTTCGATCGTGACCCTCTTCTCTCCGGGCTACGTCCGGTTCCTGGCCCGGGCGGCCGCCTGCAAGCGGCTCCGCCGAGCTCGAGCCCTCATGGCGCTCGAGCGGACGGGGGGATCCCCGCCGGCTCACTCCGGGGAGGCGGCCAGGCTCGGAGCGGCTACCCGGTCGTCGGCCCGGCCACGCAGCGGGACGGTCGGCCGGTTCGCCGACACTTCGATCGCTTGCCTCCAGCCGCTTTCGCCACCGCATCAATGGGCGTTCGAGCAGGAACCAGGAGATCAGGGTCAGGCCGAGGCTGACGCTGACCGCCACGACCACCCGGACCACGTAGTTCCAGTGGGTATCGAAGTGCGAATGGCGAAGAACACCGGCAGGTGCCAGAGATAGAAGCCATAGGAGACGAGGCCGAGGGCTATGAACGGCTTGAGATTGAACAGCCGCCCGCCCCAGCGCCCGTCGAGGATGGCCAGCAGCAGTATGGCGCAGGCCACGTCGATGGCATCGAACCCTCCAAGATAGAGGAAGGCGCTGTTCTGCGGGGCGAGTGATCAGGCAGGCCAACAGAAAGGCCGTGGCGATCCATGCGGCCACGGCAAGACCCCGGGTCGGCTCCCGCCGCCGTACCCAGAGGTGGGCCAGGAGTGTTCCCCAGAGGATCGAATCGGCCCGAGTGTCGGTCCGCTGGAGCAGCGCCCACCAGTGGGCGCCACTTCGAAGGACACGGCCCGGTGGACCCCGACCAGGACGATGAGCGTGAGCAAAACGATCACCACGGTGCGCAGTCGGGTCCGGATGGTCAGGAGGGCGATGGTCACCCACGGCCAGACCAGATAGAACTGCTCCTCGAAGGACAGGGACCACAGCTGCTGGAAGCCCGAGGCCAGGCGGGGGGTGAACATGCTGGGGCCGTGGCCGAGTAGTAGTTGGAGTAATAGAAGATCACCGAGAAGATGGAGGCCGTTCTCGGTGTGCATCCAGGTCCTGGTGGCCCAGGCGAAGAGGGCGATGGCCACGACGACTACGTAGAGGGCCGGGAGGAGCCGGAGTACCCGACGTACGTAGAAGTTGGACACCTTGACCTTGCCCCGTCGGGCCTGTTCGTTGAGGAGCAGGGTGGTGATCAGGAACCCGCTGAGTACGAAGAACCCGTCCAGGCAGACGGTTGCCCCGGGTATCGACCAGCAATCGGGGGATCGGCAGGATCACGTTCATGTGGGCCACGAACGACGAGCAGATGGTCACGCCCCGCATCCCGTTGAGGCCGTCAACCTGACCCAGACTCCGCGACGGTGGGGAGACGGGGGGCGGAGCAGCCACGGTCGCGGGAATGGCGTCCACGGAGCCCACCTCGGCGCGGTCGGAGCTCGAGATCTCGGTCATGGCCGTCTGCCCCAGGAGTGCGTGAGTTTCCGAACGTCCTGGTCAGACACTGTATCCCCGGTTCTCGGTGGGGCACAGTACGGCCGCAGGACCCGGGTACGCCGGCGACGTCGCAGCCGAGCGCTGTTCATCGGCCACATGGGTGCGAATGACGACCGGCTGCATGTACTCGCCCCACCCCCCATCGGTTGTCCCTGCACCAGCTGTGAAACTGTACCTTCGAGCCAGCGCCGAGGCCCCGTCGACCCGGCCCCGGCCGTCACCGGGGAGCGAGGCTCCGGCACCGCTGGGGTGCCCGATTCCCCGTTGGCACCACCCCTCACGGGCTGGGTCCGAGACTACCGTCGAGCCCCGGTGCGGGCTCCGGCGCGTCGCGTGCCGGCCACCAAGGTGAAGCGTGGCGGTTCCAGCACTAGTGTTCGGCGGGTCGGTCTCGGGAGGCCATCACATGGGGTTGGGTGAGGGGGTGTCGGGAGAGACGCAGGCCGATCGCCTGCCGAGCGCGTCCGTACGGGCCACTCCTTCCGCACCCAGGGCTTCGGTCACCTATCCCAACATCGACGGCCTACGGGCCTTGGCTGCCCTGGCCGTGGTGCTCTGCCACACCGCCATCTCGTCGAGCCTCTCGGGCTCGTTGGCCGGTTCGTATCTGGTCCAACTGCGAGCCGGGGTGGAGGTGTTCTTCGTCATCTCGGGGTTCGTGCTGTACCGGCCGTTCGCCGAAGCCCATCTGGCTGGCGGTCGGGGTCCGGGTCTGGGCGGCTACTTCCGACGCAGGCTCCTGCGGATCCTCCCCGCCTACTGGGTCGTCCTGACCGTGGCCATCCTGTGGCTCCACGTCGTGCTGGTGAGTGGGCCGGCCAACACGGTCGAGAACTACTCGCTCGTGCAGACCTACTTCCCCATCTACTTCACCGGCCTCGGTCCGGCCTGGACCTTGGTCGTCGAGATCACCTTCTACGCCGTGCTTCCCCTCTACGCCTCGGTGCTGTGGTGGCTCGGATCGCGGGGACGGGCGTACGCCGAGTTCGTGGGCGTGGTCGTTCTGGGCCTCGCCGGCGTGGGGTTTGCCCTGTGGAGCGCCTTCGGCGACCCGCCGACCTTCGTCAACGTGCTCCCGGCCAACCTGGCCCCCTTTGCGGTGGGCATCGGCCTGGCCGTGGCCCATGCCTGGACGAGGAGGCAGGCCCACCCACCGCAGTGGTCCCGGTGGCTGGGCGCCCGGCCCTGGGCCTTCTGGGCGGTGGCCGTGGTGGCGTGGTCGTCGATCGTATGGATGCTCCACTACCCCTCGGAGCTCTCCTTTGGGAGGCTGCCCGGGCACACGGCCTTCGAGTACAGCCTCATCTTGGTGGTGGTGGGCTTCTGCGTGGTCGTACCCATGGTGTTCGGCCCTCAGGACCGGGGCCGCCTGCGCCAAGGTCTGCAGCTTCGTCCCATCGTGTTTATCGGGACCATCAGCTACGCCATCTACCTGTGGCACGTGCCCGTCCTCTACGAGACGACAAAGGTCGCCCAGCGCCTGCACCTCACGCCGGCAGTTCCCCACTTCAACTTCTTCGTCATCACCGGGATCACCCTGGTGATCACCATCGCCGTAGCCGTGGTCAGTTGGTACCTCATCGAGCGCCCGGCCATCCATCTCTCCCGCCTGAAGAGTGGCGACTACCGGTCGTGGTGGGCGGCGTACATCCGTCGACGCCCGTCGGAGGTTGTAGCCACCGCTCAGCTGGGTGCCGACGGCCCCACCACCGAGCCCGCCCCGGTCGACTTCAGCCGGCAGCGCACAGCGATACCTTCTGCTCGGACACTGTTGGAGTGATGCGAACGGTCATCGGCCAGTAGGTGACGTAGGCCGATCCCGACGGGGCACCGTACAGCTGGACGGGTGCGGACCAGACATGTGGTCGGTACTGATAGCTGACCGTCACTGTGGCATCCACCGTCAGGTGGGTACCCCGGTTGACGTGGACGACAGCGGGCAGTTCCTCGGTGTGGCATGTTCCCCCTGGCGCGTCCGTGCTCGGCTGCCACGCCAACCGTAACGTCCAAAAGGCCTTCTGGGCCGGCGAGGCTTCGGGCGACGGTGGGGGGATGCGACCGTCCCGCACCCCATCGAGCAGCCAACCCATCGTCACCCATACGTCGAAGTTGGGGTCGGGATGGATCGACCGCGGCAGGGCGGTGGCGATGGGAAGCCTCGGAAGGGTCAGGAACATCTGGCGGTAGGCGTCGAGGGTATGGAGATAGTTCGACCGGTGCATGATCATGATGTTCCCGGGGACGCCGACGACCAGCACGACGACCACCACCGGCCACAGCATCCTTCCAGGTCCTCACCAGTTGTGAGGCGGCGATGACGAGGGCGGGAGGACCAAGGCGGCGGCGATGTAGAGATAGCGGCTGGCCGCGTAGGTCTCGCTGCTCGGAAGGGCATTGTCGGCGCGCCCGAATCCGACGATCACCAAGAAGGCGGCGGCCCCCACGAGTAGCGCCGCCGGCGGGGCATAGCGGAGGCGCAACTCGGCGAGCGATGTGGAGCGGACGGTGGCGACGATCCCGAGGGCAAGCATGACGGCCAACAGCGCCCCGACCAGTGGAGAGTGCCCGAGCGAGGAGAACGTCTTGGCCGTGCCCAAGACCACGAACCTGAACAGCGCAGCGATCGTGGAGTGGGTCGAGTAGGCGCTGCGCCCGACGGTGGCGAACCAGATGACGTAGACCAGGGCCCAGCGGGGCGGTGACCAGCAGTGCCCGGCGCACGCCGTGGCGGATGGCCATGGCCAGTGCCACGACGACGACCATGGCCACGCCGATGCCCGAGCACATGAGGCCGGCCAGGCCGGCGAGCGCCCCGAGTACGTCCCTCCGGCCGAGCGCGCCGGGTGATCGACAGCGAGGAGGAACACCAGCCCGAAGAAGACCGATCCGTCGAAGCCGACGTTGAAGGCGTAGGAGATGTCGGCGTACCCGGCGCCGTAGAGCGAGAACACGACCGCACCCAGCGTGGCCAGCCAGGGATTCGCTCCCGCCCGGACCATGACGGCCCGCAGTAGGCAGCAATGGCGATGTGGAGGGTGAGGATCGAAACCAGATAGGGGAGATAGGTGCGGATTCCCACTAGGTTCCACAGGAGCCGGAAGTAGAGGATGGGCAGAGTCGACCAGTGCTGGTTGTACGGCCGGAGGAGGCTGCCGACCGCTCCGGCGGAGCGGGTGGCGAGGAACGCCCACTCGTCAGCGATGAACCAACGGCCGTGGAAGTTCCAGATCAGGCCGGCGAAGATGAGCGCCTGGGCGGCCACGAAGACCCAGAACGCGGCCTGCCGTCCATGTGCGGACCCGGTGCCATCGGATTCGGTCCGGACGCGGCGTCCTCGGTCCGGGTTGAGGGTGCAGTGATTGCGTTCATCTCCGCAGTCACCATAGATCGGCCCGTATCCAGCGCCGCGGCCGACCTCGCCGTGGGTAGTGGAATCGCCCCAGGTCTGGACCGGGGCCCACCGAAGCCCGGTTAACCAGGATGCGGACTCGATCCTGCGACCCGCTGATGGTCGTCACCACCGGGGCGCCGGGCCCGCTGTCCTGGTTCGAGGAGCCCGAACAGGAACCAACGGGCACCGATAGACGGCTTCCGCTACCGTAATCTCCGCCGGGAAGCGCGGCGGGGGTATGTGCTGGTGGTGACGGCGCATGAGCTGCCGCCGCCAGGATCGATCAGGTTGGGGCCGATGACGACACCCGAATCTTCAGCACCCGCAGAGCCCGCGGCAGACAGTGCTGAGGCCGCTCCGACCAACCCGGCGCCCTTTCGCCTGGGCAACCGGCCGGCCCTGACGGGCATCCGGGCCCTGGGCATGGCCTGTGTCCTCGTTTACCACGCCAACTTCGGCGCCATGACCGGAGCGTGGGCCGCGCTGCAGATCTTCTTCGTGCTGAGCGGATTCCTCATCACCTACCTGATGGCTTCGGAGGCCCGGAACCGCGGGCGGATCAGCCTCACCGGGTTCTACAGCCGGCGGGCGGTCCGGTTGCTCCCTCCGCTCTTTTTGGCCGTGGCCCTGGTGGCCATCTATGCCAGCCTCGTCCACGTCTGGGAGGCGGGTCAGCGGGTGTGGGGCGACAGCCTGGCCGCGCTGTTCTATTACGCCGACTACCGCTCGGCCACGGGACACGCCCCATTCCTCGGCTTCTTCGCCCAGGCGTGGTCGCTCTCGGTCGAAGAGCAGTTCTACATCGTCTGGGCCGTCCTGTTGGCCGTGGTGGTGGCGCGGGGCCGCCGGAACCTTGGCTACTGGATGGCCGGCATCGGTCTGGCCCTCAGCGCGGCCGACCGGACCTGGACGGTGCTCTCTGCGCCCCATGTCACGGGACTGGTGGCCGACCGCGCCTACTTCTCGTTCGACACCCGCGCCGACGCCCTGTTCTTCGGATGCCTCCTCGGGCTCTTGGCCGCCGACGGGTACCTGCACCGCTGGCCCCAGTGGGCGCTCCGGGTGCTGACCGGGGCAGCCGTGGTGGCCAGTGGGCTACTGATCTGGATCCTGTTCTCGGTGCCGGTATTCAGCGAGTCGGCCCTGGTCTGGTGGCAACCGGTGGCCACCGTGACCACCGCTGTGATCATCGTCTATTTCGTGCTCTGCCCGATGAGTCTCGGCACCCGGTTCGTCGGGTTGGGCGTGTTCGTGTTCCTCGGAAACCTTTCGTACACCGTCTACTTGGTGCACTTCGGCGTCTATCTCGCACTGGTGCCGGGCCCGAACGGTACCCACTGGAGCTTTTGGCCCACCGAACTGCTCCGCCTGGCCATCATCATGGCCATCGCCCTGGCCAGCTGGTTCGTCATCGAGAAGCCGCTCACCCAATGGCGGGCCCGGGCGGTGGCCAGCCGGGTGGATGATCGGCCGGCACCGGACTCCCGGTCGCCGCCGGCAGCGCCGCTGACCGGCTGGGCTCGCGGTCAGCCCCAGAGTCGGCTGGGCCGGATGCCCCAGGCCACCTGGCGGGAGAGCTCGGCGCTGACCACGGGCAGATCGGCGGCGTGGGTCACGCCGATCAACTTGGCGTCGGTGGTGATGACCCGAACCGGTAGTCCTTGGCCCGAGGCCACCATGGTCGCCACCACCTCGGGGAGCAACACCTCGGCCTTCGGCACCGCACCGCCGGCCGCCACCGAGGCCAACAGTGCCTCCTCGTCCAGTCCGGAGGCGTCCATGGCCGGACCGAAGACGTCCCAGATGTCCGGCTGGAATCCCCACAGGTTGACCGAGGCCGGGAGGGAGCCGTCCAGCTGCTGCCGGCTCGAGGCCGTCGGTGGAGGTCAGGTCTTCGTCCGGTCCGTTCCGGGATACCCCGCGCCGCTCGGTCAGGCCGATCAGGTAGCCGTCGTCGTCCACCGTGCAGATGCCACGCGTGACGGGGTCGTCAGTGGCCACCGTGGCCCGCAGCCGGTAGCCGACCAGTGCGTGCTCCGAGGAGCTCCCGGACAGATGCCGGGCCAACAGGCCCATGGCCACCTCACCGTAGACATCGTCGGCGTTGGCCACGGCGAAGTTCTGGTCGGCCGCCAGCGCACCCCTGGCCGCCAGCACGGCGTGGACGGTTCCGAGGGGGAGTCGCTGTTCGGCGTACGCCACGTCCACGTCGGTGGGCCAGCACTGCTCGACGTGGTAGCGGATGGCCGGGCCGGTCTCGGGGTGGAGGACCAATACCACCTGACCGAAGCCCGCGGCCAAGGCATCGCTGACCAACAGGTCGATGACCGCCTCGCCGTTCGGCCCGATCGGTGCCAGGGGCTTGCACCCTCCGTAGCGCCGGGCCATGCCTGCAGCCAATACCACCAGGGAGGGGCCCACGCCCCGGGTCACCCGCCCCAGCGCAGCACGGCGCTGGCCCACGTCATGCCGCCACCGAATCCGGTGAGCAGGACATGGTCGCCATGGTGGAGCCGGTCGGTCTCCAAGGCATCCACCAGGGCCAGGGGAATGGACGCCGACGAGGTGTTGCCGTAGCGGTCGATGACGACCACGGCCTTCTCCTCGGGAATGCCCAGACGTTGGCAGGCCGCGTTGATGATCCGCAGGTTCGCCTGGTGCGGCACCATGAGGTCGATGTCGTCCACGGTGAGGCCGGCCTCGGCGATGGCCTGTTCGGCTGACTCGACCACCACCCGGACGGCTTTGCGGAAGATCTCTTTGCCGTCCATGTAGAGGAAGCCGCCGTGGTCGCACTTGAGCAGGTGGCGCAACGAGCCGTCGGCTCCGAGCACCCACGACAGCAGCTGGCCGGGCCCGTCCACTGCTTCGAGCACCACGGCTCCGGCTCCGTCGCCGACCAGGACCGCGACCCCACGTTCGTCCCAGTCCGTGATCCGGCTGAGCGTTTCGGACCCGATGACCAAGAGGCGCTCGGCACCGATGGCCAGCATCCCGTGGGCCACGGTCAGCGCGTAGACGAAGCCCGAGCAGGCGGCGTTCACGTCGAAGGCACCGCCGGGAACGCCGATCCCGTCCTGCACGGTGGCCGAGGTGCCCGGAACGATCTGGTCGGGCGTGGTGGTGGCGAGGATGACGGCGTCGATCTCGTCGGGTCGCCGCCCTGCCTTCGCCAGCGCCGCCAGTCCGGCCTCGATGGCCAGCTGCGAGGTCGTGCCACCGATCCGGCGTTCCCGAATGCCGGTGCGCTCGCGGATCCAGGCGTCGTTGGTGTCCATGGTCACCGACAGGTCGTCGTTGGTGACCACCTTGTCGGGCACGGCGATGCCCCAACCGGTCACAATGCCGCCGCGGGTGGTGTTCATGACGTGGGGGACCTCACCGTTCAGCCTGCTTCGAGTACGTGGATACCGATGAAGGCCGCGTCTGCCCGGCCGGCCTCGGTCCCGATCATGCCACCGGTATTGGCTGCCACCGCCAATCGGGCGCCATCGACCTGACGGGGACCGGCTTGGCCCCGCAGCTGGGCGGCGAGCTCGACCACCTGGGCGATGCCCGTGGCCCCCAAGGGATGGCCCCGGGCCACCAGGCCGCCACTGGTGTTGACGGTGACGCCGGTCCCGCCGATGGATGTCTCCCCGGCCAGCGTGGCCGGTCCGGCGTCTCCCGGTTTGTAGAACCCCAGGGCCTCGAGGGCGTAGAGCTCCTCGGGGCTGGTGGCGTCGTGGAGCTCGACCACGTCCACGTCGGTCGGGTCGATGCCCGCATCGTCCCACGCCGCCGCCCCGGTCTCGGCCATGCGCTCGTGGTAGTCGATGTCGCCGTTGCCCGATCGGATGGTGGTGGACCGGATCCGGGGGGCACCGGACCGGCTGGTGGCCGACAGGACCACGGCGGCGGCCCCGTCGGTGAACGAGGAGCACATCAGCCGGGTGAGCGGCCACACGATGGGGGCCGACTGGAGCACCTCGTCGATGGTGACCTCGGACTGGAACTGGGCGTTGGGGTTGAGGGCTCCGTGCCGCCGGGCCTTGGCCGCTACGGCGGCGAACTGTTCCACCGTCGCCCCCCGCTCCTCCATGAGATCGGTGGCCCAGGCCGCATTGAGGGCCATCAACACCGAGCCCGACGGGTTCTCCCGCTCGGCGTGCATCTGGATCCGGTCGGCCCGGGGCACCCCGTCCTCGATGCCGGCCAGTGTCTCGCCCCGGTCGCCCGTCCACATCTTTTCGACCCCGACGGCCAGCACCGTCGGGGTGCCTCCCAGGGTGGCCAGGGTGGCCAGGTGCAGCGCCGACGAACCTCCCGCACAGGAGTTGTCCACGTTGACGATGCCGGCGTTGCGCAGGCCGGCTGCTTTCAAGAAGGTCTGGCCCCTGATGCACCCCTGGTCGAGCAGACGCCCGGCCGTGGCATTGCCGAACACCACCAGATTGACCTCGGCCGGATCGACCGCCGCGCTGGCCAGGGCGTCGGCCACGACCTGGTGGGCCATGTCGACCGCCGTGCGGTCCTTCCGGTTCATGGCAGTGATGCCGGTGCCCAGGATGTGTGCGCTCTTGTCCACGGTGACCCTCCTATCCTTCGTGCCCTCGACCCGGTGCTGCCCCGGTAGCCGACAGGGCGGCAACCAGGCGCTCGAACTGTTCGATCGGGTGGTCTGCGGTGACGTACACCACGACGTGCTGGGCGCCGGCGGCACGGAACGAGGCCACGACGCCGGCGACGTCGGCCGCGCTCCCATGGACCAGGTGCCGCTCGAACGCCCGGGCCGGAATCCCGTAGAGCGAGGACATCCATGTCCGCACCCCTCCGCCTGGCCTCTCCGGGCTCGTCGTCGATGCTGATGAACAGGACCATGGTCGGCGTGACCGATCCGGCCGGACGGCCGGCGCGGTCGACCTCTTTGGTCAGCCGCTCGACGGCATCGCCGTACTCCTTCGGGCTGAGGAAGAGCGGCATCCAGCCGTCGGCCAAGGTCGCCGCCCGACGCAGGGCCGCCTCGGAAGACCCGCCTGCCCATACCGGGACCGGGGGAGGGGCAGGGAGCTGGCGGTAGCGAACCGCTCCGGGCTCGTCGGTGTCGACCCGGAGGATCCCCTCACCCGACTCCCACGATCGGCGCAGCTCTTTGATGCCGGCGTCGAGGAGGCGCCCACGGGCGTGGTAGTCCACGCCCGACTCCTCGTACTCCCCGGCATGGCTGCCCACCCCCACCCCCAAGATCAACCTCCCGCCCGACAACAGCTGGAGTGAGGCTGCCTGTTTGGCGACAGCGGCGGGCTGGCGCAGGGGGAGTTGAATGACGCAGGAGCCGAGCCGGACCCGCTCGGTGGCGGTGGCGGCCACGGTCAGGGCCACCAGGCATTCGAGGGACGGGCCGTGCCAGAAGAGGTGGTCGCACGCCCACAGGGCATCGGCCCCGGCCTCCTCGGCCGCCCGGGCCACTGCGGCCAGATCGGCGGTGGGATCGGCCGCCGGGTCGGACGGGCCGGCCCAGGACGGAACCGTGTCCTGCACGAAGGTTGGCAGGATCAACCCGATCGGCCCCAGGCTGGTGAGGGAAGGCTCCAAGGGCACAGTGCATCGTATCCTCCGCTGTTCCCACAGGTGATCACCGGAGCCGAAGAGGGTGGCACCGATCGACCTACGGCGCGATGTACGGGAGTGGTCGCCGACGCGGCAGACTGGGGGCCTGATGTGGATGGCCGCCGGCGGGTCCGGGGGCCGAAGAGAGGAACAGCCGTGGATGTCGAACAAGCAGAGGCCGGGCAGCACGATGAGTCCCTGGTGGCTGACATCTCCGATGCGGAGCGCGGGGAGCGGTTGGCCCAACTCAACAGTCTGATCGAGCTGATGCGCCCGGCCGTCCAGGCCGACGGTGGCGACCTGGCCCTCCTGTTCGCCGATGTGGCCACCGGCGTGGTCGAGGTCCAACTGCAGGGGGCGTGCAGCTCGTGTGCGGTCAGCGCCTCCACACTCCAGGGGGGGGTCGACCGGATCCTGCACGACCGGCTTCCCTGGGTCACCGAAGTGCGTGGCGGGGTCGACGAGTCCGTCGACCCCTTCGAGAGCCAGGCCCAGGGCCGTGGGGGGTACGTCCCGAGCCTCTGATCCCTGATGTCACCGGGGCAGGAACGTCCCGCCGGCTGAGGGAGCGACCCCAGACTCCAGGGGCTCACGCTCCGCGGTCGTCCGAGCCGTTCGGGCGAGCGTCGTGAAATGATGTGAGTTCGCCATGACCAGCACGTTGATCCCCGAAAGGGAAACCGAGGCCGGCTTCACTGCCGGCGGCCGCCGCCGAACTGCTCACCCGGTCCCGTCGCTGCCCGAGGGTCCGATCCAGCCGGACTCGTCGGGCCTGCGTCGCTTCGCGGCCCTCGACGGCATGCGGGCCTTCGCCGTGATGGCCGTCATGCTCTTCCACTTCGGGGTGCCCGGCATCGGGGGTGGACTGCTCGGGGTCGACGTGTTCTTCGTCCTGTCGGGCTTTTTGATCACCACCCTGTTGTGCCGTGAGTTCTCCCGGTCCGAGACCATCCGCCTCGGTCGGTTCTGGGCCCAACGGGCCCGGCGGCTGCTGCCGGCCCTGTTCGTCCTCCTGGTCGGTGTGGCCGCCTACGCCATCGCCTTTCGGAGCACCATCGATGTGGCCGCGGTACGCAGCGACGCCGTGGCCACCTTGTTGTACGTGGCCAACTGGCACTTCATCGTCTCCAACCAGGGCTACTTCGTCCAGGCCGCGGCCCCGTCGCCTCTGCTCCACACCTGGTCGCTGGCCGTCGAGGAGCAGTACTACCTGGTCTGGCCCCTGGTCGCCCTGTTCGTCATGCGGCGGTGGGGCCGGGCCAAGCTGGCCCTGACCGCCGGCGTCGGGGCCGTGGCCTCAGCCGTCTTGATGGTGGCCATGTTCGGAGCCGGTTTCTCCGTCGACCGGCTCTACTACGGGACCGACACCCGGGCCCAGGCCCTGCTGGTGGGGTCGTTCCTCGGCGCCGTGGGCTCCCACGCCGGGGCCCAGTTCGCCATCATCCCGGCCCGCTGGGCCCGACTGCCGCACAGCCGCTACCTCTGGGTGCTCCCCGGGGTGCTCGGGTCGGCCTTCTTGGTCTGGGCGTGGCACGCCCTCAACGGACAGAACGCCTTTTTGTACCACGGGGGATTCCTCCTCGTCTCCGTGGCCGCCGGGGCGATCATCGTGACCTGCGTGACCATGCCGGCCTCCACCCTTCCCCGCTTCCTCTCGGTGGCGCCCCTCGTGTTCATCGGGCGCATCTCCTATGGCCTGTACCTCTACCACTGGCCCATCTTCCTCGTCATCAACCACGCCCACACCGGCCTGTCCGGCTTCCCGTTGCTGGCCTCGAGGTTGGCCGCCACCTTCGCCATGGCCACCGCGTCGTGGTACCTGATCGAAGAGCCCATCCGGACGGGCAAGCTGTTCACCGGCCCTCGGGGATTGGTGGCCACCGGCGCGGTGGCCCTGGCCACGACGGCCGCGCTCCTGGTGGCCACCGTGGCTCCGGCCAGCCCGTCCCTGGCTATCCCGACCGGTTCGCGGCTCCCGGCCAACGAAGGGCATTTCGGGTCGTTCTCTCTCGCCACGCCCACCCCGGCGGGGGCAGCGCCGACCACCTTCCTCCTGCTCGGCGATTCGGTGGCCTTGACCCTCGGCCTCGGGTTGTCGGACCAGTCGGCAAATGAGTACGGCGTGAACGTGGCCGACGAGGGCGAGCTCGGCTGTGACCTCGACAACGTCGACGTCATGCAGTCGGGCGTCGAGACCCCGGCCACGCCCGGCTGTCCCGACTGGAGGACGACCTGGCCCCAAGAGATGACCTTCTTCCACCCCGACGTGGTCGGCCTGCTCATCGGGAGGTGGGAGGTCACCGATCACCTCTACAACGGTCAGTGGGTCCACGTGGGCGAGCCGGCGTGGGACGCCCACCTGGTGGCCGAGCTGAACCAGGCCATCGACATCTTCTCGGCCCACGGGGCCAAGGTCGTGCTGTTCACCATGCCCTACGTCGATCCCTCCCAGGAGGCGGCCGACGGCCAGCCCTTCATCGAGAACGACCCGGCTCGGGCGGACGCCTTCAACCGGCTGCTCCGACAGGTGGCCGACCAACGGCGGGCAACGGTCACCCTGGTCGACCTCAACAAGATGCTCGATCCGGACGGCACCTATCAGTCGACCATCGGCGGTGTAGCCGTCCGGGACAGCGACGGGATCCACATCAGCATCCCGGGGGGTGAGCTGCTGCGCCCGAAGATCCTGCCCACCATCGCCTCGCTCGGCTGCACCGTCGAGCGCAGCGGGGGAACGTCCTCCGGGTCCGGGTCGGCCAAGACCGCTCCCAGTGCCGTCGGATGCATTAGTTAGGCGAACTAACTATACTGGGGACGTGACCTCGACCAGCGTCCCCACCACCGACCCCGGCCTCACCCCGGACACGGGGACGAGCGCGCTGGACGCCGACGAGACCGAGATGGCCTCGCGGCTCCGTCTGGCCGTCACCCGATTGCACCGTCGGCTCCGCCAGCAGTCGGCCGGCGGCCTCACCCAGTCCCAGGGTTCGGCCCTGGCCAGCGTGGACCGGCTGGGATCACCCACGCTGGGGGAGTTGGCGTCACGCGAGTCGGTGCAGCCACCGTCGATGACCCGGATCGTGGGGGCACTGGAGGAGCTGGGCCTGGTCACCCGGGTCGTCGACCCAGCCGACCGCCGGGTGGCCCGGGTCACCCTCACCGAGGACGGGACGGAACGTCCTGGCCCGGAGCCGGTCGCTCAAGAACACCTTCTTGGCCGAGCAGATGCACCGGCTGAGCGTCGAGGAGCGGACCGAACTGGCCAGGCTGACCGGCCTGCTCGAACGCCTCATCGCCCGGGACGAGCCATGAGCGCGCTCCGGGCCGCCGCCCACCAGACCTTCAGCTCGCTGCGGATCCGCAACTACCGCCTGTACTTCACGGCCCAGCTCATCTCGGTCTCGGGGACGTGGATGCAGACCGTGGCCCAGTCGTGGCTGGTCCTCCATCTCACCGGGAGCGGGGTCGACCTCGGGATCGTGGTCGGCCTCCAGTTCCTGCCCATGCTCCTCTTCGGCCCGGTCGGCGGACTGGTGGCCGACCGGTTCAACAAGCGGCGGCTGCTCTACCTGACCCAGGCGTCGGGTGGGATCCTCGCCCTCGTGCTCGGCGTGCTCGTCGTCACCCACGAGGTCCAGCTGTGGCAGGTCTACGTGCTGGCCGCCCTGCTCGGCATGGTCAACGTCTTCGACAACCCGGCCCGCCAGACCTTCATCATGGAGATGGTCGGCCGTGAGGACCTCCCGAACGCCGTGAGCCTCAACACCGTGGTCATGAACGCCTCGAGGGTGGTCGGGCCGGCCATCGGTGGGGTGATCATCACCCTGGTCGGCCTGGGCGTGTGCTTCTTCGTCAACGCCGCCTCCTACATCGCGGTGATCATCGGCCTGTCCATGATGCGCTCAGCCGAACTGCACCCGACCGGGACCGTGCGGCGGGCCAAGGGACAGATCAGGGACGGCTTCCGCTACGTGTGGCGCACCCCCAGCCTGCGCAACACCCTGCTGGCCGTGGCCGTCATCGGGATCTTCGCCTACAACTTCACCGTGACCCTGGCCCTCCTGGCCAAGAACACCTTCCATGGCGGGGCGGGCACCTACTCGGTGCTCACCGCCTGCATGGGTGCGGGGGCCGTCGTCGGCGGACTGCTGGCCGCCCACCGGGCCCGGCCCACCCCCCGGCTGCTCCAGGTGCTCGCCCTCGTGTTCGGCGGCCTGCTCGGTGCGGTGGCCCTGGCTCCGACGCTGGCCACCGCGGCGGTGCTCATCGTGTTCATGGGGGCGGCCTCGATCGGCTTCATCGCCACGGCCAACGCCTCCTCCAGCTCGGCGCCGACCCGGCCATGCGCGGTCGGGTCATGGCGCTCTACGCCATGGCCTTCCTCGGCACCACCCCCATCGGGGCGCCGCTGGTCGGGGCCATCGCCCAGTGGACCAGCCCACGGGTGTCGCTGTTGGTGGGGGCCATCGCCACCATCCTGTCGGCCGGCATCCTCATGTGGAGGCACCAGGCCGGGACCCGGCGCACCGCCGTGCGCTCGACGACGCCACCGCCCGCGCCGTAGAGGCCCGGGCCGTGGAGGACGTCGAATCACAGGTGGCCTGACCAGACTTCCGGGGCGGTACGCCGGTCAGCCCGGCGGAGCACCCAGAGGGAGAACCCTCGGTCGGTGGCCCGAGGTCGGCCCAGGGCCTCGGTAAGAGCTGGGACACGGCCCGGCCCTGACCCACGGACCGATCGACGATGACCACGTGGACGCCGTACTTCTCGCAGGGTGTAGCGGGTGGACCCGACGAGCCGGGGCCCGACGGGCAGGGCCCGGCCCGGATGGCTGTAGTCGAGCAGGGAGATCGGGTCGTGGTCGATGAGGAACTGCTGCAGTGAGACCGGGCTGCATCAGGTTCGGCTCGAGGGCAGGGCCGTCGGTGGAGCTCGGGATGGTAGGCGTAGCCACCGATGAGCCGGAAGCAGTAGCCGCACTGGACCTGCCAGAGCATGGGCTGCATGTTCAGCCGGGTGGCGAAGGGATAGGTGAGGCGACGGGGTCACCGGCGGGATGGCCCGCTCGACGGCGGCGGGCATGACCGACACCGACTGGACCTGGAACCGGTGGGGGCCGGGGCGCGCCGGGAGGTAGGTGGCCACGACGACCAGCGTGGTGATCAGGGCGAGCACCGCACCGTTGCGACCCGTCCTCCCGGCCCGGGCACCCCGGCGCAGTGGGTGATGGCGGAGGGCGTCGTCGAGCCCGAAGGCGAGGACGCCGGCCATGGCCGCGGCCACGGCGAATCCCACCCGACTGGGGAGCACGTCGCCGAGCAGCGGGAGGTGCTCGAATGCCGCGAAGGGCAGGGGCACCGAGGTGGCGACGCCGTCGACGGTGAGTCGGGGACCGAGTGAGAGCACGGCGGCGCACACCCCGATCGCCGCCGCCACCTGCATGCGCAGTGATCGGCGCGAACGCCAGACGAAGTAGCCGGCCAGGAGGAGGACGGGAACGCCGAGGTAACCGCCGGCCTCGGTCAGCCCGCTGAACACGTCCAGTCGGGCCCCGATCGACCGCATGCCGAGCGAGACCCCCTGCAGCGGTCCGGGAACGATGAAGCTCAGCAGGTCGCTGTGGTACGGGTTGGCCGAGGGCCAGGGACGCCCGATGAAGTGCTGGGGACCGGCCAGCATCATCCAGAGGGGATAGGCCACCATGGCCACCGCCACCACCGCCGCGGTCAGTGCGGCACCGGGTGCGGTGGCCGGAATCCGGGTCCGGACCGGTCGGCGTCGCACGAGCAGGACTCCGATGGCGACGAGTGCGCCCACCGCGGTGATGGCGAGGATCTCCGGTGAGACGAGGAACTGCAGGCCGACGAGGACCCCGAGCCAACCGCCGAGGCGTCGGGGCCGACCCTCCCCCCGGGCGATCCGGTAGCCGAGCAGGGCCATCACCGGGATCAGGGGAGTGAAGGCGAGCTCGACATGGTCGAGTCCCTGTCCGACCATGTAGGGGGAGAAGCCGTAGACGAGCCCACCCACCGCGGCGGCGGGCAGCACCAAGCGGACCTGTCGCAGGGCCACGAAGGCGGCGGTCGCCGAGGCCGGCATGGCCGAGACCATCACCAGGTTCACCGCGGTCACGGGCCCGAAGGCCGCCTCCAGTGGCGTGGCCAGGAGGCCGAGCACGGGGCTGGCCGTGTTCTGGGCCAGGTTCACGCCGTTCGGGGCCAGTAGGGCGTTCGAGAAGAACGGATTCCCTCCGTGCTCGAGGGCGTGGGGAATCCAGCTGAGGAACCAGAGGGACTGGGCGTAGTCCCAGTCGTTGCCGAACAGCCTGCCCGAGAGGCCCCGGTAGGCCGGCCAGAACGCCACGGCACCGATGACCCAGTAGCCGGCGATGACCAGCTGCCGCCCACGGGAACCGGCCCCGGCCAGGGGTGTAGCGCCTCGCCGTCCCGTCGTGTGGCCTGGCGTCGCGGTAGGCCCACGAGTCGAGGCCTGATCCCCGATCGAAGTGGCTGACAACCGCGGTTCCACCGCCCATCGAACGTTTGGTACCCGGCGGCCGGCCCGCTCAAACGCGGCCGGATCCGGCCGACCCACTGGGTTGCTTTGCGGGAGCCGTGCCCTCGAGGGGCACGGCCGTGGCTCACCCTGCGGCGGGCGCCTTCGGCTCTTTGGGCAGCCCCAGCACACGTTCGCCGACGATGTTGCGCTGGATCTCGGCGGTCCCGCCCCAGATGGTCTCCGACCGACTGAAGAAGAACGAGGCCTGGAGGTCACTGACCGGATAGTCGTCACGGCCCCGCTTGACCCTGACGTCGACCACATCGGTCGGGTCGCCGGTGAGGATCTGGCCGTCGAGGCCGAGGATGTCGAGGGCGAGTTCCATGGTGTCTTGGTGGTGCTCGGACCAGAACATCTTGTTGCAGGCACCCAGGGCGGCCATGTGGTGGGTGCCGTTCAGGGCGTCGGTGAGCGAGCGGAAGCCGTTGATCTCCATGATCTTGACCTTGGTCCAGGCCGTGGCCAGCCGCTGGCGGATCAGCGGATCGGTGCTGGTCCCGTTGGTCTGCGCCGCGGCGATGATCTGGTCGAGCTCGCGGAGGAAGCGGCGGTGCCCGGTGGTGGCCGAGGAGCCCCGCTCGAACCCGAGGGTGGTCATGGCCACCTTCCACCCGTTGTTGACCCCGCCCACCACGTTGGCCTGAGGGCAGCGGGCGTTGGTGAAGAAGACCTCGTTGAACTCGGCGCTGCCGTCCACCTGTTCGATGGGCCGCACTTCGATCCCGTCCTGGTTCATGGGCACGAGCAGATAGGAGATGCCGGCGTGCTTGGGCGCATCGGGATCGGTGCGGGCCAACAAGAAGATGTAGTCGGCGTACTGGGCCTGGGTCGTCCACACCTTCTGCCCGTTGATCACCCACTCGTCACCGTCGAGCTCGGCCCGCGTCTTGAGCGACGCCAGGTCGCTCCCGGCATCGGGCTCGGAGAATCCCTGGCACCACGAGATGGTGCCGTTCAGGATGCCGGGGATGAACTGTTGTTTTTGCTCCTCGGAGGCCCACTGCAAGATGGTCGGCCCGACCAGGGTGTCCCCGAAGAAGTCGGCCCGGAGCGGTGCCTCGGCCCGGGCGAACTCCTCGTTCAGCACCACCGACTCCATGAGGGAGAGGCCCTTGCCCCCGTACTCGGTCGGCCACGACGCGCAGATCCACCCGCCCTCGAACAGCTTTTTCGTCCACTCCTGGTTGAAGGCCTTCTTCTCGTCCTTGTCCATGGAGAACCCCGGGGTGCCCCAGCCGTCGGGCAGGTTGTCGACCAGCCATTGGCGGATCTCGGCTCGGAACGGCTCGGTGTCGGCGGGATAGCTCAGGTCCATCATCTGAGAGTACCCGGCACGCCCGGACGGGCTGTGCTCGCCGGCTGGTGAGATCGGGCCTCCGGCCGGCGGTCCCGGTCCTCGGAGATCCCCCGGCGGGGCCGGCGGGCTGTCGGTGCGGGGATACCGGAACGACGGGGGTGGGCGGGGCCTGAGGCCGGTGAAGGTACCCTGACCAGGACTATCGGGGTAGACTGTGGGGGCTGTCCGTGGGGACACCGCGGCAAAATCGTCGACGAAGGAGGTGTGGCCGATGAATCGAGGAGAACCCCCTAGTAGGACCGGAGATCTGCCGCATCCTCCCGCCTGCGCTCACTGAGAGCCCCGTAGCGCCACCTGGGCGCCCGGAGCACGACGTGGGTGAGGCGGGCCAGGTTGCGGGCTCGTTTGTCCGTACGAGTTCGTCCGCTCCGCTACCGGCTCAGTGAACCCACCCCCGTCCCCGCAGGGACCGTGGGGCCGGGTGCCGGTAGGGCCGGGCGACTGCTGATCTGAGGTGCAACCCATGGCCCGACTCTTCCAGCGGTGGCCGTCACCGCCGACCCGAAGCCCGAGTGAGCTCCCCGATGCCGGCGCCGGCGCGCCGCCGTCCCCCGGAGCCATCCATCGACATCTACCCCATACGCAGGCCGGTAGGGCCCGAATCCGTCAGCGGACCCAGCGCGTGCTGGCCAACCGCACCGTCCGTGACGCCATCGTCTCGTTGGCCGGCCTGGTCAGTCGGCCCGTCCGCAACCAGGGCGGTGCTGAGATCGGCCGACTGGTCGACGTGGTGTGCCGGTGGTCGGGCGACGAGACCTATCCGCCGGTGACCGGGCTGGTGGTCCGGGTCGGGCATCGCCTGGCCTTCGTGCCCGCCTCGGCCATCGAGACCATCGAGCACACCCAGATCTCGCTGCTGAGTGCCCGGCTCGACCTGGTCGACTTCGCCCCCCGCCCCGGTGAGGTGACCCTGGCCGAGCAGGTGCTCGACCATCAGCTGGTCGACGTGGACGGCGTCCAGGTCATCCGGGCCGCCGATCTGTATCTGGCGCCGGTGCTCGGTCAGTTCCGACTGGTGGGTGTGGACATCTCGGTGCAGAGCCTGCTGCGCCGACTGGGCCCCGCCCGGTGGCGGCCGACCCCCACCCCGGACCGGGTCATCGACTGGGGAGCCATCCAGCCCTTCGGCGAGACGGCCCAGGGGGCGGCCCCCGAAGTCCGGTTGCGGACCACCAACGAGGGACTCGAGCGACTGCGCCCCGGTGAGTTGGCCGACCTGCTCGAGGATCTGATGCGGCCCGAGCGCCAGAAGCTCCTCGACTCCCTCACCCCCGAGGAGGCAGCCGACGCCCTCGAGGAGATGGACCCCGAGGAGCTGGCGTCGCTACTCCGGGAGGCCGAGCCGGCCCGCGCCGCTGAACTCCTCGACGCCATGGAGCCCGACGAGGCCGTGGACGCGCTCCGCGACCTGAACAGCGACGAGCGGGCCGACGTGATGGAAGCCATGCCGGCCGAGAAGGTGGCCGACCTCAAGCGACTGCTGGGCTACCCCGAGAACGAGGCCGGTGGCTTCATGACGACGGCGTTCCTCGTGGCCCCGACCACCGAGACGGTGGCGTCGCTGGCCGACCGCCTGGCCGGCCACGAGGACTGTCCCGACGAACTCGACGCCGTAGCCATCGTGGACGAGGAGGGCCGGATGCTCTGGGACCTCCCGCTCCTCCAGCTGTTGATCAACCCGGGTGACACCGTGCTCGCCGACCTGGTCGGTGAGGCGGACCCGGTGACCGTCGACATCCACGCCCATGTGGACGAGGTGGCCGAGCGTCTGATCGACGCCCGCCGGATGTCGGTCGTCGTGGTGGACGACGACGGTCTGCCCGTGGGTCGGATCCTGGCCGACGACGTCATCGACGCGTTGCTGCCCGAGCGCGGCCGCATCCACTTCCCGAGACTGCTTCAGTAGGTTCGGCCCGCCCGGCGGTATCGGTGTACCCATGAGCGACACGTTGGTGAAGACGAGCAAGACATCGGCCCTGTCCCGGCTGCGCTTCCGCAGCTTCTTCATCTATCTGGCCGCGGCCGGACCGGGGATCATCGCCGCCAACGCCGGCAACGACGCCGGCGGGGTGGCCACCTACGCCTCGGCCGGGGCCGAGTTCGGCTACAAGCCGCTGTTCTTCATGGTGCTGGTCACCGTGGGCTACGTCTGCATCCAAGAGATGGTGGCCCGACTGGCCGCCCACACCGGCAAGGGCCTGGCCGCCCTCGATCCGCGAGCAGTTCTCGCTCCGCCTCTCGGCCTTCGCCGTGCTGGCCTTCGCCGTGGCCAACGTCGGCCTGGTGGTCACCGAGTTCGCCGGGATCGGCACCGCCTTCGAGCTCTTCGGGGTGTCCCGCTACCTGTCGGTCCCCATCGCCGCGGTGGCCATCTGGATGCTGGTCATCGTGGGCTCCTACCGCTACGCCGAGCGGGTCTTTCTGCTGTTGACCCTGGCCTTCATCACCTACCCGCTGGCCATGTTCCTCGGCCACCCCGACTGGAAGGTGGTGGCGGCCAACACCTTCATCCCCCACATCGTCGGGTCCAAGGCCTTCTTGTTGGTGGCGGTGGCCCTGATCGGTACGACCATCACCCCCTACATCCAGCTCTACACGGCCGGTGCCGTGGTCGACCGGGGCATCGGACCCGACGAGTACAAGTACGAGCGGGTCGACGCGGTCAGCGGGGCGATCCTGTCGGACCTGGTCTCCATGTGCATCATCATCGCCACCGCCGCGGTGATCGGCGGCACCGGGGCCCTCAACTCGGCCGCCGAGGCCGCCAAGGCCTTGGAGCCCCTGGCCGGGCACTGGGCCGAGACGCTCTTTGGCATCGGCCTGCTCGGTGCATCGGCGCTGGCCGCCGCCGTCGTCCCTCTGTCCACCTCCTACGCCGTGGCCGAGGCCGTGGGGGTGGAGCGGTCGGTGTCGAAGAGCTTCCGCCAGGCACCGCTCTTCCTCGGGCTGTTCACGGCCCAGATCATCGTCGGGGCCGGCGTGGTGCTCATCCCCGGGAACCTGTTCTTGTTGATCATCAACACCCAGGTGCTCGAAGGGGTGGTCACCCCCATCACCTTGGTGTTCGTCCTGATCCTGGCCAACCGGCGCTCGCTGCTCGGCGCCGCGGCCAACGGCAAGCTGGCTCGCACGGTGGGGCTGATCACGGTGTTGGTGGTGGGGGCCTTCGCCACCTTCTTGGTGGTGGTCAGCGTCCTCGGCTGGGTCGGCGTCTCCTTGTGAGGGCGCACGACCAGGGCGTCCAGGTCACCGGCGGTCTTTGTCCTTACCGGCAGGTCAGTTTGCGCCGAAGTACCTGGTTGGGGGAGTATTTGTCTTCTATGTGCCCTCTGCCCCCGGACGTCTATGCCTAGCTTCGGGCTGAGACGGCACAAGATCAAGGGTCCCAAGTATCCACCGCCAACCCCCGAGCGCATCGCCCCCCGCCCACCGGCACCGGGTGGCCTGCGGATCGCCTTTCTCGTCTACCGGGGCAACCCCCGCTGTGGGGGCCAGGGCGTCTACACCCGACACCTGACGCGCGAGCTGGTGGCGTTGGGGCACTCCGTCGAGGTCTTCGCCGGTCCGCCGTGGCCCGAGGTCGACGAGGGCGTGGGCTTCACCCCGGTGCCCAGCCTCGACCTCTACCGGGATCCCGACCCCTTCCGGATCCCCCGGCCCCGCGAGTTCCGTACCTCCCATCCGACGTCGGTCGCCGCCCTCGAGTTCGGGGTCATGTGCACCGCCGGCTTCCCCGAGCCGTGGACCTTCTCGATCCGGGCCCGCCGCCTACTGGCCGCCCGCCGCGGTGAGTTCGACCTCATCCACGACAACCAGTGCCTCGGCAACGGGATCCTCGGGATGATGGAGGACGGGTGGCCGATGCTGACCACCCTGCACCACCCCATCACCGTCGACCGCCAGCTGGCCCTCAGCCACGCCACCAACCCCTGGCAGCAGTTCACCCAGCGGCGGTGGTTCGGCTTTCTGCGCATGCAGGTGAAGGTGGCCCGCTCGCTGCCCCGGGTGGTCACCGTCTCGGAGTCGTCCAAGGTGGACATCGCCGCGCAGATGGGCGTGGACATCGAACGCATGACCGTGGTCCCGGTGGGCGTGGACACCACGGTCTTCCGGCCCCAGCCCGATGTCGAGCCCGTTCCCGGCCGCATCATGGTCACCTCCTCGTCGGACGTGCCCATGAAGGGCCTCGTGCCCCTGTTGGAGGCGGCGGCCAAACTCCGCACCGAACGGGACATCGAACTGGTGGTGATCGGTAAGCCCCGACCCGACGGCCGGGTGGCCAAGGCCATCGAGCGACTCGACCTCGCCCCCGTCGTGCGCGTGGTCTCGGGGATCTCCGACGCCGAGCTGGCCCGCAACTACGCCCAGGCCGAAGTGGCCGTGGTGCCCTCGCTGTATGAGGGGTTCTCCCTGCCCGCCATCGAGGCCATGGCCTGCGGCGTCCCGTTGGTGGCCACCACCGGTGGCGCCCTACCCGAGGTAGTGGGCACCGACGGCGTGACCGGGCTATTGGTGGCCCCCGACGACCCCGGGGCCCTGGCCGCCGCCATCGGCAGGCTGTTCGACGATGCCGATCTGCGTCGCCGGCTCGGGGCTGCCGGGCGTGAGCGGGTCCTCGGCCGATTCACGTGGCAGGTGACCGCGGCCGGCACCGCCGCGCAATACCGTGCCCTGCTCGATGACGTGGCTGTGACGCGCCAGGCCAGTCGCGCGCTGAACTGATCTGAACCGACCCATGGAGACTTCAACATGTTGACCGTCGACTACGCCCGTTTGGGCGTGCACCCGGGCGACCGCCTGCTCGACCTCGGTTGCGGCTTCGGCCGCCACGCCTATCAGGGCGCCCGCCTCGGTGCCGAGGTGGTGGCGTTCGACGCCGGCGCCGACGAGGTGCGCAACGTCCTCGACACGTTCGGGGCCATGATGGTCGACGGCGAGCTCGATGAGGAGAAGTCCCATGTGGGCTCGGTCCAGGGCAACGCCCTGGCCCTGCCCTTCGAGGACGGCGCCTTCGACCGGGTCATCGCCTCGGAGGTCTTGGAGCACATCCCCGACGACGAGCAGGCCATGGCCGAGCTGTCCCGGGTCCTCCGTCCCGGCGGCACCATGGCCGTCACCGTGCCCCGCTGCGGTCCCGAGTTCGTCAACTGGGCCCTCTCCGACGAGTACCACAACGTCCCGGGTGGCCACGTCCGCATCTACCGGGAGAGCCAGCTGAAGGGGCGCCTCGAATCCACCGGGCTCCGGGCCACCGGGAGCCACCACGCCCACGGGCTCCACGCCCCCTACTGGTGGCTGCGCTGCCTGGTGGGGCCGACCAACGACACCCACCCCGCCGTCTCCACGTACCACCGCCTCTTGGTGTGGGACATCGAAAAGGCCCCCAAGGTCACCCGGTACGCCGACAAGGTGCTCAATCCGCTGGTGGGCAAGAGCCTGGTCGTCTATCTGGAGAAACCTGGCGAACCGGTGACCGCGGTGGCCCCCGTGACGTCGGCCACCGAGGCGCGGCCCGACGATGCGTCGGAGCTGCACGCCGTGACCGACAGCGGACAGAACGCCCCGGTTGGTGCCGAGACCACACCCCGAGCCGACCGCGAGGCCGTGGCATGAGGTTGATCCCCGAGATCCCTGGCGTCATCACGGCCGACCAGGTCGAGGCCACGGCCCGGTGCATCGCGTCGCTCCAGCGGCCCGACGGCATGATCGAGTGGTTCCCCGGCGGTCACTGTGACCCCTGGAACCATGTGGAAGCGGCCATGGCCCTGACCGTGGCCGGCATGGACGAGGAGGCCGACCGGGCCTACCAGTGGCTGGTGGACATCCAGCTGCCCGACGGCAGCTGGTTCAACTACTACCTGGCCACCGGCATCGAGGACGCCCGACTCGACACCAACGTCTGCGCCTACCTGGCCACCGGCGCCTGGCACCGGTTCGTCTCGACGGGAGACTTCGCCGGCCTCGAGCAGCTGTGGCCGGCCGTCGAGGCGGGCATCGACTTCGTGCTCCGGTGGCAGCGTCCCGACGGCTCGATCGCCTGGTCGCTCGACTCCTCGGGCTTCTTGGAGGAGTACGCCCTCCTCACCGGCTCGTCCTCGATGTACCACAGCCTGCGGTGCGCCGTGGCCTGCGCCGAGCGCCTGGGCCACGAGCGCCCCGACTGGGAGCTCGCCGCCGGCCGGCTGGCCCACGCCGTGGCCCACCGGCCCGAGGCCTTCGCCCCCAAAGAAGAGTTCGCCATGGACTGGTACTACCCGATCCTCGGCCGGCGCCCTGACCGGCGAGGCGGCCCACCGCCGCATGGACCAGTACTGGTCGAAGTTCGTCCTGGAGGGACGCGGGGTGCGCTGCGTGTCCACCGGCGAGTGGGTCACCGCCGCCGAGACGGCCGAGTGCGTCCTCGCCCTCGACGTCCTCGGCCGGGACGAGGCCGCCCTCGAGCTGCTCACCTGGGTCCAGGCCCTGCGCAACGAGGACGGCTCGTACTGGACGGGCATGGTCTACCCCGAAGAGGCAACCTATCCGCCCCTCGAGCGGTCCTCCTACACGGCCGGCGCCATGATCCTGGCCGCCGACGCCCTCAGCCGGACCACACCCGCCTCGGGCATCTTCCGGGGCGAGGGCCTGCCCAGCCATCTCGACCTCACCGAGCCGGCCCCGGACTCCCCGGTGGAGCCGGCCGTGCGGGCCCCGGGGGCACCGGGCGCCCTCTGACCGTTCCGACGGCGGGGTGACCGACCGCCGTCGGTGCCGACCGCACTCCGGGCTACTCAGAGTCGGTTACTCAGAGTCGGCGCAGCACCCGCAGCGATCCGCACTCCCCGTCCTCGACGAACTCGCCCGAGTCGAGGGCGGCACGCCAGATGTCATAGGGCGGGCGACCCGCCGTCGGCGGGGTCGGGGAAGACATCGTGGATGGCCAGCCAGCCGTCTTGCACCACCAGCGGTGCCCACCCCCGGTAGTCGGCCCAGGCCGGCTCGACCCCGTGACCGCCGTCGATGAAACAGAAGGCCAACGGCGTGGCCCAGTGGGACGACACGGTCGGGGAGTCACCGACCAGGCCCACGACCGAGGACTCGAGGTCGGCCCCGATCACTGTCCGGCGCCAGTGGGGGAGGGTGTCGATGCGTCCGGTGGCCGGGTCCACCAGGGAGTCGTCGTGGTGCTCCCATCCCGACTGGTTCTCCTCGGATCCGTGGTGGTGATCGAGGCTGAACAGGACGGCCGCCGTCTCCTCGGCCGCCGCCCCGAGATAGACGGTGGACTTCCCGCACCACGCCCCGATCTCGACGAAGGTGGCCCGCTCGAAGGTGGCGCCGGCCCGGAGGGCGGCCAGATAGAGGGCCTCGCCCTCGTCGTCCGGCATGAATCCGGTGGCCCGGCGAGCGTGGGTGAACAGCTCCTGGCGTCGCCGGGACAGTTGATTGGTGACGGTCTCGGGCACGGGCGGGGAGGAAGCACTCATGCCCAGATGCTGCCACGCCGGTGCTCTGAGCGACACTTTGGGCACGCTCCGTAGTCGAGCGGTCCCGCACCGGTGAGCACCGGCACCCGATGGCCAGATTCTTCTTTCCCTTTGCGGATCCTCCACGTACCATGGCCCGTGCTACGACCGGTTGCCGCAGGGGGAGGACCGATGGGTTCGATCGAAAAGAAGCGCATAGGTGTCCTGGTGGTGGCCTACAACGCCTCGTCCACCTTGGCCAAGGTGCTCGACCGCATTCCCGCCGAGATCGCCGAGGACATCGAAGAGGTGATCGTGAGTGACGATCACAGCGACGACTCGACCTACCTCGTGGGGCTCGGCTACCAGCAGGTCTCCGACCTGCCCATCACCCTGATCCGCCAGCCGGCCAACCTGGGCTACGGCGGCAACCAGAAGGCCGGCTACGACCTGGCCATCGCCCACGGCCTCGACATCGTGGTGATGCTGCACGGTGACGGCCAGTACGCACCCGAGTCCCTCCCCGACATCATCGCCCCGCTCCTGACCGGTGAGGCCGATGCGGTGTTCGGTTCGCGGATCATGATCAAGGGTGCGGCCCGCAAGGGCGGGATGCCCATGTACAAGTTCCTCGGCAACCGCGTCCTCTCCCGCTTCGAGAACGCGGCCCTCGGCACCGAGCTGACCGAGTTCCACTCGGGCTACCGGGCCTACTCGGTGGCCGCCCTGAAGCAGATCCCCTTCGAGCGGAACTCGGACGGCTTCAACTTCGACACCCAGATCATCATCCAGATGCACGACGCCGGGATGCGCATCGTCGAGGTGCCCATCCCCACCTACTACGGCGACGAGATCTGCTACGTGGACGGCCTGGGCTACGCGGCCGATGTCACCAAGGACGTCGTGGCCTACCGGCTGCAGAAGGCCGGATTCGGTGACGGCAGCCGGATCGCCCTCAACGAGGAGTACCAGCTGAAGCCGAGCGAGGACAGTTCGCACGGCCGGATCACCGCCCGGCTCCGGACCCGTGAGCCCTCCAAGATCCTCGACCTCGGCTGTTCGAGCGGCCAGCTGTCCGAACGCCTGCAGGAGTTGGGCCACAAGGTCACCGGCGTCGACATCTTCGAGATCACCGGGGTCAGGGACCGGACCACCGAGTTCTACCAGGCCGACCTGGGCGACGGTATCCCCCTCGAGGTGGGGACGGGCTACGACGTCGTCCTCGGTGCCGACGTGCTCGAGCACCTCGTCAATCCCGGTGCGCTCATGACCGAGGTCCGACGGGTCCTGGCCCCGGACGGTGTGGCCATCTTCTGTGTGCCCAACATCGCCCACTGGTACCCGAGGATGCGGTCGTCCATCGGGATGTTCGACTACGACCAGCGCGGCATCCTCGACTCGACCCACCTCCGGTTCTTCACCCGGCGCAGCATCCGCAAGCTCGTGGAGCGTCAGGGATTCACGGTGCGGCGCATCGAATCGGTCGGCCTTCCGCTCGACGCCCTCGGTGTCGACGGCACGAAGGCCCACCTCCTCCGCCTGCTGGACGGTGTCCTCGTGAACCTGTGGCCCACCATGTTCGGCTACCAGTTCATCGTGGAGGCCGTGCCCAACGTTGACTGAGGCAGTGGCCGTCCGCGGCGTGGGTGGCCTCAGCCCCGGATGAGATTGACCAGGGTGTAGATGGCGAATCCGGCCAACAGCACCCCGCCGCCCTTGCGGATGGCGGCCAGCGGCAGCACCCGCAGCAGGGCGCGACCACCGAAGGCACCGAGGGCGGCCACCGCGGTCAGCCCGGCGAAGGCTCCGATGAACACCGCGGCGGGCTCTTTGTATTTGGCGGCCAGATTGGCCGTGAGGATCTGGGTGAGATCCCCGAACTCGCCCACGAAGATCACGAGGAAGGCCGTCCCCACCGTCTTCAGTCCCTTGCGGGCGGAATCGGCCTCGGCCTCACCTTCCTCCTCTTCTTGCTTCTCGGGTACGAAGAGCAGGTAGGCGGCACCGGCGGCGAACAGGACGGCGGTCACCCCTTCGATCCATTCGTGGGGCAGCAGTTGGAGGAGCTGACCCACGGCCACGGCGATTCCGGCGTGGATGCCGAAGGCCAGGGTGGCGCCCAGCCACACCAGCACCGGCCGGTAGCGACTGCCCATGATGAGCGTGGCGATCATGGTCTTGTCGGGCAGCTCGGCCACGAAGATGAGTACGAATACCGTGACGATGACGCTGAGCTGCACGGGTTCAGGTTACGGACTCCCCGGGCCCGGCGGTGCCACCACCCCCGGCGGGGGACGGACCGGGGGCACGAGTGCACCTCGACGAGGGGCGTGCCCGGGGTCGTCGGGTAGTTTCACAACGGGCGCAGGTGACCGGGCCATGGGCGGTTGGGGGCAACGATGACTGAACACGAGGAGATGCTGGCGCCCGTGACGACCGACGTCGCCCCGACCGGTGACGACGCGGGGGTGCCCGAACTACCCGTCGGTGCGCCGCGCCACTTCCCGTCGTTTGACGGGCTCCGGGCCATTGCTGTCGTCTCGGTTCTCCTCCTCCACGCCTCTTGGGTGTCAGGGTTCACCAATAGAAACTCGCTCGGCGCCTACACCAGTCGACTCGAAGTTGGCGTCTCGGTCTTCTTCCTCATCTCGGGGTTCCTGCTCTACCGGCCGTTCGCCGTGTCCCATTTGACCGGACGGCCCGGTCCGAACATCCGGCGATTCTGGCAGCGCCGACTGCTCCGCATCGTGCCCGCCTACTGGGTCGCTCTCACCCTGATGGCCTACGTCTTCCACTGGGTGACCATGGGGCCGGGCTGGGAGGGGGTCGTCTCCCAGTACTTCTTCCTCCAGATCTATCTGCCCAACCAGATCTTCTTCGGCATCGGTCCGGCGTGGTCCCTCTGCACCGAGATGAGCTTCTACCTCTTCCTGCCCTTGTACGCGGCGGTCATCAGTCTTCGCCGACGGTCCAATCACGCCCAACTGGTGCGGGAGTTCGTCGGTCTTGCCGTGCTCTACGCCATCAGCGTCGTGTTCCGGTACTGGGTGCTGCACCTGCCCATCTTCACCGTGCGAGACGGCAAGCTCGCCGCCCTGTGCGCCCCGAGCTGTGCCACCAAGGCGATCCTGCCGGCCATCATGGTCGATTGGCTGCCGTCGTATCTCGACCTCTTCGCCCTCGGGATGTTCCTGGCCGTGGTCAGCGTGTGGCTGGTCGAGCACCGGTCGGAGCCGGCGTGGCTACAGGGCCGGTCCTTTCCCTGGCTCAGTTGGGCGGCGGCCGGGGCGGCGTTCATCTGGGTGGCCCACGAGATGTCCGACCATGAGATCTTCTACCTGGTGGTGCCCCGGGTGAACCTGGAAAAGCAGGCGCTCTACGGGGCGGTGGCGTTCTTCCTCTTGTTGCCGGCCGTGTTCGGGCCCCAGGACACCTCGCTCATCCGCCGCTTCCTCCAGGCCTGGCCGGTGGCCAGCGTCGGGGTGATCTCCTACGGCATCTACCTCTGGCACCTGAACCTCATCTCCGCCTTCCTCGGATGGGTCGGGTGGCACAAGACCCAAGAGCCGTTCTGGCTCCTGGCCGTAGTGGTGTTCGGCCTCGCCGTGGGCGTGGCTTCGATCAGCTACTTCTGTCTGGAGCGTCCGATCCTCCGGTACAAGCGGCGTATCAGTTGGTGGGATCGGACGCCCCGGCCGGTCGGGGGGAGTGCGTCGGGCGCGCCGGCCGAGCCCCAACCCGAGCCCCAACCCGACCCCGCACCGGGGAGTTGACCGCCGGGCTCAACCCGACGTTCGACTCCGGGACGTCCCGGAGTCGAACGGCCCTCAGGGGGTGGGTAGGTCTAGCGCCGCACTGAGGGTGTCGGCCAGGCCCGTGCCCTCGCGCTGGCCGAAGGCCACGTTGACGGCCAACCGCTCGAGGATCTGCTCGACGGTCTTGCCCCCGGCGGGCAGCGGGTGGGCCTCCACGAAGGAGGTGACCTCGGCGGCCAGCTCGGGCGGGCTGCACAAGACCCGCACCCCGTCCAGCATGCGGGGAAGGATGTTGGAGGGGAACTTGGCCACCAGGGCATCCCACTCCTCGGTGATCCGCCGCCAGGCCGCGGGACCGGTCGTGCGGTTGGCCACCAGGGACTGGAGCACGAACGGGGCGTTCTGGGTGCGGACCTCGGTAAGGGCGAGGTCGAAGGTGCGCGACGCCAGCTCGGGATCGGAGAACGAGGCCAGCGCGTAGAGGTAGCGGATCTCTTCTTGGGGGGTCTTGGGGGCACGGTAGCGGGCCAGGAAGGTCTCGTACTCGGCCGGGCCGCCGTCGGCGGCCACGATGTCGAGCACCGCGGACTCGGTGTCGGGATGGAGGGGGACGGCACCGGCCTCGGTGAACCGTCGGACGGCTTCGGCCTTGGTGTCGGGGTCGGCGCCGATGGTGCCGAGGGAGCGCAGCACGGTGGCCCGCAGGGACGGCGTCCGTTCGCCGTCGTCCTCCCGAGGGTCCCAGCCGAGGTCGCGGGCCAATGGACCGAGCAGCGTGCGTATGGCGAGGGCGAGCACCGGCCGGTCGGTGTCGGGCACGATCCGGTCGAGCAGGCCCAGCGCACCGATGACCACCGACCAGACGCTCGGGTCCCCTTCGGCCGACTCGACGAGGGCCCGGGCCAGGGCGATCAGGTCGGACAGGGGTGACCGACCGGCCAGCGCCGCGGCCCAGGTGTCGGAGACCAGGTTGTAGCGCTCGAGGGGGGCCAGATCGCCGAGGTGTCGGGCCAGGAGCTCGACGGTGGCCGAGGGATAGGACACCCGGTAGTACCCCGAGCCCCCGGCGTTCACCAGTTGGCCGACCGGCCCGGTGGCCGCACCCGCCAACAGGACGGGTAGCGGGTCGTAGTCGCCCTGCTCCAGGGGGCGGGTGAGGACGGGCACCTGCCAGTCAGAACCGATGGCTCCGCCGGGGTCGCCGCTATAGGAGAAGGGGGTCTGGGTCAGCGAGCCGTCCTCGCCCACCTGGACGAGGGGGTAGCCGCCCTGGTTGATCCAGGTGTCCATGATGGTGCGCACGGCCCGGCCGCTCGAGCGCTCGAGGGCGTCCCAGAGGTCGGTGGTCTCGGTGTTCCCGTAGCTGTGGGTGGTGAGGTAGTCGTTGATCCCCTCGCGGAACACGTCGGGCCCGATGAACTGCTCGAGCATGCGGAGCACGCTCCCGCCCTTCTGGTAGGTGAGGACGTCGAACATCCCCTGGGCCTCCTCGGGCCGGCCCACGTGGAACTCGACCGGCCGGGTGGCGTGGAGGCCGTCGACGGCCATGGCCGCCTCCCGCTCCACGCCGAAGCTGACCCAGCGCTGCCACTCGGGCCGGAAGGCGTCGACGGCCAACACCTCCATGAAGGTGGCGAAGGCCTCGTTCAGCCAGATGCCGTTCCACCACTTCATGGTGACCAGGTCGCCGAACCACATGTGGGCGATCTCGTGGCAGATCACGTCGGCCACCCGCTCGAGCTCCACCCGGGCGGCCTGGGTGGGGTCGACGAGCAGAGCCGACTCGCGGAAGGTCACACAGCCGAGGTTCTCCATGGCCCCGAAGGCGAAGTCGGGGATGGCCACCAAGTCGAGCTTGTCCGCCGGGTACGGGATGCCGAAGTAGTCGGTGAAGAAGTTGAGGGCGTGGGCCCCGACGGTGAGGGCGAACTGGGTCAGGTGGCCCTTGCCGGGAGGATGGACGATGCGGAGGGGCACACCGTTCACCGGGAGCGGCTCGGTGGCCTCCAGGGGTCCCACGATGAAGGCCACCAGGTAGGTGGACATGACCATGGTCGGGGCGAACCGGACCCGTCGCTTGCCGTCGGCCTCGGGGGTCTCGGCCACCACCGATCCGTTGGAGTACGCAGCCAGGGAGTCGTCGACCACCAGGGTCACCTCGAAGGTGGCCTTGTGCTCGGGCTCGTCCCAGCAGGGGAAGGCCCGGCGGGCGTCGGTCGACTCCATCTGCGTGGTGGCGATGATGTGCTCGGTGCCCGACTCGTCGGTGAAGGTGGAGCGGTAGAAACCGTGCAGCTTGTCGTTGAGGATGCCGGTGAACCCCAGATGCAAGGTGGCCGGCCCCGGTGCCAGCGGTTCGGCGAAGGTGAGCGTGGCCCGCTCCTCGGCGGCGTCGAGGGCGATGTCCGTCGGGACCAGGGCGTAGCCGGCGTCGGGGTTGGCGTCGTTGAGTTCGGCGAAGGTGATCTCGAGCTCGGCGGCGTTGACGGTGACGGTGGTGGTCGGGGTCTCGACGGTGACGTCGATCTCCACGTCGCCGGCGAAGGTGGCCGCGGGCAGGTCGGGGGTGAGGACGAGCCGGTAGGCGTGGGGCCGGACGGTGGTGGGAAGCCGGTACTCCCCACCGGCAGCGGTGGCCGTGTCGGTGGAGTCCGTGTCGGATGTCGGAGCGCTCATGGTGGGCAGGCTACCGTCGTGTTGTGCAGCCCGACTCCCATCCCGAAACCGAGCCCGATTCCGAGGCCGGACCCTCCTCGTTCGGATCACCCGATCCCCACGCGACGACCAGTGACCCGCCCGGGGAACCGAGCGCCGGACCCCGATTGGACGTGGTGGCGGTGGGCAACGCCCTCGTCGATGTGCTGGGCAGTGCCACCGACGACGACCTGGTGGCCCTGGACCTGGTCAAAGGGACCATGGTCATCGTGGACCACGACCGGTCCGAGTCGATCTACGCCACCATGGGACCGACCACCGAGGCCTCGGGCGGATCGGCGGCCAACACGGTGGCCGGTGTGGCCGCCCTGGGCGGACGGGCGGCCTATCTGGCCCGGGTGGCCGACGACCAGTGGGGCCAGGTCTTCACCCACGACATCCGTTCGATCGGCGTGGCCTTCGACCCCAAGCCGGCACCGTCGGTGCCGGGAACGGCGGTGACCGGGCACTGCCTCGTCCTCATGACCGAGGACGCCGAGCGGACCATGGCCACCCACCTCGGGGTGTCGGGGGAGTTCGGGGAGGGAGACCTCCACGAGGGCCATCTCACCTCGGCCCAGGTGGTCTACCTCGAGGGGTACCTCTGGGAGCAGCCGTCGGCCAAGGCGGCCATGCGCCGGGCCATCGACATCGCCCACCGCAGCGATGCCGCCGTCGCCCTCACCGTGTCGGATCCGTTCTGCGTCGAGCACCACCGCAACGAGTTCTTGGAGCTGCTCACCGGTGATCTCGAGATGCTGTTCGCCAACGAGGACGAGATCATGATGCTCTTCGGATCCCCCGACTTCGATGCCGCCGTCGAGGCGGTGACCGAGACCGGGGTGCTGGCCGTCATCACCCGGGGCGCGGCCGGGTGTGTGGTGGTCACGGCCTCGGGGCCGATCACCGTGCCGGCCGCGCCGGTCGAACGGGTCGTCGACACCACCGGGGCCGGCGACCTGTTCGCCGCCGGCTTCCTCTACGGGATCACCAACGGCCTGTCCCCGGAGGACTCGGCCCGGCTCGGTGGGGTGTGCGCCGCCGAGGTCATCTCCCACGTCGGCGCCCGTCCGCT
Organism: uncultured Acidimicrobiaceae bacterium; assembly: GCA_963845485.1. GTDB lineage: Bacteria > Actinomycetota > Acidimicrobiia > Acidimicrobiales > RAAP-2 > Bog-756. Next base: position 12,751 of record CAWJSI010000008.1, on the reverse strand, counting down.
GGCCGACCTCCGGGCCCTCGCCGTCGAGGCCGGGCTGTTCAGCTGAGTGAGCCGCTGACCGGACCGACCGGTCCGGGGTTCAGGCGGGAGGGGTGGGCGTGGGTCGGAAGGAGAAGGGTAGGTCGCCGATCCGCACCAGGACCGAGGCCACCGAGCGGCCGAGGGGGGCCAGGGCGTCGTCGAGGCCGGTCGGATCGTCGAGCACGGCCTCGTCCAGCTGGCAGGAGCCCTCGTAGGACACCTCGACGGCGCACTCGGGATCGTCGACCCCTTCGATGAGGAGCTGCTCGACGGTGGTCGAGCCCCGGACCAGGGGATCGTCGCCCAGGACGTCCAGGTGGTCGGGGAGCACGGCCAGGAGTGGGCCGATCTCGGGAACCCCGTCGAGGCCCTGGACCCGGAAGGCGATCTCGACCAGGACCTCGGGAAGCTCGTCGGGCTCCTCACCGATGGCCCAGCTGCGGTAGGAGGTCTGGCTCCACGTCGGCCAGTCGAGGCTGGTATCCACCCGGATCCGAGCCGGACGTTCCTCGCCGGGGAGGCTGTAGGAGGTCTCGAAGCTCACGTCGCCCAAAAAGACGTCCACCTGGAAGCGCTCCTCGACGGCCTGGCGCTGCAGGAGGGCCATCTCGAAGGCGTGACGATGGGAGGTGACGAGTTGGGTGAAGATGTGGTCCAGCATGGCGGGGCAGAGGCTACCGTTCTTCCATGCCTCCCTCCGCCGACGTGGCCCGGCCGTCGCCGTGGACGGAGCGGCGGGTCATCGCCTACGCCCACCAGGGGGGTGCGTGGGAGGCTCCGTCCTCCACCCTCCATGCCATCGAATCGGCCATCGCCGCCGGCGCCACCGGGATCGAGCTCGACGTCCACGCCACCAGCGACGGCCGACTGGTGGTCGGCCACGACCCGACCGTGAACCGGACCACCGACCACACCGGCGCCATCGCCGATCTGACCTGGGACGAGCTGTCCCGGCTGGACAACGCCTACTGGTGGGCTCCGGGTGCTGACGTCTCACCGGGGCTCGAGCCCGATGCCTACCCCTTCCGGGGCCGGGCCCCGGGTGACCACCGATTCGGGATCGTCCTCTTAGAGGAGGTCCTCGAGGCCTTCCCCGGGGTCGTGCTCAACCTCGACATCAAACAGACCGCCCCGGTGGTGGCTCCCTACGAGGAGGCGCTGGCCGCCCTGCTCCGCCGATTCGGCCGGGTCCACGACGTGATCGTGGCCTCGTTCCTCGACACGGCGACCGATTCCTTTGCCACCTTCGCACCCGAGATCCCGACGTCGGCCGGCACGGTGGCCGTGGCCGCCTTCTATCAGGCCGTGCAGGCCGGCCAGACCCCGGCCCCCTTGCGCCACGTGGCGCTCCAGGTTCCGGTTCGCTTCGGCGAGATGGTCTTGGTCGACGCCAGATTCGTCGAGGTCGCCCATGAGGAGGGCCTCGCCGTCCATGTGTGGACCATCGAGGAGGAAGACGAGATGCGTGAGCTGTGCGCACTCGGGGTCGACGGCATTATCACCGACCGACCGTCCGCCCTCGTCGGGGTGCTCGACGACCTCGGCGTGGCCTGGCAGCCCGCAGGTTGAGGACGACGGCTCCCTCCTTACTGACGGCCCCTCGGGTCCACGTCCCCGAGGTCGCCGCCTGGACGCGACGGCTGGCGGGCGCGACAGCAGGTGTTCGGCCAGCATGGGGAGAGCGAGGGGGGAAGTCAGTGGCGAACCGGACGGCTCACCGGTCGGCGATCACGATCGCCGAAGAGGCCTCAGCCGCGGCCGCAGTTCGGCTTCTTGCCGTGGTTGGCCTTCTTCTTGGCCCTGAGCTTGCGTTTGTTGGTTCGTTTCGACACAGTTCGGAAATGCTAGTCGCTCCCGGGCCTGGGCACCCAACGGGGGCAGGTCGATGACCTGGTTGTTGCGCCAGGGCGACGTGCTGGCCACGGCCGAGGTGGCCGAGACCTTCGCTCAGCGGAGCCGTGGCCTGCTCGGAAAGCCCAGCTACGAAGGGGCCATGGTCCTGCCCCGGAGCCGCTCGGTGCACACCATCGGCATGCGGTTCGCCATCGACGTGGCCGTGTGTGACAAGGAGATGGTGGTGGTGGGGGTCACCACCCTGCGTCCGTGGCGGATGAGCCTGCCCCGGCGCGGTGGCCGCTCGGTCATCGAGGCTGAGGCCGGCGCCTTCGAGCGCTGGGGCCTCCGGGTGGGCGACCGGCTCGAGCTCCGCGGATGAGTGGACCCGACACCGGGGCCCCCGAGGGCCCCGACGACGACATCGATCCTGACATCCTCGAGGAGCTGGAGTTCTGGATCGGGCCCGACGACGAGGAGTCCGAGGCGGGAGAGCCGGACAACCGGTCCGAGGAGGATCGAGGCGGCACCGACGACGTGGAACCGGATGGACCGGGCGATCGTGCAACCGTGATTGCGACGGTTGCCGACGGCCCCGGGGCCCTGGTGGTGATCGGCACCCCCATCGGAAACCTCGGTGACCTCTCGCCGCGGGCGGCGGCCGCTCTGGCCGCTGCCGACGTCATCTACTGCGAGGACACCCGGCACTCACGGAAGCTGTTGAGCCACGCCGGCATTTCGGGTATCCCGCTACGGTCCCTCCACGAGCACAACGAGGCCGATCGGATCGACGAGGTGGTGGCGGCGGTCCGGGACGGACGGACCGTGGCGCTCGTCTCGGACGCCGGCATGCCCGGCGTGTCGGATCCCGGCGCATCGGTGGTGCAGTCGGTGGCCGCCGCCGGGCTCACCGTCACCGTGGTTCCCGGTCCGTCGGCGGTGCTCACCGCCCTGGTGGGCAGTGGACTGCCCACCGAGCGTTTCTGCTTCGAGGGCTTTCTGCCCCGTTCGGGCAAGGACCGTCGCTCGGCGCTCGCCGTCGTGGGCGCCGAACCGCGGACGACGGTGCTCTTCGAGGCTCCCGGTCGGGTGGCCGGGACCCTGGCCGACCTGGTGGCGGCGTGCGGTGCCGACCGGCCCGTGGCGGTCGCCCGCGAACTGACCAAGGTGCACGAGGAGTTCTTCCGGGGATCGTTGGCCGAGGCGGTGATCTGGGCCGAGGAGCGTCCCGTGCGTGGCGAGGTCGTGGTCGTGATGGCCGGCGCTCCCGTCGTCGAGGACCCCGGGGTGGGGGACGAGACCCTGTCGGCGGTGCTGGCCGAGCGCCTGGGGGCGGGGGAACGCACCCGGGGCGTGGTCGACGACGTGGCTGCCACCTTCGGCGTGCCCCGGCGCCGGGTCTACGAGCTGGCCTTGGCTCTGCGGCCCGACGGGCCTACCGAGCCGCAGCCATAGTGGTGCAGCCGGTCGCCTCCTGATGGGTGCCACCGCCCAAACCTCCTCACCGGCGATCCGGCGATCTTCGACGCCGAGGGTCCGTGGCCGTTGGAGGATCTCCGTTCGTGACGGTCGACCAGATCTGGGCATGAGCGTCACCCTCGCAGTGTGGTGAGGGCCTCTCGCACGTAGGGCCGGAGGGGCAGCTCGAGGGCCTCGGCCCACGGCACCCACCGGGCGCTGTCCGATGAGCCTCCGATCTCGTCGGTCAGCTGGCCCGAGTACGCCTCCACCCCGTAGACGATCCGAAGGGTGTGCAGACTGGTCCCGACGTCATCGGGCAGGGTGAACACGTCGGAGATGATCCCGAGGAGGGGTCCGGGGGTGACAGCGAGACCGGTCTCCTCGAGGAACTCGCGCCGGAGGCCGTCGACCGGCCGTTCGCCGTGGTCGAGACCCCCACCGGGGAGGAACCACTGGCCGGCCACGGTCAGATACGGGGCGGCCCGGACCAACAGCACCTGGTCGGCACCGTCCTCGCAGATGCCGTAGACGGCCACCCGCTGCTGGCGGGCCAGCGGATCCACCTGGTCGGGGGCGGCCGACGCCGGGGCGGGGGGTTCGAGGGACGTCATGGGGGCATCCTACGAGCGCGACCACAAAGGGCTGTGCCCAAGGTGGTCGTCGGCCGGCCTGCGTTTGGGGAAAGCGGGGCGCCGTGCCGATGGTATGTCCCCCGGTCGGTACGCTACCGGGCAGTGTCCCGCTACTACATCACCACGCCCATCTACTACGTGAAGGACGCGCCCCATGTGGGGCACGCCTACACGACGGTCAACGCCGACGCCCTGGCCCGGTGGCACCGGCTCCGGGGCGATGAGGTCTTCTTCCTCACCGGTACCGACGAACACGGCCAGAAGGTGGCGCGAGCCGCCGAGGAGCAGGGCCTGACCCCCGGCGAGTGGACCGACCAGCTGGCTCCGCGCTTCGCCGCGGCCTGGGCCGAGCTCGACATCAGCAACGACGATTTCATCCGTACCACCGAGCCCCGCCACCGCCAAGCCGTCCAGCAGTTCCTCACCACCATCAACGACAACGGCTACATCTACAAGGACACCTACCGCGGCCTCTACTGCGTCTCGTGCGAGCAGTACTACGCCGAGGACGAGCTCCTCCCCGGGGGTCTGTGCCCCATTCACCGCACCCCGGTGGAGCACCTCGAAGAGGAGAATTACTTCTTCGCCCTGAGCGCCTTCGAGCAGCGACTCATCGAGTGGTACGAGGCCAATCCGACCGCCGTGGTGCCCTCGTCCAAGCGGAACGAGGCCCTCAGTTTCATCAAGGGCGGCCTCAAGGACATCTCGATCACCCGCACCTCCATCGACTGGGGGGTCCAGGTTCCCTGGGACGAGGACCACGTCTTTTACGTCTGGTACGACGCCCTCATCAACTACCTCACCGCCATCGGCTACGGCGACCAGCCCGAGCGGTTCGAACAGTGGTGGCCGGCCGTGCACCATCTCATCGGCAAGGAGATCATCCGGTTCCACTGCGTGTGGTGGCCGGCCATGTGCATGGCCGCGGGCATCGACCCGCCGGCCCACGTCCAGGTGCACGGATGGCTGCTGCTGGGCGGGGAGAAGATGTCCAACTCCAGCGTCAACCAGATCGCCCCGGCCGACCTCATCGAGGAGTACGGGGTGGAGCCGGTCCGCTACCACCTGCTCCGGGACATCCCGCTCGGCAGCGACGGCGAGTTCTCCGCCGAGGGCATCACCGGCCGCTACAACACAGACCTGGCCAACAACCTGGGCAACCTGCTCTCGCGGGTGGCCACGGTCGTGGGTTCGAAGTGTGGGGGCACAGGGCCCGCACCCGAGGCGGCCAGCCGCATGGCCGGCGTGGCCTCCGAGGTGCTGGTCGAAGCCACCGAGGCGTGGGACGCCGGACAGCCCAACTCGGCCCTCGAGGCCACCTGGCGCCTGATCCGCGAGACCAACGCCGAACTCGAACGGGTCGAGCCGTGGAAGGCCGACCCGGGCCCGGCGGTCGACGCCGTGCTCGGGAGCGCCCTCGAGGTCCTGCGCATCGTCTCGCTCCTCATCGTGCCGGCCATGCCCAAGACCGCCGATGCACTTTGGTCCAGGATCGGGCTCCCGGGCTCGCCGGCCGATGAGCGCCTACCCGCCGCCGCGTCCTGGGGCGGCTACCCCGGTGGCCTGCCCGTCGAGAAGGGCCCCCCGCTCTTCCCCCGACGCAAGGCCTGACCGGGGTCGAGGTGGACGACGCCGTCATCGAGTGGTTCGACTCGCACTGCCACCTCCAAGACGAGTTCACCGAGTCCGACGAGGGTGAGCGGATCGACACCACCGGCCCCCACGCCACCCGGCTGGCCGCCACCATGGCCCGGGCCTCGGAGGCCGGCGTGACCAGGATGGTCTGTGTCGGGACCGGTGCCGGCTCCTCGGCCGAGGCGGTGGCGTTGGCCCGCTCCCTGCGCCAGGCCGGCTCGGCTGCCGTGGCCGAGGGCATCGAACTGTGGGCAACGGTGGGCCTCCACCCCCACGACGCCAAGGACGGGGTCCACACCCTGGACGCCCTCTTGGACGCCGAACTGTCCGGCCCGGTGGGTCCCGAGGGTCCGGTGGTGGTGGGTATCGGTGAGTGCGGACTCGACTACCACTACGACCACTCACCCCGGGCCGACCAGCGAGAGGCCTTCGCCCTCCAGATCGAGCTGGCCCACCGCCACGGGCTGGCGCTGGTCATCCACACCCGGGAGGCCTGGGACGACACCTTCGACATCCTGGCCGCCTCCGGAGTGCCCGAGCGGACCATCGTCCACTGCTTCACCGGGGGACCCGCCGAGGCCCGCCGGGCCCTCGATCTCGGGGCCTCGCTGTCCTTCAGCGGGGTGGTCACCTTCAAGAACGCCGACGACGTCCGCCAGGCCGCCGACCTCTGTCCATGGGACCGGCTCCTGGTCGAGACCGACTCCCCGTTCCTGACCCCGGTACCCCATCGCGGAACCCTCAACGAACCCTCGAGGGTTCCCCTGGTCGGGGCGGCAATTGCCCTGGTCAAAGGAGTGCGGACCCTCGAGGTGGCGGAGGCTTCGACGGCCAACGCCCGGGCCGCCTTCGCCCTCTGAGCCGCGCTGATCCGGGCCGCCCGGTGGTCCCCGGCGGCCTGGAGGCCACCCCTCCCGGTTTGATTCTCGGCCCCCGGCCTGTCTAACCTTTGCGTCGCGGCCGCCGTTACAGCGGTCGTTTTGCTTTTCGTGCTCAGTGCGCTTGTCGGACGCATTGCGAGGGTCGGCTGGAGGAGTCGGCCCCAACCATCCCGGCGGGGATGGATCTGCACCCGAGGGCCCGGTCCCGAAGGTGGAGCACAACGCGGTCCCATAAGGAGAGTGGAGTCCTGAGGACGAGAATGGAACGAGGAGGACGGCCCGGGGCCGCCCTTCTCCTGTGTGGAGCATTGCTGATCGTGCCACTCGTGCTTCTGCACGGTGACTCGGGGGCAGCCCCTCCGCCTCACCGTGCCGGCACCGGGTCGGGCACGCTGGCCGCATCGTCGGGCCGGTCCGACGCGCCGTCCTGGGAGCTCGCCTCCCAGAACAAGCCGTCGGGGTCGGCGCCTGCGGTGACCGCCTCGGCGCCCGTGGCGCCGGCGGGCCCGCCCGCCACGGTGGCGCCCGCCACCACGACCACCACCGCTCCGGCGGCCTCGCTGGCCGCCAACGACGTGGCCGAGCGGTCGGTGGCCGCTCCCACGACCACCACCGAGCCACCGACCACCACCACCACGACGCCCCCGGTGGCGGCCACCGGTTCGGCCCACTACGGGCAGGTGACCTACTACGCCCACCCCGCCGGCACCTGTGCCAGCCCGTATCTGCCCTTCGGCACGGTCGTCCGGGTCACCAATCCGGCCAACGGCGCCTCGGTGACCTGCCTGGTCAACGACCGGGAGGCCGACACGGCCCGGTCGATCGATCTGGCCACGGCCACCTTCGCCGAGCTGGCCCCGCTGTCCCAGGGGGTCATCGACGCCCAGCTGAGCTGGTGACCACCTAGGCCCACGCCGTCCAGCGGCGGGACCGGGCTCCACGGTCCCGACGATGGAGGAGCCCCCACGGGAAGGTGGCACACTGAGCCGGTGACCCACGGGCGAGCGGAGATCCATGAACTGCTCCTGGCCAACGACCTGCGGCCCAGTCGGGCGCTGGGCCAGAACTTTGTGGCCGACGGAAACACGGTGCGGCGGATCGTCCGGCTGGCCGGGATCACCCCTGGCCGACCGGTGGTCGAGATCGGCGCCGGACTGGGATCGCTCACCCTGGCCTTGGTGGAGGGCGGCGCCGAGGTCACCGCGGTGGAGATCGACCGCCATGTGCTCCCGGTCCTCCGGGCCCAGGTCGAGCCCCACGGCGTGCGGGTGGTCGAGGCCGACGCCCTCGTCCTCGACTGGACCGAGCTACTCTCGACCGCCCCGGACGGCTCACCCACGGACGGCCCGTGGACCCTGGTGGCCAATCTTCCGTACAACGTGGCCGTGCCCCTGGTCATCCGGGTCCTCGAGGAGGCACCCCAGGTCGCCTCGCTCCTCGTCATGGTCCAGCGCGAGGTGGGGGAGCGGCTGGCCGCCGCGGCCGGGGACGAGGCCTACGGGGCGGTGTCGGTGAAGGTGGCCTACTGGGCCACGGCCAAGGTGGTGGGCCGGGTCTCGGCCTCGGTGTTCATCCCCCGGCCGAATGTGGAGTCGGTCCTCGTCCGCCTGGACCGGCGCCCACCCCGGGCGGGACCGGGCGATCCCGCCTACGACCGGCTGTTCGCCGTGGTGCGGGGCGGGTTCGCCCACCGGCGCAAGATGCTCCGTCGCTCCCTCGAGGACCTGGTCCGACCCGAGGCCTTCGAGTCCGCCGGGATCCCGCCGACGGCCCGGGCCGAGGAGCTGGCCCTCGACGACTGGGAGCGCCTGGCCGGGTGGCGGCCTGAGGGCCGTGACCCCCATCCCGGGAGTGGTGCCCATCCGGCTGTGGCCGAGGTCGCTCCGGTCGAACCGGAGCCGGGACCGGCGTCTCCCGGGGTCAGCCGGTGACCACCGGGTCAGTCTCCCTCGTCGCCGCGGCCAAACTGACCGTCTCGCTCCGGGTGACCGGGAGGCGGCCCGACGGATTCCACCTGCTCGAGTCCGAGATGGTCACCGTGGACCTGGCCGACCGGCTGGTGGTCGGAACCGGCGACGGGCTCACCATCGACGCCGAGTTCGACCCGGTGGCCCCGCCGGGTGCCGGGCGGGCAGCTGGGATCAGTGCCGGGCCCGACAACCTCGTCATCCGGGCCCTCCGGGCCGTCGACCGCACCGCCTCGGTGCGGTTGACCAAGCACATTCCCCCGGGCGCCGGGCTCGGTGGGGGCTCGGCCGACGCCGCCGCCGTGCTGCGCTGGTCGGGCTGTACCGACCTGGCCGTGGCCGCCGGCCTCGGCTCTGACGTTCCGTTCTGCCTACTCGGCGGGCGCGCCCTCGTGCGGGGGGTGGGTGAGGATGTCACCGCACTGCCCTTCGAGGACCGCGGGTTCACCCTGTTCCTGCTCCCCTTCGGGATGGACACCGCCGAGGTCTACGCGGCCTGGGACCGGCTGCACCCGACCGGATCGGCCACTGGCGCCTCCTCTGATGGTCCGGCGCCGGCGGGGGTCAACGACCTCGAGGGTGCCGCCGTGGCCGTCGAGCCGCGGCTGGCCGCCTGGCGAGACCATCTGGCCGAGTTGCTGGGCCGGCGTCCCTGGCTGGCCGGCAGCGGCTCGACCTGGTTCGTCGAGGGGACGCCCGACGAGCTCGGGCTGGCCGACCGCTCGGCGATCCGCTTCGGTTCCGAGGTGGCCGTCGTGGTCCCGGTGCGGACCGTGCCGGGCGAGCCCGTCATCTAGGCGCGGGCGCGGCCCAGCACGGGGGCAGAGTTGGAGGAGCGTGGTAGGTGACCGACCCGTTCACACGGGCCCGTCGGGGGGACTCGGGCTTACTTGCCCGCCGCCCGCCGCTGCCAACGGGTGGCCTTCAGCATCTTCTTGTGCTTCTTCTTACGCATGCGCTTACGGCGCTTTTTGATCAGTGATCCCATGTCGCTCGGCACCCTAGTCGACCAGGGCATTTCACGCCATATCGGACCCGTCCGCCATCGGGCGCGGCATCAGGGCCGTCGGGTCCTCGTCACTCCTCGTCCCCGTCATCGTCGGGCGGGGGAACCTCGGGCAGGCTGAAGCGGAAGACCGCCCCACCGTCCTCGGCCTGGTAGACGTTGACGCTCCCGCCCTCGTCCCTCGCCACCTGGGCCACGATGGCGAGGCCGAGACCCGACCCCGGCCGACCCCGGGCCCCCGGAGCCCGGTAGAAGCGGTCGAAGATGTGGTCCACGTCGCTGGCGTCGACCCCGGGACCGTGGTCCCGAACGATCAGGGTCCCCTGGGAGCAGGCCACCTCGATCACCCCGTCGTCCGGGCTCCACTTGAGGGCGTTGTCGAGCAGGTTGTCCACGGCCCGCTCGATCCGGGCCGACGATCCCGAGACCCAGGTGGGGGCGACCCGGGCGTCGAACACGACCCCGCGGCTGCGGCCGTGGGTGGTGGCGACGTCCACGGCCTCGAGGACGATGAGGTCGAGCCGGATGGGCGCCCGGGTGACCTCGGGCTGGGCCCCCCGGGCCAGTTCGGCCATGTCCCCGACGAGGGCGGCGAGCTCGTCCATCTGGGTGACCACGTCGCTGATCAGCACCTCGCGGTCGGCCGGGTCCAACTCTTCGAGGCGCCGGGCCACCTCCATGTTGGTCCGCAGGCTGGTGAGTGGGGTGCGCATCTCGTGGGAGGCGTCGAGGACCAGCTGGCGTTGGCTCTCCCGGGAGGTGTCGAGCGCTTCGAGCAGACGGTTGAAGGCCCGTCGCAGGCGACCGAGCTCGTCGGGCCCTCCGGGGTCCAACCGCTTGGACATGTCGGTCGTCTCGGCCAGCTCTTCGACGGTGTCGGTCAGATTGTTGAGGGGCCGAAGGGCCGTGCGCCCGACGGCCAGCCCGAGGATCACCGCGATGGCCACGCCCCCGATGACGATGATCCACAGGGCGAGGGCCAGATGGCGGAGTTCCTGGTTGACCCCGGTGAGGGGGGTGGTGATCTGGAGGGCACCGCCGGCCGTCAGCCCCACGGGTCCCTCCCCGCCCCGATACTGGAAGCCCGGTGGGAGGGCGGCCACCACCTCGCGGGTGTCCTCACTGCCGACGGTGGTGGAGAAGTAGATGTTGTGGGCCGCCCCGCCGCTACCGGCCACCGACTTCACGGCCGGGGTGATGGGGAGCACGGCGGGACCGTCGGGGAGGAGGGTCTTGCCGTTCTGGTCGACCACCTGGATGCACTGGCCGTTGGCCGTGCCGCAGGTGTTGACGATGGGCAGCAGCTCCTGGCTGGTCACGTACTGGCGGGCCAGGGCGGCCAGGTTGACGTCGACCGAGCCGACCAGGGAGTTGTAGGCGACGAGGTACGTGGCGATCGAACCGAGGATGACCACGACCAGGACGGCGGCCGTGGTGGCCAGCACCAATCGTCCCCGGAACGTCACGGTCGTCCGTCCGAACCCGTGGTCACGGTTCAGGGCTCGCGCAGTACGTAGCCCACGCCGCGGGCGGTGTGGATGAGGCGCGGCTCACCGTCGGCCTCGGTCTTGCGACGCAGATAGCCGACGTAGACGGCCAGGGAGTTGGTCCCCGAGTCGAAGGTGTAGCCCCACACCCGGTCGAGGATCAGCTCGCGGGTCAGTACCTGGCGCGGATGGCGCAACAGCAGCTCGAGCAGGTCGAACTCGATGCGGGTGAGGGTGAAGGGGCGATCGCCCCGGTAGGCCTCTCGGGTCACCGGGTCGAGATGGAGGTCGGCGAAGCGGAGCTCCTCGTCGGCGTCGTCGGGCCGTCGACGCAGAAGGGCACGCAGCCGGGCCAGCAGTTCGGCCAGCGCGAAGGGTTTGACCAGATAGTCGTCGGCTCCGGCGTCGAGTCCCTGCACCCGGTCGTTGATGGCGTCCCGAGCGGTCAACATGAGCACCGGTGTGTCGTCTCCGGCGGCCCGGATCCGGCGGCACACGTCCAGCCCGTCGATGGTGGGAAGCCCGATGTCGAGGATCAGGGCGTCGGGCGGCCGGATGGCCAGCTCTTCGAGGGCCTGGGGACCGTCGGGGGCGAGGGAGACCTCGTAGCCCTCCAGCCGCAGCGCCCGGTTGAGGGCTCCACTGACCGCGGGATCGTCATCGACGACGAGGACTCTCATCGGGGCCGGAGCCTATCGGGGTCGTACTCGGATGCCGTGGCACGCAGGCCCGATACCGTTCTGCGCTCGGGAACCGGGAGTACCGGGGCGGGCCCACCCATTGCCGTGGGCACTGGGGCACCCACCCCCGGGAGTACCCTGGGGCGGTCGTCCTGGTGGGGTTGGCGACGCCATTCCGAGGTAGTTCAATTGGCAGAACGCTGGCCTTTGGAGCCAGATGTTGGAGGTTCGAGCCCTCCCCTCGGAGCACCCGGCCCGACGACGCTGTGCTTCGGGCCCGGAGCCAGTTCCACCTCCCGCCTCGGGACTGTGAGGCCGGACTGGTCTCGGGAGGGTCCGAGAAGGCGGGGGGTCAGGCTCCTGATTTGCGGGCCCGGCTGCGCTGCCGGCCACGGGTGGCACCGTCGAGGATCACCTTGCGCAGGCGAACCGACTCCGGCGTGACCTCCACGCACTCGTCGTCGGAGATGAACTCGAGGGCCTGCTCGAGCGAGAGGAGGAGCGGTGGCGTGAGCCGGATGGCCTCGTCAGCGGAGGCGGAGCGGATGTTGGTCTGCTTCTTCTCCTTGGTGGGGTTGACGTCCATCTCCTCGTCCCGGGCGTTCTCCCCGACCACCATGCCCTCGTACACCTCGGTGCCCGGACCGACCAGGAGGATGCCCCGCTCCTGCAGGCTCATCAGGGTGTAGCCGGTGGTCATGCCCCGCCGGTCGGCCACCATCGAGCCGTTGCGTTTGGTCTTCAGCTCACCGTGCCAGGGCTCCCAGCCGTCGAAGACGTGGTGGAGCATGCCCGTGCCCCGGGTCTCGGTCATGAACTCGGTCCGGAATCCCACGAGCCCGCGGGCCGGGACGCGGTAGTCCATGCGCACCCATCCGGTCCCGTGGTTGACCATCTCGATGAGCAGCCCCTTACGCAGGGCCATGAGCTGGGTGACCACACCCAGGTAGTCGTCGGGGACGTCGATGGCCACCCGCTCCATGGGCTCATGGAGCTTGCCGTCGATCTCCCGGGTGACCACCTGGGGTTTGCCCACGGTCAGCTCGAAGCCCTCGCGGCGCATGGTCTCGACCAGGACGGCCAACTGGAGCTCACCTCTTCCCTGGACCTCCCAGGTGTCGGGCCGCTCCGTCGGGAGCACCCGCAGC
>CAWJSI010000007.1:0-117290 GCA_963845485.1 uncultured Acidimicrobiaceae bacterium | reverse complement strand
ATCCGGAACTCGATCCAGTACTTCGCCTCGCTGCCCGGCCGGCTTCCCGTCTCCCGGGTCCTGGTGACCGGCGGGGGTTCGTCGCTCTACGGGCTCCTCTCTATGCTCGAGGACCAGGTCCACCTGCCTGTACTGCCGGTGTCACCCTTAGCTCGCCTGAACACCTCCAAGCTCGATCTCACCGCAGCACAGATGAACGAAGTCGGTCCCGTGCTGTCGACACCAATCGGCTTGGCCCTACCAGAGCCCGACAAGTCGGTCAAGAAATTCAATCTGCTGCCACCAGAGGTCGCCAAGCGAACGCGAATGAAGCGAATCCAAGAGCGCACCTTGGTTGGCTGCGTGGCCGTAGTCGTCCTGCTGGTCGCTTTTGGCGCGTGGAAGTTCCTCCAGGTCCACAATGCCCAAAACAACGTAGACACGCTGCAGTCGCAGATCACCACGCTCAATGCCCAGGTTCCCAAGTATGACTTGGTGGTTGCGGCCAACAATGCCTACACCGCAGGAGTAGCGCGCCGAGCCTCGGTGCTCGACTCTGCCATTGACTGGCCGCTCGTCTTCAACAATCTCGTCAGCATTACGCCGCCTGGTGCTCAAGTGCAGACCTTTAACGGCGCCTCGGTTTCGGCGACCTCGGGCACCGGGGCAACCACGACTTCGACCGCTACGACTCCCGGCGCGGCGAGCGCTACCCAGTCTGCCGCCATCGGGACGGTCCAACTCTCAGTAACTGGACCTGGTCCCAGCCTCTCCATCTCTGAGGCTTGGATCAATGCAATCTCCTCGTCACAGCTCTTCGCCAATCCACTTCAGGGAGCAACGACGGCCAATCCCGATTCGACGATCTCATTCCCCTTCACTGTCTCGATCACACCCAACGCCAGCCTCTCCAAGAATGCGAGCCTCAAATGAACGAAGTCCGCGAGTACCGGGTCCCCCTGCTGATGGGAGCAGCGACTCTGGTGGTCGCTTTGTTGCTCTGGGCAGTGCTCATCTCCCCGCAGAACTCCAAACTTTCCAGCCTCCAGACCAAGCAGACCACGCTCCAGGCCCAGCAGACCACCCTCGAGGCCAAGCTGGCTTCACTCAAATCGGAGCAACAGAAGCTTTCATCCAGTTGCGCAGACCTGCAAAAGATCGCCACTCAGATCCCCAGCGTTCAGAATCCAACCGACGTTGACGCTGAAGAGTCCTCGTTCGAAAATCAGTTCAACGGGCTGGTAGCCGGATCCGGAGTGGCCCTCACCCAGTTCAGCGGATTCGCTCCGGCGACTACAGCGCAGACAGCTCCTGCCACGGGAAGCGCCGGTTCGACGCCGGCTGGTGTGGTATCTGTGCCCACCACGCTGACGGTCACCGGCAACTATGGCCAGGTCACTACCTTTATCAACGACCTTGACGCCTTCCCTAGGCTCTTCGTGATCCAAAACTTCGTACTTGCCTATGGCGCTAACGCCGCATCCGCATCAGCCACGTCATCGTCCGGATCCGGTAGCGCATCCAACGGTTCCGCCTCGGCACCCCCACTGTGGACCGGAGGAACAGCTACAGCTGCCGGGGCAGGTCCCTACTCGTTGGCAATCGATGGATCGATCTACTACACCTCGACGCCGAGCAGCCTGACGCCTGCACCAAGGCCACGGCCGGAGTCCACTGGACATTCGCCAAAAAGCGAGTCACCTTCTGACTCGAGGCTCGGCGTCAGACGACCCGCTGATCTGCATGTCCCCAACGGCCAGGGTCTGGCCGGCGGCAATGCCCGGCAGCCACTCGACATCGGCACCGACCGCCACCAGAGACTGCAGGATCCGCTGGAGGGTGGATGCGACCGTGATCTCCCGGACTGGCTCGGCCAGACGGCCGTCCCGGATCATGAGGCCTTCCGCCCCAACCGAGAAGTCGCCGCTGATCGGGTTGACCCCGGAGTGCACCCCGGTCATGGACTGGACGAAGAGGCCCTCTCCCACTGCAGCCAGAACGCCGTCCTCGTCATAGCCCTCAGGACCCGGCGCCAATGTCAGGGCCCGACACCCGGGACCCGGGGTACCCGAAAAGCCACCACGGACCGCCGATCCGGTCGAGGACACGCCGGCCCTCGACGCCGAGACCGTGTCGTAGAGGAAGGCCCGCAGCACACCCTGGTCGATGAGGACGTTCCGCCGGCAGGCCAGACCCTCGGCGTCGTAGGCCGCCGCACCGTAGGCCCTCGGATCGGTGGGATCGTCCACCAGCGTCAGCCCGGCTCCACCCACAACCTCACCGATACGCCCGGCGAAGAACGAACGTCCCTTGGCCACCGCCTCCCCCGAGAGGGCCGACGAGACCACCGAGAGCAGGGTGGTCGCCACCCGACGGTCGAAGACCACCGTCGAGCGGCCCGAGGGCCCCTTGGCCGCCCCGAGCATACGAACCGCCCGCGTCACGGCATCTGAGGTGGCCTTGTCAGGATCGAGCCCGGCGAAACCCCGATCGACGCTGAAGCCGCTGCCGGTCTGGCTGGCCTCGCCCTCACCGGCGATGACCCCGACCGAGATGTAGCCGGAGGTCTTGCGACTCGACGACCGGATCCCCGTGGTCGAGACCAGGGCCACCTCGACGGCGGCATCGCCGTAGTCGGCATGGTCGACCTGACGGATCAGGGGATCGGCCCGGCGGGCCTGGGCCTCGAGGGCCAGGGCCAGGGCCACCTTCTCGGTGGTGGGGACCGAGGCCAGGCCACCGTCCCACAGGTCCACAGGGACGGCCACCACCCCGTCGGGGACGGCCAACTGCACGTGTTCGTCGGGCGTGGCGTACGTGGCATTGTCCCGGGCTTCGGCCAGGGTCTCCTCCAACACACCCGTCTCCAGTGAGCCGGCCCAGGCGAACCCGAGCTTGTGGTCGACGACGACCCGGATGCCGATCCCAGCTGACGTAGCCGCAGTCAGGGACTCGACCTCGCCGTCATAGGCGCGGATGTCGGTCTCGTCACCCCGAGCCACGTAGACCTCGAGCTCCTCGCCGGTCCGGGCCCAGCCGGCCACCCGCTCGGCTACGCCGGCGAGGTCATCGGTCCCCTCCGCACCGACGGCACGGGTATCGGTGACGGCGCTCATTCGGCCGTTCCTCCGATGGTCACCCCGGTGAGCCGCATGGTGGCCTGACCGCACCCCACCGGCACACTCTGGCCGTCCTTGCCACAGGTGCCCGGGGTCATGGCGAAGTCGGTGGCCACCGCGTCGATCCGCTTGAGGATCTCGGGACCGTTGCCGATGAGGTTGGCATCACGAAGTGGTTCGGTGATCTTGCCCCCCTCGATGAGGTAGGCCTCGGTGGTACCGAACACGAAGTCACCGGTCGTGGTGTTCACCTGACCACCACCCAGCTTGGC
Source organism: uncultured Acidimicrobiaceae bacterium (assembly GCA_963845485.1). Lineage (GTDB taxonomy): Bacteria > Actinomycetota > Acidimicrobiia > Acidimicrobiales > RAAP-2 > Bog-756. The sequence continues at coordinate 113,920 of CAWJSI010000007.1, read as the reverse complement.
CACGTAGACGCCCTTCGGCGTCTGGGCCACGATTTCGTCGGCGTCCTCGGTGCCGGGGAGGAGGAAGGTGTTGGTCATCCGCACCATGGGCAGGTGCTGGTAGGTCTGGCGCCGGCCGTTCCCCGACGAGGCCCTGCCCTCCTTCCGGGCCCGGAGGTAGTCCCACAGGTAGTCGGTCAGGATGCCCTGGTCGATGAGGACGTTCCGCTGGGCCGGCCGACCCTCGTCGTCCACGTGGAACGTGCCCCACTCCGAACCCACCGTGCCGTCGTCGACCAGTGTTACCAACGGGCTGGCCACCTGCTGGCCGACCATGCCGGTGTAGACCGAGGCGTCTTTGACGATGTGGTCGGCCTCGAGGCCGTGGCCGCAGGCCTCATGGAACAGGATGCCACCGCTACCGCCGGCCAAGACCACGGGCAGCTCGCCGGAGGGGGCCGGGCGGGCCGACAGCTTGGACAGCGCCCGGTTGGCCGCCAGATGGGCCAGCTCCTCCACGGAGACCTCGTCGAAGAGCTCGAACCCGAGTGTGCGGGCCGCCGATTCGAACCCGGTCTGGAGGCCGGTGTCGCCCGAGGCCACACAGGAGACGGAGAACCGGGTGCGGGCCTGCTCGTCGGTAGCGTAGAGACCCTCCGAGTTGGCGATCAGGACCCGGCGCCGAGAGCCTCCACAACCGGCCTGCACCTGGGTGATGGCCCCGTCAGCCGATCGGGCCGCCTCGTCGGCCCGGCGCAACAGCTCAAGGGTGTCACCCTTGGACGCCAGCGTGAGGGAAGCCGAGGAATCGTCGGCCCCGGATCCAGCACGCAAGGGTCCGACGCTGGCGGTGGCCGTGCCTCCCCCGCCACCGCGGGCCACGGCCGAGGCGGCCTCGGCCGCCTTCAACAGGCCGGCCTCGGAGAGGTCGGCGGTATGGGCGAACCCGGTGGTCTCACCCGAGACCACCCGGATACCCGCACCCCGCTCGCGTCCGGAGGACAGCTCCTCCACCCGGCCGTCGTCGAGCAGGGCCGACGAGGTCGACCGGTCCTCGGCGAACACCTCGGCGAAATCACCGCCGTGACGCAGGGCCTCGCCGAGCACCCGCTCGAGTACAGGGGATTCGATCACCACAGCCTCCTCGCAACACCGCTCGGCGCTAGGTGGCCGATGCCTTCTGTGTCACGTATCGTACCGGCGTGGCTCCCCGTACCGGTCTGTCGGCCCGAATCGAACTCAAGGTCACCACGGACGACACCGCCGAGGCCTTCCGATCGGGGACGGTTCCCGTACTCGCCACTCCCCGACTGGTGGCCCTGTGCGAAGAGGCCAGCTGCAAGGCCATCGAAGGGGAGCTCCCCGGCAACTACACCTCGGTGGCCAAGCGCCTCCAGTTCGACCACCTGGTGCCGGTGGGGGTGGGCGGGACGGTGTGGGCCGAGGCCACCCTCGACCGGATCGAGGGGCGTCGACTTGTATTCACCCTCTCGGTGTCCGAGAGCGCCGGGCTCGTGGCCGCGGGCAAGCTCATCCGGGTGGTGGTGGACCGAGACGCCTTTCTGGCCAACGTCCGCTGAGCCGATCTCGCCCGGTCCGGCGTCGGCCGCAGCGATCGGTCAGGACTTGACCTCATCCCAGTAGACGCCTTCGATCATGCGGGCCAGGTGGGCGTGGTGGAGGATGGCGTGGTCGGGGTCCTCGGGCATCTCGGCCTCCCCAAAGCGGATCGACCGACGGGTGATCCGGAACATCACGATGCCGTGGCGCAAGGCGGCATAGGCGGTGTAGAAGTCGAGATCCTGGGCCTCATACCCCGTGTACGACCGGTAGAGCTCGGCCACGGTGTCGCGGGTGAGGATGTGGGGCATGCCCGGGAGTCCGAGGTCTTCGACCAGGTCCTGGAAGAAGCGGTGGATGTAGATCATCCACCCGAGATCGATCTCCCGAGGACCGATCGAGGCCATCTCCCAGTCGAGCACGGCCACCGGCTCGAAGTCCTGGAACATCATGTTGCCCACCCGGGCGTCACCCCAGCTGAACACGGCATCGTCCTCGTTGCCGGGCCAGTGCTCCTCCAGCCACTCGAAGCCGCGCTCGATGAGTGGGGAGCTCACTCCGTCGGCGGCCACCCAGTCGTAGTACGACCGCATCTCTTCGACATGGTGGCGCAGCGGGCTCTTCCCGTCGTCGGGTCCGGCGAGGAAGGCGGCGGGACCCTCCACGGTGAGCTCGTGCAGGGCGGCGAGCGCCTGGACCGCCGACCGCTCGAGGCGCTGCTGGTCGGCCAGCTCGGCTTCGAAGAACCAGTTGTCCCCGAAGGTATAGGGAAGGACGTCGGGCGGCACGATGCCGTCCACCCGCTCCATGACGAAGAACGGCACGCCGATGACGTCGGTGCCGTTCTCGAGCCACAGCACCGTCGGTACCGGCACCTCGGTGTGCTCGGCCACCATCTGCATGGTCAGGAACTGGCGCTCCATGTCGTAGGTCTGGAAGACCGGATCGGCAGCCGGGTCCGGGGCGATACGAGCCACCAGCCGTCGGGGATCGGTCTCCCCGGGCACGGCCAGATCGAAGAGGACGGTCTCAGAGGACATACCGTTCGACTCGGGCACGATCAGCTCGGAGACGGTCGACCCCGGCACCCGTTCTCGGAGCCACGACTCCAGTTGGACCCGCAGCTCCTCGTAGTCGCGGGTCGATGTCGTGGGGCGCTCGCTGCTCGGGCCATCGGTCATGGTCATGGGTGGTCCACCTCGGTAGGTTGGTTCGGTCGGATAGGTCGTGTTGGTCGAACACGTGGGGGCGTTCGAGAGAGCCGGCGCATCGGGAGGGGTCGGGTCACGGTGACGTGACCGGTCGGGAGCGGAGGAAGTCCCGGATGCCAGTGGCACTCCAGTTGTCGTGGTCCTCGCCGAAGGCGGTGCCGCCGTCGAAGCTCCACTCGGTCAGGCAGTTGACCGAGTACAGGTTGGGATTCAAAAAGAGCCCGAGCCCGTTGAGGCATCGGCCCTCGGCGTGAAGCGTCCGACCCAGCTCGTCAACGAGGTCGAGGGCGATGGCGGTCGGATAGGCGGTGTCCGGATCACGCTCGAGTACCTGGCGGCTCCCCTGCGTGACGCCAGCCCACTCCCCGTCACGCAGTAGATAGCCGTGGATGGCCATACTGCCCGATCCGAACTCCCCGCTGAAGTCCATCGTGATGGCATGGAAGGCGTCACGATCGGATGCGGTGGCGTAGCTGTAGCCCCCGCAGCGTGCCGGCGTTCCGTGGATACCGCGCCCGAACTGGGAGCGAGGCCCCCACGAGCGGTCACGGAACCCATAGGAGTCGACGGCGAACTCCTCGCCGTCGAGGACGATGGTTCCCTCATAGCGGCCAGGTTGGTCGAGATGGGACTCCCCGAGGTAGTTGGGCCGGGCGATGGAGGTGAAGGTGAGGTCGGCGCGAACGCCGTCGACCTCATCGGCGCCGCTGTCGGGATCCCGGTAGGTGAGCTCGTAGCGGCTGAGCGGTTCGATACACCGGTAGGCGATGCCGTTGGGCAGGTGAATGTCCGACAGCGGCTCGTCGGGAATGGGGAGATGCCAGAAGTGCCGGGCGTGCAAGCTGTCGGCCGGCGTGGCCCCGGTGTCGTCCCAGAAGAAGGCCCCGGCGGAGAGGACGCCTTGATTGGGGCGGAAGAAGGGATAGAACTGGCCCGAGAGCCGGCGCTCGGGCACCGTGAAGGTGAACCAACAGGTCTCGGTCCAGAACGGATCCGACGGGTCCGACGGGTGGAACTCGTCGTCGCGATGACCGACCACACCTGCCTCCCCTCCTGTGGCCTCCCCCGGCCACGGTGATGAACTCCTCGGCCGATCGGCGACCGGCAGGGACCGAAACTACCTGACGGTCCGTCAGGCCGGGGGACGGACCCGGGGGACGGACCAAGTCCAGGCCGATGAGCTCCGGCACGCCGACCGGAGCGGACCGGTGGGATCAGAGGTTCTTGCCGATGATCCCACCGAGTACCCCGCCCACACCGGCATCGACGGCCTCATGGTGCCCGTCGTGGTCCAGGTAGGGCTCGATGGCCTGGGCCAGCACGGCGACCGGCATGCTCTGCAGCCATACCCGGCCCGGTCCGGTCAACGAGACCAGATGGAAGCCGTCACCGCCGAAGGCCTTGTTCCTGATGCCCGGGAGCCGGGTGATGCTGAACTTGACCATGTCCTCGAACAGGCCGACGTGACCCGGGTGGACCAGGAGGGACTGCCCGTCCACCAGTTCGTAGGTGGTGATCTCCCCGGAGAGTTCGATCCACGCCCGGCCCTGGCCCTCGAGGCGCTGGAGGATGAAGCCGTCACCGCCGTAGAGACCGCCGCGGAACGACTGCTGCATGCCGATGGTCGGCACCACGCCGTCGGTGCCGCACACCCAGCCATGGCGGTGGACGAGGTAGCCCTGTCCGGGCCCGATCCCGATCTCGAAGATCCTTCCGGGGAGCTTGGCCGCGAAGGCCAGCATGCCCTGGCCTCCCTGGGCCTCGTACTTGGTGAGGAAGAGCCCTCCCCCACCGACAGCCCGCTTCAAACCGCTCATCAACCCCTTCTGGCCCCCGGTCGACGTCGTCTGGGTCAACTGGACGTTGGCTGACATCCACGAGAGCTCCCCGTGCGTGGAGATGAGCGACTCCCCGTTCTCGAGGATGACCTCGAGCAACGGCATGGTCGAACCCTTGATCTCAGCTTGCATCGTCACTCCTCCTGAGACGGAAACGTCGGCCATACCGCGGCACGGTGGCGACCATTCCCGATCTACGTCATCCGTGGGGCCGTTCGCCCACCCGACCCAGTCTGATCCGAATTGGAGAACGAGTCGAGGATCTCCCGCTCGACCCCAGTCGGCTCCTCCCGTCCGGTCCTGGCCGTCTCGACGGACAGCCAGGCTGGGTCCACTCGCTGGTAGCCTCGTCGGAAAGGAACCATTACGCGCCCATGATCCTCGAACACATCGACAGCCCCGCTGACCTCCGCTCCCTCACGCCCGAGGAGTTGACCACGCTGTCCGGCGAGATCCGGGAGTTCATCGTCGACGCGGTCACGGCCACCGGCGGCCACCTGGGATCCAATCTCGGCGTCGTGGAGCTGACCCTCGCTCTCCATCGAACGTTCGATTCGCCCCGCGACGTCCTGTTGTGGGACACCGGCCACCAGGCCTACGTGCACAAGCTGGTGACGGGAAGACGGGATGCCTTCCCCCAACTCCGACAAGCCGACGGGCTCTCCGGCTATCCCAACCGGACCGAGTCCGAGCACGACTGGGTAGAGAACAGCCACGCCTCCACGATTCTCAGTTATGCCCACGGTCTGGCCAGCGCCTTCCAGCTGCAGGGCAGCCAGCGTCGGGTGGTGGCCGTGGTCGGTGACGGCGCCCTGACCGGTGGCATGGCCTACGAGGCCCTCAACAACCTCGGACACTCCGGGACGCCGGTCGTGATCGTGCTCAACGACAACGGTCGCTCCTACGCCCCCACGGTGTCCCGGCTTTCGCTCGGCCTCACCCACCTCCGCCTCAACCCGGCCTACGTCCAGGCCCGCCAGCGGCTCCGCCACCTCATCCGGGAGCTGCCCGGGGTGGGGGACCTGGCCTACTCCGGCGTTCACGGTCTGACCAGCGCCCTGCGGGAAGTGGTCACGCCCCACACCTTCTTCGAGGCCCTGGGTATCCGCTACGCCGGGCCCATCGACGGCCACGACATCACCGGGGTGGAACAGGCCCTGGCCAACGCCTCGGAGTGGCCCGGGCCCATCGTGGTCCACGTGATGACCCAGAAGGGACGGGGCTACGCCCCGGCCGAAGAGGACGACGTGCAGCGACTGCACGACGTGAAGGTCTCGGTGGCTCCGGTGGAAGAGCCTGCCGTCAAGGGCGATGCCACTCCCGAGGAAGGCACCACCGGCGACACGGGGTCGGTGCCTCCGGCGGAGAGCCGGGAGGTGGCCGCGGTGCTGCCGGTGACCACCTTCACCGACGCCTTCACCCGGTCGCTCCTCCGTCACGCAGAAGCCGACCCCCGGATCGTGGCCATCACCGCAGCCATGCCCGGACCCACCGGCCTGCTGCCCTTCGAGGCCAGGTTCCCCGACCGCTTCGTCGACGTGGGTATCGCCGAACAGCATGCGGTGACCGCGGCCGCAGGGATGGCCATGGCCGGCATGCGACCGGTGGTGGCGGTGTACTCGACCTTCTTCAGCCGGGCCTTCGACCAGGCCAACCTCGACGTGGGGCTCCACCGGTTGCCCGTCGTCCTCGTCCTCGACCGGGCCGGCATCACCGGGGACGACGGGGCGAGCCACCACGGGGTGCTGGACATGGCCCTCGGACTATCCATTCCCGGCATGACGGTCTTCGCACCCTCGTCGGCCGAGGAGGTCGAGGTCATGCTGGCCGAGGCCCTGACCCTCGACGGTCCGTCCATGATCCGCTTCCCGAAGACCCCCGCCCCCTGGGTGGCACCGGGCCAGGTCGGGACGGGCCGGACGGCCCGCAAGGTGCGGGAAGGGAACGGTTCGGTGTGCATGCTGGCCGTGGGCAAGATGGTCACCGCCGCCGAGGAGGCTGCCCGGGCGCTCGAGGCCGAAGGAATCCAGCTCACCGTGTGGGACGTGCGAGTGGTGTCGGATCCTGACCCGGTCATGGTGGCCGACGCCGCCCGCCACGAGACCGTGCTCACGGCCGAGGACGGCGTCCGCCAGGGCGGTGCCGGCATGTTCCTGGCCGAAGCGGTACGCCAGGCGTGCCTCGGACACGCCAGCCCGCCCATCACCTCCCTCGGCATCCCCCGCGCCTACATCCCCCAGGACAAGCCGGACCGGATCCTGGCCCGCTTGGGCCTCGACGGGCCCGGGCTGGCCCGTTCGGTGCGATCCGCGCTCGGGCTCGCTCCGGACGCCGTGGTCGGCAAGCCGGCACCGGCGGCCCGACCGGCCACCCGACCACCGGTCCGTCCGGCCACGCTCAGCGCCAAGGACACCAGGGACTGAGTGCGGTGGTGAGGTCCTTCGGCACAGCACGGACCGAGGGCCGATCCCCAGGGATGACGACTGCTTGCCGCCCGAATAGAAACGTGTTCTACTAACTGGCCGATGACGTTCAACCTGGCAGATCTGTTCGAAGCGGCCGTCGATTCCTTCGGTGACCGTGAGTACCTGGTGGCCGCGGGCGAGCGGCGCACCTTCGCCGAAATGGAGGGCCGGGCCAACCGGTTGGCCCACTTCCTCGCCGCCCACGGCGTCGGCCCGGGCGACCATGTCGGCATCTACTCGCTCAACAGCGTCGAGTGGGTCGAGACGGCCTGGGCCGTGTTCAAGCTGCGGGCGGTGTGGATCAACATCAACTACCGCTACGTGAAAGACGAGCTCCGCTACCTCTTCTCCAACGCCGACCTCGTGGCCCTCGTCCATCAGTCCACCTATGGCCCCCAGGTCACCGAACTCCTGCCCGAACTCCCCGACCTCGGTCTGGTCGTCACCATCGACGACGGGTCGGGCATCCCGCTCCCCGAAGGAGCCGTCCCCTACGAGGAGGCCCTGGCCGCAGGCAGCCCGGAGCGGGACTTCGCCCCCCGGTCGAACGACGATCACTACATCCTCTACACCGGCGGCACGACGGGCATGCCCAAGGGCGTGGTGTGGCGCCACGAGGACGTCTTTTACGCGCTAGGTGGCGGCGTCGACCCCCACACCAACACCCGGATCCAGCAACCCGAGGAGATGGTGGCCAAGGGCCAAGGCGGCCAGGTCACCCTGCTGCCCATCGCTCCCCTCATGCACGGGGCCACCCAGTGGTCGGTCATGGGCCAGAGCTTCGTCGGAAACCGCACGATCCTGGTGCCCAAGTTCGACCCTCACGAGGTGTGGAAGCTGGTGGAGACCGAAGGGGCCAACTCCATCATGATCACCGGCGACGCCATGGGTAAGCCCCTGGTCGAGGCGCTGGACGACCCGGGCGCCGACTACGACCTCTCGTCCCTGTACGCCATCACGTCGTCTGCCGCGCTCTTCTCGGCTCCGGTGAAAGACGAGTTCTTCAAGCACCTGCCCAACATCATGATCATCGACGCCATCGGCTCGTCGGAGTCAGGCAACAACGGCATGGTCACCATGGGCAAGGACAACACGGCCATGAAGAGCGGGCCCACGGTCTCGGTCCTCGGCAACACCGTGGTCTTCGACGAGGACATGAAGGTCGTGGAGCCGGGCTCGGGGGTCATCGGCAAGATTGCCCGCTTCGGGGATATCCCCGTCGGCTACTACAACGACCCGGTCAAGACGGCCGAAGTTTTCATCTACGTGGACGGGGTCCGCTATGTGATGCCCGGCGACTTCGCCACGGTGGAGGCGGACGGGTCCATCACCTTGCTCGGCCGGGGTTCGGTCTCGATCAACTCCGGTGGGGAGAAGATCTTCCCCGAAGAGGTGGAGTCCGCCGTCCGCTCCCACCCCGAGGTCTTCGACGCCATCGTCGTGGGTGCCCCCGACGAACGGTGGGGCCAGCGGGTGGCGGCCATCATCCAGCCCCGGGCGGACAAACACCCGACGTTGGAGGACATCCAGGTGCACTGCCGGGACGCCATCGCCGGCTACAAGGTCCCCCGTCAGCTCCACGTGGTCGAGGCCATCGTGCGCTCACCGTCCGGTAAGCCCGACTACCGCTGGGCCGCCGGGATCGTGGCCGAAGTGCCCGAAGAGACCGACAGCGGAGGCCTCCGCACCGCCTCGGGTACGTGAGGGGTCGGAAGGCCCGGTGCCTGTCGACCTGAGGGAGCTGGCCGCACCGGGTACCTGTGCGGTACTCACCCAGGAGATCCAGCGGGGGGTCATCGGCGATCACAGCTCGTTTCCCCAGTTGGCGGCGGCGGCCCGGGAGGTGGGCGTGGTGCCCAATACGGCCCGGTTGCTCACGGCGGCCCGGGAGCGGGGGGTGCCTGTCGTCCACTGCACGGCGGAGTTCCGAGCCGACCGGGCCGGTTCGGTCGTCAACTGCTCGCTGATCGCCGCCATGGTGCGCAACCCGGACCACCTGCTGGTCGGCACCCCGGCGGCCGAGATCGTCCCCGAACTGGGCCCCGAGCCCGGCGACCTGATCTCGGCCCGCCTGCACGGGGTCTCACCGTTCACCGGGACCGACCTCAGCACGTGGCTGCGGAACCTGGGGGTGACCACCGTGGTGGCCACCGGGGTCTCGGTCAACCTCGGCGTGCTGGGACTGGCCATCGAGGCGGTCAATTTGGGCTACCGGGTGGTGGTCCCGCGCGACGCCGTGGCGGGGATCCCGGAGTCGTACGCCGAGGACCTCCTCGAGCACACCTACCCGCTCATCACTACGTTGACGACGGTAAATGACCTGGTCAAAGCCTGGGGACCTGCCAAGTCTAAACTCTAGATCGAGACTTTTTGCGGTCTAACGGTTTACTTGAGGATAAGAAATCCCACGGCAACGTCCGGTGCGTCCCCGCTTGACGAAGCCTTCCTTGACCGCCGATCCCGATCGCCCGACCGGAGAGCCTGAGCGACGATGGGTCGGGCCGGCTCATGTTCCCTGACGGAGTGCACTCCCCCACCTGGCAGTGCGGAACACCACCGGCAACCCCACGCCCATATTCGTCACAGTGACGAAACCCTACTGGGCCGTCCGACCGGCCGTTTAGAGGGTGCGAGTGCCGTCCAGCTGGATCATGGCGTTGGTCGGCAGCTCGTGCACCGTGATGTCGGGAACGGGGAAGTTGAAAGGCTGGTACTTCGGCTTGGCCGTCTGACGGTAGCGGGTGGTGGAGTGAAGCGGGTCGCTATCGAACTGCGGGATGACCTTGGTCCCGAACACCTCGAGCATCTCGTGGACCTCGTCCTCCATCAACGAATCGGAAGGGAGACCGAAGACCAACTGGTCGCACCCCACGGTCTGGTACTTGGCCACCTGCTCGGCCACCTCATCGGGCTCACCGCACAGCATCCATCCACCTTCGATGAGGGCGTCGAGCATGCCCTCGTCGCTCACGGTGTGGGGCCGCTCGGGCCACACCGGCACCCCCTCTTGGTGAGGGATGGTGTCGTGGTAGTTGCACACCATCGAGTAGAGGTAGCCCCGGCCCCGTCGGAGAGCCACTTCCCGGGCCTTCTTGCGGTCGTTGAGACAGATGACCGCATTGGTCATCATGACGTTGTCGTTCTTGAACTGGCCCAATGGCTCGGTGCAGTTGGCGATGCCCTCTTTGTAAGCGTCGATCCGCCCCTGCAGGTTGTAGATGGGCTCGAAGTTGAAGGCGATGGCCCCGATCCCCAACTCCCCGGCCTGGGTGAACGTCCCCGGGTTGCCGCAGCCCACCCAGATGGGCGGGTGGCCCTTGCGCTCATAGGGCTTGGGCAGGATGTTGTGCGGGTACGGGACGGTGAAACTCTCGCCCTCGTACATGTAGTCCTGCTCCTCCCACATGCGGGGGATCTGGCGGATGACCTCGTTCCACTCGGCCTTGGTGGAGTTCTTGTCCAGGTTGTTGAAGGTGGCGATCTCGTGGCTGCCCGCCCCCCGCCCGGTGCCCCACTCGAAACGACCCTCGGTCACATGGTCGAGCATGGCCACCCGCTCGGCCGAGCGCACCGGATGGTTGACCCGGGGCGAGAGGTTCATGATGCCGGTCCCGATGTGGATCCGGTCGGTGGCGTGAGCCAGGTAGCCCATGACCACCTCGGGCGCGGACATGTGGCTGTACTCGGTCAAGGAGTGGTGCTCGCCGATCCAGGCGTACTTCCAGTTGTACTTGTCGGCCTCGACCACGTAGGCCATCTCCCGCTTGAACATCTCGTGCTCACACGTGGGATCGTGGGCGGCCATGCCCGGCAGATAGCCGTTGAGAAAGACTCCGAACTCCATGCGGTGGTACTCCTCTCGCTCCGCTCTGGGGCGCGTTTTTCACGGTAACACGGGGGTCTGATAAATTGCAACGTGTTCCAGATTCGTGCCTAGATCGTCCCCGGGACGGCGTTTGCACGTACTGTCGAGTGAGCCACCGGACCGATCCGGGGACACCGGGACCGGGGCTGCCACAGGTAGCCGACGGGGAGATCAGGGGGAAGCGATGCCGCAGACCATCGACGAGTTGATCCGCCAGCGGGCCGGGGACGAGCGGACCGGCCTGTTGTTCGAAGACCGGTCCTGGACCCACGACGAGGTGGTGCGGGCCCAGGCCGACCGGGCCGCCGTGCTCAACTCCCTCCGACGGCCCGGCCCGTTCCACGTGGCCCTCCTCATGGACAACGTGCCCGAGTACGTGTTCTGGATGGGGGCCGCCGCCCTGACCGGGGCGGTCCTCGTCGGAGGGAACCCGACCCACCGGGGTGACGAGCTCGCCCGTGACCTCGCCCACACCGAGTGCCAGCTCCTGGTCACCGACTCCCGCTACCGGCCCCTCGTCGAGGGGTACGACCTCGGTGAAGCCCTGCCCCCTGACCGCATCCTGGTCATCGACGACCCCTGCGGTGACCTCTCACCCGAGACCACCTACGGGGCGGTGGTGGGAGGCGCTTCGGGGTCACCGCTCCCCGATCCCGCCGACAGCGCCGTGACCGAGGAGAGCCTCGGACTGCTGCTGTTCACCTCGGGCACGTCCGGGGCACCGAAGGCCTGCCTGTGCAGCCAGGGTCGTCTGGCCCGGATCGGCGCCATCGTCGCCCAGATGTTCTCCCTGACCGAGGACGATGTCTGCTACCTGGCCATGCCCCTGTTCCACTCCAACGCGCTGATGGCCGGATGGGGACCCGCCCTGGCCGCCGGAGCCACCGTCGCCCTCCGCGAGCGTTTCAGCGCCTCGCAGTTCCTCACCGACGTCCGCCGGTACGGGGTGACGTACTTCAACTACGTGGGCAAGCCCCTCTCCTACATCCTGGCCACGCCCGAGCAGCCCGACGACGCCGACAACCCGCTCCGGCGCTGCTTCGGCAACGAGGCGGCCGAGGCGGACGTGGCCCGCTTCGCCGAGCGCTTCGGCTGCACCGTCCAGGATGCCTACGGATCGACCGAAGGAGGTGCGTCGGTGACCCGGACGCCCGATACTCCGAGGGGTGCCCTCGGTCGGGCCCTGACCGGGACGCTCATCATCAACCCCGACACCGGCGAGGAGTGCCCGAGGGCCGTGTTCGACGAACACGGTCGCCTGCTGAACGCCGAAGAGGCCATCGGCGAGATGGTCAACCAGACCGGCGGAGCGGGATTCGAGGGCTACTGGCACAACGCCGAGGCCGAGGCCTCCCGGGTGCGCAACGGCTGGTACTGGACGGGCGACCTGGCCTACCGAGACGAAGACGACTTCTTCTACTTCGGGGGCCGGGACTTCGACTGGCTCCGCGTCGACGGGGAGAACTTCGCCGCCGCCCCCATCGAGGCCATCCTCCAGCGGCACCCCGACGTGGTCCTGGCCTCGGTCTACGCCGTCCCCGACACCGTCGTCGGGGACCAGGTGATGGCGACGGTCCTCTTGCGGGAGGGCGCCGCCTTCGATCCCGATGGGTTCGTCGCCTTCCTGGCCGGCGAGGCCGACCTCGGGACGAAGTGGGCACCGCGTTATGTGCGGGTCACCGACTCGCTCCCGGAGACCGCCACCACCAAGGTACTGAAGCGGGTATTGCGTAACGAGGGATGGCGTGCACCCGAGCCGGTATGGTGGCGCCCCGAGAAAGATGCCCCCTACCGGCTGTTGACCGAGGCCGACGCCGACGAGCTCGACCGGGTGGTGGAGGCTCGCTGAACCCGCGACGTTCGCCCCTCCTGAGCAGTCGTCAGCCGGCCAGTGCCACCGTGGGACCGAGTGACTCGATAACCCGGTCGAGCGCATCGGAGAGGTCCGTTCCACAGGAGCGGTTGTAGAGGGGTCCGGCGCCGTCGCCGAGCAGGTGGCTGGCTAAGGCGACTCCCCGAGCCGGAACCGGGAGCGTCGTCGACAGGGCCTCGCACAGGGCACGGATGGGACCCGCAGCGGCGATGATCCGGTCCCGGCACAGCGGCGCCCGAGGCGTGCGGGCCGCAGGCGGCCGGGCGGCCTCGGCGCTCAGAGCCCGCCAGTTCCGGGCCAGCGACTGCCGCACCGGTAGGGATGCCAGCTGCTTCGCCCGGGCCGCCAGCAGCCAGCTGGATTCGGGCCCACGATCCGACGCCAGTCGGCAATCGAGGCGGTCGGCGAACAGGCGGGCGAGCAGGCGGACGGGCAGGCTGGCGGGTCGGGCGACAAACCCTCCCGCGCCGATGGTGTCGCCGACGAGGAGTACCGGAGACCTCGATCCCCCGCTGTCCGAGAGGAGCCGGTCGCGTACCTTGGCCTCCCGGTGGAGCCGGTGGTCGGCCCGCCGCTCATCCCTCGTGTAGTCGTGGACGACGATCTGTGTGTAGGGGCGGATACTCATACCTTCAGTGTGAGCTGACTTCCGGGTCACGAAAAGTGGCATGATTGACGATGTGCGCGACAAAGCTGCCAACCTGCCATCCGGCCGGCGAAGGTCCGAGTCCGGCCGTCCCGCGGGTTCCCGGCGGGCCGACGACGTAGCCGCTCTCGTCTACGAAGGGGTCAACGCGTTCGAGTTGGGGGTTGCCTGTGAGGTCTTCGGCAACCGGGAGATGACGGCACTTGGCCTTCCCTGGTACCGGTTGGTCGTCTGCGCCCTGGGCGCGGGCCAGGTGACCGTCGATGCCGGTTTCCGAATCCAGCCGGATCACGGACTGGAGCGGGTCGGACAGGTGGGCACGCTGATCGTCCTGCCTACCTACGACCTCGACCGGGTGCCCGGCGAGGTGTTCGACGGCCTGCGTCAGGCCCACGCCGGGGGGTGTCGCATCCTCTCGTTCTGCACCGGCGCCTTCCTCCTGGCCGAGGCGGGCCTGCTCGACGGACGTCGGGCCACCACCCACTGGGAGGAGTGCGACGACCTGGCCGGCCGATATCCCGGGGTGTCCGTAGACCCCGGAGTCCTCTTCGTCGACGAGGGCGACATCCTGACCTCGGCCGGCAGCGCGGCGAGCATCGATCTCTGCTTGCACGTCGTGCGCAAGGACCGCGGGTCCGACGTGGCCACCCAGCTCGCCCGACAGCTGGTCGTGCCCCCCCAACGCGACGGGGGCCAGGCCCAGTTCATCGAAGCACCGTTGACCACGGCCGACGAGTCCGGACTGTTCGCGGCCACGCTGGCCTGGGCCCAGGAGCACCTGAACGATCCCCTCACGGTGAGCGATCTGGCGACCCGGTCGGCGATGAGCTCACGGACCTTCGCCCGGCGGTTCGTCTCCGCCACCGGGTCGACCCCTCATCAGTGGCTGCAGCGCCAGCGCGTCCATTTGGCCCAGCAACTCCTCGAGACGACCGACCTGCCCATCGAGTCCGTAGCCGAACAGAGCGGCTTCTGCACGGCCGCCAATCTCCGCAAACACTTCAGCCGGGTCGTGCGCACCAGCCCACAGGCCTATCGGTACGCCTTCCGTGACCGTCCCGCCAGCTGACCCACCGTAGGGCCGAAGACCCGCCGCCGTTACCGTCCTTACTCGGGGACGATGCCCCACCGGTCGGCCAGTTCAGCCACCCAGTCCGGCACTGCGGCTGGATCGTCAGGAGGCGACTCCACGACCACCAACTCACGCACCCCCACGTCGGCGAGCATTGCGGTGTCCCCGGGCTGGCCGTCACGAAGGGAGACCACCACCTCCACGGCTGACGGATCCCGACCCTGCATCCCGCACCGTTCGGCCAAGGTCTCCACCCGGTCGGCTACCTCGGAGCCGGCCAGGTTGAAGCCGTACCACCCGTCGCCGTAGGCGGCCACACGTTCGAGGGCCCGGTCGCTGTTGCCTCCGAGGAAGACCGGGACCCGGCGGTCCACCACCGGCTTCGGATAGCTCCGCACCTCATCGAAGTGCACCGTGGCCCCGTGGAAGGTGGCCACATCGTCGCGCCACAAGGTGCGCATGACCTCGACGTACTCGGCATTGCGGGCTGAGCGCCCGGCAAAGGGACTCCCGAGGGCGGCGAACTCCTCTCGTGACCAGCCCACGCCGACGCCGAGGACGAACCGGCCGCCCGAGAGGACATCGAGGGTGGCCGCCTGTTTGGCCACCACCAGCGGATTGTGCTGGGGCAGCAGGAGGATCCCGGTTCCCAGGCGGATGGTGGCGCTGGCCGCGGCGGCGAAGGTCAGGGCGAGCAGGGGGTCCAACCAGTCGGCGTCGGAGGGGACCGCGATCCTCCCGTCGTCCGAGTAGGGGTAGGGCGAGTCGGCCCGGTCCACCATGACCACGTGCTCCCCGGCCCACAGCGTGGCAAACCCGGCCCGTTCGGCCTCGACGGCCACCGCGGCGATCACCGCCGGGGCGGCGCCCGAACCGATGCCGAGGGCGTGGAGGCCGAACCTCATGGACCCAGTGTGACCCGATTCAGGCCGGAACGGCGAGTGCAGCCTTACCGGTCGACGCCGAGGATGAGACCGCTGGTGGGCACGCCGGTGCCCGCGGTGACCAGGGCATGGGTGACATCGGGCACCTGGTTGACCGAGGTCCCCCGCACCTGGCGGACCCCCTCGGCGATCCCGTTCATCCCGTGCAGGTAGGCCTCGCCCAGCTGGCCCCCGTGCGTATTGATGGGGAGTCCACCACCGATCTCGATGTTGCCGTCCCGCACGAAGTCCTTGGCCTCGCCCTTCTTGCAGAAGCCCAACTCCTCCAGCTGGTAGAGGACGTACGGGGTGAAGTGGTCGTAGAGCACGGCCGTTTGGATGTCGGCCGGGGAGAGTCCAGAGGTCTGCCACAGTTGGCGGGCCACCGACTCCATCTCCCCCAGGCCGGTGAGATCGTCGTAGTAGTAGGAGGTCATCATCTCCTGGCCGGGACCGGCCCCTTGGGCCGCCGCCTCGATCACCACCGGGGTGGACGCCAGGTCACGGGCCCGTTCGAGGGAGGTGACCACGAGGGCCTGGCCCCCGTCGGTCTCCTGGCAGCAGTCGAGCAGGTGGAGCGGCTCGACGATCCACCGTGAGGCCTGGTGGTCCTCCAAGGTGATGGGCTTCTCGTAGAACCAGGCCTTGGGGTTGGTGGCGGCATGGCGGCGGTCGGCCACGGCCACGCGGCCGAGGTCCTCGGAGGTGGCCCCCGACACGTGCAGGTAGCGCTGGGCGGCCATGGCCACCCACTGGGCCGGGGTCAGGAGGCCGAAGGGCGCGTACCAGGCGAAGTTGGCCGTCTCGGCGTTGGGGACGGGGGCACGGTCCTGTACGCCGGTCCCGAAGCGGTTCCCCGAGCGCTCGTTGAAGGCCCGGTAGCACACGACCACGTCGGCCACCCCGGCCTGCACGGCGAGGGCGGCCTGCTGGATGGTGCCGGCCCCCGCTCCCCCGCCGTAGTGGATACGGCTGAAGAAGGTGAGCTCGCCCATGCCCAGGCTGCGGGCGATCTCGATCTCCGGATTGGTGTCCGAGCTGAACGTGACCATGCCGTCGACTTCGGCCGGCTCGATGCCCGCGTCCCGCAGGGCGAGGTCGACGGCCTCGACGGCCAGGCGCAGCTCACTGCGCCCGGACTCCTTGGAGAACTCGGTGGCCCCGATGCCGACGATGGCCGTATGGCCGGCGAAGGCGTGGGTGTCACCGCTCATCGGCCCGCCCCGGTAGCCGCGCCGCCCTTGGGCAGCAGCAACCGCACCGTGCCCGTCACGTGGTCGCCCAACCCGTTGGCCCCTCGCAGCGACACGACCACCGCCCCCTTGCCGTCTACGGCGTCACCCCCCGGGTCGGCGGGATCGGGGTCGGGGTCGGCGTCGACCTCGGTCACCGAGCCGGTCAGGGTCATGGTGTCGTCCGGATAGTTGGGGGCGCCGAGCCGGATGTTCACGTCGGTGAGGACGGCGCCGGGACCCGACCAGTCGGTGACGTACCGACCGACGATGCCGTTGGTCGAGAGGATGTTCATGAAGATGTCCTTCGAACCGCGCTCGACGGCCAGCACCGAGTCGTGGTGGACGTCCTGGTAGTCGCGCGAGGCGATGGCCGTCGACACGATCAGGGTCCGGGTCAACGGGATGGGCAGGACGGGGAGTTCGTCCCCCACCGTGACCGCCTCGAAGGCCAGGGTGTCGGTGCGGCGGGCAGCGGTCGTTCCGGGGCCAGGGCTCATACGGTCACCTGGTGTCCGGCCCGGACCTCCCCCACCACCTGGCGTCCGAGGCGGGCCACCTGGGCGCTCGGCGGTCCGAGGAGGAGTTCGATCTGCTTGCCCCACAGGAAGTACCGGTGGATGGGGTACTCGATGTCGGCGCCCATCCCACCGTGCAGGTGCTGGGTGGCGTGCACGGCCCGTGAGCCGGCGTCGGCGGCGAACCAGGCGGCCACGCTCACGGCGAGGTCGGCGTCGAGTCCGTTGTCGAGCCGCCAGGCCGCCTGGAGCATGGTCACCCGGATGCACTCGGTGTCGATGGCGGCATCGGCGGCCCGCAGTTTGGTTCCCTGGAAGGTGGCGAGCGGCACGCCGAACTGCTCTCTCGTGTTCAGGTACTCGGCGGTCTGGGCCACGGCGGCCTCGGTGATGCCGACCTGGAGGGCGCAGAGCCCGGTCCAGGCACGGTTGAGGATCCAGAACAGCACCTCGTTCCCGGTGGTCGGGTCGCCGCCGGCCAGCACGTCGTCGGTAGCCACCACCACGCCGTCCAGGTGGAGGTGGGGATGGACCTCGCGGTTGGTGGTCACGGCCCGCTCGATGATGACGCCATCGGCCCCCGGGTCGACGACGGCCACCACCACCCCGTCGTCCACGGCCACCGGGACGAGCACCCGGTCGGCCACATGGCCGAAGGGAACGGCGAACGCCGTCCCCGAGAGCACCAGTCCGTCCGGACCCGCCTTGCCGGCCACGGCAGGACGGCCCGTGCCCCCACGGGCGATGTCGTCGGCCACCCTGGCGAGGGCCGCGGTCAGGATGGTGTTTCCGGCCACCACCCCGGGCAGCACCGAACTCTTCAGAGCCTCGGATCCGAACTCGGCGATGGGCATGGCCCCGAGGGCGACCGTCGCCCAGAGGGGCACCGGGGCCACCACGCGCCCCTGACTCTCGAGGAGGATGGCGAGCTCGACCATCCCGTAACCCCCGCCGCCATAGGCCTCGGGGAGGGAGAGTCCGATGAGGTCGGCCTGGGCCAGGGCGGCCCACAGCTCACGGTCGACCCGGTCCTCGGTGGCCTCGGTGGCCTTCACCCGGTCGGGGGTGACCAGACCGGAGAAGATGCCGTCGACGGCCTCGACGACCGCCTGCTGCTCGTCGTTGTAGGTGAAGTCCATCGGGTCTCCTCGTCTGGTCTGCGTTCGTGTTCGATCGGTGGGTTCGGCTGGCTCGAAAGGTTCGGGCTAGCCCGCGGTGCGGTCGGGGTCCGGTCGGAAGACCGGCAGGGTCAGGTCGTCGTCGAAGGCTTCGAAGTCGGCCACCACGGGCATACCGATGGCCACGGTCTCCGGCGTGATGTCGGCCACGTTGGCGATGAGTCGGGTGCCCTCTTCCAACTCGACCAGGGCCACCACCAGCGGGTAGTCGAAGGACGGCACCTTCGGGTAGTGGTTGACGGTGAAGCTGTAGATGGTCCCCCGGCCCGAGGCCTGCAGCGGCTCCCACTCGAAGGACCGGCAGTTGGCACAGGACGGGCGGGGCGGATGGCGAAGCGTCCCGCAGTTCGTGCACCGCTGGATGAGGAGCTTGTGCTCCTTCGCCCCGTCGAAGAAGAACCGGTTGTCCTGGGTGAGGGCGGGACGGGGACGCAACGGCCGCGGTGTCGGCTCGGCGACCTTCTCTCGCGGACGGAACTTGAGGATGCGGAACTTCATGGTGGCCACCGGCGCACCGGTCTGGTCGGTGAACTCGAGGCGGGTGGTCACGAAGTGTCCGACCCCGAGGCCGGTGGCCTTCTCCCCGCTGACCGAGTCGATGACACTGGTGACCTCGAGCTCGTCCCCGGGCACGAGAGGACGCACGTAATGCTGGTCGCAGTTGGTGGCCACGACCGAGGTGAAGCCGGCATCGTCGAGCATGGCCATGAGGGTGTCGTTGGGCGAGCGGTCGGCGGGGTCGGCCGCCTCGGCTTTGGCTCGGTCCTCGTCCCGGGCGAGGGTGGCCTTCAGGCCGGCCATGATCCAGGCCTGGAGCATGGTGGGCGGGGCGATGATCCCGGCGAACCCGTTGGCCCGGGCGACCTCGTCGTCGAGGTAGACCGGGTTTTCGTCCCCCATGGCCTCCACCCAATGGCGGATCATGGGCACGTTGACCGGGTCCGGGGCGCCGGTGGCGGGGCCGGTCGACAGGCCGGTGAACTGTTGGAGGTGCTCCTCCAGGGAGGCTGCCTCGGTGGCGGTCTCCGGACTCACCGGGCCGACCGCTTCATCCCCAACCCGGCCATGGCCAGGATCTCGCGCTGCACTTCGTTCACCCCGCCGCCGAAGGTGTTGATCTGGGACTGGCGACCGGCCCGCTCGAGGTCGCCCCGCAGGGCAGCCCCGGGGTTGTAGGGGCTGAGGTAGGCGGCCGAGCCCACGATGCCCTGGAGGCGGCGGAAGATGTCGAGCGTGGTCTCGGTGCCGAACACCTTGACCGCCGACGAGTCGGCCGGGCCGAGGGTGTCGTCGGCCACCGCAGCCACCATCCGCCAGTTGAGCAGCTTCTGGGCCTCCAGCAGTGCATAGGTGCGGCCGAGGTCGGCCTGGACCCACTCCACATCGGCCACACCCTCGTCGATGGCCCACTGGGCCGTCTCGGCCCACAGCCGGGTGGGGAGCGCGGTCATGGCCCCGAGGCCGACCCGCTCGTGATTGAGCTGGCCGGTGATGAGCCGCCACCCCTCGTTGAGCTGGCCGACCATGGCGGTCGTGGGGACCTTCACGTTGTCGTAGTAGGAGGCCGTGGTGACCACGTTGCCCACGGTCACGATGGGCGTGCAGGAGAAGCCGGGATCGCTCGTGGGCACGAGGAAGATGGAGATGCCCTTGTGCTTGGGGGCGTCGGGATCGGTCCGGGCGGCCAGCCAGATGAAGTCGGCCTGATCGGCGCCGCTGGTGAAGACCTTGTTGCCGTTGATGACCCACTCGTCGCCGTCCCGGACGGCCCGAGTGCGCAGCGAGGCGAGATCGGTGCCGGCGCCCGGCTCGGTGTAGCCGATGGCACAGCTGATCTCGCCGGCCAGGATGCCCGAGAGGAAGTAGCTCTTCTGCTCCTCGGTGCCGTGGCGCATGAGCATGGGCCCCACGGTGTTGAGGGTGACGAAGGGGAACGGCGCCCGGGCCCGCTGCACCTCGTTGAAGAAGATGAACTGGTCAGAGACCGGCCGACCCTGGCCGCCGAACTCCTTCGGCCAGCCGATGCCCAGCCAGCCGTCCTTGCCCATCTGGCGGACCAGGGTGCGGTGCATGGCCCCGCCCTCGGTCTCGCTGTCCAGGGCCTTGCGGGCTTCGTCGGTCAGGAGATCGGCGAAGTACGCCCGCAGTTCGGCCCGCAGGGCGAGTTGCTCAGGAGTCTCTTCGAGGTACATGACGGGGGATCCCTCCACTCAGTTGAGGCACTGGTCGGCACGTGGCCTGGTCCATCACTGCGCTGTTACGGCTTGTCTTGTCTGTTCATTGGTCCGGCGTACCCACGAGGAGGGGCGAGCCGAGAGGCGCTTGCGCCCCCGTCGCACCCCTCTCCCCCGGGTGTCGAATCATCGCCGAGCCGAGTGCTCCCCGCCACTGGGAGGTGGAGCCTCGGGCACGACTCGCCTATGATAACTGATACACGTTCTAGAAACGTCATTGGCCTCACCGGTCGCCGGCGGTGAGCCAACGGACCGCCACGAGGCCGTCACCGGCCCGCGTCGTGACCGGATCGATCAGGGGGAGACACCATGGAAGTCACCGACATCGACCTTGCCGACCCGGGGAACTTCGTCGAAGCGGTCCCCCACGAGTGGTTCGCCCAGCTGCGCCGCGAGGCGCCGGTCCAATGGCACCCGGACCCTCAGGGCTTCGCCGACGGCTTCTGGTCGGTCACCCGCTACGACGACTGCGTCGGGGTCAACCGCGACTACGAGCACTTCTCCTCCTACCGGGCGGCCACCCTGTTCCACGACTTCGACGAGGAGGTCCTCGGCCAGCAGCGCATGATGATGCTGAACATGGACCCCCCCATGCACACCCGCTACCGGCGCCTGGTCAACAAGGGGTTCACCCCGAGGATGATCCGGGACCTCGAGGTCAAGGTGGTGGCGGCCACCGACGCCATCTTGGACGGGGTGTGCGAGCAGGGCACGGCCGACTTCGTGGAGCAGGTCTCGGCCGAGCTCCCCCTCCAGGTCATCGCCGACCTGATGGGCGTGCCCCAAGACGACCGGCACCTGGTCTTCGACTGGTCCAACCGGATGGTGGGCTCGGACGACCCCGAGTACCAACTCGACGCCGACGCCGGGGCCCAGGCCTCCATGGAGCTCTTCGCCTACGCCGACGAGCTGTGCGAGAAGAAGCGCCTCGACCCTCATGAGGACCTGTTCAGCGTGCTCACCCAGGCCGAGATCGACGGCGACCAGCTCTCCCAGCTCGAGTTGGACCTGTTCTTCATGCTGTTGGCCGTGGCCGGCAACGAGACCACCCGAAATCTCATCTCGGGGGCCCTCGTCGCCTTCTTCGACCACCCCGACCAGTGGGAACGGCTCCGGGCCGACCGCTCCCTCCTCCCGTCCGCCGTCGAGGAGATGCTGCGCTTCGTCTCACCGGTCATGCACTTCCGTCGCCAGGCCACCGCCGAGGTGGTGATCGGTGACCAGAAGATCGCCGAAGGCGACAAGGTCGTGTTCTGGCACATCTCGGCCAACCGGGACGAGACGGCCTTCGTCGACCCCAACCGCTTCGACATCGCCCGGACCCCCAACAACCACATGGCCTTCGGCGGTGGCGGCCCGCACTTCTGCCTGGGGGCCAACCTGGCCCGCATGGAGATCAAGGTGATGTTCGACCGGCTGCTCGACCGCATGCCCGACATCCGCCTGGACGGCGAGGTCCAACGCCTGCGGTCCAACTTCATCAACGGCGTGAAGCACATCCCGGTGGCCTTCAGCCCGTCGGCGCCCGTCGGTCGCTGACCGGCCCGACCACTTCGACCAAGAAAGCGGACGTCCCCATGCGCTTCCACCAAGCAGTGACCTTCCTGCCCCTCGACGAGGTCCTCAGCCTGTCGAAGGCTGCCGATACCCTCGGGTACTCAGGGATCTACCTCTCCGACCATCTGTTCAACCCGAAGGAACTCGCCTCCAAGTACACGTACTCGAAGGCACCCGACGGGGCACCGTTCTGGGAGAAGGAGACGGCGTGGCCCGACCCGATGTGCTTGATCTCGGCGCTGTCGGGGGTGACCACCAATCTCACCTTCACCACCGGCATCTACATCGCACCGGTACGCGACCTGATCACCGTGGCCAAGACCGTCGGGACCGCTGCGGTGCTGTCGAACAACCGGGTCCGACTCGGTGTCGGCGTCGGGTGGTGTGAGGAGGAGTATGTCCAGACCGGACAGGACTTCAGGACCCGGGGCAAGCGTCTGAACGAGATGATCCCGGCCCTCAAGGCCCTGTGGCAGGGAGGCTGGGTCGAGTACCACGGTGAGTACTACGACGTCCCCGCCTGCCAGATGAACCCGTCACCGACCGAGCCCATCCCCTTCATCGGTGGCGGCAACTCCGAAGCCGCCCTGCTGCGGGCCTCAACCCTCTGTGACGGATGGGTCAACACGGGTGCCGCCACCCCGGAGGCGGCCTTCGCCGAGGTGGCCACGATCAAGGACGCCGTGAAGCGGGCCGGACGGGAGCACGAGCCGTTCTCCATCTACGTGGCCGTGAAGGCCTTTCCCGATCTCGACCTGTACCGCCGCTTGGAGGACGCCGGGGTCACCGACCTGCTGTGTGCCCCGTGGATGGCCGTCCAGGCCAAAGAAAGCGACACTCCCGAGTCCCTCCACGCTGCCCGGCTGGCCGTGTGCGAGCAGTTCGCCGAGCACTACATCGCACCGCTCACCTAAATTTAGTTCGAACGGTCCGTCGCCGGAGCGAGCGAGGCTAGTGCTGACAGAGAGCTCCTTTTCCTTCCGTAATTTCGGGGCAGTTATGGAAGGAAAGACGTCGTCGATCACCCTCGACTTGCGGAGGGTGCTGAGCCGCACGGCTGGCCTGCTGACACCAGGGGTACTCAGCCGACTTAGGGGACCGACGGAGTGGACGCTCCGGCCATCCCGACGGTGCCGGTCGCGGCTCCACCGATAAGGGACTGCTCGTCGCTCGAGGTGACCGTGCCATCCGGAGGTTGGGCCGGATGAGCAGCCAGCTTGCGCATCGGGAAGTACAGAGCGCCGGCGACCACGAACCCGACCACGAACGAAAGGTCGGCGCCGTCGAGTTGGTTGGAGACGGCGCCGTGGATCAGTCCGGTGTCCATGAAGGGCACCATGGCACCGAAGCCAACCACCAGGGCGACCAGGGCAGGCCAGCCCGACCGCAGGTTCCGCCACTCGAGCATGTGGACGAGCGTCTCGCGGTTGAGGCCGACCCGTCGGTCCCGCCAGTCGATGAGCACGATGGCCAGGAAGGGCGCTATCCAGTAGGCCGTGAACAACAGTACGTTCTGGAACTTGGCCGCCACGTCACCGGTGTTGAGCCACAGGATCAGGAAGAAGGCCACTGCCGTCCCGATCACCGCCGAGACATGCCGCTTGATCCTGACCCCGCCGGCCTGTACGGCGAGGGAGCCCGAGTAGTCGTTGAGGGCGTTGGAGGTCACCGCTCCGAACATGATGGCCACCAGAGCCAGGCCACCGAGCAGGCCGCCGCCCATGAGCTGCTGCACCCCGGCCGCCGTCTGGGTGGCCAGGGTCTTGGCCCCGAGCAGGCCGATCGTGTAGACCCACAGGAACGACGCGGCCAGGCCCGCGAACGTGAACCAGAACAGCGGCTGTCGGGGGGTGTCGGCGGCCATGTACCGGCTGTAGTCGGCGGCGTAGGTGGCCCAGCTGAACCCGCCTGAGAAGGCGATGGTGACCATGAGGAAGAACATGGCGACAGCCACCCCACCGTGCACGGTGTTGTGCACCGGGAAGTGGCGGTGGGCCAGGATCTTGTAGGTGAGCAGCACGAACAGGACGGTCAGGATGATCGCCCCCCAGCTCTCGAGCCGGTGGATGAACTCGTAGCCGAGGAAGCCCACCAACCCCTCCAGAACCAGGACGGCCAGCACACCGACGGCAAAGGGGACGTGAAAGAGGATCTGGGCAGCCTGGCCGCCGAACAGTCCCACCAGGGCATCCCAGGCCACCGACGAGACCCACTGGACCAGGGCCACCACGGAGATCGACTTGCCGAAGGGGAGCCGGGCCAGCGGCAGCTGAGCCATGCCGGTCTTCGGTCCCCAGAGGGCCAGGGCGGCTACCGGGGCGGCCCCGAGGAGGACGCCGACCACGATGGCAGTGATCCCGGCGGCCAGGCCGAGCCCGAGGGCGGCGGCCAGCGTGCCGGTGAAGACGCCGGACAGCTCCATATTCGGGGCGAACCAGACGGTGAAGTTGCGCCAGTTGGCGCCATAGCGGGCGTCCTCGGGGATGGGGACGATACCGGCCGTCTCGAGGGTCAGGTCACCCTGGTGGGTGGGTCTGGCGCCGTCGAACACGCTGATGGTGGTCACCGGTGTCGTGGTCCTCTCGGGGTGGATGGCAACTAGGGAGTGGGCTCGGTCCACACGGCATCCGAACCCGGGTTACGACACGATTCTGCACCGAATCCGACGGGGTCGATGCAGGCGGACCCGGAACCGAGTTCATTTTGCCGGGTAGCCAGCTGTTCGTCAGCAAGGGACGATGCCGGGATGCGATCGCTATTGCCACCCAATACTAGGGTCGAGGCATCACGTGCCAGGGGAGGAACCCATGAAGGATATGAAGCTCGGACTGCAGCTCGGGTACTGGGGTGCGGGGCCTCCGCCCAATGCCCCCGCGCAGGTGGCGACGGCCGAGAACCTGGGGTTCGACTCGGTGTGGACAGCCGAGGCCTACGGCTCCGACGCCCTCACGCCGCTGGCCTGGTTGGGCTCCCAGACCAGCAAGCTCCGGCTGGGCACGGCGCTGTGCCAGCTGTCGGGCCGGTCCCCGACGGCCATGGGTATGGCCGCCATCACCTTGGATCACCTGTCGAAGGGACGGTTCGTCCTTGGCCTGGGTGTCTCCGGGCCTCAGGTGGTCGAGGGCTGGTACGGACAGTCTTTCTCCAAGCCCCTCGCCCGCACACGTGAGTATGTCGACATCGTCCGTCAGGTGGTGGCACGCGAGGGTGTGGTCACCAACGACGGCCCCCACTACCCGCTCCCCTACCCGGGCGGCACCGGATTGGGCAAGGCGTTGAAGCCCATCGTGCATCCGCTGCGACCGGAGATCCCGATCATCCTGGGTGCAGAAGGCCCGAAGAACGTGGCCCTGGCCGCGGAGATCGCCGACGGCTGGTTCCCCATCTTCTTCTCCCCCAACGCGGTGAAGGCCTTCGAGCCTGCGCTGGCCGAGGGGTTCGCCCGTCCGGGGGCCCGACACACGGCTGAGGACTTCGAGGTGATCGCCTTCGCGCCCACCATCATCGACGATGACATCGAGCGAGCCGCCGACCTCATGCGCCCGTCGGTCGCCCTCTACATCGGGGGCATGGGGGCCAAGTCGATGAACTTCCACTTCGATGTGTACGCCCGCATGGGGTACGAGGCCGAGGCCACAAAGATCCAGGAGCTGTACCTCGCCGGCCAGCATGACGAGGCCATCGCCGCCGTCCCAACCTCGCTCATCGAGGACACGGCACTGATCGGACCCAAGGAGAAGATCCGCGACGACCTCGAAGGGTGGAAAGAGTCAATCGCCACCACCCTGCTGGTCTCCGGCGCCCCCGAGACTTTGGAGCTGATGGCGGAGCTGGTGCTGTAGCCCCACCAAGGCTCGGAGCACCTCTGAGTCCGTGACTTTGTGGGATGGGGCCTGAAGACGTACTTCGTCGGAGCACTTACCGACTCGTGACCGATGTGCACCGCTCCTACGATTAACACTTCCATCGGGGTACTGCCAACGACCTGGTGCCCCCTGGGGGGTGGTGTCTCCAATTCCACAAGATTGCGGTTACACCACGATCCATTGCTTCAACGGACCACTCGCTTTGCGGAGTCGATGCTGCAAAACGAGCCAACATTCAGGTTCACCTCCGACGCCGTTGGCGAATCGCCTCACTCCCGTGAGCAGATAGCCAACCAAAGAGTGAACGGACCACTCCCGAAACATTCCTGTCTGGCCGGATCAGGTGCAGCAGATCAGCGAGACGTGGTGGTGGCGAGGTGACGCGGGCCCGTCCGGCCGCTAGCTTCCTCAAGCCGACCGTGAAAACCACCAAGGTTCTGCGACCCGGGAGTGCGACGGACGGAGCGAGGATGCCCTCGAACGATGCTGCATGGGCTGCCGCTGCGATCTGTTGCGTCAGATCGACATCGTCAGAGGTGAGATGATAGGTAGTGATTCCGAGGATCCGAAGTACCGCCGTATCGGTGAGGTCAAGCACTTCAAGATCGTCAACACCAATAGGGCCCACGCTCCGGCGCACCTCAAAGGGGTCGACACCTTCATCCAAGAAATGGCGAAACAACTCGGCCCACGCTGCCTGCTCTTGACTCGATGCATACCAGACTCCCGGCCCTCCGGCCTGATGAAAACGACCGTCGGTCTCGGCAGGACTGGTGATCCCTACGAGTGGCCAGCGGGTTGGTCCTTGGTGCCAGAATCGTCCTCGGAGTGGACGGCGAGGGCAAGCACCAACCGCGTCGTCCAAGGGGGTCACTCGTAGGCGCCATGCACAAATGCCTGGGCCGCCTGCTGCACTCGCTCCATCTCCCCACGGCTTAGTGCGTCAATGGGGCGATCGCCACGGAGGACGCGATTGCGCGCATGGAGCCACTGACCGACGCCCCGTGGAGTTAGGGAATCCGAGAGCAACGAGACTAGGTCTCGAAACTCCGTGAGACGATCGTATCGATCTCGGGAGATGCTCCCTGTACGCCAGCCGCGCACCGCCCGGTCCGTAACCTGGACGACGACAGCAACATCTGTCTGCTTGACGCCAAAGGGCTTTAGGGCATCAACGATCTCGCTTGCCTCCACTGCGGTCTCAAGGGTCATCCTGACTCCCTCCCCCATGTTTATTTCCGATTTGGCTACCGGATCTACTTCCGATTATACTACCTAAGAAGCACCCCAAACCGGTTGAATGGCGCCTCCGCCACACAACCATCGGTGACTGACCATGCGAGAGGTCGGCGTCACTCCAACTGATCCGACCTGACTGATCTCACCTGGTTCGATCCGAGTTACAGGCGAGTCGGCAAGATCATGTTCGTGAGAACTTCCTTCGTCGGCTCAACTGGCGGTAGAGATCCATGGTGCTCGGGTGCACCGCATCGAGTGGCTCGATGTCGTCGGCGATCAGCCGGAGTAGTTCAGTCATGACCGCCTCGACCCCGGCAGGATTCCCACTGACATCGGCGGCACGCATAAGCATGCGATAGAGCCGCTCGTCATAGGGACTCACCACGAGACCACGACGGGCAGCCCACTCGGCTCCCGGACCGTCCCCTTGCCTGAGGTACGCCCCGGCAAGGCGTCCGCTGAGATCGACTACTGCCGCCTCGATGGCTGGGGCAATCCCTTCGAGAATCGGCCAGTCCGAGGATCGAAGTCCCTCGAAGGGCCTACCCCGTATCAGCATCAGCGCTCGGCGCCACTGTTCGGGTTGGTCGGATGTGGCCAAGGCGACGAACTGGTCCCAGTCCGTGTGCACGCTGTCGGCGAGCGCCAGGCTCCCGTGCGAGCGGGGTAGATGGTCGCCGCCGCCCACGCCCTGTCCCAGTGAGCGCCTGGCCACCGACGCCGTCGAGTGGAGACTCGACGGTGCCATGAGGCGGTCGGGCCACAGCGCCGTGGACCAGACTTCATTGGCCACCCCATTCGGGTGCATGGCCAGATAGACGACCAGCTCTTCGGCCCAGGCCCTGGCAAATGGACGAGCCGCGCCACGGATTTCGATGGGTCCCAGTACGGCGACGACGATCTCCGGCCCCGGGTCAGGATCACCATCCTGGTCGAGGTCGTTCTGAGCGCCCCGGGCGACGGGTGCCGTTCCACTTGAGTCCTCCCATTCCGGTGGCTCGCTTGCCGGAGCTCGTCGCGCGGGAGGTGGCACCCGCAGGGTGTCGGCTAGATCCTCACGTGCTGCACTGTCGTCGATCGGAGGCGGCAGGCGGATCGGGAGACTGACATAGGGCTCCTCCGAAGACAACGCGGCTTCTCGGCTGGCTGCCGTGTCCAGCAGCCCTGTTACCTCATCCCATTCCTGATTGTCGACGCGCTGGGGAAAGGCCACGGCACCGAGAAGCTCGAGCGAGGAAGACCAGGTGCCGCCAGTCAGCCTCACCGAGTACTCGGCGTCAGTCCGCTCGCCCACGGCGACCACGGCCATCCCGAGCGGAGAGTCCGACGCCACGGCGATAAGTTCGGTCACATCCTCTTCGGATATGCCGGGCCCGCAGAGAACCACTGTGGGCGCCCATCTCGGCGAAGGCTCAGCACGGCGCGCGGAGGCAAAGGAGGGGTAGGGGGTGGAACGCAGTAGTTCCACAGCGTCAATTTTGCGGCGGTACAACACTCTGATGAGATCGTCGATCTCGCCGTGTGAGGTCACTCCGTCGAAGCGATCGAGTTCGTATCCGAACCCGACCACAGCCACCGAGAACTGGCCGGCCCAGTGCGACGTGGCGAGTTCCAAAGCCAGGGCCCGCACCACGGCGTCTGCCCCCTCAGGGTTCCCGTCAACCAGAAGTGAACCCAACGATTCGAGGTTGACCATGACCGGTCCAACGGGCTCACGACCCACGGTGACCAACAGAGGGGCGACTGCCACTCCCACGGTGGCCGCCGACCGGGCGCCCTCGGGTGGGATCGTCGACCGTTCGACTACCACCACCTCTCGGGTCTCCCCGGCCAGGACCAGCTCGATGACCTCCGGATGGATCCGCACTCCGAGTACCTGAGGAGCAGGCTCGTGGCCAGCTCCCGTCACGGGCGACTCCGCAGCCACCTCGGCCCTGACGAAGTTGCCCATCGAATGGCGGCGTCCACTTCGGCAGTGAGGCCTACACCGTCGCCGACCCGCAGGCGTTGCTCGAATCGGCTCTGGTCCCGGTCGGGAAGCCGGATGTAGCTGCCAACCGGTCGATGACGCTGCTGGACCTGCCGCAAGCGATCGAGCAGACGGACCACGCCGGCGCCCACCACTCCCCCGCCCAGGGGGACCACGGGCACCGACGGTGTGAACGGCCGCGGCGGAGTGAGTGGGTTGATCCTCGCTGACTCACGCGCCGTCCGGGTCGAGCCCGGTGGCACATGCTGTGCCTTCAAGGGTTCAGGAGTCCGATCAAGGACGGAAGCCCGGTTCACGGGCAGGCCCGGAGGAACCAGCTCCGTACCCTCGGTTGGCGTCGGTCTCGCCATCGGCCTTTCCACCGTCTCACGAACCACCGTGCCGGTACCGACGTCGCCGACCGAGGTCGGTGGGAGGAGCAGCCGCCACCCCGGAACCACCCAGTGACGTTCGTCGAGGGACTGACCGTCAGCCTGGGTGATCCCATAGTTGTACTCGGCCAACTCGTTCCACCGCAGGGCGGTGCCGAGTTCGTCCTCGGCGATCGACCAGAGGGTCTCTCTCGTGCGGACCAGGTGCGTCTTCGGAACGGCCAGGCGATCGACCTGGTCGGCATCGGGCGGAGCGTCTGCGAACGCCTCTCTCGCCTCCCCGGGAGCCCGGCCTCCCCCCTCCACCGACGTCATAGAACGCTGCCCGTCCCCTCCTCGGAACCTTCGCCGCTCAGCCGAAGTACGGGGACGAATCTGACCCAACACAGGAGACGGCGAACCGGCACCCTGCAGGTGCGGCCGGTCGGCGCTTTCGGCATCGAGGCCGTTCACCAGGAGGGACATGGGCACGACACCGTCAGGGAATCGGTCAGGTGACAGTGCGACTGACCACACCGGTCCCACCGAGTTCGGGATGCCGACCCGGCTCACCGGCACGACGTTCGTGGCGGCGACGGACGCCTGTCTCGGCGTTGGCGTCAACCTTCCCGCCGTCGCCAGCGCCAGTGCGGTTCCTACCAGGAATGCCGCCACCGATTGCATGGTCCGGCTGGCCGGCAGCCTCATCGGGGTCCGGCCGGTGATCCACGACCGCAGCTCCACGACCACGCAGACGCTCAACCATGCCCACGCCAACCACGCCAGCACCAAGACGCTGCTGGTGATCCACCCGGACACCAGGCGAGGATCGCCGGCCTGCCTCGAGGTCAGCGAGTGTGAGATCGCCACCACCCCGGCGTGCGAGAAGGGCATGCCGCCCAGGACGGAGAGAGCAATCGGCGCGGCCACGACCAGCGCCACCAACCCGACGACCGATGACACGAGCCTGACCACGGGCCAGCGTTCGGAGGGGAACGGAACAATGGCCCTGTTCATGGCGTCCCCACGGTCACTCCCTGTACGTTCGTGGCCGAGGCCACCACCGAAACGGGCAGAGAGTCGATCCCTACGATACCGAGTACCTCGGTCGCCACCCGGTAGCGGATGCGGACGGTCACGACGCCGTCGGAGACCGTGGCAGTCCCGGGATGGCCGGCGGCGGCGGCGAACGACTCGGCAGCCGCCACTGCCGTGGAGGGATCGAGTTGGAGCGAGCCCGAGCGGAGGGCATCGACCGAAAGGGCACCGGCTCCGGCCCTCGCTGCTTGTTCGGCTTCGTCGGCAGCTGACTGCTGCGCCGAAAGGGCCGTGCCCCCGTCGACCACCAAGCCGGCCAGGACCATGAGGGCCACCAATAACAACACCACGAAGGCGCTGATGGAGCCGTCCGCATCGGGGCACCGACGGGGTGCGGTCATCCCACGGCCCGGTAGGGGTCGATCGGATCCGTCGACGACGCCCGCACGGCCGTCGATCCGGGAACGCCGGGGAGCGACAGGTCGGAGAGCTGCACTCTGCACACCACGGTAACGGTCACGTAGCCGCCGGGGACGAAGTGGTCGGTGTCGGTGGTTACCGTGGTGGCCGAACATGTCCGGGTGTGGCCAGCCGTGCCCACGGTGGCCTCGCGCTCGGCCTCGGTCCGTGCCGCGGCGCCGTCGGGCTGCACCGACGCCACCTCCGCCCCGGCCCGGGCCGCTTCCACAACCTGCTGGCGCGCCTCGCCCACCCGACCGAAGGCCACCACGATCAGCACCACAAGTAGCAGCACCGGCGTCAGAACGACCAGCTCCACGGTGAGGCTCCCCCGATCAACGGCACTGACGGCTCGGTTCATCCGGAGGTCCGGAACTCCTGGACCGGTCCGACCTGGATGGCGGAGACGGGCAGGCTCAGCCAGGGCAACACCGCTTCGGCCCTACCCTTCACCGTGGTCATCGCCTCCTGGCCGGGTCCGATGGACACCACGGCTGACGAGGCCGTCACCACCGAGCCCGATGCGGCAAGCACGGCGTTGGCTCGAGTCTCCCCGCTCGCCACGTCACCGGTGGTGCGGGCGGCCTGGTCGCCTTCGGAGGCGGCCAGCTGCACGACCTGGGCGGCATGGGCCCACAGGGCGAACTGCACCACGGCCAACAAGAGCAGCATGGCCACGGGAATTACCAGCACGGCCTCGACAACCGTCGAACCGTGGTCGCCCCCCGGTCGCGGCCCAGCCGACCCACCGTGCAGCGTGCGTCGGCTCAATTGAGATTGATGGAGTTGGCTTTGGCGGTGACCTTGCTCACGATGATGGCACCCACGGCAATGGCCAACGCCGCGAACACCGCGGTGAGGATGACTTTCTCGACGACGGTGCCGGCATCGTCCCAGCCGCCGGCAGCGCCGGTCCGGGCTCGGAGGTAGGTCCAAAGGATGGTGATCTGGTGCGGAAGCATGAGGAATCCCTTCGTTCGTTACGACAGTGGTGGCCGGGGGTGGCGGTGTCAGCGGGCGGACCGGCCGATTGGAGGGTGGGTCTGGTGCGCCGGTGGTTGCCGTACCATCACCACCCCCCGATGATCCGGCTGAAGGCGGGATAGCCGACGAAGAGCAAGAAGCCGATGAGGAGCAGGGCACCGGGCAGAAAGAGTCGTTCGGTCATGGCGTTGGCGGACGACTCGGCCTCAGCCTGTTCATGGCGCCGGAGGGAGACGGATCGGGCGCTCAGGGACTGACGGATCCGGGCCCCCTCAGTACCGGCCAGCTGAAGGGATGCGCTGAGCTCCTCGAGCTCGGTGACCCCGAACCGCTGCCCGAGGCGAGCGAGGGCATGCCACGGCGATTCGCCACTGTCGCGCGCCTGCAACAGCGCCCGGCCCATCTGGCCGACCGCCCAGTCCTGACTCACCTGGGCGGCCGCCACCAACGCTCCTTCGACGCCAACCCCACCGGCCAGGCCCAGCACCACCAGATCCACGAACGATCCGATGACGGCACGGAAGTGACGTCGACGCCGCTTGGCTCGCTCGGCCAGGCCCAGCAGCGGCAGACCGGCGCACATCGGCGCTACGACCAGGCCGGCCACGACGGGGATCCCGGCAGGGATCGACGAACCAACCGAGCGGACCAGCAGCCAGAGCATCGGGGGCGCCAGCAGTCCGACCGCGCCCGCTCCCACCACCTTGACGGCCAGCTGCTCCACGGATTCGCCCGTTACGGCCAGAGACGTGAGTATCCCGGCCCACCACGGCCGTCCGGCAGCCGACGTGTTCTCGAAGCGGGCCACTGCGGCCGCCCCAGCCCGCTCCAACCGGGTGGGCGGGAGTGCGTGCGTTGTCCTGGCCCTCGTAGTCCCGGGGAGCCCATCGCCCACCTCGACCACCTGATCGAGCGTCGCCACCAGACCATCGAGCGAAGGTGTTGTGGTGCGTAGTCCGTAGATCATCCCCACGACGCCCAAGCCGGTAAGGGCCCCGGCTACGACCACCACCATCATCGCTCGACCACGTGCCGGCCCAGCAGCCTCACCGGCGCCGGAGGGCGGGCGAGGAACACCATCAGCGTCAGCCCAACGGCATAAAGGACGCCCACGACGGCCAGAACGACCTGGCCGCGGGAAGTACCGAACGGGGCGAGGTAGGCATGGGCCAGGATCACGAGGGCCAAGGCAAAGGAGACCGAGAACACCAGCACCGTGCGCACTCCGCTGCGGAGCGACGCCCGACTCGTCTCGATGCGAAGTCGCAGGGCCACCTCATCACGGGTCGAGTCGGCCAGGGTGGCCAACAGGTCACCGAGGCGCTGCCCACGGGCCGCAGCACTAAGCATCAGAGCGCACACCACCCGGTCGGCACTGGGATCACCCAGTTCGTCGGCGAACTGCAGAAGGGCATCGCGGGTTTGCGCCCCAGCTCGGAGGCGGCCCGCCAATCGGGTGGTTGCCGGACGGATCGGCAACGGCGCCAACGGCGCGGTAGCCATGATGGCCTCGATCAACCCGGCCGATGCCGTCAAGGTGGCCTGGAGCATCTCGGTCCAGGTGGCGATGGCCTCAATGCGTTCGATGGCTGTCGATCCCCCGGTTCTGCCGAGCAACCTCGGCAGTCCCCAGACGGCCACGGCAGCGATCGCACCGGTCACCGGCCATCCGGTGGCCACGACGGCTACCACGCCACCCACCACCGCAGCCAACAGCTGGAGCTGGTTCGACCGCAGCCAGCTCGCCACCGGTGACGCGGCATCCGGGGATTTCGTCGCTCCGTCCACGGTGACCGATGCGCCTCCGTGGCGACCCGCCCGCCAGACCCAGAACAGACCGGCAATACCGAAAGCCAAGCCCAGTCCGCATAGATCCACGGCCAACGGCGCCAGCGACGGGTCACTCGGCGTACCCGTAGACGCCAGACCTTGACGCCTCGTATCCGAATGGGCGCAACTCCTCCACCGTCTCCTGGCGTAGTGGCGACGACGGCTCGGCCCTGCGGTCTGGACCGGGTCGGTAGACCTCGTTGGACACGACCTGAGTTCCCTCGGCGTCCACCACTTCCCGGATGGACGAGACGAAACGCCGACGCGACAGAACGGCCGGGAAGAAGCCGCCGGTCGGAGACCCGGGATCGAATGGGGCATCAGACGCCCATTCGTGGTCGTGGGCCTCGCTGTCGAGATGAACGACGAAGTGGATGGCTCCGGCGATGAGGAGACTGCTCGACTCCAGTGGAAGTCGTTCGGGGGCCTGCACGGCATAGGAGGCGATCCTCCGGAACACACCGGCGGAGGAGTCGGCGTGGATGGTACACATCGAGCCGGAGCGGCCCTGGCTCATGGCGTTCAGCATGGGAAGTACTTCGTCGCCCAGCACCTCCCCCACGATCACTCGGTCGGCATTCATCCTCAGTGCCCGTCGGACCAGATCGGAGACCGAAACCTGGCCCTCCCCTTCGACATTGCCCGGCCTGGCCTCCAGCGCCACCATGTCAGGATGTCGGGAGTCGTCGTTGTCGAGGCCGAGCTCCAGCGCTTGCTCGATCGTCACCAGACGCTCACGAGGAGGGATCTCGGCGGCCAGGGCCCGGAGCAACGTGGTCTTTCCCGAGTTCATGGCCCCGGAGACCACGATGTTCTTTCGGGCCCGCACTGCCGCCGCAAGAAACGAGCACACGCCTTCGCTGACAGTGCCGAGACCAACCAGGTCAGCCAACGACAGGGTCGAGAATCGGTGGCGTCGGATGGAAACGGCCGGTCGGGCCGAGACGGCCATCAGGGCCGAGAGCCGGCTCCCATCGGGTAGCCGCAGGTCGACCTCGGGTCGCGCCAGATCGAAACGACGCTCGGCGAGGCCGAACCGACTGGCTGCCCCTCTGACCATCTCGATGACCTCTTCGTCGGTGTCGGCGATTGGAGGCATCAGCCGCTTCGATCCATCGGCGAAGGTCACCCAGACTCGGTCGCAGCCGTTGATGTCGATATTCTCGATCTCCGGGTCGTCGATGAGGCCCTGCAGGCCAGCCATGCCGAAGAGGGCGTCAAGCACGGCCTGAGCCAGCACTCGCTCCTCCATGGGATCAGCCGGGAGCACACGCGATGTTTGCTGCTGGGCCCGGTCTTCGTAGTTCCCGCCCGCCGCTGACGACTGGCCGTCTTCTGGTCGCCCCGACCACCGAGCCTCCTCTTGGGCAAGGAGGTCGAGGTGCACGAATATCCGCTGGCGGGCGAACTCTCGACGATGGTCACCCGCCAGTCCGGCTCCCCCGGGACCGGCCAGGTCCTCGGCCACCAACTCCCGAAGCTCGACGGCCAGCGACCGGCTCACAGGACGGCCTCGTGGTGGTCCTCATCCGCGAGTGGTAGCGAATTCGCCGCGGACAACGGGGCAGGCGGGGGCCCGCGGCGGGGTTCGAGTCTGACCGCGGGCGGGGAGGCAGGTCCGGAGTTCCTCGGTCGCCGGTGGGCGAATCGGCGAACCTGATGAACCACCCTTGTGGCTGCAGCCGAGGGTGGGCGCCTGACGGCCTCCGTCTCGGCTGGAGCCGGCCCTTCGATCCCCGGGTCGGTTCCGGCCAGGGCATCGGTCAAGCGCCGGGCCGAGACGAGGAGCAAAGACCGGGACAGATGTCGGGTGCTTCCCACCTCACCGGATGCCACCCGTGCGGCCTTCGGGTCGAAGGGTATGTCACCGATGACCGAGAACCCGGTGAACCTCTCGATGGCGGCGTTACCGTGCCGGCCATCACCGACGACGACCAGCCGGAGCCGATCACCACAACGTGCGTGCAGTACGTGTCCTCGATCCCGAACCTTGAGGATCGACGCCGCGTCACGTCGGACCACGAGCAGTACCAGGTCGGAGTGGTCGAGCCAGGCCGCTGAGTCACCACCGGCAGGATCGAGCGGAAGTCTGCCTCCGTCGACCACGAGGTCCCTCGGCGTGGCCTCCGAAGCAGTACTGCTCGACAGCACACGTTCGACAAGATGATCGGTCCCCATCCCGTGGCCCTCTCGGGCTGCGATGAGCACATCGAGACCGCCAGGGAGTGCCTGCAGGTGGGGTTCGAGGGAGACAGGGCCGTCCGAACGCCGACATGCGTTGGCATAGCTGGTCCAACCACGGCCGACGGGGAGGCGGAACCGGGCGGCCAAATCACCGCCAAAGGCATCAGCCTCCACCACCGCCACTGGGCGGTGACCGGGCCACGTGGCGCCGATGAGACAGGCCAACGTCGTAACCCCCGGAGCCCCCTTCAGCGAGACGACAGTGGTCACCGTCACGACGAACCTTTCGCCGCGCCCGTGGCGCCAGGATCCGAGTTCGTCGAGGAGGCCGGGGCCTCGCTCGGCAGCAGCACCAGACTCACCTGTGACGAGGCAGACGCTGACGCCACGTCGGCCGCCACGTTTGACGGCACGACCACCGAGACCAGCTCGACGGCACCAGAAGCCGACGAGGAAGCTGGCACCGTGGCCTGATACACGGTGGCCTCGGAGACGAGGGCGCCGTCACTCGAGCTCGAACCCGGGCTCGTGTCGAATCAGATCCGTCGGTCGTTCCCTCGACAGGGACGGAGCCCGTCGCCGGAGTCACCACGATCATGACCCGATCGCCGGGTTCAACCCCGCCGGCAGGCAGTTGGCCGTCTTTCAAGGCGAGCCCGACGACCCCGGTGCCGACGGCCAGTGGCCGGGATGTCGTGACATCGCTTCGGTTGATCAGGGAGCCGGCCGGAATGGTGGAAGCCGCCCACGTCCCGGACAGTTCGGTTGCATCGGCCACCGGGACCACCGACAGCCCACCCGAGGCGGCGACGTCGACGGTGCCGAGATCGCTCCCGATGATGCGCTGACCCTGGTGGATCGTCGTGGTGACGACCAACACGGGCACCTGGTGATCGGCCGACGAGTAGAGACTGGCGAAGATGGCCACGCTGGCCAGCACGAGCGCCGTCGATGCCACGGCCACTAGCGGCCTCCGGCCCCGGGCCACGGCCGGCAGTCGGAACTCGCTTCTCGTTTCGGCCCGCCGGCCGGCGGTCGACACACGGTCGAGCAAGGTGGTCACGACGTACCTCTACGAGCCCCGATGACGTCCGAAGATTCGGAGCCTGGGGCGATGGCCACGCTCTCGACCTGCACCACCCGAACCGACGTGGCAGCCGAGGTATCGAGTGGCGGCAACATGCCCTGACCACCGGTCCCCACGGCGCTCCACGACACCGACCAGGAGATCGTGGCGCGGACGGGGTAGGCGGCGGTATCGGGACCACCGGTGCCCGTCGGCTGACCCGCAGACGAGTGGCGATACGAGTACTGGCAGTCGGTGTCCTGTGACTGTGCGGGGCGGGAGACGACGAAGGCCTGCCCGGGACCGTTGCAGCTCACCAGGCCACCATCGCCCATCGACCAGGTGACCGAGGTGGGCTGGGCCACCGCAGTGGCGCTCACGGTTCCCACCGTTGCCGTCACCGAATACGTGTGCCACAGCGATGGATCGATCCATAACCAGGTGGGCAGATTCACCACCGAGAACGCCGTCGGGTTGAAGTGAAGCGTCGGGGAGGGAAGGGTGAGCGAGCGCTCGGCCTGGAGGGCCACGGCCCGAGGATCAACCACGGGAACGCCCACCGGAGCCTGGTCGGCGATCCACTCGGTCTGGGTCGTACTGGCTCCTGAGACGGCATCGATACAGGTCACCGAGTACCACCCACCCGGCGTCGGACCTCCCGGTGCAAACCCACCCTCATCGTTGAGTACCAGTGACGTGGAGGTACACGACCACCCTCCGGTCCCGCTGGACCCACTCCCCCCGCCGGACGTGGTCCCGGGGCTTCCAGGCACCGATCCTCCGTCGCCCACCCCTACCGTGACGGTCCCGTTGCCGTCAGAGGAACCCGTGGTGGCTGCGCTGGCCGGGGACACGACGAGGACGACGGTCACCAGTCCGGTCACGCCCGACGCCAACATCAACAGCAGAGGCGGACACCGGACTCTGGTTGGCCGTCCGGA
The DNA here is from genome assembly GCA_963845485.1 of uncultured Acidimicrobiaceae bacterium. Taxonomy (GTDB): domain Bacteria; phylum Actinomycetota; class Acidimicrobiia; order Acidimicrobiales; family RAAP-2; genus Bog-756. Next base: position 75,822 of record CAWJSI010000007.1, on the reverse strand, counting down.
TCGACCAACGACAGTTCCCATCGCTGTCAGCCAGCCGGTCCGCAGGGCCGAACGCCGTCGCACCGATCGGCGTGAAGGGGTTCCCTGCACCATGGGGAGAGCACCGTATGGGCGGACGCCGACGTCGGCAACGATGATTGCAGGCTGGTTGCAACCAGTGGCACACGGGTCCTGGGTCCCTTGACAACGGCCGGCGTCTCGGCGATTCCGGGGTGGAGTGGGGTCACGCACCTGGCCATGATCGGCGCGCGACCTTGCCCGTTGCCTGGGCGCGGACCTTGCACGCCCCCGGAGCCGACGTCAGCCGGTCATGCCAGTCCTCGACATCGTCTGCCTGGGTGGTGCTCCCTCACCCACCGTCGGACCACCGTGCCTACAGCTCAAAGGTGAACGCCGGGAACGAGAACACCGGCGTCTGGCTCGTCGAGCCCGGACCCGGTGCCAGGATTCAGCCGTCGACCACTGGGGTGGTGCCCGGAGTCGCCACCGTCGGATCCTCGGAGGGTATCCGGGCCTCCTCCACGGCGACGGACTGCCCGGTGACCAACTTGGCGCTGAACTTGACGGCCTTGGTGGCGGTCACCGCGCCGGTCTGGAGCGGCACGGCGATGACCAGCAGGATCACCCCGACCACGAAGAAGGGCCGGATGCCGAGCAGGATGATCCCGACCCGCCCCAGCAGGTAGGGCGGCGAGCACACCACGGCCCCGAGCGCCCCGCCGATGGCCGTGGCCGTCAGCTTGTCCCGTCGGGACCGGTCGGACTTGACCCCGATGATCCGGGCCGGCACGGCCACGTAGGTGATCATCATCACGGCCACCACGATGCTCAGGATCAGGGCGAACCAGAACCGGCCCCACCGGGCGGTCACCATGGTGGCGAACCCCAGTCCGAGGCCGATCACGAACCCCCAACCGAGGACGGTCTGCCGGTGACGGCGGGCCCGGGCGAAGGCCGGGCGGATCTCGGGATGGAGCGGGTCGGCCACGGAGAAGGCGAACACGGCATTGAGGAAGTAGGCCGCGGCGGTGATGGCGGCGATGGCCAGGATGATCGGGATCAGGATGGGCCCCTCGATGACGCGCAGGCTCTTGCCCCGGAGCAGATGGAGCTTCAGATCCAGCATGGCGACCCAGATCAACATGGCCGGCAGGACCTGGATGAGGGTGAGACGCCAGTTGGTGAAGAGGAGCTTCACCCCCTGGAACAGCATGGCGAACGCCCCGATGACCAAGGTGAGCGGGGCCAGGAGTCGGTTGCGCTGGCTCAGCGAGAGGATGACGCTCTCCACCTGGGCGTCGTCACCGGCGCGGATGGCCACCACCATCCGCTGCAGCTGGCTGTAGATGCTCGCCCTCCGGGTGGTCCGCACTGCCCCGGCCCGGTCCGGTGCCACCGCCGATACCCCGTCGTCCGGGCCCGGTGCCCCGGGATCCGGAGGTCGTTCGGCGTCCCGTTCCGCTGCGTCAGCCGCCCCTTCGGTCATCGCCCTCACGCTACAGGCGGACTCCGAGGGCCTCGGATCGGGCCGGCCCGGTCCGACCCGTGGGGGCTCAATGGGCCCCGGTGGTGCCGGGACCCTCCGGGCTGGGCCACACTGGACGCCATGGCAGCCCAGTACATCTACACCATGCGAGACCTCCGCCGGTTCTACCCCCCGACCGGGAGGTCCTCAAAGGCATCAACCTCTCCTTCTATCCCGGCGCCAAGATCGGCGTGATCGGCGGCAACGGCTCGGGCAAGTCGTCCCTGCTCCGGATCATGGCCGGCGAGGACGACGGATTCTCCGGTGAGGCCCGGCTGACCGCCGGCTTCACCGTGGGCCACCTGGCCCAGGAGCCCGAGCTCGACCCGACCAAGGACGTCCTCGGCAACGTGTCCGACGGGGTGGGCGAGGCCAAGCGGCTCGTCGACCGGTTCAACGAGGTGTGCGCGGCCATGGGCCAGCCCGACGCCGACTTCGACAAGCTCCTGGCCGAGCAGGCCGAGCTGCAGGACAAGATCGATGCCGCCGGGGCCTGGGATCTCGAGCGGACCTTCGAGATCGCCATGGACGCCCTCCGCCTCCCCCCGGGCGACGCCGACGTCGCCACCCTGTCCGGTGGCGAGCGTCGACGGGTGGCCCTCTGCCGGCTGCTGCTGTCCCAGCCCGACCTCCTGCTCCTCGACGAGCCCACCAACCATCTCGACGCCGAGTCGGTGGCCTGGCTGGAGCGGACCCTCCAGGACTACCCCGGCACCGTGGTAGCCGTGACCCACGACCGCTACTTCCTCGACAACGTGGCCGGCTGGATCCTGGAGCTCGACCGGGGGTCGGGCATCCCCTGGGAGGGGAACTACTCGTCCTGGCTGGAGCAGAAGCAGGCCCGTCTGGCCGGCGAGCAGAAGGCCGACCAGTCCCGCCAGCAGGCACTGGAACGGGAGCTCGAGTGGATCCGGATGTCGCCCCGGGCCCGCCAGTCCAAGGGCAAGGCCCGGATCAACGCCTACAACGACCTGGTGGCCGAGGCCGAGGCGGCGGAGCGACGGGCCGACAAGCTGGAGATCACCATCCCGGCCGGACCCCGGCTCGGTGACCGGGTGGTGGACGCCGAGGGCCTGAGCAAGGGCTACGGCGACCGGCTGCTCATCGACGACCTGTCCTTCCTCCTGCCGCCCGGGGGCATCGTCGGCGTCATCGGGCCCAACGGAGCGGGCAAGACCACCCTGTTCCGCATGATCGTGGGCGAGGAGAAGCCCGACGGCGGCGCCATCGAGGTCGGCACCACTGTGCAGCTGGCCTACGTCGACCAGTCCCGGGACCAGCTGGCCGGGGAGGCCACCGTGTTCGACGAGATCACCGACGGCCAGGACCTGCTGGTCGTGGGCCACCGGGAGCTGCACGGCCGGGCCTACGTGGCCAGCTTCGGCTTCACCGGGAGCGACCAGCAGAAAAAGGTGGGCCAGCTCTCCGGGGGCGAGCGCAACCGGGTGCAGCTGGCCAAGGTGCTGAAAGAGGGGGGCAACGTCCTCTTGTTGGACGAACCCACCAACGATCTGGACGTCGACACCCTGCGGGCCTTGGAAGAGGCCCTGATCGGCTACCCCGGATGCGCCGTCGTGATCAGCCACGACCGCTGGTTCCTCGATCGGATCGCCACCCATGTACTGGCCTTCGAGGGCGACTCCGAGGTCCGGTGGTTCGAGGGCAACTTCAGCGACTACGAGGCCGACCGCAAGAAACGTCTGGGTGTCGATGCCGACCAGCCCCACCGCATCAAGTACAAGCCCCTGGTGCGCGGCTGACGCCGATGGTGAACCCCCAAGGACGAACCTTCGCCAGCGACAACTGGGCCGGGGTGCACCCCGACGTGATGGCCGCGGTCGTGGCGGCCAACGGCGACCACGCCCCCTCCTACGGTGCAGACGAGGTGACCCAGGAGACCGAGGCCCTGTTCAAACGGCACTTCGGCGACGACGCCGAGGTCTTCTTGGCCTTCAACGGGACCGGGGCCAACGTCATCGGCCTCCAGTCCCTGCTGCGCCCCTACGAGGCGGTGATCTGTGCCGACACCGCCCATATCAACGTGGACGAGTGCGGTGCCCCCGAGCGGTTCCTCGGCTCCAAACTGCTGGTCGTGGCCACTCCGGACGGGAAGCTGACCCCCGAGCTGGCCGACGGGGCCGTATGGGGCGTGGGCGACGAGCACCACGCCCAGCCCCGGGTGGTGTCGATCACCCAGTCCACCGAGCTCGGGACCTGCTACTCGGTCGACGAGGTCGTCGCCCTGGCCGAGTGGGCCCACGGACGGGACATGTTCCTCCACCTCGACGGGGCCCGCCTGTCCAACGCCTGTGCCTCCCTCGGGGTGGGCCTGGGGGCCTTCGGCTCATCGGCCGGGGTCGACGTCCTCTCCTACGGCGGGACGAAGAACGGGGCCATGGGGGCCGAGGCCGTCGTCTCCTTCCTGCCCGCCGAGGCCGAGGGCCTGCGCTTCATCCGGAAACAGGCCATGCAACTCGCCTCCAAGCTCCGCTTCGTCGCCGCCCAGTTCAACGCCCTGCTCGCCGGTGACTTGTGGCTGCGCAACGCCGAGCATGCCAACGCCATGGCCCGCCGCCTGGCCGAGGGGGCGTCCGCCGTCCCCGGGGTGCGCGTGGCCTTCCCCGTCGAAGCCAACGGGGTGTTCGCCTTCCTACCTCCGGCCGTGACCGAGGCCCTGCAGCCCGAGTATCCCTTCTACGAATCCGACGTGGCCGAAGGCCTGGTGCGGTGGATGGCGTCGTTCGATACCACCGAGGAGGACGTCGATGCCTTCATCGAGCTCCTGGCCGAGGTCATGGGCGAGCTGGGCTGATCGGTCGGGTTGACCCGACCGCAGGAATTTCGCACCGCGGCCCTCAACTGAGCACAGCACCGCCAGAGCCCCGCCGATCAGTCGATGACATTGGTACAGAGCCCGTCGATCACCCCTGACAACGCGGGAGATTCCCACGGGCGATTCCGTTCACGTGGTAGCGAGATCGGGGTCGTCGGCTAACGACGAGACGAATGTTGCGTGATCCTGGCGGCTGAAGAGATCCCCGAGGACCAGCTTTGCGTTTCCGGCCGGCACGGTGCGCACGCCGAAACCCAAGTCGATGACGTCCACCGGACCCCCAGTGTCGAGCTGCCACCGATGGCGAACGGTAGCCGGCAACGACATCCGGCCCGACCGTGAGACCCGCTACCGCTGAACTGCTCCCATGGTCAGAAGCTATGGCCGGTGTGACGAGGGTCAACGCCAACCGTCACTGATCACTCCCTTCGAAAGGCAGTAGCCCGAGGTCTCGGAAGAGGGCTTTGGTGAGCCGACCACACTCGTCGAGGGGTAGTTCGTCTGACCTGAACCAGCCCACGTCGGAGGTCTCGTCTCCGTCCGGTCGGGGCGTCCCGCTGATCACCGTGGCATCGAAAACCGTCACCACGTAGGCCGACCGGTCACCGTTCGGATAGGTCACGCGGTACTCGGGCCCTCCGAGCACACCGAGCACATCCCCCAGCGCCACGGTGACCCCGGCCTCCTCTTCCGCCTCACGCACCGCACCCTCTCGTGGGCTCTCGTCCGGCTCGACCGCGCCCCCGATGGTGGCCCAGTTCCCCGTGTCGAGCAACCGGACGAGGAGGATCCGGCCATCGTCGTCCCGGGGCAGAACCGCCGTCGAGGGGAGCAGGAGGAGGTCATGGCCCACCTTCTCCCGGAGGTCCCGGACGTAGGGGGAGATCACCTCGACAACGTAGTGGGCCCGACAGCGTGGTGCCGCCGTCCTACGGCCTGGCGAACCGGCGAGTGCCCGCTGACTCGAGATGGGGTCGCCTGGTCCACGACGACCATCTCGACCCTGCGGGCACTAGCCCACCTGACCGGGCCTGCCTGGGCCCGGAGGTCCGGCGAAGGCCTGGGCCACCGAGAGCCAGTCAGCGGCGAGGTCACCTCGCACCATGAGGGACGTGTCGGCGACGTGGCGGCGTTGGGTCACCACCAGACAGAAGTCGAGGGCGGGACCGGTGACGGTGGCCACCGGGGTGCTGTCCTCCGACGAGCCGACCACGAACTCCCACTCCTCCCCGGACGGCGAAGCCAGGACCACATCGATCCGGCCCGCCGGCACCTCGCGCTCCCGGACCAGATAGGAGAAGGGCCGGGTCCGCACGCCCAGGTGGGCGATGTGGCGGAGGCGGTCGGTGGGCTGGCGCACCACGCCGAGGGCATCGGCCACGTCGGTGCCGTGGGCCCAGGTCTCCATGAGCCGGGCCGAGAGGAACGAGAGCATCCCCATCGGCGGCCCGTACCAGGGCAGGCGGGCACTCGGGTCGGCGTCGGCGAAGGCCGCCATCATCTGGTGGTGGGCCTCACCCCACCAGGACAAGAGCCCGTCGCCGTCCATGGCCCGGCCACAGAGAAGATGGGCCAGCATCGGGTCCCCGCCGGCGGCCATGGCCTCGGTGGCCGACCGGGCGAAGGCCTCGGGCTCCACCATGGCCCGCCGCCCGGCATCGTCGAAGAAGGCCAGGTGGCTGATCTGGTCACGCACGGCCCAACCCGCAGCCGGGGTGGGGCGGTCCCACTCGGGGGCGTCGGCGGGGAGCCGATCGACGAGACGGCGGCAGTCCTCGTACTCGTCGTCGACGTCGCTCAGCAGCTCGGACAGGGTGGCCACCGGCGACACGCTACCGGGGGCGGCCCCGACCCGGTGGGGTGCGCCTCACTCCGCCGTGTCGAGCCAGCGCCGCTGACCGTCCAGGACCTCGATCTCGGGATGGGACCAGACGAACCGCTCGACGGAGTCGAGCACGTCCTCCGCGTGGCTGGGATGGCCGGCCACCGCGGCAAAGGCCAGTTCCGACCGCTGCCACTGGTCCTGGTGGCCCACTTCGGCGGCGGCCACCCCGTAGCGGGCCTTGGCCGTCTCCACCACGTGCTTGACGACAGCCCTCTTGGACTTGAGGGAGCCACTGGCCGGGATGCGGAGATCCATTGCGAGTACACAGGCGAACACCATCGACCCAGCATGGTCGGCGCCGATCCCGAGAACCAGGCCCGTACCTTCCCACTACGGGGTGCGGGTGCGACTCGGCCCAGACCGACGCCCCGGTGCCTGGAAGCGGGCACCGAGGCGTGGCCGGATCGTCCGGTCGCCGAGGCCGACGGCTGACCGAAGCAGCTGTCCCGTCTACCGCTACGCCGCCGCCGGGGTGGAACCGCTCCCGCCGCCACCCGGCGGGGCGCCTCCAGACGGGCGGTCCTTCGGAGCGCCTTTCCCCCGACCGGGCGGCTCACCGATGGCCACGCTGGTGGCGGTGACTACCGAGGAGGACTCGGTCCCGAACACGGCCACGTGCTCGCCCACGGTGACGTCGGCGACGGTCGCCGAGGTGACCTTCGGATCCCGGTAGGTGGTGGTGGAGCTGACGTCCACGGTGACCGTGGTGTTGTCCTTCGTGGTCAGGGTGAAGGTGCCGTCACCCACCGAGGCCACTGTGCCCATGGCCACCGGCGGGGTGCCACCCATCGGCGGACGGTCGCCCGAGGCGGACGGTTTGGCCGAGGACGAGGTCGGCGCGGAGGACGACGTGGCCCCGGCCACGCCGCCGCCGACGACGGCCAGTCCCAGGGCGATGGCCGCCGCGCTGGTCACCACCACCCCCCGGCGGCGCCGGAGGCTGTAGGTGGCGAGCGGATCTCGCTCCTCTCCCCGGGACGGTCGGGGGAATGTGGTGTCGTCGAGGTCACTCATGGTCCTGCTCCTTCTGCTGGGGTGTGTTCACGGTCCCCAGCATGAGAAGCGGATGTGGGAGCGGACTGTGGGTCGGCCCACGGGCAGCTGGTAGTTCGACGACAGGTCCATTACGGCCGCCGAGGGAATGTCAGGCCGGGCCGGGCCCAGTCACCCTCAGCGTCGGATCAACGCTGGCGGTCGACGAGTGCCTGCATGGCCTCACGCTCGCGCTCGGTCATGTTGGGATCAGCCATCTTCCAGGCGGCCACGGCCGGAAGCTCGTCGCCGACGGCGGCCCGGTCGAAGTGACTGAGGAAGCTGGCCGTGAGTGCGGACCGGAACCGGCCGAGCACCGCACCCCAGGGCCCACCGGCCGGAATGCTGGCCGAGGCCAGGAGCAGCCAGGTGAGGGCCACATCGGTGGGACCGCTGCCCTTGGACGCCCGCGTCCAGTCGATGACCATGGGACCCCGATCGGTGAGGATGATGTTGAGCGGGTGGAGGTCGAGGTGGACCAGGCGGTCGCCGTGGCCCGACGGCGCGTCGGGGACCCACGGTGGGGCGGAAATGTCGTGCAGCTGCCGGTGCAGGTCGGCCAGAACCGCCGCCTGAGAGCGGAGGGTCCAGGGCCGCCGGCTGAGGGCGGTCAGCATCACCGGGCCGTCGAGCCGCTCCATGACCAGGTCGGTCCCGTCGGCGCTGAGCTCGGACACGGCAGGGACCGGGTAGCCCTCCGAGCGTGCGTACTCCATGATCTGGGCCTCGCCCTCGAGCGACCGCCGGTGGCGAGAGCGGCGCAGGACCAGGCCCTCCCCGTACTCGAAGATGTCCGAGTCCCGCCCTGACGCCAACAGGAGTCCGGGTGGTCGCACGGATCTCAACCTACCGTCCGGACGAACCGACGGTCGGGGCCCCGCTCAGAGGGCGCAGGCCCTTGAGGCCGCCGGCCTCGAAGGCCTGCCCGGCTCAGGAGCTGCTGGGTTCAGAGCCCAGATGCCTCGACCATGGCGTAGACATCCGTCCACCCGAAGCCCACCGTCTCGCCGACGACCGTCTGGGAACGGGCATCGACCAGGACGAAGAACGGGTAGCCCGTGATCCGGTAGTCGGCCCACGCCGAATCGCTCATGACGACAGGCACGTCGTCCGCTCCGCCGTCGACTCCGGCGTCCAGGGTGCGGCCGGCCGCCCGGGCCACCTCGTCCCGGTCGACGACATGGGGTCCCTTGGTCACCGCCACGGTGGACATCGAGATGGGGAGGTCGAGGGACGGGCGGTCGGCCAGGCCCCGCCAGAAGCTGTCGCAGCCGTCGCAGTGCACGTGGAGGAAGCAGAGGAGCAGTGCCCGTTCGAACGATCCGATTTTGATCTCGACGGGTCGCCCATCGAGGTCCTCCCCCACGATGTCGGCCGCCGGACGCCGATCGGCTCCGGTCAGGGGACCGACCGGGATGGGACGGAGCCCGGCCAGGAACGCCGGGTCGTCGAACGGTGACGCCGGGGAGCCGGCCGAACCCGGGCCGGAGGACGCCATCAGGCGGGCTCCGACGCCCCGTCCTCGATGACCTCGATGGCCTTGCCGTTGCCGCACCACCGGCACGACACCTCGTCCACCGACTCGCTGAGGACCTCGACGTCCTCCACGGTGAGCTCCCCACCCACCGAGTAGTGGTGGAAGGCCTTGGTGCGCCGACTGGTCACCACGTCGAAGCGGGTGAGATTGCCACAGGCCGCACACCGGTAGCGGGCCGGACCTGACGTCGGGGTGTCATCGCCGGGGTTCTCACTGGTCTCAACGGGGGCGGCAGAGTCTGGCGTCATCGCCCCTACGGTACTCGTCCGGCACATCGGCTCTGGCCGACCTGAGGGCCGCACGACCCCCTCGTCGGCGCTTGTCGCCCGCTCCCCCGCATGCCAACCTGCCCGGATGACGTATGTACTCGTCCACGGGGGAGGATTCGCCGGATCGTGCTGGGACCTCCTCGTACCCGAGCTCGACCGACCCGGTCTCGCCGTCGATCTTCCCGGCCGGGGCAGCCGGCCTGCCGACCTCGCCACCGTGACCATCGGTGACTTCGTCGCCGCCGTGGTGGACGAGATCGTGCGCACCGATCGCTACGACGTGACCCTGGTCGGCCACTCCATGGCCGGGCTCACCCTGCCCGGTGTGGCCGGGGCCATCCCCGAGCGGCTCCGCCGGCTGGTCTTCGTCTCCTGTGCCGTGCCGCCGCAGGGCACGACCCTGTTGGACGTACTGGGCGGCTTCAGCCCCACGGTGGCCGCCGTTGCCGAAACGGTGGGTGATGCCGCCCTCACCCGAGACGGTGCCCTCCACCCTGATCTGGCCCGGGCCATGTTCTGCAACGACATGGACCACGAACAGACCGCCTGGACGCTCGAACGCATGGGCCCCGAATCGATGTCGGTGCTGATGGAGCCGGCTGACCTCACCGGTCTCACCCGGCCCATCCCCCGGGCCTATGTCCGCCTGACCCACGACGCCAGCATCTCCCTCGACGCCCAGGACCGGATGATCGCCAACCTCGATCCCGTCACAGTCGTCGACCTCGACGCCGGCCACATGGCCATGGTCACCCGACCGACCGAACTGGCCCATGTCCTGGCGGATCTCGAACGACCATGACCACTGGATCGCTCTGGAGCTCACCGACCTGGTGCGTTACTCGAGTGGTGCACTCCTCCAGGTGAACGGCCTGGCGGTCTGAGGGGGGCACGGATCCAGGTCGGTTCAAGGCCGTGGTGGGTCCCGCCGATGACTGTTTCATGACTATTCATTCCCTTTCCCTCATCGGGGACTCCTCGGGCGCGGCCCGAACCACGGCCGACGGTGGCGTCGACTACTCCGCCTACAGCGATGATCAGCTCATCGCCGAGCGGGAGCGCAGAGAGCGCCGGCACCTCCAGCCCGTACTCAACGGCGCATCCGGAGCCAGCGCTTCGGTGACCGTTGAGCCCGACGTCGACCGCCTCACCGAGGAACTCATGCGGAGGGCTCGCTCGAGGCACCCTTCGTCGTTCCGTCCTGTTTCCTAGGTGTCGAGCCGAGACTGTCGGGGGGCCCTGGCCGGTCCGGTCCAACCGGACTGACATCGTGAGCAGAGGAACCGTCGCCGGAAGCCCACGAACAAAGCAGCGCGCACCGAGCCCCCAGCACGACACGTGGCGTGCCCCCGCGCCCCGGCGCGGAGCGCGCAAGGGCACCTCTCAGCCGCAGCGGCGGGCGATGGCCTCGGCTTGGGTGCGGTAGCCACCGCCGAACAGGACGGTATGCACCAGGAGGGGGACGAGACAGAAGAGTTCTAGGCGCTCCTGCCAACCCTCATCCAGCCCCCGCACCTCGAGGTACGCCCCGATCACCCGGTCGGGGACGGCACCGAACAGGCCCAGCATGGCCAGATCCTCCTCGGGGTGTCCGCCGTGGACCGACGGATCGATGACCCACGGTCGGCCGTCTGATCCCCACAGGACGTTCCCCCACCAGAGGTCACCGTGGAGAAGGGACGGCGGCCCAAGAGGAATCAGATCGGCCAGTCGATCGACCACACCGCTCACCTCGTCGCCCAACCCACACCGCTCGGCCAGCTCGAGGAGACGGGTGCCGTAGAAGGACACCGCATCGGGATGAACCGACGGACTGACCGGACACGCCCCGATCCACGACGACCCGCCACCCCACTCCGTCCAAGCCGCCGCATGGAGGTGGGCCAGACCCCGTCCCAACGCCTCCTCGTGGCCCGGCGTGCGGCCACCCTGCTCCACCCACGTGGTCAACAGCAGATCGGGCTCGGCCAGCACCACCGCGGGCACGGGGACCGCTCCCCCGATCTGGGCAAGCACGCCAAGACCGTCGGCCTCGTCGACGAGGCCCGGCCCTACCTTGGCCACCAGGTGCCGACCGGCCACCGAGAGCTGCCAGACGTTCGCCCCGAGCGCTCGTGGTGGGTCGATGGGCCCGAACCGCTCGGTGAGCCGGGCCGTCCAGGCCGTGGACGACGGTCGCTCGGGTGTGGAGGAAGCCATGGGTTCAGTATCCCCGGCGCCGACGAGGGGTGGTAGCACGATCGGGAATCGAGAGGCTGACCACCTTGGCCGCCTCGCCTCCCGCCGCGACAATGCACAGTGGGATACCGAGTCCGGCACGCGACCGGGGATGGGGACATCATGAGCTGGACACAGGGTGGCGGATGGCCCTGAGCGCACAAGGCCTGCGGGTGGCGACCTACCGTCACCGGGCCACCTTCGGCCGCCGGTGGGGCGGGTACCTGACTCTGGCCGTGCTGATCGGCCTGGTCGGCGGTTTAGGTCTCGGATCGGTGGCTGCGGCCCGGCGGACCCAGTCGTCCTTTGCCACCTACTTGGCCAGCACCAACCCCTCCGAACTGGGTATCTCCGTCTTCGGTGGCCCGAGCAGCGGGGGCGGAAGCGCCCCGGTCTACTCGCCGGCCGACGTGTCGGCCATCGGACGGCTCCCCGGGGTCCGCCACGTCGAGGTGGCCATTCCTCTGGCCGCCGCGCCGTTGACCCCCAGTGGCGCACCGGTGCTCACCACCATCGAGGACATCCAGCCGGTGGCCAGCGTCGACGGGCTCTACTTCGACCAGGACCGCATGGCCGTGGTGGCCGGGCGTCTGGCCGACCCCAAAGCAGCCGACGAGATGGTGATGACAGCCGAGGCTGCCCAGCTGATGGGCGTGCACGTGGGCGAGGTCATCCACTACGGGATCTACAACTCCCACGAACAGAACGAGGCCGGGTTCGGCACAGCCAGGGTGCGCCCGTACCGGCAGGTCGAAGCCAAGCTGGTCGGACTGGTCCAGGTCAACAACGCCGTGGTCGAGGACGACATCGACCGCTATCCGACGTTCGTGTTCTTCACGCCGGCCCTCGGACAGGCCATCGTGACCGATCCGAAGACCGGTCCGGTGGGCGCCCTCATCTACGGACTCCGGCTCGACCGGGGCGGGGCGGGCGTAAGTAGCGTGGAACGGGAGTTCGCCTCGGTGTCACCGCCGGGGAACACCTACGGTTTCCACGCCCTGGCCGCCGTGGAGCTGAAGGTCGACCGGACCATCAAGCCCCTCGTCATCGCCCTCGCCGTGTTCGGGGGCTTGGCCCTCTTGGCCGCCATCCTCATCGCTGTCCAGATCATCTCCCGACAGCTGGGTGACGCCGCCGACGACCTCGAGGTCCTGCGGGCCTTCGGGGCCGACGAGACGGCCCTCGTCTCCGACGGTCTCATCGGGGTGGTGGGCGCCATCCTGGCCGGGTCGGTCCTCGCCGCCGTGGTGGCGGTGGCCCTCTCCCCTCTGGCCCCCCTCGGCCCGGTACGGGCGGTCTACCCGGGCTCGGGGGTTGCCTTCGACGGGACGGTGCTCGGTGTCGGCATGGCCCTGTTGGCCGTCGTCCTGGTGGTGGCCGCCGTGGTCCTGGCCTGGAGGGGGGCACCTCGTCGGGCCACCTCGCGCCACGAGGCGACCACGGTGCGCTCCTCCCGGGCCGTCCAGACGGTGGCTTCGACCGGACTGCCGGTGCCCACCCTCGTCGGGGTCCGCTTCGCCCTCGAGCGCGGACAGGGCAAAAAGGCGGTACCGGTCCGTTCGACCATGCTCGGCGCCGTGCTGGCCGTGACGTTGGTGGTGGCCACCCTCACCTTCGGGAGCGGTCTGCAGTCGTTGGTGGCGCGTCCGGCCCTCTACGGATGGAACTTCAGCTACCTCTTGAACGCCAGCAACACCACCCCGCCGAAGAGCCTCACACTGCTCGATCACGACCCCGACGTGGCGGCGTGGGACGGGTACGACTACAACGTGGCCGACGTTGACGGCCAAGCCGTCCCGTTCCTGTTCGAATTCGGCCACTCCGACGCCAAAGCCCCGATCAGCCCGCCCGTGCTGAGCGGCCACGCCGTCGAGAGCGAGGACCAGATCGTGCTCGGTGCCGCCACCCTGGCTCAGCTGCACAAGCAGCTGGGCGACACCGTCCTCGTCTCTTACGGTTCGCCCCACGACGGACCCACCTACGTGGCGCCGAGGCCGTTCGTCGTGGTGGGAACGGCCACCATGCCGGCGGTCGGCTACTCGAGCGCGGTCGACGAGCACACCTCGATGGGCACCGGTGCCCTCATCTCGATAAAGGGGCTGCCCCGCAAGTTCCAAGAGGCCACCCAGAGCGCAGACCCGGCCCTCGACGGTCCCAACATGGTGTTCGTCCGCCTGGCCCCCGGCGTTCCCGAGGCCGCCGGTCGGGCCGACGTGCAGCGGGTGGCACGAGCGGCCAACCGGCTACTGGCCACGACCGGTGGGGGCCCCAACTCGGGGAACACCGTCGCCGTGCTCTCGGTGCAGCGCCCCGCAGAGATCGTCAACTACGGGACGGTCGGGGTGACCCCGGCCCTGCTCGCCACCTCGTTGGCCGCGGCCGCCATCGTGGCTCTCGGTCTGACCCTCACCGCCTCGGTGCGCCGGCGCCGCCGGGACCTGGCCCTGCTCAAATCCTTGGGCTTCACCCAGCGCCAGCTGGCCGGGGCGGTGGCCTGGCAGGCCTCGGTGTCCTCGGCCGTCGGCATCATCGTCGGCCTCCCCCTGGGCATCGCCGCCGGCCGCACCCTGTGGACGCTGTTCGCCCGCGAGATCTATGCCGTACCCCAGCCGACGGTGCCGGTCGTCTCGGTGGCCTTGGTCGCCTTGGGCATCCTCCTCCTCGCCAACCTGGTGGCGGCGGTGCCCGGACGCATGGCCGCCCGGACACCGACCGCCCTCCTGCTGCGGGCCGAATAGCCACCACGGGCTCACCGGCCTGGACCCGGACCGGCCCATCCACGATAACGAACACCTGTTCGCTACAGTGGCCTCATGGCTGTCGCCCTGCAGGGGTCCTTCGACGATCTCGGGACCCCGCTCCACCAGGTCACCTTCGTGGTCGTCGATGTCGAGACGACCGGAGGGTCCCCGGCGCAGTGCTCCCTCACCGAAGTGGCCGCCGCCCGCTACCGGGGTGGTGAGCTCCTCGGCACGTACCAGACCTTCGTCCGCCCCGATGAGCGGATCCCACCGTTCATCACCGCGCTCACCGGGATCAGTGACGCCATGGTGGCCGATGCTCCCCGGGTCGGCGAGATGCTCCCTTCCTTCCTCGAGTTCGTGGGCCCGTCGGTGCTGGTGGGCCACAACCTGCGCTTCGACCTCTCGTTCCTCAACCATGCCCTGGTGGCCACGGGCCGCGACCCATTGTCCAACCCCACCGTCGACACGCTGGCCCTGGCCCGTCGGCTGGTCCGCGACATGGTGCACAACTGCAAGCTCGGGACCCTGGCGGCCACCCTGGGCCTCCCCCACCAACCCTCCCACCGGGCCCTGACCGACGTCCTGGCCACCGGCGACCTCCTCCACGCCCTGTTGGAGCGGGCGGGCTCGTTCGGCATCCTCGGTCTGGAGGAGCTGCTCGCCCTGCCGAAGCTCATCGGCCACCCCCAGGCGGCCAAGCTCCGCCTCACCGTCCGGCTCCCGCACCGGCCCGGCGTCTACTGGTTCACCGACGCTGCCGGCCACGTCCTCTACGTAGGCAAGGCCACCGACCTGCAGGCTCGCGTCCGGTCGTACTTCACCTCGGACGGACGACGGAAGATCGGTCGGCTGCTCCGACAGCTCGACCGTGTCCACCACCGGGTGTGTGAGGGTCCGCTCACCGCCGCCATCATCGAAGGCCGGCTCATCCGGGCCTGGTCACCCCCGTTCAACCAGCAGGGCAAGGCCCGGGGCGCGGGTCGAACCGGCCGGGGCCGGGCTGGTCGCACCACCGATTCAACCCCCATCGCCGATCGCCGAGCGCGCCCCGGCCGGCGTGGTCGACGCCGGGCCTGGACGCCCGAGGAGTTGGCGGCCGATCCCGTCGGACTGTTGGGACCCCTGGCCGAAACCGTGGCCGCACTGGCCCGCCAACAGCGCTACGAGGAGGCGGCCGTGGCGCGCGACGACGCCGAGGCGCTGCGCTCCCTGATGGCTCGCCACCGAAGGGTGGCGTCGCTTCAATCGGCGGGACGGGTGGTTCTCGCCGTCGAAGGTGAGGGTGAGATCGTCTTGGACGAAGGGGTGTGGATCGGTGACACGCCACCGAACGACGTCGACCGACCAGGGCCTGCCGGCCTGGGGGGCGACGGCTCCGATCAAGAACCAGCCATCGTCGCCCAGTGGCTCGCCGCCCACCCCGAGCGGGTGCGGCTCCTCCATGTCGGCTCCCCGACCGGCCTCGCCACCTCGGCCCAGCGCATCCCCACGGTGGCCGAGCTGACCGGTCCGTGCGGGACGGGAGCGAGCGGTCCGCTCACCTCAAATCGTGCCGTCGTCGATGGGAGCTGTCTGACGCCAGCCCCGTGAGGTCAGCGGTCGGACTCCTCGGCCGCCGCTTCGCAGGAGACCCGGATGAGGGACTGCAGCACCTCGGCGGCCCGCCCGTCGTCGATGACCTCACCGGCCCGGACGATCCCGCTGGGCAGGTCGGGAACCGCTCCCACCACGACGAGAGCGGCGGCGGCGTTGAGCACGGCGATGTCCCGGTGGGGAGAGGCCTGCCCGCCGATGACCCGCAGGATGGCCGCGGCGTTGAAGGCGGCGTCCCCACCACGAAGGTCGTCGAGGGAGGCCGGGGCGAAACCGAGCACGGCGGGGTCCACCCGGTAGGCCGACGTCTCGTAGTTCCCCTCCGCATTCCTGATGAGCTCGTGCACCGTCGAGGGCCCGGTGGTGCTGAGCTCGTCGAGGCCGTCGTCGCCGTAGACCACGACGGCCCGCACGGCATGGTTGGCGGCCAGCACGCCGAGCATCTTGTCGGCCATGGCCGGGTTGCTCACCCCCACCACCTGATAGCGGGCCCGGCCCGGGTTGGCCAGGGGGCCGAGGTAGTTGAAGACGGTGGGAATGCCCAGCTCCCTCCGCACCGGGCCGGCGAAGCGCATGGCCGGATGGAACCGGGGGGCGAAGCAGAAGCCCATGCCCACCTCGTCGATGCACCGGGCCACCCCGGCCGGCCCGAGATCGGCCACTACCCCGAGCGCCTCCAGCACATCGGCTGCGCCCACCGCCGAGGAGGAGGCCCTGCCCCCGTGCTTGCACACCTTGGCCCCGGTGGCCGCCACCACGAGGGCGGCGATAGTCGAGACGTTGATGCTGCGCAGCCGGTCTCCCCCGGTCCCGCACGTGTCGATGACGTCCATACCCTCGGGCAGAGGCAGGGGCACGGCGTGGGCCACCATGGACCGCACGAAGCCGGTCATCTCTTCGACCGACTCGCCCTTGGCCCGCAGGGCGGTGACCAACGAGGCGATCTGCGCTGGGGTGGCCTCGCCCGAGAGGACCTGGCCCATCACCGTCTCGGCCGACGCCGAGGACAGCGAGGTGCCCGACAACAGGTCGGTGAGCACGCCGGGCCAGCCGCCCAGGGCATCAAACGGTGTCGAAGGCGCCTCGGTGGCATCGGCCGGGGTGGCCATCAGTCCCACCACAGATCGTGGCCGAGCACACCCCGGGCGATGAGGCCCAACTGGACCTGGGAGGTGCCCTCCACGATGGTCAGCTGCTTGGCGTCGCGGTACCAGAGCTCGGTCGGGTGCTCCTCCATGTAGCCGGCGGCCCCGAGGAGCTGCACGGCGAGGCCCGAGGCCCGCACGGCCAGCTCGGTGGCGAAGTACTTGGCCATGGAGAGGAAGGGCACGTACTCCTTCCCGAACTTCCCCTGGTCGGCCAGCCAGGCCGAACGGTA
This sequence comes from uncultured Acidimicrobiaceae bacterium, assembly GCA_963845485.1. GTDB lineage: Bacteria > Actinomycetota > Acidimicrobiia > Acidimicrobiales > RAAP-2 > Bog-756. The sequence continues at coordinate 58,809 of CAWJSI010000007.1, read as the reverse complement.
GGTGAGGAGGCGGGCCGCCTCGATGTCGACGGCCACCTTGGCGATCTCCCACTGGATGCCCTGGAAGTCGGCGATGGTCTGGTTGAAGGCCTGGCGTTCCTTCACGTACTCGGTGGCGTACATGAGGGCCCCTTCGGCGAGGCCGATGCCCCGGGCGGCCACGATGGGTCGCATGGCGTTGAGGCCCAGCATGGCCAGACGGAACCCGCCCACCTCACCGATGACGTTCTCGGCCGGCACGTGGACGTCTTCTAGGACCAGCTCACCGGTGTGGACGCCCCGCACGCCCATCTTCTTGTCGGTGCGGCCGACCGACACGCCGTCCCAGGACCGCTCGACGATGAAGGCCGTGATGGAGTCGTGGGCCCGGGACGCCGGATCACCGGTCTTGGCGAAGACCGTGTACCAGTCGGCCTCGACCACGCCGGACATCCAGCACTTGGTGCCGGTGAGGACCCAGTCCCCCGCCGATCCCTCGTCGGGCACGGCTCGGGTCCGCATACCGGCCACGTCCGAGCCGGCCACGGCCTCGGAGAGCCCGAAGCCGGCCCGCAACTCGCCGGTGGCGATGCCCGGCAGGTAGCGCTGTTTCTGGTCGTCGTTCCCGGCGATGAGGACCGGGCCCACGGGCAGGCGGGTGAGCAGCAGCATGAGGGCGGCGGCATTCGAGTACTTGGCCACCTCCTCGATGGCGATGGTCAGTCCGAGGATGCCCGCCCCCGAGCCGCCCAGGTCGGTGGGTAGGCACAGTCCCAACAGGTCGGCGTCCCGGAAGGCCTCGAAGATGTCGGTCGGGTACTCGCCGGTGGAGTCGATCTCCCGAGCGCGGGGCTTGACCTTGTCCTGGGCCAGGCGACGGACACTTTGCTGCAGTTCGGCGAGTTCGGGGGAGAGGTCGAAGTCCACGGACGACGAGGCTACCCGAGGGGAACCCGCACCCATCCTGACCACGGGCTCGGGCCGAGCTCGACGGCGTTCCCGTATGCGTGACTAGCGGATCCACTCCCGGGTGCGGCGGTCGGCTTTCACCCACCGGGCTTGCCAGCCCTGTCGGTACCGCGCTTGGCGCCGCATCTGCTCGGCGGCCAGAACCCCGGCAGAAAAGGCGACCTTCGATGAGGCTCCTTTGGCCCGGTCGCGCAACCATGCCTCGGCGACCACGGCGTCGTGGTGGTCGCCGAGCTGCGTCTGCAGGCGTTCGGCCGCACTCGCCACCCGTCGTGCCCGCTTGCCCACCACGGGCTCGGCCGCCTCCGCCGCATAGCGCAGCCGCTTGGCGGCGATGCGAATCTGATGGAGCTGCTGGTCGGTCGGTGCACTGCCGGCCGCCGCCACCCGTTTCCTCAGCTTTTTCCAGGGTTTTTTGACCATGGCCGGAAGCGCCCTCGACGCACGGCTCGTCCGAGGCCAACTGTGCCGTTCGGTCCGAGAACAACAGCGGGGGACGGTCCGCCGCGGCGCTGAGTCGGTCGAGCAGGTGCAGGTAGCGATCACTGGCCAAGGCTTCCGCCACTCGCTCAGCGGCAATGCCCCGCTGACCGTGCAGCTGAGCGCGCAGGCCGGCGTGCCCTTTGGTGTCGCCCATCGCCGGTGCTCCTGCGAGGCCGAGGTGCTGACCAAGAACGTCGGCGTCTCGTACCAGACCCAGCTCACCGCCGAGCCACTTCAAGTCGGCACGACTATGGGTCACCCAGACAGGATCCAGGACATCCTTGAAGGTCTGCAGATCCGAGCGAAGCCGTCGGGTGGCCACCCTGGTCTGATGGATCGCCTCGACCGGTGGGTCCTCGTCGTGCACTCTCAGCACGTACTCATGATCCAAGATGCGATCGAGCCCGTTGCGGATGCTCTCCCCCACCACATCGGCGATCGTCGACTTCGATCCCAAGGAGTCGCTGTCCAACCCGAGGGCATCCACGTCCAGGGCGTGAGCGAGTTTCGGGCCCCGTTCATCGATCCGGGCACCCGCGTGGCGGAGTCGTTCGATGCATGCCTCCAAGAGCGAGACGTCGGCCTCGTTCAGCTCCACCTCGATCTGGCGGAACCACCCGCCGTCGTGGGGGCCGCCGTGGATGGTTACGAGATCATCGTCCACCTCGGCCAAGAGGATCTGCCTGCCCCCCTGAAGGATCAGGCGACGACGGATCGTCTCCAAGGAGGTCACCCGCTCGAATACCGCTCGTCGGGCGATCCCACGCACGATCTCGTGCACGGCGTCGGGGATGAACTCAGGCGATCCCTCCCACTCCAACTCCATGCGATCGAGCGTGGGACCCGAGCTCGATTGGGGCAGCTTCAGCGTCCACGTACCCGTGCCTTCGTCTTCGCCGGTTCGATGGCGGAGGGTGATCCCCCGAGCCCACAGCCGGAAGTCCGGGGTATCGAAGTAGGTGGCCACGAGGTGCTGCTCGGGCAACCTGACCGTCCGTTTGACGAGATCCCGCAGATCCGGGAGCACGAACCGGCGATCCGCAGCGAACTTCACCTCGCGCTCGGTGGGTGGCTCGGGCACTGAGCCACCCTACCCACCCTCGCCGCGGCCAATCGGACCGAAGAGTCAGCGACCCTCGATGGCGTGACCGAGGTCGGCCAGGAATATGGCCAGATCGGCGATCAGCGCCTGGAGCTGAGCGGCCACGGCGGGAACGTAGCCCCACTCCTCGTCGGCAGGAACCTGCAACGAGCGACCGATGGCACCGTACCGGTCGATGAGAACGGCAAGTCGGTCGGCCAGATCCTCGTCGGGACATGGATGCGCGTCCAGCCGACCGAGCCCGGCCAGCCCGACGGCCTGCAGCTGATCCGCACTCGCCTTGATGGCGTCGGGACCGATGAGGAGCGAATCCGAGGCGACCATGGCGGTGTCGAGGAGCACGGTGAACTCCGGGTTCTCATCTCCCGCCCAGCGCTGAAGTTCACTGTCCCGTGGACTCATGATCTGGCGTTCTGCACGTCGTCGTTATGCAGCCGGTTGGAACAGCGTGAATCCCAAAGCCGTTGCGGCCTCGGCCTGGCGTAGGTCACGGGTCAGGATGCTCACCGGTTCACTGCTGGAGTTGAACACGGCATCGGCACAGGCCAGCTGCAGTGCATCGAGGGTTCTGACCGCCGCAGCCAACACGAAATGGCGTGCTGTGAGGAACGTGTCCCTGGTAAGGGGAACGACGGCGAGCGTTCCCTCGTCATCCGTGTCGTCCTCAAACGCGGCGAGGCGCTCGGCCAGTCCATCGTCGTCGATGCGACCCCTCTGCTTCGCCCGTTCCAGGAGACTGACAAACTCCACGTCGGCCAACTGCGAGATGACGACTTGATGGTCGCCGTCGAAGATCACCTGGCGGATCCAGGCGCCATCCTCTTCGTCGTCGAGATACATGCTTCCGAGAGCACTCGTGTCGGCGAAGATGATCACCGTTGATCCCGCTCCAGGCTCACCAGTTCTGCGGCGAACCCGGCGGGGGTGGTCACCGCTGTTTTCAGGTCCCTGCCGGACTTCCTCGCTTGATCGCGCCGTGGTGGCCGCGTCATCACCACCCCATTGGCTCGAGCGGCGGCCTTCCAGATCTGGCGTGGCGAGCGCGGTCCCGCCACTGCCGCCTGAAGAAGCCGGGTGACGTAGGAGTTGACCGACTCTCCCGACTCGGCGGCCCGTTCCTTGACCGCACGGGCCAGCTCTTCGTCGATCCTGGTGATCACCTGCTTCACGGAGTCGATGATAGCACTTCGCATAAAATGATCGCACTGATCTCGATCGCACTGATGCGCGGGTCGACCTTCACGTGGGCTGAGCGAGGAACCCGAAGAGCAGATCTGATCGGGGGCATGGTCCGTCGGAGACTCAGGCCAGGCCTGGTGTTTCGGGTCGTACCTACAGCCAGCGCTTCTTCCGGAACAGGACGTAGAGGGACGCAGCCAGGCCGACGATGACGGCACAGCTGAGCAGGAACCCCCAGTGCTTACCGAATCCGGGATAGGGGATGTTCTGGCCGAAGTAGCCGGTGACCGCGGTGGGTACGGCGATGATTGCCGCCCAACCGGTCAGCTTCTTCATCACCATATTGAGACGGGCGTCCTGGAGGGAGAGATTGGTCTCGAAGATGGTGGCCACCATGTCCCGCAACGATTCGGTCCACTCGCTCGCCCGGAGGACATGGTCGTAGAGGTCGTCGAACCAGCCGTCGAGCTCGCTGGCCGCGTGGATGTCCTTCCGGTGTCGCAGCACCGCATTGACCACCTCCCGCATGGGGAGGACCACCCGGCGGAGCTCGACCAGGTCCTGTCGGATGCGGTAAGTGCGCAGTTGTAGGTCACGGTTCACGGCGTTCTCGTCGAAGAGGCCGTCCTCGAGCGCTTCGATTCGGTCGTCCAGCACCTGCACCGCTTCGAAGTGACCATCCACGATCACATCTAACAGGCCGTGGACGAGGGCGCCGACTCCGTACTTGAGCAGGTCGGCGTTGTCCTCCCAGCGTTGCACCACCGCGTCGATGTCGAATCGGTTGGTCTGGCGGACGGTGACCACTCCCCGGGGGAGCACAAAGGCCGAGATTCGACTCACGTCGAGACGTAGGTCCTCATCACCTTCCGACCCCTCTGCCGGTGGGCAGGTGGTGTAGACGGTGATGAACGTGTGCGTGGCGTAACGGGTGGCCTTGGCTCGCTCGGCCCGGGCCAACGCGTCCTCGACGGCCAGAGGGTCGAGGGTCAGCTCGTTGGCGATCTGATTCAGACGCTCCGGCGTCGGGTCGCAGAGATCGACCCACACCAGACAGCCCTCCTCCGCCAGATAGTCGGAGAGCCGCTCGAGGGGGAAGTTGTCGATCTCCTTGATCCCATTTCGCCACACCCGGCTCCGCACCGAGGCGATGCCTTCATGGGCTGTGTCAGTAGGGGTCAAGGCACCCCACGCTAGGGCACGGCCGCCTGCGATCGGCGACCGCGCCGGTCACAGGGCCTTCTTCACGTTCCTGCCGGCCTGCTTCAGGTTGCCGGCGGCCTTGTCCTTTTTCCCCTTGGCCTCGAGGGAGCGGTTTTTGGTGGCCTTGCCGACCTGCTCTTTGACCGTACCGGTAACCGCCTTGGTCTTGTTCTTGGCTGTTCCCATGAGTTCGCCTCCCGTTGCTGGATGCCGGAAGCTATGCCCAGGTGCGCAGAGGTCAAACTGATTGTGGGATCGGGCTGTCGCCCGCACGCGCTCGTGGTCTCCGCTCCACGCGCTTGCGTCGAGACCACTGCGGTAGCGAGAAGCAGGATGGCCGGGGCCTGGCCCCCTGACCCCATCGACTGGCTGCCGTCCTTCATGAGTGGTCCAACTGGCGGCCGAGATAGAGCGCAGTGACACTGTCGGAGTTGTTGGAAATCTCGGCGGGGATACCGGTGGCGACCACCCTGCCCCCGCGGTCGCCACCCCCAGGGCCGAGCTCGATGACCCAGTCAGCGGTGGCGATCACATCGAGGTCGTGCTCGACCACCACCACCGTGTTGCCGGCGTCCACGAGCCGATGCAGCTGCCGTACCAGGAGGTCGACGTCCTGGGGATGCAGTCCCGACGTCGGCTCGTCCAGCACGTAGAGCGCACGGCCGCGGTGGGCCCGCTGCAGCTCCGTGGCGAGCTTGATGCGCTGTGCCTCACCACCGCTGAGTTCCGTTGCCGGTTGACCCAGCCCCAGGTAGCCCAGACCGACCTCGACGAGCGTCGCCAGGGTCCGGGAGGCGGCCGGGGAGTCAGCCAGGAACTCGCTGGCCTCGTCGACCGACATGGCCAGCACCTCGGCGATGTTCTTTCCGCCGTAGGTCACCTCCAAGGTCTCGCGGTTGTACCGCGCACCCTCACAGGTCGGGCACGGGCCGTACGTCCCGGGAAGAAAGAGCAGTTCTACGGTAACGAACCCCTCCCCCTGGCAGGTCTCACACCGGCCCTCGGGCACGTTGAAGGAGAACCTTCCCGGCGCGTAGCCGCGGGCCTGTGCCTCGTCGGTCGAGGCAAAGAGCCTGCGGACGGCATCGAACATGCCCGTATAGGTGGCCAGATTGGACCGTGGTGTGCGGCCGATGGGTCGTTGGTCGACCTGGATGAGGCGGTCGAACGCATCGAGTCCCGACGCGTGCACCTCCCCGCCGACGTCTGCCTCATCGGGCGTGTCCGCCCCCACTCCCAGGTGACGGCGCACCGCTCCGGCCAGCACCTGGGCTACCAGTGTCGATTTTCCCGAGCCCGAGACGCCGGTGACCGCGGTCAGCACCCCCAACGGCAGGTCGACAGAGAGCTCACGGAGGTTGTGCCGGGTCACGTTGCCCAACTGGAGCCAGTCCCGCCGCTCACGCGGCCTGTGGTCGAACCGCTCGGCCCGTCCGAACAGATACCGGCTCGTCGGAGATTCTTTGACGTCCTCCAGTCCGGGGAGCGGCCCCGAATACAGCACCCGGCCCCCGGCTCCCCCGGCTCCCGGGCCGATGTCGACTACCCAGTCGGCCTGGCGCACGATGTCCATGTCGTGTTCCACCACGAACAGTGAGTTGCCCGATGCCACCAGGCGGGTGAGGACGTCCATCAGGGGCTCGGCGTCCGCCGGATGCAGGCCGGCCGACGGCTCGTCCAACACGTAGACCACCCCGAACAGGCCCGAGCGCAGCTCGGTGGCGATGCGCAGCCGTTGCGCTTCCCCGGGGGACAGCGTCGTCGACCGGCGCCCGAGGGCGAGATACCCCAACCCGAGGTGGGACAGCACCTCGAGGCGGCCTACGAGATCGGCGCAGATCCTCATCGCCACCTCGCTCGGCTCCGGGCCCCGGGGGACGCGGTCCCCGTGACGACAGGCGACCCGGCCCAAGGCCGAAGCTCGTCGACCAGCTCGGTGATCGACATGGCGTTGATCTCCGCGATGGAGTAGCCGGCGAAGGTCACGAGGAGTGCCTCGGGCTGCAAGCCGCTGCCGCCACACGCCGGACACGGGACACTGCGCACGAAACGCATCGCCCGGTCGCGCATCCGCTCACTCTTCGAGTCGGCCAGGACGTGCATCACGTGCTTGCGGGCGCTCCAGAACTTGCCGTAGTAGCCGTAGTCGATGCGATCACGTTCGGGCTCGATGAGCACCGAGGGCTGGTCGTCGGTGAAGAGCAGCCAGTTCCGGTCCTTGCGGGTGAGCTTTCGCCACGGTGCATCGATGTCGATCCCGAGTCCACTCACGATGCTCCGCAGGTTGGCACCCTGCCACGCACCCGGCCACGCGGCGATGGCCCCCTCGCGGATGCTGAGGGAGGTGTCCGGGACGAGGAGCTCCTCGGTGACATCGTGGACGACCCCCAGACCGTGGCACCGGGGACAGGCCCCTGCGGTGGTGTTGGTCGAGAACGCCTCGGCCTCCAGTCGGCGGGCGCCGCTCGGGTAGGTCCCGGCTCGGGAGTACAGCAGCCGCAGCGAGTTGGACAGTGTGGTGAGGGTTCCGACGGTCGACCGCGAGTTGGACGTGCCATGGCGCTGCTGGAGTGCCACCGCCGGAGGCAACCCGGTGATCTCGCTGACGTGCGGGATGCCCACCTGGTGGAGCAGGCGGCGGGCGTAGGGCGCCACCGATTCGAAGTACCGGCGTTGCGCCTCGGCATAGAGGGTGCCGAAGGCGATCGAGGACTTCCCGGACCCGGAGATCCCCGTGAAGGCGACAAGGGCGTCTCGAGGAATATCGAGGTCGATGTCCTTCAGATTGTGTTCCGAGGCGCCGCGCACGTGCACGAACTGGTCGATCGAGGTCTCCCTCATACCGTCCTACGCCCCCGGGCGTTGCTACCCAGGTCAGCGCTGTTCACGGTCGACCCCAGCGGGACTCCACGGGCCGACTAGTCACGGTGGACCAACGCTGGACAAGCAACCACGATCGATCCAGCATGCCAGCCCGGGCCGAGCAGCCGCGCCGGTGGCCGGCGCGCTGCCCACCCCAGCCCGGTTCAGCCCTTGGTCGGATTCAGGACGACCTTCGTCCACCCCGAATCCCGGGCATCGAAGTGCTTGTAGGCATCCGGGGCGTCGTCGAGCCCCAGGTTGTGCGAGACCAACCGGGACGGCTGAGCCTTCCCCTGGTGGACGAGATCTCGGAGCTCTCGGTTGTAGGCCTTGACGTTGGCCTGACCGGTACCGATGGTCTGTCCCTTGAAGAAGAACTGCCCGAAGTCAAAGGCCATCTTCCCTTCCTTGGCCAGGTCGTCGGCGGCCTCGGGGTCCTCGGGGACGAACACCCCGACCACGCCGATCCCTCCGGTCGGACGGACCACGTCCACCAGGGCGTTCATGGTCATGTTCGACCGCTCCTGGCCCTCGGCGTCATGCGCCTGGTAGCCCACGGCCTCCACTCCGCGGTCCACGCCTTCGCCGTGGGTGGCCTCTTTGATCTGCTCGGCAGGATCACCCTTGGTCGAGTCGATACCCGTAACGCCGAACTGTTCGGCGGCCTGGAGGCGTTCGGCCAGATGATCGACCACAAAGACTTGGCTGGCACCTTGGATGACCGCCGAGTAGGCCGCCATGGTGCCCACCGGTCCGGCGCCGTAGACCGCCACGGTCTCCCCGGGCTGCAGGCCGGCCAACCGGGTGCCGTGCCATCCGGTCGGGAAGATGTCGGCCAACATCACGTAGTCGTTCTCTTTCTCCACGCTGTCCTCGGGGAGGGACAGGGCGTTGAAGTCAGCAAAGGGGACCCGCAAGAACTCAGCCTGGCCGCCGTCGTAGGGACCCATGTCGGCATAGCCGTAGGCGCCGCCGGCATTTCCCGGGTTGACCGTGAGGCAGAAGCCGGTCAGTCCGCGTGCGCAGTTCTTGCAGAAGCCACAGGCGATATTGAAGGGGAGGCAGACGCGGTCGCCGACCGAGATCGACGTAACGGCAGAGCCTACGTCCACCACCTCGCCGAGATTCTCGTGACCGATGACCTTCCCGGGTTCGAGGTCGGTCCGGCCCTCGTACATGTGGAGGTCCGATCCACAGATGTTCGTGGCGGTGATCTTCACCACGACATCGGTCGGCTCTTCGATGGTCGCGTCGGGAACCTCGGTGACGGACACGTCTCTCGGCCCGTTGTACACAACTGCTCGCATTGGTTCAGCAACCTCTCGTTCTGCTTGTCCTCGAAATTTCCGAGGCCCTGGTGCGCTACCCACCAGCGGATGGTCGAAACAGCCCTTTGGCCGGCCGCGGCTCGGTCAGCACAACCGTGCCAACGGGACCGCAGGCGGCGTCGGGGCTATCCGGGGCTCACGGATCGCTGGCGGAGAGCGCGCGACTCGTGGCGGCGTAACTCCAGCTTTCCGTCGGTGACACGGCTCTCGTACACCGGTTGGGGGACAGAAGCCGGCCCCCGGGTGGGGGTGCCCGTGTCCAGATCGAACCGGCTCCCGTGCCATGGGCACGTCACGCATTCGCCGTCCAACTCCCCCTCCGAGAGCGGACCACCTCGGTGGCTGCACCGGTCGGCCAGCGCGAATCGGCCCTCGTCGGTTTGGGCCACCATCACCCGGACCCCACCCACCGTGCGGGCCACGACGGGTTCGCTCGGCACACCTCCCCGCACGGCCGTCCACTCGTCCGGACCGGTCTCGAAGGCATTCGTATCCACGCCCACCCCCAATGAGTAAGCGAGATGTCCGCCGAGGAATCCGCCCACCGTGGCCACCGCGGCCCCGGCCATCGACCAGAACAGTCCGCTGTGACGACCGCCTCGACGTCGCCACCATGAGACGGAGAAGCAGGCCACGGCGGTGGCGTTGGCCGTGGCGTGCACCAGTCCGACGCGGGCCTCGGCCCCGTCGGTGTCAATCCAATCGGACACCCCACTGGCCACGGCAGGCAGCGCGGTGAGGACGCCCAGCCCCACAAGGTCCCTGGCCACCTTCGTCCTACCCAGACCGGTGAGGTCGAGCACCCACGCGCTGGTCCAAAAGCCAATGGGCAGTTGCACCAGCATCGGATGAGCGGGATGGCCCAGATCGGTTCCGCTCAACAGGCGTCGGACGGGATCGGGACCGACCACCCGTTGCGCCACGGTACGGACCTGTCCGACCCATCCGTCCAATCCGTCGGCACCCTCAACCGAATCGAGTACTCGGAGCCGGGCTGCACCCAGGCGGTTCACGACAGTTGAGTTTCCAGCGGGACGCGACGGGCAGCCATGGCCTAGCGATTCCCTAGACGGCCAATCGACAAACCCTGGTGTCGGGCGGGACCCAGCCCGCATGGCCCACGACCCGGGGTGCCGCCGGTCGTTCCCCACGGTTTCCTGGGCCGCCAGCCTCATTCACCTGACGGAGCGTCAGTAGGCTGCGGTGCCATGACACCGCCCGGCCTTCGACCTCCCCCGCCCCTCGGCGCCTCAGCCCTGGTCCCGGGCACCTACGACGACGCCGTGGTCATCGTGACCGGCGGAGGCACCGGCCTCGGCAAGGCCATCGCCACCGAGTTCGGCCGTCTCGGGGCGTCGGTGGGCATTCTCAGCCGGGACGAGGACCACCGACGAGCAGGAGCCGCGGCCGTGAAGGAGGCCGGGGGGTGGCCGTTCGCCGTCGCCTGCGACATCCGGGACGCCGACTCCATCGCGTCAGCCTTCGACGCCGTCGAGGAGAATCTCGGTCCCATCGACGTCCTGATCAACAACGCGGCGGGGAACTTCCCGGTGCCGGCCGAGGACATGAGCCCCAACGCGTGGCGCACCGTCGTCGACATCGTCCTGAACGGCACCTATCTGTGCTGCCGGGAGCTGGCCCGGCGCCTGATCCCCGAGGAGCGGGACGGGGCCATCGTCAACATCGGGGCCACCTACGCATGGACCGGTGGCCCGGGATTCGCCCACTCGGCGGCGGCCAAGGCCGGGGTGAAGAACCTGACCGAGACCCTGGCCGTCGAGTGGGGTCCCTACGGGATCCGGGTCAACGGGCTCGTCCCTGGCCTCATGCCGCACGAGGACGAGGTGGCGGCCATCGCCGCGGTGCCCGGCAAGTACGAGGGCCAGGACTCACGGGTCCCGGCCGGCCGGGTCGGGTTCCCCCGGGAGCTGGCCTGGGCCGCCACCTACCTGTGCTCCCCCTACGCCACCTACATCAGCGGCCACTCCCTGGTGGTGGACGGGGCCAACTGGCAGCGACGCCACACCGTCCAGCCCCCCTTCACCCCCATCCGCGAACAGCTGGGGCGTCCGCCCTTCGGCGAACCTCCACCCGGCTCCGGACCGTCCGGCGGCCCCAACCCGAAGGGAGGCGCAGCATGAGCGCCGTCGATGTCCCAAGCACCCTCGGCCCCGAGGACCAGCGCCTGGTCACCTTGGACCTCGACGGGGCGGTGGCGGTCATCACCAACAACCGCCCCGAAAAGCACAACGCCATGAGCGACGAGATGGACCGGCGACTCTTCGAGGTCCTGGCCCATGTCCACGAGATGGACGCGGTGCGGGCCATCGTCTGGCGGGGCGAGGGCAAGTCGTTCTCCTCGGGCCGGGACACCGATCAGCTCGGGATCCGCACCGAGGACATCTCCGACCTCGAGTTCATCGAACGGGGCCACCGGCCTTCCCAGATGTTCTTCACCATGCCCTCCCCCATCATCTGTGCCCTGAAGGGCTGGGTCATCGGCGGGGCGTTCGAGCGATCGCTGCTCTGTGACATCCGGGTGGCCGCCAGGGGGACCCGGATGGTGCTCCCCGAGGTGGTCCACGGGGTCATCCCCGACACCGGGGGGATGGCCCGGCTCTTCCAGATGGTGGGTCACGGTGTGGCCGCCGACCTCGCCCTCACCGGCCGGGTCATGACCGCCGAGGAGGCCTTGGGCCACGGCATCATCAGTCGGCTGGTGGCTGACGAGGAGGAGCTCGACGCCGTGACCCGGGAGATGGCCGAGACCGTGGCCAAGGCCCCGGCCTTCACCGTCAAGATGGCCCGACGCACGCTCTACGGCCTCTCGGTCCACGAGGTCCAGCGGTCCATCGCCGAAGAGGCGGTCGCCCAGTCCATGGTCTTTGCCTCCCGGGACTACGCCGAGATGAAAGTGGCCCGGGCCGAGGGAAGAGAGCCGGTCTACAAGCGGCGCTGAGCTGAACGGCACACACCGGTGCCCCGGACATAGACAATCCGATATACTGTCCGCATGGAGCCAGCGTCGATCATCCGGACCGTCCGCCGACGCCAGGGCCTGACCCAGGCGGAGCTGGCCCGACGAGCCGGCACGTCCCAACCGGTCGTCTCGGCCTACGAGCACGGGCACCGGGACCCGACCTATGAGACGCTGCGCCGACTGGTGGAGGCGGGGGGCGAACAGCTGGTCCTCAGGGCCGAGCGACCGACGTCCGACCTTCCCCCGCCGGCCGATGTGAACGAGCACGCCCGCCGCCTACTCGACGTGCTGTCACTGGCCGATGCCATCCCGGTGCGGCGACGGGCTCCCCTACTCGAGGCTCCGAGACTCATCTCGACGTGAGCACCATGACCTTGGCGGAGCGGATCGAGGCCATCGACGCCGCGTTGTCCGGGCTCCCCCACGCCTTCGGGGGAGCGCTGGCCCTCGCCTACTACGCCGAGCCCCGCGCCACTATCGACATCGACGTGAATGTGTTCATCCCGGCCGACCGGTTCGCCGAGGTGGCCGAACCGTTGGCCGCCCTCGGGGCCGCCGTCGACGACCCGGCCGTCGTCGAGCTCGTACAACGGGACGGGCAGGTGCGGGTCATGTGGGAGAGCACGCCGATCGACCTGTTCTTCTCCTACGACGCCTTCCACGTCGCCGCCAGTCGGGAGCTTCGACGAGTGCCGTTCGGCGACACCACCATCCCGATCCTGGGCGTCGATCACCTCGTCGTGTGCAAGGTCGTATTCGACCGCCCGAAGGACTGGGTGGACATCGACGCCATGCTGGCCCTCGGCGCCGTCATCGATACGGCTGAGGTCCTGCGGTGGGTGGGACGGATCGCCGGCGACGACGACCCGCGCTACGAGCGGATCGCCGCCCTCCTCAGCCGCTCCTGAGTGGACCGGTCCCGACCGGCCATCACTGCGGCAGGCCGGTCGTTCGATACTCACGCCCAGCGGTCCGGCGGCAGCCGTCGAATAGGCTGGTCCGGTGGCCGGGCAGACTCCACTCGTCGGTCGTACCGATGAGCTCAAGTCCCTCACCGCCACCATCACCGGTGGCTTCGGGGTCACCGTCGAGGGCCCGGCCGGAATGGGCAAGACCAGCCTGATCCGGCAGGCGGCAACCGAGTTGGCCGACCAGTTCGCCCTGGTGCCGGTCTCGGCCACCCAGGCGTCCCAGGCCATCCCCCTCGGGGCCCTCTCGGGGCACCTGATCGACGCCCCGGCGGCGGCCGACGACCTGACCCGGGTGCAGGAGGCCCTCCTCGGCCAGGCCATGGGGCGCCCGCTGCTCGTGGTGGTGGACGACGGACATCTGCTCGACGACTACTCGGCGGTCGCCATCCACCAGTTGGCCGTGACCGGCAAGGCCTTGGTCCTGGCCACGGCCCGGGAGGACCACCGGGCCTCCAGTGCCTTCGAGTCCCTGGTGGGCCAAGGTCTCTCCGAACGACTGGTCCTGACCCCCCTCGACCACGCCGGGGTCGAGGCCATGATGACGGCCCAGCTGCGTGGCCCGATCTATGCCCCACTGGTCCAGGACGCCTGGTTGGCCAGCCGCGGTGTCCCCATGGTGGTCGCCATGGTGGTCGAGTCGGGGGTGCGGGAGGGCACCATCGCTCTCCAGCACGGACTGTGGACGCGCGTCGGTCCGCTGACCGCCGAGCCGCGCCTGCTCTCGCTCATCGGCGACCAGCTCGACCACCTGTCATCGGCCGAGCGGAGTGCGGTCGACGTGCTCGCTCTGGCCGAGCCCCTCGAATCGGCCATCGTCGACCACCTGGTGCCGCGCGAGGTCATCACCAGCCTCAGGCGGAAAGGCCTGGTGGTGGGCGTGGACAGTGATGGCGACACCGCGCTCCGCCTCGTCCATCCCCTGTTCGGCGAAGCAGCCCGCCAGGGCATCACCGACGAGCAGCGCCGGGCCACCATCGCCGCACTGGCCCAGACGCTCGAGACGGCCGAAGACACCGACGCCGACATGCTCTTACGGGTGGCGATGTGGGGAGCGGCGGCCGAGTGCCGGCTCGACCCCGATCTCATGGTGCGCGCCGCCGCGGTGGTGCGCACCCGCAGTGTCGACAGCGCCATCCGCCTCCTCCGGGCCGCCCTGGTGGCCGGAGCAGCACCACCGGTCCTCTTGGAGCTGGTCCGGTCCCTCGTGCTCGTCGGACGGGTGGCCGAGGCCGAAGCCCTGCTCCTCGAGTTCGACCCCGAGGGCCTGACTCCGCGGGAACGGGTGGCCGCCTGCACCAGCCGCGCCGTCGGGCTCATCTGGACCGTGCAGCGTCCCGAGGCCGCGCTCTCGCTGGTGGACCTGGAGCGGTCCGCCTGCGGCCACGACCCTCAGCTCTCGGCCATGCTCGACGCCGTCGAATCCGGGGCCCATCTGATCCTGGGCGATGTCGACTCGGCGACGCGAACGGGGATGCGGGCGCTGGCCGGCCCCGACATCGGTCCCGAGGCCGCGGTCATGACGGCGGTCGCCGTCGGGGTGGCCATGACCCAGCAGGGCCGGGCCGACGCCGCCTTGGCCATCACCGCAGAGTGGTTGGGGGCGGCCGAACAGATCCGCAGCAGTGCTCCTCCCCTCAACGCCAGCCTGCGCGGGGCCCGGTTCGAGGCCCTCTACTACGGGGGCCGCCTCGCCACGCTGGCCGCCGAGGCGGAATCGGCCTTCGCCCAGGCCGTGGAAGACGGGGACGAGTGCATCGTGTCCCGGACGTCCCACTATCTGAGCCGCGTGGCCCTCCTCGGAGCCCGGCCCGCTCAGGCCGTTCGGCACCTCCGAGATGCGCTGGTGGCGCTGGACGGCTTCGACCGGATGTTCGTGGCCTGGAACCTCGCCCACCTGGCCGGGGCCCTCGCCTTGTCCGGTGCGACCGGGGAGGCCCGGCTCATGCTCGACCAGTGCGACGCCGCCGGGCCGATGGCCGCCATCTTCACCGCCGACCGTGCTCCGCGCCGAGGTGGCCATCCTGGCCGCCGAGGGCCAGGTGGCCCAGGCCGCCGAGCGATCGGTCACTGGGGCCAACGACGCCATGGGGCACGGGCTCACGACGATGGCCCTGTGGTGCTGGTACGACGCCGCCCGCCTGGGCCACACCGACGCCGTATCCGAGCTCACCGCCCTGCCACCGGTCGATGGACCGCTGGCCGCGGCGTGCCGGAGCCACGTGGTCGCCCGGTCCGGACATGACGGTGACGCCCTCGACCAGGCCTCGGCCCAGTTCGGCTCGCTCGGCGTCGACCTCTACGCCGCCGAAGCTGCCATGGACGCCGCCGCCGCCCATCAGCGCCAGGGCAACCCGACCAAAGCGGCGGCCTCGTTCGAGCGCGCCGGCTCCCACCTCGACCCGGGCGACCCGGTGGCCACCCCGGCACTGAGCACGCCGCCGAGTGCGGTGGCCGCCCTCACGGCCCGGGAGCGGGAGGTGGCCCAGCTGGCCACCCAGGGCATGTCGGACCGGGCCATCGCCGAGCGGCTGAGCCTCTCGGTGCGGACCGTCGAGACCCACCTGACCCGGACCTACGCCAAGTTGGGGCTGCCGGGCCGCACCGAGCTCACCTCGGTGTTCATGACCTCGTCACCGGGCTGACGCCGTCCCTGTCCCCGACGCTTGCGTCTGGCCCGTGGGTAGAAGCGGTGGTTCCTCGATGGCCCAGCCCGGGTAGAACAGAGCCGGCGCCACCACTCCTGCCCCCGGCGCACCACCTTCGAGGAGGAACCCCATGACCAGTACCGACGAGACCACCCTGCCCGTTCACCACGCCGGCACCTTCGACCTGGCCGGAAGCGAGGTGCACCGCCTCGGCTACGGGGCCATGCAGATCACCGGTGAGGGCGTGTGGGGCGAGCCGGCCGACCGGGCCGAGTGCGTGCGCACCGTGCGCCGGGCCGTCGAGCTCGGCGTCGATCTCATCGACACGGCCGACTCCTACGGCCCCGAGGTGTCCGAGAGCATCATCCACGAGGCCCTCCACCCCTACCCCGAAGGGCTGGTCATCGCCACCAAGGCCGGTCTCACCCGCCAGGGCCCTGGACAGTGGCTCCCGGTCGGGCGACCCGAGTACCTGCGCCAGCAGTGCGAGATGAGCCTCCGGCGCCTCGGGGTCGAGACCATCGACCTCTTCCAGCTCCACCGGATCGACGCCAAAGTCCCCGCCGCCGAGCAGTTCGGCCTGCTGTCCGACCTCGTCGACGAGGGGAAGGTGCGTTCGGTGGGCCTCAGCCAGGTCAGCGTGAAAGAGGTGAAGGCGGCACTGCGCGTGGTGCCGGTGGCCAGTGTGCAGAACCTCTACAACCTGACCGACCGCTCGTCCGAGGACGTCCTCGAGTACTGCGAGCGCGAGGGCATCGGCTTCATTCCCTGGTTCCCCATCGCCGCCGGGGCCCTGGCCAACCCGGGTGGTCCGGTGGACCACATCGTGAAGGAGACCGGGGCGACGGAGTGCCAGGTGGCACTGGCCTGGCTACTGCACCGCTCGCCGGTGATGCTGCCCATCCCGGGGACCAAGTCCCAGGGACACGTGGAAGAGAACTGCCAGGCCGGCACCCTGGAGCTGAGCGACGACCAGCTGGCCTCGCTCAGCGCCGCGGCCGCCTGAGCCCGATCAGAGGCGGATGACCGAGCTCCAGGTAGTCGGCATCTTGGGTGACGAGCGGCACGCGGAGCGCCATCGTGATGCACCGGCGTCACGCAGCAGCACGCGCAGATGGGCCCACGACTCGGCGACCGACTCGTCGATGGGGATGGGGTCGAAGTCCAAAGCCTGGCGATAGGTGTCCAGGCGTCGCACGCGGGTAGCGCTGTCGGTTGCGGCCAGTACGCCGGCCCCGCAGCTCGCCTGCCGTGATCACCGACACGGCCAGCTGATCGGGCAGTTCGTCCTCGGCTAACGGGCGCCCTGACTCCCGGGCGATGAATACCGATGTGTCGACGACGGCCCGATCGACACCGCTCACAGGAGGTCGTCGGTACTGTCCGGGGCCAGCAGACGCAGCTCCTCGGTCAGACCGGGGTCGGCCTGATGACCGACGACGTGCTGCACGAACTCGGCACGGGACATCCATCGGGGACGAGAGCCAATGGGCCGAAGCGTGGCCACCGGTCGTCCATCGACGGTGATCGCCACCTCTTCGCCCGCTTCGACCCGTTCCAAGATCTCCCGGGTGTTGTTGCGCAACTCTCGTGAGGCCACGCTGCTCACACACCCGAGTGTCGCACCTGTGCGACGCCTCAGCGACGACGCGTACCGACCGCCACCACAGCGTCGGCCACAGCGAAGGCCGCCCCGAAGGCCAGCTCGACGGCCAGGCCCGATTCGGCTTCGTTCTGGACCCAGGAGTGGAGGCGGCGAACGGCCTGGGGGAAGGGGTAGAAGCCGAAGAAGTGCTGGATGGGCTTGTCCAGGTCCAGGAATGCCGCTCCGGCCATGGCGGCGATGACCGCCGGTCGGGCCCGGCGGTCGACGGCCAGTGCTGCCGCGGCCATGGCGGCCAGGCCCAGCACACCGTCCCGCCGAGCCACGGCCAGGAAGTGTTCGGTGCCGTCCTCGTTGGTGGTGTCACACCCCCAGTGGGGGATGGAATCGAGCACCAGATGGGAGCCCACCCCGACCACAAAGGCGGCCACCGGCCGGCGTTCGAGCGCCCGACCGATGAGGACGCCGGAGAGCACATGGTTGGTGACGAACATCGGACCACTCTCCCAGCTCATGGGACCGCCGCCGCGTCAGCCCCGCCGGCAACCTCCGAACAACTACCGGTGCACGCCCCACGGCGGTGTCGGCACAACAACCAGGGTTGCATTTTACGCAGATAGTGATTAGATGACCTCGTAGAGTGGTATGGAGTGTTCGTGAGGCGCCTCATGGCAGATCCCAGCAGTGGAGGGGAGGAAGGCAGCGTCGGCACCCGCCGGCTGTCACCTGCCCTGGCCGCCCTGGCCGGCCTGGTGGGGGTGGGGATCGCCCTGTTCCTGTCGTGCCTGTTCACCGGCGCCGCCGGGGCCGCCACCCCACCGCCCTCACTCCCCACTGGTCTCGCCGCCACCGCATCGGCAGTGGCCGCGCCGGTGCCCACCGTCCCCACGCTCATCGGCGATGTGACCCCAGCCGTACCTGCGGCCGTCCCCTCCCCCCTCCAGCCCCTGGCCACCACCACCGTGAACCACGTGAACACGGTGGTCACGTCGGCGGCGGGCCCGGTGGGCGGGGCGGTCGCTCCCGGGCTGCCCACCGGTGGGCTCACCGTTCCGACACTTTCCACGCTCTCCACGCTCACCACGTCCGTCACCGGCATCGTGCCTGCACCCAGCATCGCCCCCGCGGGGATCACGCACTCGATGCCGGTGACGGGCGGCGGGTCTTCCACCGGACTGGCGACAGCTCTGGCGCCGGTCTCCTTCCTCAGCGACCGGGGAACTCCGACCACCACCTCCCCCTCGGTCGCCCAGGGGAGCACCAGGCCTCGCCCCTCGGGGCCTGGTGCTCCGATTCCTCCATCCCGGTCGCCGACCTCCCCGGTGGCACCGACCCTTCCTCCCGCGGGCAGCGGCGGCTCGGTACCCACCGGACACGGGACACCATTTGGATCACTCCCTCCTCATCTGCTCGTGTTGGTACTCGCCGGTGCCGGCCTCCTGGTCGCGCGCCGAGAGACGTTCACGCGCCTCCTTTTGGACGTGAGGCACGCACCTCCCGGTTAGGGCCTTCTGTCGAGCCAAACGGCCCGGTCGCCGTGTGACCGACCGGACAGAAGACACCTACGAAAAGGAGAACTCACATGTACACCTCAACCTCACGCGCCATCGGCGCCGTAGTGGTCGCCATCCTGGCGGCCGTAGCCGGACTCACCTTGGCCGGGGCAGGAACGATGACGCCCGCCTCCGCCGCCACCAGCTGCATCGGATCGATCCCGGCCCAGTCGTCGGCGACCGGCGCGGCGGGTTCACCCGCCGGGCCGCCCGCTTCGACCACCCCGGAGTCCGTTCCCGTGGAGCACGGTGGCTCCACCGGAGCCACCGGGTCGACGCTGGTGGCCGTCAACGCCCCCGTGGGCACCGTGGGCAGCTCCCCCCAGACCGGGACGATCGCCACGGTGAACGCGCCGGTGCTCTCGACCCCGGCCTCGGGATCGAGTTCAGGAGGCAGCGGGACGCTGGTCAACGCCAACGCCCCCGTCCTGTCGTCCAACGGTGGTTCGACGGGGAACGGGACGCTGGTGAACGCCAACGCTCCCATCCTGTCGTCCCACTCGGCGTCGGGAAGCGGCGGCTCGCTGGTCAACGCCAACGCTCCGGTCCTGTCGTCCCACTCGGCGGCGGCAAGCACCGGTTCGTTGATCAACGCCAACGCTCCGGTCCTGTCGTCCCCGGGTGGACCGGGAAGCACGGGGACGTTGGTCAACGCCAACATCCCCGTCCTCACCGCCGGCTGACCGCCGGCGTGATCCGTCACCCCTGACGGGTCGACCTGGTCAGGTCCCGCATCCGACCTTCCGGGGTCGGGTGCGGGGCCGGCCCGGTCACCACGACGCAGGGGTCAGGCGGCTCCAAAGACGAGGGTGGCGGACTTGACCCCGGCGATGACCGGGGAGGGCGTCCGGACCACCGGGCCGGCCAGCTCCACGGTGGCGAACCGGTTGAGGAGCTCCTCTAACAGGATGCGACCCTCCAGTCGGGCCAGGACCGCCCCGATGCAGAAGTGGGCCCCGAACCCGAAGGCCACATGGGGATTGGGGTCACGGGCACCGTCGAAGGTGGCCGCGGTCGGCCCGAACACGTTCTCGTCCCGGTTGGCCGAGGCGTAGAGCATGAGCACCGGTTCGTCCGCACCGAGCGAGGCCCCACCCAGCTCGACCGGCCGGGTGGTGGTCCGCATGAACGCCACCACCGGGGTGGTCCACCGCAGCATCTCTTCGATGGCCAGGGGCAGGGCCCGGGGGGCGGCCGTCAGATGACGCAGCCGAAGGGCCTCCCACTCCCCGGGTTGCGAGGCCAGGCCCACCAGTCCGCCCGACATCATGTTCCGGGTGGTCTCGTTCCCGGCCACCAGCAGCTGCACGAGGAACATGCCCAACTCGTCGTCGGTAAGCCGGTCGCCGTCGACCTCGGCCGCCCCCAACTCGGAGATGATGTCGTCTCTGGGATTGGCCCGCCGGTCGGCCGCCGCGGCCAGGAGGTAGGTGACCATCTCCCCGCTCAGGGTCATCCGTTCCTCCTCGGACCAGTCGGTGGCTCCGGGGATGACCGCCTCGGACCACCGGAAGAACCGGGGCCACTCGTCCTCGGGCACCCCGAGGAGGTCGCTGATGACCTGGAGGGGTAGGGGCACGGCGAGGTCGGAGACGATGTCGACGGCCACGCCCGACTCGATGCGGTCGACCAGGGTGACGGTCCGGGCCCGGATGCCGTCTTCCAGAGCCCGCATGAAGGTGGGCCGGAACCCGGGCTGGACGAGGGCCCGGTAGCGGTCGTGGGCCGGGGGATCGGTGTGCATCATGGTGGGCGGCGTCGGGTACTCCGAGCCGATCTCCATGGTCAGGATGCCCCGCCCCGAGCAGAAGGTGTCGGGGTCCCGGGAGATGGCCACCACCTCGGCGTGGCCACTGGCCACCCAGAAGCCGCCCGCCTCGCTGTGGGCCACCGGTGCCTCGGCCCGGAGCCGGGCGTAGAGGGGGAAGGGATCGCCGGCGTAAAAGGCGGGGTCGAGCAGGGGTGCGGTGAGCGCCTCTTCACCCTCGGCCGCACGGCGCATCCCCTCGTCACCCTCAACGGTCGTCATGGTGCACCCTCCCTGTTCTGTCCCACCCGCCGTCTGGCCCTCGCTACCGTTCGTTGTCGACCACGCCGGGTACCCACCCCCGGTCGGCGTGGATCAGTCTGCCGGACGGGTGGGTGGCATGCCATTCATCGAGAAGCGGCCAGGCGACTCATCGGGAAGCGGCCAGGCGACGGCCGGGACGCTGCGCTACCGTGGCTCCGCCTGTCCCCACGCCCCGAAGAGAGGACGCACCCCGTGGCCACATCCACCACCCCGCGACTGATCTCGGACATGCGCGGTGTGCGCTACGGCGAGGTCATCGCCGTCTTCGCCCGGGACTCGCGGCTGGAGGCCGAGGTCTACGGCACCCAGATGCTCAACGACTGCCCCCAGGAGCTGTGGGAGACCCTCGACGCCGACACCATCGCCGCCGAGATGGGGGCGGTGGCCGTCAAGCTCAACGGACCCCGACACTGGATGATCGACGGACTGGGCACCAAGGTGGCGGTGGTCGAGCCGGTCCTCCGCGACTTCAACGGCCTCACCATGCGGAGGATCGCTACCATCGACCTCGGCGGCACCCCGGGCGTCGCCCCCTACACCGAGACCCACGTGAACCGCGGAGCCGTGTTCTTCTTCGACAAAGGTGCCCCGGTCTACGAGCTGGTCGACCCGAACGGTCTGGCCTATGTGATGCAGGCCCTCTGCATCGGGGTCGACGACACCATGAGCGAGGAGTCCCTCCCGACCCTGGGCGAGCGACTGTCCATGCCGGAGGGCTGGACCTACCGCGAACGCATACTGGACGAGGAGCTGGTGGTGGACACCACCGAGACCATCGCCACCGTTCTCCAGGACGAGTTCGAGAACTCCTACACCTTGCCGGACTGACCGCCCTGGTCGAAGCGCTTGGCGCCGGCGGTCACGGTTCCTCGGATCCGATCTGGCGCTTGAACCCGACGTGGCTCGGCTCGAACCCGTGGCGCTGGTAGAACCGGTGGGCGTCGGTGCGCAACCGGTTCGAGGTCAGCTGGACCCGGTAGCACCCGGCCCGCCGGGCGACCTCGACGGCAGCTTCCAGCAGCTGACCACCGATGCCCCGGGACCGGACCCGGGGGTCCACATGCATCGACTCGAGCTCACAGCACAGGCCTCCCCCGCCCTGAAAATGGCGGAACATGAGCACCTGGCACATGCCGACGACCATCCCGTCGACTTCGGCTACCAACACCTCGTTGCCGGGCGTCGCCCCGATCTCGCTCAGGGCCTCGGCGTAGCGCTGAGGCCGGGCTGGGTCTTCCTTCCCCTCGACCAAGGCACCGTGGACCAACAGGGCGATAAGGGCCTCGGCGTCCTCGGGTCCGGCGGTGCGGATGCTCAACCGTTCCACGCAGCCAGTGTGCCAGGGGTCCGGGTCAGGGGGGTGCGGTGGACCCCACCGGCTGGCCCTTCCGTCCTGGCGGCTCGTCGTCCGCCATCGGCGCTCCACTCTCCCAGGGCCTCACGTAAGCCAACCAGGTGAGGGCGACGCCGAACAGGACGGCGCACAGCACCCAGCCGAGTGCCGTGGTGCCGACGCCCACATACTTGAGCCCCGAGGCGAAGATCACGAACGTGATAGCCGGACGGATGTACTTGTCCGGCGCCCTCGACGAGATGAGCGAACCGATGATCACCGCCGGGATGCTCCCGATGATGATTGACGTGGTCACCGAGAACTCGATGTGCCCGAAGGCCAGGGCACCGAGTGCGGCGGCGATGGTCAACGGCACCGCCTGGGTGAGGTCCGTGCCTACCAGTTGGTTCGCCCCCAGCATCGGATAGAGGAACAAGAGCATCACGATCATCAGCGATCCTGAGCCGACCGAGGTGATCCCGACAATGAGCCCGCCGACCATCCCGATGGCCACCGTCGGCACCGGTCGGATAGCCAGGTGGTGGACCACCGCCTTCCGTTCCTGGCCGACCCGACGGTCGAGGACGTAGCGGATCACCATGGCCGCCGCCCCGATCAGCAACGCTGCCCCCAGGGCCTTTTCGATGTTGGCCTGCGACGTCGTCGAATGTCCCATCAGATGGAGCAGATAGGCGCCCACGAAGGCCATGGGCACCGACCCCAACACCATCCATCCGACCAGCCGGAAGTTGACGGTTCCCTTGGACATGTGCACGGCGGCGCCGAACGGTCGCATGAACACCGCCGCTACCAGGTCGCTGGAGATGGCCGTGGACGGTTTGACGTTGAACAACAAGATGAGCATGGGCGTCATCAGGGCGCCGCCCCCGGCCCCGGTGAGTCCGACCAGAAAGCCCACGAAGGCACTCCCGAGGACGATGTACGGATCGATGCTCACATGGATCTCCGACTAATGACGGTTATTCCGGTAGGAATTGAGCATCGCACAGCCTTCGTCGACACCGCCACAAGTTTTCCTCGCCGATCACCAGCGGGCCCGAGGCCAACCGCTGCACCTCTACCTCACAGAGGCCAGTCCGCACAGAGGCCATCGAGTCAGCTGGGCCGGTTGCCCCGCTGACGCAGGAGCCCTCCCCGTCGCCTCAGGTTGGGAGACGGGAACCACGCACGGCTTTCCCGGGTGGCTTTCCCGGGTGGCTTTCCCGGGGCCGAGGGAGCCAACTCTCATCGACGTCTGGTTCGCCGGTCGAACCTCTACCGACCCAGGTGCTTCCGGACCGCTTGACATAGGTAGACCTGTCTGTCTAGTTTATCGGCCAGGCCTACTGCCAACGAAAGGACCCACAATGACGGACCGAGCTGCATCACAGGATCGGGTGGCCCTCGTCACCGGGGCAACCTCGGGGATCGGACACGCCACCGCCCTCAAGCTCGGCACCGACGGTTTCACCGTCATCGTCCACGGACGAGACACCGGTCGGGGTGAGGCAACCGTGAAGGAGATCGAAGCCGCCGGCGGGAGCGCCCGCTTCGAGGGCGCGGACCTGGGTGACGCCGACGACGTCGATCGCCTGGCCGGCCGCGCGGGCGAAGTAGACGTACTGGTGAACAACGGGGGCTTCTCCTGGTTCGGGCCGACCGCCGACCTCGATACCGCCACCTTCGACCGGCTCTTCGCCAGCAATGTGCGGGCCGCGTACCAGCTGGTAGGGGCGTTCGCCCCGGGCATGGCGGCCCGGGGGCGGGGCAGCATCGTGAGCATCGACTCGATGGCTGGACACATAGGTCTCGCCGGTGGCGCGGCCTACGGCGCCACCAAAGCGGCGCTGACCGCCATGACCCGGGCCTGGGCGGCCGAGTTCAGTCCGGCCGGCGTACGGGTCAACACCGTCGCCCCGGGACCGGTGTACACCGACGGGTCCAACCCCGAGCTCATCGGCCAACTCGGTTCGACCACCCTGTTCGGCCGGGGCGCACAGGTCGAGGAGATCGCCGAAGTCGTCGCCTTCCTGGCCTCGGACAAGGCGAGCTACATGACCGGTGCATTGATCCCTGTCGACGGCGGCCGCACCGCGGTGTGATCACCCAGCACCGACCCACAACACCAGGCTCACTTCGTCAAACATCACCCAGAACCACGAGCCCCCGAAAACCACGATTCCCAGAGGAACATCCCATGGCAGTCCGAGAGCAGCTGGTCCCAGGACCCGACCATCCCATCACCATCGAGGCGAGCGACAAGCGCTTCGTCGTGCGGTCAGGCCCGATGGTCGTCGCCGACAGCACCGCCACCCTCACCCTCACAGAGGCCGGGCACCCGACGGTGCAGTACTTCCCCCTGGCCGACGTGGACGAAACCGTGCTGCTTTCGAGCACCACCACCACCTATTGCCCGTTCAAGGGCGATGCCTCGTATTTTACCGTTGCCGGTCCCGACGGGAACGTGGAGGACGCCGTCTGGACCTACCTCGAGCCGTATCCCGCGGTCCAGGCCATCGCCGGGTTCGTGGCCTTCTACCCCGACCGCGTCGACATCAGTTCCACGGATCCAGGTCCGGGCTGAGCTAGACAGGCCACGCATGCAGATGATCGGCAGTCCGGGAGAGTCCGGGTGGTGACGCCAGGGACGGCGACGGCTTCGCCGCACTCGAGTAAGGGCATACGGAGTGGGAACGCCGGTGCCCGCTCGGCCCGGGAGCGCCTGTTGGCATCGGCCGACGAGCTCTTCTACGCCGAGGGCATCCAGACGGTGGGAATCGACCGGATCATCGAACACGCCGGGGTGGCCAAGGCCTCCCTCTACAACCTGTTCGGGAGCAAAGAGGGGTTGGTGCAGGCCTATCTGGCCTCGCGCCACGACGCCACGACGGCGCGGCTCGAGGCGGCCGTCGAACGCCACCGCGATCCCCGCCGACGACTGCTCGCCGTGTTCGAGGCCCAAGGGGAGATCGTCTCCCAGCCGGGATTCCGGGGGTGCGCCTTCACCGCCGCCTCGGCCGAGGTGGCCAACGGCGAGGTCGTCGCCCGGGCGGCCGCCGACTACCGGTCATGGATGCGGGCCCTCCTCACCGACTTGGCCCAGCAGGCCGGAGCCCGGCATCCCGGCGAGCTGGCCCGCCAGCTCCAGGCCCTGTTCGATGGGGCGGGGCTCGCCGCCAATCTGGACCACGACCCCTCCATCACCCGGTCGGCCCGGGCGGCGGCGGCTGCGTTGCTCGACGCGTCACTCTGAGGCCCGAGTAGACGCGTCACTCCGAGGCCCGAGTAACGAAACGCTCGGCGGCCGTCGTTACGAAGCCTCGCCTCCGGGACGGGCCCCTCGACCAGGGCGCAGCTCGATCCCGGACGCAAAAGTAGGTGCCCAAGCCTTCCTCACGGAGCAGATCCGCGGTCACTTCTGGCGGTAACCGACCATCATCAAACCGCGTGGGGTGCCGTCGTTCGTCACCGTCCCGACACGAATCTTTCTGTTGTCCCCCTTCCCAAACGTGATCCGCCCCGTCATACTGAGGTGATCATAAATCACTCTTAGTGAGGCTATTCCCACTGCTAGTGGTATTGCCCCTATGTGGGTTCCGTCCTTCCTCCGCCGCTGATCACGCATCGACATCCGCTCTGGGCGATCACGGCGATGTCCTACCAACCCAGCAGTCGCCCGACACCGCAACGACAGATCGCAGACCTACGCCGTTTACGGAAGAAAGCAGGGACCGATGGCCCGACTGACCCACCTCCAACGCTTGGAGTCCGAGAGCATCGCCATCATGCGAGAGGCGGTGGCCGAGTCCGAGCGACCGGTGATGCTCTACTCGGTGGGCAAGGACAGTGCGGTGATGCTCCAGCTGGCCATGAAGGCCTTCTACCCCGGGCTGCCCCCGTTCCCGCTCCTCCACGTGGACACCACCTGGAAGTTCCAGGCCATGTACGAGTTCCGGGACACACTGGTCGAACAGCTCGGCGTCGACCTCCTGGTCCACCAGAACCCGGACTGCCTGGCTCAAGAGGTCAACCCCTTCACCCACGGCTCGGCCGTACACACCGATCTGTGGAAGACCGAGGGGTTGAAGCAGGCCCTCGAAAAGTACAGCTTCGATCTGGCCTTCGGCGGTGCCCGGCGGGACGAGGAGAAGTCACGGGCCAAAGAGCGGATCTACTCGGTGCGGACGGCCCAGCACCGTTGGGATCCCAAACAGCAACGGCCTGAACTGTGGAATATCTGCAACGCCCGCAAACAGCCCGGCGAGAGCATCCGCGTGTTCCCGCTGTCCAACTGGACCGAGTTAGACGTGTGGCAGTACATCTACCTCCAGGACATCCCCGTGGTGCCCCTCTACTTCGCGGCTCAGCGGCCGGTGGTGGAGCGCGACGGCACCCTCATCATGGTGGACGACGACCGGATGCCCCTCGCCCCGGGCGAGGTGCCCGAGCTCCGCTCCGTGCGCTTCCGCACCCTCGGGTGCTACCCACTGACCGGAGCCATCGAGAGTGAGGCGGACACGCTGCCCGGCATCATCCAAGAGATGCTGCTCACCACCACGTCGGAGCGCCAGGGTCGGGTCATCGACCATGACGCCAGCGGATCCATGGAACGCAAGAAGCAAGAGGGGTACTTCTGATGACACTCACGCCCGAACTGGCCCATACCGACATCGAGGAGTACCTGCGGGTCCACGAGCACAAGAGCCTGCTGCGCTTCATCACCTGTGGGAGCGTGGACGACGGGAAGAGCACCCTGATCGGCCGCCTGCTCTACGAGTCCAAGCTGGTCTTCGAGGACCACCTCGAAGCCTTGCGAAGCGACTCGAAGAAGGTGGGCACCCAGGGCGGTGAGCTCGACTTCGCCCTGTTGGTCGACGGACTGGCCGCCGAGCGGGAGCAGGGCATCACCATCGACGTGGCCTACCGGTTCTTCGCCACCGACCGACGCAAGTTCATCGTGGCCGACACGCCGGGCCACGAGCAGTACACGCGGAACATGGTCACCGGGGCCTCGACCGCCGACGTGGCCGTGATCCTGGTTGACGCCAGGAAGGGCGTCCTCGACCAGACCCGACGGCACAGC
Organism: uncultured Acidimicrobiaceae bacterium; assembly: GCA_963845485.1. Classification (GTDB taxonomy): domain Bacteria; phylum Actinomycetota; class Acidimicrobiia; order Acidimicrobiales; family RAAP-2; genus Bog-756. Next base: position 31,465 of record CAWJSI010000007.1, on the reverse strand, counting down.
TACCTCGTGTCACTCCTGGGCATCAACAAGGTGGTTCTGGCCATCAACAAGCTGGACATGGTCGGCTACTCCGAAGCCATCACGAGACAGATTGAAGCCGACTACCGCCGGTTCGCTGAAGGCATCGGCCTCGTGGACATCACCTGCATCCCCATGTCGGCCCTCCGCGGCGACAACATCACCGAGCTGAGCCAGAACACGCCCTGGTACGACGGACCCACGTTCATCGGATTCCTCGAAACGGTGGAGATCGAGGCCGAGGAGCAGGCCAAGCCGTTCCGCATGGCCGTCCAGTGGGTGAACCGGCCCGACCTCGACTTCCGGGGATTCGCCGGTCGGATCACCAGTGGGGTGGTGCGTCCCGGGGACCGGATCCGGGTGCTTCCCGATGATCGTCTGACCACGGTGCGGCGGGTGGTCACCTACGACGGCGACCTCGACGAGGCCGTGGCCGGCCAGTCGGTCACCCTCACCCTGGCCGACGAGATCGACATCAGCCGGGGGGATGTGATGGCGGCGGCGGACGACGCCCCTGGGGTGGCCGACCAGTTCGAGGCCCACCTGGTCTGGATGAGCGATCAGGTGATGCTCCCGGGCCGCCCCTACCTGTTGAAGGTGGGGAGCAGGACGGCAGGGGCCACGGTCAGCCAACTCAAGTACAAGGTCAATGTCAACACCTTGGAGCACACTGCGGCCAGTTCGTTGGAGCTGAACGAGATCGGGGTGGTCAACCTGGCCCTCGACCGGCCCATCCCCTTCGACCCCTACGAGCACCACCGGGAGACCGGGGGGTTCGTCCTGGTCGATCGGCTGACCAACAACACGGTGGGGGCCGGACTGCTGCACTTCGCCCTGCGTCGGTCGGAGAACGTCCACTGGCAGACCATGGCCGTCGACTGTGACGCCCGGGCCGCCCTCAACGGCCAGCAGCCCGGGGTCGTGTGGTTCACCGGGCTGTCGGGGGCCGGGAAATCGACCATCGCCGACAACGTCGAACGACGGCTCCACGCCTTCGGACGCCACACCTACCTCCTGGACGGCGACAACGTCCGCCACGGGCTGAGCAAGAACCTCGGGTTCAGCGACGCCGACCGGGTGGAGAACATCCGACGGGTGGCCGAGGTGGCCTCCCTCATGGCCGACGCCGGCCTCATCGTCCTGGTCTCGGTGATCTCACCGTTCGAGGCTGAGCGCCAGATGGCCCGGGAGCTGATCGGCAGCGACCGGTTCTACGAGGTGTTCGTGGACACCCCGCTGGCCGTCGCCGAGCAGCGGGACGTGAAGGGCCTCTACGGGAAGGCCCGCCGCGGCGAGCTCACCAACTTCACCGGTGTCGACTCCCCCTACGAAGCCCCCCGCTTCCCCGATATCCGGATCGATACCACCCAGGTCGTGGTCAGTGCAGCCGCCGACCAGGTGGTCGAGTACCTCCGGGAGTCCGGGGCCTTCATCCAGGAGCGGGAGCCCGAGTGGCGGCCGGGCCGGCGCCGGGGCGACCGGTGATGATCGATCGCGACGCGGCTACATGGTCGGGTCGAGGCTGGACGGGAAGGCCGATCCCCCGCCCAGAGGACCACGGGCCTCGAACCGGTCGGCCCACTGCCCACGTCCGGTAGCCCGCAGGCGGTCGAGGTACCAGGCCACGTCCACCCTCGAGTGCCAGGGACCGCCCTCGTGGAGGACCGACCACATCGGGTCGATGCCGTGGGACGAGCGGCTCATGGCGTCCCCCTTCCACTCGTGGAGAAGGCCCATGGCGTGGGACACCACGTCAGGGGAGTCGGGCGCCCGATTGCGTTGCTCGTAGGGATCGTCGTCCAGGTCGAACAGCATCACCTCGGGGAACCCGTGGAAGGCATCCCAGTAGGTCTCCATACACAACCAGTTCCCGAAGCGGACCGACCGCTGGGCCGTCCAGGCGGCGTGGGAAAGCACCAGGTGGTCTCGCCCGCTCGGCTCGCCTGCGGTCAGGGCCGTGGCGAAGGACCGGCCGTCCCAGGTCTCGGGCACCGTCGCCCCACTCAGCTCCAGCACCGTCGCCATCACGTCAATCTGATAGTGGAGTCCGTCCTGGACGGGCAGCGCCGCGTATCGAGGCCCGGCCACCGGAGGACCACCGGCAGTCGGGTGGTGAACTGGTCGGCCGTCTGGTGGTCGCAGTAGATGCCCAACTCGCCGAGGTTCTCCCCGTGGTCCGAGGAGACCATCACCGCCGTGTCGTCCAAGAGGCCAAGGGTGCCGAGCTGGTCGAGGACCTGGCCCACGTGGTGGTCGGCGTAACGCACCCCGGTGTCGTAGCCGTCGTAGACCCGGGCCACGTCCTCCAGCGACGTCGCCTGTTGGGGCTGGCGGGTCCACTCGTCCCACACGGTGCGGGGACTGAACCCGGCGATCTCCTGGGCCGAGTGGGGCCCGGGCTGTGTCCAGTGGTCGGCCCGGACCTCCTCGGTCAGCCAGGCCGGTACCCAACCGTCACCGAAGGGGTCCCCGAAGGACAAGGGCGTGCGGTACGGGGTGTGGGGATCCCACAGATGGACATGGAGGAACCAGTCCTCGCGCTGGCCGTTGCGGGTCAACCAGTCACGGGCCACCGCCGAGACCTGCTCGGCCGTCTCCATGCCCCGGGTCCCGAGGTTGAAGCACTCGTTGAACCCGGCCTCGAAGTGGTAGGCCGAGTGCCGCTCGGCGAACGTGCTGATGGAAGCGGTCCACACCCCTTCGGCCCGCAGGGCACTCATCCACCCGTGGCGGGCCAGCGAGGTCTGGAACTGGCGGTCACGGCCCTCGGGGAACGGGTCCGTCGAGGGGCCGCCGTGGTTGATGGAGCCGTTGCGTATCCCGAACTGGCCCGAACAGAGAGCCGAACGCGAGGGCAGACACGGCGTGTCCGAGGCGTGGACGTTGTCGAAACGGAGACCCTCGGCGGCCAAGGCGTCGATGGTCGGGCTGGTGGCCCGTCCGTAGCCGTAGCAACCCAGATGGTCGGCACGCAGCGTGTCGATGTCGAAGTAGATGATCCTCATGGTGCCTCCTGCCCCCCGATCTTCTCGCCGACGGCCCCGGCGCACCGCCGACCCGAGCCCCCGATGTCACCATGGTGGTCCGTGCGACCGACGACGCCGCCTGGCGCCCCGGTCGTTGCCCGTGCCCTGCACATTGTAGATGGGGCACCGCTCACGACAGCCACCCTCGATCGCCCCACGCTCCGCTCCGCCGTTTCTCGGACCACCACTCCCGGTAGCGTGAAGACGTCGGCTAGCCGACGGGAGGGGCGGGGCCGTCGTGTCCGGTTCGCTCCCGGGGTCGACGGAACCACTGTGGGCGGACGGGAGGAACGATGACTCGTCGAAGGTCACGGTGGACCGCCACGGTCGCCGCCCTCAGCGTCTCCGCCGTGCTCATCTGCTCGTGCGGGTCGGGTCCACCGAGTGCCAACGCTCCGAGGAGTACGACGACCAACCCGCCACCGGCGACCACCTCGACGACCGCCGTCCCGTCGACCACGGCGCCGACCACGCCGGGGCCGGCGGCCACCGGTCCCTACTGGCTGATCGAGGACTTCACCCTTTCGCTGTTGGAGCGGAGCGGCCTGCCCGCCACCACCATCACCGAGCTCTTCAACTCGCCACGGACCCTGCTCATCGTCCGGCCCCACGGGAGCGCTCCCGACGCCCTCGTCCCCCTGGCCCAGCGAGTTGAGTCCTTCGCCAGCTTCACCACCATGCAGACGAGCATCCTCGACAACACGATCGAGCCCGGCGTCAAGTACGTCCTCTACGACAACGAGGCCTGGGCGTCCACGCCGAGCAATGAGAAAGCGGCACCGTTCACTTTCGCCGCCCAGGCGCTGACCCTGGCCCATGCCCACGGACTCCAGATGATCTTCACGCCGGCCGCCAACCTGACGCCGATCCTCGATCCGAGCTACACGGCGTCGAACCAGCTGAGCTCGGGCCGGGGGAAGTTCTCCGGCTACCTCAACCTGAACGTGGCCGGTCAGGGCGCGGCGACGTCCGACGTGGTCGAGATCCAGGGCCAGCAGGCCGAGGTCGAACCCGGGTTTACCTCGTTCGTCACCCAGGCGGCCGCCCAGGCCCGGGCAGCCGAGCCCACCCACCTGATCCTGCTGGGCATCACGACCTCGATACCCGGGAGCGGCCCTGTCGCCGCCACCGCCCTGACCAGCGTGGTGGCGGCTACCAGATCCCTCGTCGATGGCTACTGGCTCAACATCCCCGGGCAGTCCCCTCAGTGCCCCAACTGCGGACAGGCTGACGCCGGTCCCGCGGTCTCGTTCCTCGAGTCGTACGCGGCGTCCGGGGCGTAGGCCCGAAGGACCCCGCTCCCCCCTCGCGGCCGTAACACAACGTTCGCAATTTTCTCACCACGGAGAGTAGTTATTTAACTTCTCTTCGTGGTTGGTCTGCTAGATTCACACGTCGGGGCAGGGGCACGTCGCGTGCCCACGGGTGTCGAGAGCAAAGGACGAGGGGCGCGCGGTGAGGCAGAGGGCAGACAGGCAACGAGTTGCCGCCACCGGGGTTCCGGTCCCCGCAGGGGGCAGCAACGCACTGCGGTGCTGGCCCTCGCCTGTCGACTGCGCCCTCGGCCTCCATGAGACCGGTGCCGCTCGGTGGTCTGCTTCGTGACGGCACCTTCGGGCCATCGTCGAACCGGCCGGTCCCAGACTCTGGTCGTCGTCGTCCTCGCCGTGCTGGTGGGTACGGTGACCACGGCGGCCCCGACCTACGGGACAACGGTTGCCACCACCCCCACCGCGTCGGTCAGCGGAACCTCCGTCTGGACGTCGGTCCCCTCCCGACCGTCCGTTACTCCGCCCATCGTGCCCGCCACCGGCACCGCCTACCTCGGGGCCTTGGTCGACCCGTCCGGACAGGCACTCACGCCGGCCGCACCGTGGGGTGGCTCCGGTAGCGCCGCGGCGGAACTGGCTTCGCTGCCGAGCATCGAACCGAGCCTCGGCCGTCCCCTCTCCATCGTGGAGGTGGACCAGGACTGGAACACGCTCGTCGACATCGCCCAGCTGAGGCGAGTGGCCGGCACCGGCGCCGTCCCCATGGTCACCTGGGAGTGCGGCGACACCGATGCCAATGTGGCCGCCGGGGCCGACGACCCGCTCATCACCCGATTCGCCCATGAGCTGAGCACCCTCGGTACGCCAGTGCTGGTGCGGTGGTTCCCCGATGCCAACGGGTCGAGTCCGGCCACCCAAGGGTGCCTCGGAACCGGAGGTGCGGCCGGCTACGTCGCCGCCTTCCAACACGTCAGCCAGCTCCTGGCTCCCGCCACTAACGCCGCCACCGTGTGGTCGGTCGACACGTCGGCGGGTTCCAGCTCGGATTGGGCCACCCTGTATCCGGGGGCGCAAAGCACCGACTGGATCGCCGCCGACAATGTGAGCCCGACCCCCAGTCCCTTGGATCCCGGCGGGGTGACGGCGGCGTTCGGCGCGTGGTACTCGACCTTTTCGACCTACGGGAGGCCGTTGCTCATCTCGAACACCGGGACCACGCCGGGGGCCCAGGGTCCGTTCCTCGCCCAGCTGTCGACCGAACTGCCCGGCTCGTTCCCCTTGATCAAAGGCATCGTCTACGACGACGCCCCAGACGTGGCTACCGGGGCCCAGCTGTCCCTCGACCCGAACGGGCTGGCCGGGTTCCGGACGCTGTCGCGCACCGCGTACTTCCAGCCCGTCCGCTCGGCGTCCTCGACGTCGGTCCGGACCACCGCGGCCCAGGCGGCCCAGGGACAGCCGGTGACCGCCACCGTGTCGGTGAACGCCCCCGACCTCGGCGGGTCCGTCACCTTCTTGGCGAACGGGACCGCAGTCATCGGCTGTTCGTACCTCCCGGTCACGGTGACCACGGGCTGCACCGTGTCGACCCTTCCAGTGGGCACCGACAGCCTCGTCGCCGCCTACACCGGGGACACCGCCTTCTCGCCCTCGACCTCGGCCCCGCTGTCGGTGGTGGTGACGACGGCACCAGTATCGACGGTGCCGTCGTCTTCGACGCCCGCGGGTGTGGCGGCCGTCGGATCCCACGCAGTGGCCGTCGGTCCACGGGACCCGGCCTGTTCGGTGCCGTCCTCCCCCACCCCCTCGGGACCGGGACGACAGCCGGTCGTTCCCGGCCCTTGTCAGGCGTACCTCGGTGCCTCGGTCTACCCGACCTCGAGCACCCTCGCCGAGCCAGCCGACCTCGCCACGCTCGACCAAGGTCTCAATCGACCGGCGTCGATCGTTCAGGTCGATCAAGCGTGGAGCACGCCGATCAACACCACCCAGCTCGAACAGACCTATGCCACCGGGGCCATCCCCATGATCGCCTGGTCCTGTGGGGACCTCGACTCCCATGTAATCAACGGCAACGACGACGCCACCATCACCGCCGCCGCCCAGGCCATGGCGTCGTCAGGCATCCCGCTGTTGCTCCAGTGGTATGCGGACCCCGGCTCGTTCCCCGGTGATTCGAGCAAGTGCTTCGGCAACGCCGGGGCGTCGGGCTACGTGCAGGCCTACCGCGACATCGTCCGGCTGTTCCGAGCGGCCGGGGCCGACAATGTGGCCTTCGTGTGGTCGGTCGACACCAACGACAGCCCGGCCTCAGCGTGGAACGCCCTCTATCCCGGCGCCTCCTTCGTCGACTGGATCGCCGCCGACGGCTTCGACCGGTCGACCACTCCTCCGACGACCGGTCTCGTCCAGAACCGCTTCAGTGCCTGGTACTCGGCGTTCTCCTCGTTCGGCAAGCCACTCATGATCTCGGACACCGGTGCACTCACCGGCCAGGATCCATCGGTCCAGGACACCTACCTAAACCTCCTCGCGTCGTTGCTGCCGAGTGCCTTCCCCCAGATCAAGGCGGTCATCTACGAGGACGGCCGTGAACCGGGACCGACCGGCGCCCCCTACGACTTCACCCTCGACCCGACCGGTCAGTCGGCCTTGGACGCCCTGTCGGCCAGCCCGTACTTCCAGCCGGATCCACTGGCCACCACCACCTCGGTCTCGGTGTCGGACCCCTCACCCCCCGAAGGCAAGGTCGTCACCATCACGGCCACGGTGGCCGGTTCGGATCGCGGAGGAAGCGTGTCGTTCGCCGACAACGGCACGCCCATCCCGGGGTGCGACGACGTCCAGGTCCTCAACGCCAGCAGCTGCGAGACGTCATCACTCCCCGACGGCACCAACGACATCACGGCCGACTACCTCGGCGACGCCGCCTACGGCCCCTCGGACTCGGACCCGGTCACCGTCTCGGTGAGCTCGGCCGCCGGCGAGCAGGGGCGCCCCTACATTCCGCCGGTCGGGACGGCCTACCTCGGGGCGTGGGTGCGGCCCTTGCCCGTGACCAAACAGACACCCGTCAACCAGGAGCTGAGCACGCTCCCGACGTTCAACGGGGGACTGGGCCGCTCGCTCTCGGTCGTCCACGTCTACCAGAACTGGGCCTCCCCGACCCCGGCCGCCACCCTGGAGAAGGTGCTGGCCAACGGGGCCACCCCGATGATCGACTGGCGATGCGGCCCGAGCGACGCCACCATCCTGTCGGGCCAGGACGACGCCCTCATCACCAGCTTCGCCACCGAGCTGGCCCAGCTGAAAGCCCCGGTCTTCCTGCGCTGGTTCTACGAGTTCAACTTCCCCAACTCCCCGGACTACAAGGCCTGTATCGCCGCCCTCGGACCGGCGGGGTACGCGGCGGCCTTCCGCCACATCCACGCCCTGTTCACCGCGGCCGGAGCCACCAACGTGTCCTTCGTGTGGTGCATCGCCTCGGGAGGCCAGGACCAGGACTGGATCAAGTACTACCCGGGGCCGGCCTACGTCGACTGGATTGCCGTCGACGGGTACCTCCGGAACTCGACGACGTACCAAGCCGGTCAGTTCGCCCAACTGTTCGGCTCGTGGTATTCCACCTTCGACGGCTTCGGGAAGCCGATGATGATCACCGAGACGGCCGCCCTGTCGGGCGCCCAGTCGCCCTACCTCGCCGACCTGAAGCAGAACCTCGACAACGGGTACCCGATGATCCGGGGGGTGCTCTACTTCGACGCGCCGGGCAAGGGGGGCATCTACCACTACCCGCTGGACGGCTCGGGCTACTCGACCTTCCAGTCCCTGGCCAACGATCGGCACTTCCAACCGCCCCAGGAGTCCTCGGCCACCTCGGTGACGGTATCCACCCCGTCGGCCGCACCGACCGAGGCGGTGCACATCAGCGCCGCCGTTACCTCCGACTACGGCGGCTCGGTGAGCCTGTTCACCAACGGGACCCCCATCACCGGCTGCCAGCAGATGGCCGTGGCCACCGACCCGTCGTGCACCACGGTGAGCCTCCCGGCCGGAACCGACGTGCTGACCGCCGTCTACAACGGCGACGCCGAGTTCGGGAAGTCGACCAGCACGCCGACCCGGGTGCGGTTGGCCCCCTTCTTCGGCGCCACCCCCTCAGCTCCCCCGCTGCTCCCCCTGGCCGGCGTGCCGGCCCTGCGGCTCAGCTTCCCCCTCACCACGTCGGCTGCCGGGCTCGTTCCCCTGGCCGTGACCAACGCCACCGACCGCACGCCGAACGGGCTCGACCTCTGGGGGCTCATCCTCGGGCGGAACGGCTACGGGTGGGCCGGCATCCTGGCCGGCGTGGTGCTGATGATCATCGGCGGGTCCTACATGCTCGTGACCTGGATCAAGGACGAACAGTTGAAACGGAGGTGGTCCAGACCATGAGCGATGGCCAGACAGGTTCGAGCGTGCCCCCTTCGGGTCACCGCAGCGCAAAGGAGCGCCGATGACAGCCCGGGCCCCACGCAAGACCGAGAAGGTGCGGGGGATGAACGCCTCCCTCAGCATGCCCACCGACCTGTCCTCTCACGAGTCCGCCTCGTCCCCGGGCGAGGACCCGACGTCATCGGCTCCGACGACCGGGGGTCGCTCTCGGGTCGGGGTCATCGACGGCCCCGCCCTGTCCGAGCGGGATCCGGGGCGACTCCACATCAGCCGTCGTCAACTGGCCCTCGGTGTGGTCATCGCCGCCCTCGCCGTGGTGGCGGGGATCTACACCGTGGACGCCGCCACCGTGGGCGACCAGTCCTACCCCGCCGTGGTCAGCACCTCAAAGGTCTACGACCTGAACTTTGCCAACACGGGCACCGTGGTGGCCATCAACGTGAAGCCCGGCCAGCAGGTGAAGGCGGGCCAGGTCCTCGCCACCCAGAACCTCGGCACCCTCGATGCCCAGCTGCACGCCGACCAACAGGTGGTGGCCGCCGACCAGGCGGCCGTGCAACAGGACAGCGCTCCCCAGCCGACCAGCAGCCCAGAACGAACAGAACGGCCTCCAGGTCCAGCAGCAACAGACCGCCCTGGCCAATGCCCAGGCCGCCCTGGCCGCCGCCGCCCAGACCGGGGCGGCCAACGTGGCCGCCGCGCAAGGGGCGGTCACCTCGGCCGAGTCGGTGGCCCAGAACGACTCCACCCTCTACACCCAGGCCTGTCCGAACGGTCCGGTACCCCCCGACCCCAGCCTCACCGGCACCGCCGCGGTGTCGGCCCAGAACCTGTTCACCCACTGCCAGCAGCTCCAGAGCACCTCGGCCAGCGACCAGGCTGCCGTGGCCAAGGCCCAGGCCCAGGTGCCCGTGGTGCAGGCCCAGGCCATGCAGGCCACCAACACCGCCCAGGCCGCGGTCAATGCGGCCCAGTCCGCCCTCAACCTGGCCCAGTACCAAGGGACACTGCAGCGGGCCCCGGCCAACGCCGAGTCCCAGGCCCAGGCCAAAGCGTCGCTAAACCAGGCCACCGCCCAGATGGACCAGGTCCAACAAGAAGAGCAGCAGGCCACCATCGTGGCCCCGGCCGACGGCATCGTGGCCCAGGTGAACGGTTCGACGGGTGAGAACCTCGGCCCCGCCGGGGTGCCCGCCTACAAGGCCCCCGCCTCCATCCAGACCAGTCAGCCCTCGGGCTTCTCCTTGTTCCCGTCCCAGCCCACGCCGTCGGGCACCTCGGCGGCCAGTGGCAACCAGCCGCTGGTCGAGATCGTGGGCGGCATCCAACAGGTCACCGCCCAGGTCCCCGAAGCGAGCATCGGCACCTTCCGGGTGGGGCAGGCGGCGTCGGTCACCTTCTCGGTGCTGGACGTGACCCAGGAGGGCACCGTGACCGGGGTCGTCCTCAGCCCAACCGGCAACAGCAGCGCCGTCACCTACGAGGTCATCGTCAAGCTCGATCGCACCGTGCCCGGTCTGCTGCCCGGGATGACCGCCACCGTCCGGTCGTAGGGAGCGCCATGCTCACCGTGGTCACCACCGTCGACCTGCGGGGCCTCGCCCTGTTGGTGCTCGACGCCGCCATCCTCGCCGTGGTGGTGCTGAAGCCCATGACCCGGAGCTACGACGACTCGGACCAGGGGCACGGGTCCCTCGTGCTCATGGTCCCCCCGCTCCGGCCGAGTTACGCCCGGTGCAGCGCCTTCCTCGCCGTCTGCTTCCTCGTCTCGGTGGTGCTGGTCGGCCTCCACTCGCCCACCATCGTGGACGACTACTACAGCCTGGTCGAGCAGCTGTTGTTGTCGGTGATCCCCCAGCCCGCCCTGGTGGACGCCTACGTGCACCTGCTGCCCCCCGTGTTCCAGGTGAGCGTCATCGCCTCGGGGGTGGCCCTGGCGGTCTGCTTCCGGGCCTCGCTGGCCCGTCGGTGCATGATCCTCGTGAACATCCTGATCCTGTTGATCGTTTCGGTGGTCGCCGATGCCTTCTTCGGCATCTTCGTGCTCACCACGGGTATGCCGCTCGGCCCGACGCCGGTCTTCGCCCTGCTGATCCAGTACGGCATCGCCGGGCTGGTCGTGTTCCGTTTGGCCTTCACCTCGTTCCAGTTCCCGAAGAAGACCCCGTTTCCCCTGCGGCGTGGGCACGACTGGCAGGCCGACATCATCCTCTGCGTGTGCATGGTGGCCGCGGTGGCCGTGGTCGCGTGTCTGGCCGCCTTCCTGATCCGGCACTTCGGGCAGAACTCCCTCATCATGGTGGCCATCGTGATCAGCTGCGGACCGTACGTCCTGCGCCTCATCATCCTGTTTTTGGGGATGGTGCGGTTGGCCCACCACCGCCCGGTGGCCCTGAGCGACGAGCGGCCACCCCTCGAGGTGATCTCCCCGGCCTTCAACGAGGAGATCAACATCGTCGACCTCTTGGAGTCGATCGACGAGGCGGCCGAGTTCTACGGCGGCCCGGTGCGGGCCATCATCTGTGACGACGGCTCCACCGACGACACCGTGGCCCTGGCCGAGGCGGCCATCGGCCGACTGCGCTTCGCCTCGGGGGAGATCGTCCACGGTGGCCACCACGGCAAGTCCGCCGCTCTCAACAAGGCCCTCTCCCGGGGGACGGCCGACTACGTCTTCCGGGTGGATGCCGACTGCATCGTGGACCGCAAGGCCTTCGCCTATGCCGTCTCGTACTTCCTCGCCGACCCCCAGATCGGCATGGTGGGTGCCTTCACCCTGCCCCGGGAGCCCTACACCACGTGGATCGACCGGGCCCGGCTCTTCGAGCTGGTGGTCAACTTCGGCCTCACCCGCCCGGCCACCGACATCGTCGACGGCGTCTCGTGCGTGCCGGGTACCTTCACCGGGTTCCGGCGTGCCCCGGCCGAGGAGATCGGGGGCTTCGTCGACGGGATGTACGGGGAGGACCAGGACTTCACCGCCGGCATCACCCGGCTCGGCTACCGGGTCCAGCTGGACACGAGGATCCGGTCCTTCGAGGACGTGCCCAACACCCAGCGGCAGCTCCGAGCCCAGCGCACCCGTTGGAACCGCGGAAGCACCATGTCCTTCACCCGGTTCGTACCCGTGGTCACCGGGCTCTCGGGACCGCGGTTCTGGTTCTTCGGCTCACGGTCGACCGGTCAGCGACTCCTCACCCCGCTCCGCCTGGCCATCATCATGTACATCCTGGCCGAGTCGCTGATCCAGCCCAGCGGGAGGATCAACCTCGCCCATCTCGTGATCATCCTCAGTCTGCGCGTGCTGCCCCAGCTGGTCTTCGTGGTGGCGTGCTGCCTCTACTACGGCAAGGCCCGCGACCTCATCTGGTTGCCCGTCGAACTCCCCTTCGCCATGCTGAAGCACTACTACTCCCTGGAGAGCCTGCTGAGCTTCAACGCCCGCCCGGTCATCACCGGCCGTCTGGCCGAAGAGATCCGGCCGCTGGCACCCCCTCCGGTGGCCGAGCCGGTCATCGAGCCCGCGCTCGGGCCAGCCGTCGAACCCGCCGGCGTCGGCTGACCGGGACGCCGTCCCGCCGTCGACTGAGTTCGGTGTCCGGTGATCCCGGAGCCGGGACCGATGACAACGTCGATGGGCCCCCATCGGTAGCACCGGTGTTATCGGCGGCGTTCCGAGGCCCCCGCTGGCCGCCGCCACGGACAGGACGGCGCCCGCCCCCGTGCCGATGGAGGCGGGCTCGTCGTGTGGCCTGCGGAAACGGTCAACCTGCGAGCCGTCGGAAACGGTCGAGTTTGGCCACCGGCCGGTGCCGAAGGCGATCATCGGGCTCGACCCGGTCCTCGGTAGAGGAACGGACCGGTCGGGCGGTGCCCTCAGGTGGGGCTCGACTCGAGCGGCTCCTCCAAGCGGGCGCTGGCGGGAGCCTCTCGCTCGGCCGGATCCCGTTTGGTCATGCGCTTCCTGACCGGGGCCAGCTCGGTGGCCGGCACCTGCGGGGTGGTGTGCCGACCGTCCCCGTCGACCGCGACCTCGGCGTCGACGGGGAGGCCATCGGACCCGGGGGCGGATGGGATGGGGACATCGTTGCGGGGGCGCTCCTGTCCGGCGATCACGTCGTTCAGCCGGGCGACGGCCGGAAGTCCGGCGTCGATCACCTCGAGCATGGGATCGTGTCGGCCGGCCAGCTGGGCCGAGACCCAATGTCGCAGCCGTCCGTCGAGGTCGGCGGCCACCTCGGGATACTGGTCGGCCACGTTGTGCTGCTCGTCGGGGTCGACGGCCAGGTCGTAGAGCTCGATGCCGCTGCGTCCGTAGAGGGTCGTCTGGTAGAAGCGGATGAGCTTCCACTCGGGGGTCCTGATGGCCCGGGAGGCCTGCCAGGTGGCCTCGCTCAACATCACGGCCTCCCGGTGGGTGGTGCTCTCGCCCCGCATCAGCGGGTAGAGGGACCGTCCGTCGATCCCCTCGGCGGAGGGCAGGTCGAGGGTCTCAAGGATGGTCGGGAGGACGTCGACGAGGGCGACCATGGCGTCGGAGTGCGACACCGGAATCCGACCCGGCGCCCACAGCACCAAAGGCACGTGGGTGACCGAGTCGTACAGTCCGGCGTGGTCGAACCAGGAGTCGTGTTCGGTCATGTTCTCGCCGTGATCACCGAACAGCACCACCATGGTGTCGTCCAAAAGCCCCTCCCGCTCGAGATGGTCGAAAATGGTACCGATCTCGAAGTCGAGGTAGGCGACCTCAGCGTCGTACAGGTCGGCGATGTAGTCGAGGTTGGGCATGGCGTCGAGGAAGTCGTAGAGGTTCTGCTTGAACAGCGGGTAGCTCGGCCGGCCCTCAAGCTTGGCCGTGATGTCCGGGTCGATGCGGCCCGCCGTTCCCGCGGTGAACTGCTCTTTGAAAGGGGCGGGCGGGACGTAGGGGATATGGGCGTCCCAGAAATGGAGGAAGAGGAAGAAGTCCTCGTCCCGGTGGCCACTGATCCACGGGAGCCCGATGCCGTTGATCACCGAGCCGGGGGACCGGGACCGACCCGGGGGCGGCATGTAATCGTCGTAGCCCCGGATGAACCAGTCCTTCATGGCGAAGAGGTGGTCGACCGCTCCGGTGACATACCCCTGGCGCCGCAGCAACGAGGGCAGCCACAACGTCTCCTCGGGGAGGTAGGCGGCAGGATGGAAGTGGGAGACGATGCCGGTCGTGATGCCGAACTGCCCGGTGAACAGGGCCGTGTGCGACGGCTGCGTCGGGATATCGGTGGCGAACGTCTGCGAGAAGAGGGAGCCCTCCTTGGCGATCCGGTCCAGGTGGGGGGTGAGTCCCCGGCTGTTGCCCAGGCAACTCAGGTGGTCGGCCCGTAGCGTGTCGAGCGAGCAGATGATGAGGTTCATGCCCACCCCCCTGGCGTCACCGGTGCCAGTTCGGGCGCGACGACAGCAACCGCCGTCCGCGCCGGCCACGACCCCTCGGTGGGAACGCGCGCTGCCCGTCGATTCGGTCCCATGGTGCCTGCCTTCTGCTCTGCAGGAGCACCCACGGCCACGTCCGACCGCTGCACACCCTGCCCCGCTAGGCATCGTAGTCAAGTGTTCACTATCAGTGCACATTTGACTACTCAGCGTAGTCATCGACAGAACCCCCATTCGGTAGCTCGGGACAGCGGGCACCCGTCGTTCTCATTCGGTGAGGCTGGCCCACCGGCCGGCCAAGTCGGTGGGCCGGTCCGGTGATACCGAGACCACAAAGGGCGAGCGGAATGCCCTACCCAACCATCGGTCGCGGCGTCGGAGGGCCAGTCCGGGTCGACATCAGACGCGGACGACCGGTTGGTTATGCATGCACGCCTGGCCCGCCGTGACCGGTCGCTCCCACTGGTGCCTTCGGGGGTGGTCACCCGAGTGCGTCCGCTGAACACCTCACTGGCCCGGCGCCACGGGAGGTCAGTTCTGCGTCGTCGTCAGTGACGGTGGCACTACAGGAGAGTACCTGAGTATGGGTGAAATATTCACTGTAAGTAGGGTTGACCGCACGGAGAGTGCTTCCTACCATGGCCATAGGTAACAGGGGCTAAGACGCAGAGCCTCCAGATTCTGCGGAAGGTTCAGTACTGACCAGGCGCAGCTCTCGACCCCTCCTCGGGGCCGCGGTCTCAGCACCCGATCGGGACGGGCAAGGGGTGCTGATGTCACGTAGTTACTCGAAGGCGGTCTCGTCGGTGGTCGGCATCGCCTGTGGACTCATGCTCCTCACCGGCGTCATCGGCACAGGGTCGCTCCCCGAAGCGGGTGCCGCCACTGCGCCCCCGCCGGCGAGCCCTCCCACCAACCAGTGGCCCGAAGCCCACGGCAACCCGAGGCTCACCGGACTGAGTGGGGACACCTCCATCACCACGGCCAACGCCGGTCAGCTGGGCGTCCGCTGGATGGCCAACATGGGCTCCCAGTCACTCAGCTCGCCCGTGGTCGCCTACGACCAGGCCCTCGGGGAGACCGTCGTCTACGCGGGAACCGAGGGCGGGTGGTTCACGGCATACAGCGAACTGACCGGCCAGACCATCTGGTCGGTCAACATCGGCTCGGCCATCCGCTCCACCCCGGTAGTCGACGGATCCTCCATCTGGGTGGTGGGCACCTACAGCCCTAAACTCATCAAACTCGACGCCGCTACCGGCGCCCAGCAGTGCGCAACCACCCCGCTCTACGCCCTCGGCGAGGCCAGCCCGGTGGTGGCCACCCCTCCCGGTGGCCAGCGGACCATCTTCATGGGGTCGGTCGATCTGGCCAACAACGGTCCCGTCTACGCCTTCCGCACGGCCGACTGCTCCGCCGTGTGGCAGAACGCGCCCTACCCGCTCGGCGGTGGCGTGTGGGACTTCATCTCCTACGCCGTCGACGCCCCGACGAGCGCCTTCCCCAACGGCGAACCTCTGGTCCTGTTCGGCACGTCGGACCCTGATGGGGCCATGTACGCCCTGGATGCCAACACCGGTGCTTTGGTGTGGCGCTTCCGGACCGACCCGGTCAACAACGACAGCGACGTCGGTGCCGGCATCGCCGTCAGCGCGCCGGGGGTCAACGGCTTCGCCGACGGCGTCGCCTACACCAACGGCAAGGACGGCATCACCTACGCGGTCGACCTCACCACCGGAGCCCCGATCTGGAACTACGTGTTCGAGCCCCACGAGGTGGCCAACGGCTCCCGGTCGACACCGGCACTCGCCGGCGACCAGTTGGTCATCGGCACCAGCGAGGGGACCTTCGACCTCAACGCCACCACCGGGGCCCTCAACTGGCACTACGTCCTACCGGCGGGTGACGAGAACCTCGGGGCCGTGGCCGTCGAAGGGCCTCCCGGACAGCGGGTGGTGCTCACCACCAATCTCTACGGACAGTTCCAGGTCCTCTCGCTCGACACCGGGGCGCTCCTGTACAGCTACCAGACGGGCAGCTACATCGGGTCGTCGCCGGCTGTGGTCGACCAGAACGTCCTGTTCACCTCGGCGGACGGCTTCCTCTACGACTTCGCCCTGGGGGGCGCCACCAGTGGATCGCCAGCGACGGCGGTGACGTCACCTGTGCCCAACTCGTCCATCGTCAATCCCGGCCAACTGACCATCTCGGGAACGGCCAGCGCCCCGGCCGGGGTGAGCGGGGTCCAGGTCCTGGTGCAAGAGGACGGCCAGGCCGGCACCTGGTGGAGTGCCGTCAACAACACCTGGGAGGCGGGTCCCTTCAACAACCCGGCCACCTTGGCCACTCCGGGGGCGACGTCGACGGCGTGGTCCCTCACCGTGCCCATTCCCGCTCGGGGCACCATCTTCGAGGTGTGGTCCTCGGCGGTCGACGCCAACGGCATCGCCGACATCGAATCGGACGGCACCACGCCCACGGCGGCGCACTCGACGTTCACCGTGCTTGCGAGCACCACGGCCCCGACCCTCCAGTCGAGCGCCCCCCGGGCGGCCCCGGGAGGGGCGCTCACGGTGACCGGGGGCGGCTACCAGCCCGGTGAGCACGTGACGGTCGATCTCGTCACCTCACCGGTGACCCCGCTGGCCAACGTGGTGGCCACCGCCCAGGGAACGATCCCGGCAACGGTGGTGACCATCCCCACCACCGCCGACTTCGGACCCACGGGGCTGACGGCACAGGGACTGACCTCCGGCAACACCGGAAGCACCCCGGTGATCGTCTCCAACAACTGGAGCCAGTTCGGCGACACGGCGTCTCGAACCGGTACCGAGACAAACGACAACGACATCGTCACCAACGTCGCCGTCGACGGCCGCTACTTCTTCGACCTCCTCTACAACTTCCCAGCCGACGCCCCCATCAACACCAGTCCGGCAGTCGACTCCGGCATGGCCTTCTTCGGTGACGACGACGGCTCGCTTTACAGCGTCAACGTGCACTCCGGTGCCCCGGTCTGGCAGCGGTCCTACCCGGCGGGCATCGACTCGTCGCCCGCCGTGGACGGCGGTGCCGTGTTCTTCGGCACCAAAGGCAACACGGTCAAGGCGGTCAACGAGCAGACCGGGGCGAACATCTGGTCCACACCCACGTCATCGGCGGTGGAGAGCTCGCCGGCGGTATCGGGGGGCACCGTCTATGTGGGCACGGACGACGGGACGCTCTACGCCCTGAACGAGACCACCGGTTCGGTCGAGTGGTCGAAGAAGCTGTCCGCCGCCATCCATTCCTCGCCCGCCGTGGACCCGGTCCATGCGACCGTGGTGGTGGGCGACCGAAGCGGCCACGTCACCGCCCTGGCCACAGCCAGCGGAGCCGTCGTCTGGTCGACCCTCACGGGAGCGGCGGTCATCGCCGCGCCGATGGTCGCCGCCGGCAAGGTCTATGTCGGCTCGATGGACCATGCCGAGTACGCCCTGAACGGTGCCACCGGGGCCGTGGTCTGGACCTACCAGACCCAGGGCCCGATCACCTCCAACACCATCCTCGTCTCATCGGCCAAGGTGGCGGTGGGCTCCGAGGACGGCACCCTCTACTACCTGAGTGCGACCACGGGCCAGGTCCTCAACACCTACGCGGCCGGGTCACCCATCCTCGGCCTGGCCGGCTCACCGCGCATCGTCATCGCCACGCTCCAGAACGGACAGGCGGTGGGCAACCGCATCGGTGGCCAGGAGACGACGTGGAAGAACTACGGGAACGGGACGGCCCTCGCCACCGCACCCGTGGTCAACAACGGGGACATCTTCGTGACCAGTCTCGACGGCAACCTCTATGTGTTCGGCACCCCGGGAAGACCGGCCTACTGAGTGCGGCCCGATGAGGGCTCGTCTCACACCGTCCCTGACGATCGCGCGCTGCCGCCTGTCGATAGCCGGGTGGCGCTAAGCAGGAGGGGCCGGGGGATCAGCCGATGCCGGGCCCTCGGGGCTGCTGGCATGACGGCCCTTCGGGAACAGGCGCAGGGTGGGCTGGAGCAGGTTGCGGTGGGTCTGGAGGACGGCCAGGGCCACCAGGGCGAGGTAGGCGGCGACAATCAGGTAGCGCAGTGACGCGGTCTGGCCGCCGAAGGAACCGAACACACCCGGGCCGATGAGGGCGATGACCAGATAGGCGATGACGATCCCGGCCACCAGCAGGGTCAGCATGGAGACGAAGGCCACGGCGGACACATAGCTCTGGCCCACCCGCCGGGACGGACTCGACGGCGACTCCTCGGCCCGGGCGATAGCCAGGCCCCGGCGGAGGTGGGTGATGAGCAGGAACAGGCTGACCACGGCGATCAGGCCGCCGACGACCAAGGTCCGGGCCACGGCGTTGGTGATGGAGTCGGAGTGGTGGCCCATCAGTTGGACGAGGCCAACGACCACCACGATGGAGCCGACGATGGAGGTGGCCAGGGTGATGAACGAGACGGCGAAGTAGTAGACGGACTGGGGGCGCCGGCCGCTCGGATCGGGGTCAGCCCGGTTGGACACCACGATGATGATGAACACCCCGACCACGGCCACGAAGATGAGGACGCCGAGCACCTCGAGGAGCGCCTCGAGCAGGACACCCAGCCCGAAGGCCCCGGTGCCGACGTTCACGCCCGAACTGGCGATGCCCGAACCGCCCGAGCAGCTGAACGTGCCGCCCGAGAGACCGCACAGGGTCGTGGTGGTGACGTTCATCGGATAGGTCCCCCTTCATCGCCGTAGCTGTGGCGGCGCTGGCCACAGCAGCCGAACCCTACCGCTCGGAGGCGCTTCGAACCCGGACCCGCGCACCGCTATCCAGGCTCGGTACCGGCCCGAGGTCAGCGGATGAAGGTAAAGAGACGACGACCGGGCACGAGGGGCTGAGGCTCGCCGGCGTACCGCACGACCCCGACTGCCGGCATGCTGCCCGCCGTCAGGTGCACGTAGTCGAGCTCCACGAAACCGGCCTCGGCGAACCACCCCCGCACGGCATCGTTGCGCTCCTCCCGCTCGACGGCCAGCGACCAGAGGAGCGTGGCGCCCTCCGCGCAGAACTGGGGGGCCGTGGCCACGGTCCGCTCGATGTCGGAGTCGCTGATGTTGCCGAAGATGCCCACCAGCAGCACCAGGTCTGCCGGCACCGCGCCCTCGTAGGAGTCCGATGCCCCGGCGTCGACCGTCCGCACGGTGAGATGCTCCAGTCCCGCGGCGCCAGCCGCATCCCGCGCCCGCTGGGCGATGCCCGGGTGGAGCTCGATCAATGTGGCCGTGACCCGCTCGGCGTCGTCACGCAGCGAGAGCACGCCGATCAGGTCCCTGCCGTCACCGGCGCACGAGCTCACCACGCGGACGGGACCCGGGTGTTGATCGAAACAGTCACCGATGTAGCCCCGCACCGTCTGCAGCCGCCACGACAGGCCCGACTCGGGATCGTCGTAGGCGTGGTGCCACTGCTCGTAGTCGCGCAGACCGCTCATGACCACATTGTGCCTAACGCCACGGGAGCCGCGCCCACGGCGGTGCTCCGGACCCCACCCCGTGCGCTTCGACCGGCTACCGACGCCCCGTCTCGGGACGATTGACAGCTCCGATGGTGCTGGACATAGTGAGCCCATGACTGGCGATCCGCCGGAGGTCTGATGGCCGTCGTCGATGCGCCGACGGAGGTGCCCGAACGCCCGGAGCCGGAGCTGCTCCTCCCCGAGGCCGGTCGTCGGAGGCGTCGCCACTGGCTGCTCGCCATTGTCATCCTGCTGGTCGTCAGCACGGTCGCTGTCGTGGGAATCGCCGTGGTGATCGGATCCCCAGCCCCGAACACGGTCCGGGTCCGACCACATCGGGCGACCCCACCTCAGTCGATCGGCCTACCGACGGGCGGGTACCGATCCCTCGAACAGGCCGGACCCCTCGCTGTCAGCCCCTCGGGGTCGCTCTTCATCGTCGACCCGGCCCGGCACCAGATACTGGTCCGGCTGGACAACGGTCGGTTCCGCCTGGTGGCCGGGAACGGAACGGCCGGATTCTCCGGGGACGGAGGTCCGGCAACGGCGGCAGCCCTCACCGGGGTCACCGACATGGCGTTCGCCCCCAACGGTGATCTCTATCTGGCCGACGGGAACCGGGTCCGTATGGTCGATACCCGGGGCATCATCGAGACCGTCGCCGGCGATGGCGACTCCGGCGGCCTCGTGACCGGGGGCACGACAGCCCTGACTGCCGCTCTCGGTCCGATCAGTTCGGTAGCGATCAGCCCCACCGGCACGGTGTACCTCGCCACGTCGCCCCAGATCCTCCGGCTGGACCCGAACGGCCAGCTCCAACCGGTCACCGCCCTGGTGCAGCCGGGCGACAACATCTACCGCAGCACCGGTCTGACGCCGCTCACCTCGCTGGGCCAGATCGCCGTCGACGCTGAAGGCGTCATCTACGCCTCATCGATCGCCCTCGGCTGGTCGGTGTACCGGATCACCCCCGACGGCACCGCCACCTACCTCGGGGCGGCCCGGCGTAGTGGGGGCAACACGGCCATCGTCCAACTGGGGCCGGACGGCGTGGCCTATGCCGGCAACGGCCCCTTCATCATCCGGGTGAACGGCGACCGCCTCACCCGGGCCTTCTCGTTGAGCAGCGTCCCGGGCATCCCCGAGTCCTACTTCCTCGACTTCTTCACCTTCGCTTCGAACGGCACGGTTTACGCCGACAACCTCGGATCGTCCGCGTTCAACCGGCGGCAGGAGCTGGTCTCCCTGGCCCATGGGCACACCACACTGCTCTGGCGCCACCTGAACCACTGACGATCTGACCCGGGTGCGGTGTCGGACCTCATCGGGGCATGATGGTTTGAATGCCAGCAACCGAAGGGACAGCTATCCCTGAGTTCCCCTCTGAAGGGGTCGAGATCACCGTGCAGCTGGTGGTGGGCAACCTCGAGCGGTCCCGTACCTACTACCGGGACGTGGTGGGTGCCACGGTGCTCGGTCCCCGCGGCCGGAATGCCGTCGCTCTCCGGTTCGCCGGGACCCTCCTCCTTCTGGTCACCGGTAGCGCGCCCTCCCCGGAGCGGCCCGGGGTGACGTTCCGGCCCCCGGCCGACATCGAACGAGTGAGTCTCCAACTCGCCATCCGGGTCCCCGACTGCCACCGGGCCTACGAGATCCTCGTGGAGCGGGGAGCCACCTTCCTCGCCCCGCCCGTCGAATACGAGGACGAGATCCGTGCCTTCTTCCGGGACCCGGACGGACACCTCCTCGAGATCAGCCAGCCGATAGCGCAGTCCGGACCGGCAACCGGTGGGGGCGAGACGTGACCACGCAGCGATGAGTTCAGAGCTTCCTGCCCGTCCTACCGCCATGGACGCCACCAACCTCGCCGACCTCTACCAACTGCCCCTCCTGGAGTGGGAAGCCATCACGAGCCGCCTCGAGCTCGGGGTGTCCCAGGCTCCAGGAGCCGGCGGCCCGGGCCGTCACACCTGCTGGTTGGCCACCGTCAACCGGGACGGGAGCCCGCATCTCACCGGTGTCGGGGCGCTGTGGGTCGATGGCACCTTCTGGTTCGAGACCGGGGTCGGCACCCGGAAAGGGAGAAACCTGGCCCGGGACCCACGGTGCACTCTGAGTGTGGCCACCCACGACTTCGATCTCATCGTGGAGGGCGAAGCCCACCCGACAACCGAACCCGAGACGGTGGCCGCTATGGCCAAGCGGTGGAACGATGCCGGCTGGCCCGCTCATGTCGACGACACGGGGCAGGCCCTCACCGCCGAGTTCAGCGCCCCGTCCGCCGGATCACCCCCGTGGACGGTCTACCGGATCACCGTGGCCCGGGCCACGGCCGTCGCCACCGTCGAGCCGGGTGGGGCGACCCGCTGGACCTTCCCCTCGTAGCGCCGGCCATCGACGCGCCGGGCGCGTGACCGGTCGGCCCCTCCTCGCCCGATAGGACAATCCAAGCGACGACGAGAGCCGTGGGTAGGGTGGCTCGATGATTACCGGCGACTACCGAGACTTCTTCGTCGTCCTCGCCACGTCTGCTGCCACCCTCATCGGGCTGCTCTTCGTCGCCATGTCCGTGTCCGGGGGCGGGCGGGTGAAGGACCATCCCCAGGTCATCCGCGAGTTCCGCTCGGCGGCGGCGCTCTTTGCCTTCACCAACACCTTCACGGTCTCACTGTTCGGGCTCGTCCCGGGCAACGGCGTCGCCGTCACCGCCGTGGTGGTGAGCGGTGTGGGCATCCTGTTCACCGCAGCGGGACTGCGCACCACGCTCTCCCTCCCCCTCAAGCTGCCGCACCGACGTCGGCAGTTCGTTCTGATCGTGGCCCTGCTCGTCATCCTCGGACTCGAGCTCTACTACGGGATCCTGCTCATCCGGAACAACCACAACCACTCGGCCCTGACCAACCTGGGCGACATCCTCATCATCTCGCTCCTGGTCGGGATCGGTCGGTCCTGGGAGATGGTGGGCGACCGCGACACGGGACTGCTGGCGTCGATTGGCCTCCTCATCGGCCACGATCCGACAGGAACGTTGGCCGCCGCCGCCCGGGCCGGCGATGACGAAACCCCCGACGCGCGCCGACAACACGCCTACGCCGGGACCGTCCCAGGATCCCTGAACACTCCGACCGGACATCGTCGACACGTCAGCCGGACGGCTGGCTGCGGCGCACCCGCCCGCTCGAGTGCGGGACTTCCCGGGTCTGTGAGGAGGTGGTCGATCGGCGCAGCGATACTCCGGCATGCCGGTGTCGTAATGCGCGTGACGGCCAACGACACCTGTGTGCCCACCGCCCCTACAGTGGAATGGCGTGGCGCCCGAGATGACCTCATGCACGGTGGACCGGACCATGTCCGCCCCACCGATGTCCATCTACCGGGCCTGGACCGAGCGCTTCGACATCTGGTTCGCCACGCCGGGGGCGGTCAGGATGAATCCCGTGGTGGGTGAGCCGTACTGGTTCGAGGTCGTCCACGAAGGTGTCCATCACCCGCACTACGGGCGATTCCTGGCCCTGGAGCCTGGCGTCCTCATCGAACAGACCTGGGTCACGGGGCGGGGTGGGACCGAGGGAGCCGAGACCGTGGTCCGGGTGGAACTGACCGAGGCTGACCCGGGCACCCGGCTCCGACTCACCCACCGCGGCTTCGCCGATGCCGGCGCCAGGCAACAGCACGCCGACTCCTGGCCGGCGATCCTCGCCCACCTCGACCAGACCCTCTCCGATCCTGTCTGACCGGGCCGGGTCCCGACCGGTTAGGTCGCCACGGCCGGCACGCCACCGGCCGCCCGTGTGGCGGGGTCGTTGACGACGATGGAGTCCACCACCTTGTCGTGCAGGCACTGGCGCTTGTCGTCCCACAGGCACCACAGGGGGTCGAGCAACCCGATCCAGCCGAGGAGGCCGGCGAGCCAGTAGATGGCGGCCCGGCCGAAGGCCCGGCCCCAGCCGAGTGTCCCACCGCTGTCGGTCCGCACGGGCCGGATGTGGAGCCAGGCCATACCGAAGGTCCGCTCGAACCTGGCCACCGCCACCGTCTCGTAGGCCACCATGATCAGCCCGGTCAGGAAGACACAGGCGATGACGGTCAGGTAGATCCAGACGAAGCCCGGCGTCGGTGGGTTGGCCTGTTCGGTGTTGACGTCGGGGAAGATGGGGCCGAAGCGGGGAGCGAAGATGAGGAGGCCCACCGTCAACAAGATGGCAAAGACGGGGACCATGAGCAGCCAGTCGAGGGCTCGGGCCCCGAGGCGGCGCCACGGGGTGGCGAGGGCCGCCGGCCCGGTCGCCGGTCGGCCCAGCTGTGCGCCCTTCCACGGTGGGGGACCCCAGGGGCCGTAGGGCGGGTAGTAGGCGGGAGCGGGTGGGGCCACATGTGCGGTCCACGTCCTGCCGTCCCAGTAGCGCAGGCCTCCCCCTCCTGAAGGATCGGGATACCAGTTGGCCGGGATGTCGGTGTAGGTCAACGGCCCGCCTCGGCACGAGCCCCCGAGATGGTGCCCCCCGTCACCCTCCCGCCCACCGGCCCATCGCCCACGGACTGGTTCTTCGCACAGCTCATCAGAGGCGAACCTACTCCGCTGGCCGAATGGAGCGAGGGAGTCTGACCGACAGGGATGGTCGTGCCGACCGGACCGATCACGTTCGCACCCACACCACGTCATCGGCCGACACGGCACGGATTCAGTCATCTAACTTGACCCAGGTGACGCTCCGGGACGCCTGGGAAGCCAACGCCGACGACTGGGTCGCCTGGGCCCGGACCCAAGGCCACGACGGCTTCTGGCAGGGAACCTGGCCGGAGTTGGCCGCCCTCCTCCCCCATCCCCTCGAGGGGCCGGTCATCGAGGTGGGCTGTGGCGAGGGTCGGGCCGGTCGCAAGCTGCTCGAACTGGGCGCCGCGGTCGTGGGCGTCGAGCAGTCAGCCGCACTGGCCTACGCGGCTCGGAACGGGCCCCAACGCCTCACCGTGGTGCAGGCCGACGGTGCCCACCTACCCTTCGGCAATTCGACCAGCCCGACGGTGGTGGCCTGCATGTCCCTGCTCGACATGGACGATCTGGCCAACACGGTTCTCGAGATCGCCCGGATACTCCGGCCCGGTGGACATCTGTGTGTGGCACTCGTGCACCCCATGGCCAGTGCCCAGGACCCCGAAACCATGCACACCGAGGAGGTGAGGGTGACGCTCCCCTACCTGGCGGAACGACGCTACGAGGACGCGATGGAGCGGAACGGTCTCCGCATGACCTTCGTCAGCATGCACCGGCCCCTCGGTGCCTATGTTTCGGCCTGTGCGGAAGCCGGCCTGTTGATGGAAGCCATGCGGGAGTTCGGGACCAAGCCCGTCCCCTGGCTCCTCACCGCACGATTCGTCAAGCTCACAGCGGCGACCGGCTGAAGCCCACAACGGGCCGGCCGCCAGGCCGACGGGAACCGCCCCGGTGCTGGCGCCACGTTGGCCAGCGGCTGGGTCAACACCGGCCGAGTCGACTCCGGCCGGATCGACATTGGCTGGTTCGACACCGGCCGGCCCCGTCGCAGCCCATCCCCAGCGGGCCGAGATCAAAGGACGGGCGCCGACTAGGGTTGATCCAACCTTCAGGAACGAGGGTCCACGAGAACCGGCCAACGCCGTTCTCCGCAGTTGGATCGGTGGCACCCGTTGTGAGCCTGCAGGGCGAATCGTCGGGTCATGATGCCTCAGCGGCCGGCCCCAGCGAATCACCACCCCTCGACGAATGGTCGGACGGGGTGTTGGCCAATGCGGTGGTCCTCCGCCAGGTCGACGCCTTCGCCGAACTCCGGCGCCGCCATGTCGAGTCGGTCGCCGCGGTGACTCACATGATCCTCGGGAACCGGGCCAGCTGTGAGGACGTGATCTCCGAAGTGTTCGTGGGATTCTGGCTCGCTCCTCAGAAGTTCGACCCCCAACGGGGAACGGTCCTCGCCTATCTCCGGCTGATGGCCCGAGGCCGCAGTATCGACGTGGTGCGTTCGGAGACGGCGCGTCGACGGCGGGAGCTGGCCGAGAACATCGAGCCACCCTCAGAGGACACCGACGCGGCCATGATCGGCGCCGAATCGGCCAGCGAGCTGCGCGATGCGGTGGCCCGGCTCCCCACGGACGAGCGGATACCCATCGAGCTGGCCTTCTACCACGGGATGGCCTACGGGGCCGTCGCCCTCGAGCTCCGACTTCCTGAAGGAACCGTGAAGTCGAGGATCAGGCGGGGCCTGCACCGTCTGGAGGTGAGCGACGGCCTGAGCGGCCTGCGCACCGAACGCACCGGGTCCGATGACGACGAGGAGCCGCTCGCCACCACCGATGCCACCGGTAGCCTCGAGCCGTGAGAGTCGATTGGCAGGCCGGGGTGCGGGACCCCATCCGCGTAGGCGCCGTCAGTCGATCGGGATTGGTGGGCAGCCATTCCGACGACGCCTTTGACCGGTTGCTGGAGCTGGCCATCGAACTGACCGGTGCTCCCCGGGGGTGCATCACCCTCGTGGATGCCGAGAACACCACCGCCCTCAGCGCGGTGGGCTTTCCCGAGGACTCGGCCCTCGCCGCCCCCAATGAGTATTCGTTCTGCAAGTTCGTCGTGGCCACCGGCCGACCCCTCGTGGTGGAGGACTCCCGCAGCGATCCCCGAACGATCGGTGACCCGGCCATCGAGGGGTTCGACGCCGCGGCCTGGGCCGGCTACGCCATCGAAGACGAGCACGGCAACATCCTCGGAACGTTCTGCGTCATGGATTCTGTGCCCCACGAGTGGACCGAGCAGGACCTGCATGCGCTGGCCACTCTGTCCAAGGCCGCATCGACGGAGGTCGCCCTCCGACAGGCCAGGGCCGAGGTCGAGGCCGCTCACTGGGAGATCGAGGCCCTGCGGGCGGCACGGACCGAGTAGCACCGACGGGCGCACGGAGGCTCAGTCGACGGTGGTACCGGTCGTGTAGGGCCGATCATCCACGGGTCCGTTGCCCTGATTCACCCGACCCCGACAGGCGAGCCGAGAGCGTGGCCCGTTCGCCGACCGGGCCGGTTCAGGGATCGAGCCGGATGTCGAAGTAGGCGCCCTCGTCGTCGTGGACGATGCGGGCCGCTCCCGACCATCCGACGAAGTCACCGGTGCCGGTCGAAGGGACGATGTGGCCGAACCAGGTGTCCGGGTCGGACTCGAGCCCGCCGTGTTGGATCACGAGGGTGCCCTCTCGGCCGTCGTCGGTGCGTCCCTCGACCCGCTCGGTGGCCACGTACGAGCGTGATCCCTCCTCGGTACCGGCCGTCATGAACAGCGTGGTGGCGGTACCGACGATGCCCGAGGTGAATGTCTTGGCGAAGGTGAGCACGTGGACCCAGTCCCCCTCGAGACCGGCGACCGCCGTGGGCTCCGCTCCGTCTACCTGAAATCGCGCCTGCAGTGCCATGGGGCTCCCTTCCAATCGAGTGGACCGACCCGAATCCCTCGGGACGTCGACGGCTGACGCCAAGTCTGACAGGAGGGTGCCACACGCCTGCCATGCGCGATCTGGCATGCGGGTGATTGCGTTAGGTCGCCACGGGGTACCAAAGTTGAACGAGCGGTATTCACAGGCCCAGTCCGCTGGGACCGACGGCGACGACGAGGGATGGGAACGATGCGGCACGCACGGAGGGGCGGCACCACGACGACGAGGCTCGGGGTGATGGTGCTGGCGGTGAGCGTCCTGTCGGCCACGATGGCCGGTGCGGCGGGTGCGGCGGGTTCGTCCACCACCAGATCCGAGGTGGCCCAAGCCAAGAAACACCTGCTGGTGCTCCGGGATCTACCGGCGGGCTGGACATCGATGCCGTCGTCGAACGGCAACTCGTCGATTCCCGGGGCGGCCCAGTTGGCCACCTGTGTGGGGGTGTCGACCAAAGTCATCGACGACAACCCGCCTTCGGCCAACAGCCCCGACTTCCAGAGCGCCAACAAGCTGATGACGGTGAGTGACAGCATCGCCGTCTCCCCGTCGGTCAAGTCAGCCAAAGCCGACTACGACTCCCTGGCCAACGCCAAGACACCCAGCTGTCTCACCACCGTCCTCAACGGGACGACCAAGGCCACGCTGGTCGCCGAGTTCGGATCGGGCGCCACCATCGGCACCATCCAGGTCACCCGATCGCCCAACACCGACTTCGCCGGCCATCAGGCCAACTTCACGGCCTACCTACCGGTCACGGTGCAGGGGCAGACGCTGAACGTGGAGCTCACGGTGGTCGACTACCTGAAGGGGACCACCAACGAAACCGTGACGTTCACCTCCCTGCAGAGTCCCTTCCCCACCGCGCTGTCCAAGCAACTGACCGCATTGGCCGTGAAGCGCCTCTAACCGGTCAGGCTGGTCAGTCGGATCGGGGTAGGGGTCCTGACGCACCCGGGTCAGAGGACCCGGCTACCCGCGACCGAAGTGGGCGGTGAAGTCGGCGATCAACCGGTCGCTCAGTTCGAGCGGCAGGTCGTGTCCCATGCCGGGGATGAGTGTGAGCTCCGCCCCGGGGATCGCCGCCGCGGTGGCCCGACCCCCCGACGGGTCGACCAGCGGATCGGCCTCACCGTGGATGACCAGGGTGGGCACGGTGACCGACGCCAGGGAAGCAGTGCGGTCGGGCTGGGTGATGATGGCCGCCAGCTGTCGGGCCAACCCGGCCGGATGGGTGGCCCGGTCGTAGGCCGCGGCAGCCCGCTCACGCACGCTGTCCTCGTCGAAGCCGAACCCGGGCGACCCGATGACCCGCCAGCCCTTGACGCCCAACTCGATGGCCTCTTCCCGGGTGGTGGCCGGCGGCACCATCAGCGTGGCCAGGGCCTCGGGATGGGGTTGGCCGACGGTGGGGTCGCCGGTGGTGGACATGATGGACACCAAGGTCCGGGTGCGCTCGGGGTAGTCGAGCGCGAAGGTCTGGGCGATCATCCCGCCCATGGACACCCCGACGATGTGGGCCGAGGCGATGCCGAGGGCGTCGAGCAGGCCGGCAGCGTCAGCGGCCATGTCGGCGATGGCATAGGGCGCGTGGCCCGTGCCGACCAAGAGGGCGCCGATGTCGGGGTCACCGGCTTCGTCCAACCAGGTGGACAGGCCCACGTCCCGGTTGTCGTAACGGATGACGTAGAACCCTTCGGCGGCCAGCCCGCGGCAGAAGTCCGCATCCCACGCGGTGAGCTGCCCGCCGAGCCCCATGATCAACAGGACCGGCGGGGACCCCGAGTCTCCGAACGTCTCGTACTCGATGGTCATCCCGTTCGCCGCGGCAGTGGTCATGGACAGAGACTACCGACGGTCGGCCTCGTCTGGAGGGCCAGAATCTCACCCTGCGTGACCCGTCCACTCCACCGGATGGGACAGGGGCCGTCATGTCCACCAATACGGCCTCCCAGCTGGCCCTTAGCCGAGATGGTGTGTCACCATTTCTGCGGGTTGTCCACCGATTGATCGGACGAGCACAAGGAAGGGGCGACGGGTGCGTACGGCGAACCGCATTCACACCTTGGTTCGGCCGTTGGCTTCTCTGGGTGTGCTCCCGCTACTCCTCACCGCAACGGTGGTCACCGCCGCGGTCATGACCGGTACGGGCACGACCCCGACACCGCTGACGGCGGCAGTGGCCGTGTCGGCCAACACTGCGGTCACCCAGCCGGCCACCGAGCAACAGGTCGAAGCGGCGGTGAAGCAGGCCTCGTCACAACGGTCCGTGCCCCAACAGGTGGAGCCGCCCCTCCAGGACCTGACCACCCAGGACGTGGTCGGATCCGGGTACTCACCCCAGTGCACCCCGCCGGACACCTTTGTCGCCACCGAGAACGTGGCCAGCTGCACCTTCGGCGATCCCGACGGCACTCGCACCATCGTGCTGACCGGCGATTCGCGGGCCGAGATGTGGTTCAACGCCTTGAACAGCGTGGCCACCGCGGCCAAGACCAAGTTGGTCCTGCTCTCGAAGAACGGGTGCCCGGCAGCCATCGGCTCGTTCCGGGTCAACAACAACGGCACCCTGTCCAACGCGTCGTGGCCGGCCTGCACCGCCTGGCACAAGTTCGTGATCTCGACGATCAGATCGCTGGCGCCCGAAGCCGTCGTCATCTCCACCTCGGTCGACCTGGAGCTGACCAACTCGGGGTCGGGCCTGGCCTCACCCAAGGTCACTCACGCCGATTTCAATTCGTTCATCGGCCAGCTCCCGACCGGCACCAAGCTCGTGGTGCTCAGCGGCTTTCCCTCGCCGGGCAGTTCGGGACAGAACCCGACCATCTGCCTCTCGAAGGGTCACAGCTCGATCCAGGCCTGCTCGTTCCCACCCAACTCGGACGAGAACCACCGGATCGCCGCACTGGCCACGGCGGCCACCCAGCACGGGGCGACGATCGTGAACGAGGTGCCCTGGTTCTGTGCTCGGGTCTGCCCACCCATCATCCACGGGATCGTCGCCTACACCGTCGACGGCTACCACGTCGACGGGCTCTACACCAAGTACCTCACCGGAGTCCTCGGCACGGCCCTCAAGCCGGACCTCACCTGAGGCCCCTGGCGTGCCGGACGCAGAGGCCACCGAGGAGGGCACTCCGGTCGGCGCCCTGGTCGAGCGCCCACCCCACGAAGCCGATGGCGGGATCGACCTCGACCGCACGTGGCGCCCGGACGTCGAAGGACTTCGGGCCATCGCTGTCGGAATGGTGGTCGCCTTCCATGCCGGCACCCCGTGGTTCGGTGGTGGGTATGTCGGGGTTGACGTGTTCTTCGTCATCTCCGGCTTCGTCATCACCAAGTTGCTCCTGCGGAGAGTGGCCTCGTCGGGGCGGCCCCACTTTGCCGAGTTCTACGCCCGACGGTCCCGGCGCATACTCCCCGCCACCGGCCTGGTCGTCATCCTCACGGTGCTGGCCAGCTATCGGTGGCTGGGATTCATCCGGGGCGACGAAGTGGCCAACGACGCCCGGTGGGTGGCGGTCTTCCTCGGGAACATCCACTTCGCCGCGGTGGGCACCAACTACTTCTCGGGCCAGCTCCCGCCGTCACCCCTCCAGAACTTCTGGTCGCTCGGGGTGGAAGAACAGTTCTACGTGGTCTACCCGGCAGCCATCGCCCTGCTCTGTGCCATCGGGCGCAGGTTCTCCATCCAGTCGAGGGTGCTGGTGTTCACAGCCCTGGTGGCCGTCGGGTCCTACGCCTGGTCCATCCACGACACGGCGGCCAACGGAGCCGCCGCCTACTTCGGCACCCTCACCCACGCGTGGGCCCTGGCCCTGGGTGGATTCGTGGCGGCGGGATCGGCGCTGTGGAGCAGGATCGATCCCAAGGTGGCCGCCGTCCTGGCCTGGGTGGGGGTGGCGCTCGTCTTCGTCGCCGCCACCCACTTCTCCACCACCACCCAGTACCCGGGATGGATCGCCCTCATCCCGGTGGGCGGGGCGGCGCTCATCATCGTGGGTGGGGTGGCGGCGCGGGCCGGAGGCCCCGAGCTGGTCTTGGGCACCCGCCCGCTCCGGTGGGTGGGCAAGCTCTCGTTCTCCATCTATCTGTGGCACTGGCCGATCCTCACCATCGCCGAACAGGACGCCACCACCCCGCTCGGGGCGGGCACCCGCCTGGAGCTGGTGGCCGCCTCGCTCGGCGCCGCCGTGATCACCTACTACCTCGTGGAGAACCCGATCCGGCGATCGAAGCTGCTGGCCAGGCATCCGGCCTGGAGCATTGCCGTGGGCCTGGCCATCGTGGTGGTCATGCTCGTCGTTGCCACCTACAAGATCCACACCAACT
>CAWJSI010000006.1:0-228907 GCA_963845485.1 uncultured Acidimicrobiaceae bacterium | reverse complement strand
TGCCCTTGGCGTGGTCACCGAACGCCTCCGCTTTATCACCTTCGTCCTGAAGCTCCCCATGCGCCACCCCCTACTCGTGGCCAAGCAGGCCAGTTCGGTGGCGGCGATGACGAACAACCGGTTGTCTCTCGGGGTGGGCTCCAGCCCGTGGCCCGAGGACTACGAGCTGGTGGACGTTCCCTGGGAGGGCCGGGGTCGCAGGATGGACGAGGCCATGGCCATCGTGCAGGGC
The DNA here is from genome assembly GCA_963845485.1 of uncultured Acidimicrobiaceae bacterium. Lineage (GTDB taxonomy): Bacteria > Actinomycetota > Acidimicrobiia > Acidimicrobiales > RAAP-2 > Bog-756. Next base: position 228,675 of record CAWJSI010000006.1, on the reverse strand, counting down.
CTCTCGGCCGGGGGCTATTTCGAATACCACGGTGAGGTCTACGACCTGCCGCCGATCAAGATCAGTCCCACTCCTACCGAGCCCCTCCCCATCCTGGTGGGAGGGCATGCCACCCCGGCCCTACGCCGGGCGGCCCGATGGATGGCTGGCTCCATGGCGGGGGTGACCCCGAGGACCTTCCTGGCCTGTCGGAGCGCTTGGGGGAGCTGCGCGAAGAAGAAGGGACGGCCGACCGACCCTTCGAGGTCCATGTCATCTCCCTCGACGCCTACACGGTCGACGGCATCCGCCGGCTGGAAGAACAAGGTGTCACCGACGTCATCGTCGGCTTCCGATGGCCCGATGGCGTGGGGCCGGAGACCGAGGTGCTCCAGACCAAGCTGGACAACCTGCGGCGGTTCGCCGACGACGTCATCGCCAAGGTCGCGTCGTGATCACGGCCCGGGAACTGGGTCAGGCCTCGATGGCGGGCGGTCGAGGGGCGCGACCGTGAAGGGTGGTTGGCACTGTTCGCCGAGGACGGGACGGTGGAAGATCCCATCGGCCCGTCGGCGTTTGATCCCGAGGGGCAGGGCCACCGAGGCCGGGAGGCCATCGCCGCCTTCTACGACACGGTGATCGCGGCCAACGAGTCGATCGCGTTCGACATCCGTCAATCCTTCCTGTGTGGCGAGGAAGCGGCCAACGTAGGAGTGATCCGGATCACCTTCGCCGGTGGTCAGCAGTCGAGGTTGACGGCATTGATATTTACCGCCGCTCCTCGGACGACAAGATCGCCTCATTGCGGGCTTTTTGGGAGCCCGACTCCATCCAGACCGTCCCGTAGCGGTAGGGCCGACGGCCGGTGCTGCTAGCTGCGCACCGCCATGGGGGCCGCCCAGTCCGGCATGGCCATCACCATCTGGACATCGCTGATGTGTCGCTCAGCGAATGCCCCGGCGCAGTAGCAGAGGTACAGGTCCCAGAGGCGCTGGAACCGGCCATCGAGCCCGAGCGCGGTGATCTCTGAGCGATGACGGCCGACGTTCTCGTACCAGCGCTGCAGCGTCTCCACGTAGTGGCGGCCAATATCCTCGAGATCGACCAGGGTCATCGGCGTGGCCCGGCGTAGCGAGCGGGTGATGGCTTCGACCGAGGGGACGCAGCCACCGGGAATATCAGCTCACTGATGAACTCGGTGCCGTTCTTGGCCCGCCGTAGCTCCTGTCGTCCACGGTGATGGCCTGGAGGGCCATCAGGCCTCGGGTCGGAGGAGGGAAGCACAGGTACGGAAGAAGGTGTCGTGGTGACGCCAGTCGACCGCTTCGATCATCTCGATCGAGACCAGCTTGTCGAACGTGCCGGTGAGATCCCGGTAGTCCCGATCGAGCACGGTCACCCGATCGCTCAGACCGGCGTTGGCCACCCGTTTGGAGGAGAACTGGACCTGGACTTTTCAGATGGTCGTGGCGGTGACCCGGCATCCGTAGTTTGATGCGGCGTGGACGGCGAATCCTCCCCACCCGGTACCGATCTCCACGACGTGGTCCGCTGCGGTCAGGCCGAGCTTGACGCACAGCCGGTCCAGCTTGGACCGTTGTGCGTCGCCCAGGCTCATTCCGGGGTGGTCGAGACGGCCGACGAGTACATCGATGGTCGCTTCGAGCATGAGAGCGAGATCTCGTTCGAGAGGTCGTAGTGGGAGTGGATGTTGTCTCGATCGTGCCGTGGCTCCGGAGGGCTGAGGCGTCGAAACCAGTCCGTGGCCGATCCCCACCATCGCCCGACCCGGTCCTGCAGGGCTGTCACCGTGGAGTCCGACCGAGAGGACCCTCACCAAAGAGACGAGATCGTCACAGTCCCACAGGCCATCGGCAGGTTCGGCCGAATCCCACGGATCCTTCGGACAGGACGATCGGATAGACGGACGGATCGTGGATGACCATGGTGGCCTCGGCGAGTCCCACCCGAATCGGTGGCGCCGTGGCCGTCGACGATCGTCAGTGACCCCCCGCGCAGGTGCGAGGCCATGTAACCGAGGAAGCCGGCGGCCAACGGGTCGCCGAGTCTGCTCATCTGGCGCCTTGTCCGACGACGACCTCGGCGTCCCCCGTCTCGGTGGCAGCAGGATGGGCGTATACCGGGACCCCCTTACGACGCAGAGAGAGGGCCTGGCGGTAGATGCCCCACGACACCCGCATGGTCATCAAGGGGTAGCGCCAGATCACGCGCCTGAGTGCCTCCGGCCGACGGGCCGACGGTGGAGCACCATCGACGCGGCGAACACCCGATTCCCCTCCTGGAGGTCGTCGACGCCAAGCACGAGGCGTTCGTCCGGAGCACCGATCACGAATCGGTGGGTGAGGGCCATGGGGAGGAAGGGTGACACATGGAGCTGCTTGGCCACCAGATGGGTGCCGGTCCCGGGCAGCACGTAGGCGGTTCGCTCGTGCCAGGGGGATTGGTCACCTCGACGACCGTGGTCGCTACCTCGGTACCGTCCGAGGTGAAGCAGTAGTAGACGCTGATGGGGTTGAACAGCCATCCCCAGGTGCGCACCTGGGTCAACAGGGCCACCGGCCCGCTTGGACGCCGACCCGTCCTTGCTTCGACTAGGTCCCTGACCGACTGGTCGAGCGGAGTGGCCGGATCACCCAGATAGTCGGCCCGTCGGAACGACACCACGTTGGCTCGCTCGTCGGACCACAGGGGATGGCGCTGGCACACCGCCGACACCTCGGCCAGGTCGAGCAGGGTCATGGTGATGGGATAGGAGAAGCGGTGCTTGACGGGCTGATAGCGATGGTGGACGACGGTACCTTCGTAGATCCCGCTGCGCAGGGTGACACCGGTGGGGGCAACCGGACACGCCGCGTCGTGGTCCAGGCCGCCGGGTTGTTGGGTCACAGCTCTTCGCCGGCCAGGCGTCGGCATACGGTGCAGCGCGCTCTGGACGCCGTCTTCGTGGAAGCCGTAGCCCCAGTAGGCGCCGCAGAACCAGGTGCCGCGGTAACCGTTCAACTCCTCGTGCCGTTGTTGGGCGGCGATGGCCCCGACGTCGAGCACCGGGTGGGCGTAGTCGAAGCGGGCCACTACCCGGTTGTCACGGATGGCATCGTCGCGGTTCAGCGTCACCAGGATCTCGTGAGCTGATTCGTCCCCTGGAGGCTGGCCAGCCGGTAGGTGAGGGTGGCCAGTTGGGGTTGATCGGCCAGCCGGTGATAGTTCCAGCTGGCCCAGGCCGGCCGGCATTTGGGAAAGCTGTTCGTCGGTGTGGAGTGTGGCTCGGTTTGGCTGGTACCGAATAGCCCGAGCACCTCCCGTTCAGCGACGGACGGGTCGGAGAGTATCTGCAGTGCCTGGTCGCTGTGCGTGGCCAGCACCACGTGGTCGAAGCGCTCGGGACCCATGTCGCTGTGAAGCTCCACGCCGTCATCGCCCCGGGTGACCTCGGCCACCGGCGAGGACAGACGAACGGCAGCGCCGAGAGGCGCGAGTATGGCGTCGACGTAGCGCTGCGAGCCACCGGCCACCGTCCGCCACGAGGGCTGGTCGCCGTAGTCGAGGAGCCCATGGTTGTCGAAGAAGCGGGCAAAGGTGACGGCGGGCATGTCGAGAAGGCATTGCGGGTCGGCCGACCAGATGGACGACCCCATGGGTCGAGGTACCACTCATGAAGCGGGAAGACCAGCGGCCGGCGGCCAGCAACTCGGCGAGCGACCGGTCAGTGGATGCTCGTCGGCCAGGAGTTCCCGGAACATCTGGTTGAACCGCACGACGTCGGAGAGCATGCGCAAGAATGCCGGGCGCAGGGCGTTGCGCCGCTGGGCGAACAGGGTGGTCAGCGAAGTGCCCCGCCACTCGACACCGCTCAGATCGTCCGAGACGCTGAAGCTCATGTCGCCGGGCTTGGTGGCCACCCGAGTTGGTCGAACAGCCTGACCAGACCCGGATGTTCCGTTCGTTGTAGACGAGGAACCCGGTATCCACCTCGTGGGTCTCGTCGGCTAAGTCGATGCGAACGGTATGGCGTGGCCCCCGGGCCGACCATCCGCCTCGAACACCGTGACGTCATGACTCCTGCTGAGTAGATGGGACAGACCAGGCCGGAAACGCCTGTTCCCACGATGGCGATCCTCATGGATGTGGACAGCTCCTCAGTCGTTCGTCGACCCGACGGTAGGTGTTCGGAGCAATGCCCAGGCTTGGATGACTTCGGTTTGGAGAGGGAGAACTCCCAGATTTGGCCTAGAGGGTCGTGCGGCCGGGTGAGTCGGCGCAGACCGAAGGACCAGCGATGTCCCGCTACCGTGGAACCGTCGTCTCTCAACGATCGGCCGAGGAGACGTTCGACTATCTGGCCGAGTTCTCCAATGCCGGCCAATGGGATCCCGGCGTGGCTGGGGCCGAGCGGTTGGATCAGGGCCCCGTGGGTCTGGGCAGCTCATTCCGGTTGCAGGTGAAGGTCTCCTCGAGGACCTTCCCACTCGACTACCGTGTCGTTGTCTACGAGCGCCCGCACCGGGTGGTCCTGCTGGCCGAAAGCGCCACCGTGCGCTCCGAGGACACCGTCACCGTGGTCCCGAGGCCCGATGGCGGGTCCATCCTGACCTACGACGCCAAGCTCACACTGCTCGGTCCGCTCGCTCACCTCAATGTATTCATGCCCCTGGCGTTCCGGGCCATCGGTGATCGAGGCCTCGCCGGACTCCGAGAGGTACTCGCCGCTCCGGGCGGTCCCGTCCGGGGGACTGGTCCGTTGGGAGGTCTTCCGGCCCGATTGGTCGACGAGGCCCTCGAGGCCACCGTGGTGGGTAGCTTCTCCTCCATCGGCTCGAGGTGCGCAGCCGTCTGGCTCGATGGACCGAACCTCCGACGATGGCCGGTGCGGTCGTGCTGATCACCGGTGCGACGTCGGGTCTGGGCCTGGCCACCGCGATCGGCGTGGCCCGGCGAGGTGCCACCGTCCGGTTCACCGCCCGGAATCGGGACCGGGCCGTTCAGGCGAGGGCGGCCATTGCCGATGCCGTACCGGGAAGTGATGTGGACTTCCTATTGGCGGACATGAGCCAACTTGACGAGGTGCGAGCGCTGGCCGACCAGTTGCTGGAGCCGACCATGACCGCCTGGACGTGCTGGTCCACAACGCCGGCGCGCCGCCCCGCCGCTACACGGTGACCGACGAGGGAACCGAGATCACAGTGGCCACCCAGCTGGTAGGCCCATTTCTGCTCACCGGGCTGCTGCTCGAGCGGCTGGGTGCGGCGGTACCCTCACGAGTCATCCAGTCTCGTCGGGTGGGATGTACACGCAGAGGTTCGACCCTCGACAGAACCCCCAGATGGGCCCCGACGGCTACGACGGCACGGTGGCCTACGCCAAGGTCAAGCGGGCCCAGTTGGTGCTCATGCACGAGTGGGTCCGGCGCCTCGAGGGCATGGTGTGGCGTTCCATGCCATGCACCCAGGCTGGGCTGACACCCCCGGGATCCGCAGCGGGCGTGCCGGGCTTCGCCAAGGTCATGGGACCGATCCTTCGCACGCCGGACCAGGGCGCCGACACGGCCGTGTGGTTGGCCGTGGCCCCCGAGGCGGCCACGACCAGCGGTCGGTTCTGGTTGGACCGCCGTCCCCGCTGGGAGCACAAGGTCCCGTGGACCCACCTGAGCGAGGACGCCTTCGCCGCCGCCGGCACCGACCTGTGGGCGTGGTGTGCAGTGCGATGCGGCTGGGATGGTCTCGCCTGACCGCTCAGTCCCAGCCCGTAAACCCGTACTGCTCGTGGGGGCCCATCACCGCGTTCTTCGAACATGCCGTAACCCACCTGACCGTCGTAGGAGAAAGCAGCGGCGTACTCCGTCAGGGCCCAGGTCGAATAGGACGGGTCGGCGGGTGGAACGCTCTAACCCTGGACCACGAGTTCCCCCTGGTACATCCCGTGCTTCCAATCGGGGGCTTGAGCCCGTAGCCACTGCCGAGTAGTAACGGAAACGCCAGTTGCGTCTCGACGTCGATCTCGGCCGTCTTCTTTCCCCGGGCCCCGTAGTAGCTGAGGGTGGCTCCGGTTACCGACCGTGAGCCAGGGGCAAAGCGGAGCTCGTGCTCGGGACGGCCGAGCCACTCGGCTTCACGTCCCGAACCGATGGGGAACACCCGATGGGCGTCCTGCATGATCCGCTCACCGTTCGAACGCTCCTGAATGATGGTAACGATGGTGCTGTCCTTGAACTGGACCGGCGCATAGATCCAGAAGAAGCCGGCGCCGGGTCTTGGTGGCCCGAATCCGGGGGGCTCGGGCTCACCTACCGGACGCACGCCCCACTAGTGGCTACGGCACCCCCAGAAGCGGTCCGGGGTCAGTGAAAGCTGGCGCTCACCGACGGTCAAGGTCCCCGTCCAGGAGCCCACTTGGGCGAACCGGGTCGAGTCGAAGGTCACCCGGGAGAACTGGCGGTCGAAATGTCGAGATTCGAGGTGGGCTTGGGAGAAGCCGTCGTAGACCGCGTCCAGCTCGATTCCCCACTCGTTGGGCTCCACGATGACCCGTACCTGCTCGAGTCCCTTCACCACCTCGACTCGGATTGGTCCCACCTACGTGCCCGTATCCGGTCGGCGCCGAGGGTCTTGCACGAACGGACCACCCGGTGGTCGCTTCCCCACATGACCGAGACGAAGGCGTCGGCCACGCTGAGGTTCGGGTACTGGCCCACCCCGATCACGGCGAACAGTTCGTCCTTGGTTCCGTGCACCCCCGCCGCACCGTGGATGTTGAAGTAGTAGCGGTCATAGAAATTGCTGGTCCCAGGGCCCACGAACCGCATCGGTTCGGATATCTGATGGACCGGATAGTCATCCAGCGGTGAAAGCATTGCCAGCCTCCTGGTCGCAAACGTCACGGGGGTGTTCGGCCATCACCGCCCGTCGTCGTTGCCGACAGTCGGTCGTGGGGCCGATCCGCGTCCGCACCGGGGTGCCTGGCGAGCGTAGCCAGGTTCGAGGTGACGGTGCGTCAGATCGGCGATCCGGCTACGATTTTCCTCGTCAGCGTGGTGAGCCACCTTCGTGCAACATCGGGTTTCCACCACCTCACCCGTTTCTGTCTCGAGCCTGGGAGGACGCAATGAAGTCGTACGATCGCCTGTTCATCGGGGGGGAGTGGGTCGAGCCGTCCTCGACCGCCGTCTTCGACGTGGTGTCGCCCACCACCGAGGAGCTGGTCGGGCGGGTCCCCGAGGCCCAGGTAGCCGACGTGGACAGGGCCGTGGCCGCGGCCCGAGAGGCCTTCGAGCACGGCCCCTGGCCGCGGATGACCCCGATTGAGCGGGGAGCCGTGCTGACCAAGGTGGCCGACGCCATCCGCAACGACATGCAGGGCATCGCCGAGTTGATCTCCAATGAGATGGGCTCGCCCATCTCGTGGGGCACCCTGGCCCAGGTGTTTGCACCCACCATGATTCTCGACTACTACGCAGGCCTTAGTTCGACCTTCGCCTTCGACTCGGTGAAGGACGGGCTGATGGGACCGGTGCTGGTGTCCAAGGAGCCCGTCGGTGTGGTGGCCGCCATCACGCCCTGGAACGTGCCCCTCTTCTTGGCTTGCGCCAAGTTGGCCCCTGCACTCCTGTCGGGGAGCACCGTGGTATTTAAGCCCGCTCCGGACACCCTGCTGGACGCCAACGTCTTGGCGGAGATCTTTACCGAGGCCGGCCTTCCCCCAGGAGTTCTCAACGTGGTACCCGCCGGACGTGAGGTCGGAGCTCACCTGGTGAGCCATCCCGGCGTCGACAAGGTGTCGTTCACCGGATCGACGGTGGCCGGGCGGGCCATAGGTGCGGCCTGCGGGCAGAACCTCAAGCGGGTCAGCTTGGAGCTCGGTGGCAAGTCAGCCGCCATCCTGCTTGACGACGTGGACCTGGCCGAATCGATCCCCTACTGCTTCCCAACGCCATCATGAACAACGGTGAGGCCTGCATCTCCCTCACCCAAATTCTTCGCCCCCCGGGACCGCTACAGCGAGGTCACCGACGCCCTAGTCGAGCAGGTCCGGGCCATGAAGGTGGGCGACGCCCTCGACCCCGCCACCGAAGTCGGCCCCCTGGTGGCCGAGCGTCAGCGTGACCGGGTCGAGGACTACATCCGCATCGGCCAGGACGAGGGGGCGAAGATCGTGGTCGGCGGCGGCCGTCCCGAGGGGATCGACAAGGGATGGTTCGTCGAGCCCACTGTGTTCGTGGACGTCGACAACTCCATGCGCATCGCCCAAGAGGAGATCTTCGGGCCGGTGCTCTCGGTCATTCCCTACGACGATGAGGCCGACGCTGTGCGCATCGCCAACGACTCCGAGTACGGCCTGTGCGGAGGTGTCTACACCGGGGACAACGACCGGGGCCTGGCCGTGGCCCGCCAGGTGCGAACCGGCACGTACATGGTCAACTCGAACGTTCCCATCGACTTCTCCTCGCCGTTCGGCGGCTACAAGGCCTCCGGGGTCGGACGCGAGTTCGGCGAGGACGGTCTCGAGCTGTTCTTGGAGAAAAAGTCGATCAGCCTGCCGGCGGGTTACACCCCGAGCCTCTAGGCGCGCCGTTCGGGGCTCCGGGCCCACCCGCAGGGTGGGCCCTATGGGCCCCTAGGCGTGGCCGGACGGATTTCCGGGTTTTTCTGGCCCCCGGCGTGTGCGTAAACGCCCCTGGACCTGCGATGATGGGAGTGACGGTGCCGGGCCCTGGGGCCAGGCCGCACCGGTCCGGCGTGCGTGGAGGCAGGCAACCCGATGAGTACTGGCGTCCACACCGCTCCCAGGCGGGAGCGCAGGTCACCGTTCGACTCCGGCCACGGCCGGGGTCGTCCCATCGTGTTCAGCTACGTCCCGGCGTTGGACGGGCTCCGCGCCGTGGCCGTGCTCGGGGTGATGCTCTACCACGGCGGTGCGCCGGTGGCCTCTGGTGGCTTCCTCGGCGTGGACGTCTTCTTCGTGCTCTCCGGGTTCCTCATCACCTCGCTCCTCCTCGGGGAGTGGGCGAGGAGCCTCACCATCCGCCTCGGTCAAATTCCGGGCGTGTCGGGCCCGCCGCCTCCTGCCCGCCCTCTTGGTGATGCTGGTGGGTGTGGCCTTGATCGTGAAGGTCTTTTCGGGCCCCGGGGAGTTCGCCGGCCTCCGCCTTGACTCGCTGGCCACCTTGTTCTACGTGGCCAACTGGCACTTCATCGTGGGCGGAGGGAACTACTTCGCCGCCACGGCCCAACCCTCGATGCTCGAGCACATGTGGACGCTCGCCATCGAGGAGCAGTTCTACATCGTGTGGCCGCCCGTCGTCCTCGTCATGCTCCACCTCGGTCGGAGGCTGCGGCCTTCGAGGCGTCTCTGGCCTGTGCTGTCCGTGGCCGTGATCGGCGCCGTCGCTTCGGCGATCGACATGCGGCTCCAGTACCAGAGCGGGGCGTCGGTGATGCGCCTCTACGAAGGCACCGACACCCGGAGCCAAGACATCCTGGTCGGTGCCGCCCTGGCCATCGGTATGGCCATGTGGGCCCAGCATCGTTCGACCTTGCCGTCATCGACCGCCCTCGACCGCACGCCGGTCCAACGCCCTCACCCCGCCGCCGGCACCGCCGGTGCCTTCCCGCCCCGAGCCCACCGGCGTGATCTGCACCGTCGGCGTGGACTCGGCATCCGATCCATCACGGCCTGGGAGATCACCCCCAGGCCGCTGCGGGCCGCACTTCAGGCGGCAGGGTGGCTGGCCCTCCTGGCTGGGGTGGTGCTCTGCTGGCGGGTGACCGGTCCGGGTACTGCACTGTTCGAGGGGGGATTTTTCGTCTTCGCCCTAGGCGTGGCCCTGGTCATCTTTTGTGTGGTCACCACCCAGGGCGACTCGCTGTCCCGCTCGCTCGGCAACCCCGCCTTCCGTTATCTGGGCAAGATCTCGTACGGCACCTACCTCTGGCACGTCCCGCTGTTCGCACTGCTCACCGCCGAGCGACTCCATCTCGGTGGCTATCCGCTCCTCCTCGTCAGGGTGGGGGTCACCCTGGCCGTGGCCACCGCCTCGTTCTATCTGGTGGAAGAGCCCATCCGGCGCAGGAAGACCCGCACCTTCTCGGAGTGGCGGGCGTGGCTCCTGACCACGGGTGCATTCCTGGGCGTGGTGGTGGTGACCGTTGCCGCCACGGTCCCGACAGCGGCCGAAGCCGCCGGGCCGCTTCGTGTGCAGGGGGCGGCCTACGTCGGACCGCCGGTCAAGGTCATGGTGTTCGGCGACTCGGTGGCGTGGCGAATGGCCTTTGCCATGCTGGCCAGTCAACCCCAGGACAGCTACGACGTGAGCATCGACAATGGGGCCATCATCGGCTGCGGGCTCCTACGTAGCACCCAGTACCGCCTCTACGGCGTGGACCATCCCGAAGTACCAGCGTGCAACTCGTCGGCCCCGGCCGCCGACCAGTGGCCGGCCCAGTGGCAGGGTGACCTGCAGCAGTTCCACCCCAATGTGGTCGTGGTTCTGGCCGGCCGCTGGGAGCTGTCCGACCGGATGATCGACGGGCGTTGGCTGCACATCGGCCAGCCGGCCTTCGACAGCGCGGTGAAGCAGTCTCTCGAGCAGGCGGTGCAGGTGGGAACGTCGACGGGAGCGCTCATGGAACTCATGACGTCGCCGTGCTTTGCCCCCAATGAACAGCCCAACGGCCAGGTGTGGCCCGAGGACACGCCGGCCAGACTCAACGCCTACAACGCCATCGTGCGTGAAGTGGCCGCCGAACATCCGGCCACGGTGCAGCTGGACGACTTCGAGTCCCAACTGTGTCCGGGTGGTGCTTACCAGGAGTCGCTCGACGGGGTTCAGATTCGCGACGGCGACGGCATGCACATCGTCCCCACGGCCGCGGCAGGGCAGTGGCTCGACGTCCGGGTGCTTCCCCAGGTGATACGGGTGGGCCGGTTGGCCATGGCCGGCCAGAGCCTCCTCCCCGGCTCTCCGGAGGGAACCTCGCCGACCCCCTCGCTCTCCGCCAGCGGCGCCGGTCCTTGATCCCGGCTCCAGCGCAACCCAACCGATCCGACCGGATGGACCGAGGTCCGGTCAGGGCGAGCTGGACACCGGTGCCGGAGGAGGAATTTGAAGAAGGTGGCGACGGCTGACCGAACGTCGTGCTGTCGGCCTGCTGGCACTGCACCCGGAGGGAGTCGACCAGGGTGGACTCCGGCACCCGGTTGCTCTCGGACACCGTGGTCATGAGGGCTTGCCACTGGCCGTCGTGGTAGGCCGCCTCAGCGGCGATGGGCAGCGCCTGGCGCAGCTGTTGGTAGGCGTCCTCTTTGAGTCGGCTCGCCGTGGTGGCGTCGGTCTCGTGGTCCGACCGGGCCAACAGCGTGAGTGAGCGGTCGATGTGGCCGCAGGCCTGTTGGGCCAGCGACGTGCCGCTGTTGCCACAGGCGCTCAGAGTGACGCCGAGTCCGGCAACCACCACGGTCCCGACGGCCAGACGCCGGAACCGGGCCAGAATCGTGGCGAACTTCACCCCAGCCAGCTACCCGATGAGTCGAGGAGGTACCGGCTGACGGCCAGGCACCGGTCGAAGACCTCGCACATCATCTCCTCGCCAGCCAGGATTCTGGTGAGCGAGACCGGTGAGCGGGCCACGATGTTGAGGCGTCGTTCGGCGGCGTCAGTGGCCGATGCATACGAGTCGATCGCCGAGACCTCGAGCGGGAGCTCGATGCTCCCCACGCCAGCCAGATCGATGGCCAGGCGCAGCAAGTCCGGACCGTGGGGGAGCGGGGGCAGGGCCCAGGTGAATGTCAGCGGGAAGTGGAAGTCGTCGGGTGGCTCGTCGTCCTCGGGTAGGCCGAACACGGCGTCCTCGAAGGAGAGCAGGGTCCTCGGGTCGACTTCGAGAGCGAGGTGCAGGTCCAGCGGCCCGCCACAGCCGTCCTCGGGATGAAGGTCGACCTCCCAGACCTGTCGAAGGGAGTAGGTCTCCACGAAATGCCGCTCGTCGTGCACGTGAAAGCCATGGTCCACCGAGTGATCCTTGAGGTCGGCCACGTAACCGGCCACATCGATGACTGCCACAGTTGGCTCATCCTACCGGGACACTGGGGGTCCGGTATCGTCGACCCATGGACGACGAAGACCTGCTGGCGGTGCTTCACGCCACGGCGTCAGCCGTAGCCAAGGCCCTTGGTGACCTGGGTGACTGGGGCCTAGCCGGTACCCGGCCGGGGCAGTACCGTTCTGATCTGGCCGCCGATGCGGTGGCGCTCTCGATCCTCGAAGGAGCGGGGCTGGGGGTGATGTCCGAAGAGTCGGGTGTTCACCGCCCCGACTCGCCCCTAACCGTGGTGATCGATCCTGTGGACGGGTCTACCAACGCCGCACGGGGAATCCCGTGGTACGCCACCAGCCTCTGTGTGGTGGATGAGGAAGGACCGCGAGTGGCCGTGGTGGTGAACCAGGCCTCGGGGGTCCGCTTCGAAGCAGTCCGTGGTACCGGTGCCCGAAGGGACGGTGTTCCCATCCAACCGTCGGACTGCCGGTCCCTCGACCAGGCAATCGTGGGATTTTCCGGCTATCCGTTGCGCTACTTCGGATGGTCCCAGTGTCGGATGCTGGGCGCCGCCGCTCTCGACCTCTGCGCCGTCGCCGAGGGGGTGCTCGACGGATACGCCGTTGTCGGTGGATCGCAGCTCGGGAGTTGGGACTATCTCGGGGGGATGTTGATCTGCAGGGAGGCGGGGGCAGTGGTCGGTGAGCTCCAGGGCCGGGAGCTGGTCACCTTGGATCACACGGCCCGCCGCACCCCGGTGGCTGGTTCCACCACTGATCTTCTGGAGGCACTTTCCTCGGCAGCTGCGCAGTAGCGTGAAGCGCTTGGGCGTTTAGCTCAGTTGGTTAGAGCAGCTGGCTTACAACCAGCAGGTCATCGGTTCGAGTCCGATAGCGCCCACCTAGAAGACCCTGTTCTTGGACCCATCAGCGTCAATGGTGGCCTGGTGTTAGCCCCTGTTCGCGACCTCAGTCACGCAAGGTCTGGCGGAGTGGGGGGCCTGGACCTGGCAAGGGCGAGCGCCTCGCCGGCTTCGCCACGGGCAGACCGTCTGCAAAACTGCTGACCATGCAGGACGTCCAGTGTCGCTCGGCCGGGCCCGAAGACTTCCCCTTTTTGGCAATGATGCTTGGCGAGGCCGCAGTCTGGCGCCCTGACAAGCCAACGCCGACCGCTGACCAGGTTCTCGCCGATCCGCGCTATTCGATGTATCTCGCTGCATGGCCGAGGCCGGGCGACCATGGACTGATTGCAGAACGAAATGAACCGTTGGGTGCGGCCTGGTATCGGACGTACACCGAGGCGAGCCATGGCCACGGGTTTGTCACCGAAGCCATCCCCGAACTGTCGATCGCGGTCATCACGACGCGTCGGCACAGGGGGATTGGTCGTCAGCTCTTGGTCGACCTCATCAACGCTAGCGATACCCAGGGCTATCCAGCGCTCAGTCTGAGTGTGGCAGAGGCAAATCCAGCGCGCCGCCTCTATGAGTCAGTGGGCTTCGTCCCGGTCGAGAAGCGCGGATCGTCTTGGACCATGGTCCGATCCGCCGCTGGTTCACAGTAACCATCGGCCGACGGTCAAGGGCACCGGATCGCTTCAAAGGACATAATCGGGAGGTGGTTACTAACGGTGCACTGCAATATCCGATCTACGTGCCCCAGCTCGTACGGGATGCCCTGCAGGTGGCCGAGGCTATGGGCTTTTGGTGCTGACGGAGGTGTGTCATCCTGCCCGCTCTGGGTGTTCTTGGCGGAGATGAGCGAGTGACGGCTATCGCAGATCGTTGGCAAAACTTTCCGCCTGAGCTGGAGCCATTCGACCTTGTCTTCGTTGATGGCGGCTATGTCGAGCAGCGCTGGAGCTGTCGATACGGTCGCGGTGTATCCAGGCACGAGACGACCCACCATGTGACTTCAAGAGGGATCCCACCCCCAAGGCTCCGAAGGCCCATGACAAGAGTCGAATGAGGTGGGCGCTGAGCCCTCAGTTCTCTACCCGCTGATGGTCCGGAATCTAATGGCTCGAGTCTCCCTATTAGCGTATTGGTTGTCACGGCCAGTAAAGAATGAGAGGGAACGTGAGCGAAGTTCGGGGAGAGTCAGTCGTCGACCAAGAGGTGGGAGACATCCGGGTTCGAGTCTCCGATCGTGTCATGCTCGTCACGATCGACCGAGCGCGCAAGCGGAACGCCTTGACCCAAGCCATGTATCAGACGGTGGCCGACGCGCTTCTTACGGCGGATTCCGATCGGGATATCGGCGCCGTCGTCCTTACCGGTGTCGATGATGTATTTACGGCTGGTAACGACCTTACCGACTTCGCTGCTGGAGGAAATCTTGACGAGACCGTACGGTTCTTGGAGGCCATCTCCTCCGTGCGAGTGCCACTCATCGCAGCTGTCAACGGTTTGGCAATCGGCGTCGGGCTGACCCTTCTGCTCCACTGTGATCTGGTCTACGTGGAGCCGACGGCAGATCTTTCGGCACCGTTCGTCGAACTCGGACTGGTGCCAGAGGCGGCATCGAGTCTGCTGCTTCCGCGAGTCATCGGTGAGCGTCGCGCCGCAGATCTCATACTTACTGGTCGGCACCTGAGCGGTTCGACGGCGGCTGAGTGGGGCTTGGCGAATGCCGCCGTGAGCCCTGTCCTCGACTTCGCCATGTCCAGGGCAGCGAAGGTAGCTGGACTACCGCCACTCGCTTCCCGCGCAGCGAAGGCGCTACTGCGGTCGGATGAGCTCACCGTCCATGGCCGTATGGGCGAGGAGATGGTGGCGTTCGTTGAAGCGCTGGGGGGCTCGGAGTTTGCCGAAGTCATCGCGACCCGGATGGCCCGTCGGTGAGCTAGGTGCTGGGAAAGCCGTCGGGTGGCAACTCGTGAACGACCGATGAGGTCTGTCCAGTGGTGGCTCGGGACGGATGGGGCCGAGTCCCTGCAACCCTCACTGGAAGTGGGGCACGGAGCTGGGACTTCGGGTTGCGGGGTCGGACGGTCGACCCGATGAGCAACGGCCCCGTGATAATTCGTGAAACGATCGAGCCGTGAGAGTCCATCGCAGTTTTGCTTTCGTCGACGTCTCGGGCTTCACGACGCTCACCGAGCTTGAAGGAGACGAGCACGCGGTCGAGGTGCTGACCGCATTTAGATCACTGCTCCGAGAGATCTGCGCACGACGCGGGGTGCGTATCGCCAAGTGGTTGGGCGACGGGGTGATGTTGGTGTGCGTCGAGACCCGACCGCTGTTGGCCACCATCCTCGAACTGCACTACGTGGTCTGCGAGGTGGTTGGACCCGTCCAGACTGTCTCCATCCGGTCAGGGGTCACCTCGGGCGATGTGATCCTGATGGAGGGAGACGACTACATCGGCCATTCAGTGAACGTCGCCGCCCGACTCTGCGATCTGGCGCAGGGAGGAGAAGCGCTCGCCGTGCCGTCGGTGATGCATGAGATGCCCCGATGGGGTGTAGCAGTGGCGCACCGGGACATTGCCCTACGAGGTGTGGAGCGCCCAGTCCTGGCGACGAGTATCGGTATCGTCACGGCGCCGCGAGGCGATCAACCCGATCCCATCTGCGGATTGCCACTCTCGGAGAAGACGGCCGAGGAGCACGCCGTCGATACCGACGGGCGACCTGTGCTCTTCTGTTCACATGGGTGTCTCGACACCTGGGAGCGCCGACCTGCGACGTGGAGCCCCGGTCCCTGAGGGGAGAGCCTCCCCTGCCGCGGTCCTCGACGAGTCCGCCAATCGAGACCTCGGTGGGTCGCACTCCCAGCTGGGAACAGGAAAATTGGACCTGGCCTCGGCGCGGTGCTCGGAACTATTCTTGGTGGTGGGACCCGAACGGTGCGGGATCGTCTCGGTGTCGCTGCAGGAGGGGCCAGCGATGACTGATGTTTCAAACGGAGCCGGCTGGTGGCTGGCGTCTGACGGTAGGTGGTATCCACCCGAGCTCCACCCAGGGGCTGCTCGCTCGGGTACTGCGACACCGCAAGGCCCTTACGGGGCCGTCGAAGAACCGACTGCAGTTCAGGCTACGAAACGGTCGGGACCGCGGCGATCACTGGTTCTGGCCGTGCTTTCGGTGGTGACGGTCGCACTCCTCGCCACCATCGTGGTGGAGACCCAGGGTGGTGGCACCAGTGCCGAGGCCGCCGTCATCCACGCGGTTGACACCGCCATTGCTGGCAAGACGGCCAGCGTCAGCGTCAGCGGATCGGTCGGAACAGGTGACAAGACAGCCTCATTCAGCGGCACGGGATCGGTCGACTTCGCCGACAACGCCCTGTCCTTGGACCTTGGCATCGACGAGGCGGGACAACACGTCGGGGAGCAGGCCCTTTATTTGGCCGGTGTGATCTACGAACAGGTGCCCGGGGTTGCTGAGGTCGCTCCGGGAAAGTCGTGGATTTCGGTCGACCTGTCGTCCCTCACGCAGACCTCGAACCAGGGTGCCACCGGTCTCGGAGACAATCCGTTGGCCATGCTCCACGCACTGGCCTTGCAGGGCAACACGGTCAGCGATCTCGGCGCCACCACCTTCGACGGGCAGGCAGTTGACGGCTACTCGGTCACCCTCGATCCGACGGCCATCCAGAAGGAGGTGGACAGCGCCAACCTCCCGGCATGGCTGAAGCAGGCCGTCTCCCAGGTGACGATCCATGAGGGTGCGGAGAAGGTCTATGTCGACGAGGCCGGCCAACTGGCAGGGGCCACGTTCTCACTCGTCGAGTCGACCGGCTCGGTCGGGACCGTCACCGTGAACGAATCCTTGGGCTTCAGTGACTACGGCACCCCCGTATCCATCGCAGCACCGCCGACCGACCAGGTCATTCCGTTGAACCAACTGGAGGCACTCGGCGGATGAGTTGCGTGGTCCCGGTCGCTTTACGGAGCGGGAGCGCACAGGAGCCGCCTCTGTCAGGCCTCGGTGAGGCCCTCCCAGCCTGACGGCGGCGGGGCGATGCGCCAGTACTGCTCGGGTACGTTGCCCTCGAGGCGCTCGGTGAGCATGTGGTCCTGCTCGAGGGGTGCCACCTGGGTGACGTATTCCATGATGGCGGTTCTCTTGCTTTCCGTGTCCAACGCCACCGGGACGATGGCCGGTGTCGGCCACAGTCCGCTCCGGAACAGTTTCGATATCCGCCAGGCCAGCATGCCGGGGAGGTGTTTGTACCCCTGGTCCTCGTAGCAGAACCAACTCGGGCTGCCCTCACCTAGTGCCTCGCGAGCGAGAAGTCCGGCGTCGTGGCTGAGGACGTGATCAGGGTTGGCGATACCCATGGGAAGGAATACGGCCGTGGCGTTGCTGACGCGGATGGCCTCTTCGAGTACTGGTGCAACCTGAGCGGGGGTCGGACGGTCCTCGACGGCCAGGTACTGATGGTCGGGAAAGTCGAGCCATACGTGCGCGGCGCCGAGGACAGCCATGGCCGCTTTGTCCTCCTGGCGACGCACCGCCACGACGTCATCGCCCTTCACGAAGCCGCCGAGCGCATCCCACGGCGAGACCTCATCGGGATAGGCGGGCGGTTCCCCGGCCAACACCGTGATGACGGTGCTCCCGGGATAGGAGAGCAGCAGAAACCCTGCTCCCATCGCGGCGTCATCGAAGTGGGGCGAGACCACCACGATCCGTTGCAGTACGTCGGGGCTGAGCACGCCCCACATCTCCTTGGTGTCCATGGGCGAAGCGTACCGTGCCTAATTTCGGACGGCCACGCCTCGCCGCTACAGTGGCGCTCTGCCTCGTGAGCGAGATGCCTACTGCTACACCGCCTCGAGGCCCACGCGAGGGGAGACCCGATGGAAGAGCATTCGCCCGGCCGATCACGGGGTCTCCCGTGGGCCCTCGGACGCAAGGCCCTACTCGTTGTGGCGGCCGCGGTATCCGTTCTCGTGGCCGGCGTCTTCGGGGCCTCGGCCTCTGCGTCGGGCTCGGTGGGGAGGGGTGGGGGAGTCCTCACCTACGGCGAGGACCTGAACAACGCCTTCTCCAACACCTTTGACCCGGCCAAGAGCACCAACGACTGTTCGTACGCCGAGTTGTCCCAGATCTATGACAGCATCACCACCGAACCGCCCGGTGCGGCCGGCAACCAATCGGTGCTACCCGGAGTTGCCCAGAGCTGGCAGGTCACCGGCAACACCCTCACGCTGCACATTCGTCAGAACGCGGTCTTCTCTGACGGTGAGCCGGTCACGGCCGATGCCGTGATGCAGAGCATCACGCACCTGAAGACCAGTCCGTTGCGCACCTCGCTCGAGGACATCGAGTCCATGAGCGTGACCGATCCCTCTACCTTGGTGCTCACGCTGAAGGCGCCGGCCACGCCGGGTGACCTGCTCTTGGCCTTCAGCTACCTGGACGGCATGGTCATGGCGCCCAATGCCATCGCCGCGGCGGGCACTGTTCCAGTGGGGTCGGGGCCGTTCAAACTGAAGAGCTACTCGGCCGGGTCGGAGATCCAACTGGTGGCCAACAAGAGCTCGTGGGAGGCGTCGCAGTACAAGCTGGCCGGCGTGGACTTCGTGGATCTGGCTGAAGGACCCGAAGCGGTCAGTGCCCTGGAGTCGGGCGCCGTGGACATGACCGATCTGCTCCCCGAGGACTATGCCGCGGTCAAGGCCGATCCGGACCTGGGTCTGGCCATCACGCCGTCGAACCAGTACCTCACCATCGAGCTACGCCAGAACGCTGCTCCCTTCGACAATGCCGATGTGCGTGAGGCGCTGGAGTACGCCGTCAACCGCTCGGCCATCAACAAGACCGTGCTCGACGGACTGGGCTCCCCGGCCTACCAACCGTTTTCCAGCACATCACCGGGCTACAACCAGAAGTTGGGTGCGGCCTACCAGTACTCCCCGGCCAAGGCCAAAGCCCTCCTGAGGAAGGCAGGCAAGACGACGGTATCCGTCAACCTGGTGGTGCCGGCTGGGAACGCGACCTTCTCGCGGTCGGCTCAGATTCTCCAGGCGGAGATGGCTCCAGCTGGCTTCAAGGTCACCATCGACCAGATACCCGGTGGGGACTTCCTGACCGAGGTCTATGAGAACCACGTCGGCGACGCCATTCTCACCCAGAACGGCACGGCCGGACCCGACCTGGCCAACATCTTCGCCTCCGAGTACACGAGCATCGGCTTCCAGGCCATCGAACTCGGCGATGTGAACGCTCAGTTGACGCCGCTTATCGACCAGGCTCTCGTCTCGTTGAGCCCAGAAGTCCAAGGTCCACTGATGCAGAAGGCCGGGGCCATCGTCATGAGACAGGGGCTCGAGGTTCCATTGGCCTTCATCCCGTCGGCGGTGGCCTACAACAAACAGAAGGTGGGAGGGAAGGTGGTGGCGCCCATCGGTGACTGTCGGGCGAACCTGAGGGGGATCTACCTCAAATGATCCACTCGCTCCGTCATCCCTCACACAACCCTCACAATTCCACCACCGAATTCCCACGATGACGTGCCAGGGTGGCCAGACGGTTCGCCCATAAGGAGTGGTCACGTGTTGAAGAAGGTCCTCGCCCCAGTAGTGCTCGTCGCCGTATTGGCAGGTGGCGCATTGACCGCCGGCACCGCCTCGGCCGCAACGCCCACAGCTGCGTCCCCCTCCACCACGGCTGCGCCGGCGGCTGTGCCGGCCAGCTCAGGCCACCACGGTGCTCGGGGTTGGCTGCGGACTCACCGTCGCCAACTCCGTCGGGCCGGGGCTGTGACCAGCGCCAAGGCCATCGGTGTGACGACGAAGGTACTGGTCACCGAGCTCCGATCGGGAAAGTCAGTGGCTCAGGTGGCCGGAGAGCACGGGGTCAGCACCCAGACAGTGGTCGACGCCCTGGTCAGCGGCGCCGATGCTCGGGTCGACCAGGCGGTGGCCGATCAGAAGCTCACGTCGGCGCAGGCCACGACGATCAAGGCGAAGTTGCCCACCTTGGTCGCCAAAGCCGTCAATCACGTGTTCACGAAGCGGTGACGTTGGGCCGAACGGGACCCGGGTGCTGGTCAGTCACCCAACCGTGACACCGGCTGGTGCCATACGATGATCGGGTGCCATCCGATCTGATGAATGCAGCCATCTACCAGGGTGATGGACGGATCGCCGTGGGGGAGGTGGCGGTTCCCGAACCAGGCCCCGGCGAGCTTTTGGTGGAGGTGGCCGAGTGCGGGATCTGCGGATCGGACCTGCACCTCGTATTCAGCCGATACGCCAGCCCAGGGGCCATTCTTGGACACGAGTGGTCGGGAACCGTCGTCGGAGGCAACGCCGTCGGCGCAGGACGCTCGCCGGGAACTCGGGTCGTCTCGTCACCCACCCCGGGGTGTGGGTCGTGCCGACCTTGCCGGAGGGGCCGACCCTCGGTTTGTATCCGGCGGGCCGCATCGGACATGCGTGACATGCGCGGCGCCTTTGCCCGGTACACCACGGTGCCCGAGGACAGCACCCTGGCCCTGCCCGACTCACTCGATCTGCGGGTGGCGGCCCTGGCCGAGCCGACGGCCATCGCCCTGCACGCCGCGGACCTGGCCGACGTCGGGCCAGATGACCGGATCCTCATCACGGGCGGGGGACCCATCGGCTTGATCATCGCGTCGGTCCTGATGGCGGCAGGGGTGGGCGATATCACGGTGAGCGAGCCTTCCGGCCTGCGCCGGGAACGGGCGCTGGCCATCGGTGTGGCCCGGGCCGTTCGGCCCGAGGATCTCGCCGTACCGCCCATCGGTGCCCTGGCTGGCGAACCGGTGGACATCGCCTTCGAGTGCTCTGGTAGTGCACGGGCCGGCGAGCAGGCCCTGGCCACTCTGGACCGGGCGGGAACGCTGGTCTTCGTGGGCACCGGAGCCGAACCGGTCCCGGTGAACCAGAACCGCATGATCATCTTCGAGCTCGAGGCCCTCGGTACCTACAACTACAGCGCCAGTGGCTTCCAGCCCGCCATCGACCTGTTGGACAGCGGGGCACTCCCGGTCGACCTGCTCCTCGAACCCGAGGACGTCCCCCTGGTCGGGGTCATGGACGCCATGGAGCGGATGGCCCGGGGCGAGATCCCGGGCAAGGTGCTCGTCAGCCCGGAGGTGGCGTGACTGTGCCCGATCCGGTGCGACCTGTCATCAACCATGTGGCTATCAGCGTCGATGCCCAGGTGCTGAACGAGTCAGGCCGGGCGGCGCTCCTCGATTTCTTCGGAGAGGTGTTCGGATGGGTCGAGGGCGACAACAGTACTGAGCAGGGCAATCCCCTCATCATCTATACAGGCGAACTGCGTCAGTACCTCTACCTCCTGCCGGCGGCCGATGACTTCTTGCGGGCGCCCCGACTGGACCATTTCGGTCTGGAGATCGCCTCGGTCGAGGAGCTGGTGTCCATCCTCGACCGGGCCAAGGCCTACCAGGAAAAAGACGACCGGGTCACTGTCATCGACCTCGACGAGATGGTCACCCACGGCCCGACATCCGACTACACGCTGACCAACGCCTACGTCGGTTTCCTCCTCCCGCTGATGATCGAGCTGCAACACATCACCGTGCGTCCGACCGGCTGATCGGGAGCGAGCCGGCCGGTGCCCGAGGGTGCCGTGACCGGGGTGGACCGGCCGTGGCGGCCGCGCCGGTCAGCGCAAGAGCAGTGCGGCGGCCAGGCCGACCGGCAGGAAGAGCCAACCCCACCGGGCCGCCACCATGACCACACCGGACCGGTAGCCATAGAGGACGGCCTGCTGGGGTGGGTTGAAGGCCGGGGGCCCGAATGCCGAAAGCACCGCCACGACGGCCACGGCCGTGGACTGGGTGACGACGGCCACCGCGGTGAGCACGACGACCCGGATGCCGGTAAGGAACAGCCACCGCCATCCGTCGTCTCTTCCCCGGTCCACAGCCGCGTTATGAGGATGGAAGACCGAGCCGGTGTAGAGAGCCGCGCCCACGAAGGCCAGCAACGGCCCGGCCACCACCAGAACCCAGTGCGAAGCGGCCGGGGCCGGGCCGGTCAGGTGCAGCAGCAACCCGACGCCGACGGCCACGAGCATGGACTGGTCGACCCAGCTGGTCGAGTGCCGCTGGGGGATCGGGGCGTCTCGGCGCAGCAGGTGGACGCACGCGGCCGTGGGGACGGCATAGGCGGCGTTGGTGAGACCGGCCACCACACTCGCCGCCGGTCCGACGAGGGCTCCGCCGATGGGGAGCACCCAGAAGGTGGAGTTGGGGAAGGCCGCCCACCCCTCCAGTTGGGCGAGGCCAGTGCTCCGGTCCCGACGGATGAGATAGGCGGCCACCAAGAGGACACCACCGGCGCCCGCCATGACCAGTGGAGCAACGATCTGACGCGGAGCGGTGAGGCGCCAGGCCGAGAACAGGCCGATCAGCGCCGCCGTGGCTGCCAGCTGCACCCGCAGGTAGATGGGCCAACCGGCGCGCAACCGGGGACCGGACCGGTGTACGGCCAGGCCGGTCAGCGCGCCGAACGCGTAGGCGGCGAAGGTGATGGCCAGGCTCAAGAGGCGACAGTAACCCGCGGGCGGCGTGGTGTCCGTACCGTCAGGTCGAGGCCCTCACGTTTTACCGAAGGGCCCGCCTCTGCGACCATGGGGCCATGGACTCCCGAGCGCGTCGTGTTCGAGGGCTTCGAGGGCGTGCGCCTGGTGGCGGATGTCCGGGGCGACCCCGATGCGTGGCCGGTGCTGTTCCTCCACGGCGGGGGACAGACCCGCCATGCCTGGGGTCGGACGGCCGAGACCGTCGCCGCCAACGGGTGGCGGACGGTCGCTCTCGACCTGCGTGGTCACGGTGAGAGCGACTGGGCCCCGAACGGGGACTACTCCTTTACGGCCTTTTGTGCCGACTGCGTGGCTGTGGCTGACACCCTGGGCCGGCCTCCGGTGTTGGTCGGTGCCTCCCTCGGCGGGATGTCGGCCATGTTGGCCGAGGGGACGAGCGACCGGGTCGTCTCCAGCGGCCTGGTGTTGGTGGACATCACCCCGAAGACCAACGACGAGGGCATCCAACGGATCGCCGCGTTCATGCGGTCGGGCGTGGAGGGGTTCGACACGCTGGAGGACGCGGCTGCCGCCATCGCCGACTACACACCCAACCGGACCCGGACCTTCAACCCCGAAGGTCTGAAAAAGGTGCTGCGCCAACGGGACGATCGTTGGTACTGGCACTGGGATCCGAAGTTCATCTTCCAGGACCGGACCGAAGTGGTGCCGGACCGGCTCATCGGGCTGCTCGACGTGGCCATGAGCAACATCCACGTGCCCACCATGCTCGTCCACGGCGTGCTGTCCGACGTGGTCTCCCAGGAAGGGGTCGACGACCTGGTGGCCCGGATCCCCGAGGTGACGGTGGTGGCCGTCGACGGCGCCGCCCACATGATCGCCGGCGACCGCAACGATGCCTTCTCCGAGGCCGTAGTCACCTTCCTCGAGGACAGGATCCGCCCCTCCCTGCCCTGATCGCCCTCGGCGTCCCCGTCAGCGGAGGTGCGGGGCGGCCCGTCCGGAGTAGGAGGGAAGGTCGAGATAGCTCCGGATACCCGGTTCGGCGGCGACCACCGCCGGCACCGCGCTCACGCAGTGGGTGGCGG
This sequence comes from uncultured Acidimicrobiaceae bacterium, assembly GCA_963845485.1. GTDB lineage: Bacteria > Actinomycetota > Acidimicrobiia > Acidimicrobiales > RAAP-2 > Bog-756. Next base: position 205,067 of record CAWJSI010000006.1, on the reverse strand, counting down.
TCGCCACGATGCCCGGGTTCCGCTCCAACCCGGCCTCGATGGAGGCGGGATGCCAGCCGTGGAAGGTGACGGTGCTGGTCGGGTCGCCGGTCACCTCGACCTCGAACCGCTCGCCTTTCGGGCCGAATGTCCAGGCCGGGTCCAGATGTGCCTGGCCCATGAACCAGTTGGTGCGGACGGCGATGACCGGAGCCCCCCGTACCGTCGCCTCCCAGCAGAACTTCTGGGCGGCGATCCGACCCGGGGCGATGGCCCCGATCGGGGAGTCGATGGGAGCAGTGGCCACGGCCACCTCATGGGAGACCGACAGCTCGGGATCCAGAGCGAATCCGAGGGCATGGCCGACCATGGCCACCGACTGGCGGAAGCCGTCCCCCAAGATGGCGGGCATCATGCTGGCGGCCGCCTCCTCGGGGGTGCGCCCGAACAACATGATGTCGCCCACCACACCCGGAGCCCCGTAGCTTCGGATGTCCGAGAACTCCTCGGCCCGTACGTGGGTGATCGACTGGGAGAGGGCCGAGACGGCCAACGGGAAGCGTTCGGTGATTCCACCGGGGTGGATGCCGGTGCCGTGGACGCTCGAGCCCCCCCGGCGGCAAGCCTCCTCGATCGCTGATTCGTCGCGACCACCCGGAAAGAACCAGTTGAGTGGGGTGACCACGTTCTTTCCCGAAGCCAACAGCCGGGCCACCACCGCCGGGTCGGCCATGATCGGCGAGTAGATCACGCAGTCGGCCTCGAGGGCTACCAGCGTGTCGACATCGTCGGTGGCGGCAATCCCGATGGGTCCGATCCCGCACAGCTCACCTACGTCTCGTCCGGCTTTGTCCGGGCTGTGGACCCAGCATCCGACCAGTTCCAACTCGGGATGGGCGACCACCCCGGCCACTGCGGCTCGTCCGACACCACCGGTGGCCCACTGGATGACCCTGATCGCCATGTCGTTCCCCCCGTGTCTTCCCGCTGCCGTGTGGCACCGCTCCTGTCAGGTTAGAAGGAGCTGACCCCCTCGCCCCAGCCCGTTGTCCAGACGGTCGTCCATGGCCTAAATAGTGGGGATTATGTCATTGACGCCATGGCGGAAACGGATCAGGCTGATCCACATGCGCAGCCGATCCGTGGTCATCGTGGCCTACCCGGGGATGCAGTCCCTCGACGTGGTCGGGCCCTTTGAGGTCTTTGCCGGCGCCAACCGAGTGGCCGAGAGCACCGGTACTGCCGGTTACTCGGTTCGCCTGGTCTCGGTGGAGGGTGGTCCGGTGCGCTCAGGCAGCGGGCTGACCGTGGACACGGCGGGGCTGCCCGACCCGTCGCAGAGGTTCGACACCGTGGTCCTGCCGGGCGGCGACCAGGCCCGAGCCGCCCGAACCGACACCACCTTCATGGCGTGGGTCACTGCGGTCGCCCCCCGCTCCCGCCGGGTGGCGACGGTGTGTACGGGAGCCTTCATCGCCGCCGAGGCGGGGCTCCTCGACGGCCGACGGGTCACCACGCACTGGGCGTCGGCCACCCGGTTGGCCGCCGATTACCCGAAGCTCGAGGTCGACGCCGACCCGATCTACATCCGGGACGGGAAGTACTGGACGAGTGCCGGGGTCACCGCGGGGATCGATCTGGCCCTGGCCTTGGTGGAGGAGGACCTCGGTGGGGACGCCGCCCAGACGGTGGCCCGCTGGTTGGTCATGTTCCTCCACCGGCCGGGAGGCCAGACCCAGTTCGCTTCGCCGGTGTGGGTCCCCCGCGCCGAGCGGTCCACGGTGCGGGCGGTGCAGACCCTGGTCGAGTCGGCCCCGGCCGGGGACCACCGACTGCCGGCCCTGGCCGCCGCCGCGGCCATGAGCCTCCGCCACTTCACCCGGGTCTTCACCGACGAGGTGGGGGAGACCCCGGGCCGGTTCGTCGAGCGGGTCCGTCTGGAGGCCGCCCGCCGCGCCCTGGAGACCACCTCGGACACGCTCGATGTGGTGGCCGAGGGAGTCGGCTTCGGCTCCGCGGAGACCATGCGCCGCGCCTTCCAACGTCGGCTTGGCATCACCCCTGACAGCTACCGCCGTCGGTTCCGCACCGGCACTACCGAAAAGAGATCGGCATGAACGGGCACATCCAGGTGGCCATCCCCCTCTTCCCCCAGGTGACCGCCCTCGACGCCGTCGGTCCCTACGAGGTCCTCCAGCGGGTGCCCACCATCGACGTGGTCTTCCTCGGTCACCGTCGTGGTGAGGTGCGGACCGACAACGGACTGCTCGGGCTCACCGTCGATGCCACCTTCGAGGAGCACCCCGATCCTGAGGTTGTGGTCTTCCCCGGTGGGGTGGGCACCCGTGCGCTGATGGACGACGAGCGGGTGCTCGAGTGGGTGCGCCACGCCCACCAAGGCACCCGCTTGACCACGTCGGTGTGCACCGGATCCCTGGTGCTCGGGGCGGCCGGTCTGCTGGAGGGCCTGACCGCCACCACCCACTGGGCGTGCTACCCCGAACTGGCGGCCACCGGTGCCAACCCCGTGGCCGAGCGGGTGGTCGAGCACCTCGACCGCCGGATCATCACCTCGGCCGGGGTGTCCAGCGGGATCGACATGGCGCTGCGGTTGGTGGAGCTGCTCGTGGACGGCACGGCCGCCCGGGCGGCCCAGCTGATGGTGGAGTACGACCCGCAACCGCCGTTCGACTCGGGGGCCCTGTCCAAGGCGGACGACACCGTCGTCACGAGGGTGATCGAGTACGCCCAGCTCCGCGAGTAGCCCCGGAGCCTGAGGGCGCCGTCGCCATCCCGGGTGAGGTTACGACCGAACTGGACCGATGCCTTGTCCGGGCCGGGGCTTAGGGACGGTGCAGTACAGTGGATGGCGTCGGGCGGGCCCGTCCCGGGTCCTGTTGCGTTCGCCGGAGAGGGGAGTGGACCGTGCGCCGAAGGATGATGAACGGGAAGATCCACCGGGCCCGGGTCACCGGCGCGGATCTCAATTACGTCGGATCCATCTCCATCGACCCCCTTCTCATGAAGGCGGCCGACATCGTGGCCAACGAACAGGTGTCGGTGTACAACATCAACAACGGCGCCCGGTTCGAGACCTACGCCATCGAGGGCAACGGCGGCGAGATCTGCCTCAACGGCGCCGCCGCTCGCCTGGCCCAGGTCGGCGACCTGGTGATCATCGTGACCTTCGTCGATCTCGACGACGGTGAGCTCGACAGTCACCGGCCTTCGGTCATCGTGGTCGACGAGGACAACCAGCCCGTCGAAGCCGCCTGAGCCCACGTAGGTCATGACGCCGACGGCCATGGCCGTCGGTTCCTCCGGGGTCCCTCGGGACCGCGTGGCCTCTCGGTACGCTGCGCAGGGTGATCGGTCCGTGACCAAGAAGGGCGAGCTCCCAGCCGTTCGCTTCACCGGCGAAGGGGTGGGCGACGGCCACTTCCCGATCCAGACCGCCGAGCAGCGACTCGTCGAGATGATTCGGGACTTCAACGACCCGAAGCAGGAGTGGCGCCGACTGTTCGCTGAGCTGTTCGGCACCTTCTTGCTGGTCCTGGTGGCCGCCGGTGGGGGCATGATGGACAAGGCGTTCCCGGGCAGTGTGGGACGGTCGGCGGCGGTCGTGGCCCCGGGCCTGATGGTCATGGCCGTCATCCTCTTCATGGGCAAGGTGTCCGGGGCCCACCTGAATCCGGCGGCCAGCGTCGGTTTTGCCCTGCGGGGAGACTTCCGCTGGCGGCGGGTCCCCGGCTACATCGTCGTCCAGTTGGCCGGGGCCACGCTGGCCGCCTGGTTCCTCCAGGCCGTCCTCCATGTCTCGGCCCAGTACGGATCCAACTATCCGGCCCCCACCAGCACATCGTTGGACGCCGTGTTGATGGAGGCGGTGCTGACCATGGGGCTGGTCAGCGTCATCTTGGGTACGGCCTCGGGGGCCCAACAGGTGGGGCTCTTCGGTGCCATCGGCGTGGGCGGCTACGTGGCCCTGGCCGGTCTGTGGGCCAGCCCGCTGTCGGGTGGCTCGATGAATCCGGCCCGCACCTTCGGGCCCGACCTCGTGGGCATGCACTTTGCCGACTACTGGGTCTATGTCGTCGGTCCGCTCATCGGTGCCGTCCTGGCCGTGGGTGCCGCCTGGCTGCTGCGCGGACCGGGAGGGGGCAGAACCGGGTCGTTGGCCGCCCAGGGAACCCTCTTCCCCGAGATCCTCCACCCCGACAAGGACTGACCGAGACCAGGACTGACCGACTCACCGGTCGTCACCCAGACGTCGTGCACCGGGGTGGTCAGCCGCCCAGTACCCGGTCGAGGGCACCGGCGTGCCAGGTGGACCGGCCGGACCGCTCCTCGGCCCGATCGGCCCGACCGGCCAGGCGCAGGCCGGCGTTGATGCCGAGGTAGCGCAGCGGCTCGGGCTCCCACCGTTTGGACCGGTGGCCGACCCAGGGCAGCCCCGTAAGGTCGGTGTCCCGACCGAGGATCAGGTCGCGCAGGGTCCGTCCGGCCAGGTTGGTGGTGGAGACCCCGTCGCCCACGTACCCACCGGCCCAGGCGATCCCGGTGGACGCATCGAGGCCGACCGACGTGAACCAGTCGCGGGCAATCCCGAGTGGGCCACCCCACCGGTGGGTGATCGCCGCATCCCCCAGGGCGGGGAAGAGGTCGATCAGCGTGTGTCGGAGGGCCTCGTGCACCGAATCGTCCCGGTCGTACTCCGGTCGGATGGTCGACCTGAAGTGGTAGGGCGCCCCCCGTCCGCCGAAGGCCATCCGCCCGTCGGCGGTCCGCTGTCCGTAGATGATCATGTGGCGGTGGTCGGCGAAGGTCTCCCGACGGGCCAGCCCGGCCGTGGCCCAGAAGGCGTCGGGGAGCGGCTCGGTGGCGATCATCAGTGAGTACACCGGGACGAGGGTCCGTTCCTCGCCCCGGAGCGTGCGGGTGTAACCCTCGGTGGCCCGGACGACCGTGGCCGCCCGCACGGTGCCACGCGCCGTCTCCACCACGCCGGGACCGATGGACAGGGCCTCGGTCTCCTCGTAGATGGTGACGCCGCGGCGTTCCACCGCCTCGGCCAGGCCCCGAACCAGCCGGGCCGGGTCCACAGCGGCACAGTGCGGGGTGTAGGTGCCGCCGAGGACGCTCGTGGCCCGCGCCATCGAGGCGGCCTCGGAGGCCGAGAGCAGTCGGAGGTCCGCCTCGGCGATGCCGGCCGAACGTGCCGCCTCCACCTCCTCGAGGGTCCGTTGCCACTGGGGGCCGGTCCGGGCCAGCACCACGGTCCCGCCGTGGGCGAACCCGCACTCGATGGACTCCGCCGCGGCCACCCGACCTACCTCGCCGACCGTCTCGATCATGGCGTGGCGCATGGCCGGACCCGCTCCGGGTCCGACCTCACGGTTCAGCCGCCCCTCTGGCACCGCGAAGAGTGCCGAGCACCAGCCGCCGTTCCGGCCCGAGGCCCCGAAACCGGCCACGTCGCGTTCCACCACGGCGATGCGGAGGCTCGGGTCGGCCTCGGCCAGGTAGTAGGCCGTCCACAGTCCGGTGAAGCCGCCCCCGACCACGACCACGTCGACGTCGAGGTCGCCCGGCAAGGGGGCCCGGACGCCGATCGGATCAGCCAGCCCGTCCCACCAGAGGGACAGGCGTCGGTACCGGTCGCCCGCCGAGGGGCTCAGAGCTGCTTCCACGCCTCGGTCAGCACCGACCTCAGGATGGACGTCATGATCTCGAACTCCTCGGGACCACAGGTAAGCGGGGGGGCCAGCTGGATGACCGGGTCACCCCGGTCGTCGGCCCGGCAGATCAGGCCAGCCTCGTAGAGGGCACCGGACAGGAACCCCCGGAGCAGGCGCTCGGCCTCGTCGTCGTCGAAGGTCTCCCGTGTGTCCTTGTCCTTGACCATCTCGATGCCGTAGAAGTAACCCGCGCCCCGGACGTCACCCACGATGGGCAGATCCGAGAGGGTGTCGAGCGCCGCCTTGAACTCGGCCTCGTGCTCCCGCACGTTCTCCAACAGCCCCTCTTTTTCGAACAGGTCCAAGTTGGCCAAGGCCACGGCGGTACTCACCGGGTGGCCTCCGAAGGTCACGCCATGGAGGAAGCTCTCACCGGCCAGGAAGGGCTCCACCAGTCGGTCGCTGACGGCCATGGCCCCGAGGGGGGAGTACCCACTGGTCAGGCCCTTGGCCATGGTCACGATGTCCGGTTCGTAGTCGTAGCGCTCGGCGCCGAAGTAGTGGCCCAGACGTCCAAAGGCGCAGATCACCTCGTCGGACACCAAGAGCACACCGTGGCGGTCACAGATCTCCCGCACCCGTTGGAAGTAGCCCGGGGGAGGCGGGAAGCACCCGCCGGCATTTTGGACCGGCTCCAAGAAGACGGCGGCCACCGTCTCGGGGCCCTCCATCACGATGGCCTGCTCGATGGCGTCGGCCGCCCACAGGCCAAAGGCCTCGAGGTCGTCGCCGTGGATCGGCGCCCGGTAGAAGTTGGTGTTGGGAACCTTGATGGCCCCACCCACCAAGGGCTCGAACGGTGTCTTGATCTCGGTGACCCCGGTGATGGAGAGGGCGCCCATGGTGGCCCCGTGGTAGGCGATGCTGCGGCTGATCACCTTCTTGCGGTCCGGCTGGCCGATGATCCCGAAGTACTGGCGGGCCAGCTTCCAGGCCGACTCCACCGCCTCGGATCCTCCGGTCGTGAAGAAGATGCGGTTGCAGTCACCCGGCGTGAGCTCGGCCAGTCGATCGGCCAGCTCGATGGCCATCGGATGGGCGTAGCTCCAGATGGGGAAGTAGGCGAGGGTGTTGGCCTGCCGGGCCGCCGCCTCGGCCAGCTCGGTGCGACCGTGGCCGGCCTGGCTGGTGAACAGGCCGGATAGCCCGTCGAGGTAGCGCTTCCCGTACTGGTCGAAGACGTAGACGCCCTCACCCCGCACGATGGTCGGAATGTTGTTGGTCTCCGACATGCGGGTGAAGTGCATCCACAGGTGGCGATGAGCACTCTCCTGCAGGGCTTCGTTGGTGTATTCAGTCATCTGGTCCCCCAGGTATAGGTCTGCTTGGTCAACTTCAGGTACATGAAAGTCTCGGTGTCGCGCACGCCGGGGATCTCGCGGATGACCCCGTTCAGCAGCTCGAGCAACGTGTTCTCGTCCTCGGTCACCAACTCCACCAGTATGTCGAAGGAGCCGGTGCACAGGACCACGTACTCGATGTCGTCCACGGCGGCCAGGCGCTCGGCCACCACCCGCGTATCACCGTCGGCGCGGATCCCCACCATGGCCTGGCACCGGAAGCCCACCTGGAGCGGGTCGGTGACCGCCACGATCTGCATCACGCCGGCGTCCCGCATCTTCTGGACCCGCTGCCGCACAGCGGCCTCGGACAGGCCCACCGCTTCGGCGATCGCCCCGTAGGTGCGACGCCCGTCTTTCTGGAGCTCCTCGACGATGGCCTTGTTCACGTCGTCCAGCAGTCCGCTGGCCCCGGGCGACGCCGCCGGCGAACTCATCGTCCTCCTTCGGCTGCTCCGGAGGGGTAGGGGCGGGGGTGGCCCGAGGGTGTGGCGGGAGGCTGATCCATACCCGCTCAGTTATAGCAGTTCGCGGAGAAATACGGCCATGATGCGATGGAATCCGTGGCAAGGTGCCGTCTGCTGACAGAAAAAACTTGTCCGCGGTGGATCCATCGGCAACTATGAGGTCGTTGGTGTGCAGTCGACGGCGGCTACCCCGCTCGTAGACCGGTGCCCACGTTGTGTTGGCAGAGTCCGGGGAGGGACCATGAGCAGCAAGAACTCCGAGCACGGAAGCACAAAGGACGGTGAACTGGCCAACTTCGTCGGCGGTTCGTACGTGCCCACCGAGGACGGTTCGGTGGCCACACTGATTGATCCGAGCACCGGTGAGGGCTACCTCGATGCCCCCGTGTCGGGGGCCAAGGACGTGGACACCGCCATGGCCGCCGCCGCGTCCGCCTTTCCCGAGTGGCGCGACGCCACCCCGTCGGAGCGCAGCCTGGCGCTGTTCCGCATCGCCGATGCCTTCGAGTCACGGGCCGACGATCTGGTGCGGGTCGAGAGCGCCAACACCGGCAAGCCGGTGGCGGTGACCCTGGCCGAGGAGATCCCCCAACTGGTCGACCAGATACGGTTCTTCGCCGGCGCCGCCCGCCATCTCGAGGGTAAGTCGGCCGGCGAGTACCTGGCCGACCACACCTCGTTCATCCGGCGGGAGCCGATCGGGGTGTGCGCCGCCGTCACCCCGTGGAACTACCCGCTGATGATGGCCGTGTGGAAGTGGGCCCCGGCCCTCGCTGCAGGGAACACCATGGTGCTGAAGCCTTCGGACACCACCCCGGCCTCGTCGCTCCTGATGGCCGAGATCATGTCCGAGTTCCTTCCCGACGGAGCCATCAACGTGGTGTGCGGCGATCGGGAGACCGGTCGGCTCTTAGTGGAGCACCCCACCCCGGCCATGGTGTCGATCACCGGCAGCGTACGGGCCGGCATGGAGGTGGCGGCCTCGGCTGCGGCCGATGTGAAGCGGGTCCACCTGGAGCTGGGCGGTAAGGCGCCCTGTGTCGTGTTCGACGACGCCGACGTGGCTGCCGCCGCCGAGGGCATCGCCATCGCCGGCTACTTCAACGCCGGGCAGGACTGCACCGCCGCCACCCGGGTGCTCGCCGGCCCCAAGGTGTACGACGATTTCGTATCGGCCCTTACCGAGCAGGCCACGGCCCAGACGGTGGGGGGCCTCGACACCCCCGATGCCGACTACGGACCGCTCAACAGCGCCGCCCAGCTCACCCGTCTGGAGGGATTCTTCGACCGCCTTCCCTCTCACGCCGAAGTGGTAACCGGCGGAACACCGGTCGGCGCCCGCGGCTTTTGCTTCGCGCCGTCGGTCATCGCCGGCTTGGACCAGAGCGACGAGGTCATCCAGGACGAGATGTTCGGTCCGGCCATCACCGTCCAGCGGTTCTCCGACGAAGAGGAAGCACTGGCCTGGGCCAACGGCGTGCGCTACGGCTTGGCCTCCAGCGTCTGGACGAAGGACCACGGTCGGGCCATGCGCATGGCCAAGGGACTGGACTTCGGTGCGGTGTGGATCAACACCCACATCCCCATCGTGGCCGAAATGCCCCACGGCGGCTTCAAGCACTCGGGCTACGGCAAGGACCTCTCGTCCTATGGCTTCGAGGACTACACCCGCATCAAGCACGTCATGAGCTACATCGGCAGTTGAAGCACCACCAACGAGGGCGCCGTCACCGTGGGACCCACGCCGAGCCGTATGTGGGGACAGTCCGTACCCGACCACTGCAATGGGAGCGCACATGAGCACTGATGTCATCGATGGCGGAGGCACGCCGCCCGAGGTACCCGGACCCTTCGGGGCTCCGGTCCCGGCCAGCGAAGCCGAGGCCACGCTGCGGGCGGACACGCTCAACCTGTTCGACTCGACGGCCGTGGCCGTGTCGTCGGTGGCCCCGGCCTACAGCCTGGCCGCCACCATCAGTCTGCTCTTCGCCGCCGTGGGTGTGGCCTACGCCGGCCCGGCCGTGATCATCGTGAGCTTCATCCCGGTGTTCTTCATCGCCATCGCCTACTTCTACCTGAACCGGAAGGACCCGACCTGCGGGGCCTCCTACAGCTGGCTCTCCAAGCTGGTCCATCCCACGGTGGGGTGGTTCAACGGATGGGTCCAGATCGCCGCGGGCATCCTGTTCTGCGTGTCGGCACCGGTCTTGGCCGGCACCAACACGCTGGCCTTCTTGAACTCGGTGGGATGGATCAGCGCCAGCACAGCCTCCAGCGCCGGGCTGACCGCCATCATCGGCGGACTGTGGCTGGCCTTCATCACCTTCATCTGTGTCTACGGCATCCGCTGGACCACCAACTTCCAGTGGGTCATGGTCATCATCGAGTACGTGGCGGTGATCGGGATCTCCATCGCCGGCATCATCAAGGTGCTGGTGAAGCATCCAGCCGGCTCCACCGGATTCCACGCCGGATGGCTCAACCCCTTCAACATCCACGGCTACGAGGGAATCGCCGCCGGTGTGGTCCTCGGGGTGTTCTTCTTCTGGGGATGGGACACGGCGGCCAACCTCAACGAGGAGTCCAAGAACGCATCCAAGACGCCGGGTCAGGCCGGCCTCATCTCGATGTTCTTGCTGCTGGCCGTGTTCCTGCTCAACATCATCGCCGCCCAGATGCTGCTTCCGGCCAAGCAGCTCTCGGGCCAGGGCTCCAACATCCTGTTCTACTTCGCCCAGCAGGTCGGGGGTAAGTGGATCGGCTACATCATGATCATCGCGGTGCTCTCCTCGACGGTGGGCACCACCCAGACCACTCTGTTGCCGTCGGCCCGCATCTCGTTGTCCATGGCCCGAGACCGGGTGTTCCCCAAGGTGTTCGCCTCGATCCAGGGCAAGTTCCTCACCCCAGCACTGGGTACGGTGATCCTGGCCTTCATCTCGCTGTTCGGCATCTTGTTGACCACCGAGTCGTCCTCGGTGGCCACCGTCTTCGGCAACCTGATCGACAACATCGGAGTGCTCATCGCCTTCTACTACGGGGTCACCGGTCTGGCCTGTGCCTGGTCGTTCCGCAAGGTGGCCTTCCAGAGGGTCGGCTTCTTCTTCACCGGGGTGCTCCTGCCCTTCCTCGGGGGAGTGTTCCTCCTCTGGGTCGGCTACGAGGTCGTCAAGCAGGCCGGACTGAGCGCGTCGGCGCCGGTGCTCATCACCATGGGCTTGGGTATCCCGTTGGTCGTGATCGCCAAGCTCTTCACCAAGGGCGACTTCTTCAAGCAGCCCTTGGTGGCCTACACCGAGATCGATGAGTGAGGACGGCCCGATGATCGTCGGCGTGCCGAAAGAGGTCAAGGTTGACGAGTACCGAGTGGCCATCACCCCCGCCGGGGTGCGTGAGCTGACCTCGGCCGGCCATACCGTCTTCATCGAGACAGGAGCCGGGCTGGGATCGTCCATCCCCGACGAGGACTTCACCGCCACCGGGGCCACCATGGTGTCCGACCCGGACGAGATATGGGCGGCGTCGGACATGGTTCTCGGCGTGAAGGAGCCGGTGCCCGAGGAGTACCCGCGGCTCGGACTCCGACACGGACAGATCCTGTTCACCTACCTTCACCTGGCCGCCTCGTTGCCGTGCACCGAGGCGCTGCTGGCCGCCGGGAACACGGCCATCGCCTACGAGACGGTCCGGCTGGCCGACAACTCGCTGCCCCTGTTGACCCCCATGAGCGAGGTGGCCGGCCGGATGGCGCCCCTCATGGGTGCCCACCACCTCATGAGCCCGGGGGGCGGCCGGGGCGTGCTCGTGTGCGGTGTCCCCGGGGTGCGCTGCGCCAAGGTGGTCATCCTCGGTGCCGGGGTGGCGGGTATGGCCGCCGCCACCCTCGCCGTCGGCATGCACTCCGAGGTCTACATCCTCGACCGCAACCTCGAACGCCTGCGCCAGGTCGACCACCACTTCCGCGGCGCCCTCGAGACCGTGGCGTCGAGCACCCATGCCATCGAGGAAACGTGTGTGGACGCGGACATCGTGATCGGTGCGGTGCTGGTGGTCGGGGCCAAGGCCCCCAAACTCGTCTCCGACGACCTGGTGGCGCGGATGCGGGAGGGATCGGTGCTCGTCGACATCTCCGTCGATCAGGGAGGCTGTTTCGAGTCCACCCGACCCACCACCCACTCCAACCCGACCTTCGAGGTCAACGGCTCGGTCTTCTACTGCGTGGCCAACATGCCCGGGGCTGTTCCCCACTCGTCCACCCACGCATTGGTCAACGCCACGCTGCCCTATGTCCTCGACATCGCCAACCGCGGCTGGCAGGGTGCGGTGCGGGCCGACGCCGCGCTGGCCGAGGGCGTCAACGTCGTGGAGGGGTCGGTGGTCTACGAGCCGGTGGCCCAGGCCCACGGGATGAAGGTCACCCCGCTGGCCTCCTTCCTCGGCTGATCGAGAGGGTGGCCGATGTATCGACTACGGCTCCATGGTTCGCCACGGTGTGGCTCCCGGGGCGACGGTTCCCGACCCGAGGTGGGCGGGCAGGCCAATGCCCGACCGGAGGTCGGGGTCGGCCACTGGATCGAGTCGCACGGTGACGAGCGGAACCACACCGGCCCACACGTCGAGCTCACCATCGGGTCCCTCGCCGTCATCGGGCGGACCTGCACTCACCTTCACCGATGCCTCGTCGAGGGCCAGGCGCAAGACGGTGGTGGCGGCCAACTCCTTGTCCGACGGCGCTCGGGCGTAGTCCCACTGTCCCGGGACGATGTGCTCGCTGATGGTCCGCAGGCCGATCAGTTTCTCCTCCACGTCCGTGAGGACCTCGGGGATGCCGTAGATCATGGCGCACCGGTAGTTGACCGAGTGGTTGAAGACCGATCGGGCCAGTACCACGCCGTCCACCAGCGTCACCGTTACGCACACGGGAACCGGCTCCCGCACCGCCCGCAGGCTTTGACTGGCCACCGACCCGTGGAGGTAGAGGGAGTCACCGCTTCGTGCGTAGCTGGTCGGCACCACCATCGGCGTGCTGTCCACCACCAGTCCGAGGTGACAGATGAAGCCCGAGTCGAGGACGGCGTGGACGTCCTCTATTCGGTGCGACCCCTGCTCGGGGAGGCGACGCAGCCGGGTCCGTTCGGTCACCACTCCGTCGGTCGGTGCATCGGGGGACGCCCGACGGCGGCGCGGGCGGGGATCGGGCACGGACCAAGTCTGTCACGGGGCCCGCGTGGTCGAGTGGGGTCTGTTCTCACGGGTCGGTCCAGGGGAGCGAGCGGCTGTATGCCGGTCGGGTCGGACGGGAGGAGAATCTTATGAAGTGGATCGGCGCATCGCTGGAGGGGGACTCGGCCCGCACGGCCCCGGTGTTCGACCCGGCGTCGGGGGAGGTCACCGGTACGGTGGTGTTGGCCTCGGCCCGTGACGTCGACCGGGCGGTGGTGGCGGCACGTGCTGCCTCGGTCGGCTGGGGCGAGACGTCGCTCACGGCCCGGACCCGCGTCCTGTTCGCCTTCCGCGAGCTGGCCGACCGTCATCGGGACGACCTCGCTCGGCTGGTCACCGCCGAGCACGGCAAGGTGGTCGAGGATGCCCGAGGCGAGGTGGCCCGGGGGATCGAGGTCATCGAGTTCGCCTGTGGCATCCCCCACCTCTTGAAGGGGGAGTTCTCCGAGGACGTCTCAAACGGCGTGGACGCCTCCTCAGTCCGCCAACCGCTCGGCGTGGTGGCGGGGATCACCCCGTTCAACTTCCCGGTGATGGTACCGATGTGGATGTACCCGGTGGCCATCGCCTGCGGCAACGCCTTCATTCTCAAGCCCTCCGAGCGCGATCCCTCGCCGTCGCTGCTCATCGCCGATCTCTGGCGGGAGGCCGGCCTCCCCGAGGATGTCTTCACCGTGGTCCACGGCGACTCAGTGGCCGTGGACGCCCTCCTCGACCACCCCGGGGTGGCCGCGGTGTCCTTCGTCGGCTCGACGCCGGTGGCCCGCCACGTCTTCGAGCGGGCCACGGCCACCGGGAAACGCTGCCAGGCCCTCGGTGGTGCCAAGAACCACGCCGTGGTGCTCCCTGACGCCGACCTCGCCGCCGCCGCCGACGCCCTGACGGCAGCGGGCTACGGCTCGGCCGGTGAGCGCTGTATGGCCATCTCTGCGGTGGTGGCGGTGGGGGATGCCGATCCTCTGGTCGAAGCCCTCCGGCAACGGGCCGCCGCCCTCACCACCGGACCCGGCACCGATCCGGGATCGGACATGGGCCCGCTCATCACCGCGGCCCATCGCGATCGGGTCGCCGGTTACGTCGAGTCGGCCGAGACCGAGGGGGCGGCGGTGGTGCTTGACGGTCGGGAGGTCAAGGTCCCTGGGGGTGACGACGGCTTCTTCGTTGGCCCGACGCTGGTCGACCACGTCACCTCGTCCATGGCCGTCTACCGAGACGAGATCTTCGGTCCCGTGCTCTCGGTCCTCCGGGTGGAGACGCTCGACGAGGCCATCGACCTGGTCAACGCCAACCCCTACGGCAACGGAACCGCCATTTTCACCAGAGACGGCCACGCCGCCCGGCGGTTCCGGCGCGACGTGCAGGTCGGCATGGTCGGGATCAACGTGGCCATTCCCGTGCCGATGGCCTACTACTCCTTCGGCGGGTGGAAGGACTCCCTGTTCGGCGACACCCACATCCACGGGATGGAGGGGGTCCGCTTCAACACCCGCCTCAAGTCGGTGACCACACGGTGGCCCGAACCGGTGTCGGACGGAGCCGGTGAGAAGGCCGCACCGGGAACTGTCGAACTTCACTTCCCGTCGGGCGACAACCGCTGACGACGCCCGGTCAGGAGATGGGGCCCCACCCGGTGGTTTCGGTGGCATGTGGCGAGATGCGGCCGCCCGGCGGCACGGTGTGGTCCGGTGGAGAAGAGGCGAAGGGGGCATCGTGAGGATCACCATCACCGGGGCGGGCCTCGTCGGTCTGTCGAGCGGCCTCCTCCTGGCTCGCGCGGGCCACGAGGTGACCGTGCTCGAACGTGACCCTTCGCCTCCTCCGGACCCTTCGGTGTCCTGGCGAGAGTGGGAGCGCCGAGGGGTAAACCAGTTCCGCCTTCCCCACCTGTTCGCACCCCGGTACCGGTCGATGATGGAAGCCGAACTTCCCGACGTGCTCGACGCCCTGATCGATGCGGGTGCCAAACGGTGGAACCTTCTCGACCATGTGGCCCCCTCGGTGCGGGGACCGGTGCTGGCCGAGGACCGGGCCTTCGATGCCGTGACGGCCCGGCGGGTGGTCGTTGAATCCGTCTTGGCCCACGCCGTCGACCAGGCGCCGGGCATCGAGGTCCGGAGGGGGAGCGCGGTGGGCGGGCTCGTCCCCGGCCCCGTCGATGGCTCAGGCGTTCCGCGTGTGGCCGGGGTGCGCCTGGAGTCGGGCGAGGAGCTCAGGGCCGATGTTGTGGTCGACGCCACCGGTCGACGCTCGCCGGTTCCGGCCTGGCTCGCTGGTCTCGGTGCTGATCCTCCCCTCGAAGCCGGCGAAGATTCGGGCTTCGTCTACTTCGGTCGACACTTCGCATCGTCGGACGGAACCGTGCCGACCGTTCCGGGGATCCTGCCCATCCAGGAGTACGGGACCGTCTCGCTGCTCACCCTCCCCGGCGACAACGGGACGTGGTCGCTGGTGGTGGTTACGTCATCCGAGGACGTGGCTCTGAGAGGCCTGCGGGACGTCGACCGCTGGTCGGCGGTGGTCCGCAGCCTGCCCGGTGCCGCCCCGTGGTTGGAGGGCGACCCGCTGGAGGACCGCATCGTGTCCATCACCAAGCTGGAGGACCGGATCCGGTCGTTGGTGGTCGACGGGCGTCCGGTGGTCACCGGGCTGCTCGCCGTCGGTGATTCGTGGTCCTGTACCAATCCTTCGGTGGGCCGCGGTGCCTCCATCGGCATGATCCACGCCGTGGCGCTGCGCGACCTGTTGGCCGAGCACGTTGACGCGTCGCCGTTCGAACTGGCCCTGGCCTGGGACGAGGCCACCCGGCGCACGGTCATCCCGTGGTACGAGGCGACCGTGGCGGGCGATCGCCACCGCCTGGCGGAGATCACCGCCCACCGAGCCGGCGAGGAGTACGCCCCCGAGGACCCGGGCTATGAGATCACCAAGGCTCTGGTGCACGCGGCGGGCCGAGATCCCGACTGCCTGCGGGCCCTGGCCCGGATCGCCGGCGTGCAGGAGCTCCCCTCCGACGCGTTGGCCGCCGAGGGGATCTTCGACAAAGTCATCGCGCTCGGCGCCGACTGGCGGGACGAGCCGGCGCCCGGGCCCACCCGTGACCAGCTGGTGGTCATGGCGTCGGCCTGATCACTTCGGAAACCAAGGCCGGGTGCGGGGCTGGTGGCCGGTAGCCTCGACCGGGTGAGTGACTCGTCGTTCCCCGCCGGTGCGGTCTCCCGGATGATCGATGTGGACGGTCCGACACACCTCGTCGACATGGGAGGCAACCCGGAGGGCCCGCTCATCGTGGCGCTGCACGGCCTCGGCGGTTCCCACCTCAACTGGTCGGCCATCGGGCCCGGGTTGGCCCGGAACGCCCGGGTCATGGCCCTCGACCTCGTCGGCCACGGGATGACCCCGACCGGCTCGCGGACCGCCGACATCGAAGGCCACCGCCGGCTGGTGAGTGGCGTGCTCGGCGTCCTAGCCGCCGAGTCGCCGGGGGCCTCGCCCCTCGTGATGGGGAACTCCATGGGCGGACTGGTGGCGGCCCTGCAGGCGGCGGCCGAGCCCGAAAGCGTGGCGGGCCTCATCCTGGTCGACCCGGCTCTGCCCACCTCGCGCCTGGGCCTCGTCCACCCGCGGGTGGTGGCCAACTTCTTGCTGTGCTCGGTGCCGGGGGTGGGGGAGACCTACTTGAGCCAGCGGCGACAGCGCACCACGGCCGAACAGAGCGTGCGGCGCGTACTGGGCGTCTGCTGCGTGGACCCCTCACGGGTGCCCGAAGAGGTGGTCGAAGCCCACATCGAGCTCACCGAGCGGTTGGACCGGGCGGCGGTGGACGCCGCCTACCTGCGGTCGGCCCGCTCCCTCTCGGCCCTGGTGGCCCGCCCGGCCGAGACCATGGCCCGACTGGACCGCATCACCCAGCCCACCCTGCTGCTGCACGGCTCGCGCGATGTATTGGTGCCACTGGCCTCGGCCCAACGGATGAGTGCCGCCCACCCGAGCTGGCGCTTCCGTGTGGCCACCGATATCGGCCACGTGCCCATGCTGGAGGCCCCGGAGTGGACACAGTCGGTGGTCAGCGAATGGTTGGCGGACGGGCGGGCCGGCCCCAACCCGGGGACGGGGTCGTTCCCGTCTCCCGTCCCCCTCGG
Source organism: uncultured Acidimicrobiaceae bacterium (assembly GCA_963845485.1). Taxonomy (GTDB): domain Bacteria; phylum Actinomycetota; class Acidimicrobiia; order Acidimicrobiales; family RAAP-2; genus Bog-756. The sequence goes on along the minus strand of CAWJSI010000006.1, from coordinate 188,181 downwards.
CCCGGTCAGTTGATCTGGCGGTCCCGCCCCTCCCAGTAAGGAGCGCGGAGCCGGAACTTCTGGAGTTTGCCGGTGGCCGTGCGGGGGAGCTCATCGCGGAGCTCGACCCGTTTCGGGCACTTGTAGCCGGCCAGGCTGGTCCGGCAGTGGGCGATGACGTCGTCCTCGGTCAATGTCGAGCCCTCTGCCGCCACCACCAGGGCGATGACCATCTCACCCCACCGGTCGTCGGGAACGCCGATGACCGCCACCTCGGCCACACCATCTAAGGAGAACACGGCGTCTTCCACCTCGATGGACGACACGTTCTCTCCTCCGGTGATGATGACGTCCTTCTTCCGGTCCAGGATGCTCAGGTGGCCTTCCTCGTCGATGAGGCCACCGTCACCCGTGTGGAACCAGCCCCCGGCGAGGGCGGCCTCGGTCTCGGCCGGTTGGTTCCAGTACCCGTCCATCACGGTGTTGCTGCGCACCAGGACCTCCCCGTGCTCGTCCACGGTCATCGCCGTTCCCACCGCGGGCGCACCGGCCCGCATCAGCTTGCGGGCCCGCTGGCCGCCGTCGTGCTCGTCCCATTCGGCCCGGTGCCGGTTGATGGTGAGGAGGGGGGAGGTCTCGGTGAGTCCGTAGATCTGGTTGAACTCCCAGCCGAGCTCGCTCTGGACCCGCTCGATGGTCCGGCTGGGGGGCGGGGCCCCGGCCACCACGATGCGGGTGCGACCCTCCCCGGGGATCGGTCCCTCCCAGTCCGGTACGGCGTCGAGCACCGCCGCCACCACGGCGGGCGCCGCGCACATGAGGGTGACCCCGTGCTCGGCCACCCGTCGCAGGATCTCGGGGCCGTCCACCTTGCGCAGGGCCACCTGGGGACAGGCCATGGCGGTGGTGGCCCACGGCATGCCCCATCCGTTGGCGTGGAACATCGGCAGGGTGTGGAGGTAGACGTCCCGGTCGGACAGGCCCATATGCCAGCCGAAGAGGGAGGCGTTGACCCAGCAGTTCCGGTGGGTCAGCTGGACCCCCTTCGGTCGGGCCGTGGTTCCCGAGGTGTAGTTGACGGTGGCGGTGGCGTTCTCGTCGGTCGTCCACTCCTCGGGTGGATCCGCCTCGGCCGGGAACAGCTCAGGGTCGGAGTCCGCCCCGAGTACGAAGCGGTGGTTCACGTCGATGCCCGCCAGGGACTCCTCGAGCTCGGGGTCGACCATGAGCACCGTGGCCCCGGAGTGGCCGACGATGTACTCGATCTCGGCTCTGGCCAGGCGGAAGTTGACCGGCACGAGGATCCGGCCCCACCCACAGACCCCGAAGAACGAGGTCAGCAGGCGGGAAGAATTGTGGGACACGATGGCCACCCGTTCGCCCCGCCCCACGCCCAGTCGGTCGAGGCCGGCCGCCTGGGCGCGTGCCCGCGCCGCCAGCTCGGCGAAGGTGAGAGGTTCCCAGGGTTCGGCCGGCTGATCCGGCTCGTCGATGAGGCCGATCCGCTCCGGATAGGCCCGCTCGGCCCGATCCAGGAAGTCACGGACGTTGAATTCGACGATCATCGGTCCCCCCATGGTCCGGCCGCCCGGCGGGCAGCCACCGGTGCCCCATTGAATCAAATCGGCAGCCCCCACGGCGGGCGCTCGGGCCGTTGACCGGGTCGCTACTCTTTGCCCATGTCCGTCCCCCGCATCGCCGTCGGCCCCCAGCACGCCTCGTTCGCCACTGAGGCCGTTGCCGCCGGCGGTGGCACCCTGGTCGACATCGGCGAGGAGCCCGACGCCCTGGTCTGGCTGGATCCGGCCGACGTCCAGGGTCTGGCCGATCAGGTGCAGGCGGCCCCGTCGGTGCGATGGGTGCAGCTTCCCTTCGCCGGCGTGGAGAAGGTGCTGGCCTTCGGGCTCATCGATCACGACCACATCTGGACGTGTGCCAAGGGCTCCTACGCCGAACCGGTGGCCGAGCACGCGCTCGCCCTGTCCCTCGCCGGGCTCCGTCATCTGCGCACCCGGATCGAGGCGCGTACCTGGGGCAAGGCCGCCGGCACCAGCCTCTACGACCAGAAGGTGACCATCCTCGGGGGCGGGGGGATCACCTCCATGCTCTTGGAGCAGCTTTCGCCGTTCCGGGTGGAGGCCACGGTGGTCCGTCGGAAGGCCGACCCCATGCCGGGGGCGGCGAGGACCGTGTCGGTGGAGGCGCTCGACGAGGTGCTCCCGGGTTCCCTGGTCGTCTACCTGGCGCTCGCCCTCACCCCGGCGACCACCGGGATCATCGGCGCCCGACAGCTCGAGCTCATGGATGAGACGGCCTGGCTGGTCAACGTGGCCCGGGGACCCCACGTGGACACCGACGCCCTCGTGGCTGCGCTCGGATCCGGATCGATCGCCGGTGCGGCCCTCGATGTCACCGATCCGGAGCCCCTACCCGACGGGCACGCCCTCTGGGAGCTGCCCAACTGCATCATCACCCCCCATACGGCCGACACCATCGAGATGATCATGCCCCTGCTGGCGGAGCGGATCCGCACCAATGTGTCCCACTTCGCCGCGGGCGAGGAGCTAGTGGGACTGGTCGACCCCGACGCCGGCTACTGAGCCGCGCCCTCGCCGGGCGGACGGAGAGTCGGTCGGTGGCCTCGCCCTGGTCGGAGTGTCACACCCCGGGTCCATGATGGCCGTGTCATGGAAACCATCCCGACCCCAGGAGACCGCGCCATGCCGTTCGCCGCTGTTCCCATCGCACCGCCCAGCGTCAAGCAGCGGCTCGGCGTCGTGCCACCGGAATCGTTCACCATCGACTGCGCAGACTGCAGGCATCAGCACACCTCGGTGTGTGACGACTGCGTGGTCTCGTTCATCGTCGACCGCCAGCCTGACGACGCTGTCGTCGTGGATGTGGAAGAAGCCCGAGCGGTCCGGCTCCTGGCCCAGGCCGGGTTGGTGCCCGGTGTGCGTCATGACCGGGACGTGGGCTGACCTCGGGGCTGGCCCTCCGAGCGGACCCGGCTCGTGCGACGATTGGGGCGTGTCCCGAGCCGCGCTCTCCTCTGCATCCACCACAGGGTCCAGCTCGCCGACCATTCCCGAGGGCGAAATGCTCGCTCTGAGCGAGGCGGTGGTGGCCATGGGCCGGACGGCCGGGCTGCACACGGTCGGCATCGCCACCGCCGAGGTCTTCGAGTCGACCCGTCAGGATCTGCTCGACCGCCGGCAGGCGGGTCTTCACGCCACCATGCAGTTCACCTACCGCAATCCGGAGCGTTCGACCGACCCGAACCGAATCCTGCCCGGGGCCCGGTCGTTGGTCGTCGGGGCTTGGAGCTATCGCCAGCGTGACAGCCCCGAGTCGGACTGTGACACCCTCGCCGAGCCCACGGACCGGACAGCAGGACGGCCCCAGGGCCGGGTGGCACGCTACGCCCGAACCGACCACTACGCCGAACTCCGGAATGCGCTGGCTCCCGTAGCCGCCCACCTGCGCGCCATGGGGTGGCGGGCCACGGTGGTCTGTGACGACAACGCCCTCGTGGACCGGGCCGCCGCTCACCGTGCCGGGATCGGATGGTTCGGGAAGAACTCCCTCCTACTCGTGCCGGGCGCGGGATCCTGGTTCGTGCTGGGATCCGTGGTCACCGACGCGCCGCTCACCCCGACCCTCTCGGGCCCGCCTCGACCCCACGCCGACGGATGTGGAACCTGCACCCGCTGCATGAGCGCCTGTCCCACCGGCGCCCTCGAGACCCCCGGGGTCGTCGACGCCCGCAGATGTCTGGCCTGGCTGGTGCAGGCTCCCGGCCCGTTCCCCGAGGCCCATCGGGCCGCACTCGGGGACCGCATCTACGGCTGTGACGAGTGTCAGCAGGTCTGCCCGATAAACAAGGTGGCCGACCGTCGGGACCCACCGCCGACAGCCGGCCCCGCCGGGGTGGACCTCCTCGATCTCCTCGAGGCCTCTGACGAGGAGCTGATGGAAGCGCACGGCCGGTGGTACGTGGCCGAGCGTGATCCGCGCTACCTCCGACGCAACGCCCTCGTGGCCCTGGGCAACGTGGGAGACGGGCGACAGGCCGACACCGCACGCGTCCTGGTGCGGTGGATCACAGCCGACGACCCCCTGCTCGCTGAGCACGCCCAGTGGGCGGCCCGTCGCCTGGGGCGGGACGACCTGATCCCACTCGCCTCGTGACCCACCTGCTCGTCACCAACGACTTCCCGCCCAAGGTGGGTGGGATCCAGGCCTACCTGTGGGAGCTCTGGTCCCGCATGGACCCCGACTCCTTCGTCGTCCTCACCGCCCGCTCCCACCCCGACGCGGCTGCCTTCGACCGGGCCCAGGCCGAGCGCGGCATCCGCATCGAGCGGGTCCCGAGCCGGGTGCTCGCCCCCACCCCGGGCCTGGCCCGGCGCATCCGGGAGACCGCCCGGCGTTCCGGGGCCGGACTGGTGGTGCTCGATCCGGTCTTCCCCCTCGGCCTGCTCGGACCCCGACTCGGCATCCCCTACGCCGTCCTGCTCCACGGAGCCGAGGTGGCCATCCCCGGGCGGCTGCCGGCCACCCACCAGATGGTGGCCCACGTGCTCCGCCACAGCGTGCTGGCCATCTCGGCCGGTGGCTATCCCGCCGCCGAGGCGGCACGCACCCTCCGTCGCGGCGGGATGCCACCGGTGGTCGAGATCCCGCCGGGGGTCGACCTCGCCCGCTTCGTCCCCATGACCCCGAACGAGCGGGCCGAGGCCCGCGCCGACCTCGACCTGCCGGCCGAAGGTCCCCTGGTGGTCAGCGTCAGTCGGCTGGTGCCCCGCAAGGGCATGGACGTACTCATCGACGCCGCCGTGCGGCTCCGGTCCGACCACCCCGATCTGATCGTGGCCATCGCCGGACGGGGTCGGGACGCGGACCGCCTGGCCGGCCGCGTCGCCGAATACTCGGCCCCGGTCCGGCTCCTCGGTGGGGTGTCCGACGCCGACCTCCCCCGGCTCGTCGGGGCGGCCGACGTCTTCGTCATGCTGTGCCGTAACCGATGGCTGGGCCTCGAACAAGAGGGATTCGGCATCGTCTTCCTCGAGGCGGCGGCCGCCGGTGTTCCCCAGGTGGCCGGGCGCTCGGGCGGCGCCGGCGAGGCGGTAGTCACGGGCATCACCGGCACGGTGGTCCGACGACCCACCGACGCCGGCGCGGCGGCCAGGGCCATCGGCGACCTCCTCGGTGACAAGGAGCTGCGCCTGGCCATGGGCACGGGTTCCCGGCAGCGGGCCGAGGCATCCTTCGACTATGACAAACTCGCCCCTAGGCTGGCCGCGGCGTTGGCTGACGTGGAAGGCTGAAGGACCGCCCGGCCAGGTTGCCCGGCCGGCAGACCGATCGAAGAGGAGGGCTGATCGTGGCGGAACAAGCCACCGAGCGCATGGTGGTGTCGGCCACGCCGGCACGCTGCTTCGAGGTCAGCTCCGACATCGAGGCGTACCCGCAGTGGGCCTCGGACATCAAAGAGGTGACCATCGAGTCCCGCGACGACGATGGTCGCCCCGAGCTCGTCACCTTCCGGGCTGCGGCCTTCGGTCGCAGCACCAGCTACACCCTGGCCTACGACTACAGCGAGGCCCCCGGGGTGCTCTCCTGGGTGCAGACGCGCGGCGACATCACCTCCAAGCTCGATGGCCGCTACGTCTTTGTGGACAACGGCGAGGGGCGCACCGAGGTCACGTACCATCTCGAGGTGGAGATGAAGGTGCCGCTACCCGGATTCATCAAGATGCGGGCGCAGAGCCGCATCATGTCGATCGCTCTGCGGGAGCTGAAGGCCCGGGTCGAGTCGAAGACGTGACGCCCGGGCCCCGAGGTGGGCTCCGGACGCGGCGCCGGCCGGTGTCGGGACCGACACGGGCTCCATCCCGGGTGCACCGGTGCGGGTAGGGATCACCCTTCCCCAGTTCCGGGACGAGTCCGACTCAGCCATCGCCGCGGCCCGGGAGGCCGAAGCGCTCGGCCTCGACGGGGTGTTCTGCTTCGATCATCTCTGGCCCATGGGCCAACCCGGCCGCCCCGCCATCGCCAGCACCCCGCTGCTCGGCGCCCTGGCCGTCTCCACCTCGACCATCGCCCTCGGCCCGCTCGTGGCCCGGATCGGGCTCCTGCCCGACGACGTGCTGGTGGAGGTACTGTCGAGCGTGGCCTCTCTGAGCGGGGGCCGGCTGATCGCCGGCCTCGGCACGGGCGACCGTCTGAGCCGGGCCGAGAACGAGGCCTACGGGATCCCCTTCGAGCCTGCCTCGGAACGACGGGTGCGACTGGCCTCGGTGGCCGCCTCGGTGCGGGACCAGGGCATCCCCGTCTGGATCGGCGGGGGACTGCCCAAGACCGTGGAGCTGGCCCGCACCCTCTCGGTGGCGGTGAACCTCTGGGGGGGTGACGAGATCCGGGTGGCCGAGCTGACCACCAGTGGTGTCGAAGTGACGTGGGGCGGCCCGGTGGGCGACACGGTCGTAGAGGCCACCCGGCGGCTCACCGACGTGGCCCGGGCCGGGGCCACCTGGGCGGTGTGCGCGTGGCCCGAGTCCCTCGAGGTGGTGGCCGAGGCGGCGCGGGCGGTGCGTGACCGGGAGTAGGAGCCCAGCCGTCGTCGGGCCAGGCCGGGGTGTCCAGCCCCGCCGGGCCCCGGCAGTAGCCTTGGGCGATGGAGTTCCGCCGGATCAACAGCCTCCCGCCCTATGTCTTCGCCACCATCAACGAGCTCCGGGACGCCGGGCGTCACGGTGGCCGTGACGTCATCGACATGGGGTTCGGGAACCCCGACCTGCCGTCACCGGACGTGGCCGTGGAGAAGTTGGCCGAGGCCGGTCGCAACCCGCGCAACCACCGCTACTCGGCCAGCCGGGGCATTCCGAAGATCCGCCAGGCCATCACCGACCTGTACCTGCGCAAGTTCGAGGTGGAGCTGGACCCCGACACCGAGGTCGTCACCACCATCGGCGCCAAGGAGGGACTGAGTCACCTGATGTGGGTACTGGTGGGCCCCGGCGACACCGCGCTCGTGCCTTCGCCCTCCTATCCCATCCACATCTACGCACCCCTCTTCGCCGGCGCCGACGTCCGCCACGTGCGCCTCGATGCGCCGGGTGTGGAGAACAGCGCCAGTCCCGGCGAGGCCTTCTTCGACAACCTGATGGAGGCGTGGGAGTCGGCGTGGCCCAAACCCCGCGTGGTGGTGCTGTCCTTCCCGCACAATCCCACCACCGAGTGTGTCGACCTGGCCTTCATGGCCCGGCTGGTGGCGTTCGCCAAAGAGCATGAGATCGTCCTGGTCCACGACTTCGCTTACGCCGACATCGCCTTCGACGGCTACACGCCGCCGTCCATCCTGCAGGTGCCCGGGGCCAAGGACGTCGCTGTGGAGCTCTACACACTGACCAAGTCGTTCTCCATGGCCGGCTGGCGGGTGGGATTCCTCGTGGGCAACGCCGCCATCGTGCAGGCGCTGACCAAGCTCAAGAGCTATCTCGACTACGGGACCTTCCAGCCCATTCAGATCGCCGCCATCGTGGCCATGAACGAAGCACCGGACTACCCCAAGATCATCAACGAGACCTACCAGGCCCGGAGGGACGCCCTCTGCGACGGACTCAACCGGATCGGCTGGGAGATCACCCCACCCCGGGGCACCATGTTCGTGTGGGCCCCCATCCCCGAGCCCTACCGCGAGATGGGCTCGCTCGAGTTCTCCAAGTACCTGGTCACCGAGGCCGATGTGGCCACCTCGCCCGGGGTCGGCTTCGGTCCGGGAGGCGACAACCATGTCCGCTTCGCCCTCATCGAGAACGAGCAGCGGATCGGCCAGGGCGTCCGCAGCCTCCGCAAGTCATTGACCCGGCTGCGCTGATCCGACCGCGCTGAACCGCGGGACCGGCCCACCGGGTCGGCAACCAAGGTCAGGGCCGCCCCGCCCCACCCACCTCGACCCGGGCCTGCTCGATGCGCCCAGCCCGCAACCCGCTGATCTCGGACTCGACACTGGTCGGCGCGGTGACGAGATAGAGGGTGCGTCGGTCCTCGCCGCCCAGCATGCAGGCGAAGCAGTTCTGTGTGGTGGTCACCCGGCTGACGACCTCGCCGCCCTCGGCGACGAGGAGGCACTCGGACTCCCGGGCGTTGGCCACCCAGACCCGGCCCTCGGCATCGAGGCAGATACCGTCGGGTGAACACCACGGCAGGACGGCCCACTCCCGGCGCCCCGAGAGCGTGCCGTCGGTGGCGATGTCGAAGGCGGTGAGCCGGCCCCCCAGGGTCTCGGCCACGATGAGGGTACGGCCGTCGGGGGTGATCACCGCCCCGTTGGGGAAGGCCAGGTCGTCGGCGGCCCGGTGGGCCGACCCGTCCGGGTCCACCCGGACGAGGACGGCGGTGGGTGGCCCCGGGGGAAGGAAGAGGGCCCGAGGGCCGCGTTCTTCGATCAACCGGTCGAGGTCGAAGCCGAAGTTGCCCACATAGGCACGTCCGTCGGCGTCGACCACCATGTCGTTGGCGTGGAAGGTGGCCAACGGCCCGAGATCGCCGTGGTGGACGAGCCTGCCGTCCGCTTCCCGGCGGAGCACGGTGCGCGGCTTGCGGGCCACCACCACGAGGCGCCCGTCGGGCAGCCAGCCGAGTCCGGCCGGCTCGCCCGGTACCTCGAGTTCCACCCGGACATCACCCGCCGACCCGGCCGACTGGACGGTGCCGTCGTAGAAATCGACGAACCAGAGCCGGCCCTCGTGCCAGCGTGGGCACTCACCGAACACCAGCCCGTCGATGAAGCGCTCGGCTGAAACCACACTCGGACCGCTCATGCGATGCGCCGGGCCGCGGGGCGATCCGTGGCCAGATAGCCCTGCCGGCAGAAGGCGATGGCGGCCTCGGCCACCTGATCGGCGTCCTTACCCTGTCCGAGCACCAGCGCTCGGGCCAGATGGGCGGTGACCCCCAAGATGGCCATCGTCAGTACTTCGGGATCCTCCCCCCGAAGCAGTCCGGCGGTGATGCCCGCACTCACGTGGGGCAGGGCGTCGGCCACGGTCTGGTCGTCACCCCTCCGGACGATGGGGGCGAAGCGCTCCTCGGTCCTGGCGAACTCCATCAGGGTGTAGAGGTGGCGGTGGTCCGAGAGCCACCGCAGCGAGGCCCGGATACCCCACTCGATCCGCCGGGCCGGGTCGGGCTCACCGGCGATGGCGTCGCGCTGGGCCAGCCGCATGGAGTGGAGGGCGTCGACCACGATCTCTTCCAACAGCTGCTCTTTCGAGCTGAAGTACCAGTAGAAGACCCCCTTGCCCACTCCGATGGCGTCCACCAGGCTGGTCACCGAGGTGGCGTGGTAGCCCTCGGCAGCGAAGCGGTGGGCGGCCACATCCATCAACTCGGCCCGGCGCCGGGCGCCGCGGGGGGTGAGACGGCGGTCCATGGTCATCAGACGCTACGGGCCGGGTCGGCTAGGGGTCAACGGACAGGCGCGGGCCGGGCCGTGACGATCTCGGCGGCGCCGAACGACGCCTGCATGTGGGAGGCGGCCGAGGAGAAGAGGGCCCGTTTGGGCAGCCCGAGCGAGCGGAGCTCGTCGGCCATGGGATGGTGGCCGAGCACGAGTGAGGCACCGCCGATCCGGCCCGAGGTCCCCTGGGCCGACGTGGTCCACAGCGTCCGCCGCAGCACGCCGTCGGCGAAGGCGTAGCTGGGGGGCGCCTGGGAGGGCAGGGCCAGGCACCCGCCGGCGGCCACAGTCAAGGTGAGCACGTGGACCCCGTCGTCGACCAGGCGAACGGCGGTCCCAGTCCCCGCACCCGGTGCCGTGGGCTCGTCGATGTCGATGGTGGTGACCCACTTGGGGAAACCCCAGATGTCCCGGCCGGCGGCACAGGTGAACTCCTGATCGACCGGGAGCCGGTGGATGTAGGCCCCGATCGTGCCGGCGAAGAACTCGCGGGTGCGCTGGGCCGCCGTCCGGAGGGGCGGGGCGTCGTGGGGACGGACCACGAAGCTCACCGCTACCTCGTGGTAGGGATCGAGATCGGTGTCGTCGTAGCGGCACACGGCCAAGGCCACCAGGGCTCGCCCGGGCACCGGACCGGTGACCTCGAGCCCCGAGGGGTCGACGATCCGCTGGGCGGCCGCCGCCGGAACCAGGTACTGGACACCCCACTGGGCTGCCCGGCGGACCTCGACGGGAAGGCTGATGGTGCGACCGAGGACGGTCCACGACCGGGGTTCCGCACCGGCCTCACCAGGGGGGCTGTCGGGCGTCCGGCCGGGCGAGGCGGCGGTCGAGGAGGCCATGGAGTGCAGTACAGCACACGTGGCGATACCGTGGCTCGTGGCCTACTGGATCCTGAAGGTGGTGCTGAGCCCGGTCTTCTTCCTGCTGTGGCGGGTGAAGGTCGAAGGGCGCGAGCACATCCCCGAGCACGGCCCGGCCGTGCTGGCGGCCAACCACCAGTCCTTCTGCGACTCCTTCTTCCTCCCTCTGGTCCTCCGTCGGCGGGTCACCTATGTGGCCAAGGCCGAGTACTTCGACAGCTGGAAGACGGCGTGGTTCTTTCGGGCGGCCGGACAGATCCCCATGAACCGGAGCGGGGGCGACGCCTCGCAGCGTGCCCTCGACACCGCCACGGCGGTGCTCAACGCCGGGCGGATCCTCGGCATCTATCCGGAGGGGACAAGGGCCCCCGACCCGCGGCTGCACAAGGGCCACACCGGTGTGGCCCGACTCTCGCTGCGGTGTGACGTTCCCATCATCCCGGTGGGCATCGTGGGGACGAGGGCCGTCCAGCCTCCGGGGAGCAACCTGATGCGCCCCTTCCACGCCGTCACCATCCGGTTCGGGCCGCCGGTCACGTACCTCCACGCCGGCCAGACGGTCGTGACCGGGCAGTGTGGCGAGGCCGCCCTCCCCGGCTCGGACCCCGTGTCGAGGGAGCTCGATCAGAACGAGCTCCGGTGCCTCACCGACACCCTCATGACCGAGATCGCCAGGCTTTCGGGTCAGGAGTACGTGGACCGCTACGCCAGCCGGGCTCGGGCCGGATCGTCCGAGCCCAGCTGAGCTGGTCCTGCCGGCAGGCCCGGCATATCGGTTGTCCGGATGGCTGCGATCAGTTCACCCGATGTCGTAATCAGCCGGAAACAGTCTGTACACAGAGGACGCCTAGCCTGAAGACGTGTGCAACTACCTGATCAGGGTGCAACTTCCCGATCGTCCCGGCGCCCTCGGGGCGGTGGCCAGCCGGATCGGTTCGGTCGGCGGGGACGTGGTGTCCATCGAGATCCTCCAGCGCAACGAGGGCGTGGTGGTCGACGAGCTGGGGGTCGGCCTGGCCGGTGACCACCTCATCGGCCTGCTCCGGGACGAGATCCTCGAGGTGGACGGGGTGGTCATCGAATCGGTCCGATCGGTCGACGGAGCGCTGCCCGACCGGCACACCGAGCTCCTCGAGGTGGCCACCGAGCTGTTCAAGCAGCCTTCGTCGGCCGGGCTGCTCGACCACCTGACCGGTCGGGTGTGCCGCAGCCTGGCGGCCACCTTCGCTGCCGTACTCGACACCGACGCCTGGAAGGTAACCGCCTTCCAGGGTGAGCTCCCGCCCACCGAGGAGCTCACCGCCCTGGCCCTCCAGGGGATGAGCCCTCCGCCCGACTCGGTGGCCATCGACGCCACCGTGGCGACGGCCGTCATGGTCTCGGCCGATCTGATCCTGGTCGTCGGGCGGAACGACCCGGTCCTCCGCGACCGGGAACGTCAGTGGATCTCGATCATGGCCGAACTCGCCGACCACGGCTGGCAGGAACTCGCCTAGGGGCGGGCGGTAACCCGAATCGGGGTTGGCGGTCAGTCGGACTCGCGGGCCCAGTGCCCGGAGCGCTCGATGGCCCGCAGCCACGCCTCCCGGGACGCGACGGTGTCCTCGGCGGCGCCGGTCGGCTCGAAGGAACGCTCCTCGGTCCAGAGCCCCGCCAGTTCGTCCATCGATCCCCACAGACCTTCGGCCAGGCCGGCCAACGTCGCCGCGCCGATGGCAGTGGTCTCCACGGATCGGGGTCGGAGGACCCGACGTCGGGTCTGATCGGCCACCAGCTCCAAGAGGAGGTCCATGGCCGAGGCCCCGCCGTCCACCCGGAGGAGCGTGGGCGCGGTGGGACTGACGGCCATGGCCTCCACCACGTCTCGGACCTGGAAGGCCATGGCCTCCACCATGGCCCTGGCCAGATGGGCGCGCCCCACGCCCCGGCTGAGCCCGAGGATGGTGCCGCGGGCGGCAGGATCCCAGTGGGGGCTGCCGAGCCCGGTGAAGGCCGGCACCACGACCACGCCCTCGCTAGTGGGAACCGATCGGGCCAGGGGCTCGAGGTCGGCGGCCCGATCGATCACTCCCAGGCCGTCGCGCAGCCACTGCACGCCCGCGCCCGAGACGAAGACCGAGCCCTCCAAGGCGTAGGCCACCGATGTCCGGTCGGGGGTGGGACCGCCGTCGGCCCCGATGGCGATGTCCCCGTCGGGGCCGAGGTCCCAGGCCAGGGTGGTGATCAGTCCGTCGATGGGGGCGGGGCAGACCGGTCCGGCGTTCATGAGGACGAAGCTCCCCGTCCCGAAGGTGACCTTGGTCATGCCCCGGTCGAAACAGGCCTGTCCGAACAGGGCGGCGTGCTGATCGCCGGCGATCCCGCTGATGGGTACGCCCCGGAGAGGTGAGTCCGTACCGAGGGCCTGCTCGGCGATTCGTCCGAAGCGGCCACAGGAGGGTCGCACCTCGGCCAGTACCTCGACGGGAATGTGGAAGAGCTCACCGAGCTCGGGGGACCAGCGCCGGACGACGATGTCATACAGGAGGGTCCGCGAGGCGTTGGTGGCGTCGGTGGCGAACACCCCGCCGGCCGTCCCGCCGGTCAGGTTCCAGAGCAGCCACGAGTCGATGGTGCCAAGGGCCAGTCCCTCGCTCCGCGGCACGCCGCCCTCTTCCAGAAGCCACTGCATCTTGGTGGCGGAGAAGTAGGGGTCGAGCACGAGTCCGGTCCGCTCCCGGACCAGGGGAAGGTGGCCCTCGTCGGTCAGTCGCCGACAGGCCGCTGCCGTGCGGCGGTCCTGCCACACGACGGCCCGGTGCAGAACTGCCCCCGTCCGCCGGTCCCAGGCCACCACGGTCTCGCGCTGGTTGGTGATCCCGACGGCCCGGACCACCCGGCGGTGCTCGGCCAACCGGCCCCCCACCTCGTCCAGGGTGGACACCACGGCGTGCCAGATCTCGTCGGCGTCGTGCTCGACCCATCCGGGCCGTGGGTAGTACTGGGTGAACTCGCGGTAGGCCACGTCGACGACCTCGGTCCGTTCGTCGACCACGAGGGCCCGGACCCCGGTCGTCCCGGCGTCGATGGCGATGGACACGGAGGAGCGGGAGGCCACACCCGGACTGTAGTGACACCCCTGGGGCATCATCTCGGAGTGCCCAAGGTGGGTGACGTCACCGAGGCGGGAGAGGAGAGCCCCCAATGGTCCAGATCGGGTCGGTGTACGGCCGTCCACGGGCTCGAATGCCGCTAGCTAGCAGCAATCATTTGCAATTCTTCGCGAGCGCCCTCTCAACAGGGAATTCGCCGCTCGACCATCGTCCAAAACGGTCGTTATTCATTGACAGGTGTGTAACTACGCTGCTGTAATAGACCCACTATCTCGTACCTCGGGGGAGGGTTAACCACAACATATTGTGTTTGTCGGGCAACTAGGCTGTCTATGTCGGATGCAGCCAACAGACCGGTCGGCGGTCGGAGCATCCGGACGAGGGGACGGTCTCGGGCTCCCGATGACCGGCAGCCAGCCGGCGGCTGAGCCTCCCGGATCGGCGATACACCGGCTCCTCCACATGACCACCGCAGCATCAGTCAACGATCACCCAGCACCTCGCACCAGCGACCATCCAGACCAGAAAGAGGTTCACCACATGGCCATTGCTCCCCAGCGCGTCGGCATCGGCATTCGCCGCCACTTCACCACCGCCGGTGTCCACCCCTACGACCAGGTCGTGTGGGAGCGACGCGACGCCCGGATCACCAACTACCGGGACGGAGCGGTGGCCTTCGAGCAGCTGAACGTGGAGGTGCCCGAGAGCTGGAGTCTGAACGCCACCAACATCCTGGCCCAGAAGTACTTCCGCGGCACCCCGAACACCGACGAGCGCGAGTGGTCGCTGCGCCAGGTGGCCGACCGCGTGGTCGACACGGTTACCTCGTGGGGGATCAAGGACGGCTACTTCGCCGACGAGGAGGAGGCCGAGATCTTCTCCGACGAGCTCAAGTACCTGATCATCCACCAGATGGCCGCCTTCAACTCGCCGGTGTGGTTCAACATCGGGGTCGCCGGCGTGCCCCAGCAGGGATCGGCGTGTTTCATCCTCTCGGTTGACGACACCATGGACTCCATCCTCAACTGGTACACCGAAGAAGGCGTGATCTTCAAAGGCGGCTCGGGAGCGGGCGTGAACCTCTCTCGGATCCGTTCGTCCCAGGAGTTCCTAAAAGGTGGAGGCACCGCCTCGGGGCCGGTGAGCTTCATGCGGGGTGCGGACTCGTCGGCCGGGACCATCAAGTCCGGGGGCAAGACCCGCCGGGCGGCCAAGATGGTCATCCTCGACGCCGATCACCCCGACATCGAGGACTTCATCTGGTGCAAGGCCATCGAGGAGCGCAAGGCACGCGTGCTGCGCGACGCCGGCTTCGACATGGACCTCGACGGGAAGGACTCCATCAGCCTGCAGTACCAGAACGCCAACAACTCGGTCCGGGTGACCGATGAGTTCATGGACGCCGTGGTGGCCGGGGGCGACTGGGACCTCACCAGCCGGGGCGACGGTGGCCCCATCCGCTCGGTTCCGGCCCGCGACCTGTTCCGCCAGTTCGCCCAAGCCGCCTGGGAGTGCGCCGACCCCGGCATGCAGTTCGACACCACCATCAACAAGTGGCACACGGCGTCGAACACCGGGCGCATCAACGGCTCCAACCCGTGCTCGGAGTACATGCACCTCGACAACTCGGCCTGCAACCTGGCCAGCTTCAACCTGATGAAGTACCTCCACGACGACTCGTCCTTCGACGTCGACGGTTTCCGGGCCTCGGTCGAAGTGGTGTTCACCGCCCAGGAGATCATCGTCGGCAACGCCGACTACCCCACGGAGAAGATCACCGAGAACTCCCGGCGCTTCCGTGAACTGGGTATCGGTTACGCCAACCTCGGTGCGCTGCTCATGGCCCAGGGCCTCCCTTACGATTCCGACCAGGGCCGGGCCTGGGCCGGTGCCATCACCGCCCTCATGACCGGACACGCCTACGCCACCTCGGCCCGCACCGCGGCGCGGATGGGGCCGTTCGCCGGCTACCACGAGAACGTCCAACCGATGCTCGACGTGCTGCGCATGCACCGCGATGCGGTGGCCGGCATCGACGAGGAGGAAGTGCCCACCGATCTGCTCTCCGCCGCCCAGGAGGCGTGGGAGTCGGCCGTCGAGCTCGGGGAGCAGTACGGCGTGCGTAACTCGCAGGCCAGCGTGCTCGCCCCCACCGGCACCATCGGACTGCTCATGGACTGCGACACCACCGGGGTGGAGCCGGATCTGGGCCTGGTCAAGACCAAGAAACTGGTCGGCGGGGGAACCATGTCCATCGTCAACCAGACCGTGCCCCGGGCCCTCACCCGGTTGGGGTACTCGCCGGACCAGGTGGACGAGATCATCACCTACATCGACGTGCACAAGTCCATCGTGGGCGCCCCCTACCTCTCTGCTGAGCACCTGGCCGTGTTCGCCTGCTCCATGGGCGACAACACCATCCACTACCTCGGCCACGTCCGCATGATGGGTGCGGTCCAGCCGTTCATCTCCGGTGCCATCTCCAAGACGGTGAACCTGCCCGAGGACGTCACCGTGGAAGACGTCGAGCAGCTCCACATCGACGCCTGGCGCATGGGGATCAAGGCCGTGGCCATCTACCGGGACAACTGCAAGGTGGCCCAGCCCCTCTCGACCACCAAGAAGGACGGGGCCGAGGAGGGTGTTCCCGGCGGCGACGCCAACGGGGCGTTCCCGGCGGCGTCCGAAGCCGAGGCCCACGCCCGCGAGCTGACCGACAAGATCGCCGGCCTCGAGGCCGCCCTGGCCCACGAGCAGACCCGTACGGCGGACACGGTGATGATCGGTGCCGTTCGCGAGCGGCTACCCCGTCGTCGTAAGTCCTCGACCTTTGCCTTCCGTGTGGCCGACTGCGAGGGCTACGTGACGGTCGGTGAGTACGAGGACGGCCGGCCCGGTGAAGTGTTCATGAAGGTGTCCAAGCAGGGCTCGACCCTGGCGGGCATCATGGACGCCTTCTCCATATCGGTGAGCCTGGGTCTCCAGCACGGCGTGCCCCTGGCCACCTACGTGCGCAAGTACACGAACATGCGCTTCGAACCCGCCGGCATCACCGACGATCCGGAGCTGCGTATCGCCACCAGCCTGGTCGACTACATCTTCCGGCGGCTGGCCGTGGACTACCTGCCCTTGGAGGAGCGGGCCGAACTCGGTGTGTTGTCGACCGTGGAGCGGATGCAGCCCACCCTCCCAGGCGTGGAGGAGACAGCCACCACGTCGAGCAGCATCGTCGAGGTCGAGCCGATCGACCCGGTCACGTCTGCTGCGCTCGAGAGTGCGCTGGACGAGACCGGCGTTGGATCCGGTGCCGTGATCGAGGCCAGTCTGTTCGATACCGGCGAGCCGACCCTGCACCCCGCACCGGTGCCGCAGGTCGACCCCTCGGTGTCGGACCAGCTGCTGGCCCGGGCCGAACCCAGGGACGCGCCGTACTGCTACCAGTGCGGCAACGCCATGCAGCGGGCCGGGTCGTGCTACGTCTGTGGGAGCTGCGGCACCACCAGCGGCTGCTCCTAGTCACGGTGACGTCCCGTCGGTCGGCTACCCACCGGCCGGGACGGGCCGTCGACCTGACCAACCTGAGCACGAACGGTCTCCCTCCGGCCCCGGCCGGCAGGGAGGCCGTTCCGCGTTGCCATCATCGTCAGCCGGAGCGGGTCAACAGACCCGCGGTCGCCGTTGACACCACCGGCGGGTGACGGCCGGGCGAGGGCGCCGACCGGCTCAGCCCGGTGGTGGAGTGCGGGCGGCCTCCAAGAGCCGGGCCAGGGCCTCGAGCTCGGTCCCGGAGAGTGCGGCCAGCGCGGCGGGGGGGCGACTCATGATCTCGTTGGCCTTCCGGGCCAGGGCCGTGCCCCGGGCGGTGGTGGCCACCACCTTCACCCGGCGGTCGGTGGGATGGGGACGCCGTTCCACGAGGCCCTGGCGCTCCAGCTCATCGACGACGAGCGTGGCGTTGGGGGCGTCGATCCCGAGCATGCCGGCCAGCTCGCCCATGGAAAGGGGCAGCGGGGATGCCGCCACGCGTCGGAGGGCCCGGATGCGACCGAAGGGAAGACCAACGGCGTCGCTGACGTCGCGCCGACGCTCATTGTCGAGCACCAGGTCGCACATGGCCGCCCACGCCCGCCGCGCTGGATCGACCCCGGCGGCCTCACCGGCAGCCTTCTTCGGTCGGGCCCTTGCCTGGTCGTCGCCGTGGATGCCCATGATCAGCGGTTCTGTCCGACCAGGAACTCGGGATTGAGCTCGTGAGCGGTCCGGTCGGCGGTATGGCGGGCCCAGTCGGTGGTCACGATCTGGCCGAGTACGAGGACCACGACGCCACACCCGGCCAGCACCCACCACCCGACGTGGGTGGCGGTAGCCACCGCGACGTTGTGGGAACCAGCCAGCGATGAGGCGAGGAGCGCGCCCACGACGGCCACGCCCAGGGTGGCCCCCACCTGACGGGAGGTCGAGGCGATGGCCGCGGCCACGCCGGCCTGGGCCCGGGGCATGCCCGAGACGGCGGCATTGGTGATGGGGGCGTTCACGAACCCGAAGCCGATTCCGAACACCACATAGGAGGCGAACAGCCAAGCCACCGGGGTACTGGACCCGAGCAAGCTCAACATCACGCAGCTCGTGGTGAGGGCGATGCCGGCGATCAGCAGGGGAATTCGGGACCCTCGCGTGCCCACGATCCGACCTGAGATGGGCGGGAGGATCATGGTCATGGCCGCCATGGGCAGGGTGTAGAGGCCGGCCCGCAGGGGCGAGAAGCCCCGGACGTCTTGGAGGTAGAGGGTGTTGAGGAAGAGAAATCCTCCCAGGGTGGCAAAGGCGGCCACCGCCATGAGCGCCGCCCCCGAGAACGGGACGGACCGGAAGAAGCGGATGTCGATGAGGGGCTCGTCGCGGCGGCGCTCCCAGCTGATGAGCCCGACCAAGGCCGCCCCGGCCAGGACGAAGGCGCCCAGGATGACCGGTGAGGTCCACCCGCGGTCCGGCGCCTCGATGATGCCGTAGGTGAGGGAGGCGAGCAGGACGATCACCAGGGCCTGTCCGATCCCGTCGACCCGTCGGGGCTTGGGCGCCCGTGACTCGGGGATGAACCGGACGGTCAGCAACACCGCGGCCAGTCCCACCGGGAGGTTGATCCAGAAGATGGAGCGCCACCCGACCGAGCCGACCAGCAGGCCGCCGATCACCGGGCCGAGTGCCATGCTGACCCCGACCACCGCGGCCCAGACGCCGACCGCCTGGGCCCGCTCCTTCGGGTCGGTGAAGGTGTTGGTGATGATGGACATGGCCACCGGGTTGAGCATCGAGCCCCCGACGGCCTGGACCATGCGGAAGATGACCAGCAAGGTCAGGCTGGGGGCCAGGCTGCACAGGAGGGAGCCGGCCGAGAACACGAGGAGCCCGGTCACGAAGGTGCGCTTCCGACCGAGCCGGTCAGCGGTCGAGCCCGACAGCATGAGCAGGCTGGCCAGCACCAGGGTGTAGGAGTCGACCGTCCACTGCAGTCCGGAGACCGAGGCCCCGAAGTCGTGTCCAATGGAGGGCAGGGCCACGTTGACGATGGTGACGTCGAGCCCCACGATGAGCAGGCTCATCGAACAGATGAGGAGCACGCCGACTCGGCGCTGCCGGCTCAGTTGAGGGCCGGGCGGCGCTTCGCGGGGAAGTTGTTCTACAACCATAATAGTGATGATTATATAACTAAATGGCACACGGCCGATCGGCGGTCACGGCCAGGGTCGAGAACGGCCAGCCACCGAACCGCCTGGGCTAGATTTGGAGCTTCCAGCCGCCCGGCGTGTGCCGCACCGGGCCGGACCGGTAGGCACCGACACGGAGGTTTCCCATCCCGACTCCACGGTTCGTTGCGGAGTAGGAGCGGGATCGGACCGGCGGCGTCGGTCGGGCCGTCGAGGGCCAGCCGCGTCCCGGGCCCGGCGACCCCCAACCGGTGCGGGAGAACGCGGTGACGGGACCTCCGCCACGGGCGGGAGGCGACGAGGATCCGGTCGCACCCCTTCCCGGCTCACCCGACGGGGGACCGGATCCGGCCGGTCCCCATTCCGAGGCGCACGACGACACGGCACCCCCACCACGCGGGAGACAGCCCCGGAGGATGCGGCGGGACAGGGACCGCTCGGTCGTATGGCTGGCCGACTACGTCTACGGGACGATCTCCACGCTGGTGACCATTGCCGGGCTGACGTTCGAGTCCCACCCCGAAGCCCTGACGACGGCCGGGGTCGTGGTGGTGGGTGCGGTGGCCATCTGGTTCGCCCACGTGCTCTCCCAGCTGGTCATCCTGCGTTCCTGGCAGGATCTGCAACTCCGCCGGGTCGATGTCGGCGCCGAGCTGCGGGGGTCGTGGACCATCGTCGCGGCCGCCATCCCGGCCAGCATCATCTTCCTCCTGTCGGGGCTCGGCGCCTGGGAGATCAAACCGACGGCGTTCAATCTGGCCGAGATCGTGGGGGTCCTGGCTTTGGCCGTGGTGGGGTTCGGTACGGCCGGTCACCGTGGCCGGCCCCTGGGCCGTCGGCTGCTCTACGTCGGTGGGCTGGTGCTGGTCGGGGTGCTCATCGTGCTCCTCGAGCTGCTCGTCCATCTCCTCTAGCGGTGGCTGCGTTATCTGGCCAGGTAGGATTGGGTACCTGGCTCGGAGGGAGTGCGATGGTCGAGTACCCAGACGACGACGGCGTGATGGTGGGGGAGGGGCTCTTCAGCGAGGCCGAACTGACCGCACTCGCCCTGGCCGCGGATCCGAACGGTCCCATCGACGACGATGCTGTGTCCGTCGCCGAGTTCCTGGGGCAGTCGGGCGGGCTCCTGCCCGGTTGGTACATGCCCTCGCCCATGGTGCGTGGGAGCAAGCGCTGGCGCATCCCCGTGGTGGTGGCCATCGTCGCTGCCTTCGTCATCATCGAGGCCTTCGGGCTCTGCAGCACCTTCGGGCAACTCGTCCCCGCCTGAGGTTCCGGGGGGCCGTGTTCCCACTCTTCGGGTCACTGCCGCGCCGCTCGAGAAGCGGGGAATTCCCTGTTCGGAGCGTCCGAACCGGCGGTTTCACCACTAGTAGCGAGTTTCTAACCACCGAAAGTGGTGAGTTTGGCCGGTTGTCGCCACGCGCGTTGCCTTAGCGCGCGAGGACCCTGCAGTATGGATTCACGGGTCGTGCGCCGTACGTGTGGCCAGGATCCGAGTTTTGGGTGAACGTGGAGGCGGTGCCTCTACGGGAAGAAGGGCAACCATCATGTGGGCAAGACGATTGATTGTTGGCGCAAGTCTGGCCGTGGCCTCGGTGGCCATGGTCCCGGGCATCGCTAGTGCCGACACCGGCACCAGCTGCACGCCGGCCGGTTCGGTGACCGAGCCGAACAACTGTGTGACCCAGCCGACCGTGAACGACGGGAACGACGGTGCCGTCACGGCGCCGGTGGCGGTGGCATCCACGCCGACCGCCACGCCGACGCCGACGGCCACGACCTCCAGCCTTCCCTTCACGGGAGCCGACGTGGCCGAGCTGGCTGTCATCGGCACCGGAGCGGTGCTGGCCGGGGGCGTGCTCATGCGCCGTCGCCGTCGGACCATCGCCTGATCCGGCGAACTTCGACTACTGACCTGAGCCGACCCCATCGGGGCCGTGCCAAGGGCAGGGCGCGCCACGGTGCGGCCGGCTTCAGGCAGTAGTTCTCGGCAGCTCCCTCGGACGGTCCGGGATCGGACGACGAGCCGGGGTGGCCGGCCTCAGTAACTGGCCGGCAGGAGCGGTGTCACGGCCTGGAAGAAGAAGAACACCACGATCAGCCACACGATGATTCCGCCCACGACGGCGAGGGCCCGTTGGCCCCGCCGGGTGCGTAGGGCGAGCACCCACACCCCGGTGGCGAGAGCGGCCACCAGCACACCCCACAAGATGGCCGGGAGCCAGTCCTTGCTGGTCGAGTCCGCGGCGACCGAGGGTGTGGCTGGGTGCTTCACGTCGGCGACCGGGGTGCTGGTCGGATGGGCCAGCTCACTGGCCACCAGGTTGGCCGAGACCACCAGGCGCTGACTGGCGCTGTAGCGGGGATTGCACGTGGTCAGGGTGAGCTGCGGCGTCGGCGTCGGGGCCACCACGGCCACATCGGTAGGCAGGACGACTTGGCTCTTGAACACGCTGTAGAGGAACGTGCCCTGCAGGGTGGTGACGTAGATGAGGTCGCCCGGCGTCAGTGCGTCGAGGCTGTAGAAGGGATGCAGATAGGTCGTCCGGTGACCGGCGATGGCCGCGTTGCCTGCCTGCCCGGGCAGCGGGGTGGTGGGGTAGTGGCCGGGTCCTTGGGCCAGCTGAGGCTCGTCGGTTCCCTCCACCACGGTCATGGACAGGTTGATCTTCGGGATCTGTATGGTCCCGACCGGGCTTCCGATGGCCGGTGCGGCGATCGTGGGCGCCACCTGGGGAGCAGCGGGCGTCGTGTGCGATGGGGCCGAGATGGATGTGGCCGGATGGGAGTGGGACTTCGCCTGCGCCTCGCGGAACTGCTGGGTAAGAGCTGACTGGTTGCGGGCCGTGATCAGACCGGTCCCCCACAACAGGTAGGGGATGAACAAGAGGATCAGGATCCCGGCTACCAGAACCACCCGACCGACCGTCACACGGATAGTCGTGAACGACACGCCCGGGATGCTATCGGCCGGGGCCGGCTCGACCCCGGCACCACCCAGGTGTAGTCCAAACACCCCGCCAGCATGAGGGTTCGTCCCCGAGGACCTGCGGGGAGCCTCGACCCGGCCAGGGCTCGTACCGGCGCCCCAGGCCGGCCACCGATAGCCGCATTGACCAGGGATCTCGGCCGCCATCCGGTACGATCGGTCCACGAGACGCGTGTCCGCCGCGTCGACCCGTGAGGCCAGCCGACCTGTGGCCTCCAGGGTCCTGGCGCCTGGAGTCAGCGAGTGGTTGCCGTGAGCGAGAGAGTCGGTTGGCGGCGGCGCACGTGGCTGATCATCGCCGTCATCGTGGTGCTGTTGGTGGCGTGGATGGGCCTGCTGGCCGTGAAGGCCTGGTCGGCCTACCACCACGACCAACAGGGGCTGGCCAGCCTGGAGTTGGTGAAGAACCAGCTGACACCCGGTGAACTCACCTCGGCCGGTTCGGTGCATCTGCTCGATCAGGCCCGGGCCGAGTTCGCCAGCGCTCAGGCCGACCTCTCCTCACCCCTGTTCACCCCGCTGACCATCGTCCCCGTGCTGGGCAGGCAGATCCGGTCGGTGCGCGCCCTCAGCGCCGCGGCGGGCACGGTGTCCGAGGTGGGAGCAACGCTCCTGTCCCAGGCCCACGCCGTGCTGGCTGAGCCCCACACGGCCGGACCCGACCGGGTGGCCGCACTGCACCAGCTGTCGGTCATCGCCGGATCGGCCCAACGGTCCCTGGCCGGCATCGACACCGGGCCGTCGGCGGCCCTGATCGCTCCCTTGGCCTCCAAGCGAAACGAGTTCGTGAGCCAGCTCAACGACGCCCGGTTGCGCTTGGCCAAGGCGGCCGGCGTGTCCGGAGCCGTGGCCTCGATCCTCCAGGGGCCGCAGACCTACGTGGTGCTGGCGTCGAACAACGCCGAGATGCGATCCGGCTCCGGGGCCTTTCTCGACGTCGGCGCGGCGACCACCTCCAACGGCTCGGTGCAGTTGGCCGACCTCGGGCCCTCGGGGGCCAAGACCCTTCCGGTCGGAGCGGTGCCGGTGACCGGTGAGTTCGAGAAGAACTGGGGCTGGCTCAACCCGAGCCTCGACATGCGCAACCTGGGCTGGACGCCCCAGTTCAACGTCACCGCGCCGTTGGCCGCCGCCATGTGGACCAAGCTGACCGGCCAACCGGTGAACGGCGTGCTCTCCCTCGACGTGGCTGGGCTCCGCGCCCTGCTCGAGGTCACCGGTCCCGTCCAGGCCGGAGGCCAGACCGTGAGTGCCGACAACGTCGAGCAGTACCTCCTCCACGACCAGTACGCCGGACTGACCGACAACGCCACCTCCGACAGCGGCCGGCTGGATGCGTTGGGGGCGCTCACCAGTGCGATCCTGCGCCAGCTCCAGGGACAGAACCTCGACATCACCACGTTCTCTTCCGCCCTCTCCTCAGCCGTGGCCGGCCGCCACTTGATGGTGTGGTCCAAGAACCCGGTCGACCAGGCCGCCTGGGTCGTGGCCGGCGTGAGCGGCAGCCTCACGCCGCGCTCGGTGGACGTGTCCGTGATCAACCTGGGCGGCAACAAGTTGGACCAGTACCTGGGGGTCCACGTGGCGGTCACCACCGCCCCGACCGGGGCCAACACCACCGTGACCATGACCACCCGCATGGACAACACCACCCCGGACGGCCAGTCCCAGTTCATCGCCGGCCCCTTCCCGGGTGAGCCGGTGAGCTACGGCGGCTACCGGGGCCTCATCTCGACGAACCTTCCCGCCCTCGCGTCGCACATCGCCATGACCGGAGCCGGCCCGCTGGCCGTGAAGGGGACCGAGGGGCCCACCTGGCTGCTTGCTGCGCCGGTGGTCATCCCCCAGGGCTCCACCTCGACGGTGGTGGTCAGGTTCGTGATGCCGGGCCACCACGGTTCGATGACGGTGGTGCCCTCGGCCCGGATACCCGCCGAACAGTGGACCTCGGGAGGGGCGTCCTTTGATGACAGCGCACCGAGGACGATCTCGTGGTGAGCGGGGCACCGGCCCCCCGGCCCCTTCGAGTGCTGCGCGTGTCCCACAGTGGGGTGGTCACGGCCTGGCGCCAACGTGAGCGCCTGCTCCGGTCCCTCGGCGCCGATCTGACCCTGGTCACAGCGGTCCGCTGGGAGGAGGGCGGGTCGATGGTGTCCTTCAGCGAGGACGGGGACGGGTTCGCCGTACCGGTGCGCACCCTCGGACGTCATCCGAACCTCTTCCTCTACGACCCGGTGGCGCTGTGGCGGATCCTCGGCCGGGCGAGATGGGACGTGATCGACATGCACGAGGAGCCCTTCGGCCTCGCCGTGGCCGAGGTCCTGGCCCTCGCCCGGCTGCGCGCCCGTGGCGTCCCGTTCGTCGTCGCCTCGGCCCAGAACATCGACAAGCGCTACCCACCGCCGTTCCGCTGGTTCGAGCGCTGGTCCCTCCGACGGGCGGCCGGGGCCTACACCTGCAACGTGGAGGCCGGCCAGATCCTGCAGCGGAAGGGGCTGGCCGTCGCCCCGGTACTCCTTCCCCTCGGTGTCGACATCGACCGGTTCCGTCCCGTGGACCGGCCGCCCCCCGGCACCGGCCTTCGGATCGGGTTCGTGGGCCGCCTGATCCCCCACAAGGGGGTGGACGTCCTCATCGACGCCGTGGCCGGCGATGAGCGGATGACCCTCGAGGTCTTCGGCGCCGGACCCGAGTCCGAGTCCCTGGCCCATGCCGCGACGGGACGGGGCATCGCCGACCGGGTGACCTTCCACGGTCACGTGGACGAAGAGGACATTCCCGACACCTACCGCCACTTCGACGTCCTGGCCGTGCCGTCCATCCCCACTTCGGGATGGCTCGAGCAGTTCGGGCGGGTGGTGGTCGAGTCCCAGGCCTCCGGTGTCCCGGTCGTGGCCAGCGCCAGCGGTGCCCTCCCCGACGTGGTCGGAGAGGAGGGTCTCCTCGTGCCCCCGAACGACCCCGAGGCCCTCCACCGCGCCCTCGCCCGGTTCCTCGACGAGCCCGGGCTCTGGAGCCGGTTGCGCCAGGCCGGGCTGTCCGGCGTGGGCCGCTACTCGTGGTCGAGCGTGGCCGGTAGCCAGATGAACCTCTATCGGGACGCCACGTCAGCCTGACCGGGGGAGATCGCCGGCGGACGGCCCACTGGCGTTGGCCCTCGTTGTGGACCGGTGGCTACCGACAGGGTGTTGCCACCTCGACATAGAGCGCTTCGAGGCGATCCACGTGCCGGGACAGGGAGAACCGGTCCTGCTGGCGCACTCTCAGTTGGGCCCCGACGCCGCGACGGAGCGTCGGGTCCTCGGCCAGGCGGCGCAGAGCCGCCCCGGCCTCGGCCGCATCTCCGGGAGGGAAGAGCAGCCCGTCGCTGCCCACCGTCTCGAGATGGGCGCCACCACCGGCGGCCACTACGGGAAGCCCGTGGGCCATCGCCTCCACCACCGACAGACCGA
Source organism: uncultured Acidimicrobiaceae bacterium (assembly GCA_963845485.1). Lineage (GTDB taxonomy): Bacteria > Actinomycetota > Acidimicrobiia > Acidimicrobiales > RAAP-2 > Bog-756. The sequence continues at coordinate 162,632 of CAWJSI010000006.1, read as the reverse complement.
AGGGCTCGCGCGGGGCCGGGGCGAGCAGGACCGACGCCCCGCCCAGCAGCTCGTCGGTCTTGGCCACGTGACCGACCAGTTCCACGCAGTCGACCATGCCGAGCTCGTCCACCAACGACAGCAGCGAGGAACCGAGCGTGCCCTGTCCGGCCACGACCAGGTGCCACCCCTCTGCGGCCAGTCCACTGAAGGCGAAGGCCCGGATGCCGACCTCGGGGGCCTTCTCGGTGTCGAGGCGTTGGAGCATGACGACGGTGGGTGCATCGAGCGGAGCCTGGGGTCGGTCGGGGACTCCGTTCGGTATGACCACGGTGGGCGAGGCGATGGCATCGGCCACGAACTGGCTGATGGCGACGTCACGGGTGATGACCCGACTGGTCACCCCGGCGAGGAACCGCGCCGTGGCCGTCGAGCCGCGGCCGGCGGCGAAGTGGCGGGTGGCGACGATCGGGGCGTGCTGGAGCGGACGGGACAGCCACGCCGCACCCTCGGCCGCGGTCATGTGCACATGCACGATGTCGGCATGGCGGGTGGCGGCCAGGGCGGTGGCTGCCTCCAGGAGGTGGCGGGCGGGTCGGTTGGACACCTCGCCGGGAAGCTCGGACCGCATCCGGACAGGGTCGCCGCCGATGGTGCGGACGCGGTGGCCGCGGCCGGCCAGCACTGCGGCCACCTGGCAGACGTAGCGCTCCACGCCGGCGAATCCGTCGGTCACGACCACGTGGACCACGTCAAGCGTCCGGCCGGCCAGCGCGGGCTGCTCATCAGCGCTCGACTGACTCCTCCCGCCGAGCCGGTCGGTCCCGTCGGGCCCGGCCTTCATCGTCCCGCCTCGACCCGGCAGGGGCCCCGGCGGTACAGGTGGAACCGGTCGGCCGCCATCCGTCCCCGAGGGCCGGGGAGTATGACGGCTCGCAGGGCGGCACCAGCCATCGCGCCCGAGCGGTAGACCGCCCAGCCCCGTGACCCGAAATGCTTGCGGATATAGCGCTCGTGCGAGGCGTGGAAGTGGGACTCCCGGACCGAGGAGTCACCACCGGTTCCCGCCCCGAGGTGCACGGCGGTCACCTCGGTGCAGACAGCGCTGGCCCACCCGTGGTCGGCGGCCCGGCGCTGCCAATCGGTCTCCTCGGCGTAGAGGAAGAAGCGCTCGTCGAAGGGCCCCACCTCGTCCAGGGCCTCGGCCCGGATCAGCAGCACCGACCCGATCACGAAGTCCACCTTCCGACGGAGGCGACCGAGTCCCAGGGCCTCCAGCCACGCACCGGCCGGGGTGGGGAAGGGCCAACCGACCCGGTCCTCGGCTCCGCCCTGCCGGGCCACCTGACGGGGTCCTACGCAGGCCAGACCGGGACGGGCGTGGAGGCACCGGGCCAGTTGGGCCACGCCGTCTGGAGCGATCTCGGCATCCGGATTCAACAACAGGACATCCCCGGCGATGGCCGGTCGGTGGCGGAGCCCCGCGTTGACACCGCCGGCGAAGCCGAGATTGACGCCCGGGTCCACGTAGCGGGCCCCGTGCCGTTCGCACACCAGCCGCACGTCGGGTCGGGACGAGTTGTCCACCACCACCGTCGAGAGCGTTCCGCCGAGGGTGGTCAGACAGGCCTCGAGCAGCTCGGGGGCACCGAAGGCCACCACCACCACGTCCACACCCGGCGTGGTGGCCGGCCCGGCCATGGACGGGGTGGTCGTCGCCAGGGCGGGCGGCGAGGGCGTCGGCGAGGGCATGGGATCGGAGCGACGGGTGGGTCGGCCGGAGGTCGGCGGCTTGGCCCCCGTCCCCTCACGGATCATTGTTTGTAGGCGTAGGCCTGGTAGGAGCTGGCCGCCGAGCGACGCACCTGGTTGAGGGCCACCCCGAGAACCCGGCAGTTGGTGGCCTCCAAGCGCTGCACCGTGCGCTCGAGTTCGTCCCGCTCGGTCTTTCCTTCGGCCGCCACCACCACGGCTCCCACGGTGAAGCTCCCGATGATGGCGGTGTCGGGAACCACCAGAACCGGCGGCGTATCCACGAGCACCACGTCGGCCAGGAGGCGCAGCTGGTCGATGACCGGCTGCATGCCCGGGCTACCGAACAGCTCGCTCGGATTCTCCAGCTGGATGCCGGCGGGCAGGATCTGGAGTCCCCAGATCCCACTGTCGACCAGGTGGGCGGCTACCGAGGACGGATCGGTCTCGTTGGCTGACGCACGGGGATCGCGACCGGTCCCGGTCGGACCGCCCGACTGGGGGCGCCTCTCGTAGGCCAGAATCGGGAGTCCCTGGGAGTCCTGGAGCTCGGTGGCCCGCCGCGTCGGTTCGGGGGTCTTCCAGTTCGACCGGATCAGGTCGGCCAGTCCGGGGCGTCCGGCCAGGGGGAGACCGAAGATCTCCTCGAGGCGGGGACGCCGGAAGTCGGCCGAGACCACGATGACCTTGCTTCCGCTCATGGCCCAGGCCGCGGCGAGATTGGCGGTGACGAAGGTCTTGCCGTCACCGGGCTCCGGGCTGGTGACGGTGATCATGGGGCAGGGTGTGTCGTCGAGGATGACCCGCAGGCTCGTGCGCAGTTCTCGGATGGCCTCGGCCATCTGTGACTGGGGTGCCTGCACCATGGCGATGGTCACTTCACCGCCCCGGACTTCACTGTCTTGGGGCAGCTCGGCCAGGATCGGGGCGTCGGTGATGTCACCGAGATCGGGTCGGGTCCGCAGCCGGGTGTCCAGCTGGTCACGGGCGAGGGCGATACCGCATCCGGCGAGTAACCCGGCCACGATGCCGATGGCCACCAGCTTCGAGGTGCCGATGCCCGAGGGTGCGCCGGGAAGCCCGGCGGCCACCTGGACGTTGGCGTAGGGCTCGCCGAACTGGACGCTCGACAACTCGGACTGGAGCGTGCTCAGCGTGGTGGTGAGCCCGGTGATCTGGGCTTCGATGACGGCGTTGGTGCCACTGGGATTGGACTGCTCGAGCAGGGCGATCTGCTGTTGCAGCGAGGCCAGCTCGGTGTTGATCTTGTCGATCTGGGCCTGCACCAGCGACTGGATCTGGTCGACGTAGGCCTGCGAGTAGGCCTTCGCCACCGCTTGGGCCCGGGCCGCGTTGGAGTCGGTGGCGGTGATGAGGAGCTGCCCGGTGGTCGAATCCACCGTGCCGGTCACGTCGGCGGCCACACCGGCGGTATTGCTGTCGCCCAGGATGGTGGCGGCCCGCTGCTGGACCGCCGTGCTGCCCAGCTCCTGGACCGGATCGGGAAGGGTGACCGTCGAGGTCGGGGTGCCTGATGAGGAGCCGCTGATGCCGCTCTCTTGGATGGTGGCCGTCGATTCGTACTTGGGCGTTTGGATCTTCGAGTAGGCCAAGGCGGCCACGACGGCTACCACGATGCTGACGAGGATCGTCAGTCGGCGACGCCACATCGTCGAGAGGAACTGGTGAAAGGTCACCGGGGCGCGCTCAGGTTGAGGATCCCCGGGCTGCCGGCAGCGACCCGGCCGGCGCTACCCGACAGGTTCCGCAGGCATATCGCCCCGGTCCTTGTCGTCTCGCCCGGTGGTTGCGTTGTCATGTCCGTTCCTTGGTGCCTGGAGGTCTGTGCCGAGTCCGTGCCATGCCGGCACGTCACGAGGGGTGAAGTAGCGGTCGTAAAGAGAGTCGTCACAGTCGTGGAACACCTTGAGGAACAATCGACCTAGGCACGGCCCCGGGTCACGGGCCTGTCCGACTGCTCAAGTCGCTTGCCCACCTGCGCCGATGGACCAATGGTCCGATGAGCGCGCCCCTGAGCTATCCATGAGCCAGATTCCTACGTTCGGGAGGGACCGCCTGCTCGGCCGCGACCGAGCGGAGCGGAACCGCCTGGACCACGCGACGCGCCCTGACCACCGCCAGCTCCATGAGGTGGTGTGGGGTGCCCTCGGGTGGGCCGCGGTCGTCCTGGTCGGGATGGGCGTGGGTGTGGCCGCCAACGGTGGCGAGCGGGTGGCGTTGGCGCTCGGCGGCGTCCTGTTGATGGTGGGGATCCTGGTCGTCGACCCTCTCGTGCTGGCCGTACTGGTGCTGCCCGGGTCCCTGTTGCTCCAGCGGGTGGGAGGGGCCAGCACCAACTTGAGCGTGGCTGACCTCTTGGTCTTCATGGGGGCGCTCGTCTGCCTCTTGCAGGTGCGATGGAGCGAGGCCCCGTACTTGCGCCAGTTCTTCCGGAGCATCCTCTGGTTCCAGGCCATCTTGATCCTGGTGGTGGTGGCCAACCCCAACCGCTACGACATCGTCGAGTGGTTCCACCGGTTCTCCTACCTCGGAGGCAGTGTGCTGGTGGGCTGGACCGTGGCCAACTACGGCCGGACCCGCCCCGCCCTCCGGCTCTTTTTGTGGGGGTCCTCGGTCGTCGCCGTGATCTCCATCCAACAGGCCCTGGCCACCCACTTCCAGCCGGCGCAGTGGGGCCCGTACCAAAAGAACGCCGTCGGGGCGATCATGTGGGTGGCGGTGGTCGTGGCCCAGCTGAGGCCGCCTTGGACGGGACTGGGCCGTACCGAGGCCCGGGTGACCAAGTATCTGTGCTTCCTCGGTCTGCTGGCCTCGCAGTCGCGCCAAGCCGTCATCTCGCTGATCCTGGCCATCGCCGTAGCCACCTTCCTCAACCCCGACGTCCGGCGGCGGTCGAAGATGGTGCTGATCGCCTGTATCCCCCTCGTGGTCGGCCTGTACTACAGCTTCTCCCTGGCGGCCCGGAACAATCCCAAGTTCAACTCGGTCTCGATCCGATTCAGCCAGATCGGCGACGCGCTCCACGTGTGGCACCTGAGTCCCCTCCTCGGCAAGGGGATGCGGTTCTACGACCTCCCCCAGTATCTCTCGGTGACGGCTCCGCCCAACGTGGTGATCGACAACCTGGCCTCGACCGGGCTCATCGGATCAGTGGCCTTCTGCTACCTGGTCTACATGACCATGCGGACCATGAACCGGCTCCCGAGGGTGTTCGGCACACTCGGCCTGGTCATCCTGCTCGGCCACTACGTCGACGGCCTCTTCGACATCTTCTGGATCGGGGCCAACATGATCCCGCCGCTGCTCATCGCCGGGATGTCCCTCGGGGTAGCCGATGCCGACCGGAAGGAACACGGCCTCGCTCCGGGCCCGGGCGACAGACACGGAGCCCTCGGCTCTGACTCGGGACACCGGTCGGGGTCGATCCGACCCGCCCGACCCTCGAAGGTGAGCGCTGCTCTCAGTCGTGCCCGGGCCGTGGTAGTCGACCGGTACCGGTGGGCATTGCTCTTGGCTCCCTCACCTGGCGCGCCGTGACCCGGATGCCCCCTCGCATCCTCTTCAACGCCCTCCCGCTCGATCCCCGGGGTGGGGGAGTGAGCACCTATGTGCGCCAGTTGCTCACCGCACTGGGCCAGGAGATCGACGCCGACCTGGTCGCCGCGGTGCGACCGGCGGGCCGCTCCGAGCTCCCGGCCGGGGTGACCGCGGTGGTGACCCGGGAGTCGCGCGGTGTGGCCCGGGCGTTCACCGGTGCGCTCGGCTTCGGACCGTCCGACCTGTTCCACGGCCTCGACGTCGACCTGCCGCTCCGGCGTTCGGCGCCGACCGTCGCCACCGTGCACGACATGGCCATCTTCGACACCCCCTGGGCGTTCCCGCGGTTCCGGGTGGCCGGTGAGCAGCTGCTCATGCGCCACGCCCTCCACCGGGCCGATGTGATCGTGGCCGTCTCGGCGTTCACCGCCGAACGGGTGCGTGCGCTCGTCGGCCGGCCCTCGGTCGTGGTGCATTCGGCACCGGGGCCCGAGATGGTGCCGGCCGCGGATGAGGAACGGGAACGGGTCTGCTCCCTCTACCGCCTGCCCGAGCGGTTCGTGCTGCACGTGGGCAACATCGAGCCGCGCAAGGACATCGCCACCCTGGCCGAGGCGTGCCGGCGGGTCGGCGTTCCGCTCGTCCTCACCGGCCACAGCCTGTGGAACCACCAATCGCCCGCTGGTGTCATCGAGATCGGCCACGTGCCCATCACCGACCTCCCTCCGCTCTACGCGGCGTCCACCCTGGTCGGCTACGCCTCGCGTTATGAGGGCTTCGGTCTTCCGCCGCTCGAGGCCATGGCCTGCGGAGCGGCCGTCGTCTCGACGCCGGTGCCCGCCGTGGTCGAGGTGGTCGGTGACGCGGCCGCCACCTTCCGGCCCGGGGACGTCGATGGCCTGTCCGGGACGCTCCGCGAGCTCCTGGACGACGAGGGGCGGCGACAGGAGCTGGCCCGGGAGGGCGCCCGACGGGTGAGCAGCCTCAGCTGGCGGGATACAGCCAGGGCTACCGCGGAGGCCTACCGGTCACTCGGCCTGCCGGTCTGACCGCGTCGACTGCTCCTGGCCCGGCCTTCAGTCCGGGCTCGTACCTGCCGATAGCTGATGGTGCTGTCAATGCGGGGGGTGGTGCGTAGGTGGGTGCGGGCTCGACCGCCGGCCATGGTCACGGCCAACGACCTCCTGGTCCGGTCCGGGGATCACCCGCTCCACGCCCGACGGACCGGTGTCGGTATCGACGACGTCCACCTTCCGGCCGAGATGGTGGCCGACCTCTACCATCCCTTCCTCATCATCACCCCCGACTATGTGGGACCTCCCCGTCGGGCACCGAGGGGGACCGGTCGGCGGGCAACCGACCACGGTTCCGAGGGTCGCCCCCGACGGGGTGCGGGTGCACCTCGGCCCCGAACCGCTGGACGACGACCTTCCCCCATCCGGCCGCTGGTGGCCACGGTGGCACTGACCGCGGCGGTGGTGGCACCGTTGACCCTGCTGGTGGCCCACCTGGTGGGCCACTGAGCGACGGCGACGAACGGCTCCCACCGGGGCTAATGCCCGGGCCGAGGCCCGCTCTGGTGGCTGCGCGGGCGCTTCAGGTATCGGGGCAATCTGCCGATCAATGACCATGGCGTCGATCGTGACGGAAGATGCTTCCGCCCCAGCAGTTTCCACTGACATCACGCGCCCCGACGCCTGGATCGGTGCCCCAGCCGTGCCCGAGGCCCCGGTCACCGAGACCGAGGTACCCGACGGACTGCTGGCCGACCTCGATGATCCGTCACTGGTGCTGTCCGAGGGATACATCGGCCCGGATCGACGAGGGGCCGGGCTCCGTGACCGCCTGGGCCGGATCACCTACCCCTCCCGGAGGTCCCTCCTCCGGCTCGAGGCAGCCGTGATGGCTCTGGTGGCCGTGGTGGTGACCGGAACCTTGATCGTGGTGCGGTCGGATCACCCGACCTCGAATCCGACGGCCGCCGCCGCACCCACCCCGGCCACAGCCCGCGGTGCTGCGCCGGCCATTCCGACCGTGACCACCGCGCCCGCCGCCGTGAACCCACCGACTACCGCTCCGGCGCCATCGACCACCACGCCTCCGACCACGGCCCCGGTTGCCGCCCCGGTGGCCACCACTCCTGCGCCGGCCGTGTCCTCGGCCTCGACGGCGTCACTCACACCCGATCAGATGGGTGCCGAGGCGCTGGCCCTCGTCCGCTATCCGTGGCAGCAGATCCCCGGCTACACGATCCAGTTCGAGCCCATCTCGGCTGCACCCTCCCCGGGCTTCTACGGGAATACCACCTTCACGTGGGGCCACACCGGGGGAACCTCGGTGCTCTACGTCTATCCCGGTGAAACAGTGTCACGCCTGGCCGGCATCACCGCCTTCGAGATCGCCCACGAGGTCGATGCCGCTGCCGTACAACCGCAAGGTGGCGAGACCCAGATCGAGGGCGTCCTCGGTATCCACCCGTCGAGCTGGGCTCCGAACTGCGACTGCGCCGAGCAGGGATTCCTCTCGGGTTGGTACGCCGCGGCGTTCTCCAACTACTGGTCGCCCGGCGTGGGCAACTGGAGCGCACTGGCCCCGCTACCCACCGGAGCGACGCTGAGTGCCGTCGAGCCCTGGCTGAACCCCACGATCCCCTGACATGGCGACGCTCCCGAACCACCCCGACGCTCCATCGGCCTCCGTGCCGTGCCGTTGTCGGGGCGCGGCCGACCGTGGGTGGAGGCGAGCCCCATGACTCGTATCGCGTTGATGCCCAGTGCCTATCCCCCCGCTCTGGGCGGCGTCGAGGAGTTGACCCGCCACCTGGCTCTGGCCCTGGTGGATGCCGGTGACGAAGTCGAGGTGTGGACGATGCACGGGGACGACGCCGCCCCCGAGACCGTCGAGGTGCGCGACGACCTTGTCGTCCGCCGGTTCGCCATGCCTCTTCCGGCCAGCAAATGGTCGTCGCTCTACCGCTCGGCCACCATCGGACCCCGGACGCTGTTCTCGCTGCGGAACGCCATCGACGCCTTCCGACCCGATGTACTCCATGTGGTCTGTTTCGGCCCCAACGGGGCCTATGCCACCATGGCGTCGCGCCTCACCCGACTGCCCCTCGTCATCACCCTGCAAGGGGAGACGGTGATGGACGACTCCGACATCTTTCAGACGTCACGGACGCTCAAGTCCGCGCTGCGCAGGGGCATCGGCTCAGCGGCGGTGGTCACCGGCTGCTCGGCGTTCACGCTTGCCGACGCCGAGCAGCGGTTTGGCCTCGAGGTGGGCCGGGGGCTGGTCATTTTCAACGGCGTCGATGTGGAGGGGGCCCACACCGGCCCGGACACCGCCGACCCATCATCTCGTTCGGCGTCCGAACCGAAGCCGCCCGACCGTCCCTACATACTGGGTCTGGGACGCGTGGTGGAGAAGAAAGGATTCGACCTGTTGCTGGCGGCCTACGCCGGCATGGGCGATTCGGGCCGGAGCTTCGACCTGGTGATCGGGGGATCCGGACCGGCGCTCGAATCGCTCCAGGAGAGCGCTCGGGCCCTCGGCGTGGCTGACCGGGTCCACTTTGTTGGCAGGCTGAGCCGAGCTCAGGTCGCCCGGTTCATGGCCGACGCCGAGATCTTCGTCATGCCCAGTCGCCTCGAGCCGTTCGGCATCGTCGTCCTCGAAGGGTGGCGCGCCGGTGCGGCGGTCGTGGCGACGACCCAGGGAGGTCCACCGGAGTTCGTCCGTGATGGCGTCGACGGCGTACTCGTCGATCCGTTCGACACGGCCGGTTTCAGCGCCGCCTTGGACCGCTTGGTCTCCGACGACGACTGGCGCCGGTCGGTAGCTGCCGCCGGGCTGGCCCGGGTGAGGGAGTTCGCCTGGCCAAGCATCGCCGAGCGCTACCGCGCCGTGTACTCGTCGTTGACCACCGGTGTCCCGGTCGACCGACTCCCGGATTCCGAACTCAGTTCGCCTCCCCAGGGGGAGTCGGTTCCATGAGCTCACTCGTCGTTACGGCCGACGCCCTCGACCGCATGGCGGGATCGCTCCGGGCCGCCACCCTCGACCAGCTCTGTCGTGCCCTGCCGGACGACAGCGGGCCCAGGGGTGCGGTGCCGATCACGTCCTCGGACTCGCTGCGAGTGGGAATGGACCTCGTCCCCGTCGCTGAGGTGGCCGAGTCGGTGGAGCGCCTGGGACATCGTTACCTCTACCGGGTCTTCACGCCCCACGAACGGGCCTGTGCCCGGGTTGGCCCACTGGACCCGACGCCGCCGGTGGATTCTGGCGGCATGGTGCCCATGAGCGTCACCGGCCGGGCAACGGTCTATTCGATGCAGTCCCTGGCCGGTCGGTTCGCCGCCAAAGAGGCGGCAGTCAAAGTGCTCCGCCCCCGTGGGGCGCGACCGGAGTGGCGAAGCATCGAGGTCCACCGGCTCCACGGCGGGTGGTGCGAGCTGCGTCTCTCGGGACTGGCCGCCCGGTTGGCCGCCGATGCCGGAATCGACACCCTGGCGGTGAGTGTGACGCACGAACCGATGATGGCGGCCGCATGCGTCGTGGCCATGAGCAGGGGCGGGAGCCGACGTGACGTGTCGTCGGCCCCGGCTCCATAACTAGGAAGGAATGCAGTCATGGATGAAACCATCCGGGAGGTACTGACCGAGCACGGGCATCTCGCCGTAGATGCCGAGTCGATCGACGAACATGCCGATCTCTTTGCTGCCGGCATGACCTCGCACGCCAGCGTGAACGTCATGCTGGCGCTGGAGGACGTCTTCGACATCGAATTCTCCGAAAACATGCTGAGGAAGTCCACCTTCGAGTCGATCGCCGCCATCCGAGCCGGTATCTCACTGATGCAGGCGGCCTGATCCCCGTTGGGATGCGTGAGGGGGGCAGTTGCACCCCGCTCGGTGGTTCCGATGTCGGGTCCTGCCCATCGAGGTGACGGTCGGGTCCCCGAACCCCAAATCGGGCTTCAGGCCACTGGTCCAGTGGTCGATATACAGGCTATGGACACCGTGCGCATCGATACGGCGACGCGCCCGGCCCGCCCGGTGCGGGTGTCCGACGTCCGGGCGGTCATGGCCGCCCAAGCTGGGAGTTTCCGCTCCGGTGGCGCCGGAACGATGAACGGGATCAGCGGGTTGGCTCGTCGTGTCTGAGAGCCTGCGCTCGGAGGGGTCGAGCACCCCGGGCGACTCAACGGAGCAGCTGGTGACCACCGGTCTCGGACGGATTCGGCCCGGCGGCATGGCGATTCTCGACCCCGATCTGCAACTACGGGTCCAGGATTCGCTGGATCCCACCGTCCCCGGTACCGGGCAGGCAGCCGACGAACGACGTCGGGACGGTGATTTTGCCCGTGTCCGGCGGCACACCCTCCGGAGGCTGTTGTCAGCCGATGTCGTAGGGCTGGCTCTGGCCGGGTTCCTTGGGCCCCTCACCCTGTCCGCCTTCTCCAACAATCCGGACAGCTCGGCCAGTCACAGTGGGCAGCTCTACCTCATCAACCTGGCCATGATCCCCGTGTTCATCGCCGTGTTCGCGCTGTACGGCCTCTATCGGGGCACCACGCGCCGGATCTCGATCAGCCTGTTCTCCGATCTCCGCAACATCGTCCACGCCCTCATGATCAGCGGGTTCGTGTTCGCCATCGTGGCCTACGTAGCCCGCCGGGGATGGCAGGTGGAAGAGGTGACCGCGGCAAAGATCGCCGCGCTCTGCGTGGCGGCGGTGATCACCGTCCCTCTGGCCCGCGCCTTGGCTTTCGGGCCACTCGGGAGCCGTGCTGCGGGATCGGTTCCGGTGATCGTGGTCGGTACGGGCAAACTGGCCCAGACCGTGGCCAGCCACCTCCGGGCCCACAAGGCGGTGCGGTTCGTCGGCTTCGTGGACGACAACCCGCTCGGATCGAACGACGTGATCGGCCAACTCGACGAGCTCCCCCAGTTGTGCCGGGAGCACCAAGTAGCCCGGGTGGTGGTGTGCTTCTCCCGGACGCATCCTGAGCGCACGACCGAGATGCTCAAGTCGCTGACCGGGCAGGTGGGCGTGTCGATCGTCCCGCGGTACTACGAGTTGATCACCGGCCGCTCGCACGTCGAGGACCTCTCGGGGCTCCCCATGCTGGACATCGCACCGGCATCCCTCAGCGCCGGGGCCCGGTTCCTCAAGCGCAGCTTCGACATCGTGATCTCCTCACTGGTCCTGACCCTGGTGTCGCCGGCCATCGCCGTTCTGGCCATCCTCATCAAAGCCACTAGCAGCGGCCCGGTCTTCTTCCGCCAGGTCCGTACTGGGCGGAACGAGCAGCCGTTCTCGATGATGAAGTTCCGGACCATGTACCACGACGCCGAATCCCGGCGTCACGAGCTCGAGCATCTGAACGAGATGGACGGACCGCTGTTCAAGGTCCGTGACGACCCGCGGGTCACCCGTGTGGGCCGGTTCCTCCGGCGGACCAGCCTCGACGAGATCCCTCAACTGATCAATGTCTGGAAGGGCGACATGTCCCTGGTCGGCCCCCGCCCCTTCGTGGTCGCCGAGGCCATGGAGATCGAGGGATGGGCCCGCAAGCGGTTCGAAGCCCGACCCGGGATGACCGGACTCTGGCAGGTGTCGGGCCGCAACGAGCTCTCCCATCTCGAACTGTGCCGACTCGACTACCTCTATGTGGCCTCGTGGTCGTTCTGGTGGGACATGCAGATCCTGTGGCAGACGCCGGTCACCGTGTTCCGGGGCCGAGGGGCATCGTAACCGTGGGCGACCGACGGCCCGTTGCCGGCGTCCTCGTGCATCACAGGCGGCGGCGTTCCTCGGCTACGACCTCATCGATCCTCGTGGTGAACCTCGCCGCCGAGTAGGTCTCGGCGTGGTCTCGGAGCGCCTCCGTGCTCCACGTGGTGGCATCGAGTACCCCGACGGCGTCGGCGATGAGCCGTGGCTCGGGACGGTCGAAGAACACGCCGGTGGTTCCCTCCACGGTGGTGTCGAGAAATCCGCCCCAACGAAGGGCCGCTGTTGGTTTGCCGAAGCTGGCCGCCTCCACCGGCGTGAGGCCGAAATCCTCGTGCGACGCCGCGACCAGCCCGGACGACGAGTGGTACAGCCACCGGAGCGTGGCATCGTCGACCCGCCCCATCACGGTCACGTTGGGCGGCGCTCCGGCGCGAATGGTGTCGCCCAGAGGGCCCGATCCCACCACGATCAGGCGCTGGTCGGGGAGTAGCCCGAAGGCCTCGGTGACCGCCTCCACGTTCTTGTAGGCGAGCAGTCGGGAGACGCACAGGAAGTATCCGGGCTGGACGCCAGGCGCTTCGGTCTGGGCTCCGTCGGGATCGACCTCGACCGCCGGCGGGACGACCTCGGCTTCGATGCCGTACAGCTCGAGCACCCGCTGACGGACGGCGGTCGAGTTGACCAGATAGCGATGGGCCGAGGCCGCGGCCTTTCGGTCCCATCGCCGCAAGGACGGGGCCAGCACGGACAGGGCGGTCGACGTCCATGACGGTGAACCATCGAGGTATCGCTCGGTCTGGTAGAGCCATCGGGCCGGGGTGTGGCAGTAGACGACCTTCCTGCCCGTGACATGGGCACCGTGCGCCCAGCCGCTCGACGAGCAGACGGTGACCTCGGCGTCCACCGTGAGTCGAGAGAACGACGGCGCCAGGAGCGGCAGGGCGAGACGGTGGTGGGATCGTAGAGCGCTGATCCGGTCGAGGGGCAAGGTGTGGACGTCGAGCGCGCCGAACTCGGGGAAGGTGCCGTCGGGGTCGTAGAGCGAGGTGTGCACGGGAGCCTGCGGGAAGGCGTCAGCCAGGGAGAGGACCACCCGTTCGGCCCCGCCGCGCTGGGTCAGGTAGTCGTGGACCAGCGCAACTCGATGGGCAGTACTCATGTCGCTGCGTCACGGAGGCCGAACCTCCACCCAAGGTGCGACGGCCCGCGGGTGGAGACGCCGGTCATCGCATCGGCGGTGGGGGTCGACACGCCTCACTCCTCTCCTGTGGTCGGTACGGTGGCGGCTTGCTGGCCTGAGGGTGGAGGCCGGCCGACGGTGCAAATCCTCCGGGTGAGCGTACGCGCCCCGGACGAAATTGGTGGCGATGACCAGGTTCGACAGTCATGGAGAGGCGGGCCGGGTGTCACCGGCGTCGTACCGGGTGAGCGCTACACTCCGCTCGTTCACTTCCTCTTCGTTTGCACCGCCAACATGTGCCGGTCTCCTATGGCAGCAGCGCTCTTCGCCGAGCGGACGGTGCATCTGTCCGACCCCGTCGAGGTGTCCTCAGCCGGTACCAGGGCCACAGGCGAGTTGGCTGATCACGCCGTTCCTCCTGAGGTGCTCGAGGTGATGGCCCCGTTCGGGATCGACCTCAGCGCGCACCGAAGCCGGGAGCTTGTCCAGCCCCTGGTGGAAGAGGCGGATCTGATCATCGGCATGGGCCGCCGCCACGTCCAAGAAGCCATCCTGCTCGATCCACCGAGTTGGCCGAAGTCGTTCATGTTGAAAGAGCTCGTTCGTCGGGGTGAAGCGCTCGGACCTCGTCGAGCCGATCAGGGCTTTCGGTCGTGGATCGACCTGGCGCACGGGGACCGGACGCGCGAGTCATTGGTCGACCGTTCCCGGGCCGACGACGTCGAGGACCCCATCGGCCGACCCGTGGCCGAGTACCGCGCTACCGCGGCGGAGCTGGACGGGTTGGTGACGCGACTGTCCGTGTTGCTGTGGCCGGGGGAGACCACCGCGGCCGTCGAGGCGCCGCCCACCTGACCTCCATCGAATCGGCCTTCCGGTATGACCGTGGCGAATCCCTTGACGCACATGGCCTGGCTTCGGGCAATGTGCGGGTTCGATGTGCACGTGCGAACATGGCGTTGTGGTCGAGGGATGTCGGATCAGAGAGCTGCCCGATGGTGGGAGAGAGTTCGTACTCGACGAGACGGTGCTTTCGTTCATCCGAATCGACCATCAGTCGAGGCTCCGGTTCGGCCGCACCGAGGTGATGATCGGGGGGCCGTTCGTACTGGAGGTCGGTGGAACCATCCACCACCTCAATCCCCAGCGGTGGGATGGACTCGGCCCGTTGGTGGCGCTGTACCCGAGTTCGGTGAAGTGGCTCTGGACGTCTCCCGCTGGCGAGCTGAAGGTGATCTTCCACCATGGTGCGGTCCTGAGCGTCTCGCCCGACCCGTCGACGACGGCCTGGTCGGTGGGGAACGTCTATGCCCAGACCACCGGCCCTGGGCCCCAGTCGCCGACTCCCTGACCCAGCTCGCCTTTGGTCGGCGTGGAGTGGTGACGACTGGGTGGTGATCGGGTTGGCTCAACCGGTGATGAGCTCGGGATGGCGTGCCGTGACCATTCGGCGCATCCCGTCCTGCCAGCTCACCGCAGTGGTACCCACCAACTCGTGCATGCGGGTCAAGTCGATCTGGACACTGTCGATGGTGTCAGCCGTGGGGGCGAACTTCGCCGGCAGACCGGTCAGCTCGGCGAAGTAACCACACCACTCCTCGATGCTCACCGCATCGTCACCACCCCAGTTCACGGTGGTGGCCGGCGTGGTGGCGGCACCCAGCAGTTTGGGAACCATGGCGATGATGTCGTCTTGGTGAAGCGGGTGGTAGACGCTCGGGGCGTTGATGTGTACTGGTATCTCGCTTCCGTTGATCATCATCTCGAGATGGATGGCCGGCCAGCCGCCACGGTCCCCGTAGGGAACCGACAGGCGAGCCACCGTAGTGGGGAGGCCGAAGCGCTCCGCTGCCCACCGTGCCGTGGCCTCGGCGGCGATCTTGGAGATGCTGTACGTACGCAAGAAGGGCCACACCCCGTGGTTGTCGCCGAGGAGATCCTCCTCGGCAAAGACGTGATGCCCAAGAGGCTTGTACACACCCGTCGTCGAGCAGTGAAGGAAAGCGGTGGCGTCTTGGTGGTGTTCCATGAGCCAGGCCAACCCTCCGCTATTGGCCTGCAGGTCGAGCGTCCAGTCGTTGGTCTTGGACACGGCGAAGTTCACGACGTAGTCGGCGTCCCGGGGTAGGGCGGCCACGTCACCTGCGGCTAGATCGATGGGGACGCACCGGATTCCGGCCGACTCGAGGCGGGCCCGTGCCCCTTCATCCTTGAAGCGGGCGGCGCCGATCACCTCGTTGCCGGCGGCCAGGGCCAGGGCGACGGGCTCGGCCACTTGTCCGGTGACGCCGGTTATCACGATGGTCTTTCCCTCGAGGGGGGCGGTGGGCATGGCTGGACTCCTTCAGGGGACGGCTGGGTTCAGGGGGACCGCGGGGGATGCGGTGCCGACCGATCGAGGGCCGGCACTGAGGTTGGGCCGATACTAGACACCTTGGATCGCCCTCGGTCTGGTGGAGAGGCCTCGCCGGTGGTGACCAAACTGGCGGCGAATTCCGCCCGGCGCTGGCCTCTTCGTGAGCCCAGACCCACTCCAGGGCGCCCCGAAGGGGCACGAATCGAGCCATTCCGCTGTGGACACCGCGGTTCCGCCTGAGCCATACTGTATGTTCCGCCTGTATTTGCCGGGGGGCCACATTTCCCCAGGTCACCGGAGATTACGACGGGCGAGCAACTACCGGACCCCCAACCGCAATTTTAGGAAGTGACGTTCTCATGAGTGCCACCTGGCGCAAGCACGCAGCCTGCCGGGGCATCGATCCTGATGTGTTCTACCCGGTCTCCGATGAGGAGGCCGATGAGGCTAAGGCCATCTGCGACCAGTGCGCCGTACGGGAGTCGTGCCTGGAGCACGCCCTGGCCAGCCGGGAGCGCGAGGGCGTCTGGGGCGGCACGACTGAGCGCGAGCGCCGCCGCATCCATCGCCAGCGGCGCAAGTCTGCCTGAGGCGGGACCCCGTCGGTTCCGGCGAGGCCGCCGATCCCGTGTGGGTTCGGGGCGGCTCAGATCTCGGGGAGGAATCCAGGCGTGCCGACCCGGCGAGGGTGCCCCGACCGGGCGCTGACCACCGAGTTGGCCCAGTGGTCGAGAGTGTGTGGGCCCACCGGCCTGCCGACGAGCGGGAGACGCTGTCCCGTTCGATCATCTTGGAAGAGCTGCAGCGCTTGGATGACCCCCTTGACGAGGCCGCCGAGCTGACTCACGTGACTGCTTCAGCCATCGTCGTGGGGCCGAGCGGGGTAGTCCTTCACCGTCATCGGCGGCTGCACCGGTGGTTGCAGCCGGGTGGGCATGTCGAGCCCGGTGAGATGCCCGCCGATGCCGCCCTGCGTGAGGTCGCCGAGGAGACCGGGATCCCGGCAACCCATCCCGAGGGCGGACCGACGCTCGTGCACGTCGACGTGCACACTGCGGCCAGGAACCACGTCCATCTCGACCTCCGGTACCTGGTCCTGGCACCGGACGTCCCCCCGGCCCCGGGGCCGGGGGAGAGCCAGGACGTGGCCTGGTTCAGTTGGGAAGCTGCCTTCGAGATCGCTGACGTCGCGCTGGCAGGGGGCCTGCGCTCGGCCCGTAGGCTGGTCCGGGCCGGGGCCGGTGGGAACGTGGCGCCTGTGGTCGATCAACGAGAGGATCCCTGATGGCCGAACCCTTCGACATCCTGATGCAGGTACAGGATCGCGACACCGTCCTCGACCAGCTGCGCCATCGAAGAGAGGCGCTGCCCGAGCGGGCCGCCCTGGGCGAGATTGGTGATGGCCGGTTGCGCCTGGACCGGTCGATAGCGGAGGTCTTGTCCCAAGTGGAGGAGCTCGGCGGTCGGCAGCGCCACCTCGAAGAGCAGATCGCCGCCACGGCCAAGCGTCGCCATGAGATCGAACAACGGATGCAGTCGGGCACGATCACCGCTTCACGAGACCTCCAGGCCATGGATCACGAAGTCGTCCAGCTGGCCGAGCGTCAGTCGAGCCTGGAAGACGCCGAGCTGGTGCTTCTAGAAGAGCAGGAGCCGCTCGACGCCCGATTGGACGAGGATCGACGGGCACTGGCTGCGCTGGAGGTGGAGGCGGCCCGTCTCCAGGCAGCCATCGCCGAGGCCGAGACGGAGATCGATGCCGCCGTGGCCGTCGAACTCGAGGAGCGTGACAAACTGTTCCCCGGCCTTCCGCCCGAGCTGGCGGAGCGGTACGAAGCCCTCCGATCCCACCTCGGAGGGGTCGGGGCGGCACGTCTCGTGGGTAACCGGTGTGACGGTTGCCACTTGACCCTGCCATCGGTGGAAGTGGAGCGGATCCGCCGGCTTCCCCCCGACGAGTTCGCCACCTGTCCTCAGTGCGACCGCATCCTTGTCCACTGAGCCCGACCAGACTCCGGATACCCGACGATGCTGATTCTGGTCCGCCACGGTGAGTCGACCGGAAATGCCGACGGGCTCCTGCTCGGACGCATCGACGCACCGCTGACCGAGCGGGGTCTGGCCCAGGCGGCCACGGTGGCTCCACTGGTGGCTGGTGCTACCCGGGTGATCTCGAGTCCCCTGGAACGCGCCCGCCGGACTGCCGAGGCCCTCGACACGGGACTCCCCGTCGAGATCGACGATCGGTGGATCGAAGTGGACTATGGCGAGTTCGACGGACGCCCACTGCGTTCGATTCCCGATGAGGTGTGGGCCCGGTGGCGATCGGATCCGGCCTACCGACCGCCTGCCGGTGAGAGCCTGGCCGAGGCTGGGGCCAGGGTGCGCTCGGCGTGCGATGAGCTATTCGGGACCGATGGTGAAGGGGCGCGTGGGCCGGGTCCCGTGGTGGTGGTCAGCCATGTCTCGCCGATCAAAGCGGCGACCTGCTGGGCCCTCGGTCTCGGGGACGAAGGGGCCTGGCGGCTCTACCTGGCCACGGCCTCGGTCACCTGCATCACCTGGGGTGCATCGGGGCCGGTGCTGGCCCGGTTCAACGAGACGCCGTGGTTGGGGCGTGAGTGACTCGCGTCACCAACGGGTGGAGACGGGCTCGGGTCATTGGAGAACCCGGTCGACGGTGAACACGGTGATCTGCTCGGCCCGGGTGGCCGAGTGTCCGGATTCGAACCGGAGCGCCGACCAGGACTGCCAGCCGGTGATGACGTGCAACGTCTCCAACGCTTCGGGTGCCTGTTCGCCTCGAGCGACGATCTCCGGCTGCAGGATCACCTCAAGCTGGAGGCGAAGCAGGCGTCGTTGCCGAGCCAGTACCTCGCTGAGGGCTGCTCGAGCCGGTAGCCGGGCGTAGGAAGCTCGCAGGGCAGGCCCGAGGGCTTCGAACAGCCGCCGTCGCTGGCGGGCGATCACCCGGATCCTGGTGTCGGTCGGGCCGCGGGCGGGAATCACGGCCGTCAGTCCCTCGAAGCGGGTGGCCTGGCGCTCGACGGCCAGGGTGAACAGTTGGTCGACGTCGCTGAAGTGGTGGAAGATCAGGCGGTTCGAGACCCCGGCGTGTGCCGCCACCTGGGGAGCCGTTGGCGACGGGTTGCCGGCATCGATCAGCTCGATGGTGGAGTCGAGCAGGAAGCTGCGGGTCCGGCTCCCACGTGCCAGCCTCCGATCAGAGGTCGGGTCCGGGGCGGGTATCACCACGCCGTTGCCAGGTCCTGCCGTCCGTCGGACTGCCATGGCCCCTCTGCCCTTCCGACGCCGACTCGGTGGTCTAGCTCGTCACCGGGGAAATTATGCGCCCAGCCGCAGAAAGGGCAAGTCGGGCACCCGTCCGACGCTGGTCAGGGTGAAGGAAAAGGCCGATCGGGGAGGCGGTCCGTGACCAGCTGCCCATCTTTGACGACGGCCAACAGGTTGTCCCGGTCGGCCAGTAGCCCAAGGTCGGCGAGGGCATCCCCGTCCACCACGAGCAGGTCGGCCAGTTTTCCGACGGTGACCGTTCCCAACTCGTGACCCCGCCCCATGAGCTCGGCCCCGTGCTTGGTGGCCCATCGGATGACGTCGAGGGCCGGGATTCCCACGTCGTCTGCGTAGTAGGCCAACTCCTCGCCGTAGCGACCATGGGGTAGCCCGATGGCTCCGTAGTCATCCCCGAGGACCAGGCACATTCCGGCAGCATTGGCCCGGGGGAGGACCTCGGCCATGGCGTCGATGTCCTCTTTCATGCTGTCGGTGAACCCCAGTGACACACCGCCCATCGATTCGAGAAATCGGGCCGGGAAGAGCATGGACGGCACCACGGGGGTCCCGGAGGCAACGATCCGCTCGATGCATTCGTCATCCATGCCGTCGGCATGGTCGATCACGTCGATGGCCAGGTCGAGGGCCATATGGATGGCCTCTTTGTTGGCGATGTGGCCCCGGACCTTCACGCCCCGGAGATGGGCCGCCTCGATCCCCGCGGCCATCTCCTCTCGGGACATCTCGAGCTGCTCTTTCGGTCCGATGGTTCCGTGACCGCCGGTGACGAACATTTTGATGATCTCTGCGCCCTCTTTGATCTCAGTCCGCACCGACCGTCGGAACTCGTCGGGACCGTCGCTGGGCCGAATGGCGCCGAGGGCACCGATCTCCCACTGGGGCGGAAAGCTCCGGTCACCGGCGTGTCCGGTCGTGCTGACGTCCCGGCTGCAAGGGACCAGGCGTGGCCCGGGGATGAGGCCGCGCTCGATGGCCACCTTCATGGAGGCGTCGATGGCAAAGGGTGCACCGGCCGAGACCGCACTGGTGAACCCGCTCTCGACCAGGAGGGCCAGGCTGTTTACGGCTCGAACCGCCTGGAGTCCCATCGGCTCTTCGAGGCCGAAGGGCGCGGGCGTGCTTCCGAGGTTGTGGTAGGTGGCGTGGAAGTGGCAGTTGACCATGCCGGGCATCACGGTGCAACGCGAGGCGTCGACAACCCGGTCGTCGGGCCGGGGAGCTGGGGCCGGCCCCGTTCCGACCTCGGTGATCCGTGCTCCGTCCACCACCACGTGGGCGTGCTCGAGCACGGTTCGGTCGCCGTCGAGGACCTTGGCGTCGGCGAGCACCAGACGGCTCATGGCACTACGACCACCTTGATCGCCCCCGACGTCGGGTCCGAGGCGGTCCGGAAGGCTTCGGCGGCCTCGTCCAGCGGGAACCGGTGGGTGATCAGAGCCTGAGGGAGATCGGGGATCTCGCCGAGCAGCTGGACCGCCTCGTCGAACTCGGAGACACCGTGGTGGTGCCCGTAGGTGAACGCTGGCACCACTAGCACCTCTTTCATCAACAGGGCCATGCCGATGGTCACGGGCTGCCAGTAGCTGGCCAGGATGCCCAGGGTCCCTCCTGGCCGTACCAGGGTGGTGGCCTGATCCATCGAGCTCTGGGTCCCAGCGGCGTCGAGCACGATGTCGTAGTCGGTGCCGGCAGCCCGCCTGGCGCCGAGCCGGTCGGCGGCAGCCTGGCGCTCCGGACGGTGGGCCGCTCCTTCCACGGTGGCACCGAGATGAAGCGCTGCGGCCATGGCGCACAGCCCGATCGGGCCGCCCCCGATGACCAGCACCCGAGCACCGGGCGCGACTCCGGCCCGGTGAACGCCGTGCAGGGCCACGGCCAGGGGTTCCACCAGGCAGGCCGTGTCCAGTGACAGGGCGGCCGGCAGGGGAACTACGCACGCGGCGTCGACCCAGACCTGGTCGGCCAGTCCGCCGTCCAGGGTCGTCCCGTACATCGCCCCGAGGACCGAAGTGCACTGTTGCGGCTCCCCGGCCTGACAGCGGGCGCACCAGCCACAGCGGACGGCCGGGAGTACGGCCACCGCGGATCCGTCATCCAATCGGCCACAGAACTCGTGCCCCAGCGTCACCGGCGAAGGACCGAAGGAGAGCATATGGAGATCGGACCCGCAGATACCCGAGGTGGCCACCGACACCTGGACGCCCTTGCTCACGGGGTCGGGGATCTCGACGACGCGAACCCCGTCGACGGTGTTCTTCACGCCCCGCATCAGGCTACGTGTCCCTGGCCAGTGGGCATGGCGGTCGCGGTGGACCGCTGTCATAGGAGTTCGTGAGCGGCCTGAGCTCGGGGTGCTCTCCGGCCCTCCTCATACGCCGCGTCCGGTCACGGCCTGCAAGCTAACAGCCGATGGCCGCGACGTGCCGGGTGGTGGCGCCGGGTGGTCTCGGGCAGGGGAGACGACACCTGGGAACATCCTGGTCGTGCCGGCCGTTGTGCATAGTGCGCGGCCCGCTGGGGTCGCAGGCTGATCCGTGACGGTGTCGGGACGCAGGAGGCACATGATGGTGACCGAATTGAACAAGGCGTTGTACACAGCATCGGCAACGGCGGTAGGCGGGCGCGACGGTCACGTTCGGAGCGTCGACGGCCAACTCGACGTGGACGTGAGACCACCGGTGGAGATGGGTGGAGCGGGGGGAGGGACCAACCCCGAAGAGCTGTTTGCCGCTGGATATGCCGCCTGCTTTCAGAGCGCGCTCGGTGTCGTGGCCCGCCGGCAGAAGGTGAGTGTGGACGGGTCCACCGTGACCGGAAAGGTGACTATCGGAACCACCGAGGGCGGCGCCTTCGGCCTGGCGGTGGAGTTGGAGGTCCATATCCCAGACGTGGACGATGCCACCACGACGGCGTTGGTCGAGGCGGCCCACCAGGTGTGCCCCTACAGCAACGCTACCCGCGGCAACATCGCGGTCAGTCTCGTGACCAGTTGACGCCTACCAAGGCACCCGGGCTGGTGGCAGGGGTGTCGAGGTCTACCTCCTCCGGGCCCATCCGGGTCGGGCGGTCCGCTCAGCTCGTAGGAGTTGGGCTCTTCGGCTCGATTCCGAACAGCCCTACCTCGGCGCCCAGATCCTCGGGTACGAGGGTCGGCGTGTCCCGGTTGAGTACCTCACCTCGGAAGAACGGGGGGCGGATGGCGGCGTACACGAACATGAGGACCAAGCCCAAGACGAGGGCGAAGAAGTCGATCAGGAACACCCCGCCGATGTGCCAGTGGGGCCAGAAGGTCATCTGCCACCCCGTGTAGCTGTTCACCGGCTGCCAGTAGAACCAGAGGTTGTAGCCCAACGCTGCCCACAGCATCACACCTCCGGCCACCGGCAGGATTCCCCGTAGCCACAGGTTGCGGGCGCTCTCGCCGAGCGTCGCCCGGTAGTACCAGGCACACGAGATCCCGGTGAGGCCGTAGTAGAAGGCGATCATCACACCGAGCGCCGACACGGCGTCGGCAATGACCGATCCGGCAGAGATGTAGTTCATGATCACGTAGAGGATGATTGAGACAGCTCCCATGACCACCGTCGAGACGGTCGGCGTGAGGAAGCGCTTGTGGATCCTGGAGAACGCACTGGGAATGGCTTTGTAGACGCCCATGGCCAGGGTGGTGCGGGCGGTGGGAAGGATGGTCGTCTGGGTCGAGGCGGCGGCTGAGCTGAGCACCATCAGCAATAGGAGATGGAACAGGACGCTGCCGAAGGTAGAGGTCCCGAAGACGGAATGCCCGAGGGCGTAGAAGACGTCATTGGAGTTGGCGGGATTGCCGAGCCCGATGCCCGTGGTGCCGATGCCGGCGTAGGACTGGGTGGAGAGCACGACGATCACGTAGGTGACGAGCAGCACCAGGGTCGACAGGACGGCGGCCCGACCGGGCACCGTCGCCGGATCGGCGGTCTCCTCGTTCACCGACACCGTGGTATCCCAGCCCCAGTAGATGAAGAGCATGAGCAGGACGCCGTTGATGAATGCTGATGCCGATGGAATTTTGAACGGGTTGAACCAGCTCGCCGATGGCGTCAGGTGGCCGATGGGTGCGCTGCCATTGCCCACCTTGACCAACATCCATACCGAGAGGACCAACAGCATGGTCAGCTCGATACCCAAGAGGGCTTTTTGGAAGTTCGCCGACACTTCGATGCCGACGTAACAGATCAGCGTCATCACGATGATCCACATGATCCCGACGAGAAGCACCCAGCCACTGCTGGGGTTCTGGCCGATCCCGTTGGCGTTGAACAGGAGAAAGACGTACTGGCCAGCCACCTGAGCAAGGCTGGCCATGACCAAGACGTCGGCGGCCACGATGGCCCAGCCCCCCAGCCAGCCGGTCTTCGGTCCGAATGTCCGTACCCCCCAGGTGAAGGTCGTTCCGCAGTCCGGGTCGGCGTTGTTCAGCTCCTTGTACCCATAGGCGATCAGCAGCATGGGGATGAAGGCGATGATCGTGACGATCGGGGACTGCAGACCGATGGCCACGACGACGAAGCCAAGGGTGGCGGCCAAGCTGTAGGCCGGCGCGGTCGAGGCCACGCCCACGACCGTGCTGGAGATGAGGCCCAGGGCTCCCGACTTCAGGCCCTTTTCCTGGCGCTCCGTGGTCGGGAGGGACGTTGTTTCAGTGACCATGGTCGTGCCTCACTCTCTTCGGCAGCCACTACTGCGCTGACGGATGGATGTAGGAACTACGGACGACATGATGACGTTAGGCCATGCCAGGCCGGGAGCTCGAGGGGACAGCTCCCGGGCTCCTCGGAACAACCCGCGGAAGGCATGACAATTGGGTCCTGGCTCCGCAAGCCACCGGAAAGGTGTGGGGACGGAGAAGAACGGTCACCGCTCCTCTGGATCACCTGGCCGAGAGGATCTCGGGAGGCATTGGCGGTCAGCCGTGTCAGCATCTCGCCCTAACTGCGTGGCTGGTCGCTTAGGACGGCGAAGGTCGTGGAGATCAGGCCGACGAGTCCGTCGATCTCCTGGAAGATGACCCTCAGATTCGGACCACTGGGATTACCCGATTCGAGTTCGAAGAGACGGGCCAGGACTCGGGTGGATCGCAGGGTCCGGCGTAGACGCTCGTCGATCTCGGCCAATGGGCAGAGGTTGTCCGCCATCCACAGACGGGCATCGCGCTCGGACGAGGCCAGTTGGTCGCTGGCCGACAGGAGCGCCGATGGCCCATTGGCAGCTGACTGCTCGGCTACGGACAAGCTGGCCAACATCCGCTGGAATATCGGAGAAACCTGGGCTTCCCACAGATCGATGTCCTCGAATCTGGTCACTTGATCCGCATCCCTTCGGTCAAGCCCCTACGGGACGCTAGGTCGTATTGCTGCTGCCGTCTAGAGGTAATTTTGCAACTCACGGTAACGAACCGCGATGCACCAGGGGTTGTCTTTCCGCCCCCGACGGGTTCGGTAGGCACCCGATGCGTTCGGGAACGGGTCCACAAAGTCCCAGTTCAAGCCGCCAGGTGGGTGACGTCACGGCCGTCAGGCCCGGCGCCCTGTCGGCACTCGGCCTGGAGTACCCGCCCGGCCTCCGATGGTTTGGAGGTTTCCACCTTCCTCGGTGAGTAGCGTGGCCAGATGCTCGTGTTCGTCCACGGAGTACCCGAGACCGCAGACCTCTGGGCCAAGGTCAGGGCGCTGATGGACGACGACTCGGTTGCACTCTCAATGCCCGGATTCGGGTGTGCGCGACCCGAGGGATTCGGGGCGACCAAAGACGACTACGTGACCTGGCTACTCGGCGAGCTTGACAAGATCGACGGCCCCATCGATTTGGTCGGGCACGACTGGGGCGCGGGACTGACCTACCGGGTGGCCACCGCCCACGGCGACCGCCTCCGGTCGTGGGCCGCCGATGTGGGAAATGTGATGCATCCGGAGTACGTGTGGCACGACTTCGCGAGGATTTGGCAGAGCCCGGGTGATGGCGAGACGTTCTTTCGAGATCAGCTGAGCTCCCCGCCCGAGGGACAGGCCCAGGTGTTCGAAGTGCTGGGAGTGGATCACGATGATGCTCTGGCCATGGCGAGGTGGGCCGACAAGACCATGGGAACGTGCATCTTGGACCTCTACCGGTCGGCCACACCCAACCCGTATGCCGACTGGAGTGACGCGTGGGGCACTACGACGGCTCCCGGGCTGGTGCTCTGTCCGACAGACGATCCCTTTGGCGATGAGGTTCTCTCGCGAGAGGTCGCAGACATGCTGGGCGCCCGGCACGAACTCTTGTCGGGGGCAGGGCATTGGTGGGCGCTCCAGGCGCCCGAGGATGCCGCCGTGCTGCTCCGGGAGTTCCACGCCTCCGTCGATTGACCGGATCCGGCGTTGACAGGAACCGCGATGGATAGCGTGGACCGCGTGCCGACCGAGGATCCACCCCGAACGACGTGGCGGAACTACCTGGGTCCAGTGATACTGACGGCGCGGCGACGTCTGTGGAACAGGGTCCTGTTGTCGGTCTGGATCACCGCGACCCTCCTCGCTCTGGCTACCGGTCGCTTCGACATCGTCTGGCTTCCGCTGGTGGGGGTGGTCACTTCGTCGGTGTTGCTGTTGCGGGACTGGGCCGGTCAGCGCCGTTCAGTGGGGCGCTGAGGTTCTCAGGGGGAGGACGTCTGCTCGTCGCACGAACGGACGTTGGCGAGATGGAGGTCTCAGACGGGTAGCTGGTGGATGCGCGACTGCACTCGGCGCATCTGTGAGCGCAGGGTGAGACCCCGGAGGGTGTAGTAGTCAACGCCCAGATAGGACATCACCGCGCTGTCGAAGGACGGTCCGGTGTCGGCCCGATCCAGGGCCCAGTCGATGAACTGCTCCGCGGTCGCACCCAAGGCGGCGGCTGCCTGGGGCACGGAGTGGCCGTGTTCGGCCATGGCGAGGGTCAGGGCCTCGCCGAGCGTCTGCAGCCTCACCGGAGTGGGGCCGACGGCGCGGGGTTCGTTGGGCCACTGATGGACGGGGGGTGCCACGTAGTTGTCGACATGATGCCTAGCCCACTCTTCGTATTGAGGGACGCGCTTCGAGGTGCTTCCCGGTCGTCCGGCCACGCCGGACTCCCACCAGATGATCCGCTTTCGTCGCCTCATTGCCAACCCCTCGTTCCTGCCGCGTGCACCAGCACGCATCACCCGCGTGACGCGGGGAGCGCACTTCGCGCCCGCGTGCGGGACCCTACGATCAGCCATCTCAGACAGAGATGGCCTGGGGTGTCAACGGCGCCCCCACCATTCGGCACGGGTTGTGACCATGACTTCACGCCGCGTCGACAAATCGGGGCTTGAAGGGGTTGTTTAGGCCGGTCAGAGGCGCTGATGCCGACCGGTAGGGCAAGGCCCGAACGACGGCGAAATGCCCCCCCGATAACCACAAGAACTCCAGGTTGGATCTGGATTCCCTGACCCGAGACGTCCACTCGTGGGCGTCAGGGTTGAACGACGTAGGGTTGCCGGGAAGCGAGCCGCATCAGCGAACCCCGGGGTACTCGGGGGGTCAGGTCCGGGGTGACCGGTGCGGTTGGCGAGCGCGACGAGCGAACAGGGAGCGAACCATGGACGGAACGGTGCTGACGGTCGAACGGCTGATCCGGGCGACCCCCGAGGCGATCTTCGATGTCCTCGCCGATCCGGCCAAACATTCGCAGATCGACGGCTCGGGGATGCTGCAGGGCGCCAACAGTGAGGCGTCGCAGCGTCTGGCCCTGGGAACCACGTTCGGCATGTCGATGAAGATGGGAGTCAGTTACTCCACGGTGAGCACCGTGGTCGAGTTCGAAGAGAACCGGCTCATCGCCTGGCAGACGGGGCCCAAGGGCAAGCTGGAGCGCTACGTCGCTGGGCGAATCTGGCGATACGAGCTGGATCCTCGAGGTGACCGCACACTGGTTCGGGAGAGTTGGGACATCACCACGGATCATCAGCGCACCCTGTTGAAGTTGGGTGACATCTGGTCGGGCAAGACCCGGCGGGACATGGAACTCACTCTGGCCCGTCTCGACACGCTGGTCACTGCATCCTCGTAGTTCCTCCTCGGTGGCATTGTCTCAGCTTTCAGAGGTGGGAGGTGATCACCTGTGCCTGGTGATCAGTGAAGCCGCTGATCCGAAGGCGCCCCCGAACGAGGTTTGGCTGGGTGCGGCCGACACGACACAGGTACGAAGGTCTCCGCGACTTTTCAACGGGGCCACGGCGTCACCGTGGCCGGGACCCCCGAACCGGGTGCTGTGGTCAAGAGGATTTGGGACATGGTCGAGTTCTGCCGTAGGGCTAACGACCCGATGAGGTTGTTCGCACCATCGAGGAGTTGTGGTGATCGTCGGAGGTTGTGGAGGCGCCGGCCACGAACGTACTCGAGGGCGATCGGTTACTCTCGCCTGCGTGGAGCTCGTCGACCTCCCGGAGTTCGGGCCTGACGATTATGCCGAGATCGTCGATGGTGAGGAGGACCCCTTCGGAACGGAACATCTCGGTATCGAATGGGGGCCCAAGGACCATCACGTTGGCCTGAGCGATGAGGGTCGCCTGATTGCCCACGCAGGGTGGCTCACGACTAGTGCACGGATGGCCGGTGGGGAGACCTCCGAGGTGCTCGGACTGGGCGGTGTGATGCTCCATCGTCGCTATCGGGGTGATGGCCTGGGTCGGGTGGTTGTGGCCGGGGCCATGGACCGCATGCGGGCACAGACAGAGATGATTGCCGTGTTGTTCTGCCGGCCCGAGCGGTTGCGGTTTTACGAGAATCTCGGCTGGACTCCGGTCCCGGATGCGGTGACCGTTGGCCAGCCAGGTGGATCGATCGTGATGCCACTGCGTACCTGCTGGCTCTCCCTCGCCGAGGGGGCCTCACTCCCCGCTGGGCCTATCGACTTCCCCGGTTTACCGTTCTGACCGAGTGGCGCGTGTCGCGAAGCGGTGCCTGTGGCCAGCGGGGTCAGTCGACCAGTCGGGCCGGGAATCCACCCCTGCTGATCGGTCCCCATCGGACAGGATCGATGCGTATGAGCGATTTGTCCTGATCGACCATGGCCTGGCGGTACTCGTCCCAATCGGGATGTTCACCACTGATCGATCGAAAGTACTGCACCAGGCCGTCGATGGCCTCGGGGACATCGCTCACGGTGGCGTGTCCGGATACCTGGACCCACTCGGCGCTGAAGCCGTCGGAGAGGACACACACCGTGGCCTCAGGCCGCAGGCGCAGGTTACGGGTCTTCGCCCGCTCCGGATAGGTGGCAATGAGGATCGCCCCTTGCGGATCGACGCCCATGGTCACCGGTGACATCTGGGGGGTTCCGTCGGACCGCAGGGTGGCAAGAACGGCCTGGTGCCTCGGACGCATGAACTCGACCAGGCGTTCTTGATCGACCACCGTGTTGGTCGCAACGGTGCGGGCCATCCGATGGACCGTAGCATCGGCCCAGGAGCTGTCCTCGGTTGGTCCCAGCTGCCGGTTCGTTCACCGCTGAGTCTCCCGGTGGCTGGCGGCAGCAACGGCCCAAAGCGCCAGAGGAGATTCCAGGCATTCATGTCAGACTGAGTCCATGAGGCGGGTGGTTCCTTGGGCGCTGCTGGGACTGGTGATCGTGGCTGGAGCCGTCGGTGCGGGCCTGGGACTTTCGAGCGTGTCAACCATCACCCCAGGTGGACCAAAGCTGTCGGAGGTCATTGCCGCCACCCGTGCGGCCGGCACCGCCCGGTTCACCTTTTCGTCCGTGGGCAGCAGCCCGGACCCTGAGCACCGCTCCATCTCGATCGGTAAGGGGGTGGTCGACTTTCGTTCCAACTCGATGACCACCGATCAGCGAAATCTGAGCACGGGCAGCTCCGAGCGTGACGGTGCGGGACCCCAGGCCGGGTCGACGACCATGTTGGACGACCAAACTTGGATCGGACGCACGTTCTTTGCTCGACTCGGACTCGAGGGTGAGTATGCCTCCAGTCCATGGGTCGAGGGTCACTTTCCCCGAGGCTCCTACGGTTCGTTGGGGGTGCTCGATGAGGTCGATCCCGTCGGTTCGTTCGAGAATGACATCGGGGTTCATGGAACGAAGGTGCAGTCCACCGGGACGGCGCTAGTCCGAAAGGAGTCGGCAACGACGTACCGGGTGACACTCCCCGCGTGCGCAACGAAGAACACCTCCATGGGATTCCGCGACGCCATTGGCCCAGTGGATCTCTGGGTCGACGACCAGGGCCGGCTCATCCAGGTGAGAAACGTCGTGCGGGTCACGAGTACGACCGGATCAGACCCTGGCCTGACCACGATCACCAGCACGATTCGACTCTTCGACTTCGGCGTACCGGCGACGATCGAGGCGCCCAAAGTCCTGCCTGCTCACGGACAGAGTGCTATTGCCTTCCTCACCCTCTCGCCCAAGAGCTGCCGCTAGTGAGGGTCTGATCGTCTTCTAACCGCCATCACGCTCCGCCTCTGGGCCAGTAGTGACGGTGAGCCGGCCTGTAGGCGGGATTCTGTTCCCCCTCGGTTGAGGGTTCGGTGGCCATCCATCTAAGCGGTCTACCTGGGAGTGGTGTCCGTTAGGACGCCGGACGGGCCGCCCATCCCCCTGTTCGACCTTGCTCCGGGTGGGGTTTACCGAGCCGACCAGGTCACCCTGGCCGCTGGTGCGCTCTTACCGCACCGTTTCACCCTTGCCTGTGCGCGGCCCGGGGGCTGCGCCATCGGCGGTCTGTTCTCTGTGGCACTGTCCTGCAGGTTGCCCCGACTGGCCGTTAACCAGCACCCTGCCCTCTGGAGTCCCGACCTTCCTCGACCCGACCCGGCTGAGGAGGATTCCCCGCCGGTGCGGACCGCGGCCACCCGGCCGACTCACCGTCCCCACCATCGTCCCACAGAAGGTCGCGCCTCGGCCCGACGGGAAGGCCCCGGCCGTCATGGTCGGTCCGGTCGTCGATCTAACCTGGCGCCGTGTCCCCCGAATCCCGCGTCGAGCGTCTCTTGGTGGAGCACACCGCACCCCCCGCCCTATCCATCGCCGACTTCTACCGTCGGGTCGACCGGGCCATCCGTACCTCGTTTCCCGGCGAACTCTGGATCACCGGGGAGATCCGGTCGATGAAGGTCCTGCCCAGGGGCCACTGCTTCATCGATCTGGTGGATCCGACGAACGCCCAGGACAGCGGGGCCCCCACCCTCAACGTCAAATGCTGGTCGACCCGTTGGCGCAGTGTCCGTTCCACCCTCGACCGGCTGGGAGTCACCCTCGAGTCGGGCATGGTGGTGCGCATTCGGGGCGAGGTCCAGTTCTATCGGGGCCGGGGCACCGTCGATTTCATCTTGTCCGAACTGGATACCGACTCGCTGTTGGGCAAGGTCGCCGCCGAGCGGGCCCGGTTGATCCAGGCACTGGTTGACGAGCGTCTCTTCGATCGCCAGCAGCGACTGGTGGTGCCTCCGGTGCCCCTCCGGGTGGGACTGGTGGCCAGCCGCGACACGGAGGGCTGCAACGACTTCCTCGGTGGGCTTCAGGGCTCGGGCCTGGGCTTCGAGGTCACCGTGGCTTCCACTGCCGTGCAGGGGAAACAGGCACCGATGCGCCTGGCCCGGGCCATCGGCCACCTCCAGCGCGAGCCCCTCGACCTCATCGTGGTGGTGAGGGGTGGGGGCTCCAAGGCAGATCTCGCCGCCTTCGACGCCGAGCCCGTGGCCCGGGCCATCGCCAACTCCGCGCTTCCGGTTTGGACCGGTATTGGCCATACCGGCGACCAGTCGGTGGCCGACGAGGTGGCCAATCGCTCCTTCATCACGCCGACAGAGTGCGGACAGGAGCTGGCCCGGATGGTGACCGACTTCTGGCGTGCCGGCATGGAGACGGGCCAGTTGGCCGGGCGGCTCGCCCACCAACTCCTGGGACACTCGGACCAGGTGCTCGAGCGACACCGACACCGCATGGTGACCGGGGCCCGGTCTCAGCTCGACCGCCACGCCGACCGACTCGTGCACCGTTCGGGCGCCCTGCGAGGAGCGGCCCGAAGCCAGGTGGATCGACACGGTCGTGACCTCGAGGCCCGGGGGCTGCACGTCGCCCGCTCGTCCCTTCGGTCCCTCGACTCGAGCCGGATGGCTCTCGACGCCCGGGCGCAGCGTCTGGCCGCGCTCCCGCTCCGGCGTTTGGATGGAGAAGACCTCCAGACCGCTCAGTGGCGGCGCCTGCTCGGCGCCTTTGACTACCGTCGTCAGCTCGAACGGGGCTACTCGGTTACCCGTGACGAGGCCGGCCGGGTTGTCCGCTCGGTGAACGAGCTGCCCGCCGGGTCCGCCATGGTGACCCGGCTGGCCGACGGCGAGGTGGCTTCGGTGGTCACCGGGGGCGCCGGAACCCCGGTGGACAAGGCCGATGATCGGCTCGACGACGAAAGGACGCGGTGATGGCGACCACACGAGGCCACGCGACGGATCCGGCCGGGGACGCACCGGAGGTGTCGGGGCTCAGCTACTCCGAGGCCGGCGCTGAGCTGGACACCATCATCGATGAGTTCGAAACCGGCGTGGTTGACGTCGATCGCCTGGTCGAGCAGTTGGAGCGGGCCACCGACATCGTGGATGAGCTGGATCGGCGGCTGCGTCGCACCCGGATGCGAGTCGAGGAGCTGGTTCCCCGCCTCGAGTCGATAGGACAGTTCGAGGAGGCGGTCGAGCCCGACGACGACGATAGCGACGGAGACGGAGCGTCGGAGGAGCCGGCCCCCCCCGGTCTCTTCTGATCTGCCGGCCTTTTGGCCAACCCCTTTCACCAGGCCGGCGGCACCGGAGCTGGGCCCCGAACACACGGCGAAGTGGTTTCGTCGGTCGGACCCAATCGGACCCACTCAGTGCTCGCGATGTCACACGCAGTGAGTGCGACACGGATCGTCGAGGGTGACGAATGGTCAGCGTTGCCACCCTGCCAGACACCGTCCGCAACGCTCGGGGGGTGAATGCTCACCTCGTGGGTCGAATTTCCAAAGAGACGGGAAGAATCCCGCTCCGTCCTTCGACTATGTACCCGTGAGCGCAGGCAATACAGCAGGTCAGATGTCGCGTTCCGACCTCCACGGCGGAGGAGGGTCCGGATCGACCCCGGGCGGACGAGCTGACGACCGTCGGCCCACGGAGTCCCACGCGTGACCGAACTGGTGCTCGGCGCAGCCTGCGCCGGGCGCTCACTGTCAATCCACCCCTAGAAGCGGTCCGGCCCCTGGGCAGGCCGGTAACCGACATGACCATGAAAGCAGAGGGGCACCTGATGGAGCCAAGCGGAGCGGGTACCTGGGCGGTCGAGTTCAACTCGGTGACGCGCCGCTACGGCAAACGAGTCGCACTCGATGCCGTCTCCTTCGTGGCCGAAGAGGGAAGTGTGCTCGGTCTGCTGGGACCGAACGGTGCCGGCAAGTCCACCCTGCTCGGCACGTTGTGCGGGCTGCAGTCCCCCGATGACGGCTTCGTCACCTGGTTCGGCCAGAACGAGCGTGTGCCACTGCCCAAGGCGCTGCGCAAGCGCATGGGGGTGGTCACCCAGGACACCGCCCTCTACGGTGAGCTGACCGTCCGCCAGAACCTCCGGTTCGCTGCCGACCTCTACGGTGTCCGGAATCCCCGTAAGGCGGTGAAGGAGTCGGCCGAGCTGCTCGGGATCACCCACCGTCTGGACGACGCCGTCGGCGAACTCTCGGGCGGCAACCAGCGCCGGGTGGCCATCGCCCGATCGCTCATCCACGATCCCGACTTGCTGGTCTTCGACGAACCCACCTTGGGCGTCGACATCGAGACGCGTCACGCCATCTGGTCCCACGTGCGTCTGCTGCGCAATCGCAAGAAGACCGTCGTGGTCAGCACCAACTACCTCGACGAGGCCTTGGCGCTCTGCGATCGGGTCCTGCTGCTGAAGAACGGCCGCCTCGTGGAGCAGGGAAAGCCCGGCGAGATCCTGGCCCGGACCGGGCGCTACGTCGAACTCGATTGCACACCTGAGGTCGCCCAGGCGGCGTTCGCCACGCTGGACGGCCAACAGGACGTGGAGGGTCTTTCGGTAGGGGAGTCGGGTCTCACCGTCCGCCTCACCGGGTCGGCTGATCCGAACCGGGTGGTGGAGATGGCCCTGGCCGCCCACCACGTCGAGGGGTTCCGGGTGCGTGCCCCTGACCTGCTCGAGGTGTTCCAGAGCCTCGACGACTCGATGCCGCAGCCTGAGCTGACCGATGTCTGATTGGTGGGCGGCATGCCGCGCCGGATTCCGGCTCCAGACCCAACAGTTCATGAAGGGCCCACTGCTGATCGCCCTGACCCTGGTCGAGGCGTTGACCTTCCTGGCCCTGGTCAGCCTGTTCGGACTCACCGGGTCGAAGGCCCCGACGGCCGTCGTCGTGAACGACCATTCGCCCTTGGCCGCCTCATTCATCAAGGACCTGGAGAACGACCACCACTCGTTCCGGCTGGAGCCGATGACCCTGGCCACGGCCAAACAGCGCTTGGCCGCCGGAAGTGTCATCGCCATCCTGACCATCCCCAAAGGATTCGGGGAGTCGGTGTCGAACGGCACCACGGTGGTTCTTCCTATCACCGTCGACAACGTAGATACCGACCTCACCGATGACATCCAGCGTGCGCTGCCGGCGGCCATCCAGAACTTCGGGCTCCAGCACCACTTCGACGGCATCCGACTGGCTCCTGTCGAACACGACCTGCTGAGCTACGACACGGCCTATGTGCCCTATCTGGTGGTGAGTGCGCTCGGCCTCGACGCCCTGGTGGTGGCCGGTGCCCTGGGGGCGACAGCCATGGCCGGGGAGTGGGAGAACCGGACCCTGGTGCAGTGGCGGCTCTCGCCGTCGCCCATGAGCGGTCTATTGGTCGGGAAGCTCATCGCCGTAGTCATCGTGTCCACGCTGGCCGTGTGGATCGCCGCCCTCCTCGTCTTCTTCGGCTACGGCGTCCATCCACGCGACGTCCCGGGCACCTTGGCCGCGCTCGCCCTGTGCACGGTGATCTTCACTGCGCTCGGGGCGGTGGTGGGCAACCTGCTTCGCCGCACGCTGCCGGTGGCCATCGTCTTCTTTGGCATAGCCCTGCCCCTGTATATCGACTCGGGATCGCTCGAACCGGAACGCTTCGACGGGCACTGGCTGTGGTTCTTCGGGCACGCCACCCCGGTCTATGCCGCAGTGGGGGTGCTCCAGAACACGGTGCACGGCCTGCGGGTGACCCCCGAATCGATCCCGGTGGATCTCGGCATCCTCTCGCTCTGGGCCTTGTTCTCCATCGCCATCGCCTACCTCATCCTGCAGCGGAGCAAGGCCGTCAAATGAAAGGGTTCCTCACCCTCATCCGGCTGGACCTCGCCATCTGGCGCAAGACACCGTGGGTCATCGCCACGGCCCTCATCCCCCCGGTGGGCATGGCCATCCTCGTGACCATGCTGACCTTCGCCGTCACCCGCCAGCCGGTGGCGTTGGTCATCCAGGACCACTCACCCCAGGCCCAGTCCATGGCCGACATCATCCGGTCCGACACCGACACCTACCAGCTCTACCAGACGAGCCTGGCCGGCGCCCAAGACCTCCTGAAGAAGCAGGAGGTGACCTCCATCATCGTGATCCCCAAGGGGTTCGGGAAGCAGCTGTCGACCGACGGGGCCAAGGTGGACCTCACCCTCAACAACATCGACTACGACTTCGCCGATGACATCCGCCGGTCCATTGCCCGCTCGGTGGCCGAGTTCGACGCCCCCGAACTCGGAGTCGCTTCGTCGCGGAGTGTCGGGCCGTCGGTCATTCCCAACCCGTACCGGGTGAACATCGCCGAGAGTGATCTCCGCACCACTGACGTCGACTTCCTCCACTACCAGGTCGTCCCCGTGCTGATCCTGCTCATCATCAACGTGGGCATGTTGTCGTCGGCCGTGTTGTCCAGTCGGGACCGGGAACGACGCACCGACCGGGTGCTGGCCCTGGCCCCGGTGTCGCCCATGGCCCGGATCGCCGCCCGACTGACCGGAGGCCTGTTGGTCACGTTCGCCGTGGTGATCCCGGTGACATGGATTCTGATAGCCACCCATCAGATCGCGCCCCCCGACGGCCACTGGTGGGCCCTGATCGGCGTTCTGGGTGTGACGTCGCTGCTCTCGGTCAGCCTCGGCAGTCTTCTGGGCGTGGCCCTGAAGCGCTCGACGACGGTGGCCCTCGCCGCTGTCATCACGGCCAGCTACCTGTTCTTCCTCGGAGGCGGGTTCACCACCATCGCCTTCCTGCCCGACTGGCTCCAGACGGTGAGTCGGATCATCCCCACCCGGTACGCCATCGACGCGCTGCGCCAGAGCCTGTTCTATCCGGACCTGTCCAACGTCGGCAAGAACCTGCTGGTCGTGGCCGGCTTCGCCGTGGCCGCCCTGGCGGCCAGCGTGTACACCCTAAGGAGGGCATCGAGATGAACTGGAAAGCACCCCTGGTGGTGGTGATCGCCGGATTGGCCCTGGTCATCGGGACGGTGGTCAGCGTGGCCAATGGGCATGACGGAACGCCGGCGGTGACAGTGCTGGTCTCCCAGCCCGGAGGCGTCACCGCCGCGCTGCCGTTGTCCGATCCCGCTCCGGCCTGCGCACTGGACTCGACGGCGGCAGCCGGCCCCGGTGCGGTGACGGTGAGCGGCGCGTGCTCGGGCACGCTCTCGGGGACGGCGGTGTGCGGCGACGCCACCGGCTCGGTGGCGCTGGCCCTCCAGACCACCGCCGGAGCCGACTCCACGTTCTCCCTGATCATGCAGTTCGAGAACGACCCGATCGGCACCGGTCCGCAGCCGGCCTCACTGTTCGTCGAGGTCCACGGACCTGACGGTTTCTCCCGATGGTCGGACCGTTCGGCGACCGTACCGGTGAACGCCAAGGGCCAGATCGTCCTCGACGGCGTGCAGCTGCCCGCCGAGTCCGGCACCGATGCGCCCGCGCTGACGCTCTCGGGCTCGGCCGTCTGTGCGGGGGACGCCTGAGGGACCGAGCCGCGCACCGCCCGGTCAGGGCACGCCCCGGACGTCAGTGGATGTTGCGCTCGCCCGCCGTCCAGTACGGCCGACGCAACTCCCGCTTCAGGACCTTCCCCGACGGGTTGCGGGGCAGCACGTCGATGAAGTCGACCGAGGTCGGGCACTTGTAGTGGGCCAACCGGTCGCGGGTGGCAGCGATGATGTCGGCCTGGAGGGCCGCATCGTCGGTGGCGGCCCCGGGGGCCTTCACCACGATGGCCTTGACCGTCTCCCCCCAGCGGTCGTCGGGCACGCCGATGACGGCGGCATCGGCCACGTCGGGGTGGGCGAGCAGGGCGTTCTCCACCTCCGCCGGATAGATGTTCTCGCCGCCCGACACGATCATGTCCTTGATGCGGTCGTGGAGGAAGAGGTACCCCTCCTCGTCGAGCCATCCCGCGTCACCGGTCCGCAGCCATCCGCCACCGGTGAGGGTGGCGGCCGTCTCCTCGGGCTTGTTCCAGTACCCGAGCATGTTCTGCTCGGACCGGGTCCACACCTCGCCCACCTCGCCCACCGGAAGCTCCTCGCCGGTGTCGGTGTCGACGATGCGCAGCTCCACATGGTCGAAGGGCCGGCCGGCCGATCGCAACAGATGGGCACGGGGACCGTCGGGATCGTGGTCGCCGGGCATGAGTGAGGTGACCGCCCCGGTGGTCTCGGTGAGGCCGTAGACCTGGGCGAACTCGCACCCGAGAGCGGCCATCGACCGCACCAGCACGTCCTCGCTGATGGGGGAGGCTCCGTAGAAGACGGTACGGAGTGAGCTCACGTCCGTCGTGGCCAGGGTCGGCGTGGCCAAGAGGAACATCAACACGGCCGGGACCACGAAGGTTTCCGTGATTCGGTGCTCCTCGATGATCCGGAGGGCCTGGGCCGGCTCGACGTCTTTCAGGATGACCGAGTGCCCTCCTCGGGACATGCCGCAGAGGGCCCAACCCGTCCCGCCGATGTGGAACAGGGGCATCGCCACCAACGACACGGTGTCCGCACCGATGTGGAACACCCGGTCGGCCTCGGTGAGGATGGCGGCAATGTTGCGTCCCGAGATGACCGCACCTTTGGGGAGCCCGGTGGTGCCCGAGGTGTAGAGCTGGACCACGGCGTCGTCGGGTCCGGGCTCGAAGCCGGGGTCGGGGCGCTCGACGATCCCATCGGCGTCCCGCCACGCGGCGAACTCCTCGAGGGCCACCCAGTGGTTCACCCCGGGCACCAGGGCCCTGACCTCTTTCACGGTGGCGGCGTAGTCGGGGCCGAAAAAGAGGATGGGCGCCCCGGCGTCCTCGACGATGGCCGCGATCTCCTGGGGGGCGAGGCGCCAGTTGATGGCCACGCTCACGGCTCCGAGTAGGGCACAGCCGAAGAGCACCTCGAAGTAGTCGCTCCCGTTGCGGTCGAGGAAGGCCACCCGGTCGCCAGGGCCCACGCCCGACTGGTCCAGCGCATGGGCCACCCGGGTGGCCCGTCGGTAGACCTCCCCCCAACTCAGGGTGATCGTGCCCTCGGTCAGCATCGGCGCTTCAGGCGTCTCGGCGGCCCAGTGCCGAATCATCCCCGAAGCCGATCGCACCGCCGGCAAGGAGGCGTCACCTGGTTGGTTCTGCTCGGTCGTCATGGCTCCACCCTTGCTCCTGTGCCGGACCGGACCGGACAACCGATCGTATCCCTGTGCGCGTCGCTGGCACCCTGGGTCCATCCGGTGGCCGGGAGCGTCGAGGACCAGGGCCTCGGACCCGGCCGTAGAGTGGGCGCGTGACCGAAGCCTCTGCATCCGCCCCACCCGACAACGACCGCCTGTACTTCCGCCAGCTGCTGGCCGGCCGGGACTTCGCCGTCACCGACCAGGTGGCCCGCCAGATGGTCAACTTCGTCTACCTGGTGGGGGACCGGGTGACCGGCGAGGCCGTCATCGTCGACCCGGCCTACGGCATCGACGAGTTGGTGGGCATGATCCAGGCCGACGGCTTGACCTGTGTGGGTGCTCTGGCTACCCACTACCACCCCGATCACGTGGGGGGCGACATGATGGGATGGAGTGTCGAGGGCATCACCCGTCTGCTCGAGGTCAACCCGGTGCCTATCCACGTACAGGCCGACGAGGCCCCGTGGATGATGCGGACGACTGGGGTTGGCGCCAACGATCTCGCCACCCATCACGGCGGTGACGTGGTCAGGGTGGGGGAGATCCCGATCACCTTGATCCACACCCCGGGCCACACCCCGGGAAGCCAGTGCTTCATCGTCGATGGGCGCCTCATCGCCGGCGACACCCTGTTCCTCGACGGGTGCGGGAGGACCGACCTGCCCGGCGGGGATCCCGAGGCCATGTACGAGTCGCTGACCACCCGCCTCGCCCGGGTGCCGGACGACACCGTGCTCTACCCGGGTCACCTGTACTCGGCCGACCCGTTCGCCACCATGGGCGACACCCGTGCGCACAACTACGTCTTCCGCCTCCGCACCCCTGAGCAGTGGATGACCATGTTCGGCGGCTAGTCGGTGAGCGGCACCGTCGTGTTCGGTGGGGCGATGCCGGGTCCGGTCCGGGCCACCTACGATGACGGGCCATGAGCGACGCCCTGCCCCGTGAGGCCACCGTGGTCGTGGTCGGAGCCTCATTGGCCGGTCTCCGCGCCGCCGAGGAGGTCCGCCACGAAGGACACACCGGTCCCGTGATCATCGTGGGGGAGGAGATCCACGCCCCCTACGACCGCCCCCCGCTCTCCAAACAGGTCCTGGCCGGCAAGTGGGACGTGGCCCGCATCCACCACCACGCTCCTGACGTCCTCGACACCCTGGGCCTCGAGTTCCGCCTGGGCCGGCGGGCGACCCGCCTCGATGTCGACGGACGGGCCCTGTGGACCGACGACGGGGATGTCCTCCACTACGACGGTCTGATCGTGGCCACCGGGGCCAGCGCCCGGACGCTGCCCGACACCGAGGGACAGCCGGCGGTGCGCGCCCTGCGCACCCTGGACGACTGTGTGGCCATCCGCCAGACCCTGCTCGCTGCTGGGGACGGGGCCCGGGTGGTGGTCATCGGCGCCGGCTTCATCGGCTCGGAGGTCGCCGCCACCTGTCGTGGCCTCGGCGCCGAGGTCACGGTGGTCGAGGCACTGCCCACCCCACTCGGCCGGGTGCTGGGGACCGAGATGGGCGAGGCGTGTGCCGGGCTCCACCGGGCCGAAGGGGTGACGGTCCTGACCGGCGTGGGCGTGGACCGGGTGGCCGCCACCCCCGGGTCGGGTCCCGCCGCCGTGGTCCACCTGGCCGACGGGACCGCCCTCGAAGCCGATCTCGTGGTGGTGGGTATCGGTGTGGTGCCGGCCACGTCGTGGTTGGAGGACTCGGGCCTCGACCTCGACAACGGGGTGGTGTGCACCGAGTCGCTGTTCGCCGCCGACGCCGTGGTGGCCGCCGGTGACGTGGCCCGATGGACCCACCCCGGTCTCGGTGAGCAGCTACGGGTGGAGCACTGGACCAACGCCGCCGAAGGAGGTGCTGCCGCGGCGCGCAACCTGTTGGCCGGCTCGTCGGTGGCGGTGCCCTACGATCCCGTCCCGTTCTTCTGGTCCGATCAGTACGCCACCAAGATCCAGGTGATCGGCCTGCCCGGCCCCGACGACGAGGTGGTGGTCGTCGAGGGGTCGGCCGAGGAGGGGAAGCTCGTGGCCCTGTACCGACGCGGCGACCGCCTACGGGCCGTTCTGGCCTTCAGCCGCCCCCGCCACCTGATGGCCTACCGCCCCCTGCTGGCTGCCGGGGCGTCGTTCGACGAGGCGCTGGCCGTCTCGCGTTCCTGAGGGCTTCCCGGCGACGGGCTCCCGCCTGTGCCACGCCGGCGTCGTCCGCTGCCGGCGAAGCGGCGGGTGGTGGCCAGGGTGGTGGCGATCTGGTCGGCTGCGGGCTCGACCCCTCCGTAGGTGGCCCGCTCGACGACGGCCGAGGCCTCGAGGAGCCCCTCTCGGTGGCTCGGCTCGGCCGCGGCCAGCCGCTCGGCGTAGGCCGACAGGGTCTCGCCGGTCCGGCGCCTGGTGCCCCGTCGGGCCCCGCCCCGCTCGAGGTCCCGGGCCACCTGGTGGGCCCAGGTGGGCGGGCGCCGCCGCCGCCGCCGCCGGACCACGGCCACCGTGGCCACGAGCACCACGACCACACCGATCGGGATCCAGGGCAGGTGGGCGAGTAGATGGGTGGTGCTGTGGGCGAGCACCGAGCCGGGCGAGGGATTGGCCAGCGGCACGACGGCCGTCGGGTCGAAGTTCTGCCAGCCGTAGCCGGGGAACCACACCTGGACCCAGGCGTGGGCGTCCTTGGCCTGGACGTCGTAGAGGTCGGTGATGGGGTTGTAGGGACCGGGCACGTACCCGACGGTCTCGCGGGCCGGGATGCCGAGGGTCCGCAGCATGACGACGGTGGCCGTCGAGATCTGCTCGCAGTAGCCCTCTCGGGACCCGAACAAGAAGCTGGTCACCGCGTCGGCCCTCGGGGCCAGGGCGGGGATGTCTGTCGTGTAGTGGATGTTCCTGGCCATCCATCCCTCGAGGGCCACCACCTTGTCGTAGGTGTGGGGATCGGGATCGCCCGGCGCGCTCGATGCCGGCGGTGATCTGGTGGGCCAGGTCGTCGACCCTCGGGTAGGCGTGGGGGAGTTGGAGATAGCGCTCGGTGTCCCGCAGGGACAGCAGGTCCTCGGGCGGCACCGGGCTCGCCGGTTGGGGCACGGTCGACTGGCGGAGCTCGGTCGGGGTGGCGGTGATGTCGTTCGACACCACGGTGTACACCGTGCCCGCCCCCATGGAGGCGGCCGACACGATGGTGCCGTCGCCGGTCAGGAAGAGGGATCGGGACTGGAGGTAGACCCGCTGGGCGTTGTCGGCGTGGAACACCAAGTTGGGCCCCGTCTGGGCCAGGTAGAAGGTCTGCACGTCGGTGGTACCGG
This sequence comes from uncultured Acidimicrobiaceae bacterium, assembly GCA_963845485.1. Lineage (GTDB taxonomy): Bacteria > Actinomycetota > Acidimicrobiia > Acidimicrobiales > RAAP-2 > Bog-756. The sequence goes on along the minus strand of CAWJSI010000006.1, from coordinate 121,737 downwards.
TAGCCAGGGGGGCTTCCTGGTTGGGTTGGAGGGGGATCTCGAACGGTGAGCCGAAGTCCAGTTTGGTCAGATGCCCGCCGTTGGCCGGGTCGGTGGCCTGGACCCAGCTCTGGCCGTTCCAGTAGTCGTAGGTCTGGCCCACCCAGAAGCTCGGCCGGCTGGCCCGGACCCGCAGGACCACCTGGTTGCCCAGCGAAGCCCTGGCCCCGGTGTCGAGCGACTTGGCGAACCCGAGGAACCCACCGACCCCGGTCCGGCCCGTTGGGCTGGCGGCGTGGGCGGGAAGGGAGGCCGATCCGTCGGTCAGGTTGCTCGGGCTGTCCACCGGGGACGAGTTGGCCGACGAGGAGGGGAAGATGAGCGAGGTGGAGACCTTCGGGGCGGGGAGGAAGGCCACGAGGGCGAAGGCCACCACGGCCACGGCCACGCCGGTCACGGCGAGGGTGAGCCAGGGCACGCTGCGCGCCCCGGCCATGGACTGCCACATCGACACCAGCCCCCACAGCCCGACGGCCACCCAGGCCACCACGTAGGCCCCGAGGGCCAGATCGACCGACTGGGCGGCCGCTACCGCCATCAGGGCGGCCGAGCCGGCCAGTGAGTAGGCCACGTCCCGCCGGGCGGGGACGTCGAAGGCATGGGTGCACAGCACCCAGGCGAACAACACGGCGAGCGGCCCTTCGACCGTCGAGATGTCCCCGGGTGTGGCGTTGTGGCTGACCGTGGCGATGAACCACACGAACCCGCCGATGGCGCAGAAGGCCAGGATGGGTTTGACCGCCGGCCAGGGTTGCTCGCGCCGCAGATACGAGAGGGTGTTGCCGAGGGCCGTGGCCACCACGGCGAACCCCGCCACAGCGGCACTCAGCTCGCCCTGGCTCCAACACGCCCCGATGGCGATGATCACGGTGCCAGCCGAGGCCACCCGGAAGGGGATGGAGTGTTCGGGAGGTCCCGGCCGGTTGGCCTGGACCACCCGCTGCCACAGGGTCATCGCCGGTCCCCGGACCCGGTCAACTCTCCGGGCGGGACAGCTCGGGCCAGGCGCCGCCCGAGGTCGATCCGGTCCCGCACCAGCCGGAGGCACCGCCCCTCGACCTCCATGGTGCCGAGCACGACCGGTTGGCGGCGGAGCAGGCAGGAGGTGACCACACCCATGACCCGCTCCGACTCTTGTTCCGCCTCGGCCGGGTCGGACGGGAGGACGACCTCGATGACCACCGGTTCCTCGGTCTGGCGTTCCCGCTCGCGCACCATGAGCATGCCCACGTGGGACGTGGCCGGCCAGTGGACCGAGCGGCGGGAGTCGCCGGCCTCGAAGGGACGGACGCCCCGGGGCTCGCCGGTCCCCGAGGGGATCCGCCAGTGGGAGTCGCCGGCCGCCTCGTGGCGGGTGGCGTCGGTTGGGCCCAGGGGGCCGAGGCGGGGAGCCACGTGCAGAGGGCGGGGGAGGGGGACCTCGATCTCGCGGGCCCACCACAACAGGCCGAACGGCGCGCACGATGCCACCTCGACCACGATCGACTCGAGCACCCCGCGGTGCTCGGGGGTGAGGGTGACCACCACCGGGCGGGGGCCGCGGGACGGTCCCTCGGCCCGGGCCAGGGGGCCGACTGGCCATCGCGGCCGTAGGCGGATGGGGCCGTTGGCCGTGAGCGTGAGGTCGACGGCCCGACCGGCCTCGGTGTCCGAGGGTGACGCCGCGCAGGTGACGCCGGCCCGTAAGGCGGGGAAGAGCGGCGCCACGAGCCCGGTGAACAAGACCGCGGCCAGCAGGGCCCCGACGGCCTGGACCCATCCCGATCCACTGGAGTGGGCCACGCCGGCCCAGGCCAGCACGGTGACGATGCTGCCTACCACCGGTGCCAGCCAGGCCACCGGATGGACCCGTCGACGGAGCCGGCGGCCTCCGGGCAACCGGGTGGTGTCCCGGTCACGGCCGCGTTGGCCCGAGGCGGACCAGGAGATGGCCATTCCTGCGGTCAGCGCCACCACACCGACCAGCGCCCCGGCCAGGATCATCCCGGGTCCGAAGAAGGTCCGCACCACCACCACACCGCACACCCCGGCCACGAGACCAGTAACGGCGGTGGTGACCCCGCGCCACCCGGGCGTCCGGGGTGCGGGGCCGGTCCCGGTCACGTCGGTGGGACGGGTGCCTCGGCCAGGATCCGGGCCACCAGAGCCGGGCCGTCGGCGCCACTCCCCTCGGCGATGAGGCGGTGGGCCAGGCAGGCCACCGCCACGGCCTGGACGTCCTGAGGGGTCACATAGGGACGTCCGGTCAACACGGCGTAGGCCTGGGCCGACCGGATGAGGGAGATGGCCGCCCGGGGGCTGGCTCCGAGTCGCACGGTCCCGGCGGTGCGGGTGGCCCGGACGAGTGAGACGGCGTACTCGGCCACCGCCGTCACGACGTGCACCGACGCCGTAGCGGCGATGGCGCGCTCCCAGCGGGTGGGATCCGACACGGGGGCCAGGTCGTCGAGGGCGTAGCGGCCCCCGCTGTGCAGCACGAGCCGGGTCTCGACCTCGGCGTCGGGATAGCCGATCGTCGTCGAGAGGCCGAACCGGTCGAGCTGGCTCTCGACGAGCGGGTAGGTGCCGAGTTGGCCCACGGGGTTCTGGGTACCGATGACCAGATGGGGGCGGGGGAGGGGCCACGACTCGCCGTCCACCGAGACCTGCTGTTCCTCCATGGCCTCGAGCAGCGCCGACTGGGTACGCGGCGGCGTCCGGTTGAGCTCGTCGAGGAGGACCACGTGCCCGAAGACCGGGCCGGGGCGGAAGTCCCAGGTCTGGGTGTCCGGGGAGAACACGGTGACGCCGGTGACATCGGAGGGCAGGAGGTCGGGGTGGCCCTGGACCCGGGAGAGCTGCACGCCGAGGGCGGCGGCGAGGGCGCGGGCGAGGACCGTCTTGCCCACGCCGGGTACGTCCTCGATGAGCAGGTGGTTGCCCGACATGGCCGCCACCACGGCGATGGTGACGGCACGGGGCGTACCGAGCAAGACCTGGGAGAGGGCCTGGTGGAGCGAACGGGCGGTGATGACGGCCTCGTCGATGGACACCTCAGCGGACACCTCATGCCCGGGCACAGCCACCACCGGCTCGGCTCCCACTGCCTCGATGCCCGTGCTCATGCGTTCCCCTGCTTCCCCGGCATCCGCGCGTCCCGTCGATGACATCTCCGAGCGTGGTGACCTACCCACCCTAGGCGTTCTGCGGGTCGATGATCAATGCACCAGCCCCGGGACCTGGTCGAACGGACCCGCACGTCGCCCCCGGCCACGCCCACCGAAGGGCTCAGAAGTCAAGGGCCGAGAGCTCGGGGATGGTGGCCTCGGACCGGCCACGGGCGTCCAACCACCGGGACCGCCGCCCGGCCCGCTCGTCGTCACTCCCCCTCGGGTCCACCACCGAGCGGGGTGTCCACGCCGCGGCCACCTCGTCCTCGTCGGCCCAGACGCCGGTGGCCATACCGGCCAGGTAGGCGGCGCCGAGGGTGGTGGCCTCGAGTACGGGCGAGATCTCGATGGGCCGGCCGCAGGCGTCGGCCAGCGCCTGGGTGAACACGGGGTTGTCCGACATGCCCCCGTCGACCCGGAGGGGCCCGATGGGCAGCCCGGAATCGGCCTCGGCCGCCTCGGCCAGGTCGGCTCCCCGGTGGGCCACCCCCTCGAGCACGGCCCGGACCAGCTCGGGCCGCCCACTGCCCCGGGTCAGCCCGACATACGTGCCTCGGGCTCCGAAGTCCCACACCGGAGTGCCCAGTCCGAGAAGGGCGGGCACGAACCAGACGTCGCCGGTCTCCTCGCAGCGGCCGGCCACCTCGGCCGAGTGGTGGGCCGAGTCGATGATGGCCAGGTCGTCGCGCAGCCACTCCACACAGGTGCCGGCGGACAACATGATGGCCTCGACCCCCCAGGTGATCCGACCGGCTCGCCGCCAGGCGATGATGGGGATGGTGCCGGCCTGACCCCGGTCGGCCCCGAGGGGGCGCTCGGGCCCGGTGCACTGGTCGAGCATGCCGCCGGTGCCGAAGGTGGCTTTGGCCAGGCCCGGGCGGGTGCAGCCCTGGCCGATGAGGGACGCCTGCTGGTCGCCGGCGATGCCGGCGATGACGGGCCTGCCGGGCAGGGCATCGGCCGTTCCCACCTCGCCGGTCGAGTCCACGATGGCAGGAAGGAGGGACTCGGGGATACGCAAGGCCTCGAGGACCTTGGGGTTCCACCCCGATCCGTCGGCACTGATGAGGCCGGTCACCCCGGCGTTGGAGGCATCGGTGACATGGAGGCGCCCGCCCGAGAGCACCCACGCCACCCACGTGTCGACGGTCCCGGCGGCCAGCTCACCCCGCTCCGAGCGCGACCGGTCGGGATCGGCCACGTCGAGCAGGGCGGCCACCTTGGTGGCCGAGGCATTGGGGGCCACCCGGATGCCGTGGCTCTGGAGCTCGAGACAGGTGCCGACGGTCCGGAGGTCCTGCCAGCCGAGACCGGGGCCCACCGGAGTGCCGGTGGCGCGGTCCCACACGATGGTCGAGGCCCGCTGGTTGGCGATCCCCACGGCGCCGACGGGTCCCCCCTCGGCCAGGCTGGCCGTGGCCACCTCCATGACGGCGCCGGCCATGGCCGTGGCGTCGAACTCCACCAGACCCGGGAACGGCGTGTCCGGCAGGACCTGGACATGGTGGATGTGGGTGACCTGACCGTCGGGTCGGACCACCGCCCCCCGCACCCCCGAGGTGCCCACGTCGACCACGAGGACACTCATGGCCAGGGCACCGGTCCGAAGGGTCCCGGAAGCCCCAGCTTTCCCGGGTTGAGGATCCCGTGGGGATCGAGGGCCTCTTTGACCGAGGTCAGGACGGCGAAGGCCGGCCCGAGGGCCGTCGACAGGAACCGGGCCCGGTTGAGCCCGATCCCGTGATGGTGGCTGATGGCCCCGCCCGCCCCGAGCGTGGCCCGGGTGACCTCGTCCCATGCCTGTCGGTAGTAGGCGTCGACCCACCGGCCGAGGGCAGTCCCCGGGGGCCCTCCATCGACCAGGTCCTCAGGGGGCCGGCCGGCGAAGGTGAAGTAGAGGCAGGCGCCGTCGGGATAGGCGTGGCTCTGGTGCGACGAGGCCACGAGGGTGCCCTCCACCCCGGCCAGGGCGTCGAGCACCGAACGGTAAAGGCCGGGCAGTTCGGTCCAGCGCGCCGCGACCTCGACGGTGTCCACCACCACACCGCCGCGCCACAGCGGGGCCAGGGCCGACACGTCGTTGCGGTGGCCCAGCCAGCGGTCCACCAGACCGACGGCCAAGACATCGGCGCCCCCGCACTCCTGGTCGACGATGGCCAGCGTGGCCTCGACCAGGGCGGGATCGGCTTCGTCGAGCACGATGAGCACGTTGGTGCCAGCCAGGTCGAAGGACCGCGCCGACTCGGTGGCATCGTAGAGACGCAGGACCGCCGGGGTCGCCCCCCGCCGGAGAATCCGTCGACAGGCGTCCAGTCCGTCGGCAAAGGACGCGAAGCCGAAGGCACGGCGCCCCTCGCCGGCCGGGACAGGGTGGACGCGGAACCGACCCTCGGTGATGACCCCGAGGGTTCCCTCGCTGCCCACGAAGAGTTGGGTGAGGTCGGGCCCCGTCGCCGAACGCGGGCCCGCGCCGCCCGTGCGGATCACCCGCCCATCGGCCAGCACCACTTCGAGGCCGAGCACCATGTCCTCGATCTTCCCGTAGCGGTTGGAGTACTGCCCCGCGCCTCGACAGGCCAGCCACCCGCCCACGGTCGAGAGGTCCATGGACTGGGGCCAGTGCCCGAGGGTGAGCGAGTACCCGTCCCGCAGTCCCGACTCGACGTCGGGGCCGAAGGTCCCCGCCCCGAGATCGGCGATCAGGGAGTCGGGGTCGACCGATCTGATGCCGGCCAGGCCGCACAGGTCGAGGGCCACCCCGCCAAAGAGGGGCACCGACGCCCCGCACACGCCGCTCCTGCCTCCGGCCGGGGTGACGGGTACGTGGGCTTGATGACAAAGAGCGAGCACCGCAGCAACCTGCTCGGTGTCGGTGGGGCGGGCCACCACTGCCGGCCGGGCCGGGACTTCACCCGAGACGGCCCACCCGATGGCGAGCGGCCACCAGTCCCGCCCGGCCTCGGCCCGGTCGTCGTCCCGGTCGGAGACCTCGGCGCAGACTCCGGCGAGCCGGTCGCGGAGGGCGTCGTCGACCGCGACCCGTCGACCGCCCAGGTGGTCGGACACGAGGGCCGGCTCGGCGTCGATGGCCGTCACCGGTGTGGGAGTGGTCATCGATCCCCGCCGTGGTCGGGGACGGCCGGGGTCGAAACCGCTCTCAGAGTGCGCCCCCGGGGGGAGTCGGGGTCGAGGCCGGCACGGGCCAGGTCGCGGTGCACGCGCTCGGCGTAGGCGGCAGCCTCGGTCTCGATGCGGTCGTCGTCCCATCCGAGATCGGGCCCGATGATCTCGGCTACCCGGCGGGCGGCGTCCGCCGCGGCGCGGGCGTCTCGGAGGGAGGCTCGAGTGCGGCGGTCGAGCACGTCGGCCACCGAGCCGGCCATCTCGCGCCGCACGGCGAAGAGGGCTTCGACGCCGAGGTAGTGGAGGCCTTCGACCAGCGGGTCGAGGAGCTCAGGCCGGCCCTCGGCCATGGCCAGCACGTCGGGTGTCTCCGAGCCGTACCGTCCGGCCAGGTGGGTGGCCGTGGCCGTGGCCGGGTCGGGCGCCGGGGCGGTGCCGAGGTCGTCGAGTCGCTGGGCCGGCACCCGGGAGGCGTGTCCCGCCCCGCGCAGTCGGAGGTCCTTGGTCACACAGCGGAGGGACCGCCGACCGAGCACCGCGGCCACCGCGTCGACCGTGTCCTCGGCCATCTTGCGGTAGGTGGTGAGCTTCCCGCCGGTCACCGTGATGACCCCGGCTTCGGACGTGCGCACCGTGTGACGGCGTGACAGGTCGGCGGTGCGCTCGCTCGGGGCGTGCTTGCCCTCCACCGGCGCCAGCAGGGGCCGTAGGCCGGTCCAGATGCCGGTGACGTCCGAGCGCCCGATGGGTCGGGTGGTCACGGCGTTGGCCGCGGACAGGATGTAGTCGACGTCCTCGGGCAGGCAGCTCGGGTCGTCGAGTGGGCCGTCGTAGTCGGTGTCGGTGGTGCCGAGGTAGACCTGGTCGCCCCACGACACCACGAAGATCGACCGGTGGTCCTCTCGAACCGGTATGACCGCGGCGATGTCGCACGGGAAGGCCTCGTAGGGAACGGTGATGTGGATCCCCTTGGCCGGGCGGATGGAGTGGGGATCGCCGTGCTCGTCGAGGGTGCGCACCCGGTCGGACCAGACGCCGGCCGCGTTGACCACCACCGACGCCCGGATCTCGAAGGGCGCCGAGCCCTCGGGCGACACCTGCGCCCCCCGTACCCGTCCGTCCTCACCGGTTACCAGTCCGGTGACGGCGGTGTGGTTGGCCGCCACTGCGCCGTGTTCGAGTACGGCGGTGCGTATGACCGCCAGGGTCAGGCGGGCGTCGTCGGCGCGTGCGTCCCAGTAGAGGAAGCCGGCCACCAGACGGTCGGCCACGAGGGTGGGCATGTGGGCCAACGCCTGGTCGCGCGAGACCTTCTCGTGACGCCGGCCGATTCGGATCCCGCCGGTCAGGTCGTAGAGCCACAGGGCGGCCAGATAGACACGGGCCACACTGCGGTTGACGATCCCGTCCCGGCCGAACAGGGGGATCAGAAAGGGGAGGGGCGACACCAGATGGGGCGCATTCTCCAGCAACCGCTGGCGCTCGGCCAGGTTCTCGTAGACGAGACGGTACTCGTGCTGTTGGAGGTAGCGGAGCCCTCCGTGGATCAGCTTGGACGATTTGGACGAGGTGCCCGAGGCGAAATCGTCCTTCTCCACCAGGGCTACCGACAACCCCCGGCTGGCGGCGTCGAGGGCGACTCCTGCACCCGTGATGCCTCCACCGACGACCAGGACATCGAAGTGCTGCGTGGCCAGGGCGGCCAGGGCCTCGTCCCGCTGGAACCGGCCGACGGGCGACCCGTCGGCGCTGGCGGATGCGGGCATGGCCAAAGCCTGCCACACGTGGACGCCCGTTCCGATCGGCCCAGGGGAGCGTCGGTCGGGGATATCTACAACGATTGTTGAAAAACAATGATTGGTGATAAGGTGGCGGGCAATGCGGACCCCTGACGAGCTGACCGAGCGCTTCCGCTCCACCGGACGCAAGGTCACCGCCCAGCGCCAGTGCATCTTCCGCGTGCTGCAGGGCGATGTCACCCACCCCTCGGCCGAGGCGGTCCACGCCCTGGCCAGCCGGGAGATGGAGACCATCTCCCTCAAGACCGTCTATCAGACCCTCTACGACCTGGCCGAGCTGGGCGAGATCGCCACCCTCGACGTGGGGACCGGGATGACGCGTTTCGATCCCAATGTGGACGACCCCCACCACCACCTGGTCTGTCGGGGCTGCGGCAGCGTACGAGACCTGGTGGCGTCCTTTCCCGAGCTCGCCATCCCGAAGGGTGCAGACCTCGGCTTCGAGGTGGGATCGGCCGAGATCGTCTTCCGCGGACTCTGTCCCGAGTGTCGTGTCTCCACCCGGCCGAGGCGCTCGCCCTCCCCGGTCGGATCGTGATGACCCTCACCACCGATGTCAGCACCAGCAATCCACCCGCGGAAGCCTCTGCGGGCATTACAGCCATGAAAGGAACACCGTGACGGAACTGAAAGACAGCAAGACCGAGGCCAACCTGAAGGAGGCCTTCGCCGGGGAGAGCCAGGCCAACCGCCGCTACCTCTACTTCGCCCAGAAGGCCGATGTCGAGGGCTACCCCGACGTCGCCGCCCTCTTCCGCTCGGTTGCCGAGGGGGAGACCGGCCACGCCTTCGGTCACTTCGACTTCCTCCGCCTGGTCGGCGACCCGGTGACCGGCGTGCCGGTCGGCCCGACCGCCGACAACCTCAAGTCGGCCATCGAAGGGGAGACCTACGAGTACTCCGAGATGTACCCGGGGTTCGCCAAGACCGCTCGTGACGAAGGATTCGACGAGATCGCCGAGTGGCTCGAGACCCTGGCCCGGGCCGAGAAGAGCCACGCCGGACGGTTCAGCGAGGGACTCGCCTCCTTGGCCTGACCGGTCGGGGGCGCGCTCCGAGCGCCCCGAACCGATGGAGGGACCGGCCCCGGGCGACGCCCGGGGCCGGTTCGTCCCCGCCCGCGCGGCAGGAACGAGGCCTCCCCAGCCATGCAGACGGCCGCCCACGAACTCCGAGTTCCCGAACCGACTCCCCGAAAGGAACACCGTGACCCCAGCCCGACCCCTCACCCTGGCCGACATCGCCGACCAGCGTGCCTATGAGCGGGAGCGCGACGAGTTCCGGTCGCGCGTGATCGCCACGAAGAAGCTGCGTCGGGTGAGTGTCGGGCCGGTCATCACCCTGACCTTCGAGAACCGGTTGACCATGAGGTTCCAGGTCCAAGAGATGGCCCGGGCCGAAAAGATGTTCACCGACGAGCAGATCCAGCACGAACTGGACGTGTACAACCGACTGTTGCCGTCGACCGGCGAGCTGTCGGCCACCCTGTTCCTCGAACTCACCACCGACGAGGAGCTCCGGACGTGGCTGCCCCGCCTGGTCGGGGTGCAACGGAGCTGCGAGATCCATATCGGCTCGGGTGGGTCGGCCGAGGTCATCACCTCCACGCCCGAAGAGGAGCACGAGTCGAATCTCAGCCGGGCCGAGACCACGTCGGCCGTCCACTACGTGCGGTTCCGTTTCACCGAGGACCAGGTCGACCGATTCGCCTCCCAGCCAGTGCGGTTGGTCGTCAACCACCCCGAGTATCCCGACGGCGTGCCTGGCACACCCCTCAGCGAGGCCACCCGGGCCGAGCTGGGCGCCGACCTCAGGGGCGAGTGAGGTCCCTCATCGGTGCGGCCCCGAGGGCGGTGCCTACCGCCCGGTGAAGTCGGGTGGGCGGCGTCCCAGTGAGGCGGCGATCCCCTCTCGGAAGTCGTCGGTAGCCATCAGTTCGGTCTGGACGCTCCGCTCGTGATCGACCGCCGCGGCGAACTGGTCCCGCAGGCCCCGGCGCAGCGTGGCCCGGATCGACCCCACGGCCAGCGGCGCCGAGGCGGCGATCTCCGAGGCCAGCGCGTGGGCGCCGGCCCGGGGGTCATCGGCCAGCCGGTCGCATAGACCGATGCGGAAGGCCTCGGCCCCCTCGATCCGTCGGCCGGTGGTCAACAGATCGAGTGCCGCCTGGTGACCGACGGCCCGGGGCAGCGTGACCGAGAGCCCGAAACCCTGGTGGAAGCCGAGGCGGGCGAAGTTGGCGGCGAACCGGCTGTCCGGGGCGGCCACCCGGAAGTCGGCGGCCAGGGCGAGGCCCAACCCGCCGCCGATGGACGACCCCTGGGCGGCTGCGACGAGGGGAAGGGGTCCGTCCACCAGCTCGACGGCACGGCGGTAGAGGGTGCGGAGCGCTTCGGGCTCGGGCGTGGCCCTGGCTCCGAAGTCGAGTCCGGCACAGAAGTGGCGGCCCTCCGAACAGAGGACTACTGCACGTGCCCCTTGGCCGTGCGCCCAGGCGACGGCGTCCACCACGCCGGCCAGCAGGACGGCGTCGAAGTAGTTGGCCGGGGGACGGTGCATCTCGACTTCGGCCACTCGCGACGGCTCGATCCGTGCCGTGACATCACCGAAGGACTCGGTCGTCATCGGTCACCACGCGGATCGATGCCGCGCACCTCGTCCATCACCTCGTCGGTGTGCTGCCCGCTCAGGGCGGCGGGTCGGTGCACGGTTGGCCCCGGCATGGCCGAGAACCGCACGGGTTGGGGGATGACCTTGTAGCGGCCGGCGACGGGGTGGTCGTCTTCGGGTAGGCCCTCCACCAGCTCCTCGAGGGTGGCGATGGGCGAGGCGGGTACATCGGTCTCGTGGCAGAACGCCAACCACTCGGCCGTGGTGCGTCCGCGGAGGATGGCGGCGACCTCCCCGTAGAGGTCGTCGGCGTGGTCGATCCGGCCCCGGGCCGAATGGATGCGATCGTCGGTAGCCAGGTCCTCACGGCCTCCGGCCCGGAAGATGTCCTCGAAATTCTGCCGGGTGTAGGGGAGCACACTGATCCATCCGTCACTGGTCCGCTGGGGACGGCGCTCGGAGTTCAGGATCCGTTGGTAGCCCGGGCTCCCCTGGGGAGGGCGTGCCGTCGCCGCCCCGGCGTGTTCGACGAGCATGAAGGCGGTCATCACGTCCACCATGGGTACCTCGATCCGCTGGCCCTGGCCGGTGCGCTGGCGGTGGAAGAGGGCGGCCATCACCGCATAGGCGATGGTCAGGCCGCTGACCTTGTCGGCCATGAGGGTCGGCGCGAACAGGGGCTCGCCGCCGAACAGGCGGAAGGCGTCGGGCAGTCCGCTGGCCGCCTGGACGACATCGTCATAGGCGGGTGCGTCCGCGGCCGCCGAGTCGCTCGGGTGGCCCTGGGCCTGGCAGTAGATGATCTCGGGCCGGACCGAGGCCACCTCGTCGTAGGTGAGCCGGAGCCGGGTCAAGGTACCGGGCCGCAGGTTGGTGACGAAGACATCGGCCGTTGCCACCACCTCCAAGAGCGCATCGCGGCCGGCGGGGGTCTTGAGGTCGAGGACCACGTTTCGCTTGTTGCGCAAAAGGTTGAGGGCGATGCCCGAGAGCTGGGGATGCGGACCGGCCGTCATCACCCGGCTGAGGGTGCCGCGGGGGTCTTCGACGGTGATCACGTCGGCACCGAGGTCACCGAAGATCTGGGTGGCCAACGGGCCCATCACGATGGAGGTGAGGTCGACGACCCGCACACCGTCGAGCAGTCCCCCCGAGTGTGCCGTCATCGCGTCCTTCCCTCCGGCCGGTGGGGCCGACTGTCCTTGAGCGCCACGAGCCGGTCGGCAACCGGTCCTAGAAGTAGGCCAGGTGGACCGACGCCTCGGGGGTGTTGATGCGGAAGGTGAGGCTCTCTTCGATGTAGAGGTCCACGGTGGTCGCGGTGCTCGAGCGGTAGCCGATCGAGAAGTCCTCGCCGATGGTCAGCTCGAAGTCGCCGCCGCGCTGGCTGAGGACGACCGCACCGTCCACTCCCGGCGCCCACACCACGGGGCCATCGAGGATCTGGCGGAGATGTTCGAAGACCGGGTAGCCGCCGTGCTCGGTGGTCTCGGTCACGCCGGTGAAGCACCGGGCACCGAGGGCGATGGCGTAGGGGCCGGCCACATCGGCGGCCCGCAGGGCGGCCACGGCCTGGGCCACGTGCTCGGGGTAGCGACTGTAGTCATCGCTGATGGCCACCGGTTGGTGGGGCGAAACCGAGATCATCCCGGCCACGCCTCCGGCCTCGTAGCCGTGGAACACCAGGTGGTCCTCGGCCAGCGCCGCCGTGCGTCCGGCGTCGATGACCGGGTCGAGATCGAGGTCGGTGGCGCCCCGGTCGGCGGCTGCCAGTTCGGCCCGGTCGAGGGTGAACGACGAGCGCAGCTCGACGAGCGGGAGCACCCGACGACGGGCCACCTCGACCCCGCCCAGGGCGGCGCCGTCGACGGGGTCGACCCTTCCGGCGTCGACGGACGAGTGGCCCCAGCCCAACGGCCCCGTGAAGTCGACCAGCCGGCGACCCGCCAAGTTGTGCTTCAGCGAGCGGCTGGCCTCGTCGTCGATCTGAGTCCAGGCCTCGTCGGTGATCGGGGCCAGCTCTCGAATCAGATGGTTCATGGGAACATCCTGCTTTCACTCCGTAGATTGCCGATGCCCAGGCCTCCGTAGTCGACGGAGGCCTGGGCCTGGGCGAGGGGATTGGGTGTGGGCGGCCCGATGCGGGTCAAGGTGTTGCGGTCGGTGTGGGAGAAGGGCTCGTCACGGTTGGGAATGGCCAATACGCCCTCTTCATCGTAGGACCAGGTGCCATCGGGGTGGACCGTCACGGACATCCGGTAGCTGAGCGTCCGGAAGGCCTGATCGAGATAGGGGTTGGACAAGATGCCGTAGACCTCTGATCCGACCGTGGCGTTGACCTCGAACTCGGTGGCATCCGGCTCTGCCGTACCGCCGGCCAGGAGGACCTGGCCCCGTGGGATTCCGAGCGTCAGGGTCACGGAGTGGGTGGCCGGTTCCCAGAGCCAGTAGCCGACCTGGTCGTGGAAGGTCTCGGCCTCCCCGGGCTTCACGATGTGGGTGTGGTAGCGGAGCCCGTAGAACAGTTGGGGCCCGTTCGTCTGGCGGTCGATGGGCTGGAGTTCGTAGTGCTCCACGAACTCGTTCCGCTCCGTGCCGTCCACATCGGGGTGGGCATCGGCCCCGTTGGTGCCCCGCCAGACGCCGGCTAGTGCGGTCAGCGGGCCGAGGTTGGCAAGGGTGTCGGGGTCGCCGTCGGGCTCCGTGTAGAGATCGGCCCCGTAGGGTGCCACTCCGGTCCAGCTCATCGGATGCCCGTTCCCTTCTGTCCCGTGGATCGTCATGTGTTCGAGGGGCCTGCCTGTCGGCCGCAACCGATCGGTGGGTGCTACCTGCGCCGACAGTGTAGGTCGCGGGCCGTTTCCCCGGTCCTTCGATGCCGGGCGGCCAGTCGGAGCCGGGCCCGGCAAGGTCTCCGGCCAGCTTCGTGTCCGGCACCGGGGCAAGGCACCGCGCCGACCATGAGGGCGTCACCCGAGGTGGGTGGCCGGGAGGGTCGGGCTCAGCCCGTCGCCCCGGAGGAGCACCACGGTGCGCAACGGAGAGGAATCACCATGACCACGGCCACGACCACCACGATCACGGGCAATCTGACCAGGGACCCCGAGATCCGCTACACGCGTGACGGCCAGGCCACCACCACGTTGGGCGTGGCCGTCAACCGGCGGTGGCAGAACCGGGACACCAACGCCTGGGAGGAGTCCACCTCCTTCTTTGACGTGGTGACCTGGCGGGATCTGGCCGAGAACGTCGCGCTCAGCCTCACCCGGGGGATGCGGGTGGTAGTCACCGGTCGCCTAGAGCAGCGCAGCTGGGACACCACCGAGGGCGAACGGCGAGTGAAGGTCGAGATCGTGGCCGACGAGGTCGGGGCGAGCCTCCGCTTCGCCACGATCGAAGTGCATCAGGTTCTGCGCCCGCAGGCCGATTCGGCCCACGGCCCTTCGGGATCCGAGTCGGTCGACGATGCCTTCGGTACGTCGGCGTGAGCTGGGCGTCGTCGGCCGGCCCCTTCACCGGGGGCCGACCGTCCGGCCCGGTGGCTCCGGGCGGCGACACCACACCCCCCGAGGGTGGGAGTCCGGCCCCGGCCTCGATGTTTCTGCGGGTGCAGCTGACCAAGCTCGAAGTGTTCGGGGCCTGTCAGGCCCTGGCCGACGCCGATCCGGTACTTGTAGCCGCAGGGCACGCCGACGAGGCCCGGGCCCTGGGCGATCTCTTCGAGCTGCTCGAGGACCGGTTGACCGGAACCAGCCCACCCGTGGGCGCGGTGCTCCGAGGGCCGTCAGGGTGCGGGGATTGTCGGGCTCAGGAGGACTCGGGTCGGAACTCGATGGATAGGGAGTTGACGCAGTAGCGCCGACCGGTCGGGGCGGGCCCGTCGGGGAAGACGTGACCGAGGTGCCCGCCACAGCGGGCACAGGTGATCTCGGTACGCCTCATGAACAGGCTCCGGTCCGCGTGCTCGTTGATGACGCCCTCGTCGAGGGCCCGGTAGAAGCTGGGCCATCCCGACCCCGATTCGAACTTGGTGTCGCTCGGGAAGAGTGCGGCACCGCACCCTGCACAGCTGAACATCCCGCTGCCATCCACGTGGAGCAGTTCGCCGGACCAGGCCGGTTCGGTTCCCTTCTGGCGCAGCACGGCGTACCGCTCGGGGGTGAGCTTGGCCCGCCACTCCTCGTCGCTCAGCTCCAACCGCTCATCCGACTCCGTTTCGATGTGCTCGCTCATAGGCCTTGGCTCCAGTTCAGGCTGCGCGGGAAGGTCCAGCCGGCGACCACCGGTTCCCGATGTCGGGCGGCCGACAGGCCGCCGCGACCGCTCTCCACACTAGGGAGCGGGTCCCAACCGTGGTGTTGTCACCTCAGGGAGCGGGACGGGGCGTTTGCTAACGTCGCGTCAGATTCCGTCGCCCGTGCCGGCGGACCCGGTCGACTGGAGCCGCACCCCTGTCGGACCCGGGCGCTTCCCCGCACCGACGAATCAGGAACCCTTCATCAGCCATGGACCTCCGAGACCGACCCGAGGACGAGACGTTCAGGAAGGACATCCGGTCCTGGCTGTCCGACCACGTGATCGGCGAGTTCGCCGCCCTGGGGGGCGCGGGGGTTCTGGCGACGAAACCTTCGGCTTCGAGGTCCGCCTTGAGTGGGAGAAGGTCCTGGCCGCCGACGGCTGGACCGGAATCGGCTGGCCGACGGAGTTCGGGGGCCGGGGCGCGTCCATCGCCCATCAGGTCATCTTCAACGAGGAGTACGTCCGGGCCAAGGCCCCCGGGAGGGTGAGCGTCCTCGGCGAGGGACTGCTCGGACCGACGCTGATCCAGTACGGGACGCCGGCCCAACAGGCCCGGTTCCTACCCCCCATCCTGGCCGGCACCGAGCTGTGGTGCCAGGGGTACTCCGAGCCCAATGCCGGTAGTGACCTGGCCAATGTCCAGACCAAGGCCCACCTCGACGGGAACGAGTGGGTGCTCACCGGCCAGAAGGTGTGGACCTCGGGGGCCCATCAGGCCGACTGGTGCTTCGTGGTGTGCCGGACCGAGCCCGGATCGCTGCGGCACCACGGGCTCTCCTACCTGCTGGTCCCCATGGACCAGCCCGGGATCGAGGTCCGGCCGATCACCCAACTGACCCGGACCTCGGAGTTCAATGAAGTGTTCTTCGACGGGGCCCGAACCCCGTCGGACCACGTAGTGGGCGAGGTGGGCCAGGGATGGCGGGTGGCTCTGGCCACGCTGGCTTTCGAGCGGGGGGTCGGACTGCTCGGTCACCAGCTCACCTTCCGACGGGAGCTCGACGACCTGATCGAGGTGGCCCGGGCCAACGGACGGGCGGCCGACCCGGTCATCCGCCAGCGCCTGGCCCGCTCCCACACCGAACTCGAGATCCTCCGCTACAACACCCTGCGCAGCCTGTCGGGCTACGACGGGCCGGTGGCCCCGCCCGAGGCCTCCATCATCAAGCTGTACTGGTCCACCTGGCATCAGCAGCTCGGCGAGCTGTCCCTCGATATCCGCGGTACGGCCGGCCTGGTGGCCGAGGGCTTTCCCTACGAGCTCGACGAGTTCCAGCGCACCTTCTTGTTCAGCCGGTCCGAGACCATCTACGGCGGCTCCAACGAGATCCAGAAGAACATCATCGGCGAGCGGGTCCTCGGCCTGCCGCCCGAACCCAAGGGGACCACCCGATGACCGACGCTGCACCGGACGGGTCGATCCCCGCTCCCCGCCCCCTTCCCGTCCCCCCTGCCGGCCACGGTCTGCTGACCGGCAAGGTGATCGTCGTCACCGCCGCGGCGGGTACCGGCATCGGCTTCGCCACGGCCAAGCGCTGCGTGGAGGAAGGAGCCACCGTCGTGATCTCGGACGCCCACGAACGGCGACTCGGCGAGGCGGCCGACGCCCTGGCCGGGTTGCCGGAGTTGGACGGCAAACCGCCACTGGCCGTGCCCTGCAACGTGACCGACGAGGAGCAGGTGCAGCGGCTCTACGCCACGGCGGCCGAACAGCACGGCGGCATCGATGTGGCCGTGAACAACGCCGGGCTGGGTGGCCAGGTCGACGTGGTGGAGATGACCGACGAACAGTGGTCCCTCGTCCTCGACGTCACGCTCACCGGCACGTTCCGCTGCACCCGTGCCGCCCTCCAGCACTTCTACGCCCGTGGCCAGGGCGGGGTCATCGTCAACAACGCCTCGGTGCTCGGGTGGCGGGCTCAGGCCGGACAGTCCCACTACGCCGCAGCCAAGGCCGGGGTGATGGCCCTCACCCGGTGTAGTGCGGTGGAGGCCGCTCCCCATGGCGTCCGCATCAATGCCGTCTCGCCCAGCCTGGCCGTCCATCCATTCCTCAACAAGGTCATGGCCGACGAGGAGCTGGCCGAACTGAGCCGGCGTGAGGTGAACGGGCGAGGTGCCGAGGTATGGGAGGTGGCCAACGTGATCGCCTTCCTCGCCAGCGACTACGCCACGTTCATGACCGGCGAGGTGGTGTCGGTCAGCAGCCAGCATCCCTGAGGGCCGACCGACACGGCGGGGCATCCCGACCGGCCTGTCGGCAGGGGGATTGCACTACCCTGACGACGTGTCAGATGTGACCGATCCCCGAGGGGATCTCCAGTGGGGGACCATCCCCGGGCTCGTCGAGGATGCCGCCGCCCGCTTCGGTGAGTCCGAGGCGCTGGTCGATGTCCACGGCCCGGGGGGAACCACCCTGCGCCTTACCTTCGACGAGTTGGCCGAGCAGGTGGCTGTGGCCACCCGGGCCATCGTGGCCAACGGGATCGAGCGGGGCGACCGGGTGGCCATCTGGGCCCCGAACTGTGCCGAGTGGGTCATCGCCGCACTCGGAGCCGTCGGTGCCGGGGCCCTCCTCGTGCCCCTCAACACCCGGTTCAAAGGGGCCGAGGCCGCCTACATCCTGCGGCGATCCGGGGCGAGGCTGCTCTTCACGGTCGAGGGGTTCCTCGGGACCGACTATCCACGCCTGCTGGACGAGGCGGTAGCGGCAGGCGAGCCGGTGCCCGACCTCGAGCGGGTAGTGGTGTTGCGTACCGATGAGCAGGCACCCCGGGCGGCCACGGCCAAGGGCGACCCCGTTGTCGAGTGGGAGGTCTTCCTCCAAGAGGGGGGCACCTGTTCGGCCGACGTGGCTGCGGGGCGGACCGCCTCGATCACCGAGGGGGACCTCTCCGACCTGGTCTTCACCTCGGGCACCACGGGGAACCCCAAAGGGGCGATGACCACCCACGGCCAGACCCTGCGGACCTTCGCCACCTGGGCCGAGGTGGTCGGGCTCCGCCACGGTGACCGCTACCTCATCGTGAACCCCTTCTTCCACACCTTTGGGTACAAGGCGGGGATCCTGGCCTGTCTCATGACCGGGGCCACCATCGTGCCCGAGCCCGTGTTCGACGTGAACCAGGTGGTGGCGAGGATCGAACAGCAGCGCATCTCGGTTCTGCCCGGACCGCCCACCATCTTCCAGTCGATCCTCGACCATCCGGACCGCAAGGGCTTCGAGCTGGACTCCCTCCGACTGGTGGTCACCGGGGCCGCGTTGGTGCCGGTGGAGCTGGTGCGAGGTCTGTGGTCCGACCTGGGCATCGAGACGGTCCTCACGGCCTACGGTCTCACCGAGGCCTGCGGGACCGTCACCATGTGCCGCCGCGGGGACTCGGCCGAGGTGATCGCCGGGACATCGGGCCGGGCTATCCCCGACGTGGAGGTTCGCATCGTCGACCCCGACGGTGCCGAGCTCGCCCGCGGCGAGACCGGCGAGCTCGTGGTGCGTGGCTACAACGTCATGCGGGGCTACTTCAACGACGGCGAGGCGACCGATGAGGCCATCGACGCCGGCGGATGGCTGCACACCGGCGACATCGCCGTGATGGACGAGGCCGGGAATGTGGCCATCACCGACCGCTTGAAGGACATGTACGTATCGGGTGGCTTCAACGTCTACCCGGCGGAGGTGGAGGCGGTCCTCCGGGGCCATCCTGGCGTCGGCCAGGTGGCCGTCATCGGCGTGCCCGACCGACGGATGGGCGAGGTGGGCTTGGCCCTCGTGGTCCGCGCCGACGCCGGTGCCGACCCGGGCATCGCCGACGAGCTGGGCGGCTGGGCCCGCGAGCGCCTGGCCAACTACAAAGTGCCGCGCCGCTTCGAGCTGGTCGAGTCCCTGCCCATGAACGCCGGCGGCAAAGTGCTCAAACGCGAGCTGCGGACCGAGTACGCCACGTCCGGCGATACGGCGGGGCCGTGACCGGCATGGTGTGGACATCAGGAGTTCGACAAGAGAGGGAGGGGTGCCATGCGAGGCATCGTCTATACCGGTGACGAGGCAGAGGTAACCGACGAGCTCGGCGTACGCGAGCCCGGGCCCAACGAGGTCCGGGTGGCCATCGGCGCCGCCGGGGTGTGTCACAGCGACCTGTCGGTGATCAACGGGACGATTCCCTGGAAGGCGCCGTCGGTCCTCGGCCACGAGGGTGCCGGCGTCGTCGAGTCCGTGGGCTCGGAGGTCACCTCGGTCAAAGAGGGCGATCATGTGGTCATCGCCACCATCGCCAGCTGCGGCCACTGCCGCGCCTGCAGCACCGGCCACCCGACCTGGTGCATCAAGACGCTCGGCAATGTGTCCGAGCCCTTCACCTACCAGGGGTCCCCGGCGTCCAACTTCGCCGGCACCTCGGTGTTCACCGAAATGACGGTCATCAAAGAGGTGCAGGCGGTCAAGATCTCGAAGGACGTTC
Source organism: uncultured Acidimicrobiaceae bacterium (assembly GCA_963845485.1). Classification (GTDB taxonomy): domain Bacteria; phylum Actinomycetota; class Acidimicrobiia; order Acidimicrobiales; family RAAP-2; genus Bog-756. Next base: position 102,261 of record CAWJSI010000006.1, on the reverse strand, counting down.
CCATGACGTCCGCCTGTCTGATCGGCTGCGGTGTGGTCACCGGGGTGGGATCGGTGCTCAACCGGGCCAACGTCCAGGCCGGGCAGACGGCCGCCGTCTTCGGTGTCGGGGGAGTGGGCCTCAACGTCATCCAGGGCCTGCGCATCGCCGGGGCCAGCCGGATCGTGGCCATCGACACGCTGGCCTCCAAGGAAGGACTGGCCCGTCAGTTCGGGGCCACCCACTTCGTGGACGCCTCCACCACCGACGCGGTGGCCGCCATCCGCGAGGTGGTGCCCCCCGGACCCGACCGGGTGTCGGGTGGTCTCGGATGGACCGGTGGGGTCAACTGGTCCTTTGACTGCGTCGGACACCCCGCCGTGCTGCGTAACGCCCTCGATGCCCTCGACTGGGGAGGCAACGCGCTGGCCATCGGTATCCCACCCCAGGGCACCGAGGTATCGGTGGACGTCAACGCCCTGGCCTACGTGGACCGGGGACTGCTGGGCTGCCGCTACGGCTCCACGCGTCCCCACCACGACATCCCGCTCATGGTCGAGCTCTACCTCTCGGGCCAGTTGATGCTCGACGAGCTGGTCACCGAGCAACGACCGCTCGAGGGCTTCCGGGAGATCGTCGAGGACATGGAGGCGGGCAAGCTGGCCCGGGGGGTCCTGACCTTCTCGTAGGCGCCCCGGGGCCGTCGGTTCCTGCGCCACGCACTGCTCCAGAACGTCCCTGTTACAGTCCTTCCCCGGTATGACGGTGCGTCAGATTGAGGGGGAGTTCCAGACGGTCACCGAGGTGCTGCGCGCCGCGGCATCGGTCAACGCCGAGGTCGAGGCCTACGTGGAGCCGGCTGCCGACGAGACCCCGCGGCGGTCGCTCACCTTCGGCGAGTGGGACCGTGCCGCCGACGGCGTGGCCGGGCTGTTCGCCGCCCACGGGGTGGCTCCGGGGACCGTGGTGTGCCTCCTGCTCCCGAGCTCCATCGACTACATGGTCTGCTACGCCGCCGCCACCCGTCTCGGTGCGGTCACCTCGGGGATCAACCTCCGTCTGGGGACGCCCGAGACGCGCTCCATCCTCGAGCGCACCCGGCCCGCGGTGACGGTCGTGGAGGACCATGCCCCCGAGCCACCCGGGCCGGCCGGGGACGTGACAACGCTGTCGGCGGTGCGGGCGGCCATGGGCGGACCGGCGCCAGCCTCCTTCCCCGCAGTGGAGCGGGGGGACCCGGTGGCTGTGGTGTGGACGAGCGGTACCACCGGCCTGCCCAAAGGGGCCGTGTTCGATCACGCCAGCCTCGCCGCCGTGGCCGACGGGACCGACGTGCTCTCCGAGCCCGGGGACCGCCGACTCTCCCCGCTGCCCTTCGCCCACGTGGGTTCCATGACCCGGACCTGGGACGAGATCGCCAACGGCGTGACCACGGTGATCACCCCCACACCGTGGCGGGCCGGCGACGCCATCCAGATCATGGCCGAAGAGCGGATCACCGTGGGCCAGGGGGTGCCCACCCAGTGGGCCCTCGTGCTGGCCCACCCCGACCTCGACGCCGCTGACGTGTCCTCCCTCCGCGTGGCCGGGACCGGGGCGTCACGGGTCCCGGCCGAGCTGGTGGCCGCGATGCGGGACCGGTTGGGCGTTCCCGTCGTGGTCCGCTACACCTCGACCGAGGCGTCGCTCGGCACGGGCACGGTCCCCGGCGATCCCGACGACGTGGTGGCGACGACCGTCGGCCGCCCGGTGCCCGGGGTGGCCCTGGCCATCACTGATGACGAGGGCCGTCCCGTCCCCTCCGGCGAGGTGGGCCGGGTGCGGCTGTCCTCACCGGCGGTCATGCGCGGCTACTGGGGCGGGCCGCTGACCGGGCCCGGCGCCCGTGGTGTCGTCTACGACGGCGAGGCCACGTCCGCCGTCCTCGACGACGGGTGGTTGACCACCGGCGACTTCGGGTTCACCGACGCCGGCGGGTGCCTCCATCTCGTGGGGCGCGCCAACGAGCTCTACATCCGGGGTGGCTACAACGTCTACCCGGCCGAGGTCGAGGCGGTGCTCGGCGCCCACCCCGAGGTGGCCCAGGCCGCGGTGGTCGGCGCGCCCGACCCGGTGCTGGGGGAGATCGGGGTGGCCTTCGTGGTTCCCACCGACTCGTATTCAGGGCACGCCTCTGACCTGTTGGACGGGCTTCGGGATCTGGCCCGGGCCTCGTTGGCCGACTACAAGGCCCCCGACCGTGTGGTGGTCGTGGACAGCCTCCCCCTCACCTCGATGATGAAAGTGGACAAGCGCGCCCTGGCCGAAGGGGCCGAGCAGGCGGCCCGCCGGTCACCGGTCCCGTCCCGACCCCGACCGGCTGTGACCACGGACCGACGACAACCTGCGAACGGAGCAGCGACCCCATGACCGACTTCGTCGACGACCTGACCACCCGAACCGAAGCCCGTGGCTGGGTGGGGGGGACCTCGCTCTGGCAGGTGATCGAGCGGCGCGCGGCAGCCACGCCGGACGCCGTGCTGGCCCACGAGGACACCGGGGCCGAGCTCACTTTCGGCCAGTACCGAGCGGCATGCCTGCGGGCCGCCGCCGGCCTGCACGCCCATCACGGGGTGAGCCAGGGGACCGGGGTCAGCTGGGAGCTCCCCACCTGGAATGAATCGCTGGTGCTGGTGGGGGCGCTCGCCCGGCTGGGTGCCCGCCAGAACCCCCTCATTCCCATCTACCGGGGACGGGAGGTCGGCTTCATCACCGAGCAGAGCGACGCCGCCCTGCTCGTCGTGCCCACGGTCTACCGGGGCTTCGACTTCGCGGCCATGGCCAACGAGATCGCCGAGCGGCGGCCGGGCCTGTCCGTACTCGTGGTCGACCGGGACCTGCCCGACGGCGACCCGGCCGGACTCCCCGAGGTGGAACCTGCCCCGACATCGGCGGCTGCGGCCCCGGTCCGGTGGCTGTTCTACACGTCGGGCACCACGGCGGACCCGAAGGGTGCGCCGCACACCGACCTCACCGTCATGGCCTCGGCCCTGGCCATGGCCGAGTGCCTCGACATCCGGTCCGACGACGTGTCGGCCCTCATCTTCCCCTTCACCCACATCGGGGGGATCGGCTGGCTGATGGCCGCCCTGTTCACCGGGTGCACGCTCCTCACCACCGAGGCCTTCGACCCGGCCACGACACCCGGATTCCTGGCCGCCAACGACGTCACCCTGGCCGGCTCGGGCACGCCGTTCCACATGGCCTACCTCGCCGCTCAGCGGGCCACGGGCGGCGACACCATCTTCCCCCACATCCGCTCCTATCCCGGCGGTGGAGCGCCCAAGCCTCCCCAGCTCCACCACGACCTCAAACGCGAGATCGGCGGCGTGGGCATCGTCTCGGGCTACGGGCTGACCGAGGCCCCCATCGTGGTGATGGCCACGACCAACGATCCCGACGAGAAGTTGGCCGCCACCGAGGGTCGGCCCACCCCGGGGGTCGAACTCATCGTGGTGACCTTGGACGGCGATCGGGCCGCTCCCGGCCAGGAGGGGGAGATCCGCTTGAAGGGTCCCCAGGTCATCGGGGGCTACCTCGACCCCGCCCTCGACGCCGAGGCCTTCGACGACGACGGCTACTTCCGGAGTGGCGACCTCGGCATCGTGGACGCCGACGGCTACGTGACCATCACCGGTCGGCTGAAGGACGTCATCATCCGCCACGGGGAGAACATCTCGGCCAAGGAGGTCGAGGACCTCCTCTACAGCCACCCCGCGGTGGCCGACGTGGCCGTCATCGGGCTTCCCGATCCGAAGACCGGCGAGCGGGCGTGTGCCGTGATTTCGATGACCGAGGGGCAGACGCTGGCCTTCGCCGACATGGTCGCCTACCTGAAGGACCAGGGCCTGCGGGTGCAGTCCATTCCCGAGCAGCTCGAAGTGGTCGACGTGGTGCCGCGCAATCCGGCCGGCAAGATCCTGAAGCACACCCTGCGTGAACGGTTCGCGCCGGCCCCGCCCTCCGCCTAGACAGCCGACGCAGCCATGGACGACAAGATTCCCGAGACCGAACAGACGAGGAGACAGCCATGAGTCCGATCCAGCGGGTCACCCTGGGCCAGGGGGGCAGTGAGCACGACGCCGCCGACGCCGTCGCCGCCGCCTTCACTGGGCGACGGTTCACCGATCGGGTGGCCGTCGTCACCGGGGCGGGCTCGGGGTTGGGACGCGCCGTGGCGGTCCGTCTGGCCGCCGAGGGGGCGGCTGTGGCCGCTCTCGACGTGGCCGCCGACAATCTGGCCGACACGGTGACCACCATCACCGGGACCGGAGGCACAGCGGTTGCCTACACGTGCGATGTGACCAAAGAAGGTCCGGTGGCCGACACGGTGGCCGCCCTCACCGACCAGCTGGGACCGCCCCGGGTGGTGTGCAACGTGGCCGGAATCGGCGGCTTCTACCGGACCGAGGAGATGCCCTTCGAACGGTGGCAGGCCATCTTGGCCGTCAACCTCACCGGGCCGTTCCTCATCTGCCGGGCCACGCTGCCCGCCCTGCTCGAGCACGGGGGGTCGATCGTCAACGTCGCCTCCAACACCGCCCTCATGGGGCAGTCGTACTCGGCCGCCTACTGCGCCTCGAAGGCCGGCCTCCTCATGTTCACCAAGGCCCTGGCGGCCGAGTACCTGTCCCGGGGGGTGCGGGCCAACATCGTCGCCCCCGGGGGCATCGACACCCCGCTCATGGGGAACTTCTCGTTGCCCGAGGGGGCCGACTTCGCCGAACTGAGCAAGATCATGTCCCCGATGGGCTTCGCCACTCCGGCCGAGGTGGCCGCTTCGGTGGCCTTCCTGGCCTCGGAGGAATCCTCCTACACGACCGGCTCGGTGCTCTCGGTCGACGGTGGCCTCACCATCTGAGGGCCCTCGTGGGTCGGGCAGGTAACGTGCCGGAGTAGAGCGAGCGACGGGAGCGGCGTCGCACCGAACTCCTCGAGGAGCCCCATGACAGATGTTTCACCGGTCACGCGCTGGGACAGCGACTTCGACGTGCTGAGCCCCGAGTACCTGCGGGACCCGTTCACCATCTGGGACGAGCTGCGCTCGGCCTGCCCGGTGGCCCACACCGACCGCCGGGGCAGCACGTGGCTGCCCACCCGCTACCAGGACGTGGTCGACCTGGCCCACGACATCGACCACTTCAGCTCCACGCAGATCTCGGTCATCCCGTTCAACGGCGAGGGACCCGCCGAGCCCGTGCTGGCCTACGGGCTCCCGCCCATCTCGGCCGACCCGCCTCTGCACACCTGGACCCGACGCCTGCTCCTGCCCTGGTTCTCCCACCGCCGGGTAGCGGGCTACGAGGCCATGACCCGCGCACTGTGTGCCGAGCTCATCGACGGGTTCGCCGATGCCGGCCACGCCGATGCGGCCCACGACTATGCCCAGCAGATCCCAGTTCGGGTGATCGCCAGCATCCTCGGGGTCCCGAGCTCGCTGTCGGACACCTTCACCGGCTGGGTGCGGGACCTGTTGGAGTTCGCCGACGACCCGGTGCGGCGGTCCCGGGGGGCCAGCGGGCTGGTGGGCTTCTTCGTCGAGGAGGTAGCCCGGCGCAGGGACGAGCCCGGCGACGACCTGCTGAGCGACCTCATGCACAGCGAGTCAGACGATGGGCAGCCAGTCGACGAGCGACTGGTCCTCGGGGTGGCGGCGCTGGTGCTGATCGCCGGCGTCGACACCACGTGGAGTGCCATCGGTTCGTCGCTCTGGCACCTGGCCACCCATCCCGAGGACCGCGACCGGCTGGTGGGGGATCCGGCCGCCATGGACCTCGCCGTCGAGGAGCTCCTCCGGGCCTACTCGCCGGTGACGATGGCCCGGGTGGTGACCGAGGACGTCGACTTCGAGGGGTGCCCGATGAAGGCGGGGGACAAGGTCCTCCTCAACTTTCCCGCCGCCAACCGGGATCCTGAGGTCTTCGAGCAGGCCGACCGGGTGCTGCTCGACCGGGAGCTCAACCGCCACGTGGCCTTCGGTTCGGGCATCCACCGCTGTGCCGGTTCCAACCTGGCCCGCATGGAGCTCCGGGTGGCGTTGGAGGAGTGGCTCCGGCGGATCCCCGTGTTCTCGGTGGCCGAGGGCGCCGAGGTCACGTGGGCCGGGGGCCAGATCCGGGGTCCGCGCCAGCTTCCGGTGGTGTTCCCGTGAGGCTGCGGGTCGATCCCGACAAGTGCCAGGGGCACGCCCGGTGCTACGGCATCGCCCCCGAGCTGTTCGATGTCGACGACTACGGCCTGGCCTCGGTGGTGGGGGACGGGACCGTCCCCCCCGAGCTGGAGGACCGGGCCCGACTGGCCATCGCCAACTGTCCCGAATACGCCGTCGAGGAGCTCGAGCCCTAACCCCGCCGGCCGGTGTTGACGGGGACCCCGGCTCCGCCAGCCGGAGACCCGGTAGAGATCAGGAGAGCCGCTCGACGATCATGGCCATGCCCTGGCCGCCGCCGACGCACATCGACTCGAGGCCGAACGTCTTGTCCGTGTCGTCGAGTGCGTTGAGCAGCGTGGTCATGATGCGCGCGCCGGTCTGACCGAAGGGATGACCGAGGGCGATGGCCCCGCCCTTCACGTTCAGCTTGTCGTAGCTGATGCCGAGCTCCCGGGCTGAGGGGACCACCTGGGCGGCGAAGGCCTCGTTGATCTCCACGAGGTCGATGTCGTCGATGGTCATGCCCGCCCGGGCCAGCACCTGGCGGATGGCCTCGACCGGGCCGAGGCCCATGATCTCGGGGTTGAGACCGGTGACGCCGCTGGCCACGATGCGGGCCAAGGGGGTGATCCCTAGCTCGGCGGCCTTGGTGTCGCTCATCACGATGACGGCGGCGGCCCCGTCGTTCAAGGGGCAGGCGTTCCCCGCGGTGATGGTGCCGCCCTCCCGGAAGACGGGACGGAGGCCGGCCAGTCCCTCGAGGGTGGTGCCGGGCCGGGGGCCGTCGTCCTTCGTGACCACCGTGCCGCTCGGTGTGGTGACCGGGATGATCTCCCGGTCGAAGAAGCCGGCCTCCTGGGCGGCCACGGCCCGCGTCTGGGACTGGACGGCGAACTCGTCTTGCTCCTCACGGGTCACGTGCTTGAACTCAGCCACGTTCTCGGCCGTCTGGCCCATGGCGATGTAGACGTCGGGGAACGCCCCGTCGAGGGGCGTCCAGGGTGCCCCAGAGGCAGGGGTGCGTTCGGCTGTGCGGGCCTCGGCATCGGCGAACAGGGGGTTGTGGGGCCCGGTGTCGGCCGCGCCGTACTGGTAGCGGCTCACCGTCTCGACGCCGGCGGCGATGAAGACGTCGCCCTCTCCGGCCCGGATGGCGTGGGCGGCCATGCGGATGGTCTGGAGGGATGACGAGCAGTAGCGGTTGACGGTCACGCCGGGCACGTCGGGCAGTCCGGCCAGGATGGCGGCCACCCGACCGACGTTGTAGCCGGCCTCGCCGCCGGGCTGTCCTGATCCCATGATGACGTCCTCGACCGACTGGGGGTCGAGGGCGGGCACCTTGGCCAGGACCTCCCGGATGACCAGCGCGGCCAGGTCGTCGGGGCGGCACTCGACGAGCGAGCCCTTGTTGGCCCTACCGATGGGGGTCCGGCCGGTGGCGACGATGACGGCTTCGGGCATGTGCTGCTCCTCGAGGACTCGGCGGCGGCGCCGCACTGTGACGGATGAGACGGGTGAGGCGGATGACGCAACGACGGTGACACTGGGGCAACGGAACTCCGGAAAGACCCTGACGAGTCGGACCGGAACTTACCGAGTGGTAACCCTAGCGGGGGTCGCGTTCGGATGGGGCACCATCGCCAGCGGGCAGGCTACATGGCGCGCCGAGGCGGCACCGGTCTGCGGCCATCCGGAGCCGTTCAGAGAGCTGGTCTCCGGTGGCGCCCGCCTGGGGCTGAATGTAACGTGTTCTAGGAGTCGGGCCGCCGGAGAGGCGTGTCCGGCGGTGTCAGCCCGACAGTGGCGGCACCGGGGGAGAGCCGTCGGGCGCACCAGTGCGTCGACACTCGCCAGCTCCGCGACACTCAACCAGCCGGACCCCGGTGCGACCCGTCGTGGGCGCCACCGTGGACGCACGATCGGGAGGGACCCCATGGAGATCGGCTACACCGAGGAGCACCAGGCGCTGCGCAACCGGCTCCGTGACTACTACGCCGATCTACTGACTCCCGAGGTCGAGGCCCAGCTGGCCGACAGCCACGGCATCGGCCCCGACATGCGCCGCGTGGTCAAGAAGATGGCGGCGGACGGGTGGTTGGGTATCGGATGGCCCACCGAGTACGGCGGTCAGGGCCTCGGCCCCATCGAGCAGTACATCTTCTTCGACGAGTCCATGCGGGCCGGCGCCCCGGTGCCCATGCTGACCATCAACACCGTCGGCCCGACCATCATGGACTACGGGACGAAGGAGCAAAAGGACTTCTTCCTGCCCAAGATCCTGGCCGGCGACATCCACTTCTGCATCGGCTACACCGAACCCGAGTCGGGGACCGACCTCGCCTCGCTCCAGACCCGGGCGGTACGGGACGGGGACGAGTACATCATCAACGGCCAGAAGATCTACACCTCGCTGGCCGGTGACGCCGACTACATCTGGTTGGCCACGAGGACCGATCCCGAGGCGTCCAAGCACAAGGGCATCTCCATGTTCATCGTGCCCATGGACACACCGGGTATCAAGGTCGTCCCCATGCACCTCCTCGGGGACCACAACATCAACTACACCTTCTACGAGGACGTGCGGGTGCCGGCGGCCAACCTGGTCGGGGGGGAGAACCAGGGATGGTCGCTCATCACCAACCAGCTGAACCACGAGCGGGTGACCCTGTGCTCGTCGGGCATCGTCGAGCGGGCTCTCGAGGACGTACGGGGGTGGGCACAGAACACCAAGTTGGCCGACGGGCGCCGGGTCATCGACCAGGAGTGGGTGCAGGTCCACCTGGCCCGCGTCTACGCCCGACTGGAGTTCCTCAAGCTCATCAACTGGAAGGTGGCCTGGACGGCTATGGAGGGCCACCTCGACGTGGCCGACGCCTCCACCACCAAGGTGTTCGGCACCGAGTTCTACATGGAGGCCTTCAAGCTGATGATGGAGGTGGTGGGCCAGGCGGGTTACCTGGTCCGCGACAGTCCCGACGCCGTGCTGGCCGGCCGGCTCGAGTCCTACGCCCGCAGCCTGGTCATCCTGACCTTCGGCGGCGGCACCAACGAGATCCAGCGGGACCTCATCGCCATCTTCGGCCTGGGCCTCCCCCGGTCGCTCCGCTAGGCCCCGGCCACCGGGCCGCCCAGCAGACGCCACCACCAACGAGCATCGACACCGAGACAGAAGAGGACGGAACGACATGGACTTCTCCTTCAGCGACGAGCAGGAGGCGGTACGAGAGCTGGCCGAGCGGATCTTCACCGATCTCTCGACGCCGGAACGGCTGCGCCAGTTCGAGTCCGAGCCCGACGGGGACCGGTTCGACCGCAAGCTCTGGGGGGAGCTGGCCGCCGCCGGCCTGCTCGGCATCGCCCTTCCCGAGGACGTGGGCGGGGCCGGCCTGGGCTTCGTCGAGACCGGCCTGTTGGCCGAGGCCACCGGTAAGAGCGCGGCCTATGTGCCCACCATCGAGACCCTGGCCGCAGCGGCGGCCGCCGTGGCCCAGTTCGGCACCGAGGCCCAGCGCCAGCAGTGGCTCCCCGGCGTGGTGGCGGGCGAGACCATCCTTACCACCGCGCTGGTCGAGTTGGGCGGCGTTCCCGGAGTCCCTTCGGTGGTGGCCGAGCGGGACGGCGATGAGTGGGTGCTCTCGGGCACCAAGGCCTGTGTGCCCTCGGGCATGATCGCCGACGCCGTGCTCGTCCCGGCGAGGGTGGAGCCCGACGCGGTGGCCGTGTTCATCGTCGAGGTGACCGCCTCGGGTGTCAGCCGGCAACGCCAGGCCACCAACACCGGACAGCCCGAGGGGGTGCTCAACCTGTCCGCTACCCGGGTGGGCGCGGGGGCACTGCTCGGCTCTCTGGAGGATGGGCCCGCCATCGTCTCGTGGCTGGTCCAGCGGACCACGGCCGCCCTGGCCCTGGCCCAGGCGGGCGCCGCAGCCGCGTCGCTCGCCCTAGTGGCCGAGTACACAAAGACCCGGGAGCAGTTCGGCAAGCCCATTGCCACCTTTCAGGCCGTAGGCCAGCGGGCCGCCGACGCCTACGTCGACACCGAGGCCATCCGGCTCACGGCGTGGCAGGCGGCGTGGAGGATCGACGAGGGGCTGCCGGCCGACAAGGAGGTGGCCATCGCCAAGTTCTGGGCCGCCGACGGCGGCCAGCGGGTGGTGCATGCCGCCGTCCACCTCCATGGTGGGGTGGGCGTCGACCGCGAGTACCCGCTGCACCGGTACTTCCTCATGACCAAGCACATCGAACTGACTCTCGGGGGGGCCACCGAGCAGTTGCTCCAGCTGGGGGCGGCCCTGGCCGCCGAACCGGTCTGATCTGGCGGCGGCAGCCCCTTCGGGGCGGCCCCGTCGAGCCGGCTGGCATAGTGGTTCCATGTCTGACGCGGTGAGGATCGTGCGGCGATGGTGATGGGCCGCCGGGAAGGCGTCACCCGGTCGTCCTGGCCGATCGCTGCCACCGACCTGGTGGGGCTGGCCGGTCAGCTGACCCTCTCGCTCGGGAGGGTCCCGTTCCGCAAGCCCTGGTCGGGGGAGGGGAACCTGCCCCACAACCTGGCCGTCGCCGTCACCCGGGAGACCATCCGGTCGTTCATGGGCTACCTCACCTCGCTGCCCATCGCCGAGTTCCGCTCCATCGAACTAGTACTCGACGACCTGTCGGGGGCGGCCCTCACCCCCGTCGTCCGGTCACTTGACGTCGACCAGCACTCCGACGAGATCAGCGGGGTGCCGGGTATCTGGTACCGGCGGCGGGGCGCGCCGCCGGTCGGAACGGTGCTCTATCTGCACGGCGGAGGATACGTGGGCACCTCGCCGCGCATGTACGCGGTCTTCGCCGCCTGGATCTGTCGACGCACCGGCTGTGACGTCTTCGTCGCCGACATCCGCCTCGCTCCCGAGTTCCCCTTCCCGGCCGGGCTGGAGGACGCCGTACTGGTGCTCGAGGGACTGCTCGCTTCGGGCACCGATCCCGGCCACCTGTTCGTAGCCGGCGACTCGAGCGGCGGGGGACTGGTGACGTCCCTCCTCTACTCCATGCAGCGCACCCACCACCGGCCCGTGGCCGGGGTGGTGCTGTTCTCGCCGGAGCTGGACCTGTTACTCGACGAGCCCTCGGTATCCGACAACGCCGACCGTGACATCCTGCCCTGGAACATTCCCACCACGGCCTACCTCCACGGGCGGGACGCGTCGTCGGTGGCCGTGTCGGGTCTCAACCAGGACGTGGCCGGATGGCCGCCCACCTTTGTCTCGTTCGGGAGCGACGAGATGTTCCGCGACGCCATCCGGCTGTTCGTCGCCCATCTGGAGGGAGCCGGGGTGACCACGACGGCCATGGAGGAGCCCGGGATGTTCCACGTGTTCCCCATCCTCATGCCCTGGGCGGAAGGGAGCCGCCGGACCTTCCGGGCCCTGGGCCAGTTCGTCCGCGCCCACGTGTCCTCCGACCAACCGGCGCCCGGGATTCAGGCGGAGGAGGACGAGGACCTCCGTGACGCGGTGAAGTAGGCCACGACGGCCGAGGCGGCGAGGAGGGTGCCCGCCGCCAGCAGCGACAGATCCAACCCGTGTCCGAAGGCCCCGTAGGCTGCGGAGACCACCTTGTTGATGATCGCCTGGATGCTGGCGTTCCCCTTGCCGATCTTGGTGGCAGCGGCCTGGGACCCGAGCGAGCCAGTGGTTACGCCGGCGATGACCTGGGCCCGGAACGACGCCGGAATGCCGATAGCCACCAGGCGTGCTGTGAGCTGCACGGTGAGCTGACCGTTCACGATGGACCCGAGGATGGCCACTCCGGCCACCGCGCCCAGCTCCCGGGACGTGTTGTTGGTCGAGGCGGCCATGCCCGAGTGCTCGGCCGGCACGCTGGTCAGTGCCGACGAGGTCACTGGCACGATGACGATGCCGAAGCCGATGCCGGCCAGGGCGAGACTCCACCCGACCGTGGTCAGCCCGGCGTTCGGGGTGATGACCGCATCGGTGGCGAAGATGCCCGCTGCCGCGATGAGGCACCCGACCACCATGGGGGTGCGGCTGCCTACCCGGGACACCCATCGTCCGGTGAACAGCGAGGCCACCACCATGCCGACAGTCATGGGGATGAAGTCGGTGGCCAGGTTGAACGGCGAGGTGTTGCCGACCACCTCCAGGTACAGGGCCACGAAGAAGAAGATGGAGAAGATCCCGAAGTACGAGGTAAAGGCCACGATGGTCGAACCGGCGAACGGGGGCCGCTTGAAGAAACGGACGTCGAGCACCGGATTCTCGGCCCGCAGTTCGACGAGGACGAAGGCCACTACGGCGATGATCGCCACGCCGTAGAGGGTGAGGATCTTGGGGTTGATGTAACCGGCGGTCTCACCAGCGATGGTGGCGAAGGTGCCGCACCCGAGTGCCACTGCCCCGAGGATGAATCCGGGGAAGTCCAGCCGCGCCCGCACCGGATCCGAGTTCTCCGGCAGGACGATGGCCGCGGCGACGAGGGCCACGGCACCGAAGATGAGGTTGAACCAGAAGACGGCCCGCCAGTCCCAGATGCCGACCAGCACTCCACCGATGACCGGCCCCATGGCCAGGGCGAGCCCCGACACAGCGGCCCAGATCCCGAGGGCTCGGGCCCTCCGGCGACGCTCCGGGTAGAGATGGCGGATCATGGACAGGGTGCCCGGCTCCGAGCAGGCCGCGCCGATCCCCATGACCACTCGCCCGGCGATCAGCATGCCGGTCGAGTCGGCCAGCGCGCTGAGCACCGAGCCACCGCAGAAGATGACCACCCCGATCAGCATCATCTTCTTGCGGCCGTAGAGGTCACCCAGCGTGCCGGCCATGAGCATCAGGCTGGCGAAGGCCAGCGCATACCCGCTCACCACCCACTGCAGCTGGGCGACACCGGCGTGGAGGCCGCCCTGGACGTCTGACAGGGTCGCCGAGATGATCGTGTTGTCGAGGAAAGTGAGGAAGAGGATGAAACAGATGACCGCCATCCCGAAGTGGGGCATCTTCAGCTGAGGAGCCGATTCGGTGGCTCCGGTGTCGGACCCCTCGGTCGCTAGCGTGGTCACGCCGTCATCGCTGTCGACGGGCGAACCGTCTCCGGTGGAGGTAGCCATCGGCTCCAGTGTGCCATCCTCGGGGCTGTACCCAGGAGGAATCCCCATGACACTCTCGTTTTCGCACCTCGGCATCTGCGTCTCGGACCTCGAGCGTTCGGTTCGCTTCTATGTGGAGGGCCTGGGGTTCGAGCCGGTGGCATCACACCAGGTCGGTGCCGAATTCGCTTCGCTCATGGAGGTGGACGGCGTGGAGCTCGAATCGCGCATGCTGACCCGTGACGGGGTGACCATCGAGCTGCTCGGCTACGTGTCCCCGGGCACCACCGGGGACGGTTCCCGCCGGCCTATGAACCAGTTGGGCCTCACCCACCTCTCCCTGCGGGTCGACGATGTCGACGGTGTGGCGGCCACCATCGAGGCGCTGGGAGGGACGGTGGTGCCCGCCACCCGCACCACCTTCGAACTCCCCGAGGTGCAACTCGACTTCCTCTACTGCACGGACCCCGACGGCGTGCGCATCGAGCTGATGGACCTGCCCAGCTGACCGACGGTCGGGTGAGGTCCGATACCGTGATGCGGTGACCTCCGAATCGACACCCGTGCCCGATATCGACCCAGCGTCCGCCGTGGGTCTGGTGGAGGCCGGCGCCTTCCTCCTCGACGTCCGGGAGGACGAGGAATGGGTGGCCGGACACGCCCCCCAGGCGGTCCACGTGGCCATGGGCACGGTGGCCGACCGGGTCGAGGAGATCCCCGCCGACCGGACCGTGGTGTGCATCTGCCGGGTGGGGGGACGATCCGGCGCCGTGGCCAGCGCGCTCGCCGGGGCGGGCTACGACGTGCGCAACGTGGACGGCGGCATGTTGGCCTGGGAGGCGGCCGGCTACCCCGTCGTGGACGGGGCCGACGGTCCGGGCCGGGTCATCTGACTCCGGGCACCGACCGCTGATGACTGTCTACCTCGATGACTGGCGCCAGCCGGCCCGCCTGGGGCCGGTCGACGACCGGTGGTCACATCTGGTGGCGGACACCGACGCCGAGCTCCACGACTTCGCCGCCCTTCTCGGGATGCGGCGCGAGTGGTTCCAGCACAAAGCCGGCCGACCGCACCAGGCCCACTACGACGTGCCGGACCGGGCCCGCCAACAGGCGCTCGATCTCGGGGCCGTGCCCATCACGTGGCGGCAGGTGGGGCGGATGATGCGCCAGCGCCGGCTGGCCGCTGTCGACCGGGGTGCCAGCCGGGCCGCGCCGCCGAAGAGCCGTCCAGCGTGATGGGCGCGTGGTGAGTACCACCGGACCATCAGCTCGAGCCCTCGACCCCCGCACCCCGGTCCTGGTCGGGGTGGGGGTCTCTGCCGCCGCTGCCGAAGCCGTGGAGACGATGGGGCTCGCCCTCGCCGAGGCGGGACGCGACGCCGGCGCCTCCCGCCTACTCGAACGGGTCGACCGCATCGCCGTACCCCAAGGGAACTGGTCCTACCCCGACCCCGCCCGTCTGGTAGCCGAGCGGGTCGGTGCCCCCCGAGCCCGCACCGAACTCGTCGAACTAGGCATTCCCCAGCAGAGCCTGATCAACGGGGCGCTGGCCGCCATCGCCGCGGGCCAGTGCGAGGTGGCGGCGGTAGTGGGTGGGGAGCACAAAGCGTGGGAGCGTGACGCCCGCCACGCCGGGCTCGCTGCCGTAGAGACCGGCCAGCCCGGAGCAGTGCCCGACGTCACCCGGCGCCGGGAGGGCCCACTGATGGAGGAGGTGGAGGTCGCCCATCGACTGTGGGACCCCGTGCAGCAGTACGCCATGATCGAGAACGCCCTCAGGGCCGCTGACGGCCTGACCCTCGCCGAGCACCGTGCCGAGGTGGCCGAACTCTGGGCCCGGTTCAACCTCGTGGCCCGGTCCAATCCCGTGGCCGCCTTTCCGGCACCGATGGACGCGCTCGCTATCGCCACGCCGTCAACGGCCAACCGTCCGCTGGCCTTTCCCTATAACAAGTGGCACTCCACCCAATGGACAGTCAACCAGGCGGCGGCACTGCTCTTCTGCTCAGTGGAGACTGCTCGATCCATGGGCCTCAGCGCCGACCGGTGGGTGTTCCCGCGAGTCGGGCTCGAATCCAGCCATGCCGTCTCGCTACTGCGCCGGTCGGCTCCGGCGACATGGCCGGCCATGGAGGTTCTGGGGAAGGCGGCCGCCGGCCGGCTCGGCCGCCCGGTCTCGGAGGCGGAGTGCATCGAGCTCTACAGCTGCTTCCCCGCCGCCGTGCGGGTCCAACAGCGCGCCCTCGGCCTCGATCCCGGCTCTACGCCGACGGTCACTGGCGGGATGGCCTTCGCCGGTGGGCCGTTCAACAACTTCGTGTTGCAGTCGACGGCGGCTGTGGCCAAGGTGCTCCGGTCCCGACCCGGTTCCATCGGTGTGGTCACGACGGTGAGCGGCCTGCTGACCAAACCGGGCATCGGTGCCTGGTCGACGGTGCCTGACGGCCAACCGGCACTGCTCGGTGACCTCGGCGTGGCGGCCGCCGCGGCCACCAGTGTGGCGGACGTGGTGGAGACACTCGGCGGCTATGACGGGCAGGCCACGATGGCCACCTACACGGTGACCTACGACGGTATGGACCCCGTGCGTACCGTGGCGGTGTGCGACACCGACGACGGGCGGCGTTGCGTGGCCGTCGTCGAGGACCCCGACCTGGCCGCCCAGGCCGTATCGACGGAGCTCATCGGGTGCCGGGTCCGTCTCGAAGGCGAGGGCCTGACCCTCCTCTGACGAGCTGACGTCTGGCGAACGCCTCCGATTGGGGGTGTCGTAAGCGTCGGGGCCGGCGGTACGGTGGGATGCAGGGTGGATGACGTGGGGCACACACGATGGACGCGACTGGCTGCGGTGGCCCTGCTGGCCGCAGTGGCCATCGGTGTAGTGGCCGTCGGACCGGCGGCGCCGGCCTCCGCCGGCACCCCGCTTCCCGGCGCGCCCGGCTGTCCCCTGTTTCCCGCCGACAACGTCTGGAACACCGACATCGCCGGGCTACCGGTGAACTCCCACAGTGCGGCGTGGATGGCCAGTATGAACAGCGCTTCCACCAACCTCCATCCGGACTTCGGGCCGTCTGGTGACCCGTCGGTGCCCTACGGCATGCCCTACACCGTCGTGTCCCCTTCCCATGCCCTCGTCACCCCGTCATTCGTCTACGGCTCGGAGAGCGATCCCGGTCCTTATCCGTTCGGAGCCGATACCCCGATCGAGGGTGGGGCCCAGTCCACGGGCGACCGTCACGCCATCATGGTCAATCCGGCCACCTGCACCCTCTACGAACTCGACGACGCCACCTACAACCCAGGGGGGTCGACAGCGGTCTCCGGGGCCATCTGGAACCTGAACTCGGACGCCCTGCGGCCGTCCGGATGGACGTCGGCCGATGCTGCCGGACTTCCCATCCTTCCGGGCCTGGTCCGCTACGACGAGGTGCTGTCCGGGTCGATTACCCACGCCATCCGGATGACAGCCCAGGTCACGGACACGTCGTACCTCTGGCCGGCCCGGCACGAGGCCGGCAGCGCCGCCAATGCCAATCTGCCCCCCATGGGTGCTCGCTTCAGGCTGAAGGCCGGGTTCAACATCGCCACCTTCTCCCCGCAGGCCCAGGTGGTTCTGCGGGCCATGCAGCAGTACGGCCTGATCGTGGCGGACAACGGCTCCAACTGGTACTTCGGCGGTACCGCGGACTCGGGTTGGCCGGCACCGCTGGTCAACGAGCTGAAGCAGGTTCCAGCCAGCGCGTTCGAGGCCGTCGACGAGTCGTCGCTGATGGTCAGTCCCGACTCCGGGCAGGCTCACCAGACCGGTGGGGTGGTCCCGTGCACGCCCGGGGTGGGCTACCGCATGGCCGCGACCGACGGTGGCGTCTTCTCCTTCTGTCAGCCGTTCTTCGGCTCCATGGGGGGCACTCACCTCAACCGACCCGTCGTGGGTATGGCGGCCACGCCCGGTGACGATGGCTACTGGCTGGTGGCTTCCGACGGCGGGATCTTCAGCTTCGGCGACGCCTCCTTCCACGGCTCGACAGGTGCCATCCACCTCAACCAGCCCATCGTGGGCATGGCGGCCACGCCCGACGGCAAGGGCTACTGGCTGGTGGCCTCCGACGGCGGCATCTTCAGCTTCGGCGACGCCTCTTTCCACGGCTCGACCGGCAACATCCACCTCAACCGGCCCATCGTGGGCATGGCGGCCACGCCCGACGGCAAGGGCTACTGGCTGGTGGCCTCCGACGGCGGCATCTTCAGCTTCGGCGACGCCTCTTTCTACGGCTCGACCGGCAACATCCACCTCAACCGGCCCATCGTGGGCATGGCGGCCACCCCCGACGGCAAGGGCTACTGGCTGGTGGCCTCCGACGGCGGCATCTTCAGCTTCGGCGACGCCTCCTTCCACGGCTCGACCGGCAACATCCACCTCAACCGGCCCATCGTGGGCATGGCCGCCAGTAGCGACGGTGGTGGCTACTGGCTGGTGGCCTCCGATGGTGGGGTGTTCAGCTTCGGCGACGCCCCCTACGAAGGATCCATGGGGGCGGTCACCCTCTCCGCCCCGGTCGTGGCCGTAGGCGGTTGACCAATGCCACACATCCTGTTCCCGGTGGGCGGTGAGCAGTAGCGTTTCGTGTAACGACGACAGGAGCAGCGATGACGGCGCGACGGTGGTTGGCCTTGATGGTGGCGGCAGGGTCGCTGGCCTTGACTGCATGTTCGAGTTCGTCGAGCACCCCGACCACGACGACCGGTGCGGGCGGCAATGGCTCACCGAGCACGTCGGCGGGTTCCTCTTCGGGCACGTCGGCCACCGCGGCCAACGTGCCCGTCACCGACCAGGTGCGTTCGGAGCTGGTGGCGGCCGCGGCGGGGCTGCAGCAGATTCCGGTGGGCCAGTTCACCGGTCTGGCCCCGGGTCTCACCTACTACGGGCTCGACAAGTCGACGGCCACCTACTGGGCCGGGGCCCGCTTGGTGCCGGCACCCACGGCGGACGGCGCTGCCCCGAGCCAGGCCCAGGTCTCGTCGCAGGACGCCGGCTCGTACTACGTCTTCCAGAAGCCGTCCGGTGGTACCTGGACGGCCTATCCGGCCGGAAACACGGGTCCAGGCACCGTTTGTCCAGTGACCGTTCCCCCTGCCGTGCTCCAGGTGTGGGGCTGGCCGGCCGGGAGCTGTCGGCCGAACGGAGTCTGATCGACTCCAGCCACGTAGCTCAGTCGGGCAGGCCCGCCGAGGTGGTCGGTGGTGGGTCGGTACTCGGTACGCCGGCGTCAAGCACGTGCTCGGTCCACTCGGTACCGGACCAGTAGCGCTCCTCGTGCCGGATGAACGGGTCCCGGAGCCAGCCGGCGGGGACGCCGGTTGAGGGACGAGGAGCCGACGGTGCTGAGGACACCGGAGGTGGTGGCGACTGGTGTGGGGGCTCAGGGCTCCGAGGCACCAACCCGGTGAACTGGCTGCGTTGGCCAGGAGGACCCGGGCGCGGACCCCGCTGAGGACCACCCCTACGCTTCTGAGAGGCGAGGTACCGCATCAGGAACATGCCACCGAAGACCACCACCGGGATCCATGAGGCGTGTCCGAACTGCATGCAAGCAGTGTACGGCGGCCGCTGCTCCGTTCGCCGTCGGCCCGCACCTGCGGAGCCGTGGAGCTGCGACTACCCGGATGCGGCCCGGTCCCCGTCGGCCCGGCGGATCACCCGGGCCGGATTGCCCACGGCGACCACTCCGGGTGGAAGATCGCGGGTCACCACGGCTCCGGCACCGACCACGGTGTCCTCGCCGATGGTCACGTCGGCGAGGACGATGACCCCGCCACCCAGCCATACGTTGTCGGCCAGGGTGATCGGACCCGCCCCCTCCCACCCGTCCCGACGGAGGTCGGCATCGAGGGGGTGGGTGGGCGTGAGGAGCTGGACGTTCGGGCCGATCTGGACATGGTCACCGATGACGATGGGTGCCGCGTCCAAGGCCACCAGCCCGAAGTTGACGAAGGTGCGCTGCCCGACGTGGAGGAACGTGCCGTAGTCACAGACGAGGGGTGGGCGGACCACGCTGTGGTCCCCGAACGTCCCGAGGAGTTCGGCCAGAATGGCCCGCCTTCCGTCGGCGTCATCGACCGATGTCCGGTTGAACCGGTCCGTGAGACGCACCGCCCGATGGTGGGCCTCGGTGATCTCGGGGTCATCGGATCGGTAGAGATCTCCGGCCACCATGCGTTGGAAGTGGGACCGACCGTCGTCCGGGGCAGCAGCAGCGGGCACGTCGACAGCGTGCCACCTCGGGCCGGGCACCGCCGGCCATCGGATTCAGCCCATGGTCTTCGAGCCGTCGAGGGTCTCCCGGATGATGTCGGCGTGCCCGGCGTGTTGAGCGGTCTCGGCGATGATGTGGAGGAACACCCGGCGTGCCGACCAACGTGCTCCGGACTCGAACCAGGGTGCGTCGGGCAACGGGTGGGACGCGTCGAGTGACGGGAGGCCGGTGACCAGCTCGTCGGTGCGGCGACCCACGTCGTGGTAGCGGCCCACAAGGTCCGAGAGCGTCTCGGTCTCGAGCATCAAGAACCCGGCGGCGTGGGCTGCGTAGGTTGCCTCGTCGGTCGGACCCATGGCCGACGGCCCCTCGACGACGAAGCGGGCCCAGCCCTCCTCGCACAGTGCGACGTGCTTGATGAGTCCGCCCAGACACAGTTCGCTCTCGGTCGGGACCATCCGGGCCTGGTCGTCGGTCAGCCCCTGCACGGTGAAGCAGAGGAACTCCCGGTGTTTGGCCAGTGTGCCGAGTAGGTCGGCCCGTTCGGTCCCGGTGTCGCTGCGGTCCCCGACGATGGCGGCGGTGTGGTTGTTCATGGCATGGGCCTTTCTGTCCGGTGCCCGGGTGCTCGCCCGGTCCTGCCACCGTACGGGCCATAGCGGTCAGGTTCTGGCCTGAATAGAGGCATACTGGAAGCGATGTCGAACCCCGGCTCGCGGACCCTCCAACTGCTCTCCTTGCTGCAGTCCCGACGGTTCTGGGCCGGGGTCGAACTGGCCGACCGACTCGAGGTCTCGGCCAGGACCCTCCGACGGGACGTCGAGCGTCTGCGCCAACTGGGCTACCCGGTGGAGGCCCAGCGCGGGGTGGAGGGTGGCTATCAACTGGCTGCGGGGGCCGTACTGCCGCCATTGGTGCTCGACGACGACGAGGCGGTGGCTATCGGCGTGGGACTGCAGTCGGCCATCCAGGGTGGCTCGGTCGCCGGCATCGAGCAGTCCTCGGTGCGGGCCCTGACCAAGGTGGTGCACGTAATGCCCTCCCGTCTCCGTCGTCGGATCGACGCCCTGTCCGCGGTCACCGTCCCGGCTCCCTGGGAGCATGCCCCGACCGCTGTCGACGCCGACGTGCTCGTCTCCCTGGCCCAGGCCTGCCGGGACGGCGAACGGGTCGGGTTCGCCTACAGGGACCGCGGGGGCGAGCGCACCTTCCGGGTGGTCGATCCCCACCGCCTGGTCCTCATGGGGCGACGTTGGTACCTGGTGGCCTGGGACCTGGACCGGGCCGACTGGCGGACGTTCCGATTGGACCGGTTGACCGAGCCGGGCACCACCGGGGCCCAGGTGATGCCCCGGGAGATCCCCGACGGGGACGCCGGCAAGTTCGTCCGAACGGGTATCGACAACCTGCCCTCGCGGTACCAGGTGGAAGTACGGATCCACGCCTCGGTGTCAGAGGTTCGTGAGCGCATCGGGCCGTGGGGTGCACTGGAGGAGTCGGGGGAGGCCCACTGCCTTCTGCGGATGACCTCGGACACACTGGACTGGCCCACGCTGGTCCTCGCCAATGCGGGCGCCGAGTTCGAGGTGCTCGCCCCGGCGGCGCTGGTCGACCTGCTCCGGTCCTTCGCCGGCCGTGTCGGCCGGGCTGTCGGTGGCGCGACGGACCCGAGCGAGGGGTGACGGCAGCCGCCCACCGATGTGCACACCCCCGTAGCCTGGAGGCATGATCCCCGAGATCCGTGTCGGCCGGGTCGCCGACGTCGATGCCGTCCTTCGCCTCTGGCTGGAGGCGGGGACCGAGCCCACCCATACCGACGACGCCCCGAGTCTGGTGGCACTGGTCGGGCACGACCGGTCCGCGCTCTTGGTGGCCGAGGAGCAAGGTGAAGTCGTAGGCACCGTCATCGCCGGCTGGGACGGCTGGCGTGGATCGATCTACCGCTTGGCTGTGGCACCTTCCCACCGCCGCCGTGGCCTGGGCCGGGCGTTGGTGGCTGCGGCTGAAGCCCACGTGCGGGCGGTGGGGGCAGTGCGCCTCGCAGCCATTGTGGTGGAGACCGAGTCTGAGGCCACGGGGTTCTGGCGATCCGGCGACTGGGAGGAGCAGGTCCACCGCCTGCGCTTCGTCAAGGGCTGACCGTCCGAGGGCTCCTCCGCTCCGGGGTTGGCTGCAAAGCTGGGCCGATGGAGGTTGTCGAGGCGCTGGGGTTGGCCGTCGAGTCACAGCGCCGGTTGTGTGAGGGTCTCACGCCATCGGACCTGTCGCGGGCGTCGAACTGTCCCGGCTGGTCCGTCCTCGACGTCATGAACCATTCGATCGGCGTGACCCTCAAGTTCACCGAGTTCGCCTCGGGCGCAACCGATCGGCCCCGAACACCTGACGGCGATCTGATCGGAGGCCGGTTGGCGCCGGTGCTTCGGGCCGTCGCCGACGCCTCCCGCCAGGCGTGGTCGACCGCCGACATGTCCCGGGTGTGCCACCTGCCCTTTGCCACCGTCTCGTCCGAGACGGCTGCCGGAATCAACCTCGTCGACGTACTGGCCCACGGCTGCGATCTCGGTGAGTTCGGCGGCGTGATGTTCTCCTGTCCGGACTCTGTCTGGACCACTGGCCTCACCATGGCCGAGCGTCTGATCGGGGCTCGGCGCGACCCCCGCCACTACGGGCCCGAGGTCGCTGTCCCCGATTCGGCTCCGACGCCACGGCGTTTTCTCGGCTATCTCGGGCGCCCCTGACACCGTGGAACGTCGTTCCCCGGATGCCTATCCTCGGGACGTGGCCTTCGACGAGGGACTGGCGGAACGGGTTCGGGAGCGGGTCGGCGAGGATCTCTCCTTGTCGGAGCGGAGGATGTTCGGGGGACTGGCCTTCATGTCGAATGGCAACATGGGCTTCGCCGTCATCGGTGACGACCTACTGGTGCGAGTGGGACCGGAGGCCTACGAGGAAGCGCTGGCCCTGCCCTTCGTCAGCGAGATGGATCTCACCGGCCGACCTCTGCGGGGCCTCGTCCTCGTGGACGGCGAGGGCCTCGCCGAGGACCGGGCGCTTCAGGACTGGCTGGAGCGGGGGGTGGCATTCACCGACTCGCTCCCACCCAAATGACGGCCGGTCTCAAGAGGAGAGTGCCGCACAGACGGCGTAGCCCTCTGCTGCCCGAAGCTGGGTGAACACCGGGGTGATCGGGTTGTCGTTGAGTTGTTCGTTGACGAATACCGTCACCGAGCGGGAGCCGTCCGACGAGGCCGCGGCGAAGAGGGTGTAGCCGGGGAAGTTGCCGGTATGCCCGTAGACGGTCCCGCATCGGGTGTGGTACCGGAAGACGGCCAGACCGGCGGCGTTGGTGCCCGGGCCCGGGGGACCTGAGCTCCCCTTCACGAATCGGAACTGCCGGCCGTGGGTGGCCGGATCGGTGAGGGTGCCTTGGATGTAGGCCCTCATGAAGGTGTTGAGGTCGTCTGCTGTGGACAGCATCCCTCCTGAGGCCCAGGCCAGGCCGGGGTTGAGGTACGTGCTGATGTCGACCGGGGCCGGATTCCCGTCGTTGAACTCGTACCCGTGCACATAGGGTTCGGTGAGGTCGGGGGTATCGGGCAACGTGGTCTGGGCCAGGTGCAACGGAGTGGCGACGTACTGAGCCAAGGCCTGTTCGTAGGTGCCGCCGGTTACCGCCTCGACCATCAGTCCGACCACGATGTTGTCCGTGTCCGAGTAGTGGTACTCGGTTCCCGGAGTGGGGTCAGGGCCCTGGCCGGTGACGTAGCCGATGAGCTGGGTAGGCGTGAGTACGGCATGGGGATTCGCCTGGAGCACCTTGATGAAGGCGGGGCTGTGGATGTAGTCGGGAAGTCCGCTCGTGTGGTGGAGGAGTTCACTCAGGGTCACCTTGCCCCAGGAGGCCGGAAGGGTGGGGAGGCGCTTGGCGATGGTGTCGTTCAAATGGAGCTCACCCTTGGCCACGAGGGCCAGCGCTACGGCCCCGTTGAAGGCCTTGGAGATGCTGGCGATGCGCACGGTGTCGGTGGCGGCAATGGGAGTCTTGGTGATCACGTTTCCCACGCCGGCCGTCGTGACGGTGACGTGGCTTCCCACCTGGACCAGGGCAATGGCCCCGGGGGGGCCGTCCGGCATGGTCACCAGCCGGTGGAGGGACTTGGTCAGTTGCTGAGCTGGTGCGGTAGCGGTGGCTCCGGCTGTGGTGGCAAGCGACGCCACCAGGCCACAGGCCATGACCAGGCCGGCCACGCCGCCACGGAATCCAACTCGGCGTCGTTTCATGGGACATCACCGTAGTTGGCCGATTCCGAGGCCGTTGCCGAGGAGCACGGAGGGCGGTCAAGCCTCTACAGTCGACGAATGGGCCCTTCCCGCCGCACACCGCCGCTCCTGTTGGCAGGAGTCTTCACCGCCAGTGGGGTGATCCACTTCGTCCGTCCCCAGTTCTTCGAGTCCATCATGCCCCGGATGCTCCCCGAGGGATCTCACCGGGCACTGATCTATGCGAGCGGTCTGGCCGAGTTGGCGTGCGCCTTCGGGCTGGCCCGGCGTTCCCCGTGGGCGTCGGCGGCCAGTGTCGCCGTGCTCGCCGCGGTGTTCCCCGCCAACGTGCAGATGGCGCTGGACAGCGGTTCAGGGCGCCATCCGGGGGCCATGGACCGGGCCGCTGTGGCGTGGGGGCGCCTGCCTTTGCAACTCGGGATGGTCTGGGCGGCCCGCCAGGCCCGACCGACGGCAACGGTGGCCACCACGTAGCTCGTTCGAGCCCGTGCTGGCCGGCCGGGGGTGTACAGCCGCTTCGGGACCGAGGCTGACAGTACGCGGCCGGTCACGTCGACCCTTCTCAAAAGAACGCCTACCGAGCCCCCCGGCCAATCACGACCCAAGCGGGCCGACCGCTCTCACCACCCGACCGTCAGCTGTAGTCGACGATTCCCGCCCCGGGGGTGCCGATGGCGAAGGCCAGGCCCCGCAACGGGGCATGCTCGCTGATCGGCCAGATGCTGTGGGTCGTGTCCGGAGGGGTGTACACGAGGTCCCCCATCTGTACTTCCCGCTCCTCGTCGGCGATCTTCATGATGCCCCGGCCCGAGAGGATGTAATAGAACTCGTGGGTCGGATGGGAGTGGGCCTCGACCGCTCCGCCGCCGGCGACCTCCCACTCACTGACCAGTTCGAGGAATCCGCCCTCGGTTGCCGCCCTGAGCTCCTGGGGCGGCACCAGCCACCACACGGGCGTGGTGCCGTTGTGCTCGATGACCGGGGCCATGTCCTCTACAGACCGGACGTCCATGGTCGCTTCCTCCCTCGTCGGTGGTGGGGGCCATGGTACCGGCGTGGCCGCAACGAGGGACAGGCGAGGCCAGCTGGGGTGATCGGTCAGGCGACCGCCCGCACCGGCAGCCGGGCCAGGCTGTTGATCGTCTGGGCACAGGCCCGGGCGGCCTCGACCCCCTTCACCGTGAAGTGCTCGGCGAAGAAGGACGCATGCTCCTCGTGGCTGTGGAAGTGGTGGGGGGTGAGTACGGCCGAGATGACCGGGACGTCCTGGTCGAGCTGGACCCGCATCAGGCCACTGATCACCGCCTCGGCCACGAAGTCATGCCGGTAGATCCCCCCGTCGATGACGAAACCGGCACCGACGATGGCCGCATACCGGCCGCTGGCCGCCAGCCGTTGGGCGTGCAGCGGGATCTCGAAGGCACCCGGTACCCGGAACAGGTCGATGCGGTCCCGCTCGATCCCGAGATTCCCGATCTCGGCCAGAAAGGAGTCACGACAGCGGTCGACGATCTCCTCGTGCCAGGTGGACTGTACGAAAGCCAGGCGATCGGCCCGCCCACCGCCTTCGTGCTGATCCTGTTCGGACGTTCCCATGGATGCTCCTTCCGTGCCCCGGCCACGTGTGCCAGCCCCGAGCCTACGACCCCGGCACGTGAGTCGCCCTTCTGGTCGTGACCGCGTCGCGACCCCCGTCGGAGCCGGGCCGGTGGGCCATAGGGTGCCAAGTATGAAACTCGCCATCCACTTCCCCAACTTCACACTCCCCGGCCAGCCCGAGACACTGGCCTCCGCGCTGGCGGCCACGGCGCGGGCGGCCGAGGAGGGTGGGTGCGCGACCTTCACGGTGATGGACCACTGGTTCCAGATGGAGCAGTTGGCCACTTCCGAAGACCCGATGTTGGAGGGGTACACCACCCTCGGCTACCTCGCCGGCCTCACTGAACGCATGAGGCTCGGGCTGCTGGTCACCGGAGTGACCTACCGCCATCCGGGCCTGCTGGCCAAAACGGTGACCACCCTCGACGTGCTGTCCGAGGGCCGGGCCCAGTTGGGTATCGGCGCCGCGTGGTACGAGCGAGAGCACCACGGCCTCGGCGTGCCGTTCCCCCCGTTGACCGAGCGGTTCGAGCGCCTGGAGGAAGCCCTGCAGATCTGCCTCCAGATGTGGAGCCCTGACGACGGCCCGTTCGAGGGCCGCTACTACCAACTGGCCGAGACCATCTGCTCGCCCCGTCCGGTCCAGCGGCCCCGTCCACCCATCCTCATCGGCGGGAGCGGTGAGCAGCAGACCCTCCGGCTGGTGGCCCGCTATGCCGACGCCTGCAACCTCTTCGCTCCCGACCCGGCGGTAGTGGCCCACAAGCTGGGAGTCCTCGATCGCCACTGTGAAGCCGAGAGCCGCGACCCGGCCGCCATCGAGCGGACGATCATCTTTGGTGCCGATCCGCTCATCGACATCGACTCCTTCCTCGCCACCATGGAGCAGTACGCCTCCTTGGGCATCGCACAGGTGTGGGTGAGCCCGGCCGGAACGGACCCGGCCGGGTGGGTGTCCGAAGTCACCGAACGGGTGCTACCGGCACTCGCCGACTTCTAGCCTCCACGCCGCCTGTCGTCGGCGGCCGGTCCCGGTGTGCGGCCCGGTACGGTTGGGACCATGAGCCTCTCCCTCGACGACGCCTTCTCCTTTGTCAGCCCGCGCACCCACGGGGTGTTGGTGACCCTCCGGGCCGACGGACGGCCGCAACTGTCCAACATCGTCTACTTCCCAGGTCGGGAGCAGACGATCCGGATCTCGGTCACCGACAGTCGGGCCAAGACGACCAATCTGCGCCGGGATCCGCGGGGATCACTCCATGTCACGAGCGAGGATTTTTGGTCCTACGTGGTGCTCGACGGGACGGTGGACCTCTCCCCGGTGGCCGCCACCCCCGACGACCCGGTGGTCGATGAGCTCGTGGAGATGTACCGCATGGCCCAAGGGGAGCACCCCGATTGGGACGAGTACCGCCGCGCCATGGTCGACGACGGGCGCCTCGTGGCCACCCTGTCGGCGTCGCACGCCTACGGCATGGTCCAGGGCTGAGGTCCGGTACCGATCAGATCGGACAGGATCCGTCGACGCAGGCTCCGTCGCCGGGACTCGCGCCCTCCGGGGTCAGGACGGTGAGCGGGTGGGAGTCGGCCCAGGCCCGCTCCAAGGCCCCGAGCAGGGCGTCGGCCCCCTGGGCCCCGGCCACCCCGTAGGTCTCGTCGATGACGAAGAACGGTACCCCCGTGGCCCCGAGGGCTGTGGCCCGGGACTCGTCGGCCCGCACCGCTGAGGCGAATTCATCACTGGCCAACAGCTCGGTGACCTCGTGCTCCTCGAGCCCGACGTCAACGGCCAGCTCCCTCAGGGTGTCGTGGTCGCCTACCGGCTTCCCCTCGGTGAAGTAGGCCCGAAGCAGCCGCTCTTTCATGACTCCGCCCAAGCCGTGGGCAGCCGCCAAGTGGATCAGCCGATGGGCATCGAAGGTGTTCCCGGCCCGGGCCTGGTCCAGGTGGTACTCGAGCCCGACACTGGCAGCCAACGACGTCATCTGCCGATTGGCTGCCTGGGCCTGGTCGGCGGACATCCCGTACTTGCGCTCGAGGATGTGGTCCATGCTCATTCCCACCTCGGCCGGGGACGATGGGTCGAGCTCGAAACTCCGCCACGACACAGTGACCTCGTCAGCGTGGCCAAACCGGGCGAGTGCCTCCTCGAACTGCCGCTTGCCCACGTAGCACCACGGGCACACCACATCCGACCAGATCTCGACGTCCACGTCTCACCTCGGTGCTGCTCCTGGGCGGGCCAGCTCCCGCCGATCGGTCCAACCGGTCTCGCCTCTCTGGTATTCCACCCCTGGGCGCCGTAGCGTCGCCGTCATGGTCCTCGAGCACGCCCTTATCGACATCCGACCGGGAACGGGCGAAGCCTTCGAGGCGGCGCTCGTCGAGGCCCGCCAGGTCATCGCGGCGTCCTCGGGCTTCGTGTCCCTGCGACTCCACCGAGGGGTGGAGTCCGACCACCGCTACCTGCTCCTGGTCGAGTGGGCGACGCTCGAGGACCACACGGTGGGCTTTCGAGAGTCCTCGGCCTTCACGGCGTGGCGGGCCCTGATCGGGCCGTTCTTCGCCTCCCCGCCCGAGGTCGTGCACTTCGCTCTGCCCCCGGTGACCGTTCAGGACGGGCCGCCTCCGGACGCCTCCTGATGGGGCGCCTGGAAGGACAGCTGGCCCTGGTGACCGGGGCCGGGTCGGGAATCGGCCGCGCCACCAGCCTGCTGCTGGCCGCTGAGGGCGCCTCCGTGGCGGTCCTCGATCTCGATCCCGCCGCGGCCCGGCGGGTGGCCAACGAAGTGGCGGGGCCCGCGGTGGGGGCGGACATGGCTGACGCCGATGCGGTGGCCGCGGCCGTTGACCGGGTGGTCGACGAGCTCGGTGGGCTCGACATCCTCGTCAACAATGCCGGCCTCGGGATCGCCCGTCCGTTCCACAAGCACAGTGACCGTGCCTACGACCTGGTCGTCGACGCCTCCATGCGGGGGACGTTCCACGGCATCCGGTCCGCAGCCCCGGTCATGCTGGCCGGCGGGGGAGGGGTCATGGTGAACGTCTCGTCGATCAGCGGTATTCGTCCGACCCGGGGCGAGGCGGCCTACTCAGCGGCCAAGGCCGCGGTCATCGCCCTCACCCAGTCTGCTGCCCTCGAGTACGGCCCGACCATCCGCGTCAACTGCGTGTCACCGGGACTCATCGACACACCGCTTACCACCCCGCTTCTCGAGGACACGGTGGTCCGTGCCGGCATCGAGCGTCGTACGCCGCTCGGCCGGGTGGGCAAGGCCGAGGAGGTGGCCTCGGTGGTGGCTTTTCTGTGTTCGGCCGAGTCCTCGTACATCACCGGGGTCAACATTGCCGTGGACGGGGGGAGCCTGTTGCCCAGCTCCCAAGTGGAAGAGCCGCTCGGTGACCTCGTCGCCGAGCAGGGCCGTCGGTCCTGAGGACAGGACGCCACCGGTCGGCCAGACCGGGGGGACCAAGGTGAGGTCAGGTCTGGTCGGCCAGCGCCGAGGCCCGGCGCAGGTGGTCGGCCAACTCGGCCAGCGGGGTCCGGGCGTTCAGTCCGCTCGTCGAAGGCATCACGTAGGCGGGCCGTCCACCGATGCGCTCGGGCTGCACTCCCGCCACCGCCTTGGCGTTGATCACGTCACGCCAACCCGACAGACCACTGAAGCAGACAGCGCCGGGCTGCAGCCATGTCACCAGCCGTTCGACTCTGGCGAATCCGGTCCGGTACTCCTCACTCGTCACTTCGGCGGCCGTGCGGGTAGGCCGCTTCACGAAGTCAGTCATGCCCACACCGTGGTCCACCAGCGCGGCCCGCGGGTCGCGGTCGGCGTCGACAACCCCCGCAGTGATCGCCGCCTTCCAGAACCGGTTGCCCGGACGGGCGTAGCCGACGCCGACGTCGGCCGAGTACGGCGACGGATTCACGCCGCACACGAGGAGGCGCATTCCCGGTCCGACGGTGTCGGCCAGGGTGTGGGCCCGCACGGCCCGCAGGCCCACCTCGTCGCCCGAGACGGTGAGCGAACCCTCTTCGACCTCGAATCCCGCCCCAGTGACGACATCCACCAGGCGGTCCGGCTCCCACCCGGCGAAGAACCGCCCTCCCACCTCGTCGTCGGGGAGGGCATTGCCTTCATAGGAGCCCCCGAGTACCTCGATCTCGAAGGGGCTGCCCACGGCCAGGGTCCGGTGCAGGTCCCACAGAGCGAGCGGTAGCCGCACCCGGGGCACGTGCTGATGGGTCATCCATGACCACGCCCCGCCGAGCGAGTAGCGGGAGAAGGGCAGATGCTCGATATCGCCCAGGACGTAGTGGGCATCGGGGTGGTCGGCCCGACAGGCGGTGAGCATGGCCGTGGAGGCGTCGAGCGCCACCACCGGTGTCCCGAGGTGGGGCAGGTACCGTCCAGCGCCACAACCGACGTCGAGCCGAGGGGCCACCGGTGCGACTCGTTCGGAAAATGCCTCGGCTTCGGCCCTGCGGCCGGCGGTGGCGTGCGTGGCGGCCCACGCCAGGCCCCGCTCGTCGTAGCGATCGACGGTGGCGCGTTCCATCGTGGGGATCCTAGAGAGCAACGGCACCACGAGGGGGCGAAGCCGGCGGTCAGGGCTCGAAGCGGTAGCCCATGCCCGGCTCGGTCCGGAAGTGCCGGGGACGGGAGTGGTCGACCTCGAGCTTCCGCCGGACCCGGCCCATCAGCACCCGCAGGTACTCGGTCTCGGTCTCGTATTCGGGGCCCCAGACCTGCTGGAGGAGCTGGCGTTGGGAGACCAGGCGGCCCGGGTTCCGGACGAGGACTTCGACTATCTCCCACTCTTTGGGGGTGAGGTGGACGTCTTGGCCGTCACGGGTGACCCGTTTGGCGACGAGGTCGACGGTGAACCCCTCGGTCACCACTTTCGGCTCGTCCACCCCCGAGCCCGTGCGGCGGAGTGCGGCTCGGAGCCGGGCCAGCAGCTCGTCCATCCCGAAAGGTTTCGTCACGTAGTCGTCGGCGCCGGCGTCGAGGGCCTCGACCTTGCTCACACTCTGGTGGCGGGCGGAGAGCACGATGATGGGAACGGTGCTCCATCCCCGGATGGCGTGAACCACCTCTACGCCGTCGATGCCGGGCAGGCCGAGATCGAGGAGGACGACATCGGGGTGCCGGTGGGCGGTGAGGTCCAGGCACTCTTCACCGCTACGGGCCACCACCACCTCGTAACCGCGCGCGGTGAGACTGATGGACAGGGCCCGCAACAACGAGGCATCGTCGTCGCACACCAGGACCTTGGTTCCTCGCTCCTGGCCGAGATCCCCGGCAACGTCGGGAGGGGTCATGATGACGCCGGCGTCCGCGTGTCGGGGGTCGGATCGCTCGAGGCGGGGACCCGACCGGCCGGATCGTCAGCCTCGGCGGGATCGGCAGCGGCGAGTCGCACGACCATGGTGCACCCACCACCGGCGGTGTCCTCCAGCTCGAGCTCGCCCCCCACCGCCTCGACGAACCCGCGTGCCACAGCGAGGCCCAAGCCGACGCCCACCCGGTTCTCGGAGTCGCCCAACCGCTGAAACGGGCGGAACACGAGATCACGGTCCTCGGCCCGGATGCCCGGTCCGCGGTCGATGACCCTGATGTCCACCCGCCCGGCAACGGCACCGGCCTCGATGCGCAGCTCCGAACTGCCGGCATGAACGAGGGCGTTGTCGACCAGGTTGGCCACCACCCGTTCGACGAGCACCGGGTCTGTCCGGACCCGCGGCACCGTGACCGGCACCTCGACGGTCACGCCATGGCCCCTCGGCCCGAGGCTTGCCACCGCGGCGTCGATGAGCTCTCGGATGTCAGTGCTTCGGTCGAGCACCTCCATGGAGCCGGTTTGGAGCCGGCTCATGTCCAAGAGGTTCTCCACCAAGCTGTTCAGCCGGTCGGACTCGTCATCGATGGTGTGCAAGAGAATGCCTGTCTCCTCGGGCCCGAAGTCCAACTGATCCGAGAGCAGGCTCGACGACGCCGCCTTGATGGAGGCCAACGGGGTGCGCAGGTCATGGCTCACCGCGGCCAGCAGGGCCGAACGCAGTTGGTTGGCCCGAGCCAGCGACTCGGCTTCGGCCGCCTCGGCGTGGAGCCGATCGCTCTCGAGGGCCGTTGACAGTTGGGCGGCGAAGGCGGCGAGGATGTCCCGGTCCTCGGCGCTGAGACCCGGTCCCCGGAGGGCCAGGAGCTCCCGGTCGGTGAGGGGCAGGACGACGGTGGCTTGGGACGGAGCCCGGGGGGGCTCGATCCCGGCGGCAGCCACCGTCGACCAGTCCTCCTTCCGTTCGTCGGACCTCGCGGCCAGGGCGGTCGGGAGAGGATCGGTGTCAGCGTGTAGTACGGCGACGCCGTCGAGACGGAACGCCACCATCAGGTCGCCCAGCAGGGCGGGCAGCGGGTTCCCCTCGGGGGCCACCAACCTTCCCGCCACCTGGGCCAGCATCCGGGCGTCGGCCCGGGCCTCGAGGGCGGTGGCCGTCCTCCGGGCCGAAAGATCCACCAGCACGCTGACCACACCTGCGGTGACCAGGAACATGACCAGGGCCAAGATGTCCCGGGCATCGGCGATGGTGAAGGTGTGTACCGGAGGGGTGAAGTAGTAGTTGGAAAGGAAGAACCCGGCGATGGCGGCCAAGGCGGCCGGCCACACCCCGCCGGTGGCCGCCACCACGACGACCAACACCAGATAGGAGCTGAGGGCGGTGGCGAGGTCGGCGGTGCTCCCGCCGGCGGTGAGCACCACGGTCAGGAGCGGAAATCCGATGATCCCGATGGCCAGAGCCGCCGCCCTGCGCCTCGCGGAGAGCGGGGAGAGCAGCCGTCGGTTGTGGCGGTTGCCGGTGCGGCGGCGGTCCCGGCCGGGGCTGGACCCACTGATCTCGGCCGCGCCCTCGCCGTCTCCGCGTCCGGAGGCCTCGGGAACCATGTCGGTGGCGATGACATGGACGTCGAGCGATCCGCCCGCCGCTCGGATGACCGAGTTGATCACCGACCCCCGGACGAACTCGGTGAGCCGGCTCCGGTGGGTCGCCCCCATGACCAGCTGGGTGGCGTTCTCGGCCCGCGCCACCTGTACGAGCGCCGGCGCCACTTCGGCCCCCACCACCTCTACGTAGCGGCCTCCCAGGTCGTCGAGGAGGGCCCGGTTCTGGCGGAGCCCTTCTGATCCTGAACCGGTGAGTCCGTCGTCGGTGCGCACGTGGACCCCGACCAGCTCGGCCTTGGTGCGCATGGCCATCCGGGCGGCGCGCCGGATCAGAACGGCACTGCCTCCCGAGCCGGTGAGGGAGACGACCACCCGCTCTTTGGTCTCCCAGGGCCCGGCGATATTGTGCCGCTCCCGGTAGTCGTGGAGTTCCTCGTCGACCCGATCGGCCACCCACAGAAGGGCGAGCTCCCGGAGGGCGGTCAGGTTCCCGGTGCGGAAGTAGTTCCCGAGGGCGGCGTCGATGCGTTCGGGGCGGTAGATGTTCCCGTGGGCCAGCCGCCGACGGAGGGCTTCGGGGGCCATGTCCACCAGCTCCAGCTGATCGGCGGCCCGTACCACCCGGTCGGGCACGGTCTCGCGCTGCACCACGCCGGTGATGCCCTCGACCACGTCGTTGAGCGATTCCAGGTGCTGCAGGTTGACCGTTGAGATCACGTTGATGCCGGCCTCGAGCAGGTCGTTCACGTCCTGCCAGCGCTTGGCGTGCTTTGAGCCCGGCACATTGGAGTGGGCCAGCTCGTCCACCAGCACCAGGGTCGGATGTCGGGCAATGAGTCCGTCGAGGTCCATCTCCTCGAAGGTCTGGCCCCGGTACTCGGCCTGGCGCCGGGGAAAGATCTCGAGGTCCCGGATTTGGGCGTCGGTCTGGGGCCGGCCGTGCTCCTCCACCCAGCCGATCACCACGTCGGTGCCCCGCTCCTTGCGCCGCCAGCCCTCGTTGAGCATGGCGAAGGTCTTGCCCACTCCTGGGGCCGCACCGAGATACAGCCGCAGCGTTCCTCGTGCCACCTACGCCGCCCTCCTCGCTCGCTCCACCCGGGTTCTTAGTGGCCCGAGCGCTGGTCCAGGGCCAGGTTCAAGGTGAGGACGTCCACCCCGGGGTCGCCGAGCACACCCAGGCTACGCCCCACGGTGTTGGCCCGGACCAGATCCATCACCGTGGCCAGGGCCAGTCCCCGGGCCCGGGCCACGGTGGGAGCCTGGAGATCGGCATTGGCCAAGGAGATATCCGGGTCGAGGCCCGATCCCGAGGCGGTGACGGCGTCGACCGGCACCTGGGCATGGGGGGCCAGACCGAACTCGGACCGATAGGCGATGGCTCGTTCGGGCACCGTGTCGGGATCGCACCGGTAAGTGCCGTCGCTGGTCTTGGCGTACTGCTGGCCGGCGGCCGGCTCGGAGACCGGCGCGGACTCCGATCCGGCCGACATCGGCACGCAGAAGGGGTCGGTCGGCGTGGCGAAGGGGTTGGTCTTCGACGGCTCACCGTTCCGGCCGATCGTGTTCACGCCGGGGATGAACCCGATGAGCAGGGGGTTGGAGGGGCCGAGGTTCGAAGCGCCGCTGACGGTGATGTTGTCGGTGGCCGACGAGGTCAGGGCGTCCGACGGTCGGGACTGGAAGTACCGGGCCACAGGAGCGCCCTGGCTGTCGGTGAATGGCTGCCCGATCAGCGAGGAGCCGACGGCATGGCCGTGTTTCTCCACGACGGAGCCGTTGGCCTGATGGCCGAAGGCCACCTCGCCGATGCCGGTCATGACCAAGGAATAGCCCAGGCCGCACACGAGGGTGAGGATGACGATCATGGCGACCGAGGTGAGCAGTTGGCGGCGCATCTACTTGACTCCCAACGCAGTGATGACGATGTCGATGAGCTTGATCCCGATGAAGGGCAGGATGAACCCACCCAGCCCGTAGATGAGCAGGTTGCGGCGCAGTACCGAGGCCGCCCCGGCGGCCCGGAACTTGACCCCCCGCAGGGCCAGCGGGATGAGGGCCACGATGATGAGGGCGTTGAAGATGACCGCCGACAAGATGGCTGAGTCCGCCGACTGCAGATGCATGATGTTGAGGGTGCGCAGGGCGGGGAACACCCCCACGAACATGGCTGGGATGATGGCGAAGTACTTGGCCACGTCGTTGGTGATGGAGAAGGTGGTCAGGGACCCCCGGGTGATGAGCAGCTGCTTGCCGATCTCCACGATGTCGATGAGCTTGGTGGGGTTGGAGTCGAGGTCGACCATGTTGCCCGCCTCCTTGGCCGCCTGGGTGCCACTGTTCATGGCCACGCCCACGTCGGCTTGGGCCAGAGCCGGAGCGTCGTTGGTGCCGTCGCCGGTCATGGCCACCAGGTGCCCACCGGACTGCTCTTTTTTGATGAGGGCCATCTTGTCCTCAGGGGTGGCTTCGGCCAGGAAGTCGTCTACGCCGGCCTCCGAGGCGATGGCCGCCGCGGTGAGGGGATTGTCACCGGTGATCATGACCGTGCGAATCCCCATCTGACGCATCTCGGCGAACTTCTCGGCGATGCCCGGCTTGACTACGTCGTTCAGACGGACGACCCCGAGCACCCGGGTGCCTTCGGCCACCACCAGCGGTGTCCCCCCGCCCTTGGCGATCTCCTCGACCACCGGGGCGAGCTCGATCGGGCCGGTGCCGCCTTGGGACTCCACCCACTGGCGCACCGAGTCGGCCGCCCCTTTGCGGATGGAGCGGCCGTCCAGGTCGAGGCCGCTCATACGGGTCTGGGCGGTGAAGGGAACCAGCTCGCCCCCCTCGACCTCGTGGGCGTGCTGTCCGTAGCGGGTCTCGGCCAGCTCCACGATGGACCGGCCCTCGGGTGTCTCGTCGGCCAGGCTGGACAGCAGCACGGCGGCGGCCAGCTCGTCGGCCGTGACGCCGGGCATGGCGATGAACTCGGTGGCCCGCCGGTTGCCGAAGGTGATGGTGCCGGTCTTGTCCAACAGGAGAGTGGACACGTCACCGGCCGCCTCGACGGCCCGCCCCGACATGGCCAGCACGTTTCGCTGCACCAAGCGGTCCATACCGGCGATGCCGATGGCCGACAGCAGCGCGCCGATGGTGGTGGGAATGAGACAGACGAGGAGGGCGACGAGCACCACGATGGATTGGGGGGCTCCCGAGTAGATGGCGAACGGCTGCAGGGTGACCACCGACAGCAGGAAGATCACCGTGAGGCCGGCCAGCAGGATGTCCAGGGCGATCTCGTTGGGGGTCTTCTGCCGACTGGCCCCTTCCACCAGGGCGATCATCCGGTCGAGGAAGGTCTCCCCGGGCCTCGAGGAGATCCTGACCACGATGCGGTCGGACAGGACGCGGGTTCCGCCGGTGACCGACGAGCGGTCGCCGCCGGACTCCCGGATGACTGGGGCCGACTCGCCGGTGATGGCCGACTCGTCCACGGTGGCGATGCCCTCGATGATCTCGCCGTCTCCGGGGATGAGCTGGCCGGCCACCACCACGCACAGGTCACCCAGCTGCAGCTGATTGGACGGCACCTCCACGGTGTCGTCACCGCGCTGGACATAGGCCACCGTCTCGGCCCGGGTCTTGCGCAACGTGTCGGCCTGGGCCTTGCCCCGGCCCTCGGCCACCGCCTCGGCGAAATTGGCGAACACCACGGTGATCCACAGCCAGATGGCCACCAGGCCGGTGAAGACGTTCTCCTGGGCCGAGGACGAGGACAGGTCCCGGAAGAAGTAGAAGGTGGTGAGGACGCTCCCCACCTCCACCACGAACATGACCGGGTTGCGGGCCATGTGGCGCGGGCTGAGCTTGAGCAACGAGTCGAGCATGGCCCGGCGCACCAGGGCGCCGTCGAAGGCGTCCGAGCGCTTCTTGGTCCCGGCCGGCGGTTGCTGCTCGGGAGCCTCGGGGGTGGTGAGGGTGGATGAGGGACTCATCAGGGGCTCCTTCTAGAACTTTCCGACGAGGTGCTCGACGATGGGACCGAGGGCCAGCACGGGGAAGTACGTGAGGCCGACCACGATGACGGCGATGCCGCCGAGCAACAGGGCGAACAGTGGCGTACCGGTCGGGAAGGTGCCCGACGAGGGGGGAACGGTCTGCTTGCGACCCAGGGAGCCGGCGATGGCCAATACCGGCACCATCAGGGCGAACCGGCCTACCAGCATGCAGATGCCGAGGGTGGTGTTGTACCAGTCGGTGTTGCCGCTGAGTCCACCGAAGGCCGAGCCGTTGTTGTTGGACGCCGAGACGAACGCGTAGGTGATCTCGGAGAGGCCGTGAGGCCCGGGATTCTCGATGGAGGCCAGTGAGGAGTGCATGATCACCGAGATGGCGGCGAAGGTCAGGGCGACCAGGGGGACCATCAAGAGGTAGATGACCACCAACTTCATCTCGGCGGCCTGGATCTTCTTTCCCAGATACTCCGGCGTTCGTCCCACCATGAGCCCGGCCACGAACACGGCCAGCAGGGCGAAGATGAGCATGCCGTAGAGCCCGGACCCGGTGCCTCCCGGGCTCACTTCACCCAGCATCATGTTGAACAAGAGGACACCACCGCCGAGGGGGGTGTAGCTGTCGTGGGCGGAGTCGACCGACCCGGTGGAGGTGCCGGTCGACGAGGAGCCGAAGACGGCCGAGATGATGGGCCCGTTCCTCACCTCTTTGCCCTCCATGTTGCCGCCGGGCGAACTGGCGGTGATGGACTGGCTGACCTGAGCCTGGCTGATGTGGATGTTGCCGTTGGCCTCGAAGGGGGCCACCAGCGCCGCGGCGATCACCCAGAGGGCGAACATGGCCCCAACCACGGCCATGCCCTGCTTGCGGTCCTTGGCCATCTTGCCGAAGGTCCATCCGAGAGCGAAGGGGATGGCGAGCAGGACCCAGTTGGACAACAGGTTGGTGAGTCCCGTCGGGTTCTCGAAGGGATGGGCGGCATTGGCGTTCAGGTAGCCGCCCCCGTTGGTCCCTACCTGCTTGATGGCCTCCTGGGAGGCCACCGGACCACCGGGCAGGCCCTGGTGCTGTCCGGTCAGGGTGGTGATGGCGTGGGTGGCATGCAGGTTCTGCTCCGCGCCCTGGGCGATGAAGATGATGGTGAGGATGACGGCCATCGGGAAGAGGATGCGGGTGATGATCCGGATGAGGTCGACCCAGAAATTCCCGAGGGTGGTCGAGCGCTTGCGGGTGAGGCCGCGGATGAGGGCGACCGCCACGGCGATCCCGGCGGCGGCCGAGGTGAACATCTCCACCACCAGGCCGGCCATCTGGGTGAACTGGGCCATGGTGTCCTCGCCGGCGTAGTTCTGCCAGTTGGTGTTGGTGAGAAAGCTGACCGCGGTGTTGAAGGACAGCGGCGACGAGACGTTGCCCAGGTGGTCGGGGTTGAAGGGCACGTGGGCCTGGATGCGCTGCATCCCGTAGAGCACCAGGGCCGACACCATGGAGAAGGCCAGGAGGGAGATGGCGTACACCGTCCAGCGCTGCTCGCCCTCGGGGTTGACTCCGGTGAGCCGGTAGACCAGTCGCTCGACGGGGAGGAACACGCGGTCGCCCGGTGCCTTCTTGTTCGTGAAGACCTTGGCCATGTAGTTGCCCAGCACGGGGGTGGAGACGGCCAGCAGGGCGACCAGGATGACCAGCTCGACGACGTTCTGGGTCATCAGAGCTTCTCGGGGGCGATGAGGGCATAGATCAGGTAGCCGGTGACCAGCACCGACAGGATCAGGCCGACCAGGTTGTCGTAGTTCTTCATGCGGGAACCTCCTCAGGAGTGGTCGGATCGGGGGCATCGGCCAGGGCCGACGATTCGTCGATGCCGGCGTAGGCCAGGTCGACGGCGTCGTCTTTCCCCACGATGTGCTCACAGAAGCGGACGAAGGCCACCATCACGGCGAAGAAGCCGACGATGGTCACGATGTAGAGCAGGTCAATCACGGGAACCTCGCTTGTCGTCGTCAGAGGAGATCGCCCGGGCCCAGTCGACGGTGCACCGGGGCGCCCGCGGGTCGGGAAGTGGGAACTCGAGGGCCATGTGGTCACTGTCACATGGAGCTATCCGACGGGGAAGGGTGTTTTGCCCTGCCGTTACGCCGCCGGCCCGTATTTTCACGACCCTGTTACGCGCGGACGGCTTTCGGTGCTACGAAATCGGTGTGACCACCAAACCGAAAGCCGCTCCCGTCGAAGGCGAGCAGCCCATCGCCATGGTGTCGGTGACCAGTACCGCCGGCTATCGGGGTGAGATCCGGGCCGGCCGCCATCACTTCGTGGCCGACGAGGGCCCCCAGGTGGGTGGTGACGACGAGGGGCCCAACCCCTATCAGCTGGTGCTCGCCGGGCTCGTCCAGTGCACCGCGGCCACGCTCCGGATGTACGCCAACCGGAAAGGCTGGGCACTGGGTGAGGTCAAGGTCCGTGCCCGACTCCTTCGCACCGGTGACGGGGCCACCAAGGTCGAGCGCATCGAGCGCACCATCACCGTGTCGGGGCAACTCACCGACGAGCAGAAGCGGCGCCTGGCCGAGATCGCCGACCGGACCCCGGTGACCCGCACCCTCTTTGGCTCGTTGACCATCGACACCACCCTGCTGTGACCGGCGGGTGGCCGGTGGTGGTTGACTGCTCACCATGACGGCTTGTCCCACCCTGCTCACCGAGCGACTGGTCCTTCGACCCATGGAGGAGTCGGACCTCGACGCCTACACCGAGCTACTCGACGCTCCCGAGGTGCGCCAGGCCCTCCATCTGGTCGCCACCCCATCGCGGCGGGATGCCTGGCTCGGCATGGCCCAGTGGCGGGGCCAGTGGGAGTTACGGGGTTCGGGCCAGTTCGCCGTGGAGGAGCGTTCCTCTGGACGGTTCGTCGGTCGGGCCGGCCTGCACCGACCAGAACAGGACGACTGGCCCGGACTCGAGGTGGGGTGGGCCCTGCATCCGGTGTGGTGGGGTCGTGGCTATGCCACGGAGGCCGGTGCAGCATCGCTGGCCTACGCCTTCGACGTCATGGGGGTGGAGGAGGTCTTCAGCCTGATCCTGCCCGAGAACGTCCGGTCCCAGGCCGTGGCCGAGCGATTGGGATTGGCCCTCGTCGACGAGCGGGTGCTCGCCAACTATCCGGTCGCCCCCCACGGAATCTGGAGGATCGACCGGAGCTCCTGGTCCGCATCGCCCCTGAGCCGGGGCCGAGACGGCACAGGTCCGCTGCTCTAGGCCGGTTTCGAGCCTGGAGCTGTCACCGTAGGGCTAGACCCCCGTCGACCAGGATGACCTCACCGGTGACATACGTCGAACGGGCCAAGCCGAGAATCACCTCAGCCACGTCATCGGGGGAGGCCGTTCGCTGCAGGGGTGCCTGAGCGGAGACGAACTCGCGTACGACGTCCCAGTCGGCCGTCCACGGGGTGTCGACCAGTCCCGGCGCCACCGCATTGACCCGGACGGCGGGGGCCAGGGTGTTGGCCAGGAGCCGGGTCATGTGGCTGAGTGCCGCCTTGGAGCAGGCGTAGGGGATGGAGCTGCCGGTGGGACGCTCTCCGGCCAATGAAGAGACATTGACTACCTGACCGCGCCCCGAGGCACGCAGGTGATCGACCGCGGCCACGGTGACCTGCCACGTGCCGACGACATTGACGTCGAAGATGCGACGCCACACCTCGGGCGACGCCGCCGCCAGGTCGTGATGGGGGATCACCTCGGTGGTTCCGGCGTTGTTGACCAGGACGTCGAGCCTCCCGTGCCTCCGGACCACCTCGTCGACCAGGTGTTGGGCCTGGGCGTCGTCGGCGATGTCGGCTTGGACGTAGCTGGCGTCGGGGAGTTCGGCGGCCAACGCCTGGCCGGCCGCCACCGATGTCGCCGAGTTGACGGCCACGGTGGCGCCCAGTGAGGCGAAACGGTGAGCCGTGGCCGCGCCGATTCCCGACGACGAGCCGGTGACCAGCACCACCTGGCCGGCGAACGGGGTGGCGCGTGCGTCTGGCGGGAGGGAGGAGGGGTCGACCATGGGCCGAGTGTAGGACCCGTCTGGCTTAACGTTCTCCCTGTGCGATTGGTGAGCTTCGAGGACGGTGGGGTTCGAACCGGGGTGGTAGCGGGCGACGAGGTGGTCGACCTGACCGACCCGGCGGTCGGCCTGCCCGCGGAGATGGTGGCGCTGCTGTCCCTCGACGGAGCCATGGTCACCGCCGGGCGAGCCGCGTCCACGGCAGCCCGGCGCCTTCCCCTGACCGAGGCCCGACTACGGGCTCCTGTTCCCCGTCCCCCCTCGTTTCTCGCCATAGCCCGCAACTACGACGCCCATATCCGTGAGCTCGGACACGAGCGCCCCGAGTTCCAGACCTGGTTCGCCAAGCAGCCGACGTGTGTCGTCGGACCGGGTGCGGCCATCGAGGTGCCTCGGGTCTCGGCGTCGGTGGACTACGAGGGCGAGCTGGCCATGGTGATCGGCCGGCGGGCCCGGCATGTTCCCGCCGGGAGGGCCATGGAGGTGGTGGCGGGCGTGACCGTCGTGAACGACGTCAGCGTCCGGGAATGGCAGTGGCGGTCGCCGACCATGATGATGGGGAAGGGGTTCGACACCCACGGACCGAGCGGGCCGTGGGTGGTGACCCTCGACGAGATCGGCGCCCTCCAGGACCTGTCCGTCCGGACCTGGGTCAACGATGAGCTCCGCCAGGACGGCACCACCGCCGACATGATCTTCACCTGCACGGAGATGATCGAGCATCTCTCCGCGGCCTTCACCCTCGAGCCGGGGATGATCATCTCGACCGGCACACCGGCCGGTGTGGCCGCGGGCCAGGACCCACCCCGATGGCTGGTGGCCGGCGACACGGTGACCGTAGAGATAGACGGCGTCGGCCGACTGACCAACCCGGTGGTCGACGAAGCCGCCCCGAGTGGTTGGGATGCCGGGGGGTGAGCTCACCGCCCGACGAGGTCGGCGTGGTCCGGGTGAGCCCCTCCCTGGCCGTACCCCTGTCCGAGCTGCACCTCCGGTTCAGCCCGAGCGGCGGACCGGGAGGTCAGCACGCCAACAAAGTGAACACACGGGTGGAGCTTCGCTTCGACATCCGCGGATCGCCTTCACTCGGCCCCCGTCAGCGGGCCCGACTACTCGAGCGCCTGGGGCCCGAACTGCGCCTGGTGGCGGACGACGAACGGTCCCAGCTCCGCAACCGTCAGCTGGCCGTGGACCGGTTCCGCCAGCGCATGGCCGATGCCTTGCGGGTGGAGAAAGCCCGGCGTCCGACCCGACCATCCCGAGGGGCGAAAGAGCGCCGGCTCGCCGCCAAGCGTCAGGTCTCGGAGCGAAAGCGGAACCGGAGGCGTGATCTCGACGAGTGATCGGCCGACGGCACCATATCGGCCCATCCCGCAGCGAGAGGCGGTCAGCCCGCCTGGCGGTCGGTGCCGGCCGGTTGGTCCCAGGCGGCATCGAGGAAGTCGGCGATCTGGCCGGTGAGCCGGTCGGGATGGACCCGGAGCTCGAGGACCGAGTTGGCCTGCACCAGTTGGCCCTGAGGCAGCCGGCGGGCCAACTGCTCGGCGTCGTGGAAGGGATGGATCCGGTCGACCTGGTGGCCGATGACCATGGCCGGGATGTCCATGGCCACCCGTTGTCCGACGGTGGGGGCGATGGGCCCGGCCAGGATCCCGTGGAGCACCGCGGCCGTCTCGGTGGGGTCGTTCGACAGTGTGTTCATCACGCTGTCGACCGGACCATTTCCGGTGCGGGGCAGCCGCTGGAACAGCCAGGCGGTGCGGCGGACGAGCGGGCGGGCGAAGTGTACGGCGAGCAGCATGGGTACGAAGGTGATGGCGGCGGCGGGGACGGCCCACTCGAGGACGGGCATCTCGATGACCAGTCCCTGCACCCGGTCAGGTGCCTGGGCCGCCACCAGCAGGGACACGTTCCCGCCGAGGGAGACCCCACCGACCACGGCTGTAGCCAGCCCCAGGTGGTCCATCAGGCGCACGACGTGCTCGGCGTAGGTGTCCATCCGGTGGGACGATGCCCGGTCCGGCTTCTCCGAGAGCCCGTGGCCGGGGAGGTCGAGGAGGACCACCTTGAACCCGCGGGCGGCCAGATCGCCGGCCAGGCGCCGGTTCATGTTGGAGTCCATGAGGATCCCGTGCATGAACACCAGCACCCGGGGTCCGTGTCCGTGGACCTCGAAGTAGAGCTGGGTGCCGGCGCTGTCGAACATGCCCACCTCGTAGGGGGGTGCCGCAGGGGTGCTCAGCGGTGAGGGGAGTGAGCTGGAAGACGGTCCGCTACTCGTCGGTGAGGGTGCCCCTGTCGCCATCATCCGGCCAACGGTACGCCTCGGGCCGCCGATGTGCCAGGACCGGCAGCTCAGCACGCACCCGGCCGACCCGGGCCATGTCCAGGTCGGCCAGCACAACACCCGGTGTGCCGTCGACCCGTTCGGCTACGACGGTGCCCCACGGATCGACCACCATGGTGTGGCCGTGACAGGGCGGCATGCCCGGCGGCAGCTCGCCTACCTGTCCTACCCCGACCACGTAGGCCGCGTTCTCCACGGCCCGGGCCCGGAGAAGGAGTTCCCAGTGGGCCGGCCCGGTCGCCGCGGTGAAGGCGGCCGGCACGACAAGGAGCGTGGCACCGCGGAGGGCCATGATCCGGTAGGGCTCGGGGAAGCGGAGGTCATAACAGATGGAGAGGCCCATCACCACCGGCGGCTGCTCGGGGGACGTGGCGTCATCGAGGGAGGCCACCACCACTTCGGTGCCCGGCGCCATCGTCGCCGATTCCTGGAAGGTGACCCCGTCCAGGTCCACATCGAAGAGGTGGATCTTCCGGTAGACGGCGACTGTCCTTCCGTCCGGGCCGATCAGACAGCTGGTGTTGGTCAGGCGGTCGTCGCCATCCCCGCCGCCCGCGGGGCGCTCGGGGAAGCTCCCGGCTAATAGATGGATGCCGTGACGTCGGGCCACCGCCGAGGCCCAGGCGACGGTGGGGCCATCCAGGGTCTCGGCGTGGCGGCGCAGGAACGAAGGGCTGCCCGCCACCGAGAAGTACTCGGGCAGGACCACCAGACGGGCCCCGGACGCCACGGCCTCCACTACCAGGACGCCTGCCGCGTCCAGGTTGTCCTGACGGTCGGGCCCGGCCGTCGTCTGGATGGCTCCCACGCGCATACCCCAGGGTAGGCCGACCGTCGGGAGCGATCACCACGGCTCAGATCGGGCCTCCGTCCGGTGGGGCCCCGAAACGGACAAGGTGCCTTGTCCATCGAGGACTCCAACGTCGGCCGTGACATCGGGGCGGAGGCCTCGCTGATGGCCGAGCGCGGCGCTTCGCCACGGTCACTTACCGGATCGGACCCATACCCCGGGGTGGTGGCCCCGGGGTATGGGTCCAAGGGTCACGACAGGCCGAGACGGCGTGAGCAGGCCGGCCACTGTCCCCAGCCGCTGCGGGCTTGGAGTTCGACGGCGGCCTCATCCTGGACGGCGGGTGGGGCGTCGCTCGGCAGGCCGGTGAAGCCCAGCCCGTGCCAGGTGGCGGCCGAGAACTGGTAGGCGCCGTAGTACCCGTTTCCTGTGTTGGTGGCGTAGTTGCCCCCCGACTCACACTGGCGGAGCTCGGCCCAGACCCCTCCGAGCGGACTGGTCGGTGGACCGGTGGTTGTCGTCGGCGGCGGTACCGGTGGAGCCGTGGTCGTGGTGGTTGTCGGCACCGTGGGCACCGAGACGGGTCCCGGCAGGTCCAAGGTGGCCAGCGAGACCACCGTGGCCCCGACCACGACCGACCGGAAGGCCGGTTGGGCCAGGTCAACCGGATGTGACCGGGCCGAGCCGCTGGCGTGTGCGGGTGATGCGCCCAGGGTCAGGACGGCCGCCGTAGCGACCGCCACGACCGATAGGGCGGCGGCGATGGAGCTGAAGGTGAATGTGGCGTGGGAGGTGGTGCGGTGCGTGCGCATAGCGTGCGGTTCCTCAAAGTCGCGGAAGCCCGGAGGGCTTCGAGGTTGGCTTCGTAATGCGGGCGACCGTCATGGTGTGCATTCGTCTCGCGAAGCGTTGCCGGAAAGGGCAGTGGGCTCTGGACTGGAAACGAGTCCGTACGAGGTGCAGACGGGGAACCCTGGTCAGGTCAGCGTCCGGCGGCTCCCGGGCTGCGCTGTGTCGTGACGTGGTCTGTCGTGACGGTGGGGGTCATAAGTGTCGACTCAGGAGCTGGTCGGTCCGTCTCTCTGCCTGGGCGAGAGATGCTGGCACACTGCGGCCGTTTCCGGCGCAGGTAGGTCACGTCGCATCCGGTGCTGCCCGCACCTGGTG
This sequence comes from uncultured Acidimicrobiaceae bacterium, assembly GCA_963845485.1. Lineage (GTDB taxonomy): Bacteria > Actinomycetota > Acidimicrobiia > Acidimicrobiales > RAAP-2 > Bog-756. Next base: position 57,566 of record CAWJSI010000006.1, on the reverse strand, counting down.
GTTGTCTTCCAACCACCCGTGACCCCGACTGCCGATGGCTGATCGAGTTACATCAGTGTAGTGAGGGTTTGCGATCTTACGCAATTCCTGGTCCGGCCGGTCCTGCCCCGTCCGGTGGGGCCGCCGTGCAACCTCCCAGACCTACCTGGGGGAAGCGCCACCGGCGGTCACGGCGGCCAGGGCCGTGACCAGGGCCTCGCTGCCGCCTTCGGAGACGTCCTCTCGGACCCCCGACAGGGGGGTAATAGTCGCCCACCCCTGGGCCAGGAGGGCGGCGTCGGATTCGGGTTCGAGCTCGGCCTGCTCGGCGATCCGGTCAGGCCCCACACCCATGCCCCGGAGGGCCAGGGTGATCACTCCTGCCGTGTGGTCGAACGGCTCGCCGGCCACCGGTTCGCCGGTTGCTTCGGGACGAACGGCTCGGATCAGTCCCACCCGTCCGAGTGTCCCGTGGCGCACACCGTGCAGGAGGTCCGGGGTGACAGCCGGCACGTTGAGGTTGAGCACGGTGGAAGCGGGGGAGTCAACCAGTGTCGGCAGGATGGCGGCGGCCAGGCCCACCGGCGTCTCCCAGGGGACTGGGTCCTCGCCCCAGGCGATGCTGACCGCCAGCCCGCGGATGCCGAACTGCGCCGCGGTCAGGGCGGCCCCCACCGTCCCCGAGTGCAGGGCCGACCGGCCGGCGTTGATGCCGTGGTTGATGCCCGACACGACAAGATCTGGAGGGGGGCCGAACCCTTCGATGCAGGCCACGATGGCCGCCAGCGCCGGAGGTCCGTCGATGCCGAAGGTGGGCACGTGGGCCAGGCCCGGGATGTCCACCTTCTCGTAGGGGATCGACTCACGCTCGTAGACCCGCCCGACGGCGGCACCAGCTCCACTGTGGTCGACCAGCGGCGCCACGACGACCAGGTCGTGTTCGTCGCCGAAGGCGGCCCACAACCCCCGGGCCAGGGCGGCGATCCCCGGCGCGAACACGCCGTCGTCGTTGGTGATGAGGATACGCATGCCAGGGGTCCCCCTCGGGTGCTGGTGAGGCCGTGGCGTGGCCCTCGGGACCCCCGAACGGCCCTCCGTCGGGCCGGGGCGGCCTCATGGCCTACCATACCGGGCGGCACGGACCCACCCCGATCCACCCGCCCTTCTCAGCCAGTAACCGACACCATGACCTCCCGACCACCCGCCGAAGACCAGCGCCCGGCGGAGACCACCATCGCGACCGGGGACCAATGGGTCATCGGCCACGGACACCAGCGGGCGGTTATCACCGAGGTCGGGGCCACACTCCGCTCCTTCACGGTGGAGGACCGGCCCGTCATCGACGGTTTCGGTACCGACCAGTGGAGTCACGGCGGCCGGGGTCAGGTGCTCGCCCCATGGCCCAACCGGCTGGGTGACGGTCGCTACACTTTCCAGGGAACCGAGGCCCAGGCCGCCCTGGACGAGCCTTCCCGTGGCAACGCCATCCACGGTCTGGTGAGGTGGGTGCCCTGGAGGATGGCGGGGCGCGCCCAGAACCGGATCAGCATGGTCTGCGAACTACGCCCGCAGCCGGCCTATCCGTTCGCCCTCCGGCTCTCGGTCGAGTACCGACTGGGCCGGGACGGGCTCATCGTGGTGACCGAGGCCGAAAACATCGGCGACGTGGATCTGCCCTTCGGCCTCGGCTTCCACCCGTACCTCTTGGTCGGGACCCATTCGGTGGACCAGGTGCGGCTGACCGTGCCGGCCGAGCGGCGTCTCGTCACCGACGACCGGGGCCTTCCGACAGCGACGGTGCCGGTCGACGGCACCGAGTTCGACTTCCTCGAAGGCCGGCTCATCGGCGTCACCCGGCTCGATACGGGTTACACCGGACTCCGGAGGGATGCCGACGGCCGGGCCCGGGTCGAACTCGACCATCCGGACGGTACCGGGGGAGCGACCGTATGGGCGGACGAGCGCTTCGGGTATTTCATGGTCTTCACCGGAGACACGCTGGGCCCGGAATCCCAGCGCAGAGCCTTGGCCGTCGAGCCCATGACCTGTCCCCCCGACGCCCTCCGTTCGGGGAGCGATCTGACCGTCCTGCACCCGGGGTCACGGTGGACAGGGTCGTGGGGGATCACCCCGCGTTGATGCCACACCGACAGTGGATGTTCACGCCTCGTCGGGAATGCCTCCGTACCTAGAAGACCTCGGCGAACAGGTTCAGCATGGCCTGCCACGATCGGGTGTCGGCGTGCTCGTCGTATTTGATAGCCGGCATCGTGCCATCTGCGGTGGGACTGGTGAAGCTATGGACCGCCCCTCCGTAGAGGTGCATCTGCCAGTCGACACCGGCGGCCCGCATCTCCTCTTCGAAGGCACTGCGCTGTTCGGGCGGGATGATGGGATCGTCGGCGCCGATGCAGACCAGCACCTTTCCGGTGATGTTGGCGGCATCTTCGGGCCGGGTGGTGGCGAGACCGGAGTGGAACCCGACCACGGCGGCCAGGTCGGCGCCACTGCGGGCCAACTCGAGTGACAGGGTGCCCCCGAAGCAGTAGCCGATGGCGGCCACCCGTCCGGGGTCTACGTACCCGCTGGCCAGGAGCACCTCGAGGCCGGCGCGGGCGATGGCGCGGGTTCGGTCCGGGTCACCGGTCAGCTGGCCGAAGCGATCACCGATCTGTTCGGGAGCCAGAAGCTCGCCGTCGCCGTAGTAGTCGAGGGCGAAGGCGGCGTAGCCGAGTTCGGCGAGGCGTCGGGCCGTCTCCCGGGGATGATCACCCAGTCCGGCGGCGTCGTGGGCGATGAGGACCCCTGGTCGCGTGCCGGGAGTATCGCTGTCGACGGCCAGACGCCCTACCAGGCGGATGCCCTCGTGGACGTACTCGATGTCGGTGGTGTGCACGGCTCCTCCTGTGCTGGTTGGGGCGCCGCTTCGGGACCGAGGTAGGAAGGGCGCCGTCGGATGGTATCCGCCTTCGGGGGCGGGTATACGGGTCCGACACGGACCTCTGCCCCCGAGGGATCCGGGCTGATCGGCTGTGGGCCAGGATGGGACGGTGGAGAGTCCCCTCGACCAGTCTGGCGTCACCAGGGCGCTGGCTCATGCCGGCTGCGTAGCGGCCGAGGACGAAGCGCTCGAGCTCCTGGCCGCGGCGAGTGACACCGACATGCTGGCCCAGATGCTGGCCAGGCGGGTCACCGGGGAGCCGCTGGCTTGGATCACCGGTCGGACGGCGTTCTGTGGGCTCGAGGTGGCTGTTGACCCCGGGGTGTATGTCCCGCGGTGGCAGTCAGAGCCCTTGGCTCGGCTGGCGGCGCGGCTGCTCCCGCCTGCCGGGGTGGGCGTCGACCTCTGCACGGGTTCTGGTGCCGTGGCCATGGTGATGCAGGCCCGGCGTCCCGCGGCCCGGGTGGTGGCCACGGAGATCGACCCGGTGGCGGTGGACTGTGCCCGCCGGAACGGAGTGACCGTCTGTGTGGGTGATCTGCTCTTGGCCCTGCCGTCCGACTTGGTGTCGGGCGTCGATGTGATGGTGGGGGTGCTGCCCTATGTGCCCGAGGATTCACTCCATCTTCTGCCGCGGGATGTGCAGGCGTTCGAACCCCGGGTGGCGCTCGACGGCGGTGCGGACGGCCTCGGCCCACTCAGGTCGGTGGTGGGAGCCAGCCCGTCATGGGTTCGTTCGGGCGGGTGGTTGGCCCTGGAGGTGGGTGGCGACCAGGTGGGGCCGGCCACCACGTTGTTCGAGTTAGCTGGGTTCGGCGCCATGGGCGTGCTCGAGGATGCCGACGGCGACCCGAGGGCCATCTACGGTCAGTTGGCCGGAGGCTGACCGTAGACGGCCCGGAACCGCCCGCCCTTCTTCACAGCCCCGAATGGCTCCAGTCGACCCGCTGCGGTTTCGGCGCCGGGGATCCGACATCGATCTGGATGTCCACGTGAGACCCGAGCTCGATGGTGCGGGGGTCGCCGAGGAAACGCTTCCCATTGACATAGGTGGTGACAGCCCCGGTGGACGGGCCGACCCGTCCGGTGGTGAGGGGCTGGCCCCAGATGTCGAAGAACTGTCCGAGCGAGTACGTGGCAGCGGAGGGGGACTCGATGTGGATTACGCCGTCGCGGGTGTGGACGTGCAGCCAGTAGTAACAACGGCTGGCCCCGTCGAATGGTCCGGCCGGTGTCTGCTGGGTAACGGGCTCGACGATCCCCACGCCGGCCGGGAGGGCTCGCTCCTTGCCGTCCACATAGACGGCTAGGTGGGTGTGTACGTGGTACGCCACCTGTTCGGACGAGTCGCACTGCACCCCGTCGACTGTTGCTCCCATGGCCGGGGTGGAGCCCGGGGCGAGCAGGCTACCTGTCTCGAGCGGGATCCCTTCGGGACCCACGGGCGCGCTGTGTCCAGGTGCAGTCGAGCTACTCACCGACGTCGATTGCCCAGAAGGCAATGCCACGATGAGCACGATTATCAGGGTGGCGACAACGAGTAGGGCCACGACAACGAGAACTCGATCTCGTCGGAGCCAACGGGGAGGTGACTGACGGCGTTTAGGCACGGCGGATCGCCGACGCGATCCGCTTCCGGCGGCGGCTCGCTTGGGTTGTGGACGTGATGACGGGGTGGGGGGCATGAGAACTCCTCGAAGCAGGTGCTGGCCAGCCGGTCGGCATGGCTCAGCGCAGGGAACGACGCTGGTTGCGTCAATGGGTCGACGGCGGGGAGGACACTTCCGCTCGCCGTCCCCGGGGTGGATGAGTGACCGGGCGACCGGTCATCAGACGCAGCGAGGTGTCCGAGGAGGATGGGGGATCGTGACGGCAAAGCCCGATGGAAGGGGTGCGGCGTCACGGCGGTGTCGAACCCTGGCCTGGGCCACGAGTGCGGCCGCGGCAACGGCCAGTGTGGCGGCCAGGAGGAGGACCGGGGACGGACCAGCCGTCGGTTGAGGGACGACCGGGCTGCACTGTTGGGTGCCGGGTAGACAGCCACTGGGGGCGACGGCCGCCAGTGGAGCCGGGAGGCCGCCCTCGGCGACTCGGGCCGGCATCGGCTCGAGCATGGAGAGCGAGATCAGCAGCAGTGCGATGACGCCTGCGCCCACCAGGAGAATCCGACGCATCGGGCTACCGTAGCGCCGGGTTTCGGTCGAGGAGGGCGCGGTGAGGCCCGGTGGCACAAGGTCCCATGGCACAATCGCTCGATGGGTAGCTGGGGAGCGTCGGTCTACGGTGACCCGTGTCGGGAGTGCGGCTTTCTCTGGACCACGACGGCGGCCGAGGCCCGCCAAATGGTCGCCGGCCTGCCCTCGACCTACGGCGTCGTGCTCGCCGACGTCAGTGGTGACGAGCGCCATCCTGAGCTGGCGTGGTCCGTGGCCGAATACGTCTGTCACGTGGCCGACAATCTCCGCATCTGGGCCGAGCGGCTCATCGGCATCACCGCCGGAGGGCCCCGACTGGTGGGTGGGTATGACGAGGCAGCTCTGGCGGTCGCCCGCAACTACTCGAGCATTCCCCTCCCGGCTGCGCTGTGGTCCCTCGGCTGTTCGGTGGACGAGTGGCTGTTGGCGGTGGAGCGGTCCGATGCGACGGTCGCCCTCCTCGTTCATCCGGAGCGTGGAGCGCAGACACTCGCTGAGGTGATGGCCTCGAACGCCCATGATGCCCTACACCATCGCTGGGACATCGAGCGATCGCTGAGCCACCGAGGGGCTGGTGGCTAGGACATCGGACGGGAGTCCAGTCCCCGCAGTCCGTCACTACGCCAGTTGCGCGCGTCCCTCGGTGGCGATCCGGTCGAACATCTTCGGGTCAGCGTCGAACACCGAGTCGGGTACCGGCCAATGGAGAACGACCTCGGTCATTCCCAGTGCCTGATACCGGCCGGCCCACTCCACGAAGGAGTCAACCGACTGCAGCGGGCGCTCGGACGTCATGCCCTGCAGCAGGACCTTGTCGATCGACTCGAAGGGTCGGTCAGCGGCGGCGCAGGCTGCCTCGAGCCGGGCCAGCTGGGTACGGACCGCTCCGTACGAACCGTCCGGGCTCGACTCGGCTCGACCGCTCGGATCGCCGTAGGTGACCCAGCCCTGTCCGAAGCGGGCGGCCAAGCTCAGACTTCGCCGGCCGGCGGCGGCGACCAGGAAGGGGACCCTCGGCTGCTGGACGCAGGCCGGAATGGTTCGAGCCTCGACAGCCGAGTAGTGCGGGCCGCTGGACGTGGTCGCCGTACTGGTGAGCAACTCGTCGAGCAGTCGAACGAACTCGTCGAGTCGATCAGCCCGTTGGGCGGGTGACCACGGCTCCTGCCCGAGGGCGGTGGCGTCGAAGCCGGTCCCCCCGGCACCGATCCCCGCGGTGAGTCGGCCGCCCGAGAGGTGGTCCAGGGTCAAGAGCTCCTTGGCCAGGGTCACCGGATGGCGGAAGTTGGGCGACGCCACGAGTGTACCGATGCGCATCTGCTCGGTCACCGTGGCCGCGGCGGCCAGGGTCGGTACCGCGCCGAACCAGGGCCGGTCACGAAAGCTCTGCCAGGTCAGATGGTCGTAGGTGTAGCCGGCGTGGAACCCGAGGGCCTCGGCCCGGCGCCAGACGGATTCACCCTCGCCCCACTCGTAGATGGGGAGGATTACCGTGCTCACGCGCATGGGCCGAACCTAGTTGCGCGTCCTGCCCATGTTCGACACCCATCACACCCTCTCGAGCCCGATGGATCAGCCCCAGCCCAACGGGCCGGGCTGGCAGGCTGCGCCGTGCCGTGACTACCGACCAGTGTCACTTAGGCCGTTGAGTCCTACTCGCCGGGGAGGGCTCCACCGGACCGCGGGATGGCACTGTCGATCCCGGACCCGGCGTCAACCGGCGGGGGAACGGTGCCGGCAGTTGGCACCGGCGGCGGGGGAAGAGGACTGCCAGCAGGAGGGGGTGGCGGCACCGTCCCGGCTACCGGGACCGAGGTATCCACGGCCTGGGGGACGGCACCGGCCGCCGGCACGGCAGGAGCCTCGGGGGTGATGGTGACGGGGGTCCCTGCTGTTTCGAGCGCGTCGAGTTGGCCCATAATCTCGGCGACTTTGGCATCGCTGTCGGGCTGGATGCGGTTCCGCTCGCTCAAGAAGACATAGGCCCCGAGCTCTCGGAGGAGATGGTCGGCCTGCTTGCCCGACTGCATCTCAGCCAGTTTGGTCTGTCCCTGCTGCACTCCTGTCTGGGCCTTGTCAACCAGCACGGTCGCCTGTGCCTTCACCTTGTCCATGAGTCCCATGAGAAGAACCTCCACTGAGATCGGCCAGCGTAAGCCAACGTTTTTCGACACGACACATCTGTCTTCTTCCAGTTCTACTCCATCGAGCCGGACCGACCAAGGGCCCGTGTGCCTCGTGAGTCCGCTGGGTATCGCTCGTCGGGCCGGAGGCGAGAGTCGTCCCGGTAGCCTCACCTACCTAGGAGGTACTCATGCCGAGTGGACGATTTCTGTTGAGGGTGACTGTGGGCGGCCTGATGATGGGCCACGGACTCCAAAAGCTCAACGGCAGCTTCGGTGGGCCCGGCCTCGAGGCCACCCAGCAGTCGATGGGTGCGCTCGGCCTCCATCCAGCCAAGCACCAAGGACTCGCCGCCGCCCTGAGCGAGACCATCGGCGGTGGCCTGACGGCTGCCGGATTCTTGAGTCCCCTTGGTCCGGCCATGATCACCGGGACGATGCTGGTGGCCATCAAGAAGGTCCATCTCAAGAACGGGCCATGGGTGAGCCAGGGCGGCTACGAGTACAACGCCACGCTGATCGCCGCTGCGCTGTCTTTGGCTACGGCCGGTCCTGGCGTTCTGTCGCTCGATGGGCTGTTGCGGAAGCAGCGGTCGGGCCTCCGGTACGGCGTGCTGGCCTTGGCCGCAGGCGTGGCCGGCGCGGCGGCCACCCTGACCGTCGCAGAGAGGATGAAGCCCGATGAGCCGGCCACGTCCGACTCGGACCCAGCCACGGAGAACGCTGCAGGGTGAATCCTGGCCGTGCCTCGGGGAGGGCGGAGGCTCAACCGCTGGTGTTCAGCTGCCGACCGAGCCAGTCGTCGAGGGTCCGGGTGTAGCGCTGGGCCACGGCTGACCCGGTGAACATCATGACGCCGTGCGGCGCGCCCGGAAAGACGTGCAACTCGGCGGGCACGCCGGCCTGATTCAATCGCATGGCGTACATGATGTCCTCGTCGCGAAAGCCGTCCACGCCACCGACGCACACATAGGCCGGCGGCAAGCCACTCAGGTCGTCGGCCCGGGCCGGGGCGGCATAGGCCGGCACGTCGTCGGTGCCGTATCGGTCGCCGAGGTATGACTGCCAACCAAAGGTGTTCGACTCCCGAGTCCAGATGTACAGACCGTCGAGTCGGCTGGACGGCGTGGTCTGGCGGTCGTCGAGCATGGGGCAGTCGAGCAGTTGGAACCGGACCGGCACCTCGCCCCGGTCACGGGCGACCAAGGCGAGGGCGGCGGCCAGTCCGCCTCCGGCACTTACCCCGGCAATCCCGATCCGATCAGGATCCACGCCGAGCTCCTGATGGTGTTCGTGAACCCATTTGAGGGCCAGGTAGCAGTCGTCCAGTGGGCCCGGGTAGGGAGTTTCCGGTGACAGGCGGTACTCGACTGACACGCCCACGCAGCCGAATCGTGGGCACCACGCATCGAATCGTGGGTCGTCCATGGTGTAGCTGCCCATGACGTACCCACCCCCATGGATCGAGTACAGACAGGGAAGTGGGCCATCATGGCCCCGGGGACGATGGACGCGTATCACCACGTTCGGGTCTCCCGGCACGACGTGGTCGGTGCGCTCGACGGCATCGGACAGGGGGGTGGGGGGGACCAGCGGTATGGAGCGGATCTCGGCCAGCTCGTCCGGGCCGATGGTCCCGATGGGGATGGCCGAAACCACCTCGCTTATCTCCTTGTCCAGCTCCAACATCGTTCGCTCCCTTCGATCACTCCCGAGGGACCTCGTGAGACGCAGGCCACCTTACGACGTACGTCGACCGTGTCGCGAGGTGAGGGCACGAACTCACCCCTCCCCACCCCACCCCGGTGGTCCATGGGCGTCGACCCCATGGCCGGCCGACTGGTGCCGTCTCATCCTCGGTGGCCGTTAGGCTCGGTCGGGGCCAGCGCCGGTGGTGCGCCCACGATCTCCAGGAGTTGTCAGCGTGATGCTCGCCGTTGCGGTCCACAGGCCGCGGCCCCGCATGCAGTTCGGACTCAAGGTCAGCCACTCGTGGGGCCCGTCGTCGGTAGTGATGCTGGATCCTGAGGGCCCCGCCGGTCGGTCCGAAGACGTGTACCCACCCGAGCGAGTTGACCTCCCGGTGGCGTTTGGGAGAGCGGTCGAACGATGACCGCCGTGGATTCGGGGACCGAGCCTTTGGGCTCGGGCACCTGGGGGTCCGCTCCCGACAGGGGTGAGACCACTCGGGCTCACTGGTGGATTCTCGTCATGATCGCCGGGGCCCAACTCATGGTGGTGCTCGATACGACCATCATGATCATCGCCCTACCGTCCGCCCAGCAGTCGTTGGGCTTTTCGAACACCGACCGTCAATGGGTGGTTACTGCCTACACCCTCGGCTTTGGGGGCTTCCTGCTCCTCGGTGGTCGCATCGCCGACATGATCGGGCCGAAGCGGACACTGCTGATCGGTGTCATCGGCTTTGCTGTCGCCTCGGCCCTCGGTGGAGCCGCACAGACGACAGGGATGTTGATTGGGGCGCGAGGTCTGCAGGGAATGTTCGGTGCGCTCCTGGCCCCGTCGGTGCTTTCCATCCTGGCTACCACCTTCACCGACCAGAAGGAGCGGGGCCGGGCCTTCGGTATCTACGCGTCCATCGCCATCGGCGGCGCCGCCTTCGGGTTGATTCTCGGAGGACTTCTGACCCAATACCTGGACTGGCGTTGGTGCCTATATGTGAACCTCCCCATCGCCCTGGCCGTGGCGATCGGCGTGTTCACCATGATTCCGAAGCGGGCCGGCCGCTCGGACGTCCGGCTCGATATTCCCGGCGCGATACTCGGATGCGGGGGATTGGTGGCCCTGGTCTACGGCCTTGGAGAGGCCGCCAGCGTTGGCTGGAACTCGTCGAGAGTCATCGGACCGATGCTCTTCGGCGTCGCACTGCTGATCATGTTCGTGCTGGTGCAGACGAGGGTGGCCAGCCCATTGCTTCCGATGCGGATCCTCACCAACCGCAACCGTGCCGGTTCGTTCCTGACCATCATCCTGGCCGTTCTCGGCATGTACGGTACGTTCCTCTTCCTCACCTATCTCCTGCAAACGGTCGATGGTTACTCGCCGCTCAAGACCGGGGTGGCCTTTCTGCCCTTGATGGTGGTCAACGGATTGGCCGCCACCCAGCTGGCCAGTCGACTGATGCCTCGGCTGCGAACTCGGCTTCTGGTTGTCCCCGGCCTCCTGATCGCTTCGTTCGGGGTGGCGTTGCTGACCGGTCTTACCCCGCAGTCGTCCTATGTGGCCCACATACTGCCCACCGAGTTGCTTCTTGGACTTGGATTGGGACTGGCCATCGTCCCGTGCATCAGTACGGCGACCAACAACGCCGAGCCGAGAGACGTCGGTATCACCTCGGCCACCACCAATACGTCACAGCAGATCGGGGCTTCTGTCGGAACTGCATTGCTCAATACGGTCGCCGCCACCGCCACTGCCTCGTATCTGGCCCTGCATCACCGCAGTCCCTCAGCACTCTCGGACGCGACCGTCCACGGGTTCGCCGTTGCCAGTGGGTGGGCTGCCCTGTCCCTCGCACTCGCCGCTTTGGTGGGCGGGATCCTCATCAACGCCCACCCAGGTCGCGACAGCGAACCGGTAACCGCTGTGGCCACGGTCGGGGAGTAGTGCCGACAACGGCGGGAGTGGAGATCGGCCCGTGGCGCTTCGGAAGTGTCAAGCGGCAGGACACTGACGTCGCAGGCTGACGGCATTCACAAACCTGTCGGAGGCCATGGCACCACACGAGCCACCGAGCCCTGCCGGGTCGCGGGTTTGCTCTCCGGGAGGCGGGGTAGTGACAGACGGGTTCAGCGAAGAGGAGAGAGGAGGCGGATCGTGCATGAGGTAATCCAGCTTCCCGGAATGGAAGACAGTCCGGCACGTGCCCGTCGTTTCCTGCTCGATGCGTTGGACGGCTATCCGGACCAGCTTGTCGAACGGGCGCAGCTACTACTCAGCGAGCTCGTCACCAATGCCGTGGTCCACGGCGAGCCACCGGTGGTGGTCAACGTGGTGATCGGTCCGTCGACCCTAAGGATCGAGGTAGCCGACCACGGAGACGAGGCCCCGGAGCTGCGCGAGTCCTCGATGGCGGACAGTCACGGTCGGGGGCTCACGATAGTCGCACGCCTGTCCGACCACTGGGGAATCGAGTGGCGAGGGAAGGGGAAGGCAGTGTGGTTTGGCCTCACCACCGAGTTCCACTCACGTTGGTCCATGAACTGAGCCACCACACTGACCCGGTTGGGAGCCGGATCGGTTGTCTCCAGAGAGGCCGTTCGTAGCTCCACGCCCCAGCCCGGCCTACGTGTCGGGTGCTGCTACCTGCATGGCCAGCAGAGCCACATCGTCACCGGGAGGGCCGGCGAGCATGCGTTCAACCAGTTGGTCACCCATGTCCACAGAGCGGCCGGCACCCAGATGACCAACGGTGCGTGCCAATCGATCAAGGCCAACGTCAAGGCTTTCGCCCCGTCGTTCGACTAACCCGTCGGTGTACAAGAGGAGTAAGTCACGACGCCCGAGGACCAGTGAATGCTCATGCCGTGGGTAGTGATCGTGGAGACCAAGCAGGACGTCGATCGGAGGTGACAGCACCTCAACGGTTCCGTCTGACCGCTTCACTACCGGGGGCAGGTGTCCTGCGCTCGCCCATCGGACCGAGCAGCCTTCACCCGCCTCGTGGACCTCGGCCACCAGCACCGTGGCAATGACGTCGAGTTCCAGAGCGACGATCGATTCATCCAGCAGCGAAATCAGCGCTGCGGGACCGCGATCTCCAGTGATGGCCAGTCCACGCAGGAGGTTCCGCAGCTGCGCCATGGCTGCCGCGGCGTCGCCATCATGACCGGCCACGTCGCCCACCACCAGGATCGTTGACCCGGCTTTCGTCGTGAACGCGTCGTACCAATCACCACCAACCTGCATGGCCAGGGCAGCGGGCAGATAGTGCGTGCCGATATCGAGCTGGTGAGGGGTCGGGGACGAGGTGAGCAGACTGCGCTGGATCGATTCGACCATCTGCTCGATCTCCCTGGCGCTCTCGATGTTGAGCAGGGCCATCTGGATGCGTTCGATGACCTGGGCACACTGGGCGGCGATGGCCTCGATCAAGGCCACCTCGTCATCACCAATCTCTCGTTCCTCACGCCACGAGACGGCCATGGAACCCAACACCCGGCCCCTCACCGTGAGCGGGACGTAGACCCATGCGAACCGGCCTGTGTCCTCATAGACCTGCCGCATCGCCGGCAAAAAGGAGATTCCATCTTCTCGAGTGGGGAAGATCAGGCGTTGGCCCGTCCTGGCAACATGTCGTCCTGGCCATGGACTGTCGAAGGGAGCTTCCTCGTACTTGAGGCGCGCCTGCTCATCCAGTCGGTCACTGAGAAAGACCCGTAGTTCGTCGCCGTCCCTGATCACCAGGGCACCGCCGTCTGCTCCAAGGATCGGAAGGGCTCGTTCGAAGATCACGCGGGTGAGTCCTTCGAACGAGTCGACGGTCACCATCTCGATGGCTGCCGAAGCCAAGCCCTCGAGGCGGTCGCGTATGAAGTGCTCGGAGTCCTGGAGCAGGTGGAGTTCACGGACCTGTGCCTGCGACTCTGCCCTCAGAGCGTTGGCCTCAATGGCCAAACGCTCCTCCCGCTCGGCCCGGGCCGTCAACGCATCCGTGACGTCGAGGCCCGTGGCGACGATGTAGGCGCGTTCCGGTTGGGAATTCCTGTCGAAGACCGGATGAAGAGCGAGGTCGACCATGCGCACACTGCCGTCTCCGAGGAAATAGGGAGTGGTCGTCCTTAGGGAATCCCCCGACCGGAGCACCTCCCGGCACCAGCGTTGAACTCTGGCGGCCAGATCCGGGTCGGGACGCCACCATCCGCCCTCCCAGAACGGGCTGCCGATGATCTCGTGGCGTACGAGTCCGCAGCCCTCGATCGATACCTGATTGCCCTCGAGTACGGATCCCTCGTGGTCGAGAAGGCCAGAGAACAGCAGAGGCGACTCATAGAGAGCCAGAAACCACCATCGGCCAACCTCGGGGTTGATGGACAGCCGAGTCGAGCCCACTGTGGGCTCGTGGCTCGGAACCCACTGCTCCTCACTGCGATACCTCGTCGGCACTGGCCTCCCCTAGTGGATGAGCCGGGCCCAGGGCTACCAGCGACGCCCCATCGCCCTTGACAGGCGGCCCAACACTATTCGTCCCGTGGCGATCCCTGAACCACCGCCGGGGAGTTCGGTGATCGACCCAGAGAAGTGAAGCCAATGCCCGCGATGTTCACGTTTGGCCGAAGGAGGCTAGGACCTGACGGCAATCGAACCTGTGAGACCTCCATGACCTCGATGAGCCGGCAGGTGTGGTGATGGCGCCAATAGGGATGTGAGCCCGGCGTCCCAGCTGACCAGCAGATGCGCGCTGAACCGCCTTTCGGCGGAGAGCAGGGCGGCCACGCCGAATAGGGCGTCCACCGCGGACTCGGGATGGTCCTCGGCCAGGCCAACGAGGAGTTCGTCGGCGGCGACGTCCTCGTGGATCTGGTCAGCCACCACGTGCACGTCATAAAACTCGGCGGCCCTCTCGTCCACTCCGAGGCGTCGGATGGCCGCGGCGTACCGCGACATTGGGGTGACCGACGTCATTTCGAAGGCGGCGAGGTGACCCACCAGGGCACCCGTCCAGCGTCGATGGAGACCGAGAGTCGATACCAGATTGTCCGTGGCCAACGTCACCCCGGGGACCTGGTCGATGTAGGCGCCGGGAGTCGGATCGAGCCCGAGCACGGTCATCGTTGTGGCGAACAGTTCGGCGTGCGACCGACCGACCCTCCCGTTGCCGTACTCATCAGCCTGCAGGACGACCATCGCTGATTTGGCCCGTCCCCTCAGGCGAGGGATCGCCCAAGTGTGGGGATCGGCTTCCTTCCGTTGATAGATGCTGCGATGGATAACGAACTCCTCGAGATGCGAACGGGTTCCCTCCTCGGCCATGAACTGGGAGAGCGACGGCCCAGTGGCCTGGCCGAGACAGGAGAGAACTTCCCTGGCCAATTCCTGTCGTCCGGCAGGGTGGCCAGGTCTCCAGCCGTCCGGGGTTTCGGCAATCAGGTGGGTGATGAATGTATTGAGGAGCCGGCCTCGCAGCGCCAACAGCGAGGGCTCCCATTCCCACGCATCGTCGACTCCATCGAAGCCGTCGTAGTGGAGCCCGAAGCACAGATGAAGGGCCAGATGGAAGTCGTCACCTACGAGGGGGTCCTCCAACGGGATCGGGAGCACTGGCATCACTCCGATCGGTCCACGGAGGCGGCTGCACAGATACTCGGTCAACTCGCCTCTCGGACGCGGCATCACTGGCTTCACTGCAGCTATGTGCCCAACACCGGGTCAGTGAAACTTCAGGTCAATGCTCCGTCGCCGGACGAAGCCAGGGCACGGGCCAGATGTTTGCCTCTGGACTGATGTGGCTATAGTGTTCCGCCGGTCGAAGGAATCATGACCCGACTTGCCGCTCGATTGCTCGCCCTTTTCTCTGCCGGAGTGGGTCTGCCGTACGGCCATGAACCGTCGGCGGGGAGTTGATCGCCGTGCCCCCAGCTCACATTCCCGGTCGGCCAAGCGAGAGCCGTGGCCAGCCAAGCGAGGGCGTTGGAAGTAACCGGCTCTGTCGATGGTGAGGGTCGCGGAAAGCTACCGTCGGCCGATCACAGTGCGGTTCGAGGGTCCGGCCACGGGGGTCCCTGAGTTCGTCGGCATGCTGGACCGTGCTGGATATGCAGTCGAATGCACGCCCGCGATCTACCAGCGGTCGGGCGAGTCAGAACCGGACGACATGGCGACCGCCCTCTTGTTCGTCTCCGGCAGCGGATTGGGAAAAACGGTGAGTGCCATTGCTGACGAGCTGATGAGGCGTTTGAACCTCGTGCGCATCGTCATCCAGGTTGGAGCGACGTACCCGACATGAGTTCGCCCTGTCCGGTCCCGTGAGTCCGGGCGGGTGAGCGTTGGCGTTCCCGGCGTCTTCCGGGACGTGCAGCCACGGGTTCACGAGTCCCGCGTGCGTGACGGCGGCAGCGACGTTCACCGTTCGAGGGCGACGGCAGGGGCGCGTGGTGCTCATCCTGTTGACCCGAATGTCGGAATGAGGATCGTGTAGCGAGAGCCGGTCAAGGGTACGTCTGCACCATGGTTATCTATCTTGCTGTCGCAGCTGGACTAGTGACCTTGAGCCTCATCCTCCGGGTGATCAGGTTCTGTCTCGGCCTCCTCCTCGTCGGATTGGTCATCGACTTGGCGACAGGCCACGGTTCAGCGACAGTTACCCAGTTGGTCCACCTCTTGTGACGTGAGCGCCGGCCCGCGTGTCGGCACGGGGGGTAGCTGCACTGCACCCGTCAGGTTCGTGGCGTCTCCAAATCGACATGCAGGCGGGTGAGGGTGGAGGAGTGGATCTTCCACTCTCCGGCG
The DNA here is from genome assembly GCA_963845485.1 of uncultured Acidimicrobiaceae bacterium. Lineage (GTDB taxonomy): Bacteria > Actinomycetota > Acidimicrobiia > Acidimicrobiales > RAAP-2 > Bog-756. The sequence goes on along the minus strand of CAWJSI010000006.1, from coordinate 41,859 downwards.
ACCCGCTCATAGGTGTCGTGGTAGTGCCCGTAACCCTGCAGGCGGGTCCCATCTGGCCAGATGATGGTGTCCTGAAGCGCCCACACGCCAGATGCGCTCGAGGGCGACGTGACCTCGATCTCGGGCATGTGACCGTGATGCACGGTGACGGCATCCTGCAGTGTTGGTTTCAAGAAGGCGAGAAACTCGTCTGCCCCGGCAACGATATCGCCGCCGGCCGCCGTGGTGTCGATCACGGCATCGTCAGTGAACACTCGACGCAGTTCCGACCAGTTTTTCGTGTCCATGGTGCGGAAGTAGCGCGCTTTGAGCTGCTTGATCGCTTCGATGTCATCCATGTCGTTTCGTCTCGACTCCCGTCAGAGCTGCATTCCTGCCGCCGACGACCTCGGTTCATCGGTTGGCGGTTCGACTTACCGGAACATGGGAGTAGCCGGCCACATTGGACATCTGCACGCGCTCGAGCGCCTCCTCGTCCACGGTGAAAGCCGGCCACCGTCGGGCCAACTCCTCGATGGCCACACGGCTCTCCATGCGGGCCAGGGCCGCCCCGAGGCAGCTGTGGATCCCATAGCCGAAGCCGATCGACAGACTGGGGGGACGATCGATGACGAAGTCGTCGGGTTGGTCGAAGAAGCGCTCGTCCCGGGTGGCGGACCCGGTGACCAGGATGGTCGGGAATCCGGCGGGGATGGTGACTCCGCCGACCACCGACTCCTTGACGGAGAACCGTCCTTGGTATTGCGAGGGTGGGAAGTAGCGCAGGATCTCTTCGACGGCACCGGGGATGGTGCCCGGGTCCTCGATGATCTTTCGGTATTGATCGGGGTATTTGTGGAACAGGTAGACCGCGTTCCCGATCAACTTGGTCACGGTCTCCGCCCCGGCGCCGCCGAGGAGGGTGGCGAACCCGGCTATCTCATCGTCCTCGAGGCGGGTCATCTCCCCGTCACCCCGGTCCACCTCGACCTCGGCGAGCCGGGTGACCATGTCGTCCCCAGGGTGCTTGCGCTTCTCCTGGGCCAACTCGTACCAGTAGATGCCGGTCTCAAGCATGGCTTGGGTGCCAGCGGGGGTGGGGTCCATCTGGCCCGGTTCGCGGTGCAGGCCGACGTCCAGCCACTGCCGGATCTGCTGGCGTTCCCCTGCTGGGACCCCGAGCATCCGCGAGATGATTTCGACCGGGAAGAGTGCGCTGAAGTCGGCCACCGCGTCGAACGACTCGGCGGCGTCGAACGGGTCGAGAAACGAGGTGATGACTTCGCGGATCATCGGCTCGAGGGCACTGACCGCCCTCGGCGTGAACACCCGGCTCACCAGGGCCCGGAGTCGGTCGTGCTCGGGTGGGTCCATCATGATCATAGAGCGGTACATCTTGATGATCTCGGGGTCGGTGTTCAGTGACGAGAGGTCCACACCGTGGGAGCTGGAGAACGTGGGCCAGTCCTTGTGGGCAGCACAGACGTCCTCGTAGCGAAAGAGGGCCCAGAAGCCGTACTTCTCGTTGAACAGGACTGGAGCCTCGTCACGGAGTCGCCGGTAGAGGTCGTAGGGACCGTTGAAGTACTCCTCGGAGAACGGGTCGAACTCGAGTGGTCCCTCATGGAGGGTCGACGTTGCCATTGGCAATCTCCTGTCGGTTCGCGAATTCGCCAGCCCCAGAAACGTATCCCGCTCGCATGACCCAACGGGGTCTCACAGAGCGGTGATCGCTCAGCGGTGGAGGATTCCGGCCCTACGTGGCCGGTCCTGGCTGGTCGAACGTCCCGAGACAGGTCGGCGCGGAAGGTAGAAACTGATTCCGACGTCGGGTTCATGTATTATGATACGTGGTGCAGCTTCTGGTGCGCTCGGCCCCGAGGGTCGGTGGCACCCAAACCATGGAGGACTAATGGACGATCGACTCGACTTTCCTGTCTTTGACGCCGACAACCACATGTACGAGCAGGCCGACGCCTTCACCCGGTACCTCCCCGATGCCTACAAGCGAGTCGTCCAGCTGATGCAGATCAACGGCCGGGACAAGCTGGTGATCAACGGCACCATCTCCGAGTACATCCCGAATCCGACCTTCACCAAGGTGGCGCGTCCCGGGGCCCAGGAGGACTTCTTCAAGAACGGCAATCCCGAAGGGAAGTCCCGCCGCGAGATCCTGGGTGAGGCCATTCCTTCACCGGATGCCTTCTTCCGACCCGAACCACGCCTTGCCCTCATGGATGAACAAGGTGTCGATCGGGCCATCATGTGGCCCACCCTGGCCAGCGTGCTCGAGGAGCGCCTCACCAAGGACCCCGAGGCGACCCACGCAGTCGTGCATGCATTCAACGAGTGGATGTTCGAGGAGTGGACCTTCAACTACAAGGACCGCATCTTCCCCGCTCCGGTCATCACCCTGCCGATCGTCGACGAGGCAATCCGTGAACTCGACTGGATCGTTGAGCGCGGTGCCAAGATCATCCTCATCAGGCCGGCTCCGGTCCCGAGCCTGAGAGGCTTCCGCTCCTTTGCCCTGCCCGAGTTCGACCCCTTCTGGGCGAAGGTCCAAGAGTACGACGTCACCGTGGGTATGCACGCGTCCGACGACGGCCTCACCCGCTACTTCAACCAGTGGGAGGGCCACTTCGACGAGCATCTTCCCTTCGCCAACCCCACGGCCTTCGGGGACGTGCAGCACCTCATGTCCCGGGGCATCTTCGACGCCATGTGCTCGGCCGTCACCCACGGCATGCTCTCTCGCTTTCCCGAACTGCGCATCCTCCCTGTCGAGAACGGATCGAGCTGGGTCCTCCCGCTCATGGACGCCCTCGAACATTCGTACGCCAAGCAACCCCGTCTCTACGAAGAGGATCCTGTCGCCGTTCTGCGACGGAACATCTGGATTCACCCCTTCTTCGAGGAGGATCCGGTCGGTCTCATCAAGGCCATCGGTCCCGAAAAGGTCGTATTCGGCTCTGACTTCCCTCATCCCGAGGGTCTGGCCAACCCGATCTCCTATGCCAAGGTGCTGCAGGGCCTGCCCGAAGTGGATGTCAAGAGGATCATGGGAAGCAACTTGGCCGCCGCACTCAAGGTCCCCGCCTGAGCCATCGCCGTTCCCGCCTCCGAGCGTGGTTCCCATGGCCTCGGCCGTGGCCGGGAAGGCCTAGAACCGGCGGGATCGCTCATTGGCGTCGGCCCATGCCCCTACTGTCCTATGACAATGACCAGTCTGCCCCCATCCGAAGCTCCATCGGACGAAGCACCTGCCCTCGCTCCTGAGCAAGGTGGGGCACCTCGGCCCCTCACGAAAAAGGGCGCTCTCACGAGGGCCCGCATTCTTGCGGCGGCGAAAGAGGTGTTCGAAGAAGGCGGGCTCTTGGATGCCCGGATATCTGACATCACTGCCCGTGCGCACGTTGCGCAGGGAACGTTCTACGCCTACTTCAACTCGAAGCAAGAGATCTTCCGCGAGGTAGCGCTCCAGGTCGACGAAGAACTCGGAGCGCCCCTCGGGACGGTGATCCTCGATCGATCCTCGACCGCTGTTCCCCGGGACCGGATACGAGAGGCTATGCGCCTGTATCTGGAGCGCTACCGCCAGGAGGCTCGGATCATGGGCGTCATCGAGCAGGTGTCGCGCCACGATCCGGTCCTCAAGTCGGCCCGGGCCGAACGTGGCGCTCGAGAGCGGGCGCTGGTGGCCGAATCGATCGGCCGGCTCCAGAGTCGCGGTCTTGTGGACCGACGGCTCAACCCGACTATTGCTGCTGCAGTGCTGGGTGCGATGACCAACCGGTTTCCGGAGATGTGGCTCTCCGAGGGACGATTGGACTGCGGTTTTGACGAGGGGGTCGAACACCTCACCCTCATGTTCATGAGCGCGCTACAGATGGACAGTCCTGAAGACCCTCGGTAACAGGTCCTCGGCAACAGGGTCCTCGGCAACAAGGTCCTCGGTAAGTCGTCCGAGGAATCCATCGTCCAGGCCTGGACCTCACCGACTCCCACGCTCAGCACGAGAGTCCTCTCGCCTGTGATGAACCCGTTCGAGGTCGGCTGAGGTCCGAGTATCAACGGAACGGCGTCAGGCCACTACCGAAATAGTTAGCGGATCAGCTGGGATTTCAGGCCATCTTGTGCGCCCCCCGGGATTTGAACCCGGAACCTGCGGATTAAGAGTCCGTTGCTCTGCCGTTGAGCTAGAGGCGCCGATGTTCTACCGTACCGCTCCTCGGAGGCCTGGTCAGGACGATTCCCCGGGGGCGAGAGGGTGACCGACGGGGCTCGAACCCGCGACCTCCGGGGCCACATCCCGGCGCTCTGCCAACTGAGCTACGGCCACCAAGGAGTCTCTAGTGTGGCACAGACCGCTGGGGGCGTGGACCGCCGGGATAGCCTTCCGGGAAGTCAGCCCCTGTAGCTCAACTGGATAGAGCAGATGGTTTCTACCCATCAGGTTGCGCGTTCGAGTCGTGCCGGGGGCGCCATAGGTGGGAGATTCGCGACCGGCCGCCGGCTAGCCGATTCTCGAGCCTGTTCCTCGGCCGATCCCCACTACCTCGTCGGTTCACCTACTGTGGCGCGATCGAATTCCGTGGATCGACCCAACTACGAACGCGGTCTGCGGCCGACCGAAGGGCACCCCTCGGGCGCAACGGTCGGCCGGTGGGCGTGGGCCTCGGTGCCCTGAGCTCGCCGATCAGCCTGCGCTCAGCCCCGTTGCGTCTGGTGCTCGGCGTCGTGGCCCTGATCGCCACCGTGGCCATCCCTGGAGCCTCGGTCGCCGGATCAGCGAGCCGGACCCCGGCCCTTACCGGGTCCAGTTTCACGGAGACCTGGACGACGGGCCACCTGCCCGATGATGGCGGCCCGATTGCCTTCTCCTCGCCTGTTCCGGTGACCCTGGGGGGACAGGCCTCCGTCGTGGTGGGGGATCGCACCGGGAATCTCTTCGCCTACCACCTCGGCGGCTCTTCGCCGGTAGCCGCGACCGGATGGCCGGCCACCAATGAGAGCGGACCCATCGATTCGACTCCCTCGGTCGTTTCCTCCGGAGGCCAGACGTCCGTGCTGGTCGGCTCGGGCAATGACGGCGATCCTGTCCCCGGCGGTTACACGGCTTACAACGCTTCGGGCACCCAGAAGTGGTTCACCCAGGTGGTCAACCCGCCGAGCGATACCGCCCCGGCTGGCGGTGTCCAGGCTGGGGTGGCCGTCGGGTCGCTCCAGTCGGGCGGACTCGACGCCGTGGCCGGCTCGTTGGGCCAGGTCTCCTACGCCCTCAACGCCACGACGGGGACCCCGTTGACGGGCTGGCCGTTCCTCAATTCGGACAGCACCCACTCCACGGCCGCCCTGGCCGACCTGTACGGAACCGGCCAGACCGAAATTGTCTACGGCGGGGACCAGACGGCGGGCCAGGCCAACGGCCAGCAGTACACCGACGGGGGTCACCTGCGGATCCTGAGCGCCCAGGGCAACGAGATCTGCCGCGCCGACACCAACCAGGTGGTCGATTCCTCGCCGGCCGTGGGCGGCATCCTCGCCGGCGGGGCCACCGGGATCGTCGTCGGCACCGGGGGGTTCTTCGGCGGTGCCTCGGACACCAACACGCTCAAGGCCTACAACAACCGCTGCCAGCTGCAGTGGTCGACCGCGCTCGATGGCGACACCTTCTCGTCGCCGGCCCTCTCCGACGTCCTCGGCAACGGGGCGCTTCAGGTGGTGGAAGGGACCGACAACGGCAGCGGGGGGTCGGTCTGGGTGCTCAACGCCGCCACCGGTCAGAAGGTCTGGGAGCACAACGGTATTGGTCGGGTCATCGGCTCGGTGGTAACCGCCGACCTCGGCGGCCAGGGCTATGACGACATCCTGGTCCCCACCATTCCGGGCACGTTGGTACTGGACGGACGAACCGGCGCCGAGATCGCCGACCTGAGCCCCTTCCTGGGCCTGCAGAACTCGCCGCTCGTCACCGACGATCCCAACGGGACGATCGGCATCACCCTGGCCGGCTACGTCGGCTCGTCCCTGTCCCCGGCCGGCGTGGGGGAGATCGACCACTACGAGATCCCCGGCTCGAACGGCGCCGCCGCGGTGGGAGGTGCGGCCTGGCCGATGTTCCATCACGACCCCCAGCTGACCGGGAACGCCGGAGGAACCACACCGTCCGGATCCATCCCAGCGTGCTCGGTACCGTCGGCCGCGTATTCGGGCTACGACCTGGCTGCGTCCGACGGAGGGATCTTCACCTTCGGCTCCCTGCCGTTCTGTGGCTCCACCGGCGGAATCCATCTGAACGCGCCGGTGGTAGGCATGGCCCTGGCACCGGGTTCGGGGGGCTACTGGGAGGTTGCCTCCGATGGCGGCATCTTCACCTTCGGGGGTGCGGGCTTCTTCGGATCGATGGGCGGAACGCGCCTTAACGCGCCCATCGTCGGCATGGCCGCGACACCCGATGGCCAGGGCTACTGGCTCGTGGCCTCCGACGGGGGAGTGTTTGCCTTCGGTGACGCCTCGTTCCTCGGCTCGATGGGTGGCAGGCATCTGAACAGTCCGGTCGTGGGGATGTCCTCGTCCGCCGACGGCCGGGGCTACCGGCTGGTGGCCGCCGACGGGGGTATTTTCGCCTTTGGCGACGCCCTGTTCGCCGGATCAGAAGGGGGCACGCGGCTCAATCAGCCCGTCGTGGGCACCACCACCGACGCCAACTCGGGAGGCTATTGGGAGGTGGCCGCCGACGGAGGAGTCTTCTCCTTTGGCGGGGCGCCCTTCTACGGGTCCACCGGCAACATCCGCCTCAACGCCCCCATCGTCGGTCTGGCCGAGACGTCCAACGGCAGCGGGTATCGGTTCGTGGCCTCCGACGGCGGGGTGTTCAGCTTCGCCGCTCCGTTCCTGGGATCCATGGGGGCGGTCCGCCTGGCCCGGCCCGTGGTGGGGATGGCGGGCACCTGACCCCGATCGCCGTCCCGGCGGGCGGGCGTAGACTTCGCCGATGAGCGACGTCCTGGCCGTGGCGAACCAGAAGGGTGGCGTGGCCAAAACGACCACCGTCCACTCACTGGGCGTGGCCTCGGCCGAGTTCGGGCGACGCACCCTCGTCGTCGACCTCGACCCCCAGGCCTGCCTCACCTTCTCGTTAGGTTTCGACCCCGACGCACTCGACCGGTCCCTGCACGATGTCTTCGTGCGCAGGGACAGCGTGGCTGAGGTTGCCCTCCCTGTCCCCGGTGTCGCCAACCTCCACGTGCTGCCGGCCACTATCGACCTTGCCGGCTCGGAGGTCCATCTCCTCACCCGCACGGGTCGGGAGCACGTGCTGGCCCGGGCTCTCGAGCCCGTGCTCGGCGAGTACGACCTGATTCTCATCGACTGCCCGCCGTCCCTCGGCGTGCTCACCATCAACGGGCTCACGGCGGCCAACGCCGTTCTCATACCCTTGCAGTGCGAGGCCCTCTCCCATCGTGGCGTGGGCCAGCTGCTCGAGACGATCGAGGACGTCCGCGCCTTTGCCAACAGCGATCTGGCCGTACGGGGAATCATCGCCACGATGTACGACGACCGGACCCGCCACGCCCGTCACATCATCGAAGAGGTCGAGTCCCGGTACGGGATTCCCGTTCTGCAGCCACCGGTGCGCAAGTCCATCCGGTTCGCCGAGGCTCCGGCCCGGGGGAAGTCCATTCTCCAGCACGCCCCGAACTCGCCGGGTGCGCTGGCCTACCGCCAACTCGCCCGCACCCTGCTCGACATGGGCGTGGTGACCGGCACCGTGGGCTAGTGGCGGAGGGACTCGACCCTCTGGGTAAGCGGGCCCTCTACTGGCTCCCGGTCGACGAACAGGCGGTCGAGGGTGATGGCTACGAACCCCATCGCCGGCCGGTAATCGGCACTGACACCGTCCAACTGGACCCGGACCGACGCCACGCCCGCCCTACCGGGAAGCACGCCCTGTTCTCCGCAGCCACCCCCGCGGGCGAGGAGGAGGGGGCAGACGAGACGGCCACCGGCCCCCTGCCTGCCCGAGGGGCCCTGGTCGTGGCCTGCTCGTCGTGCGGATCGGTGACCCGGGTTCGGATCTTGGACTTCCTGTGGCTCCAACTCCCGTTCGGCGCATGGCTGCCCCGTCGGGTCTTTGACCGGTGGATGACGTGCCCCGCCTGTCGACGCCGTACCTGGACCAGCGTGACGCTGTCCCGGTGACGCATCCGCAGGTGGTGGGCGTGACGGCACGCACCGGCTCGTCGGTCCGATGACGATCGTCGCCATCGTGACGTCTCAGCTCCTCGTGGCCACCACCAACTCGGACAATCCCGGCGGGGTCACCGGATGGCTGCTGCACTTCCACGGCCCCACGGCCTACATCCTGGTCGGATTCCTGGCCTTCGCCGAGGCCGCGCTGTTGGTGGGATTCTTCATTCCCGGGGAGACCGCAGTGGTCATCGGCGGCGTCCTGGCCGGGCTCGGTGCCGTCAACCTCGAAGTCATGATGGTTGTGGTGGTGGTCTGTGCCATCGTCGGCGACTCGGTCGGCTTCGAGGTCGGGAAGCGGGCCGGGCCCTACCTCCTCGAACGTCGGCCCCTGAAAGGCAACGGTGCCGTGCGCCAGACCATGGGCATGCTCGAGCGCTACGGGGGACCCGCCGTGTTCCTCGGTCGCTTCGTGGCCTTCGCCCGTGCACTCATCCCGGGACTGGCCGGGATGAGTGGACTCCGCTATCGGGTGTTCCTCTTCTACAACGCCATCGGTGGGGTGATCTGGGGCGTGGGCTACACCCTGCTGGGCTACGTTGTCGGACTTTCCTTCGAACGGATCCTGAAGGAGGTAGGCCTGTGGTCACTTGCCGGGGTGGGCGCCATCGTGGTCGTGTTCGTCGTGGTTCGCTTCTTGATGAAGCGACGGGAGCGCCAACGCCTGGCCATGGAGTTCGCCGACGGGGAGGCGGTGGGGATCGGATCAGCCGGCCGCGACAGCGCCGCATCGGTGACTCGTCGGGTGACGACGACGTGGCTGACCCCGGGACCGGCGACGCGGGCTGAACCAGGAGACCTCAGCCGGTTTCGGGATGGGTGGGGGTGGTCCCGTTGGCCAAGAGGTTGTCGAACCCGTCGGGGATGGACACGAGGCCCGGGGCGGTGCCGGACACGTCGGTGATCCCGTACTGCCAGACGATGGAGTTGGTGGTGGGGTCGATCACCACCATGCGGTCCCGGTAGTCGTCGTTCACCATGATCAAGCCGTTGGGCAGCCGCTCGGCCAACGACGGTTTCTTCAGGGCGCCGTCCCCTGACGTGGCGTCGTAGATCCAGGTGACTCGACCTTGCCGAGTGAACTCCAGGATTCGACCCTCGGCCGGGGGGTCGTAGTCGGTCATCAGATAGCTGTTCGGGCCGAGCTGCTGGGGGTCGGATGGGTAGTTGACCGATGCCATGTGCACCGTCCACACGAGGACTCCCTTGGGCGTGTACTCGTCGACCCACGAGCCGTCGATCTCCGATACGAGGACGTTCCCGTCAGCGAGTGGCGTGTCCCCGTTGGGGTAGGCGATCGAGGTTGGCGGGACGTGGGCGTCGGTGCCGTTGCCGATCTGTTGGATGACCTGGCCCTGGGGCGAGATGAACAGGATCCGGTTGTTCGAGGCGTCGGCCACGGTGATCACGCCCGATTTGAGCAGGTAGGCGTCGTCGGGTTGGTCGAGGTAGCCCGGTCCGGCTCCCGGCACACCGGGATGGCCGTACTGCCAGAGGATCTTGCCTGACGGGTAGCCGATCTCGACGATGGTGTGGTTGTCCTCCTGGTTGGAGATGATCCCGGTTCCCCCTCGAACGAAGAAGGCGTCGTCAGGGAAGTAGAAGCCCCCCGGCGGAGGGGGCATGGTGGCCGACGGGTACTGCCAGATCAGATCGCGGGCAGGGTCGAGCGCCAGCAGGCGATCGTTGCCCCGGTCGGCGATGAGCAGCGTGCCGACATAGGGCGAGCCCGATCCGGGCTGCCCTGCGGGGCCGCCGTAGCGGCTCGGCCGCAGGGAGATCACCGATTGGAGCGACCCCGAAGCCACACCGGCCTGGTCGGTGCCCGACTGTGAGGTGACCTCACCACCGACGAGGTACCCGACGGCCTTGGTGCCCGTGCCCACGGTCGTGTAGCCGGCGAATGCCGCCGCTTGGGGAAGGAGGCCGGCGTGTAGTACCCGATGCGACCCCGGCACGTAGGCACTAATGGCGGTGAGGGTCGGTCCGCCACCGGGGGACTGGCCCCCGGCGATGTAGATGGTGTTGTCGAGGACGAAGGCCGCAGCCCCGTAGAGGGCCTGAGGCAGATGGCCGACCACAGTTGCCTTGTGGGTTGTGGGGTCGATTTTCTGAATGGCGTCGGTGGCGGTGGTGGCCGAACCTGACGACGCCGTCTCGCCTCCGAAGGCGTAGATCATGCCGTCGAGGGCCACCACGGCGGGGTAGCGCACGGGAACGGCCAGGTTGGCTGCCGTGGTGAAGTGCCGTCCGTCGGTGGTGGCCAGCACACCGGGGAGGTAGGTGGTGCCGTCATAGCCGCCCACCAGGTAGGCCGTCGTCGATCCGCTCCCGCCATGGCCACCGGTGACGGTGGCAACGGCCAGGTCGGACCGGGGCTGGGGGAGCTGGCCCACCGTTGTTCCGGCAGCTCCTGGCGTGCCGGTCAGCGTGGGGGCGGACATTGCCTGGACGGTGGCCACGGTGTCAGGTGAGCCGCCGCCGAAGGTATAGGTGGTCCCGCCCAAGGTGGCCGAGGCCGCATCGTGTACCGGATCAGCCAGTCCGGCGGCGGGCGCCAAGGATCCCGTCGCCGGTGCAACGGTGGTCACGGTGGGCAACGAGGTCCCGGCCGGGGTGATGCCCCCGAGGACCGTCAGCCCGGATCCGTTTGCTACCACCGCCTCCCGGGACAGTGGCGCCGACAGTGGCCACGCCTCGATCCCCGCTTCGATCGACGGCGGACCCGTGGCGTGCCTCCGACCCGAGGCCAACGAGGAGACCGTCGTTGAGGTTGACGAGCTGGCTGCGGCAGTTTTCGGACCCGGCACGCTGCTGGACGAGCTCGACGCATTGGTGCCCGATCCACCGTGGAACGCCAATGCGGCGATCAGAACCACTGCGGCCACGATGAGGACACCGACCGATGCGGCCCGCTGACGATTGCGACGAATCCGCTGCGCTCGTCGCTCGCGGGTGGTGAGCGGGCGCTCGCCCGTCTGGTCGGCCATCAGGTGGCCATCACGCGGTGGTCAGGAAGTACCGCGCCGGCTCGGTGCCTTCCCGCCGGATCCGGTCCTCCAACTCGAGGAGGATGCAGTGCGCCACCGTCTCCCCGTTGGCCTGGCGCTGCATGAAGTCCTGGATCTCGTCCCACGGCCGGGACCAGTGCAGACGGAGGGTGATCTCCCACGCCGACGAGCCTGGGTACTCGCTGACGACCTGTTCGATCTCATGCAGCCGATCGGCGTGGTGGGCCACGAGCTCCTCGAGCCGGCTCTGCAGATTGGCGAAGCGGTACTCGTGGGCCGGCAGTACCTCTTCGGCAGGCACGTCCATCAGTTTGGCCAACGACTCGAGAAAGTCGCCCAGGGGATTGGCGACCTGTTGGGAGTGGGCCGAGATGTTCGGGGTGATGCGGGGCAGTACGTGATCGCCCGAGATGAGCAGTCGGCGCTCGTCACTGTAGAAGCAGACGTGACCGGGGGAGTGGCCCGGCGTCCAGATGGTGCGCAGCGGCCAGCCGGGCAGGTCGATGGCTTTGCCGTCCTCGAACAGGACATCGGGTACGGCCATGGTCACCATGGACTTGACGGCCATCGACGACACGGCGAGGTCGGGGAGCTTGTCGGCGGGTACCCCCGACTCGGCGAGGAAGTGGGTCATGGTGGCCACGAGCTCGTCGGTGTTGCCGTAGCGCGCCTCGAGCATCACCGCGTCTGCCGGATGGAGGCCGATCCATGCCCCCGAGGCCTCCCGCACCCTGCCGGCCAGGCCGTAGTGGTCAGGATGGATGTGGGTGACCATCACCGCCCGGACGTCGGACATGCTCCCACCGGCAGTGGCCAGACCGTCACCGAGCGCCGACCATGCCTCCTCGGTGTTCCAGCCCGCGTCGACGAGCGCCACACCGCCACCGTCGAGCTCGAGGGCGTAGACCAGCACATAACGGAGGGGATTGTTGGGGATGGGGACGGGAATCGACCACAGCCCGGGTCGCACCTGTTCGACCGGCGGCATCACCTTGTTGTCCCAGGCGGACTTCTGTGCGGTGCCGGTGACGACGATCACGACAGGCACGGTACACGGCAGGACCGTGCTGGTGGATCCACTTGGCGCTCGAGGATCTGATCGAAAACCAGCCACGGCTAGGGGCCCGACAACCGGTCCCAGACCACCGGGGCCTGGGGAATCCTTGAAGTGGGCAGGTCGAGTGCCTACCATGCGTGCCAGCAGCAGGCCTCGGTAGTCGGCGACGGGCCACGGAAATCGAGTAGGACGAGGAGTCATGACCGATCGTCCCGAGGGAGGCATCGTGGAGCGTCGTAGCGGGGACAGGGCCAACACGGCCGTGCCCGTCAAGCCGACGGTGTCAGGCGACACCCGTGCAGCAGACCGGGGGGTCTGCCCGTGATCACCTACGCCAACTGGCGCCACCGGTGCACGGCGTTCGTGGCGCTGTGGCCCGAGCCCTTCTTTGAAGTGGACGGCTCCGGCACGGTCATCGAATGGAATCCCCGGGCCGAGGAGGTCTACGGCTGGGCGCGCCACGAGGTGGTGGGGAGGCCGGTCACCGACACGGTCCTTCCGGCTGGACTCGAGGAACGGAGCTTCCTCGACGCCGCCTCCGAGACCACCACCCTCCTCGGACCGCTGGTGGACGGTGCGGGCGACGGCGAGCACCGCCGCTTCGACCTGGTGCATCGCGAGGGCCATCGGATCGCGAGCGAGGGCCGCCTGTTCGTCACGGGCCAGGGGAGCGCCCGCTGCGTCGGGGGCTTCGTCCGGCCTGACACCGTGGTGACACACTCGGCTGTCGATGCTCCGTCCACGGAGTGGCGCGACCGGGCCCGCCGCGAGGATCTGCTCACCGGCCTGCCCAACCGGGTCGAGTTCGGGGAGCGGCTCGCCGAGGCAGTGGGTGACGCCCAGGGAGTCCCCGGTTCAGTGGCGGTGGTACTCATCGATCTCGATCGGTTCAAGACCATCAACAACACCATGGGTCATGACTTCGGGGACCTGGTGTTGGCGTCGGTGGCGGCGCGCCTGCAGAAGGTGGCCGGCGAAGCTGAGCTCATCGCACGTTTCGGCGGGGACGAATTCCTCGCCCTGTTCGCCAGTCTGGCCGGCACCGCCCACCTGAACGCCACGGCGTTCATCGAACGAGTCCGGTCGACCTTGGCCGAGCCCTTCGTGGTGGAGGGGACCGAGGTATTCCTCGATGCTTCCATGGGCGTAGCCCTCAACACCTTCGGGGTGGATGACACCGCGGAGCTGTTGTCCAATGCCGAGGCGGCCATGTACCAGGCCAAGGACCGTGGTGGCTCAGGGGCGGAGACGTTCGGCGAATCCATGCGGATCGAGGTGCTCGACCGCATGTCCACCGAGCACTCGCTCCACCGAGCGCTGGAGCGCAGTGAGCTCATGCTGCACTACCAGCCGGTGGTGGAGTTAGAGGGCGTCACCACCGTCGGCGTGGAGGCGCTGGTCCGATGGCAGCACCCAGCCCAAGGGCTCGTCTCTCCGTACCGGTTCATCCCGGTGGCCGAGGAGAGCGGACTGATCATCCCCATCGGGGCCTGGGTCCTCGAGGAGGCTTGTCATCAGCTGCAGGACTGGCAGCACCCGGGTCAGGCCGGCCCCCACGGGTCGATGGAGGTCAACCTGTCCGCCCGCCAGATCGACGACCCTCGCATCGTCCGGACGGTTGAGCAGATTCTCGACCGCACGGGGCTCGCCCCCGAGCACCTGACGCTCGAGATCACCGAGAGCGCGCTGATGAAGAACGCGGCCTCCGCCCTGGCCGTCCTGGCGGCGTTGAAGGAGTTGGGCGTCGAGCTGGCCATCGACGACTTCGGTACCGGGTACTCCTCGCTCACCTATCTCCAACGGTTCCCCCTCGACATCTTGAAGGTGGATCGGTCCTTCGTCGAGGAACTTGGGGTCAGCGTGGAGGGTGAGGAGATCGTCTCGGCGGTGATCAACCTGGCTCACGCCCTCGGCCTCCGAGTGGTGGCCGAGGGCGTGGAGACCGCGCTGCAGCTGGAGGTGCTCCAGTCCTTTGAGTGTGACCTGGCTCAGGGCTACCTGTTCTCCAAGCCGCTTCCGGCCGGGGAGATCCAGGCCAGCTTCGGTCTCCCCCTCAGCGCCTGAGAGCGTCGCTCAGCTGCCCGTGCCGAGCGGGGCGATGACGGCGAAGCCGTCCACGAACGCCTCGGCATCGTTGGTGTAGTTGGTGGCGGTGCTCGTGCAGTTCACGGTGGACAGATCGATCCCGGTGAGCGAGGTGGCGAGGGGGGCGTTGACCGGGCCCCGCACGCTCCCACCCGAACACGTGGGCACGTTCATGTTGCCGCCGGGGAGGGGCGGGGTGCTCGGATGCGTGAGCAGGGTGGCCCGATGGGAGGTCACCCAGTCCGTGAGCTGCTTGGACCCTTCGGCAAAGTCGGGAGCCATTCCGTTGTCGACGCCCTGACTGACGGCCAGGGCGGGGATCCCCCGGCTCTCGGCGGCTTGGGCGGCCCCGACAGTGCCCGACTCCGAGGCCAACGGGCCGACGTTCTCGCCGAAATTGATCCCGGAGACGACCAGGTCGGGACGGAACGAGATGCCGTGGTCGTCGATGGCCCACACGATGGTGTCAGCCGGGTAGCCGGCCACCGCCTTGGCCGGGTAGCCGCTGGCCGTCATGACGTCGGTGGTGGTGAGCATGCCCGACGTCGTCTTCCCCCCGGTCCCGCTTTGGTTGGTCAGGGGAGCCACCACCGTCACCTTGGTGTTGGGCAGGGCCCGCAGGGCCTGGACGGCAGCATCGATCCCCGGCGCGGCGTAGCCGTCGTCGTTGGTGACCAGGACCTGGAGGGTCTTGGGGGCCGTCGGGGCCTTGGTCGTCGTCGTGGCTGTCGAGGAGCTTGAACCGCAGGCGCTGAGCACGGTCGCCACCGTGGCCATGAGGGCCATCGCCACGGTGGCCGACTTCTGACGGTGGGCGGATCGAATGGTCATGGTGCGGCACCTGTCCTCATAGCTGGCTCAACGGTCGGTGCAGGATCGACGACCAGCTCCCGTCGATACCAGGTGATGGTCATACCAGATACCTCGCCCGGAAACGTCGACGGGAGGGGGCACCGCTACGTCGGGACGGCGGGATTTGAACCCGCGACCTCCTGCTCCCAAAGCAGGCGCGCTGCCAAGCTGCGCTACGTCCCGTCAGCAGGGGCGGTCCCCAAATGGACCACCGGCTGATGCTGCCAGCGTAGGCCACCGGACTGCCGGCTTTTCCTCCCCCTGGTCGGTGCCGGTAGCGTCTCGCCGATGCCAACTGTGCGAGTCGCCGTCTTCGACCTGGGCAGCAGCTCGTTCCACCTGATGGTGGTGGACGCCTCGCGCGCACGGAGTCCTGACGCCCGTCCTGCGTCGGCGCTCCTTTCTGCACCTCGGGACCGAGGTGGCCCGTACGGGAGGGGTCCCGGCCGACCGGGCGGCCTCGGCGGTGCGCACGGTGCGTCGACTCCGGGCAGCCGCCGACGATGCCGGTGCCGATGTGGTGGTGGCCCTGGCTACGGCAGCTCTCCGCGATGCGGCCAACGGGACCAAGCTCCTCGGGCGGCTGGAGCAGGTACTCGGTAGTTCGATCACCCTGCTCACCGGCGAGGAGGAGGCGAGGCTGTGTTTCCTCGGTCAGCGCGCCGGGGTGTGGGTGGGTGACGAACCGGTCCTCGGTCTCGACCTCGGTGGCGGCAGCCTCGAAGCAGGGATCGGGACCGCCGACCACGTCTCGGACGTGGCCAGCGTGGCTCTCGGTACCGCCCGGCTGCGGGGCGAGTTGGGTACCGGTGAGCTGCTCAGCCCGGCCGACCGGGTGGCGGTTACCGAGGTGACCCTGGAGCGCTCGGCACCGATCGCCGCCATGCTGCGCCGCCGCCCTGAGGCTGCCGGTCGGGTGATTGCCAGCGGCGGCACGATCCGGGCCCTGGCTCGATTGGCCGTGGTGCTGCACCGTCCCCTCGGTCCCCACGGTCCCTCATCGGTCCAGGTGAACCAGTTGGAACTCCCGGCGGGACAGCTCCACCAACTTGCCGATCGGCTCTCCACCATGGACCTCGACGCCCGCTTGGCGCTCCCGGGCATCCACGCCCGACGTGCGCCGTTGCTTCCGGTCGGAGCCGTGGTGTTCTCGACCCTCGTCGAGCACCTGGGCCTCCAACGCCTGGTGGTCAGCGACTGGGGACTGCGAGAGGGCGCCGTGATCGGCGCCCTCTCCCTCACTACTGACCGGAACGAGATCCCGAGCTGATCCCGCCCGGGATCGGCGGGGTCACGCCTTCTTGCCCAGGATCCTGTTCATCCCCGTGCCGCAGACCGGGCACTTGCCCTTGGCCGAGCGTCGGCCGTTGGCCATCTCGACCTCTTCGCCTTCGAACTGCCGCTTCTCCCGGCATTTCACGCAGTATCCCTCATAGGACGCCATTGGATCCTCCTCAACAGGTGGTCTCGATCCGGTGATCGGATGGACCGAACGTATCGGGCGGGGGATGGGTACGGGGGGATAGGCCGGTCATCTGCGAACTATAGTTAGCAGATGGCGGAGCCCAGCAATTCAGGATTCGCCGGGCTCGCCAGGTCCGTCGCTATCGGTGGTGGAGATATCGGCCATCATCGTCTGGATGTCCTTGGGCAGCAGCGGGGGACTGAAGAAGTACCCCTGAGCCGTGGTGCACCCACGCTGGAGGAGGACCCGGCTCTGCACCGAGGTCTCGACTCCTTCCGCCACGCAGTCCAGGCCCAGGCGGGCAGCCATGGAGATGATGGCCGAGACGAGGGAGTTGTTGTCGGCGTCGGGCCCGAGGACCTGGACGAACGATTGGTCGATCTTGAGGGTGCTCACCGGGAAGGCCCCGATCCGGTTCAACGACGAGTTGCCGGTGCCGAAATCGTCGATGGTGAATCGGACCCCCAACCGCCTGAGGCGCTCGATGGTGGCCCGGGCGGGCCCGACCGTGTCCAGCACCACCCGTTCGGTGATCTCGAGCTCGAGCAGGGACGGGTCGATCCCGGTCTCCATGAGGGCGCGGTGGATGTTGTCGAACAGTTCCGGGTTCGACAGGTCCCGAGAGGCCAGGTTTACCGAGACCCGGAGCGGGGGGAGGCCCTCGTCCAGCCAGGCCCGCGCCTGGCGGCATGTCTGGTCGAGCACCCAGGAGTCGAGGGCCACAATGACGTCGGTGCGTTCGGCCATGGAGATGAACGAAGCTGGCTCGAGGAGGCCGAAGGTGGGGTGGTTCCAGCGGATGAGCGCCTCCACACCGACCACCTGGCCCGTGCGAAGGTCGATGTAGGGCTGATAAAGCAAGAAGAACTCGTCATGCTCGAGGGCATGGACCAGATCGGCATGGAGCGTCTCCTCGCTCACGGCCAAGCGTCCCCGGGTGGAGTTGACGAGGGAGCCCGAGTACATCTGGAAGGCGTTGCGGCCCCGGTCCTTGGCCCGGTACATGGCCTCGTCGGCCCGGCTCAACAGCTCGTCGTAGGAGTCACCGTGGTCAGGGGCCATGGCGATGCCGATGGACCCCGACGTCTCCACCTCCTCGCCGAACACCACGAAAGGAGCGGCCAAGGCCTCGAGTGACCGTTGGGCCAGCTGATCGATGGCCAGCTGGTCGGCCAGTCCCGGGAGCAGGATGGCGAACTCGTCCCCGCCCACCCGGGCCACGGTGTCCTGGGCGCGGACGGTGTCCACCAGTCGTTGGCTGACCTGTCGGATGAGATCGTCCCCGGCCGAATGGCCCAGGGTGTCGTTGACCGTCTTGAAGTGGTCGAGGTCGACGAAGAACATGCACACCGGCTCGCCCACCCGGCGGGAGCGGACCAGCTCTTGTTCGACCCGATCCTCGAAGAGCCGGCGGTTCG
Organism: uncultured Acidimicrobiaceae bacterium; assembly: GCA_963845485.1. GTDB lineage: Bacteria > Actinomycetota > Acidimicrobiia > Acidimicrobiales > RAAP-2 > Bog-756. The sequence goes on along the minus strand of CAWJSI010000006.1, from coordinate 23,739 downwards.
GCAAGCCCGTGAGGGCATCGTGCCAGGCCATGTGCGAGACCTTCTCCAACAACGCCAGGTTCTGGAGCGCCGTGGCCGCCTGGTCGGCCAGTCCGGACAGCCGCTCGTGCAGATCGGGGTCGTTGATCGAGGTGATAGGAGTGGACGTCCCGAAGTTGGCCGCAATGACCCCGAGGAACTCGCCGGCGGCGAAGAGGGGGGCCACCACCGAGGCAGCCGTGCCTGACCGTTCGAGGATGTTGCGGAGGTACGGATCGTCGATCGACGGGTCGAGGACCATCACCTGTCGCTCCCGCACCATCCGTTCGACGAGGGTGGTGTCGGTTCTGATGGTGAGGGGGTCGTCGGGCCCGAGCTTGGAGGAGGTTCCTCCCCCGAGGGGCCCGATTTCGGCCTGTCCGACCAGGTGGTGGCCGTGGATGGGGACGATCGGCCCTTGGTACGTGCCTTCGGCCTCAAGGCCTTTCGTGCGGGCCCGAGGGAGCAGTTGTTCGGTGTCCGCATCCCACAGGTAGACAGTCGACTGGTCGCAGTTGGTCACGCCCGGGACTGTGTCAGCGAGCAGCTGGACCAGCTCGGCGAGCGTGGTGACTCTCGACAGGGACTCGGAGAACGACAACAGGGTCCGAGCGGTGGCGTCGCTGCGCTTGGCGTCGGTCAGCACGCTGAAGATGTCGAGGGCGGTGGCGGCGTACTCGGCGTAGAGGTTCAGCAAGCGGGTCTCCCAGGGGGAGACGGCGGCGTCGGGCGGGGGGAACTCGACCAGCCGCCCATACCGGCGACGGGACGAGACGATGTCGACCACCAGATACGAGCCGTTGCTCTCGCCGGGGTGGTCCCGCCAGAGGTCGGCCGCCAGCTGCTGGGCCTCGCCGGCCTCGAGGCCGCGGTGGTGGAGCTGGATCGGTGTCCCCGGACGCACCCGCACCATGAGCAGGTAGCGGTGGGCTGACACCACGGCGTCGGCGCGGGCAGCGATCTGGGCCAGGAGCGTCTCGACGTCGTCGTCCAGGAGTTCGAGCGACGTGGCGAACGCACCTTCGACGAGCACGCTCATCCGGTCCAGCTGTTCCCGGAGTTCGGCTTCTGACTGGGTAGACCGGACAGTGTCCTTGCTGACGAGGCGGATCGGTCCCGGCCGCTCCGCCTCGACCCGTGGGCCTGTGTGCTGAGCGGGATCGGCCCGGCGGGAGGGAACCCGGTTGGCCTCGTCGTCGGCGGCCAACGTATCGGCCGGGCTGGCCTCCCAACTGAGGGCGTAGAGGCACCGACGGCCACCTCTGGCGCTGCACTCGGTCTCGGTGATGATGGCCGGCTCGCCGTCGAACAGGCAGGGGATCTGCGACAGGAGGCCGCGGGTCATCTCACACAGGTGCGCGTGGCGGCTGTGGCCACCGCGAGGTACCACTTCGATCAGGGCGTGGTCGTCGGCCACCCGTAGCGCGGTCGCCGTCGACGTGGTCTCGAACTGCCCGATGACCGGTTCGATGTGCTTCAGTACCTCATGGGTGGAGCCGAGGGATCGGAGTCGCACGGCGAAGTCGGCGGCGTCTGGGGTGAAGAGCAGCACCTCGCCGACATGGAGACCGACCGCACCGTCCCCGGTCACGAGGGCGGCCGCGTTGAACAACGCCACGGTCTGGGTGAGGGAGCTCCACCGATCGGGCTCGGAAAGGGCGGTGAACGGCCGCCCCTCGCCGGCCAGGGCCAGGGCCTGGGCCACGCCCGATTCGCCGCTGTGGGCCGAGACCATGCCCATTAGGACGTGGACCGCCGAACCGGAGACCTCGCGGCCGTTCCCGGCCCCGTGCCTCACGTCTGCGACGTCAATGGACATGCTGGTCATTCACCCCTCGACACCGACGACGCGCCTCGGACAGACGCTCGTCACCTGGATCTCCACTGTGTTTCTTCGACCGATCCGGGCAGGTTCTTTACCGCTGTTTGAGCGTGTGGCCCCGGGGGTGGCGCGAGTGGGACCTGGCGTCGGTCCCCACGGCATCCACCGTTTACCCACCGTGGAGCGGGAGGTCCCGGCCGGGTGGGCGCCCACGGCACCGGGACGCCCGGGAACCGGGGCATCTACACTGCCCTCATGAGCATCTACGACCCTCCCCTGCACGCCCTCGACGGCGCTCCGACCTCCATCGGCGACTACCGGGGCAAGGCCCTGTTGGTGGTCAATGTGGCCTCCAAGTGCGGTCTGACTCCCCAGTATGAGGGTCTGGAACGTCTGCAGAAGACCTATGGCGACAAGGGCTTTACCGTCCTCGGCTTCCCCTGCAACCAGTTCGGCGAGCAGGAGCCCGGGTCCTCCGAGGAGATCGCTACGTTCTGTTCGGCCACCTACGGAGTGACCTTTCCCATGTTCGAGAAGGTGGAGGTGAACGGCGACCACCGCCACCCCGTCTACAACGAGCTGACGGCGTTCCCTGACGCCGAGGGTGAGGCGGGGGACATCCAGTGGAACTTCGAGAAGTTCCTGGTGTCGCCGGAAGGGGAGATCGTGCACCGCTTCCGCCCCATGGTCGACCCCGAGGCTCCTGAGGTCACCGACGCCATCGAGGCCGCCCTCCCCGGCTGAACACGGGTCCGGTCAGCACGGTGGAACCGGTAATCGATGAACTGATCGAGGTGTGGGCCTCGGTCGTGGATGCATGCGCCCAGTTGGACGACGAGCAGTGGCACCGACCCACCGACTGCCCGGGCTGGTCGGTCAAGGACAATCTGTCCCATCTCGTCGCCATCGAGCGGATGCTGCTCGGTGACCCGTCGCCGCCGCCACTCACCGAGATTCCCGAGCATGTGAGGAATCCGTTCGGGGAGATGAACGAAGCCTGGGTGGAGGCTCGGCGTTCGGTACCCGGTGCCGAGGTGCTGGCCGAGTTCGTCGACACCACGAACCGGCGGATCGACGCCCTGAGGGCCATGAGTCCCGACGAGTTCGACACCGTCGGGTGGAGCCCGGTGGGTGATGTTCCCTACCGCGACTTCATGTCCACGCGTCTCCTCGACACCTGGGCCCACGAACAGGATATGCGGCGCGCCCTCGGGCGACCGGGTGGCCGGAACGGGGCCGGTGAGCGTGAAGTCCTCGATCGCTGCGAGCAGACGATGCCCTACGTGGTGGGTAAGCGGGTGGCTCCTGGCGACGGCACCACGGTGCTGTTCGGGGTGACCGGCGTACTCGGGCGACAGGTGCTGGTGGCGGTGGACCAAGGTCGTGCCACCTCGATACCGCTGCCGTCGGCCGGCGTGCCGACGGTGTCGCTCACCATGGACCAGGACGTCTTCTGGCGGCGGTGCTATGGGCGGCTCGGTCCCGATGAGTTCGCCCCGGGAGGAACGGTGATGCTCGAAGGCGACGTCGAGCTGGGGCGTCGGGTGTTGGCTGCCCTGGCCTTCATGACCTGAGAGCAGCCCGGTGTTGCGCCCCTCGGCTGGGCCGTTGCGGCGCGGAAAGTTCGGCCCCCTGGTGCCAGTACACTCACCAATTCGTATGCGAGCCACAGCTGCGCCCGAGGAGGGCAACAAGGTCCGACTGTCCGTCGAGATCGACGAGACGGAGATCGACAAAGCCCTCGACGAGGTGATGCGCCGGCTGTCCCGGGAGGTCCGGGTCCCCGGTTTCCGCCCCGGGAAGGTGCCGCGTCGGGTCATCGAGGCCCGCATGGGAGGGGCCAGCGCACTGCGGGGCGAGGCCCTGCGGGAGGCGTTGCCCGAGTTCTATGCCCGGGCGGTGAGCGACACCGAGGTCGACCCCATCGACCAGCCGGAGATCGACATCACGTCGGGAGATGAGTCCGGGCCCGTCTCCTTCGACGCCGTGGTGCTGGTCCGCCCGACGGTCGGCATCCCTGGTTACCAGGGCTTGGTCGTGACGCTGCCCAGCCTCGAGGTCACCGACGAGGAGATCACCGCCCAGATCGATCGCCTCCGGGCCACGTCGGGTGAGCTGGTCGAGGTGTCCCGGCCCATTAAGGACGCAGACCAGGTCACCATCGACATCCACGGCACCAGGGTCGAAGGCGGAAGCGGGGACGACAGCGATCTCAACGCCGAAGACTTCTTGTACGAGGTGGGGAGCGGGACAGTCGTCCCCGAGCTCGACGACCAGCTCCGCGGGGCGAAGACCGGCGACATCCTGGCGTTCGACACGACACTCGAGGCGGTCAACCAGACCGTCTCGTTCCGGGTACTGGTCAAGGATGTCAAAGAGCTGGTGCTCCCCGAGGTCACCGACGAATGGGCCGCCGAGGCCTCCGAGTTCGAGACGGCCGACGAGCTGAGGAACGACGTCACCGAGCGACTTCGCCAGAGGCACGTGGTCCAGGCCCAGATGGCGTTGGAGCAGAAGACCTCCGAGGCCCTGGTCGAGCTGGTCACCGAAGACATTCCCGAGCAGTTGGTGCTCGAGGAGCTGCGCGAACGCATCCACGACCTCAACCACCGGCTGGAGGCCCAGGGCATGAGCCTCGGCCAGTTCCTCGGCGCCACCGGACGCAGTGAGCAGGAGTTCCTCGACGAGCTGCGGGTCGGCGCCCTCCAAAGCGTGAAGGTCGACCTGGCCCTGCGGGCTCTGGTGGAGGCGGAGGCCATCGAGGTCAGCGACGAGGAGCTCGACGAGGAGCTGGCGGCCATGGGCGAGCGCCTCGAGATGGATGCCGGCGAGGTCCGCGACCAGTTGGAACGGGCCGGACGCCTTCCGGCGGTACGCTCGGACCGACGCAAGGCCAAAGCCATGCGGTGGCTGGTCGACAACGTCGAGTTGGTGGACGAGGAGGGTGCGCCGGTGTCACGGGATGAACTGATGGTGAACCAGGGTGAGGAGGACTCGGAGTGAGTACCACAGAGGGAATCAGGACGACGGACGCACAGGCGTACAGCGTGCCGTGGGTGGTCGAGTCCACCAGTAGGGGGGAGCGGAACTACGACCTGTACTCGCGGCTGTTGCGGGAACGGATCATCTTCCTCGGCACACCGATCAACGACACGGTGGCCAACCTCGTCTGCGCGCAGCTGCTGTTCCTCGAGTCGGAGGAGGCGGACAAGGACATTCACCTCTACATCAACTCACCCGGTGGCGACATCACCGCACTGTTCGCCATCTACGACACCATGAAGTACATCAAGCCGGACATGTCGACGTTCTGCTTCGGCCAGGCCGCCTCGGCGGCGGCCGTGCTGCTCGGGGCGGGCACCCGCGGCAAGCGCTTCGCGCTGCCTCACGCCCGCATCTTGTTGCACCAGCCCTTCGGCGGTGTCGAGGGTCAGGCCAGTGACATCGAACTGCAGGCCAAAGAGATCCTCCGGATGCGCGATCTGCTGAACGGGATGCTGGCCGACGACACCGGCCAGAGCACCGAGCGGGTGAGCAAGGACACCGATCGGGACTTCATCATGACGGCCGAGGAGGCCGTGACGTACGGCCTCATCGACGAGGTCATCACGGCCCGTGACTCACTACCCATGGAGGCCATGGGCGCGGCGTAGCCGGTCGCGGGAGTTTCGGACGTCAGGACCGACTAGCGGCGGACCAGCCGCTAGGGTTGTGGGACAGCAGTGCAGGCTCGAGAAGCGGTTCGATTCGGACCGGGGCAGGCACGGGGGAAGTGGAAGGCCCGGGAGTCGAGGGCTGGATGACGACAACAGACAGCACGCACGGTTGATCAACGTAGGACCGTTCACAGAAGGACACGAGGAACCGACGTGGCGAAGTTCGGAGACGGTGGCGATCTGGTGAAGTGCAGCTTCTGCGGCAAGTCGCAGAAGCAGGTGAAGAAGTTGATCGCCGGCCCGGGGGTGTACATCTGCGATGAGTGCATCGAGCTGTGCAACGACATCATCGCCGAGGAGCTGGCCGACACCACCGAGCTTTCCTTCGAGGAGCTTCCCAAGCCCAAGGAGATCTTCGAGTTTCTGAACGACTACGTGATCGGTCAGGAGTACGCCAAGAAGATCCTCTCAGTGGCGGTCTACAACCACTACAAGCGGGTGCAGGCGGGGAGCAACGGATCGCACGACAACGAGGTGGAGTTGGCCAAGTCCAACATCCTGCTGCTCGGACCGACGGGGTGCGGCAAGACGCTGCTCGCCCAGACGCTGGCCAGGATGCTCAACGTCCCCTTCGCCATCGCCGACGCCACGGCGCTGACCGAGGCGGGCTATGTGGGCGAGGACGTCGAGAACATCTTGCTCAAGCTCATTCAGGCGGCGGACTACGACGTCAAACGGGCCGAGACCGGGATCATCTACATCGACGAGATCGACAAGATCGCCAGGAAGTCGGAGAACCCCTCGATCACCCGGGACGTATCGGGTGAGGGTGTCCAACAGGCGCTGCTGAAGATTCTGGAGGGTACGACGGCGTCGGTTCCGCCCCAAGGGGGCCGCAAGCACCCCCATCAAGAGTTCATCCAGATCGACACGACCAACATCTTGTTCATCTGCGGCGGTGCCTTCGCCGGGATCGACACCATCATCGAGAACCGCATCGGGCGAAAGGGCATGGGCTTCCGGGCCGAGGTGCGCAAGGCCGCCGAGCGTGACGACTCCGAACTCCTTCGCCACGTGCTGCCCGAGGACCTCATGAAGTTCGGCCTGATCCCCGAGTTCATCGGGCGACTCCCTGTGGTCAGCGCGGTCTCCCACCTCTACAAGGACGCGTTGATCCAGATCCTCGTGGAACCGAAGAACGCACTCACCCGCCAGTACAAGCGGACCTTCGAACTCGACCACATCGAACTCGAGCTGACCGACGACGCCCTCGAAGCGGTGGCCGAGCAGGCCCTGCTCCGGGGCACCGGCGCCCGTGGCCTGCGGGCCATCCTGGAAGAGGTGCTGCTCGAGGTGATGTACGACCTTCCCAGCCGCACCGACATCTCCAAGTGCGTGGTGGATCGAGCCGTCGTCCTCGACAAGGTGCATCCGACCCTCGTCCCTCTGAACAGTCCCCCGGCCAAGTCCACCCGCAGCCGCCGGGCCGCGTCCTAGGGCCCAACCCCCGGCGCCGAGTGCGCGTCGACGAACCTTGACGGGATCGGTTCCCTCCACCGTGCATTTCGACGATCTTCCCGAGGCACTGGCCTGGTTGGACTCCCACATCGACTTCGAGTCGAACATGCCGACGCGGCGCTCGTTTCCCACGCTCGACCGGATGCGCGCCCTCATGGCCCTCCTCGGCGATCCCCAGCAGGCCTACCCCTCGGTGCACATCACCGGGACCAACGGGAAGGGATCGACAGCGGCCATGACGACGGCCCTGCTGGGCGCCCGGGGGCTTACGGTCGGTACCTACACGAGCCCCAATCTGAGCCGGGTCAACGAACGGCTGGCCCGCAACGGTGAGCCCATCGACGACGATGCCTTCCTCGAGGTGCTGGAGGGTCTGGCCCGGCTCGAGCAGATGATGGAGGATCCCCCCACCCGCTTCGAGCTGCTCACCGCGGCCGCACTGGCCTGGTTCGCCGACGAGGCCGTCGACGTGGCCGTGGTCGAAGTAGGGCTCGGCGGCCGGTGGGACTGCACCAACGTGGTCGACGGCGAGGTCGCCGTGCTCACCAACGTCAGCTTCGACCACACCGAGGTGCTCGGACCCACCTTGGAGGACATCGCCCGCGATAAGTCCGGCATCTTCAAGGCCGGTAGCCGGGTGATCATCGGTGAGTCGGATCCCACCCTGGTCGAGTTGTTGCGAGGAGCCGCATCCGACGTGGAGGCCGGGGAGGTGTGGGTGCGGGGCAACGACTTCGCCTGCACGGCCAACCGACTGGCCGTCGGGGGGAGGCTGATCGACGTGCGCACGCCGGGTGCGGCCTACGGGGAGTTGCTCATCCCGTTGCACGGCGCCCACCAGGGTGACAACGCGTCGACGGCCCTGGCCGCGGTGGAGGCCTTCTTCGGTGCGCCCCTCCACGAGGACGTAGTCGACGAGGCGTTCGCCTCGGTGCGCGTCCCGGGCCGGCTCGAGGTGGTCGGGCGCCACCCGCTGGTGGTGGTGGATGGGGCCCACAATGTGGCGGGCATGCTCGTGCTCGCCCGCTCCCTGGTCGAAGAGTTCGATGTCGAGGGCGAGGCGCAGGCCGTCGTCGGGATGCTCACCGGCCGGGACCCGGTGGCCATGCTCGAGGGCCTGGTGACCGCCGGCATCCGCTCGGTGGTGGCCTGCGCCCCGGACTCGCCCCGCGCCTTGCCGGCCGAGGTGGTGGCCGAGGCAGCCCGCGGGCTGGGCATGGAGGCGACCGTGGTGGAGGCGCCGGTCGATGCCGTCCAACTGGCCCTGTCCCGGGCCGGGGAGAACGACCGGGTCGTGGTCTGCGGTTCGCTGTACGTGGTGGCCGAAGCCCGACGGCTGCTGGCTCACGACGCCGCCTGAGGGCTGGGCCGGTCCCAGGCCCGGCTGACCGTGCACTAGCCTGCACCGCTCGTGGGACGAACTCTGGTCATCTGCAAGCCCGATGCCGTCGAACGCGGCCTAGTGGGGGAGATCATCGGCCGCCTCGAGCGCAAGGGGCTCACCCTGGCAGCCGTCGAGCACCGGACGGTGACCACCGAAGTGGCTTCGGTGCACTACGAGGAGCACGAGGGCAAGCCGTTCTTTGCCGACCTGGTGGCCTTCATCACCCGCTCGCCGGTCGTGGCCATGGTGGTCGACGGGCCTGAGGACACCTACAAGATCGTGCGCACCCTGATGGGGGCGACCAACCCCGTCGAGGCCGCGCCGGGCACCATCCGGGGCGATCTGGCCACGGAGATGGGCGAGAACCTGATCCACGGCTCCGACTCGCCCGAGTCGGCCGCCCGAGAGATCGCACTGTTCTTCCCCGACCTGGGCTGAGGCCCATCTGACCGGAGGGGACCGAATCGGTCGCTCGTCGATGGCCGGTGGACCCCGGACGGAAACAGGGTACCCTCTGACCAGGAAATAGGGTCGGTCGACGGGTCGAAGGCGGTGGGGCCGACCTTGTGCCGACCCCCCGATTCCCGTAGCCTGAACCCAGATGCCGCCCAGTTCGAAGACCTCGGATTGCGGCACCCACACGACAAGCGGAACACCTGTGTGGTCACTCGCACTCGAACAGTCCCGACCGAACACCGACGGAGGAGTGCATCGCTGATGCGCGACAACAGCTTTTCACTGTTAGGCCGAGACATGGCGGTCGATCTCGGCACGGCGAACACCCTGGTCTACGTACGGGGCCGCGGCATCGTGCTGAACGAGCCCTCGGTGGTTGCCGTGAACGTGAAAGACGGCCGCCCACTGGCGGTCGGGGCCGAGGCCAAGCGCATGATCGGTCGGACGCCGAGTCACATCCAGGCCATCCGGCCGCTGAAGGACGGGGTCATCGCCGACTTCGAGATCTGCGAGAAGATGCTCCGCTACTTCATCCACCGGGTCCACCAGCGCCGCTTCGCCAAGCCCCGCATGGTCATCTGCGTCCCGTCGGGCATCACCGGGGTGGAGCAGCGCGCCGTGATGGAGGCGGCCGAGTACGCCGGGGCCAGGAAGGCCTACATCATCGAAGAGCCGATGGCCGCGGCCATCGGGGCCGGCCTGCCCGTCCACGAGCCGACCGGCAACATGGTGGTCGACATCGGTGGGGGCACCACCGAGGTGGCCGTCATCTCCCTCGGGGGCATCGTGACCAGCCAGTCCATCCGTATCGGTGGTGACGAGCTGGACGAGGCCATCGTCTCGTTCGTGAAAAAGGAGTACAGCCTGGCCCTCGGCGAGCGCACCGCCGAGGAGATCAAGATCGCCCTCGGTTCGGCCTACGAGCTCGAAGAGGAGCTCCACGCCGAGATCCGCGGCCGTGACCTCGTGACCGGCCTGCCCAAGACCGTGGTGATCTCGACTCAGGAGATCAGAAAGGCCATCGACGAGCCCGTCTCGGCCATCGTCGACGCCGTGAAGGTCACCTTGGACCGGACACCTCCCGAGCTGGCCGCCGACATCATGGAGCAGGGCATCGTCCTCACCGGCGGCGGAGCCCTGCTGCACGGGCTGGACAGCCGCCTCACCCAGGAGACGGGCATGCCCATCGTGGTGGCCCGTGATCCGCTGAACTGCGTGGCCATCGGCAGTGGTCAGTGCCTCGAGGAGTTCGAGGCCCTGAAGCAGGTCCTCATCACCTCCTCGGCTCGCTGAACGACCGGGCGGCTCCTGTCCTGTGGCGACGCCGCGGCGGTCCCGCCGCCCCCGCACCACACTGCTGATCCTGGTTCTGGCCTCGATCACCATCATTACCCTGGACGCCCGGGGTGGCTTCCACCGGATCACCTCGGGGCTGAAGTCGGTGGCGTCCGATGCCTTCTCGCCCGTGCGCTCCGGCGTGGACGACGTCACCGAGCCGGTGGGCAGTTTCCTGGCCGGGGCCGTCCACTACGGGGCCGTCCGCCAGCAGAACCAGAAGCTCCAGGCCGAGATCGACCAGCTGCGCTCCCAGAGCGCCACCCGGGTGGACACCGAACAGCGGCTCAAGCAGTTGAGTGCCCTGCTCCACCTTCCCTTCGTGGGCAACTACGAGACCGTTCCTGCCGAAGTGACCAACTACGGGACGAGCGACTTCGCCGCCACGGTGGACATCAGCGTGGGCCGCGACGACGGGGTCCAGCTCAACATGCCGGTGGTGGGCATGGGTGGATTGGTGGGCCAGGTGGTCGAGGCCAACCACACGAGCGCCACCGTCCGGTTGATCACCGACGGGCAGTCCCAGGTCGGGGTGCGCTACGGCACGGGGGCCAACTCGCTCGCCGTGATCAGCGGCCACGGGCCGGGCAAGCCGCTCTCGGCCGGCCTGGTCCCGACCAACACCCCGCTCCCTCCGGGCACGACCTTCATCACGAGCGGCCTTCCCAACGCCGACTTCCCCGGGGACATCCCCGTGGCCACGGTGACGGCCACGAGCAACGGGTCGACGGCGTCGCAGGAGTCGGTGAATCTACAGCCCCTGGCCGATCTGAGCCACCTTCGTTATGTGTCCGTGGTGATCTACGGGCCGTCGTCATGAGCGACACCGGGCGGGAAGGTGGGGGCCGGTGACGGTCCGGGAGGCCACCCGGGTCACCCTCGTGGTGATCCTGTTCATCACCGTCCAGCAGACCCTCATGTTGGACATCCGACTCGGCACCGTCCATCCCGACATCATGGTGCTGCTGCCCATCGTGGCGGGGCTCGTGGGTGGACCGGGGACCGGTGCGTCGATGGGGTTCGGGGCGGGCCTGGCCGCCGATCTGTTCTTACCCACCCCGTTCGGGCTCTCGGCGCTGGTGGGCTGTCTGATCGGCTTCACCGTCGGGGTCACCACGTTGGCCCTCGACCGGACGGCCGGATGGCTGCCCCCGGTGGTGGCCTTTGGGGGCAGTGCCCTCTACGAGGTGATCTACGCCGTGCTGGGCTCGGTGCTCGGCCAACCCCAGATGATCCACGTCGACCTCACCCAGGTGGTGCTGGTGGTGGCGGTGGTGAACGCCGTGCTCGCCCTCCCTGCCCTCCGCCTGGTGGGTTGGGCGCTGCCGGCGGCCTCGACCGAGGGCGTGCCCACCTCGACGGTGTCGTCGGGCACGTTGCGGTGAGGGGACGCACGGGGCGCGTACCGGAGGGCGTCCGGGCTTGGGATACTGGTCGGCCGTGAGCCGCTCCCTTCGCCATCCCTTCAAGGGCTCACACCACTACCTGAGGGCCGAGAAGGACCGCACCCCCCGGCGCAAGAAGTCCAAGCAGCCGCGGATGCGCCAGAGCCGCTTTTCCATGGAGTCCATGCTGGACGCCCCGGACACCAGCTCCTCGCGTCCAGGGCTCCGGCTCCGCATCGCCGGCCTGGTGGTGGCCGGGCTCTTCGCCCTCTTGGGACTCCGACTCTGGGCGCTCACCGTGCTCCAGGCGCCGGCGGCCGCCCAGGCCGTCTCGGTCAACCAGATCCGCTCGGTGCCCGTCGACCCGACCCGGGGGCTCATCCTCGACCGTTCGGGCAACCCCCTCGTCAGCAACCTGGTGGTCGAGCAGATCACGGTGACCCGGGCCGCCGCCCAGGACCACCCCGACGTGGTGGGCCGACTGGCTGCCCTCATCGGACAGACCACCCAGCAGGTCCAGGCCACCATCGCCGATCCCCGGTACAGCCCCTACAAGCCCGTCCCGGTGCTGACCGGGGGGTCCACTGCCGCCGAGCAGGACCAGATCCGGTCGGACATCCTCTATATCAGCGAGCACCAAGACGAGTTCCCCGGTGTCTCCTCGGTCCAGACCACCGAGCGGACCTACCCCCAGGGTGAGCTGCCCGGCCCGGCCCAAGACGACTATCCGGCCAGCCAGACCTTGGGGTACGTGTCCACCATCAACGGCGACGAGCTCAAGGCCGAGGCGTCCAAGGGCTATCAGGCCGGTGACGCCTACGGGCAGTCCGGCCTCGAGTACCAGTACGAGTCCGAGCTGCGGGGCACCCCGGGGACCCAGGAGATCGAGGTCACACCCTCGGGTCGGGTGGCCGGCACGGTCAAGACCACCCCGGCCGTGTCCGGCGACAACCTGGTCACCAACATCGACACCAACCTCCAGCAGGTGGCGGACAACGCCCTGGCCTCGCAGATCCTCGCCCTCCGCAGGACCTTCGACAAGCAGTGCAACAACGGGGCCGGGTGTTCGCCGGCGGCCACCGGTGGGGCGGTGATCGTCATGAGCCCCCAGACCGGGGCGATCTACGCCATGTCGTCGTACCCCTCCTACAACCTGTCCGAGTGGGTGGGCGGGCTCAGCGCGGCCCAAAACCAGCAGCTGTTCGGACCGACGAGCACGCAGCCCTCACTCAACCGAGCAATTCAAGGTGAGTACATCCCCGGCTCCACCTTCAAGCTCAACACGGCGACAGCCGCCCTCAACGCCGGACTCATCACGCCGACCACGCCCTACTACGACAGCGGGATGTTCAAGACGCCGGACTGCCAGTACAACAGCACCACCTGCATCTTCCACAACAGCACCGGTGATCCGACGGGCACCTACGACGTGTCCTCGGCCCTCACCGTCTCGAGCGACGACTTCTTCTACAACCTGGGCTATCTGTTCTACGCCAAGGCCGGTCAGTACGGTCAGACGCCCATCCAGGACACCGCGGCCCAGTACGGCCTGGGCCAGCTGACCGGCATCGACCTGCCCCAGGAGGTCCAGGGTCGGGTGGACAGCCAGGCCGAGCGGGTCAAGCTGCACGCCGAGAACCCGAAGGCCTTCCCCAACACCGGCTGGTACACCGGGGACAACATCGAGATGGCCTTCGGTCAGGGCGGTACCTACATCACCCCCATCGAACAGGCCGTGGCCTACTCCACGTTCGCCAACGGCGGAACCCGGTACGTGCCCCAGGTGGCGGCGGCCGTCGTGTCGCCCACCGGCGAGGTGGTGAAGAAGTTCACCCCCCAGGTCTCGGGGCACGTCGCCATCTCGCCCACCAACTACCAGGCCATGCTCACCGGCTTCGAGGGCGTCGTGAACAACCGCCAAGGCACCGCCTTCGGCGTGCCCGGACTGGCCAGCTTCCCCGGCGGGGTGGCCGGCAAGACCGGGACGGCGGACACCGAGCCGGGCAAGGAGCCCACCGCCTGGTTCGTCGGGTGGGGCCCGACGGCCTCGGCCGCCCAGTACGTGGTGGTGTGTGTGATCGACCAGGCCGGCTTCGGCGCCACCGCATCGGCTCCGGTGGTCGGTCAGATCTTCAACTACCTGGCCACCAATCCGGTGGCCCCGGTGGACATCACCCCAGCTCAAAAGACCTATCAGGCCACGGGTGGGGTGGCCCTGCCCACCCCTCCGACCACCTCGACCACCACGACCCAGCCCACCGCCTCGGCCACCTCGACCACGACCGCCTCGGGGTCGTCGGGCAACGGCGGCTGAGGCACCGCTTCTCCGGCCGGTCCGACCCCGGGGTCGGGTGGCCCTAGGATGAAGGGGGAAATGCAGTCCCTCTGGCCACGGGTTGAGACCCTTTTGTCCCAGGTCGAGAAACCCGCCCGCTACATCGGCGGCGAACTGGGCGCCCAGGTCCCCGAGCACGGCGATGGTTCGGTGGCCTGGCTCCTCATCTACCCCGACACCTATGAGATCGGCCTTCCCAACCAGGGACTCCAGATCCTCTACGAGATCCTGAACGAACGCCCTGACGCCGTAGCCGAGCGGACCTATGCCCCCTGGGTGGACATGGAGGCGGCTATGCGGGCCGCCGATCTCCCGCTCTTCTCCCTCGAGAACCACCTGCCCGCCGCCGACTTCGACGTGCTGGCCTTCAACCTCTCGGCCGAGCTGGTCTACACGAACGTCCTCAACCTGATCGACCTGGCCGGCCTGCCCGTCCGCTCCGCCGGGCGGACGGACGCGCATCCCCTGGTGGTGGCGGGGGGCCACTGTGCCTTCAATCCCGAGCCGCTGGCCGACTTCGTGGACTGCTTCGTCCTCGGGGACGGGGAGGAGGTCGTCGGGGAGATGAACGCCGTCATCGCCGCGCACCAGGCCGACGGTCGGGGCGACCGGCTGGGCCTCCTCCGGGCCCTCTCCCGGTTGGACGGCGTCTACGTCCCCGCCTGCTACGAGGCCCACTACGCCCCGAGCACCGATCCGGGACCCCATGCCGCGCTGCCCCGGCTGGCCGGAACGTCCCCGCGGTTCCCCGACACGCCCGATCGGGTGTCCAAGCGGACCATCGCCGACCTCGGGGAGTGGCCCTACCCGAAACAGCAGCTGGTGCCGCTCATCGAGGTGGTCCACGACCGCCTCAACGTCGAGCTGTTCCGAGGTTGCACCCGGGGGTGCCGGTTCTGCCAGGCGGGCATGATCACCCGTCCGGTGCGTGAGCGGCCCGCCGAGCAGGTCCGGACCATGGTGATGGGTGGTCTCGCCCGCACCGGATACGACGAGGTGGCGCTCACCTCGTTGTCCAGTGCCGACTACTCGGGTATCGAGGACACGGTCACCTCGATCATCGACGATCCGTCGTGCTCCGGCCAGGTCTCGGTGAGCCTCCCGAGTCTCCGGGTGGACGCCTTCACCGTCGGCACCGCGGCCCAGATCCAGCGGGTGCGGCGGACGGGCCTCACGTTCGCCCCCGAGGGGGGCACCTGGCGGATGCGCCAGGTCATCAACAAGCTGATCCGCGAAGAGGACCTCTACGCCGCGGTGGACGCCGCCTTCAGTCAGGGCTGGAAGCGGGTCAAGCTCTACTTCCTGATCGGCCTCCCCACCGAGACCGACGAGGACACCCTCGGCATCGTGACCCTGGCCAAGCAGTGCGTGGCCATCGGCAAGCGCTACCACAAAGGGGTCACCGTGACCGCCTCGGTGGGCGGCTTCGTGCCCAAGGTCCAGACCCCGTTCCAGTGGTTCGGCCAGAACACCATCGAGGAGCTGACGAGGAAGGTCCACCTGCTGCGGGACGCCGCCCGGCCGGTCCGGGGCCTCACCATCCGCTGGCACGACCCGAAGGCCACCGCCGCCGAGGGGATCGCCAGCCGCGGGGACCGCCGGATGGGTGCGGTCATCGAACAGGTCTGGCGGCGGGGCGGCACCTTCCAGGAGTGGACCGAGCACTTCGACCTGTCGTTGTGGACCGAGGCCCTGGCCGACCACGGCATGTCCTTGGAGGACACCGTCTACCGCCACCGCACCGAGGATGAAGCCCTGCCCTGGGACCACCTCTCGGCCGGCCTCCACCGGGACTTCCTCTGGCAGGACTGGCTCGACGCCCTGGCCGAGCACGGGCTCCCGGACTGCCGGTGGACGCCCTGTTACGACTGCGGGGCCTGCACCGGCTTCGGTGTCGAGCACGTGGTGGCCTCGGCTGTGCCCCCGGCCGGTGGCAGTCAGGGAACGGGGCAGGATCTCTCGTCGGGGGGCCAGGTACCGGTACGATTTCTCACTACGGTGCCGTCCGGCGCCGGTCCGGCCTCGCCGCCGGTCGAAGCGATCGTCGCCCGAGTCGTGGCGCCAGTGGGGGAGGGGAGCAGCTGATGCGCATACGCTTCCGTTTCGCCAAGCTCGGCAAGGTCCGCTTCACCAGCCAGCGCGACGTGGCCCGGATGTGGGAGCGGGCCCTCCGCCGGGCCACCCTGCCGCTGGCCTACACCGAGGGGTTCTCGCCCCGGCCGCAGCTCAGCTTCGGACTGGCGCTCCCCACCGGGTGCGAGTCCCTGGCCGAGTACCTCGACGTGGTCCTCGACGAGGCCCGGCCCGAGACGGCCGGTGTCGAGCTGGCCGCGCTGCCCGGCCAGCTGTCCGAGCTGCTGCCCGAGGGGATCGAGGTGGAGGCGGCGGCTCTCGTCGAACGCAAGGACGGTTCGCTCCAGCAGCAGGTCACGTCCTGCTCGTGGACCATGTGGTTCACCGGGATGTCCGAAGGGGCCCTGGCCGAACGGGTGGCCTCGCTGATGGCGGCGGACTCGGTGCCCATCACCCGGGAGCGCAAAGGTCGCCAGGAGCACGACGACCTGCGCCCGTCGGTCCTGGACCTTTCCGTCAGCCCCCCAGCGGTTCAGGGGGAACCGGGGACAGCGGGGTCGGTGGCCGTGGGGGCCCACCTGGCCTGTCAGCCCCGGGGGGTTCGCCCCATCGAGTTGGTGAGGGGATTGATCGCCGTGTCCGGCCACTCGGACGCCAACGGCACGTTGGACACGCCCGCCGAGAACGGCACGGGCGCGGGGGTCCCGGTCCTCGACCGGGCATGCAGAACGCAACAATGGATCGAGCGCGACGGCCGACGGGAGGAGCCTCTCGGACACCGGGAGGCCTACCCCGCAGCCGGCCGCGCCGTGCACGCCCTCGAGCGTGCCTCATGAGCAGTATCGGAAGGGAAATCGATGTCAGAAGGAGCAACCGGGCAACCGGTGGAGGTCCCGGCGGATACGCCCGGATCGTCGACCGAGGCCCGAACCACAGCAGCACCGGCCACGACAGCAGCACCGGCCGACTCCGCACCGTCGGAGCCGAAGGCCGCCGCTGACGCAGGGTCCGGCGCACCGGCGTCGGAGGGCCGCACCGACCGTGAGGGCTCGAGTCCCGGTGCCCAGGCAGGGTCCGGCGAGCGCACCAACGACGGGGTAGGCAGCACCGACGGGTCGAACCGCCGGCGCCGAGGGTCACGTGGCGGCCGGGGTCGCAGTCGACCCGCCGGCGCGGCGTCGGACCGGAACGGGGCGGACCGGGAAGGGGAGAGCGGGTCGGAGACCGGGGCAGCCCCGACCGGTGCAGCCCAGAGCAGTGGTAACGGGTCCGGCCCGGTCGGCGCGCCCTCGAGCACCACGGCGACGGCCACGCCCTCCGGATCCACCGTTCCGCCCCGGGAGGTCCCCGAACGACCGAAGATCGGGGACACCCGACCGGCCCGTCCGTCGACCAACGACAGCCCGGTTCCCCCGGCGGGAGCGGCACCGACGCAAGGAGCCCGTGTTGGGGGAGCGACCGGCTCCCCCAAGCAGGGACGTTCCCAAGGCGGCGGGAGGTCCCGATCGCGCGGCGGCAGCGGGGAGAAGGCCGCCGTCACCGAGGCCAGCGTGGCCACGACGGCCAGCGGCACCGGCCGTGGGTCGTCGGGGAAGCCCCGCGCCGAGGCCGGCCCCAAGACCGAGGGCCGGCGGGGAGGGCGTGAGCGCCGCGGCAAGGCCGTCGGCCGTTACATGATCTGTGTGCACGTCCGACCCGAGATGACCCAGATCGCCCTCTTGGAGGGGCGGACCCTCGTCGAGCACTACATCTCCCGGGCCTCCGACGATGCCACCCAGATCGACGGCAACATCTACCGGGGGCGGGTCCAGAACGTCCTGCCCGGGATGGAGGCGGCGTTCATCGATATCGGCACGCCGAAGAACGCCGTCCTCTACCACGGCGACGTCCGCTACGACACCGACGACGTCGAGTCGACCTCCTCGGGGCAGCCCCGCATCGAGCAGCTGCTCCACCCGGGCCAGACCATCCTCTGCCAGGTCACCAAGAACCCCATCGGGGCCAAGGGGGCCCGGCTCACCCAGGAGGTCTCGCTGCCCGGACGGTTCGTCGTCCTCGTCCCCAACTCGACCGCCTACGGGATCTCGAAGCGGCTCGAGGACGCCGAGCGCAAGCGGCTGCGTCGGATCGTCGACGCCGTCCGGCCCGAAGGACACGGCCTCATCGTCCGCACGGCGGCGGCCGGAGCCAGTGCCGAGGAGCTGGGCAACGACGTACAGCGGCTGGTCGAACAGTGGGAGACGATCGCCGGCCAGGCCACCAAGGGCCAGGGTCCGGCGTTGCTCTACCGTGAGCCGGCCATCGCCGTGCGGGTCATCCGAGAGGAGCTGAACCGGGAGTACCGGGCCGTGGTCATCGACGACCTGGCCCTCTACGAGCAGGTCCGGGACTACGTGGGGGCGGTCAACCCCGAGCTGGCCGACCGGGTGGAGTACTTCGACCCCGAGGCCGAGGCGCTGCCCGTCTTCGAGCGCTACCACGTCCACGAACAGCTCCACAAAGCCCTCGACCGCAAGGTCTTCCTGCCCTCGGGGGGCTCCCTGGTCATCGACCGCACGGAGGCTCTCACGGTCATCGACGTCAACACGGGCAAGAACGTCGGGACCACCAACCTCGAAGAGACCGTCTACCGGAACAATCTCGAAGCGGCCGAGGAGGTGGCCCGCCAGCTACGGCTGCGGGACATCGGGGGGATCATCGTGATCGACTTCATCGACATGGAGATCCGGGAGAACCGGGACAAGGTCGGCTCGGCCCTGCGCTCGGCCCTGGCCCGGGACAAGACCCGGACCCAGGTGTTTGACATCTCCGAGCTGGGCCTGGTGGAGATGACCCGCAAGCGGGTGTCCGAGGGCCTGATCGAGTCCATGTCCACCACCTGTGAGGTGTGCGGGGGCCGGGGCATCGTCTTTGACGATCCCGAGCTCTGACCGGCCTGTAGTAGAGTGGCATCCCTATGTACGCCGTGATCAAAACCGGAGGAAAGCAGGAGCGGGTGGCCGAGGGCCAGACGCTCCGGGTCGAGCTGCTCGGGGAGACCCCGGGCTCGGAGGTGACCTTCGCCCCGGTGCTGGTGGTGGACGGTGACACCGTCCTCGCCACCCCGGCCCAGCTGGAAGGGACGTCGGTGACGGCCACGGTGGTGGGTGAGGAGCTCGGACCGAAGATCCGGGGCTTCACCTACAAGAACAAGTCGAACCAGAGCACCCGGTGGGGTCACCGCCAGCGCTACTCCACCATCGCCATCACGGCGATCAGCTCGGCCGGCTAACAGCCCGCCGACGAGAACGATCGAGATACAAGGAGCACTTCGATGTCCAAGACCAAAGGTGGCGGCTCGACCCGCAACGGACGCGATTCCAACGCCCAACGCCTGGGCGTGAAGACCTTCGGTGGCTCCGAGGTGCGGGCCGGGGCGATCATCGTCCGTCAGCGCGGCACCCGGTTCCACCCCGGCCTCAACGTCGGCCTGGGCGGCGACGACACCCTCTTCGCCCTCACCGACGGCACGGTGCGGTTCACCAGCCGGAAGGGCCGCAAGCTGGTCGACGTCGTCACCGGCGCCTAGACCACCGCCCGGCCGGCCGACACCCAACGTTCATCGCCGGGCGCGGTCTGCACGCCTGGCGAGCCGGTACGCTCACCGACATGGCCGGTCCTGACAGCCTCACCGCCGACCCGGCCGCGCCGGAACCCACCCGGGCGCTCGCCTTCGAGGGTTGCGTCAACTTCCGTGACCTGGGCGGCTACCGCACGGCGGACGGCGCCACCGTCGGGTGGCGCCGACTCTTCCGGGCCGACGGCCTGCACCGGCTGACCGACACCGACCGGCGTCAACTGGTCGAGCTCGGCGTGGCCACGGTGATCGACCTGCGCACCGTCGACGAGGCCGAGCAGCGGGGTCGGTTCCCGGTCGGGGAGGTCCCGGTGCGCTATGTGGACCTGCCGCTGACCGATGTCCTGCCCACCACCGAGGAGATGCCCTCGTGGGCCGAGGCCTCGTATGTGGCTTCCCGGTACACCCTCATGGTGTCCGAAGGTGGGCCCGCCCTGACCGGGGCCTTCACCGCTCTGGCCGCCTCGGGATCGCTGCCCGCCGTCTTCCACTGCAGCGCCGGCAAGGACCGGACCGGCGTGCTCTCGGCCCTGATCCTGGCCTTCCTCGGCGTGCCCGACGAGACCATCATCGCCGACTACGCCCTCTCGGGTCCGGCCATGGAGCGTCTGTTGGACCGCCTCAAAGAGGAGTACCCCGACGCCGTCGAGGACGTCATGCGCTACGCCCCCGCCGTGCTCCAGGTGCGCCCCGAGACGATGGAGCAGTTCCTCGCCTCCCTTCGTGCGGAGTACGGGAGCTACGACGCCCTGGCTCGCACGCTCGGGGTCACCGACGCGGTGGCCACCCTGCGCCGGACCGCCCTCGTCCAGGCCTGAGCGATCCCCCTCTGAGGGCCGGTGACGGCCGGTCGGTAGGATCCATCCCATGTCCGGCTTCGTCGATGAGGCGCAACTCCATGTGAAGGCGGGTGACGGCGGTGCCGGCGCGGTGTCGTTCCGCCGGGAGGCCCACGTCGACCGGGGTGGCCCCGACGGCGGCGACGGGGGACGGGGCGGCAACGTCTGGCTGGTGGCCAGCCACAACCAGTCCTCGCTCCTCGGCTTCCGCGACCACCCCCACCGGCGAGGCGGCGACGGGGGACACGGCGGCGGGAAGAAGAAGCACGGAGCCCGGGGTGACGATCTCGAGGTGCCGGTCCCGGTCGGGACCCGGGCCAAGGCCCCCGACGGCACGTTGCTGGTCGACCTGGTCGGTGTGGGCGACCGTTGGCTGGCCGGTGAGGGCGGCCGCGGTGGTCGGGGCAACGCCGGCTTCCTCTCCAACCGGCGCCGGGCGCCGGCCTTCGCCGAGCAGGGCGAGAAGGGCCACGAGCAGTGGTACAACCTCGAGCTCGCCCTGGTGGCCGACGTGGCCCTCGTGGGCCTGCCCAACGTGGGCAAGTCGACGCTCATCTCCCGCATCTCGGCGGCCAAGCCCAAGATCGCCGACTATCCCTTCACCACCCTCGAGCCCCACCTGGGCGTGGTGCGCACCGGGGACGGCTCGGACTTCACCGTGGCCGACATTCCCGGCCTGGTCGAAGGCGCGGCCGAGGGCAAGGGCCTCGGGCACCGCTTCCTCCGCCACATCACCCGGTCCCGTGTGCTCGTGGTGCTGGTGGAGTTGGATCCGGTCACCGGGACCTCCCCGGCCGACCAGCTGGCCATCCTGCTCGACGAGCTGCGGCGCTACCAGCCCGACCTGCTCGACCGACCCCGGGTGGTGGTGGGCTCCAAGGCCGACATGGTGGGCCTCCTCGGCACCGAGGCAGAGGGTGCCCACGACGGCGAGGTCGGGGGAGACGGCGCCGGACCGGGGGTTGCCCCGGCCCCCTTCTCACCCGACCTGGTCATCTCGGCGGTGACCGGCACCGGCATCGCCGAACTGGTCGGCCGGCTCACCCAACTGGTCGCCGAGGCCCGGACCGAGGCTCCCGAGGAGGAGTCGACCATCGTGATCCACCGACCCCTGCCTGAAGGGTTCGCCGTCGAGCCCCTCGGGCCCGGGGAGTTCCGGGTGGTGGGCCGGGTGGCCGAGCGTGTGGTGGCCCTCAACGACCTGACGACGGACGAGGCCGCCGACTACGTCCAGGGCCGACTCCGACGGCTGGGCGTGGACCGGGCCCTCGCCCGGGCCGGGGCCCGGGACGGCGACGAGGTCCACATCGGCGAGCTGTCCTTCACCTGGTACCGGGACCAGCCCGAGTTCACCGGCCAGCCCGCCTCCCGGCGCAAACGGTCGTGACCACAGACTCCTCGTCGACCCTGTCGGGGACGGTGGTGGTGAAGATCGGCACCTCCTCGGTCACCACCGAGGCCGGGGGGTGGACGCCGGCGCCATCGAGAAGCTGGCCGCCGAGGTGGCCGAGGCGCGCCGGAACGGGCGCCGGGTGGTGGTGGTCAGCTCGGGGGCCATCGCCGCCGGATGGAGTGCGCTCGCCCCCGACCAGCGCCGTCCCTCGGACCTCGCCACCCTCCAGGCGGTGGCCGCGGTGGGTCAGCACCGGTTGATGCAGGTCTGGAGTCGCTCGCTCGAAGCGCACGGGCTGGTGGCCGGACAGGTCCTGTTGGCTCCGCTCGACTTCGTGCACCGGAGCCAGTACCTCCACGCCCGACAGACCCTGGCCCGCCTGCTGGAGCTGGGTGTCGTGCCCGTGGTCAACGAGAACGACGCGGTGGCCGACGAGGAGATCCGGTTCGGGGACAACGACCGCCTGGCCGCCCTGGTCGCCCACCTGGTCGGCGCCGCGGTGCTGGTCCTCTTGACCGACACGGCGGGGCTGCTGACCGAGGACCCCCGCCACACGAGCACCGGCTCCCTCATCGAAGAGGTGGTCGAGATCGACCACGAGCTGGAGCGGATCGCCGGCGGGCCGGGCTCGGAGCGGGGCAGCGGTGGCATGGGATCGAAGCTGGCGGCAGCCAAGATCGCCACCTGGTCGGGGGTGGAGGCGGTCATCGCCGACGCCTCCCGTCCCGGGGTGTTGGCCGACGTGCTCGGCTCGGCGCCGGCCGTGGGCACCCGCTTTCGCCCCCGGGAGCGGCGGCTCCCGGCCCGGAAGCTCTGGATCGCCTTTGCCGTGGGGGCGTCGGGGACCATCGTGGTCGACGCCGGTGCCCGGCGGGCACTGGTCGAGCGGGGCCGGTCCCTGCTCACCGCGGGCGTGGTGTCAACGCGGGGGGAGTTCGCCGTCGACGATGCCGTGGAGATCGCCGGCCCCGACGGCCAGGTCTTCGCCAAGGGACTGGTGAGCCTGTCCGTCGCCGACGTGGGCCGGTGGGCCGGGCAGCGCTCGGACCAGCTGCCCGAAGACGTGTCCGCCGAGGTGGTCCACCGGGACGACCTGGTCGTCCTGGCCTAGGGCGGGTGGCGGGAGCGCCGGGGCCACCAGTCCGGCAAGTACGCTGACACGGTGCAATCGAGCCCACCCACCCCCATGACCGAGCTGGGGCAGCGCGCCAAGGCCGCCAGCCGGCTGGTCGCCCGTGCCTCGTCGGCTGCCCGCAACGAGGCCCTGCAGCGGTCCGCCGACCTGTTGGAAGAGCGTACCGGCGCCATCGTGGCAGCCAACGCCAGCGACCTGGCCCGCGCCGAGGGGCAAGGTGCCGACCCCACCTCCCTCGATCGGCTCCGACTCGACCCGGGCCGCCTGGAGGGCATGGCGACCGGGCTGCGCACCGTGGCCGCCCTCCCCGATCCCGTCGGACAGGTGGTCGACGGCTGGGTCCGACCCAACGGTCTGCGGGTCGAGCGGGTGCGGGTGCCCCTCGGTGTGGTGGGCATCATCTACGAGAACCGACCCAACGTGACGAGCGATGCGGCCGGGCTGTGCCTCAAATCCGGCAACGCCGTCCTCCTACGGGGATCGTCCTCGGCCATCGACTCGAACACGGTCATCGCCGCCGCCCTCCGTGACGGGCTGGACAAGGCCGGGCTTCCCACTGATGCGGTGCTGTTGGTCGAGGACACGAGCCGGGCCTCAGCGGTCTCGTTCATGCAGCTCGACGGGTGCATCGACTGCCTCATCCCCCGGGGCGGCCCGTCGCTGTTGGCCTCGGTGCGTGAGCACGCCACGGTCCCCTTCGTCCTCGACGGTGCGGGCAACTGCCACGTCTATGTGGACCGGGCCGCCGACCTCTCGATGGCCGAGGCCATCGTG
>CAWJSI010000005.1:0-108362 GCA_963845485.1 uncultured Acidimicrobiaceae bacterium | reverse complement strand
GCGCCGCGCGTCGCTCCTTTCGCGGATGTCAGGGCGCTGGGCGCGCTGTTGCAGCGCGCCGGTTTTGCTTTGCCCGTCGTCGATCTCGATCGCGCGGTCACACGCTACGGCGACATGCTTGGCCTGATGTGGATTTGCGCGCAATGGGCGCGACCAATGCGCTCGCCGCCCGCAGCCGCGCAGCCCTGCGCCGCGACGTGTTGTTTCGCGCGGGGGACATCTATGCGGAAAGGTTCGCCGATGCGGATGGCCGTGTGCGCGCGACCTTCGATCTCGTCTGGCTCGCCGGCTCGTCCGCATGAAAGTCAGCAAAAGCCGCTGAAACCGGGCTCGGCGAAAATGCGGCTGGAGGAGGCGTTGCGCGGGCAGGACAAGAGCGGCGGGTAGGTCTCGACGTCAGGTTGTTTTTCTTTTCTTTGTGTGTTGACTGAACAACGGCGCGCTCCAAAGTCTGCCGAATGAATTGTTGATAGGGAATGCCCCGCTCCTGGCGGTTTCCGAATGGTGCGAAGAAGCGACTGAGGCAGGCGCATATTGATTTGCACGTCTTTGGCTTCGAACTCGAATTTGTCTCGGTCTGAACCCGGCGAGGTCGTATTCCGAGAGATCGGCCGTAGCGATGAAGGTCTCAGCCTCTTGGTCGGTCTACAAGAGTGGGATTGTCTTGCGCATAGCGGACGTTGCGTTGAGTTTGGATGATCGGCGCCGGATTTGTCATTTCGAAAACCCGACGCCGTCTTTCCCGGCGAAAGCGGGAATCGAGACTAAGCCCGGGCGCTTTCTTTGGCCAAGTCTAGATCTCCCGCTTCCGCTGGAATGACAATACGCGATGTAACCCAACGTATCACGCGATGCTTTCTTCGCCTCCCTCAATGAAAATTCCTTCCCCCTGGCATGGCGCGGATGAGATCGCGTTCCTCCGCGTCGAGCGCCTCCACCGGCGGCACAGGCTTATGGGCGACGTGTTCGCGCGGCGCTCGCCCGCAGCCCGCGCGGCCTTTCGTCGCCGAAAAATTCGGACCGGCGCGCTTCGTCGGCGGGGCTGGCCGGGTCGATCTGCGGGCCGCGCTCGGAGAGCAGCCCGAGCATCGGCGTCAGATCCTCGATCCTTTCGGCGATGACATGGATGACGCCGGACTCGCTCTGCAGCCTGCCCGTCACGGCGACGAACGCGCGCCGATGACGACCGGGCGCAGGCGCTCGAACATCTTCGGCCAGACGATGATATTGGCGATGCCGGTCTCGTCCTCGAGCGTCATGAAGATCGACGCCCTGGCCGTGCCCGGCCGCTGGCGCACCAGAACGAGGCCCGCCACGGTGACGCGCCGCCCGTGCGACGCGCCGCCAGCGCCTCGCTGCGCAGAATGCCGCGCGCCGCGAGCCGCCGCGCAGGAAGGCGACCGGATGCGCCTTCAGCGACAGAGACAGGTGGCGATAATCCTCGACCACATGCTCGCCGAGCGGCATCGGCGGCAGATCGGCGTCGGGCTCGTGGTCGCGCGCGGCGCGGCGGCCGAGAACAGCGGCAGATCGTCCTTGTCGCCGGCGCGGTCGAGCCCGCGCACCGCCCATAGCGCCGTCGCGCCGGTCGAGGCCGAGCGAGCGAAAGGCGTCGGCCTCGGCGAGCCGCTCCAGCACGGCGGCGAGCAGCTCCGCTGCGCAGCCAGAGATCGCGCACCGAATCGTAGCCGCGCCGCGCCGCGTCGACGAGCGTTCCATGTCGTCCTCGCGCACGCCGATGATTTGCCGGAAGCCGAGGCGCACGGCGTGGTGGCGCAGATGTCGGCGGCCATGGCGGCGTGGCGGCGATGGATGGCAGCCTTCGCCGCTTCGCGGGAACGTGGCCTCGCAGCGAGTCATATTATGGCTTGCGTCCGCCAACTCTCCATGCCCTCATCCGACCGCTTCGCCGGCCACTTCTCCCGCGAGCGGGGAAGGGATCTGCTCCAGCGTGCAGTCCCAGTCGAAAAGTTGACGTCGACCTCGCGCACCTCGACGCCATGCTCGCGCGCGTCGCGCACGATCTGCGCCGGCGCGTAGAAGCCCATCGGCTGCGCTTTGAGCAGCGCGCAGGCGAAGACGTCCGGATAGCGGCATTTCAGCCAGGCCGAGACATAGACCAGCAGCGCGAAGCTCGCGGCATGGCTTTCGGGAAAGCCGTAGTTGCCGAAGCCCTCGATCTGCTTGAAGCAGCGCTCGGCGAAATCGCGCGTCGTAGCCGCGCCGACCATGCCGTCGACCATCTTGTCTCGAACGTGCCGATCGTGCCGACGCGTTTGAAGGTCGCCATGGCGCGGCGCAGCTGGTCGGCCTCCGACGGCGTGAAGCCGGCCGCGACGATGGCGATCTTCATCGCCTGCTCCTGGAACAGCGGCACGCCCAGGGTCTTGCCCAGCACGGCTTCGCAGTTCCGGCGAGGGATAGTCGACCTCTTCGATCCCCTGCCGGCGGCGCAGATAGGGATGCACCATGTCGCCCTGGATCGGGCCCGGGCCGCACGATCGCGACTTCGATGACGAGATCGTAGAATTCGTCGCGGCTTGCAGCCGCGGCAGCATCGACATCTGCGCGCGGCTCTCGATCTGGAAGACGCCGATCGTGTCGGCGCGCCAGATCATCTCGTAGACGGCAGGCTTCCTCGGCCGGCGATCGTGGCGAGCGTCAGACGTCTGGCCGTAATGCTCGTCGAGGAGATCGAAGCGCCTTGCGCAGGCAGGTCAGCATGCCGAGCGCCAGCACGTCGATCTTCAGGATGCCGAGCGCGTCGAGATCGTCCTTGTCCCATTCGACGTCGTGCGGTCCTCCATGCGGCATTGCGCGATCGGCACGACTTCGTCGAGCCGCGTCGCGGGTGATGACGAAGCCGCCGGTATGCTGCGACAGATGGCGCGGAAAGCCGGTCAGCTCGCTCGGCAAGTCGCAGCGTCTTCGCCAGAGCGCGGCTCGCCGGGATCGAGCCCGGCGCGGCGCGTCTCCGTCGGCTCGATCGCCGCCCGAGCCAGCCCCAGATCGTGCCCGACAGAGCGCCGATGACGATCGTCCGACAGGCCGAACACTTTGCCGACCTCGCGGATGCGCCGAGCGCGTGCGATAGGTGATGACGGTGGCGGTCAGGCCGGCGCGTTCGCGGCCGTATTGCTCGTAGATATATTGCATCACCTCTTCGCGCCGCTCGTGCTCGAAATCGACGTCGATGTCGGGCGGCTCGTTGCGTTCGGCCGAAATGAAGCGCTCGAACAGCAGATCGTGCTTGCGCGGGATCGACCTCGGTGATGCCGAGGCAATAGCAGACCGTCGAATTGGCCGCCGAGCCGCGGCCCTGGCAGAGAATGTCCTGCGACGCGCGCGAAGCGCACGATGTCGTGGACGGTCAGGAAATAGGGCGCGTAATCGAGCTGCGCGACCAGCGCCAGTTCTGCGCGATCGCCTTCGCGACGTCGGCGGGAACGCCGTCTGGATAGCGCTCGCGCGCGCCTTCGGCAAAGGCGTCGAGCGCCTCCTGCGGCGTCGCGTAGCCCTCGCGCAATTCGTCGGGATAATCGTAGCCGAGTTCGTCGAGCGAGAAAGCCAGGCCGTCGAGAAAGCGCAGCGTTTCGTCGACCGCCTCCGGCGCCTCGGCGAACAGCCGCGCCATTTCGCGGGCGGCTTTCAGATGGCGTTCGGCATTGGCGGCGAGCAGCGCGCCCGGCATTGTCGATCGTCAGCCTTCGCGGATGCAGGTCACGACATCGGCGAGCGCGCGCCGCTCGGGGACATGCATGAGGACGTCGTTGATCGCGAGCAGCGGGACGTTTTCGCGCGCGCCAAGCGCCGCGCGCCGCCAGATCGCCGCGCATATGAGTGCGGTATGTCATCGCGGCGAGCCACAGGCGCTGCGGAGGCTTCGCGCAATCGGAAGGTCGTCGTTCCGCGCATTTTCGCGGGCGGAGCGCCGATCTTCTCCATCACGACGAGCTGCAGGCCTTGCTAACAGTGAGGAGATCGTCGACGTCAGATGGCACTCGCCCTTTTGCGCGCGGAAGTTGCCGCGGTCAGCAGGCGGCAGAGACGGCCATAAGCGGCGCGATCCTGGGATAGGCGAGAATGTCGGGCGTTCCGTCGTTGAAGACGAGCCGGGCGCCGTGACGAGCGCAAGGCGCCGGCCGATGCGGCTTTCTCACGCGCGAACACATGCGCGCGCACCACCCCGGCGAGCGAATTGCGGTCGGCGACGCCGAGGCCGTCAGTCCAAGCGCGGCGGCTTGCGCCACCAATTCTTCAGGATGCGAGGCGCCGCGCAAAAACGAAAAATTCGTCATCGTCGCGAGTTCGGCGAAGCGCGGCTCGGCGCGGATCATTAGCGCGTCCCCTCACCCCAACCCTCTCCCGCGAGCGGGAGAGGGGGCGCTCCCTTCTCCCGGCTCGCGGGAGAAGGTGTCACGCGTAGCGTGACGGATGAGGGGATGCACGGCCCTCACCATGGCAAACCACAGGTCGCAGCGATCGTTGCGAGGACGCTTTCCTGCGCCGTCAGGATATCGTGATTCCAGAAGCGCAGAATTTTATAGCCGTTATGCCCAAGCCAGGAGTTGCGGGCGATATCGCGCGTGCTTTGCGCATGCCGCGAACCATCGGCTTCGACGACAAGCCGAGTTGAACGCAAAGAAAATCGGCGGCATAGGGACCGATTGGCGCCTGCCTTCGAAACTTGACTGATTGCAAGCGCCGATCGCGCAACGCATGCCAGAGTTTTTTCTCCGCCTCGGTAGGCAAACGCCACATTGCGCGTGCGCGTTTCTTGGCGGAAAGCGGAATGTCGTCTCGCATCAGCGTTCCCCTCATCGGTTGTGCGTCCCCTCACCCAACCCTCTCCCGCAAGCGGGAGAGGGGGCTGTGCGGCGCGGATCATGCGAATATCCCGTGCAGGAACCATTTCGCGCGCATTGTCTCGCGTCCGTAGAGACCCTCGCGGTAGAGCCAGAACCGATGGCCCTGCGTATCTTCGGCGCGGAAATAATCGCGGGTCGGCGCGTTTTGGCGCTGCTACCATTCGGCGGCGATGCGTTCGGGGCCTTCGATGGCGGCGATCTCGTGGAGGATGCGGCGCCATTTGAAGCGCAGGGGCGGGCCATCAGGAATTTCGGCGATCGCTTCGATCAATTCGGGCCGCTCGAACAGGCGAAGCGGGCGCGTCGGCGGCAAGCGCGTTCTCCGCCTGCGCGAGAGTTAAGCGGTCGGCTTTCCCGAGCTTGGACTCGCGCCCTTGCGACGCTGGGAATGACGGCGACGGCGAATTCGGGAATATGCGTGTCGATAAGTTGCGGCTTCGTCACGCGGCGCGCGCCGAGCCGCGCGCTCAAACGGTCGACGAGATCGGCGAGATTGCGCTCGCGTTCGCCTTCATGCGCGCGTTCGAGTTCCCTTTGCGCAGGGGCCGCGGTCCGGCGACAAGGCAAGAGAGGCGCAAGACGTCGACGCCATAGCCGCCGTCGAGTCTCGTCTTCGCCGGGCGCGTCGAGCCGCTCGCGAAACAATCTCCCCCTCGCCTCGGGTCGTCGAGCTGCTCTGCCCGTGCCCACACTAGATCGACGCATCGCGCCGTCGACTCGGAACAGGCGGACTTCGAATTGCCGTCCGTCGAATCGCCAGAATCACTGGACAATGGCTCCGCCGGAGTTCCCTCTACCTCATGTTGTCCCAGGGAGTGAATGCCGCGGCGGATTCTTATTTTGGCTCATCTGTTCACGCTTTTATTCACCGAACGTTGTCGGGCTTGCCGCAGCGTTCATAAGCCTCGGATCGCTCATTGGTGCCTTTACTACCCTAGGTCTACCAAATACAGTTCTCCGATTCCTGCCTACGACTGATCTAAAGGGTCGCCTAGTCTCGCAGGCGCTTCTGATTGTAGGGCTATTCTCACTGGTCGTTGGATGGGGCGCCGGGCTGTTACTACACATATTCATCCCGCGGCTACCCGATTCGGGCGAATCTGGCTTTTACGCCTGGACCATAGTAAGCCTCGTTGTATTCCTTACCTTACTCACGCTTCTCGACAATGTTTGCCTTGCCTATAGGAGGGCCGACTTTGTCCTCTATCGCCAGCTAATCACCACCATTCCACGATTAGCTATGCCGTTTCTTCTAACTGGTCTTGCACTACGGGGCTTGCTTCTAGCGTTCGTCATAACACTGGCCCTAGGAGTTATCTACGATGCAATAATCGTATACCGCCGCCTCCTGATCGGTCAGTCGATCATTCCATCGGGCACCACTCTTTGGACTTACCGTCGATACTCAGGGAGCAACTTTCTTGGAGGAATGTTCGGCATTCTTCCCTCGTCGCTGCTCCCGTTGATCGTGCTGCACGATCTGGGTGCCGATAACGCCGCTTACTTCTACATGCCTTTTCAGATTGCGACTCTCCTGAATCTGGTCTGCAGCTCGACTGCGGCGGCCCTTCTTTCAGAGGCTTCTCAGACAGAGAACATCGAACACCAAAGGCAGCTACTCAAGGCGGCCGCCACGCACTGACAAAATTCTTTTCCAGCCGCGTTCGCCTTGACTGCCGTTCGGTGGATAATCCTCCGGGATCTACGGACCCAACTACGCCTCACAGGGCTCCATCGTTCTCATCGCCCTCTGCGGATCTATCGGCTTTGTCGCTGTCAATTTGGATCGGGGACACGTGGCTCTTAGTCGAACGGCGATCGCGGACTACTTTCTGATGAACGCGTCAACTCTCTCGCCGTGATCGGAATCGTGCTCTTGATAGCCCCGCATGGCCTATGGGCCGTGGGTCTCGGGTGGATGGCGGGACAATCTCACAACTGCTGTCACGTATCTCGTCATCTTCCGACTGGACCCTCACTTAGGACCGAAACATAGACGTCGAAGGTTTGTTCAGCTATGACAGCCCAAGACAACTCACCTGCGTAATCGGATGCGTGGCTTCCCTTGGCTTCGACCTCTGATCTTTCCGCGGAATAGAACGCAGTCAAAGCATCCTCCAAATTGGACTCCGAATCCCCTCCATAGAAGTATCCGACGTCGTTAGGTAGATCGCGAAGCGCCCCGGTCGTGGCGCGATGATCGGTTTCCCCATCGACATTGCCATCAGGGCAGTACTGCTCGTAGTGACGCTCCTGAATGGCATACATACCACATCAGATGCGGAGAAGTAGGTTGGTACGTCCTCATCCTTCACGTAGCCAACATGATTAAGAATAGAAGTCGTTGTTCTGGCGTATTCGTCAATTTGCTTCATTATTGAATCGTCGCTGCATGGCCCAGCTATGACTAACGTTCCACGAGCCCTAATAGCCTTCCACACCTCCAACAGATCCGGCAATCCCTTGTAGGCCCTTATGAAGCCAAAGAACAGGATGACTTTCGTTTCCGGTGAGATTCCTAGGGCGCTGCGGGCAACCTCCACCGAGGGACTCGGGCCGTATTGACCGATATAAGCCCCCTGTGGAATCACCACCGCCCTGCGAACCTCGAAACCCAGGTGCTCGATCTCTTGGAGAACAGCCGCCGAGTGAACAATAAGCCGATGAGCTGACGACGAAAGGCGTTGTGCCTGCTTTATGTCGTTCCGAGTCTGCCGATCATGAGGAACCGTGTTGTGCACTGTCCACACAATCCTAAATCTGAGAAGTTTGAGCCACCAGATGCATAGACGTGTCAGGTATTCATTTATCAGAAGTAGCTTGGGCAACTTTAGATGACAGTCCCACGCCAGCCAGTGAATGTGGGCAATGCGTGTACCCCGGAGAGACACAAAAGCAGAAACGAAGATGAACCACGGGATCCCAATCCAAGATCGACGTTTCCAGTACGTGAAACGGATGTTCTTCCCATGGGTGAGACGCATGGGCTCAGAGAGACACTCTTGATAAGGGTTGGTGTAATAGGGAAGTACCAGGACGCCGATCGGCCGAGATATGGCCGTTGCTTTGCTTCTTGCCTTCATCATTCGATTTGTCGCGTCTTAGGTACTCAACTCAACTCGTCCTATGAGATTGCCAAATCCCGCCATAAAGATGCCGGCAATTGTGGCGCCCATGCTTCCCACCGCTGCCCAATTTCCCTTGGCAGCTGACGCCAGATCTTCCCGCATCTGATCCATAAGTGCACGTTTAACGAAGTCGAGCTCGGCGTGAAGATTAGCCGCTTCTCCCATATTCGAGAATGCCTTGACTTTTTCGCGGTTGACGTAGAAACATCGTCTCCAGAAATACTTCCACCGAACCCGGTCAGTTGGAACAAAGTGATTGACAATAGCTCGCGGCTCAAAAAGGATGGATTCCCTGCCATTCTGAGCAGCGATCCGCATACAGATATCGAGATCATCGAAGTCGATTGATTGAAAGCCACCCAACGATTCGAAAGCGCTCCGACGCACCGACATATTCGCCCCGATCATGTGAGAAATGGGCGCAAGCGTGGTGGGCATTCCTCTGTAGGCGCAGCCGAACACCCAATCAAAGTTGGCAGGAAACCAATCCGGTCTTGAGGATTCGTAAACAGGAAGTGGCGGGCCCCCGACCGCCATCGTTTTAGGGTCTAGGTAGGGTTCAAGTAATTGCTCTTATCCAATTCGGATCTGCGAATGCGTCATCATCCATGAAGACCAGCACTTCCCCAGTTGCAATAGCCGCCTGCGGAGTTGCGAGCCCAACCGGCACCAAACCTCCGCTTCGTTCCATGGGCCTTCAAATGCGTGCCCACACCGGCATCCTGTTCGAATTGATTCATGATCACTCGAATTGGGAATCTCTCCTCATTTCCCAGTCGCTCTAATTCTGCCTTTGCCCTTTGGAAAAGCGACTCATTGTGGTCAATGCAGAGAATTAGTTCTGCCGGATAAACAGTTTGCGCTTCGATCGAGCAGACTGCCTTTTTCAACAGTTCCCAACGGTCCATCGTATACGCAGGGACTATTACTGAGGCTGGCAGCTGGTTCATCGGTTTGGGACGCTCTTCGTTTCAATTGTGAAGTGTTGGAGTTGCTAGGGGCTAGTCGCCCGCCAAACAAGAAGGAATGCCTGGCCACCAACCTCCCGGTTCAGTCGTTAGCTCGCCTCTTCGACGAGGGTGGATAGCAGTGACCATGAACTTCCTGTTCGTCGCTGAGCGTTCGTGAGTGTTGGTTGCGTTTTGGCTTCTCTGCGCCGTTCGGCCTGAATCGTGCGGAGTACGCGCATGCCATCGGAAAATGCGTTTAGATTACTGGCTCCGTAGTAGCGGCTTCTTTCGAAACTCGGAACTTCTGCCACTCTAAGACCAGCTTTAGCGATTCTGACATTGATGAGTGTCTCTACTTCAAACCCGTCGCCCCAGAGCATTGTAGTGCTATCCGCACCTTCAACGTCTGTTGGCTCAAGGTCTATAACTGCGAGGCACTCTCTTCGAAACGCATTGAATCCGTAGCAGAGATCGGTGTACCGAGTCCCGTATGCAACATTTACTATTTTGTTTAGCCAAAAATTGCCACACTGGCGTAGCCTGCTGATATCGCTGCTTCCCGCTCCGGGCATGAATCTGGAGCCCTTGGCGAAGTCTGCACCCTGCTTCAATGCTTCAATAAAGCGTGGAATTTCCGCAGGATCGGTAGATCCATCTGCGTCTAGCATGACGACGAAGTCACCACTCGCAATCGCAAATCCACAGGCGAGTGCGTTGCCCTTACCTTTGGAGTCTGTCCAATAACTGTGACATCTGGACGTAACGAGCGCGCGACGTCCACGGTGTCATCGGTCGAGTCACCGTCAACCAAAATGATCTCATAACGTCCGATCGGAATCCCCTGAAACACTTGCGGAAGGTTCTGAGCTTCGTTCTTCGCTGGAATGACAACGCTGACAGTCGGCTCACAACTGAGCGACGTGACACTCCCATGTGAGTGATCTTGGATTCGACCGACTGTCAATGCAACCTGCCCTTCGGGACGCGGGTGGATCTGGAATGGAGCCAGAACTATCACTGTCAGGTGGGGATGCAGACAAGACCTTGTGATGAACAAACCGCCACATCTGGACTTGATTAAGACTGTTCTTGGGATACCGCTGTAGATGGGAACCGCCGCTGTTCCAACGGGTACAACCTATTGTCGTCACGACTTGGGATCAAGAGCAATTCAGCCCAGTCTTATTTGAATGAACACGTATGGACCTGGATACAGAGTAGGACAACGACATTGCGGCCTGGTATCGAGACTGCGAACTGTGTGTAAACAACCGACAGATGGCGGTTCATCTGATTGGCTGGGTGAGCCTCGCGAGTCAGTTGAGGGTTGCGTCGACCCTCCGTGCACTTGTCACCTCGAAGTTTGCGAACCTGTCGGAGGAACGCACACAATGCGCAGCAAGTACAGAAATTTATTGATCTGCCGATGTTCTTGTTGTGAGAGTGGATATCGAAGCCTGCGACACATCGACATGATTCCCGCGGTCGGGCCGACTCTACAGGGAGACTACTGGCGTCGTGTCATCGGTGTGGCTGGAAAGGGCCTGTGTCCAAAGTCGGCAGTCGCGACCGGAAGCGGCTCAACGTCGATCGCTCCTACGGTCGCCTCTGCGCTGACTGTGCCTCTGACCTGCTCCGACACCAGTCAGCGCATCCCGCGCATCAAGCAGCCCGAAAGGCCAAACTAAGCCTGCATCGAGATCGCGACGTCGCCTGATCAGTTCGTACCGCGAGAGTCGATTGACTCAGTACGGACCTATTCGCTGATCCGGGTTGGTGTCGATCAGATGGTGCCCATCCGTCGAGACCTGCGATGTCCATTGGGTTCCGTCCCACCATCGATAGTGAAACCGTCCGCTCGGATCGGGCTGCCACGCCGGGGGTGAACTGTTTCCAACCCCCTGCGTTCCCGGTTGCCCGGGTGCTCCCGGGCTCGGGAAGGATGAGGCCTCCACGACATCCTCGGGTGTGACCTCAGCCTGCTCCGGCTGCGAGTTCGCAGGTCGCGGGTAGGCCGGAAACAACTCTGATGCCGATGGCGCCTTTCGTGATGCGCTGGCTTCGCTCATCGGCGGCATCGGTGTTGGCCCCGGGAGGCCCATGACCGGAGGGTTCTGCTGGGCCCGCCGTAGGCCGGAGAAGTGGGCGATGAGGTAGAGCACCAGGCCCAAGAGGAGGGAGAGGAACCAGAAGAAGGCCCAGAGCAGCGATGGGAGCCCCCAAGGCGTGCGGCCAAGATTCCTTCGGTCCATCTCGGAAAGGCGGTAGCCAAGGAAGGCCCAAACCACGGACAGGGCCAGCAAGACAACCAGCTGACTCCCGCTCACGTGTAGCACGACGCTAAAGCCTACGCCCCTTGGCCACACGTTGTGATCACCGGTTATCCCTGGTGGATACCCACTCCCCTGCCGCTCACATACCGAAGAGGCCGGCGCGACGACCTTTCTGACGGTAGGCCGCCTGGAGGTCGCCCACTGAGTACTGGCCCGGGGACTGATTGGTGACCGCATACCAGTACAGGGCGGCGTTGAATGCCGCGGTGGCCACGGTAAGGACCAACAGGATGGCTGCCAGGCCGACGACACCCACCACCACGCCCAAGGGAGCAAAGACCACGCCGAGGAGCACCGAGACCAGCACGTCCAGGACAATGGCGGCCAAGGCCACCAATCCGAGAACACCGTTGCCCACGATGTTCTCCCCCCAGCGACTCCGGCACAGCTCGACCGAACGCTTGATGGCGCTGATCGCACCCTTGTCCTCGAACAGGATCACCGGCACCACGAAGAAACTGGCCAGCATCCACCCGGCTCGCAACAGCGCACCGACCAGGAATCCGAGGATCCCCCGGTTCCCGATGTTCCGCAGGATGCTGATCACCACATAGTTGATGAAGGCCCAACCCAGCAGTTGTGGGCTCTTGGTCAGGGCGGCCCGAGCCGCTTCGGCGTTGGTGACGCTCTGGCCATGAAAACGGGCCATCACTCTCGTGATGATGGTGGCGTGAGAAACCACCGAGACGAACATGACCAGTACTCCCACCACCACGGCCACCAGCCATTGGCCGGCCGAGAAGTGGGCGGACTGTCCGTCGGTCGAGTTCATGGCCCGGAGGCTGGGCCAGAGAACCAGGAAGCCCAGCCCGCAGATGACCAGTTGGACCACGAAGGCCACCACCGGCACCATCATCAATCCCGGTTCGTCCCTCACCATGGTGAAGCCGGTGCCGACGAGACGGAGACCCCGGCTGAACCGGCCACCGGGCGAAGCCGGCACGATGGGCTGCCAACCCTGCGGGTAGGAAGGCCCTGCCTGCCCGGCCGCCACTGGGTCGGGAACGCCTGAGGAATCAGCGAACGGGCCGTGTCCGGGGTACGCCGCCACCGGAGGGGCGTCCATCGGAGCCGCAGCAGCAGGCGCCCAGCTGGCCAGCGCCTCCTCCGGTGCTGTGCCTGGCGTGCTGTCGGGGCCTCCGCCTGACGCCCAACCCGGGTGGGACTCGGGTGGATACCAGCGCCCGTCCGATGCCAGCCACCACCCCGGTCCCTGCGACGTGTCGCTCATGGCCTTCCGCTCCTCACACTGGATCTTTACCGCTCCGAGCCGCTGGCCACAATGGGCGATCAGCTCCCTCCCCCGGTGGGGAGCAGTTTGGAGTGATGTCGGCACGAATGGGCCCTTGGTTGAGGAGTGGGTGGCCATCTCGACAGAACACTTCATCACTAACGTCACACGCCGTAGCCCGAGTCGTCATTGCACCAATTTGGCGGAAACACGGGTGTCGCACCCTTCCCCCAGAACGGGACGCACGTCCCATAGTCAGGCGCTGCCATCGGACTCGCCACCGCCACCACGTAGGGGTCCCCGTTTGCCCGAGTCATTCCGTTCGTGACCTGCGACGATTCGCCGAGGCGCAACATGGGCCGGGCCATCGACGTCGGAAGTCCTCACCTGGGGCCGCCCGCGGCATTCACCAGCTGCTCTTTTGCCTCGGCAGTATCACGCTGCTCATCACGGGAACCCGAGCATTGACCGCCTCACGATGCACGAGAGGTGGACTGAAATGTCTCGATCGGACGAACGAGCCGCTATGCAGCGCCGTCGTCGCAGCTAGAGGCGCTACTAATTTCGACGCACCGACAGAGGTGTACCGTGGCCCCTATCGGGTATGGGGCAGCCGGAAAGACGGGCCGAAGTGAGGGCACGTCCGAGGAAACCTGAGGCTCTGCTCGAGCTCTTCATTTATGTGGACGATCCGTTCAGACCACTCGACGCATTCCGTCGGTCGCCAGCATTCCGTTGGTGGTCGACACCCAGGCGTCGGCGTCGACCGACCAGAGTGCGACGTGCACCACCACTGACAAGACGGGACCGACTGCGGCGTTCCCTCCGGACAGTCCAACCATTGGAGCTACCAGATGAGACGTCGCAAGCCGCTCTACCTCCTTGCCGCCGGCGTGTTTCTGACCGCGTCGGTGGCGGGGATCGCCATCTCAACGGCGTCCCCGGACACGACCGACCTCACCGAGACCGCTGTCTCGGCCACCTATGTGTCGGCCCAGTCCCGGACGACCAACTTCGACAACAGCCCCGTGCTCAACGCCAGTCGCATCTCCTATCGGGCGCTCCTCCAGTTCGACACCACCCTCCCGGACGGCGCCACGTTCGATTCGGCCACGCTCACCATCAACTCCGGCACCAGCAACGGTGGCATGTTCAGCGTCTACAGCGTGGCTTCCTTTGACCCGACGACCGTCACCTGGAGTAACCGGCCTGCGCTCCAAGGGGATCCGTTGGGCACATCGACCGGCCCGACGGCCATGGGTAGCCAGGTCATCCCCCTCACCGGTCTGACCATCGGGGGCGTCGCCAACCTGGCCATCACCTACTCGGTGCCTCAGACCGTCGCCCGTCTCTCCGGCCTGACGAACAGCCCCCCCGTGCTCGACATCACCTACACGCCCGCCGCACCGGTAACCACCGATCCGAGTAGCACCACCACGACGTCGGCACCGGATTCCACGACAACGACGGCAGCGACCACCCCGCCGAGCAGCACGTCGACGACCAGTACTCCTACCAGTACCGACCCCTCGACCACCACCGTGCCCTCCACCACCACGACCGCTCCTCAGGGGGGAACGGGTCACAAGATGCTCGTGATCATGGAGGAGAACCACAGCGAGGACGAGTCGCTCTCCCAGATGCCGACTCTGACCTCGTACGCCGACCAGTTCGGACAGGCCACCGACTACACCGGGATCGGCCATCCCAGCCTCCCCAACTACGTGGCCATCTTCAGCGGTGACAGCCAGGGCATCACCTCGGACTGCGACGTCGGCCCGAGCTGCCAGCCGGCGGGCCCAACCGTGTGGAGCCAGACCATCGACGCGGGCGAGACGGCCAAGGCCTACCAGGAGTCGATGGCCACCAACTGCCAGGCATCCAGCAGCGGTGGCTACGTGGCCCGCCACGGCCCCTGGCCCTACTTCACCGACTCCACCGACGCCGCCGAGTGCGCCGCCGATGACGTACCCCTCGGGACGACGACGGCCGGCAACCTGCTCGACGACGTCAACAGCGGCAACCTTCCCGTGACCGGCGAGATCACCCCCAACCTCAACGACGACGCCCACGACGGCACGCCGGCCCAGGCCGACGCCTGGCTCGGGCAGTGGCTCCCGGTCATCATGGCCGGGCCCGACTACACCTCGGGCAACCTCACCATCGTCATCACCTTCGACGAGGACGACTCCACCCAGGGGAACGACATCCAGTTCGTGGCCATCGATCCGCGTCTCAGCCATGTCGTCGTCACTGCCGCCTTCAACCACTACTCCCTGACGCGGTGGCTGGACGACAACGCCGGGGTGCCGCTCCTGAGGAACGCCGCCACCGCGCCTGACCTCCGCTCCGCCTTCGGGTTATAGCGAAGGGCGCTTGGCCACCGCCGATGGCGGCCATGGCGACCGGGTCACTGGCGGAAGGCCACGGTGGCCTGGATGTCGCGGTGGTCGCTGCCCGGGCCGGTATCGGTGCGTATGGCGGTCACGGTCACGCCCGAACCGGTCAGTACGTGGTCGATGCGCACCACGGGCGGAATGATCGGTTTCGTCTGCGACCAGGTCATCTGGAACGGCCGGGCCCGAGCGGCAGCGCCGTCGGTCATCCCGGCCGACAGCACCTGGCGGAAGCCCTTGTTGTTCCACGTCGAGTTGAAGTCACCGACCAGCAACAGACCGGCCGCTCCCCGGCGGTGCACCTGTTGATTGATGTCGGCCACTTGCCCACTCCAGATCGAAAAGGAGCCGGGAGTCGGACCGGTGGTGTGGACCACCCACAGCGGCCTCGGGCCGCTGGGAAGTTGGATGGTCATCTTCATGATCAACGGCGCATTGAAGAGATAGGAGGCGGTCACGCCGGTCAAGGGGTACTTGGAGGCGATGAAGAAGGCGTGCGGGTCGTACCTCGGGATCTGCACGGTGTAGGGAAGGTTGGCCAGGGCCCCACTGGCCTTGAGCTGCCTCACGTCACTCGGGACGGCTTCCTCCATGGTCAGCAACTGGGGTTGATAGGCCTTGATCTGAGCGGCGTACCCGGCCATCGACGGGTTGGAGGCGTACACGTTGGCGTCGAAGAGCTTGATGGACGGGGCATGGGTGGCCCAGGTCGGAATGGGCTCGGCCGCCGTGAGCTCGGGGAGCATGAACACCACCTGGAGGACCACGATGACCAGGGCCGCGGCGGCCAGGACGTACCGCCTCCCCACGGCCGCCACCACCACCACGATCCAGGCCGGCAGGTAGACGAAGGCAGTGACCGAGTTGAGGATGGCGAACAGGTCGAGCGAATCCCAGGCGAACAGGCGCATGGCCGCCACCACGGCCAGGCCGGCCACGATGACCCACAGGATGACGGTGATCCAGAGGGGCAGCTGACGCTTCGGACGGGCGTGACGGTGACCCACACCTACCGCCCGAGGTGGGGCGATGGTGGCCTCGACCGTCATCGGTGGATTGTACGGTGCCAACTCCCCCATCCCAGGTCACCCACGATGAACGGGACGAGAACTTCGGCTGACGACCCGGTTCGTTCTTGGGAGTTGTGGGGATGCGTGAACGAAATCACGAGCACCCGCTCAGGCACAGATGGGACCCGTTTGACGCCCGGCTGAGCATCGTGATGTGACCGGTCCCGTTGACGGCCCGATGTCTCCTGATCGTCCCCTGCAGCTATGTGGGGGGTTCGATCCCACTCCATGTGGGGTCCTGCCCTCAAGAGTGCCTCTGACCTGGTCGATGAAGTGCCATGGGTTTTCAGAGCCTCCGGCGGCTCCTCTCGGGAGAATCGCGGGGCAAACACTTCGCGGAAATGATTTTCATGGGGCCGCTGGCCGCCATCGCCATCGTGTCGCTCCAGGAACTCAACTGGGTCTCACCGAGCCCGATCTGGCTCATCCCGGTCATTCTCGTGGTCGGACAGCTCGCCTCCACGGCCAGCGGCTTCTGGTGGGACCGTTCCCACACCCAGGTCCGCCTGCACGCCCGCATCGGCACCCAGATCCTCCTCGTGACCGCGGTGATCTACCTCACCGGCTGGGGGCCCGCCCTCGCTGTCGGTCTGGTGCTGGTGGGACAGGAGTCCCTCGCCCTCACCGGGTCGTCCTCCTACCGGGTCGTCCTCGGGTGGACCTTCGGCTGCCTCATCGCCGGTGAGGTGCTGATCGCCCTCCGCTGGTTCCCCACCATGCTCCCCATACCGGCCGTTCACGGGCTCGCCCTCCTGGTGGCCATCGGCATCGGCTTCTCCTACCGGTCGCTCCATTCCGCCCTGACCGAAAAGGAGCGGGCCGCCTCGCTGACCGAGAGCGGCGAGCGTCGGTTCCGGGCCCTCGTGCAGAGCTCCACCGACCTGGTCTTCTCCATGGACCGTGACGGCACGGTGACCTACGCCAGCCCGTCGTGCACCACCGTCCTCGGCTTCGAGCCCCACGAGCTGCTCGGCTCGCTCCAGGGCGAGCACGTCCACGCCGACGACATGGCGCCCCTGCGCCTGGGCATCAGCCACGCCCTCCAGACCCCGGGGTCCTCCGCCGAGATCACCTTCCGGGTCCAACGCCGGACCGGGGCGTGGGTGTGGCTCGAGGGCGTGGCCACCAACCTCCTCGACGACGAGGACGTGGCGGCCATCGTCATCAACGCCCGCGACGTGACCGACCGACGGACACGGTTCGAACGGGAAGTGGCCATCGCCAACGTCGGACGGGCCGTCCTCGGGGCCACCACCTTGGGGGCTGCCCTCACCTCGGCCACCGACGCCATCAACGCCGTCCTCCAGCCCGCGCTGGTGCCGGATCATCGATGCTTCGGCGCCGGCCGGCCCCGACGACCCGGGCCCCGAGTTCGCCGTGCAGCTCGACCCGCGTCGGTCGGTGGGCATCGGGGCGGGCGAGATCCCCCGGCTCCGGGTTCCCGTGGGGGATCCCCAGGTTCCTGCCGCCTACATCGAGGTCTTCCAGGGCGAGCCGGTCAGTCGGGACGACGAGCAGTTCGTCGAGGCCCTGGCCGGCATCGTCTTCTCGGCCACCGTCCGCTTCCGGGCCGAGGACGCCATCCGGCACCAGGCCATGCACGACCCCCTCACCGGTCTGGCCAACCGGGTGCTGTTCAACGACCGCTTAGAGCAGGCCCTGACCCGCCGCACCCGGACCAGCGGGTACGTCGGGGTGATGATCGTCGACCTCGACGGGTTCAAGAACATCAACGACAGCCTCGGCCACCTGGTGGGTGACGCCCTCCTCATGGCCGTGGCCGAGCGCTTCCGCAACCAGCTACGGGGCTCGGACACCATCGCCCGGTTGGGCGGCGACGAGTTCGCCATCCTGGTCGACACCTTGGAGACCAGCGACCAGGCCGGCATGGTGGCCCAGCGGGTGCTCGACATCCTGGTCGAGCCCTTGCAACTGGCCGGCCAGGAGGTGGCCATCGGGGCCTCGGTGGGCATCGCCCTCACCAGCGACGACGACACCCGGGCCGACCGCCTCCTCTCCGACGCCGATGCCGCCATGTACCAGGCCAAGCGGGAGGGGAAGGGCTGCTACCGCGTGTTCCAGGCCGACATGCACGCCGCCGCCGTCGAGCGCATGAGCCTCGACCAGGATCTCCGGGGGGCCATCCGGGACCGGGTCCTCTCGGTCTACTACCAGCCCATCGTCGACACCAGCACCGGTGAGGTGATCTCCTTCGAGGCCCTGTCCCGGTGGCGCCACCCCACCCGGGGCTTCGTCTCGCCCAGCACGTTCATCCCCCTGGCCGAGGAGTCCGGCCTCATCATCGAGCTGGGCCGCTCGGTGCTGATGGAGGCCTGCACCCAGACCCGCCGGTGGCACACCAGTGGTCCGGGATGGCGGCCGAGCATCTCGGTCAACGCCTCCCGGCTCCAGTTGGCCCACCCCCAGTTCATCGACCACGTCACCGAGGCGCTGGAGGAAGCCGAGCTCGAGGCCCACGCCCTCATCATCGAGGTCACCGAGTCGGTGCTGGCCTCCGAGTCGAGACACATCATCGGCACCCTCGACGCCCTCCGGGACCTCGGGGTGCGGGTGGCCATCGACGACTTCGGCACCGGGTACTCCTCGTTCGCCGCCCTCGCCGACCTCCCCATCGACATCCTGAAGATCGACAAGCGGTTCATCGACAACCTGGTCCACGACGACCAGGGCCGGGGCTTCGTCAACGCCATCATGCAGCTGGCCGCCACCCTCCAGCTCGAGACCACGGCTGAAGGGGTGGAGCTCCAGGCCCAGCGGGACGCCCTCGTCCAACTGGGATGCACCCATATCCAGGGCTACCTGTTCTCGCCCCCGATGCCCGCCGACCAGACCTACTCCTTCCTGGCCCGGGACACCGGGACCACCCTCATCCCGGCTGTCTGAAGACCACAGCCCTCGGATCCCCGCACGCCTCGGCGGTCCCAGGGTCTGGTCCACCAACCCTCGTCCGCCCCGGTCGACCGGGCGTCTCGGCGTTCGGCTTCGGAGTCCGGGGCGCTCCCCGCTCCCCCACGTACGTTCCGGCCCATCGATCGTCGCCTCCCGGCGAGCGTCGGGGCGGTCGGTGCGGGAGTAGCCGTCGAGCTTTTGCCCCGCTGCACCCCGGGAACCCGTATCCTCCCGGGCATGTCTGAACAGCGAGACAGTGCCGGCGACCGCAGTACCTCGGCCACCGCGGCCCAACTGGTCGACAACCTCAACCAGGCCCTCGAGAACCTCCGCCGCAGCACCAGGATCGTGGAGAAGGCGTCGCGGCGCTCCATCAAACTCTTAGAGCAGGGCGGGAGCGTGACCGCCGCCCTCGACACCGCCTTCCCCTCCGAGACGCGGGCCGTGATGAACAGCGCCCTGAAAGAGGTCGAGCAGGCCCGACATGAGCTCCGCCTCTTCGTCTTCGCCGCCTGTCTGGACCAGGGCGTCTCCATCGCCGAGCTCAGCAGGCAGTACGGGTTCTCCCGGCAGCTGGCCGCCCG
This sequence comes from uncultured Acidimicrobiaceae bacterium, assembly GCA_963845485.1. GTDB lineage: Bacteria > Actinomycetota > Acidimicrobiia > Acidimicrobiales > RAAP-2 > Bog-756. The sequence goes on along the minus strand of CAWJSI010000005.1, from coordinate 88,892 downwards.
CTACGCGCGTGACGCACGGGCCGCTCACCCCAAGCGCGGCGAGGCCTGACCGGGGTCACCCGTCCCGCCCGCCGACCACGATGCACCGGGGCCCGCTGGCTCTGGCCGCCTGCGCCTCACCGACGCCAACGGGCGTCGGACCCCGATGCCAATTGTCACCCGCCACTTTCTAGGATGACGGTTCGTGGCGCCAGCAACCGCGACCTGCCCGGGCCGACTCGTCGTCCATGCCGAGGGGACGGTGGCCTTTTGCACCGAGGAGCCCGAGGGGCGACCGTGTCTCGGCTACGACCGCCCGCACGCCTCGGAGCCCGACGCCTGTTGGGCCAAGGTGGCCGGGGCCCCCTGCTCCATCTGCGACCGGGCCTCTGACCCAGGCAGCCGGGCGTCGACCGACCGCTGAGGATCACCACAAGCCCGAAATGCGAGCATGTGGTTCAGGCGGGCACCGGGTCCACCGGTGCCTACGACCCCTCGGTGCGCTGGGTCAGCCCGCGGCGATCGGGGTGGAGGCCATACCCACGATGGGCTTGTTCAGGTGGATGGCCCCGGTCGATCCGTCGAAGGGCGCATCGCCGAAGCTGAAGATGCCGCCGTCGGAAGCGACCAACCAGTAGCCGCGTCCGGTGGTCGTGGCGGCCATGCCCACGATGGGCTGGTTGAGGTGCATGCCCCCGGTCGATCCCTTGAAGCCGGCGTCCCCGAAGGTGAAGATGCCGCCGTCCGAGGCGACCAGCCAGTAGCCGTGCCCGCTGGCCGTGGCGGCCATGCCCACGATGGGCTTGTTGAGGTGCATCCCGCCGGTCGAGCCGTAGAAGGAGGCGTCCCCGAACGAGAAGATGCCGCCGTCCGAGGCGACCAGCCAGTAGCCGCCGCCGTCAGGGGTGGCGGCCATGCCCACGATGGGCTGGTTGAGGTGCATGCCCCCCGTCGAGCCGTGGAACGAGGCGTTGCCGAAGCTGAAGATGCCGCCGTCCGAGGCGACCAGCCAGTAGCCACCGCTGGTGCGGGTGGCGGCCATGCCCACGATGGGTTGGTTGAGATGGCTCCCGCCCATCGAGCCGAGGAAGGCGGCGTCACCGAAGGCGAAGATCCCACCGTCTCGGGCCACGGTCCAGTAGCCACCGCCGTCGGCGGTGTTGGCGATGCCCACCATGGGTTGGTTGATGGTGATGCCGCCCGTCGAGCCGCAGAAGGGCAGGTTGCCGAAGTTGAACACCCCGCCGTCGCTGGCCGTGAACCGGTAGCCGGCGGGCGGGGGCGATGGCGCGGTGCACGGGACGTGGAGCCCGTTACCGAGGGCGATGGGGGCGACGTAGAGCTTCCGCACCGCCCCGCAGCTGTAGTTGGTGCAGTTGCTGGGCCACCCGGCATAGGCCAGATACCAGTTGCCCGAGGCGTCGGTGAACAGTGAGCCCCCGGCCGGGCCGGCCACGTTGCCGTAGGAGGTGAGGAACGGCCCCGACGCCGGCTGCGAGCACGGGCCGACCGGTCCGGCACAGGTGGTCAGGGCCTGGGAGTAGCTGGCCGAGAGGAAGTCCCCCGCCGAGAACAGGAGCTCGTAGCTCCCGTCGACGAAGACCATCTGGGGATCGTCGAAGGTGGTCTCCCAGGGCAGTTGGGCCTGGTCGACGGTGATGATGGCGACCGGCGTACCGGCAAAGCCGGTCCCGCTGGCGTTCAGTTGGACCGACCACACCTGGGACGGTGCGGTCGAACTGCCGTCGTTCGACTTCCACAGGAGGTAGGCGGCCCCCGTGGCCGGGTCGACGAACGGGCTCGGGTCGAGCACCCCGCCGGTGGCGCAGTAGAGCGGACCGGTGGACGAGTCGGTGAACACCGGGGACGAGGGGGAGATGCTCGGCGTGGTGGCGACCGAGAGGCAGCTGTGCCCGCTGTCGGCACCGTTGGGGTTGACCGAGGCGTCGTAGAACATGACCCAGTGGCCGCCGTAGAAGAAGACCCCCGGTGAGGTCTGGGTGTTGGGGGTCTCCCAGGCCGGCGTGACCGGCAGGGCGGTCGAGCCGTACGACAGGCCGGTATACGAACGCCACCCCGTGGTGGGATCAGCCGTGGTGTCGATGAGGGCCTGGATGTGGTTGCCCAGCGGGGTGCCGGTGGTGAAGGCGTAGTAGGTCCCGGCGTTGAGGACGACGTCGGGGTCGGGGGCGTCCCCGTTGAAGGCCGGGTTCGGGCTCGGCGTGATGGAGACGTGGCCCCGGACGACAGGAGCGGCCTGTGCCGACGTGGCCGGTGCCAACAGGACGAGTCCCGGGAGGGCCACCAGCACGGCTGTCGCCGCGGTGAGCACCTTGACGCGCAGGGTCGATCTCATGGAAGTACCTCGTTCCGCCTCTAAGCCGCCGAGCCGGTCCGTCCCGGCTCACGAGAGTTGACCGTAGCGCGACTCAACGCCCTCTGCGAGATGATCAACCGTCGGATCGGCCGGCAACCGAGACCGGGTCGACGAGGCAACCGACCGACCGGTTGTGTCAGTTTCGTGGGACCGAGCCGTGGGGTGGATGGGTGCCTAGGGCGGAACACCACCGAGTAAGCATCGAGGACCTGTCGTGTCCCGACGTGGCGACAGGCGACGACGCGAGGTCGGGTCAGGTCGGCGACGCAACCTCGATGCCGGCCGCCATCGCCGCCGCGGACAGCCGGCGGTCATAGACGACGAGTGCGGTCAGGTCCTCATTGACCGATAGCGCAGAAGCAAGGTGAATGGCGCCGAGACTCCGCAGATGGGTCGGCGCAAGGGAACCTGCCCGCTCGATGACTGTGCGATCCAGCGGGAGGAGATCGATGCTTCCAAGCAGCCTGGTGGCGTCCCCGAGTCCCAGTTCGTCGACCCTCCGGCACGCTTGCAGGAGTTCCACGACCGACAGTTCGCTACTGATCGCTGGGGTCCCAGACCTCTCGGCCAACCACTGAACGACACCTTCGCTCTCCGCCTCCTCGAATACCAGCTTCACCAGTGCCGAGGAGTCCAGATAGATCACTCGAGCCGGGATTTGGACCTCGGCGTTCGTTTGAGACTCTGGTCCTCGGCGCCGATTGCTGAAGGTCTTCGGGCATCGACCTGTCGCCCACCTCTTCGACGTATCATGATGATACGCTGGTAGCAGTATGAGACACACTCCAGGAGGCACCGATGCCCGCTGACCGACCGACCCGATTCGCTGTCGACCTGCTCGACTCTGCCGCGGTGGAGGCCAAGCGCGAGAGCCGGTCGGCCAAACAGCAGCTGGACCACTGGGCCAGGGTGGGGATGGCCGTCTCCATGCACGAAACAGCGGCCCGGCGGCGAGTCGAGGACGCCCTGGCCGGCAGGTTGGCCCTCAGCCAACTCGACGAGCACGAGCGCCTGGTGGCCAATGTGGAGCTCGACGTGGCCATCCAGACCCGAGGCGACGCCACCTCGTTCGGGGCCCAGCTGGCCGCCGAAGGCGTGACCACCGTCGCACTCGGCGACGACGGCGCCCTCATCGAGTACCGCCCCGACGGATCGCAACGGGTCATCGCCGCCTCCACCGAGTGAGTCGCCTCGACCTCGTCGTCGGCCCCAACGGCGCAGGCAAGTCCACCTTCGTGCGCCTGGTGCTGGCACCGGCGCTACCCGGCGGCACGTCGTTCGTCAACGCCGACGAGATCGCCGTCCGCCACTGGCCCGACGACCCCGAACCGCACGCCTATGAGGCCGCAGCCATTGCCGCCGCCACCCGATCGAAGCTGATCGGACTCGGCCTGCCCTTGATGGCCGAGACCGTCTTCTCCCATCCCTCGAAGCTCGGGTTGATCGACGAAGCCACCGAGGCTGGTTACTACATCGCCCTCCATGTGCTGATGGTCCCCGAGGACCTGGCCGTCGCCCGTGTCGACTACCGAAGGGCCAGTGGCGGGCACGGCGTCCCGGTAGACAAGATCCGCCAGCGCTACGCGCGCCTCTGGGCCAACGTCGTCGACGCGGTGCCGAAGGCGGGGTCGGCGACGTTCTGGGACAACTCCCTACCCGACGGTCCTCGGCGCGTGGCCATGTTCATCCAGGGCTTCGTTGTCGGACGGCCCGAGTGGCCGGCGTGGACGCCTCCCGGCCTCACCGGGCGCTGGCCGGCCTGACGCATCCGCTCGTCGCTCCCCGTTCGACAGACCGTCAGCGGGGCGACGGTGGGGAGGACCGCACTCGTCGTAGGTCTCAAACGAGGAGGGCGAAGCCGGTTGTCCAGCCACCACGCTATGGCGCCGGCTCGGCCAGGTCTTCGGGATACGTCACGGCCACTTCGTCGATCGATTGGGGGAAGTCCGCTTTGTTGTTGGTAATGAACCGGTCCGCACCGACCCTGACCGCCGTGGCCAGATGCACGGCGTCGGCTGAGCGCAGGCCATGGATCGCTCCCAGCGAGACGGCCAGCTCCGCGGTGGCCCGATCGGTCGCCACCAGCTCAAGACGCCCAAGCAACCAGGCCAGCGACGCGAGTTCATCGCCGAACTCGAGACGTATCGGCTTGGTGAGGAGTTCGGGAAGGAGTAGTACCGATCCGATACGCGCCGGGGCTCCGGCCTCTTCGGCGGTTTCGTCCGTGAAGAGGGTACGAATTCGTCGCCCCAGTGCATGATCGGGCGTGGCCGCATAGATCAGAACGTCGGCGTCAAAGGCATCCACGGGTCTCGACCCGTCAGCGCTGCGAGCGATCGGCCCGCAGCTCGCTGACCATCTCCTCAGCCCGCTCGGTACTGATGCCGGGGACCGCGTCGAGTGGCATGTTCTTTCCTGTGGCCAGCAGCTCACGGACCTCCGCCGCCCCATCGAGAGCGGCGGTGGCCCGTCGGACGCGGAGCGAGTCGGGGCGAACAATGACGGCGACCGCCTCGCCGTGGCGGGTGATGGTGATCTCGTCGCCCTCGGCGACCCGCTGCACGATCTCGGGAAGGACCGATCGGGCCGCGCTCACCGAGATACTCCTGTCCACCTACGCGTTGTACACCTCTGTACATGGGGGTACAGAGACTGTGGCGTTGCCTCAGTCCAGCAGGCCACGAATGTCGGCCGCCGTGAGGGCACCCGACTCGAGTCCCCCGGCGTCCATGACGTCGGCGAAGAGGGCCGACTTCTTGGCCTTCAGGGCCATCACCTTCTCCTCGATGGTGTCCTTGGCCACCAGGCGGTAGACCATGACCTTCCTGGTCTGGCCGATCCGGTGGACCCGGTCGACGGCCTGGGCCTCGGTGGCCGGGTTCCACCACGGGTCGAGCAGGACGCAGTAGTCGGCCTCGGTCAGGTTGAGCCCGAAGCCGCCGGCCTTCAGGCTGATCAGGAACACCGGGGCGTCGCCGTTCCGGAACTCGGCGATGACCGTGTCGCGCTTCCGCGTGCTGCCGTCGAGATAGCAGAGGTCGATGCCGGCCTTCTCGATCCGGTGGCGGGCCAGGCTCAGGAACCGGGTGAACTGGCTGAACACCAGCACACGGTGGCCGTCCTCCACGATGTCCTCCAGCATCTCCATCAGGGCGTCGAGCTTGGTCGAGGGCACACCGTCGTAGGAGTCGTCGATGAGCGAGACGTCGAGGCTGGCCTGGCGAAGCAGGGTGAGCGACGAGAAGATGGCCATCCGGTTCTTGTTCATGTCGCCGAGCAGTCCGAGGATCTTCTGGCGCTCGCGCTGGAGGTGGGTCTGGTAGATCCGGTGGTGCCGCGGGTTGAGGTCGAGCTCGAGGACCTGCTCCTGTTTGTCGGGCAGGTCGCTCGCCACCTGCTCTTTGGTGCGGCGCAGCATGAGGGGCCGGACCCGGCGACGCAGCTGGGCCAGCCGCTCGGCGTCGGCGTTCCGCTCGATGGGCAGCCGGTAGTACTCGGCGAACCGCTCGGGACTGGTGAACAGTCCCGGGGCGGCGATGGACAGGAGCGACCACAGCTCCATCAGGTTGTTCTCGATGGGCGTCCCGGTCATGCACACCTTGAACGGGGCGGGCAGGAGCTTGGCCCGCTGGTAGGTCTGGGACTGGCGGTTCTTGGCGAACTGGGCCTCGTCGAGGAACAGGCCGGCCCACCCCACCCCGGCGTACCCGTCGTACTCCAGGCGGAAGAGGCTGTAGGAGGTGACGACGAGGTCGGCCCCCGCCGTGTGCCCGGCCAGCGGAGTGCCCCGGCGCTTCTCGGTCTCGGTGACGGTGACCACGTTCAGCTGCGGGGCGAACCGGCGGCACTCGGCGGCCCAGTTGCCCACCACGCTGGTCGGGGCCACCACCAGCCAGGGGGCATCGGTCAGGCCCCGCTCCTTGGTGTGGCACATGAGGGCCAGGGCCTCCAGGGTCTTGCCCAGTCCCATGTCGTCGGCCAGCACCCCACCCAGCCGGTGCTCGTAGAGGTAGGCCAGCCAGTTGAACCCGGCCAGCTGGTAGGGCCGGAGGGTGGCCTGCAAGGTGGCCGGGCTCTCGTACTCGGTGCGCTCGGCCGCCTCGGACAGCGCCCGCACCGACGCCTCCCACTCCTGGGCCTGCTCGGTGACCACGCCCAGGCGCTGGATGTCCTCCCACAGGCTGGCCTGGAACCGGCTGAGCCGGATGCCGTCGTCGGTGGCGTCGAGCAGGGCCCGGGCCTCGGCGATGAGCCGGGCCAGCTCCTGGAGCTCGTCGGTGTCGAGGGAGAAGTAGGTGCCCGAGGGCAGGATGAGGTGGCTCTGGCCGGCGGCCATGGCCACGAACAGCTCGGTGAAGGGCACCTTCTCCCCGCCCACCGTGACGGTGATGGTCAGGTCGAACCAGTCGTTGTCCTTCGTGGCCTTGCCGCCGAGGCTGACGACCGGGGCGGCCTCGGCCTCTCGGTACTCGGGCAGGGTGCCGACGTGCTCGACGGTCACCCCGTCGGCGGCCTCCAGGCGGGGCAGCAACTCGGTGATGAAGCGGACGGCGGGCATGCCTTCGAGCTGGCTCTCGGCGGCCAGTCGCTCACCGACCCGCCACCGCTCGAACAGCTCGGGCACCGAGTGGAGGATGTCGACCACCGCGGCCATGACCACCTCTTCGGCGGCTCGGTCCCGGAACCGTCCCCGCACCCCCCACAGACGCTCCCGCCCGTCGATCCCCTCGCCGCCCATGGTCCACAGCAGGTGGAGCCGGTGGCCCTCGTCGTGGCGGAGGGAGAGGATCAGGGTGGCCGGCCGGGCCTCGGGCAGCTCGACCGAGCGGTCGCTCGAGTCCACCCGGACCCGCCGGCGGAGCCGGGGCACCAGGGCGCGGATGAAGCGCTCCTCGTCGTGGTGGGGCACGTCGACCGTGGCCGTGCGCAAGAAGGCCCGCAGATCGTCGTCGACCGGGGTGTCGAGGGCGGCGAGGCCGAGACCGGAGGCCGGCGGGACGGCGTGGACGGCCCGGCTGGGGGCGATGGGCGCCGGTGCGTCCCACCAGGCGATGCCGTGGGCCGGTCGGCCGATGAGCATGGACGTCTCGAGGGGGAGCTCGACGGTGTCGGTGCCGATGCGGGGCTGGGCCCGGAGGCCCGACTCGGTGCGGGTCACGTCGATGGTGACCGCCGCCACCCGGGACAAGAAGGTCACCGGCTGGGCCTGGCGACCGGACTGGATGAGGGGGATCCCGAGGCCCCGGGCCTCCCCGAGCAGGTCCCAGAGCCGCCGGCTGTTGATGGCCTCCAAGCGGACCACCTCGTCGGTGTAGCTGTAGGTGTTCTGTCCCCCCGACAGCCGGCTCAGGGCCAAGAGCTCCTTGACCAGGGCCAGCTGCTCGGCGAAGCGGGGCGAACGCCGGCGCCCGTAGGAGAAGTACTCGAGGCTCGACCACGACACCCCACTCCGCACCCAGTTCCCGGACTGGCCGGGAACGACGGGTCGGATCTTGATCCCCGGCCCTATCGAGGAGGTGCGGCGCCCGGTGGCCTGGGGGGTGACGATCAGCTCGAACTGGAGGGCGATCTCGGCGCGGGCCGAGTCCTCGACCGGCTCATCGGCGTCGGGGTCGGCATCGAGCAGCGCCTCGAGAGGAAGGGCCCAGTCGCCCGGGTCGGCGTCGTTGGTGGTGGCGGACTGGTCGGATGGGTGGGCGGCCCGGGCGGTGAGGCCGGACACCGACCCTCCCGCGCCGTGGGGTTTGGTCAGGACGCCGACCGGGGGCGATGCGTCGCCCCGGACCAGGGTCAGGGTCGGGGCACGCGGTGCGTCCTCGTCGGGCTCCTCGGCCAGGACCAGGGCTACGGCGTGTTTGCAGTTGTAGCCGACCGGGCAGCTGCAGGTGGCGTCGATGGAGGACAGCTGGCGGTTGGGCGCCCGGGTCAACCGGACCGAGGCCACGTAGGGACGGGCCGCCCCGCCCTGGACCTGGCCGACCACATGGGTGCCGCCCGGGTTCCAGGTGCAGTTGCGCACGGCACCGTGCTCGGCGTAGGCCCGCCCCCGTTCGAAGGTCGTCGTCCCCACCAGGCGCTCGAGCGCCGACTCATCGCCCTGGGCGATCACCGCGCCCTCCTGGTTTCGGTTGCTCGGGTGATCCGTTCACGGTAGCGCCCACAGGCGGCGATCCCGGCTGCGGCACCTCCCCCGCCGGTTCGCCGCCGCCACCGGCTGGCCCGAGCGGTGGCCCTCCCCCACCGTGGCCACCTCACCGAGGACATGACGACCCCGATCGATCGGCCAGCACCGGTCGATCGTCGGCACCGGTCGATCGGCCAGCACCAGCGATCGGTCGACCTCGGCCCGTCAGCCCTCTGCCTCCTCGGAGGCAGCGCTCGACTCGGCGGTGGCGTGGTCTCCCTCCGGGCTGGTCGATCCGGCCACCATCGAGGCGTAGACGGCCAGGAGGGCACTCTTCTGGCTGTCGTTCAACCGGGGATCACGGCGGATCGACGCCTCGGTGGTCGACGGGGTCTCCTCGCCGGTCACGATGTCGGCGGCGTGGGCGAGCAGGTCCCCCACCGACAGGTTGAGCGCCTGGGCCAGCGACTTGACCACGGCGATGGAGGGCTGGTGCAGCCCGCGCTCGATCTGGCTCAGGTAGGGATTGGACACCTTGGTCAGGTCGGCCAGTTGCCGCAGGCTCAGCTGGGCCAGCTGGCGCTGACTGCGCAGGTAGCCGCCGAAGGTGTCCCACGCGCCCGTGGTGTCACCCGCCGCGCCACCGGTGTTCTCCCCGTCGCCCTCGGTGTCGCCGGCGCCCTCGCCTGGTGCGGTCATGGCCGGCTCGGCGTCGCCGCTACCCGTGCTCGGACCATCCCTGCACTGTATCCAGTTGTCCGGATGACACCCTTCACGCCTTACCCATCAGTAGTTCACACGCCGTTGACACAACTGGCCGATTTTCCCTGTCATCGCTGCGATGTCCGTGGTTGACTGGAACACAGATCACGACGGACTCCCCGTTGTGGGCCGATGCAGGCGAAGGAGACATTGGCCACGAGTACTTTCCCAACACTGACGGCCCCCAAAGGTCTGGTGCGCCGGCTCATCGGGCGCATCGACCCGCTCGGACTCACCGACGCCACCGTGAAGGTGGGCCTCCGCTCGGCCCCGTCCGCCCTTCCCCGGGCCGTGGCCGGGGTCGGCCTCGAACTGGGCAAGATCGCCATCGGCAAGTCGACCGTCGCCCCCGAACCCAAGGACTGGCGGTTCAAGAACCCGGCCTGGACGAAGAACCCCGCCTACCGCCGGCTCGGCCAGACCTACCTCACCTGTACCCGGGCCTCCCTGGCCGTGGTGGAGCAGGCTCCCGTGGACTGGCGGACCAAGGAGCGGGCCCGGCTGGGCACCACCCTCGTCTCGTCGGCGCTCGCCCCCACCAACACCCTCTTGTTCAACCCCGACGCCATGGAGCGGGCCTTCGAGACCGGCGGGGCCAGCGTGGTGAAGGGTGCGGCCAACTTCGCCCGGGACGTCGTCCACCACCGGGGCATGCCCCGCACCGCCGACCCCGACGCCCACGTGGTCGGGAGGGATGTGGGCATCACCCCGGGCTCGGTCGTCTTCCGCAACGAGGTGTGCGAGCTCATCCAGTACTCGCCCACCACCAGCCAGGTCCACGCCACGCCCGTGGTCCTCGTCCCGCCCCAGATCAACAAGTACTACTTCATGGACCTCTCGCCGGGCCGGAGCCTCGTCGAGTACGCCCTCTCCCAGGGCCTCCAGATGTACGTCGTGAGTTGGCGCAACCCGACCATCGAGCACCGCGACTGGAACCTCGACACCTACGTGGCCGGGGTGGAAGAGGCCCTCCGGGCCGCGGCCCGGATCGCCGGGACCGAGCAGGTCAACACCATCTCCCTCTGTGCCGGGGGCATCACGACGGCGGCCCTGTTGGGCCGGCTGGCCGCCCTCTCCGACGACCTGGTCAACTGCGCCACCTTCGCCGTCACCCTGCTCGACTTCTCCGTGCCCACCATGATCGGCATGTTCGGCAGTCCGACCATCGTTTCCAACGCCCGGGCCGCGGCCCGGCGCCGGGGGGTCCTGCCCGCCCACGAGGCCGAGGCCATCTTCTGTCTGCTCCGGCCGAACGACCTCATCTGGAACTACTGGGTGGGCTCCAACCTGCTGGGCGACAAGCCCCCGGCCTTCGACGTCCTCTCGTGGAACGCCGACCCCACCCGACTGCCGTCCGGTCTCCACCTCGACTTCCTCGACATGTTCTCCAACAACTCGTTGGCCCGCGGCGAGGTCCACGTCCTCGGCACCCCGGTCGAACTGAAGCGCATCGAGTGCGACACCTTCGTGGTCGGGGCCCGCACCGACCACCTCACCGAGTGGAAGGCCTGCTACGCCACCACCCAGCTGCTCGGGGGCGACTCCCAGTTCGCCCTGTCCACCTCCGGCCACATCCAGAGCCTGGTCAACCCGCCCGGCAACCCCAAGATGAGCGTCTCCCTCGGTCCCGAGTCCGGACCCGACCCCGAGGCCTGGCTGACCGGGGCCGAGACCCTGCCCGGGTCGTGGTGGGAGCCGTGGAGCCGGTGGGCGGCCGAGCGCTCCGGACCACTCCGCACCGCACCCCACTGCCTCGGCAGCTGCGACCACCCGGTCAAGTACCCGGCCCCGGGCCGCTACGTCCTCGCCCCGTAGAGTTGGCTCCACCTCCGGTCCGTCCGGTTGGGGCGGTGAGGCCCCGGAGGCGGAGGCCGACGCCATGATGGACACCCCGCTCAACGCCTGGATGCTGTTCGACAACGCGCCGGTGCATGCCCCGCACGCCGAGCTGGTGAGCCGGGCCCCGGACGGCACCGTCGAGCGGCACACCTATACCGAGTTCGGGACGAGGACCCAACAGCTCATGCACGCCCTCGACGGACTGGGCATCCCCGACGGGGCGACCATCGCCACCCTGGCCTGGAACAGTGCACGCCACCTGGAGGCGTACTTCGCCGTGCCCTGCACCGGACGGGTGCTCCACACCTTGAACCTCCGGCTGTCCGGTGAGGACCTGGCCTTCATCATCGGCGACGCCGACGACCGGGCCGTGCTCGTCGACCCCGACCTGCTCCCCCTGTTGGAAGAAGCACTCGCCTACCTGCCCCCGCTCGAGCACGTCATCGTCCTCGGCGACACCGTCCCTCCGACCTCGATCACCGGGGCCATCGCCTACGAGGACCTGCTGGCCGACCAGCCCACCGCCTACCCGAGGAAGGCCATCGACGAGCGCCGTCCGATGGGGCTCTGTTACACCTCGGGCACCACCGGTCGACCCAAGGGTGCCGTCTACACCCACCGGTCGACCTTCCTCCACGCCCTGGCCTGCACCAGCCACGCCGCCATGTCCATCGGGCCCGGGGATGCCGTGCTCCCCCAGGTGCCCATGTTCCACGCCAACGCCTGGGGCATGCCCTACGCCGCCACCGCCGTCGGGGCCAAGCAGGTCTTCTTCGCCGGGGCCCTCGACCCGGCGGGCTTCCTCGACCTCGTCACCGACGAGCGGGTCACCGTGGCCGCCGGGGTGCCCTCGGTGTGGTTGGGGGTGGCCGACGAACTGGCCAGCCGGGGCGGGTCGCTCCCCGACCTCCGCCACATCATCTGTGGTGGGGCCCAGCCCCCGCGCTCCCTCATCGAGCGCTACGCCACCGACTTCGGGATCCGCATCGTCCAGGCCTGGGGCATGACCGAGACCTCACCGCTGGCCTCGGTGGCCTGGCCCCAAGAGCGCATGCGGGACTGGTCCGACGAGGAGGTCACGACGGCCGCCCGCACCCAGGCCGGCCTGCCGTTGCCCGGGGTGGCCATCACCATCCGGGACGACAGCGGGGACAGCGTCCCGGCCGACGGCGACTCCATGGGCGACCTCTGCGTGCGGGGGCCGTGGGTGGTCGACAGCTACCTCCACGGACTGGGCAAGGAAGCCTTCACCAAGGACGGCTGGTTCAAGACCGGTGACGTGGCCATCGCCACGCCCGACGGCTACTTCGTCATCGCCGATCGCACCAAGGACCTCATCAAGTCGGGCGGCGAGTGGATCTCGTCGGTGGACATGGAGGCCTCGGTCATGCACATGGACGGGGTGGTCGAAGCCGCGGTCATCGCCATCCCCGATCCCAAGTGGCAAGAGCGCCCACTGGTCTGCGTGGTGGTGGCCCCCGGTGCCGTGGTCGGGGTGGACGAGGTGCGCACCCACCTGCTCGGTTCGGGCTTCGCCAAGTGGCAGCTGCCCGAGCGGGTGGAGGTCATCGACGAGGTGCCCAAGACCTCGGTGGGCAAGTTCGACAAGAAGGTCCTTCGGGTGCGGTTCGCCGAGTAGGAACGGGCCGAATCCGCAGCACATGCTTGACTTCTGCGTGGTGCTTGATAAAGTAAGCATACGCTTGATCAACCACAGGAGACGATAACCATGAACGCACTCGAGATGACCGAAAAGGTGCAGGACGGCGTCGTGAAGGTCATGGAGACCACCCAGAACTGGACACTCGGCGCCCTCAAGTCGACGTCCTCGGCCTTCGACACCTTCCGCCCCGACACCTCGCGCATCCCCTTCGCCGACCAGCTCCCCACCCCGACCGAGACGGTGGAGTCCACCTTCTCGTTCGCCGACAAGCTGCTCGCCGCCCAGCACACCTTCATGTCGGGACTGGCCGAGATCTCCATGCCCCCGGCTCCCGCCACGGTGGTGACCACCAAGAAGGCGTAGTCCCCTCCTCCCCGGCCGCCCGCCACTGCCGTACACGCAGCGGCGCGGCCGGGACCGCAGGGCCGGCCGCCATCGCCTACTGGTGCGGCCGGCTCCGGTGACCTGAATTTGAACGGGGAGCACGGCGGTGCCGCAACGGTTGGTCCGGCCCCGACGGGTCGGTGACGTGGCGACACCCGAACCCCGCGCCGAGGAGTCACCTATGGCCCAGGCAGTCCTCACCATCAACAGCCGGAACTACGGGGCGTGGTCGTTGCGGGGGTGGCTGCTCTGCCGCTTCGCCGGACTCGACTTCACCGTCGAAGCCGTGGACAGCCAGGACCCCGGCGTGCGGGCCGAGCTGCTGCTGCTGTCGCCGTCGTTCCTCGTGCCCAGGCTGGCCCATGGCGAGCTGGTGGTGTGGGACACCCTGGCCATGGCCGAGTACCTCCACGAGCTGGTGCCCGAGCGGCACCTCTTCCCCGAGGACCAGACCACCCGGGCCCTGTGCCGTTCGGTGTCGGGTGAGATCCACTCCGGATTCGCCAACCTGCGCTCCGCCCTCCCCATGAACATCAAGAGCCGACATCCCGGGTTCCCGGTGTGGGCAGGGGCCCAGGCCGACATCGACCGCATCGAGTCACTGTGGAACGAGTGCCTGGCCGCGTCGGGGGGCCCGTTCCTCTTCGGCGAGGCCCCTACGGTGGCCGACGCCATGTTCGCCCCGGTGTGCACCCGCATCCGCACCTACGACGTGAAGCTGGGCGAGATCGCCGGCGCCTACTGCGAGACCATCCTCGGACTGCCCGAGATGGTGGAGTGGACGGCCGAGGCCGAGGCCGAGCACGACGACGTCGAAGAGCTGGAGATGGAGTTCTGAGGAGTCAGCCCCCCGGCGGAAGGTGATCGCCGGGCCGTAGCCGTGGGCGGCGGTCCTAGGCGATGTCGTTGGCGGCGATGAAGTTGCGCACGATCGGATAGACCTGGCTCTCCCACCGGCTGCCGCTGAACACCCCGTAGTGGCCCACCCCGGGCTGGAGGTGGTGGCGCTTCTTAGCCGGTCGGATCCCCGAGCACAGCGCCTGGGCGGCCATGGTCTGGCCCACCCCACACACGTCGTCCTTCTCCCCCTCGACGGTGAGGAGCCCGGTGCGCCTGATGGCCCCGGGGTCGACCGGGTTACCCCGCCAGGTGAGTGCCCCCTGGGCCAGCAGCTCCCGCTGGAAGACCCGGTCGATGGTCTCGAGGTAGAACTCGGCCGGCATGTCGAGGACGGCGAAGTACTCGTCGTAGAACTCGGAGATCTGGCGGGCCTCCTCGTAGTCGCCCCGCACCAGGTCGTTGTACAGCTCGATGTGCTGTTTCACGTGGCGCTCCAGGTTCATGAACATGAACCCCGACAGCTGGAGGAACCCGGGGTAGACCCTGCGCATGGCCCCGGGGTAGCGGAGGGGCACGGTCGTGATCACGTTGTCCTCGAACCAGGTGATCGGCTTGGAGTGGGCCAGGTCGTTGACCTTGGTCGGGTTCACCCGCGTGTCGACCGGCCCGGCCATCAGCACCAGACTCCTCGGTTGGGCCGGATTGTCGGTGGCCGCCATCACCGAGGCGGCGGCCAGCGACGCCGGGCAGGGCTGGCACACGGCCATGAGGTGGGAGCCGGGTCCCATGAACTCGAGGAAGGCGATGACCTGGCCGATGTAGTCGTCGAGCCCGAAGCCGCCGTGCTCGATCCCGACGTCGCGGGCGTTCAGCCAGTCGGTGACGTAGACGTCGTGGTCGGCGCTGAGGGAACGGACCGTCGAGCGAAGCAGCGTGGAGAAGTGTCCGGCCAGGGCGGTGACCAACAGCACCTTGGGCTGGTACTCGTCGATGTCCTTGGCGAAGTGGATCAACGAGGAAAAGGGCGTGGCGACGGCCACCTCCTCACGCACCGGCACCCGCTCGCCGGCCACCATCACATGGTCGATGCCGAAGGCGGGGCGCTCGTGGATGAGCCGGGCCCGGGCCACCATCTCGTAGCCGGCGAACAGGCGCCTCCCGAAGCGGTTCTCGGTGAGCCGGTCGGGCAGCTCACCGAGCGTCCAGTTGGCCAGACCGGCGAAGGCACGGGCCGGGGCTGTCAGGTCCCGCTGTGCTTGGTAGGCCTCGTAGAGCATGGGTTCACCTGCTGTCGGGGTACCGGCGCCGTGCGCCGCCTGCGACCCCGATCGAGCGGGGAAGCCCAGGCCAACCGTACTCGCGGAGCTCTCCCAGGCGCACTTTCGCACCGAGGCAGCCGGGCATATCGGCGCTACGACGACATCGATCGGCGACGACGGTCACAAGGCCAGGTGCAGTCGCAAGGCCTCGTCGATAGCCGCCATCTGCTCTACCGGCACCATCCCGACCCGAGAGCCAATTCGTTCCACCGCAATCGGATCGGATCTGTTCGGCCTGGGCCTTGGATTCCCGCCCAAGACCGGTTACGGCCCGAGGGAGAAGAACCTGGAACGGATAGATGCGCTCGGTGTTCGAGGTCACGGGAATCACCGTGACCACACCCCGGCCCAGCCGATTCGCCACATCGTTGGCCCCGTCGTTGCTCACGATCACCGCCGGTCGCCGCTTGTCCGCCTCCGCACCACGAACCGGTTCGAGATCGACAAGGCAGATCTCCCCGCGACGCATCAGGTGAGTCCGTCTGCGGCCGTGACGTCCCAGAGGCTGTCCTCGTCGCCCCCGGACCACTCCTTCCACGCCTCTTCATAGGCGGGACCGAGTTCGGAAGCACGAAGGAGCCTCACCGCCCGATGAAGCACGGCCGACCTGGAGCCGAAGCCCTGTCCGAGGGCGTACGCATCCAGGAACTCGATGTCCTCTTCGGGGAGACTCACACTCACTTTCATACTTTGATCCTACCAGTGGTAGTACCCGTTGGAGTACACACAGCAACGTCACTACCAAGCCGTCGCGGCGTAGCCGGTGTTCGTTGTCGATCCAGGACATCACTGCCCAACACGCGGATCGCGTGCTTTCTCAGGAGGGGCTGAGCCATACTCCTCAGATGACTGCTGAGACAGGTGAGCAAAGGGGCCCAGTTGCCGGGGCCAAGCGGTTCGTCGCCGCTGACGCAGCCGTGGCCGCGTTCATCGGTGCGCCACCTGTGGATGCCCGGGCCTTTCGATCCGACCTTGACCGCGTCGTGTTTCAGGCGTCTGATCTCCGGTCCGATCCTGCCTGATCCCTCAGCCCAGAGGCGTATCGGCCATCGGCGTACTGATCAGAACCAGATCCGTTCCGATGCCAGTTGTCGGCACGACGTCCTGATCTCCCCGGGTGACCACGCTTCGAGGGCAGGTGATTTCGGCGAGAGCCAGACGTCAGGCCGCTGGGAAGGTGACCACCCCGGCGGCCCAGTACATGGCGGTCGGGAACGTGCCGCTGAAGGTCCCCGAACCGCCGGTCGTCTGGTAGCCCGTGATCAGCGTGCTGATGCTGCTCGAGGCCGACTGGACCTGAGCTTGTGGGGTCAGCCCGCTGCCCAACGTGATCGCCTCGGCGTTGCCGTGGCCGGCCACGAAGCCGACCTCGAGGCTGCCGGCCGTGGTCGACGCGGATGCTGCGGTGCCGGTGGCCGACGCGGATCCGAAGGCCGGGGCGGCCCCAAGTTTCACACCGCTGAACACCTGGACCTCCGAGGCGATCGACGTGGCCTTGGTCGTGGCCGTCACCGTGGCGACCGAGCCAGTGGCATACGTGTACCAGAACTCACCTTCTGAGTTGTGTCCGCTGGAGTTGGGGGCAGCGATCAGGTGCCAGGTGTCTCCGGCGTTGTCGGTGACCGCCGAGATGTGGTTCGTCGCTCCCGTGAACTGACTGGCGCTGTAGACGAGCAGCTGGCCGGTGGTGGCGGCCTGGGGCAGCGTCACAGTGGCCCCGGTGCTCCCCGCACTGGTGGCCAGCTTCAGCGGCCCGGTACTCCCTCCGGTCGTCGTGGAGGTGGTCGTCGACGTGCTGGTCGACGTGGACGTGGACGTGCTCGTGGTGGGCGGGGTGGTACCGGCACCGTTCCAGGTCGTGACACCGTTGGCCACGGTATAGCTCTGTACGTCGAAGGACTGCCCGAGCGCGTTGATCGGCGTCACGGTGATCTGGTTCCCGGTGACAGTGATCTTCAAGAAGTTGTACACCTGGGCGGCCAGGATGCCCGTCCCGGTGCCGAGCGCATTTCCGGTGCTGCAGGCCGAGCCGTGGTTGCTGTCGTGCCCGATGGCGTAGACGTTGGCCACCTTGAGTTCGGCGGCGCAGAGGCCCTTGGTGTCGGTGTTCCCGTCCACCGGCTCCAAGACACCGCCCCCTCCCCCGCTCACGTAGCTGATCATGCCGCCACTACCGGCGTTGGGAACGAACCGCTGATAGGTGTGGGCGTGTCCGGCCAGGGCCATGCTCACCCCGTACTGCTCGAGCACCGGCTCGAGGGTCGACTGGAGATAGGGATCGGACTGCTGGTCGGTGTTCATCGACACCAGTGGGTAGTGGAAGACGGCGAACTTGACCCCACCGGGGTGGGCGGCCAGGTCGGCCTTCAACCAGACCATCTCCCGGGAAGTCTGGGCCCAGTGCTCGGCGGCGTCGATCTGATAGCCCTCGCACTCCGACTGGTGGGCCGGGCACGCCGCCCCGGTGGCCGACGTGGTGGCCAGATAGGTGGCACCGTCGGACCAGGCGGCGTCGAGCACGTAGATCCGGACGTTGCCGTCCTGGACGGCGTACCAGTCATCGGGCGTACTGGTGGCCGGGACGGTGGGCGATCCGGTCAGCTTCGGGTACTGGACGTAGTCGTAGACGCCACCGGTCGCCGTGGCCGTGGTCTCCTCGGGGAACGTCCGCAGGCCCACGTTGTTCTGGCCGTGGTTGCCGCTGGCCTGGTAGGTGGGGATCCCACCGGTGGCGGGCCAGTAGCTCGGTCCGAAGATGTTGCTGATCTCGCTGGTGGCCGACGTCGGCTTGGTGGTCAGGTTGCCGTAGTCGGTCGAGGTCCCGCCGCTGTAGGCCACGTCGCCGGCGGTCACGAGGAACTTGGCCCCCGACTTCCCGATGGCGCTGTCGATGTTGGCCTGGTCCTGGTTGACGAAGCCGGCGGACTCGTCGGCACCGTTGGTCTCCCCGAGGTCCCCCATCACATCGAAGGTGACTCCACCGGCCGGGGCCGAGGCGTCCAGGGTGGAGAACGACTGGCTGGCCGTGCCGAGCAGGTTCACCCCGGTCGACGAGAAGATCTCGTAGCAGTAGGCGGTGCCCGCACTCAGTCCGGTCACCTTGATCGACGTCTGGTACTGGCTCACCGAGTTGACCGTGTACTGGTCGGTGGTGTCGCTGCCCCCCTCGGCGGTCGGGACGAAGGCGGGCAGCTTGGTCGAGGCCGTCGCCGTCTTGGTGGCCGTGCAGTTGCCGGCCGGTCCGTAGGTGGCATAACCGCGGGCCGAGGTGTTCTCCGACCAGTTGATCTCCACGCTGTTGGTTGTCAGGTCGCTCAGATACGGAGCCCGGGTCAGCAGTGAGCTGTACACCGGTGCCGCCGCCTCGGCCTGAGTCATCGTCAGGGCACCGACTCCCACCACCGCGGCCGCCACCACGGATACCGCCACACGCCACTTCCTCATCAACCAGCCCTTCGGTCAGCCGCCGTCAGGAGAACCTTACGATTTCCACCAGGGGGCAATTCAAGCATTTCGAGCCTGAAATTTGGCTGACCTCACCCGGCGTGGTCGGCCTCCTACCCAGCCGGTCCGTCGAGACCAATTGTCCTGGGGCCGACGCCAAACGGAGGACGGACATCCGCTCAGGGGTCGATGCGGGCCAGGTGGTCGAGGACGGCGTCGGACACCGCTTCGGGCTGTTCGGGGAGGAGGGCATGGCCCGCACCGTCCACCACCACCAGGCGTCCTCGGTCGCCCACCGACGCCACCAGATCGGCGGCGTTGGCCGGGGGCGAGATCCTGTCGTCCCTCCCGACCACGGCCAGCACGCCGAGCGGGTCGGGGGGCACCCACCACTCGCCTATTGGCGTGGCCTCGGTGGCCCGGCCCTGGTCCATGGCCGCCTCGGGCCACCACCCGGTCGCCCAGGACGGAGGCACCACACGGCCCGGTGCGAAAAAGGCGGTGGCCACGGCCCGTCGGTGTCCGGCCGAGCCCTCGGGCTCGGTGAAGCACTCGATCAGTGCGGCCCGCGCCTCGTCGTCGCCGGGGACCTTTCCCCCGCACCCGAGCAGGATGAGCGAAGCGACACGGGAGGGCTGGTCGGCGGCCAGACATCGGGCCACCCGGTTGCCGTAGGCGTGGCCCACCAGGTGGAACGGCGTCGTGACGTCCCCGAGGCGGTCGACCACGTCGGCGGCCACGGCATGGAGGTCGGCACCGACCGGCCGTTCGGCGGCTTCGCCCACACCGGGCAGGTCGAGGGCCACCGCGGTCCGACCGGCGCGCTCGAGGGCGGCCACCAACTCGTCGAAGTCGGTCCGCGACCGGCCGAGGGAGGCCAGGAGGACGACGGGCCTCACCGGCCTGGCCCTGGCGCGGTCGTCGGCGATGGCGAGCCCGGGACCAGTGCAGGCTCCAGGGTCGTCATCGTCACGGCCGGGTCCAGGGCGTCGGTGCCGAGCCGGGCTCGCTGCTCGGACCGCACCGGTCCGCCGAGGACCCACCGCAGGCGGGTCCGCAGGACGAGGGCGGTGGCCGCTCCGGTGATCAGGAGGGACCCGACGAACAACACGGCCACGATCTCGATCCACCCCATGTGGTCACGGAGCCCGGTGGCGCCGAGGGCCGACCGGAGAAGGTTCAGCACCAGCACATGACCGAAGAAGATGCCCCCGGTCAGACCGGCGAGCTCGGTGGCCGACAGGGCACGGAACCGGGGACTGTGGCCGGCCCGGGTCCGCTGGTACCACCGCCAGGTCCCGCACTCGAGGGCGGCCACCGCTGCGGTGAACCAGACAAAGGCGATGGGCTGGTAGAGGTCCGAGGCCCGTCCGGTGTCCGAGCCCATCCATACCGCCACCAGGTACCAGAGGGCAGCGATCCCCCCGATCACGGCGGCGAGGGCGATGACCTGGCGCCACCAGCGTTCGATGAAGGTCCGGACCTGGTCGAGGTGAAGGGCGACTAGCACACCGGCGATGAACTGCTCTTGGTAGGTGAGGATGTTGCGCGACCAGGGCCAGTGGGCCGCCAGGCGGAAGGTGGCCCGCCCGACGGGCCCGAAGGCATGGGGGTAGTGGAGGTCGGCGGCCAACAGGAGGGCGAACAGGGCGCTCACGGCCATGACCCGGGCGTGGTGCCGGCTGGCCCGGAGCAGGCGGAGAAGGAAGGGGAAGACCAGGTACAGCTGGAAGAGGACGATGACGAAGTACAGCTGGTAGTACCCGAACTCGAGTTCGTTGACGAGGATGGCACCGGCCCGGCTCCACGAGCCCGCCGTGGTGAACAGGGTGTAGAGCCAGTAGACGGCGGTCCACATGAGATAGGGCACACCGAGCTGGATGTAGCGACGGCGCCAGAAGGCGGGAGCCGACCGGGGCCGGGTCACCTGGGAGTAGGTGAGCACGAGGGCGGAGAGGAAGAAGAAGGCCGTCCGGGAGAAGTGGAGCAGCATCACCATGGTCCACGGGACGATGTTCCCTTCGGTCGCCGTCCACAACAACGAGTGCTGGAGCACCACCGCCGTACAGGCCACCACCCGGTACGAGTCGAACTGGCCGAGGTAGGGCCCCGGCCGGTTGGGTGCGCCGATGTTGGCCGCGGCGGCAGCAGGCTCCTGGTCGGGGGTAGCCCGGCCCAGAGGCGGGGTCGGGGCCGTCGTGGAGGCGGTCGTCGTGGAGGTCACGGGTCAGATCCGGGGTGGGTGGTGAGGTGGCGGGGCCGACATCGTGCCACCCGAACCTGAATGGCTGATGAGTGGGGACAGGCACCCCGGGTGGGCGGCCACCCGGGGCTCTGCCCTACTGCATGGCGGCGATGGGCTGTTTGGGCGGGTACCGGCCGTAGGTGATGAAGTGGTCACGGATCCCGCTGGTGAAGCTGTCGATGTAGGCCAGCTTGCGGATCATGTAGCTGTGGCTCTCTTTGGGGTCGAGGTAGAGGTTGTACAGCCGGCCGTGGGAGTACTTCTGGGTCACCCCGGTGAAGCCGCCCAGGTTGAAGCAGTCCCGGTCGTCGTCGGAGGTGGAGGCGACCATGAACTTCCACTCCCCCACCCGCAGGGCCGAGAACACGTTGGTCAACCAGTAATAGAGGTACTTGCGATTCGACTGGCCGTCCGGGTCGAGGAGGAACGAGGTCTGATCAACCCCGTCGATGAAGCGGTCCTCGGGGATGGATCCTCTGGCGTCGGCCAGGGTGAGCAGGGTGTTGAACAGGTCCATCTGGGAGAACAGGCCGTCGGTGGCCACGTCGGCGGCGATCATCGACGGCCAGGTGATGATGGCGGGCACCCGCTGGCCCCCCTCCCAGGTCGAGCCCTTGGCGCTCCGGAACGGCGAGTAGGCGGCGTCGGGCCACGTCTCCATCTCGGGACCGTTGTCCGACGAGATGAAGATGAGCGTGTCCTCCATCTGCCCGGTGGCCTCCAACTCGGCCACCAGCCGGCCCACGATGTCATCGAGCTCGATGATGGTGTCCTTGTAGGGATGCTTGGCCGGCGACGAGCCGAGGAACCGCTCGTGGGGGTAGTTGTCGAAGTGCGCCCCCCGGGTGCAGTGATAGAGGAACCACGGCGTGCGCTCGGCCGGTGGCGGGTCGCCCATCCGGTGGATGAACTCGAGCGAGTACGTGGCCCACTTCTCGTCGAGCAAGGAGAGCACGGGCACGGTGACCTCCTCCACGTTCTCGGTCTCCCCACCCCGGGTGGCGTGGACGAAGCACTTGTTGAAGGCGAGATTCTCCACCCACTTGGTGCGCTCTTCGCTGTAGACGATCTCGGGGAAGAAGTTGGGGTCCCGCCACTCGGTGTACATGTCCGACACCGAGAGGAAGCCGTAGAAGTCGTCGAAGCCGACGTTCTGGGGCTGGGACTCCACGTTCTCCCCGATATGCCACTTCCCTACGGCCTGGGTTACGTACCCCGCGTCGGACAGGAGCTGAGCCAGGGTCACCTCACCGTCGAGTCCGCCGGGTTGGCCGTACATGGGCGGGCGGAGCAGGCCGTGGCGCATGGGTAGTCGCCCAGTCATGATCGAGGCCCGGGACGGGGTGCACGAGGGCTCCGAGTAGCAGCTGGTGAGGAGCTTCCCCCGGCGGGCCAGGCGGTCGATGTGGGGCGTGGGCGCCCCGACGGCCACCCCACCGCCATAACAGCCGAAGTCCCCCCAACCCACGTCGTCGAAGAGGACCATGAGCACATTGGGGCGCCGGTTGGTACGACCCCGGAAGCGGGCCAGGGCCGTGGCGGCCGTCCCCTCCTGCTCTTCGAGGACGAAGTGGGGTTCGAGGCTGTCCCGCTCGGTGATCGTCTCGGCCACTACCGGATCGTGTGCCATGGCACCCCCCTGATCGACTCCCGGCGATGTTAGGAGATCACGGGCGACCGAAGGCGTGGGAGGCGGAGACGGGCTGGATCCGTTCGAGGCCCGTCTCCCTCGGTGAGAGCCCGGCGGCGACGGCCGGTCGGGTTCGCTGACTGGCACCGAGCGCGGCCAGCCCGACCAACAGGAGCAACGGCCCGGTGCTCGGATCGGTGGCCTGACCACCGAAGAGCTGGCCGAAGCTCTGTCCGACCGCCCAGTAGAGGGCGGCGAGCACCATGCCGGCGATGATGGCCACCGAGGATGCCGGTCGCCGGCCCAGCGCCACCAGGCCGATGGCCAGTTCGAGTCCCACCACCACGAGCGTGGCCGTGGCGCCCAGACCGTGCACCCCGTGGCCGACTGCGTCATCGATCCGGGCGAGCCACCCCGGGACGGCGGCCGCGTTGGCCGCCAGTTGGGAGCTGAACGTCGACGACGGCCGGTTGCCCGGGAGCAGGTCGAGCACGGCCGCCCCCACCCACAACACCGCCCACAGCGGGAGGACCCAGTGGGGTGGACGCGCCGACCGGTACTCGGCCGTCGACAGTTGGCCGGGCCAGGCGGCCACGGCCAGTAGGGCGTAGAGGGGCGCGGCCCCCGGGGCGCCGACCAGCACGCTCACATGACCCCCGGCCAGTCCACCGAGTCCCTCCCCGGCGTACCAGACGCCCAGGGCCCAGACGACCGAGGCCACGATGGCCGGCCGACGCGTCCGGGGAACGAGGAATCCGATGCCCAGTGCCAGCTGGACGGCGGCGAAGACGGCATTGCACAGGGCAGGTTGATGGGCGATCAGCTCGGCGTTCCATCGGACCGGTGCCGACACGAACGAGGGTTGTCCTTCGGCCACCGGCGCAATGATCTGGTGCGCGAATCCGCGGGTGAACATGAACGACTGCAGCTGCAGCGCACCGTCCAGCAGCCAGAGGAGGCCGAGGGCGTAACTGAGGGATCGGCGGGTCACGAGGATCGGTGGCGTGCGCCGGTCCGAGGCGGTGACGATCGAGGGCTGGTCGAGGGTGGCCGTCATGGTGCTCGTCTCTCCGGGGTCGAAGGGGGCGGGTCCGTCCGCCTGCGGACAGCACAAGGGGAGGGATTCATCTCGAACCCCTCCCCTTGCGTCGGCGAACTCCGAATGTTGTTAGGCGGCCGAACCGTAGAACGGCATGTTCTCGCTCGGCGGGCTGAAGGTGAAGACGCCACCGTCGGCGGCGGTCAGCCAGTACCCGTCGTAGGAGTTGTTGTTCAGTCCGGCGATAACCGGCGAGTTCAACTTCAGGTTGCCAGTGGACCCGTAGAACGGTGCGTTGAAGTCGAACACCCCGCCGTCGGAGGCCACCAACCGGTACCCACTCCCGTCGGACAGTGGGGCCATGCCCACCACCGGCTTGTTGAGGGTGATGCCACCGGTCGAACCCATGAAGGGTGCGTTGAAGGAGAAGACCCCTCCGTCGGAGGCCACCAGCCAGTACCCACCGGTCGCCCGGTCGAGGCCCATGCCCACCACCGGCTTGTTGAGGTGGATGTTCCCGGTCGAGCCGGAGAACTTGGCGTCACCGTAGGTGAACACCCCGCCGTCCGAAGCGACCAGGTAGTACCCGGTGCCGTTCAGGGTGGGCGTAACGCCCACCACCGGCTTGTTGAGGGGGGAGCCTCCGGCCGAACCGTAGAACGGCGCATTGAAGGAGAACACGCCCCCGTCCCGGGCCACCAACCAGTAGCCACCGGTCTTACGGTCGACGGCCATGCCCACGATGGGCTGGTTCAGATGCTGGCCAGTCATGGCCCCGTAGCAAGTAGCGGCACCGAAGGCGGCCACATCACCCTGGGAGTCCGTCTCGTAGTAGCCGGTGCCGTCATCGAGTGCGGCGGAACCGACGACCGAGCCGGCGGGCAGGTGGGTCATGCAGCTGGTCTGGACGGGTCCCGGGGTGGCCGAACTGGCTCCGGGAAGGGTCTGGAACCAGAGGTAGGCGTTGGTCGGTACCTCGGTCACTGCCGGTGTGGAACCGGCCGCCGGGATGCCGATGCCGCTGCCGGCCACTCCTTCGAGGGCACGAACCGAGCTGTAGTTCTTGGAGCTCTCGATGGTGGCCAGTCCGGCCGGGGTGGTCACCGGGATGACGATGACGTTCCACCACTCCGGCTGATCACCGTTGCGGGTGGTCAGCAGGTGGTCGTGGCCGGGGAGGGGCACGTTATCGAGCGTCGAGGCATTGGTCACCCCGAGTGTCGGAGCCAACAGCGAGAGGTCAATGGTGTCGGGATGGTCGATGCAGGTGATGGCGCTCGAACACTGGTTGTAGGTCAACCGGCGGGCTGGAGTACAGCGGTACCGGGATGTACAGGGGATCGATGGTGCCGTTGGCCGGTGCGGGGTACGAGTTGGCCGGTGTCGGGATGGTCGTGTCACCCACGTTGGGTGGTACCGAGGTGGGATTGGCCCCGGCCTCGCAACCCGTCGACGAATGGACCGTCACACCGGTCGTGCCGCAGTAGTACTGCTCGGAGTAGAGGGCCTCGACATCCTGACCCTGGATCCAGTCACGGCTGATGCCGACGTTCTGGCAGTTCGGGGCCGTGGCGCCGCAGTCGTTCATGAGGTTGTTGAACGTCGTTCCCGACTCGACCTGGCTGGCCGGCGGAGCGCCGGGAGCGGCAGGCACCGAGGGTCCAGGCGGAGCGACCGCGGTGAGATTGGCCGCCATCGATGCCGACAGGGTTCCGGGCAGCACCTGGAAGAACAAGAAGGCGTTGGTCGGAACCGCGGTTGCGGCCGTGGCCGGATTCGAGTCGGCGGTCGCCGTGTTGATGGCGTTCAGGCTGGTCAGCTTATTGAAGGTGGCCAGGCTCTTCGTGGCCACGATTTCCACGTTCCACCACTCGGGAAGCCCACCGTTGCGGGTGCTCACCACGTGGTTGTGGGCGGGAATGGGCACGGCGTCGAGGGTTGCCGGGTTGCTGACACCGAGATAGGAGGCAAGAGCGTGGAGGTCGATCGTCGAGGGATGGTCGATGCAGGTGGCCGTGCTGATGCACTGCGTCGGCGGTGGGGTGAACCCGATGGGGACCGGGATATACAGCGTGTCGCTGTGCTTGGTGTTGCCGAGGATCGTGCCGTTGGCCGACGGGGTCGTCGGGTTGGGGTTGGCCGAGGCGGCCGTGCCGGCCTCACAGCCGGTGGCCGTGTCGAGGGAACCCTTCCCCGGCTCGCAGTAGTAGTCCTCGCTGTAGAGGAGGTCAACGTTCGTGCCGTTGTAGTAGCCGTTGGACTCGCCCACCTGGCCACAGGTCGGGGCGTCGTTGCCGCAGTTGTACTGGAGGGGATCGATGGTGGTGCCGCTGTCACCGTTGGGCGCAGGGTCTTGGGCGGCATGGGCCGAGCTGGTCGTAGACGCACCGGCCGGGCTTGTCGCCTGCAGTGAGAGACCGAACAGGACGGTGAGCAACGAGGCCATCACCACGATGGCGGCGCGCACACGGCGTCGGGGTGGATGGGTGAGAGATTCGGTCAAGGGAGTCACCTTTCACTGATGGAGCTGCGAGTACCTATGCCCCCGTACCGGCCCTAGGTCGGACCGATCCCCTGCGGTTGTGGAGCCGCACCCGACAGGACTGGCAGCACAGGCCCCACGTCACGTCTTCGGACCGACGCGTGGTGATGGATGTCCGAATCCTCAAATAACCACTGACCAGCGCCGGGACCGCCGACGCCACGACAACAGACGCACCGACCGTCACTTGCGTCACAACCGGCGGGCATCGAGCCAGTCGGCGACCCAGCTCGCGGACTGAGTCGGTAGGCCCGACCTACGGCGGGCCGGCGCAAGCCCGGGCGTCGAGCCCGACGAAACCCTCGCCCGTACCCACTTTCGGGTGGGTTCAAACATGTTTTCGTGAAATTTCGGTGAAGTCGTCATCCAGAGTCGAGCTCCCCTTCGAACCGGTAGGCGAACACTGCCCATCACCGTCCCTGCCCGGAGGTTCCCATGAGCGAACTCAGCCGTCGTGTGTTTCTGAAAGGTGGCACCGCTGCCGTCGTGGCGGCGGGAGCCATCTCCGCCCTACCTGGGCTGCCCGCCCTCGTAGGGGCGGTCGAGACGCAAGGGCCGGCGGACGCCGGAGCGGCCGAGTCAGCAGTTGCCGAAGGGGAGTCGTCTCTGTCGATGACCGAGCCACTGGTCGCCCACGTACGGGATCTGGCCAGCGGTGAGATCGGTCTGTTCTCCGGCACACGGGAGATCACCGTGCTCGACCCCCACCTCGCCGAAGCACTGGTCCGCGCCCTTCGCTGACCACGTCACACCGGCCCTTACCCCGTCCTATTCCCCACCCACTCCTGTCCCTGCCCGACTCACACCAACCACGCACGCCACACCGACCACGCATTACCCAACTGCCTACTAACCAGAAACCGAGGTACCGCTATGTCATCACACCGTGAAGCTCCCGAGATTTCCCAGGATCCGGTAGCCGACTCCACCGATCTGTACGCCTTCGTCTGCCCCGACCATCCCGATCACGTCACGCTGATCGCCAACTACGTGCCCCTGCAGGCTCCTGACGGCGGGCCCAACTTCTACGAGTTCGGCGACGACGTCCTCTACGCCATCAATATCGACAACGACAACGACGGCGACATCGACATCAGCTACCAGTTCCAGTTCTCCAGCCAGATCACCAACCCCAACACCTTCCTCTACAACACCGGGCCCATCACCAGTCTGAAGAGCGCCAGCTGGAATCGCCGACAGACCTACACGGTCACCCGGGTGGACAAGTCCGGCAGCCACGTGCTCGCCACCAACGTCCCCTGCCCGCCGTGCAACATCGGACCGCTGTCCACACCCAACTACCTGTCCCTGGCCAACGCGGCGGTGACCCAGTTGGACGACGGAATGAAGGTGTTCGCCGGCCAGCGGGCCGAGGGCTTCTACGTCGACCTCGGTGCCATCTTCGACCTCGGTGACCTGCGCCCCTTCGAGCAGGACCACAACACCTTCGGCCTGGCCAACACCGGACTGGGCAAGATGGCCAAGGGCGTCAACTCGACCGCCGGGGTGAACGTCCACACCATCGCCATCCAGGTCGAGATCAACGAGCTCATGGTCACCGGCAAGAAGCCCCTCGGCGTGACCGATCCCAACGCCACCATCGGCGTGTGGACCACAGCCAGCCGCCAGAAGGCCCGCATCTTCGAGTCGAGCCCGGGGACCAACGTCAACTCCGGTCCCTTCGTGCAGGTGTCCCGGCTGGGTAACCCACTGGTGAACGAAGTCCTCATCCCCATGGCCTCCAAGGACTACTGGAACGCCGAGCAGCCCTCGGGTGACAGCCAGTTCGCCTCCCATGTCTCGGCCCCCGAACTGGCCGGCCTGCTTCCCGTGCTCTACCCGGGCGTCTTCCCCAACCTGGCCGCCTACAACGCCACCAAGGCACCACGGGCCGACCTGCTGGCCATCTTGTTGACCGGGATCCCCACCGGGGTCGTGGCCGGCTTCCAGAACTTCACCGGAGGCACCCAAGCCGACATGCTCCGGCTCAACATGGCCATCCCCGCCGCCACTACGCCCTCCAACCTGGGCCTGATCGGTGGGGATCCTGCCGGCTATCCCAATGGGCGTCGGGTCTTCGACGACGTGGTCACCATCGAGCTGCGGGCCATCGCCGGCGCCACCCTCCCGCTCGTCGATCCGGCCTACAAGCCTGATGCCGCCGCCGGGGCCATCTCTATGGGACTGACCTCGGGACCGACCGACCTCACTGCCCTCGGCACCGAGAAGTACCTGCCCAACTTCCCCTACCTCGGCGTGCCCACCTCGGGCTTCGCCGTAGGCGCCTAGTCCCATGGGAGCGCACACCCACGCTCGGGCCGAGGTCGCACTCGGCCCGAGCGGCGAGGGCACTGTGGTCCTCGACATCGGGGGCGACAAGGGGGCGGCCATCATCTTCACCCCGGGCCACCTCGTCGGTGAGGAGATCGAGATCCGACCCCTCGGCCAACCTTGGAACGGGACCCACACCGCCATCCGACCGCGGGACCTCCGGGACACCGTGGCCCACGCCGGTGTCTTCGGGTCTCTTGTGGCTGGCCACTACCAGCTCCGGATCCGGCCCAACGACCCGGTTCGGTCGGCATCGGACCCGGTGGTGGACCTCGTGGTCGCCGGGGGCGAAGTGGCCCAGTTGACCTGGCCCGCCGCGGTCGGCTCCTCCCGGGCACCAGAGGTGCGGACGTAGCCGGTCGGTCAGTCGCCGTCAGTCGGTCGCGCCAGTACCTACGTGGCACCAACGGGTAACGGCCGTCCCAGCGGGTGCGATACTTCGAGACCGTGGTCAACACCCCGTCGACGCCACTGGCCAAGAAGCTGGGCATCGTCACCGGGTCCCGGCTCGTCCTGCTCGGGATGCCCGACCCCTTGGACCTCGACCTGCCACCGGAGGTCACCGTGCGCCGCCAGGCCCGCGGCACCGCCGACGTCGTACTCGCCTTCTTCACCGAAGTCATCGCCCTCGAGGCAGCCATCGAGCGGTTGGCGGCGATGGTCTTCCCCTCCGGCGGGCTCTGGACAGCCTGGCCGAAGAGGACATCGAAGCTCGAGACCGACCTGACCGACCACGAGGTGCGTCGGATCGCCCTTCCTCTCGGACTGGTCGACAACAAGGTCTGCGCCATCGACAACGAGTGGACCGGACTCCGTCTGGTCTGGCGCCGGGAGCACCGGGGCATCGACGGTCCTCCCGGATCCAAGCCCTGAGCCCGTTGTGGCCAGCCACGGATCGTTCCGACCTCTCGGAACACTTCCGATCGCCCAGTCGGCGTGATCGAACCCATGTCGAGTTTTGGGCCTCTCAGAGACCCGGTGGTGCCTCAGCCGGGCGAGTCGTCGAGTCCCGCCACGACAACCGACCGGCAGGGAGCGGCGAGTCGTTCGAGATCACCGGTGTCTCGGGTCACCACGACACCACCACCGCCGCGACCGCGACCGCCACGACATGGCGTCGACCATGTCCTCGTTCCCCGCCGACGAGGCGTGGAGCACACCACCAACCAACCGGGCCAGTTCGACGTCGGTGTCGCGACAGCTGATGGCCCCTCGTACCGGGCCAGCAGAGCACCCACGCGCTGGACCCTGCGCCCTCGATGCCGCTCGGCCAACACCAGTGTCGGTGTCACCACGTCGCGTCCGACCTGGCTGGCCGCCCAGATTTGGGTGCCGACCGCTGGTGCGGTGACCCCAGGTCGTCGCCGATTGGGCAGTCCGTCCTGGACGTGGAAAAACGGTAGGGGGCGTGCGCCCCTTACGCCGGGGACCAGGCAATTCCCTTCAGGACCCTCCCGGAACTTCCGATACAGGACCTATGGCTCACAACCGGTGCGTCCCCGATGGCCGCGGCGTGCCCGTCGTCGGTCCGCCGTGGGAGTGTGCCGGTCGCACCGCCAGCTGGTCGGTCCGGTGAGCGGCTCGGGACCGGCGCGGTCCGCCCGTGAGCTCCTGGCCGTGGCCGGCTCCCACCCCATCGTCCAGGGCTTCCCTGAGGGGGCCATCGTTGTCTTCGACCAGGAGCTGCGCTACCTGTGCGCCGGAGGCCAGGGTCTGGCCACGGTGGGCCTCACCCAGGACACCATCCAGGGCCGGACCATCTACGAGGTGTTCCCAGCCGAGGTGGCAGCCAGGCTCGAGGGTCCCTACCGGTTGGCCCTGACCGGCGAAGAGGCGTCGCTCGAGATCACCTTCGGTGAGCGGACATACCTCCACCGGATCTCGCCCCTGGCCGACAACGACGGGTCGATCATGGCCGGCATCGGCTACGCCCTCGACATCACCGAGGCCCGGCGCTCCGAGCGGGCCCTGCGGGATTCCGAGCGGGGACTGCGCGAGGAACGCCGCCGATTGCAGGATGCCGAGTCCATCGGGCACTCCGGATCCTGGGAGTGGGACACGGCAACCGACGTCATCACTTGGTCCGACGGGCTCTTCGCCCTCCACCACCTCGACCCGAGACCCTTCCATGGCGGCTACACCGAGGCGGCGGCCCGGGTCCACCCCGACGACCGGAAGCTGGTCGACGGGGCGTTGGACGCGGCCCGACTGAGCGACGAGCCCATCCGGATCCGCTACCGGATGTTCCGGGCCGGCGACGGTGAGGTCCGCACCTTCGACTCGTACATCCGCGGCGTATTCGAGGACGGAACCCTCCGACGGCGGGTCGGGGCCGTGGTCGACGTCACCGACCAGGTGGCAGCCGAGGCCGACATCATCGAGGCCACCGCCTTCCAGCAGGCGGTCATCGCCGCATCGCCGGACTACACCTTCATCACCGACATCAGGACCGGGGCCACCATCTACGCCTCACGGGACGAGCAGGTGCCCGGCCTCCCCGGACCCACCGATGGGTCGGCCCCCTCGTCCATCGCCGAGACGATGGTGCACAACGACGACCAGGCCCGCCTCCAGAGCATGGACGAGCGCGCCCTCCACCTCGCCGACGGTGAGGTGCTCGAGGAGCGCTACCGGGTGTGCCACGGTGACGACGGGTGGCGGTGGCTGAGCCGCCGCATTGTTCCCTTCCGGCGCGATACCAGCGGCGTGGTGACCGAGGTGCTCGGCGTCCTCCGCGACGTGACCGATCTCGTCGTGGCCGAAGAGAAGCTCTCCTACGACGCACTCCATGACAGCCTCACCGGGCTTCCCAACCGGGCCCTGCTGCTCGATCGACTGACCGCGGCCCTGGCCCGATCGGAACGCCAGGGACGGGAGATCGCCGTCCTGTTCTGTGACCTCGACGGCTTCAAGCAGGTCAACGACACCTCAGGTCACGCCGCCGGCGACGCCGTCCTCATCGAGACGGCGGAGCGCCTGAGCAAGGTCGTACGTGAAGGGGACACCGTGGCCCGCGTGGGTGGTGACGAGTTCGTCCTCGTCATCGAGCCCTGGAACCGCAACGACGAGACCGCAGCTCCCGAACCGTCCCCGACCGATGTGGCCTTCGACCGAAACTTGGCCCTGCGGGTGGCCGACCGGGTGGTCCAGGCTCTCCGGGTGCCCATCACCGTCCAGGGCGTGGAGCACCGGGTCACGGTCAGCGTCGGCATCACCTATCCGTCAGCGTTGGCCCTCGACCATGCCGGCACCATGACCGCCTCCGACGTAGTCGAGGAGGCCGACGCCGCCATGTACTGGGCCAAGGAGGAAGGGAAGAACCGGGTCGAGGTCTTCGCCTGGACGTAGGCCACCGTGACATTGGTCTTCCGCCGACCTGGGTCCACCCGTTCGCCGGGCTCCAGCCCATGGCGGTTATCGGCTACCCGACATGATCCAGCCAGAACGGCGCGGGACCCCAGTCGTGTCCTCTGCACCAATGGCCTGCCCGTTCAGGGCAGTTTGAGCGCCACGAAGTTCGTCACATCCCCGGTGAGGTTCGACTCACGCAGATACACGGTGGCGTTGGCCACGGCGGCGTCGGAGAAGACGTAGGTCCCTGCGCCCACCGAATAGGTAAACAGCGGTGCGCATGTTCGCGGCGTTCCCGAGCAATCGGTGCTGCCCGCGGCGTCGAAGGCATAGAGCCCACCTCCGGCCCTAAAGTCGTTCCCACCGACGTAGAGCACCCCGTTGGCCACCGTCGGCGACGAGTACCCGCCGAGGCCGACGGTTCCGCCGCTGACCGAGTCGAACCAGAGGGGATTACAGACCTT
Source organism: uncultured Acidimicrobiaceae bacterium (assembly GCA_963845485.1). Classification (GTDB taxonomy): domain Bacteria; phylum Actinomycetota; class Acidimicrobiia; order Acidimicrobiales; family RAAP-2; genus Bog-756. The sequence continues at coordinate 56,559 of CAWJSI010000005.1, read as the reverse complement.
GGGTGTGCCGGCGCAACCGTTCGTTCCCGAAGCGTCGAACGCCGCCACACCACTCTGGCCACCGAAGGAGGCCTCACCCACGTAGACGGTGCTGTTGGTCACCGCAGGCGAGGAGATGGCCGACCCCGCACCCGTCCACATCGGCGTGCAGACCTTGGGGGTACCACTACAGCCGCTTACTCCAGCGGCGTCGAAAGCGTAGAGGGTCCCGTTGGCGTAGTAGACGGCGCCGTTGGCCACGGCAGGGGCGGTCTGCGGGGGTGGCGCGGTACCTCCGACGTGAGCCGACCACAGCTGGGTACAGACAACCGGGCTCCCCGAGCAGTTGGTCTTGCCGCTCCCGTCGAAGGCGTAGAGACTCCCGTCACCCGCAGCGATGTAGACCACGCCGTTGGCGAAGGCCGGGGCGGAGATCGCTCCCTGGCTGCCCCCGGCCGCGGTCGATCCCTGCCACAACGGTTGGCACACCTTGGGTGTACCCGAGCAGTTCGTCGAGCCCGACGCGTCGAAGGTGTACAACATGGCCGAACCACTCCCGCCCACATAGACCACCCCGTTGACGATGTTCGGGGAGGAGTAGTTCGCCGCACTCACCCGGCCCTCCCACAGGGGGGTGCACACCTTGGGGGTTCCGCTGCAGTCGGTAGTACCCGCCGCGTCGTAGGCGTACAGATCCCCGGCGGACACGTAGACGATGCCGTTGGCCACGGCGGGAGTTGAGTGACCCGTTCCGGCCGGCAACGTTGCCGTCCACAGTGGTGTACAGGTCGGCACGACCCCGCTGCAGTCGGTGGTGCCGTTGGCGTCGAAGGCCGCCAACTCGGGGGGGCTCGTCGTGGTGCCGACTCCCTCGACATACACGACGCCGCCGGCCACGGTGATCGAGCCGTCGCTTTGCGATGACGTTCCGGTGAACGCGGCCCGCAGGTTGCCCACGTTCGACACCGAGATCGTGTTCTCGAAGGCGTTCCAGCCGTTCAGGCTCGGCCCGGCCCTGTACATGGTCCAGTCACAGGCACTGAGGACGGTCGCGGCCAGGACCACCGCTCCCACCGCTGCTGCTCTTCGCCTCCACATGGCGTCCCCCTACTTCCGCTACGGGAACTGTAACCCTGCCGAAATCACGATGACGGGGTGGTCGGTGCCGGCCGGTCTGCGACGACCCACCCATCCTCCGGCGGAACACCACCGTCCTCAACAGAACACCGCCGGCCCACCGTCGAGGCCCAGGAACCGCTGCACGTCGGCGGCCTCTTTGGCCAGCGCCGCCCGCACCCGTGCGGACAGCTCCTCGAGCGGATCGATGGTGACGATCCCGCCCGGAAGCGTCCAGGTGGCAACGGCCCGACCTCGGACCAGGGCCACCGGCCGGAAGATGCCGTTGGTGGTCACGATGCTGCCGTGGTCGCCGACGGTGAGCTCCCGTGAGCGCCACCCGTGCAGGAGGGGGTCGAACGGCCCGAGTAGACGGGGAGGAGGCGCGGTCGGGCCGCCGTGATCACTGCCCGAGAGCCGGTAGCACGGCTCACCGGCGGCATCGGCCGGCCCGCCACCGGTCGTCACCTGTGCGACCTCATCGGCGATCACGGCCAGTCCCCTCCGGGCGTCAGCCAGGGTGATCCCGGACCAGGCGGCCAGGTCCCGAGCCGAGGCCGGTCCGTGGCCGGCCAGATACCGACGGGCCAGCCGACCATGGGCCTCATCGGCGTCGAGTGGCCGCGGCGGACGACCGAGCCAGTCGGCCGCCAGCACGTAGGCATGGGCACCTTCGAGGACCGGCCCCCGCACCACCAGGCCACGCAGACTGGCCGCCGCCACCAGATGGATGAAGATCTGTCCGGGGCAGGGCACCCCGGAGGCCTCGAGACCCCGACGGAGGTCGGGGCGGGACAGGGGGCCGGCGCCGGCCAGGGCGTCCACGATCACGTCGATCCCCCGCTCGGCCTCACGGTCGCTCACTCCGAGCTGGCGTAGTCGCCGGTCGTTCTCCCCCACCACCCGCGGCGCGGTGATCGGGTGGAGCCACCAGTAATCCTCGGTGGTCACGAGGTGCAGCGTTCCCCGATTGAGCCAGGTCACCACCAGCGAGCGTGACTCGGTGAGGGCCGCGTCGACGTCGGCGGCGACCAGGCCGTCGCTCCGGCTGCGGACGGCCAGGCGGAATCCGCGTTCGTCCTGGGCCTGAACGGCAGCCAGCCGACTCACGACCTCCTCGGGCGAGCCAGCCCGCGGTCCGACCAGGAGCTGGGCGGCGAGTCGGTCGAGACGAAGCCGGTCGGGGGTCAGCGGATTCGAGCGCGGCGAGTCGCTCACGGTGGGCCCGGCAACGGTGTCACCACGGCACGGGGAGGGAAACCGTCGCCGCTGGCGGGAGGACCGACACGACCCGGATGGTAGTCAGGTGGCGCGCCCGACCCAGAGGAGTACGCTCGTCGTAGGGAAGGGGGACGATATGACCGACAAGTCACCCCGCAAGACCGCCTCCAAGAAGTCCGGCAAGTCACTCAAAGAGAAGCGACAGGCCAAAAAGGACAAGGAGCAGACCCGCAAGGGGTTGACCCGTTAGCCGCCCCTTCATGAGGCCCGGCACGGGACCCACGGGCCAGCGCCGGGCGATCGGAGCACCATGGTCACACCCGAGGCATCCCAGGTAGGAAACCGGCTCGACGAGCACCACACCCCCGAAACCAACGGGCGCATGCCCGTGTGTCGGAAGTGCGGTGCGCGCACCGACGCCCCATCCGGCCACCATCACCGACCGGCAGAGCGGGAGCTCACCCGATCGGACAACTGGCTGGTGGCCCAGGTGCGCATGAGCCATATCGAGCGGGCCCGCACCCTCCGCCAACCCTGAGCGGGACCGGCTGGTCGGGGCGCCCGTAGCGGCCCTCCGGGCCCGGGCGGGCGCACGCCAGGTCCCATGGGTCAGTTCGGCGACTGGCGCGCCGGTGCCGATGGCGTCGGCACACTCTTCCCCGCCACTACGAGGACAAGGGATCCGGCGAGGCTGCCGCCACGCTGTGACTGGTTGCACCCCAGGGGCCGGGCCTTGCTTCGGGCCGTGCGAACGGTCGGCGTCCCCGACGACTCCCGGATTCCAGCACGCAACGGCGTCGTCCGCTCGCGGTCCGTGGTCGTTTCTACTTGACAAAGCCCAGCGACTTGGTATGGAATTAGGAGGTGCAGACCCCTATTCGTTCCTGGTCAACCCGCAAGATCCGGATCGGGGGTGGCGCCGCGCTGTTGGGACTAACCCTCGCCGCAGGGGCGGCCATCCCGGCGACCGCCGGAGCGGCCAGCGGCTCGGTGGCCCTGGTCGCCTACTCCACCCCCAAGCCGGCCTACGCCGCCCTCATCACCGCCTTCAACGCCACCTCGGCCGGTAGCGGCGTCACCTTCTCCCAGTCCTTCGGGGCCTCGGGCTCCCAGTCGACCGCGGTGGCCTCCGGGCTTCCCGCCGACGTGGTCAACTTCTCGCTCGAGCCGGACATGACCAAGCTGGTCAAGGCGGGCATCGTCTCGCCCAAGTGGGCCGCCACCCCCACCAAGGGCATGGTGACCAACTCCATCGTCTCGTTCGTCGTCCGCAAAGGGAATCCCAAGCACATCACCAACTGGGCCAGCCTCATCAAGAGCGGCGTCGGAGTCGTCACCCCCAACCCGTTCAGCTCGGGTAGTGCCAAGTGGAACCTGATGGCCGCCTACGGCGCCCAGCTCCAGCAGGGCAAGAACAAGGCCCAGGCCACGGCGTACCTGACCAAGCTGCTGAAGAACACCGTGGCCCAGCCCTCGAGCGCCTCGACCGCCCTCCAGACCTTCCTGTCCGGTGAAGGCGACGTACTGCTCGACTACGAGGACGATGCCCTCTACGCCGCCAAGCAGGGTGAGCCCATCACCATCATCACCCCGCCCCAGACCATCCTGATCCAGAACCCCATCGCCGTTTCGCTGAAGGCCACCAACCCGTCGGCGGCCAAGGCCTTCGTGGCCTACCTGCTCTCGCCGGCCGGCCAGAAGGTCTGGGGCCAGCAGGGCTACCGTCCGGTGTTGCCGAAGGTGGCCGCCCAGTTCAAGTTCCCGAAGCCCCAGTCCCTCTTCACCATCGACAGCCTGGGTGGTTGGACCAAGGTCAACACGGTCTTCTTCACCCCCGGCACCGGTGTCGTGGCGAAGATCGAGACGGGGCTCGGTGTCTCCACCTCCAGTAGCTGAGGCAGAGGCCCCAGCCCTCCCGGCTCCGGCCACCCTGGCCGGAGCGGGAGCCTCCCCGCGTCACCGCCACACCACCCGTCGGGCCGTCGGTCGGGTGGCCGGGCCCACGCTGGCCGTCACCTACCTGAGCCTCCTGGTCGTCCTGCCCCTGGCCGCCCTCGTGGCCCACGCCTTCAGCGGGGGGTGGGGTGCCTTCTGGGCGGCGGTCAGCCAGCCCGAGGCGGTGGCGGCGTTCAAACTCACCCTGGTCTCGTCGCTCGCCGTGGCTGCCTTCAACGCCGTGGCCGGCTTGGTCATCGCCTGGGTGCTGGTCCGGGACGACTTCCGGGGTAAGGCCGCCGTCAATGCCGTGATCGACCTGCCCTTCGCCCTGCCCACCATCGTCGCCGGGCTCACCCTCCTCACCCTCTACGGGCCGAACAGCCCGTTCCACCTGGACGTGGCCAACACCCGCTGGGGCATCCTGTTCGCCCTGGCCTTTGTCACGCTGCCCTTCTCGGTGCGGTCGGTCCAGCCCGTGCTGGCCGAACTCGACCGGGAGACCGAAGAGGCCGCCGCCTCGCTCGGGGCGTCGTCCACCCGGGTGCTGTGGCGGATCATCCTGCCCAGCCTGGCGCCGGCCATGCTGGCCGGGGCGGGCCTGGCCTTCGCCCGGGCCATCGGCGAGTACGGCTCCGTGGTGCTCATCTCGGGCAACGTGCCCTTCAAGACCGAGGTCTCCTCCTCGTGGATCTTCAGCCTCTCCCAGAGCGACGAGCTGGGGGCGGCGGCGGCCGTGTCGGTGGTACTCGTCCTCATCGCCCTCATCGTGTTGTTGCTCATCGGGCTCCTGCGGCGGCGCTTCAACGTGAGCGACGCCATATGAGATCGGGCCGGATGCGACGGGGCCACAGGCGGAAGGCGGCACGGTGACCGGGCGCTGGCGGTGGCCCCTGCGGATCGTCGCCCTCGGCTACCTCGGGGTGCTCGTCCTCATCCCCGTCGGGTCCATCTTCTACCGCGCCTTCCAGCACGGCTTCGGCCGGGCCTGGGATGCCGTCACCACCCCCGACGCCCTCCACGCCCTCTGGCTCACCTTCTTGGTGGTGTTGATCGCCGTCCCCCTCGACACGGTCTTCGGGGTGGGCGTGGCCCTGATCCTCGCCCGGCACCGGTTCCCCGGTGCGTGGCTGCTCGACGCCTTCGTCGACCTGCCCCTGGCCGTCTCCCCGGTCGTGGTGGGGATCGCCCTCGTCCTCGTCTACGGGAAGACCGGGTGGTTCGGCAACTGGCTGGACGCCCACGGCATCACCATCATCTTCTCGTTCCCCGGCATCGTCATGGCCTCGGCCACCGTGGCCCTGCCCTATGTGGTGCGCGAGGTGCTCCCGGTCCTCCAAGAGATCGGCACCGACCAGGAACAGGCCGCCACCACCCTCGGTGCTGCCCCCTTCACCGTCTTCCGACGGGTCACCCTTCCCTCCATCCGCAGCAGCCTGGCCTACGGTGTGACCCTGACCACGGCCCGGGTGATCGGCGAGTTCGGGGCCGTGGCCGTGGTCTCCGGACTGATCGCCGGCAAGACCGACACCATGACCCTGTTCATCCAGGACGGCGTGGAGAATCTCGACCTCGTAGCCGCCTACTCGGGCGCGGTCATCCTCGCCCTGGTGGCGCTGGGCGTCCTCGCTGTGGTGGGCGCCGACCGTAACGACCGAACCAAGGAGAGGAGGACCCCACGATGGCGATCACGATCCGATCAGTCTCCAAGCGATTCGGAACTGCCCTTGCTCTCGACGACGTGAGTCTCGAGGTCCCGAACGGCTCACTCACCGCCCTGCTCGGCCCGAGCGGGGGCGGCAAGTCCACGCTGCTCCGGGTGGTGGCGGGACTGGAGGTACCCGACTCGGGGACCGTCGAGTTCGACGGCGAGGACGTCACCCAGGTCCCCGTGCGCGACCGGGGCATCGGCTTCTGCTTCCAGCACTACGCACCCTTCCGCCATCTCACCGTGCGCAAGAACGTGGCCTTCGGGCTGGAGGTCCGCAAGCGCCCCAAAGCCGAGATCCGGGCCAAGGTCGACGAGCTCCTCGACCTGGTCAAGATCGACCATCTGGCCGACCGCTACCCCTCCCAGCTGTCCGGTGGCCAACGCCAACGCATGGCCCTGGCCCGGGCTCTGGCCATCGAGCCCCAGCTCCTGTTGCTCGACGAGCCCTTCGGCGCCCTCGACGCCCAGGTCCGCCAGGAGCTGCGGGTCTGGCTGCGGGACCTGCACGAGAAGATCTCGGTCACCACCGTGCTGGTCACCCACGACCAGGAAGAGGCCATGGAGGTGGCCGACAACCTGGCCATCATCAACCAGGGGCGGCTGGAGCAGATCGGCCGTCCCGCCGAGATGTACGACCATCCGACCAACGAGTTCGTCATGAAGTTCCTCGGCCCGGCCACCCAGCTCGATGGCTCCTGGGTCCGTCCCCACGACCTGGTCATCCACCGCGACCAGGGCGTGGGCCAGTACGCCGGAACGGTGGAGCGGGTCACCCATCTCGGCTTCGAGGTGCGGGTGGACGTCCAGATGGACCGGGGCGAGCCCACCTGGGTGCAGCTCAGCCGAGGGGCCGCCGCCGAGATCGACCTGGCCGCCGGGGACCCGGTGTGGATCTCGCGGGCCGGATCAGGCGAGCGGCGACGGCCGTTGAGCGAGGCTGCCGCGCTCTGAATCGGCGCTAACCCCGCGGAGATGCTTGGAGGTCCGGTCGATCGGCCGGTGCAGGCTCCACCGGGATCACCTCGGATTCACCAGCCGACGGCGCCGTCCACCAACTCCCGGACCAGGTCGGCGTGCCCGTTGTGGCGGGCGTACTCCTCGATCATGTGGTTGTAGATCCAGCGCAACGAGCACCGCTCCCCCTGCCGCGTCCCGGTGTGGTCGAGGTCGAAGGGCCCAGCGGCGTGGCGCGAGGCCTGACACTCGGCCTCCCAGGCCGCGACGTCCTCCTCCCAGTCAGCGTCGTCGAGGGCGAGGAACTCACCGTCGTACTCCCCGGAGCTGGCCCAGACGTCGGGTGCGTCGGGCTCATCGAGCAGGGCCCGGCGGAACCAGTTGCGCTCGACCTCGGCCATGTGGCGGACCAGGCCGTGCAGGGAGAGGAGGGAGGTCGGGACCGGACGGGCCTTCCGGGCCGCATCGTCGAGTCCCTCGCATTTGAAGAGGAGCGTGGTGCGATGGAACTCCAGCCAGCCTTCCAACATGGCCCGCTCGTCGAGCAGGTACGGGGGCTCGGTGCGACGGCTGTCCACGATGTCCTCGACCACGGCACCCTCCTCTGGTTCGACCCCGGGTCCATCCGTCGCTCCCGACCGGCCGGCGAGGGAGCCGACCGGACCCGACGCCCGCTTCGAGGCTACCCCTGGTGCGGCCGGTGCCCAGGGGTAGCCTCCGGCGTTTCGACGCGGGTGCCCGCCATGGCACGGGTGGCGTAGCCATCAGTCCCGGAACGGCTGGTGCCACGTAGCTTGACGGCATGGCGAGCGGGATGATCGCAGAGGGCGAGAGCGGCCCAACGGGTCCGGTGCTGCCGGCGTCCTATCAGGATGCCTTCCGCATCGAGCTCCGCCGGGCCTTCACCCCACCGTTCGAAGCACCGCTGGTGGTGGCGGTCAACGCCAGCCTCGTCACCGTGGCCTGGCTGTGGTTGCCGGTACCCCTCCAGGACCTCCTGTTCAGTCTGCACGGGGCCCTGGCCTTCCCCGTGGTCATGGCCACCTGGATGCTGGCCGACGTGCCGGCCACCAACATCCTCGGCTCCGATGCCGACCGGACCGTGGCGGCCATCGACGATCCCGCCGCCCTCCGCCGGCTCATCTACGCCAAGAACGCCGTGCTGTGGCTGCTGGTCACCCCCCTCTGCGTGCTCGTGGCCATCGGCATCGGCATCGACCGGGAGCGCTGGACGACGACCGTCGTGACCATCATCGGCATCATCGTGGTCCCCATCGGCAGCCTGGGCATCGCCGGCTGGTTGGGCATCTACTACCCGTACCACCCGTTGCCCCTGGCCGACCGGTGGCGACACCGACGACCGGTCGGTCGGATGGTGGTGCGCTGGGCCACCCTCTGCCTCCTCCCCTACGCCCTCGTGCCGGCCATCATCAACCTGCTGGCCGCACCGGCCTTCGTGGCCTGGATCGTGGCCACCGACCACGGCACCAGTGCTCGCATACCCGACAGCGAGCTGGCCATCGGAGTCGGCATCACCGCCGTGCTGTCAGCTACGGCCTTCTTCCTCGGCCACCGGGCCGGGCTCGGGCTCATCCGGAGACGGCGTGACCGGTTGGTGGAGTTCCTCAGGCAACCCGAACTGGGCTGAGAACGACGGTTCGTCCCACCCGTCGTCCCGACGGCCCATCCATCGGGACGGGCACGGTCGCGTTACCGACGTACCGGTTGGCTCATCGGGCGTAGGCGACCGACTCGTCGTGCACGATGGCGACCAGGTTGCCGAGGGCCAGGTTGACATCGTCCAGATGCAGCCCCCAGCGGGGCCCGAGGGTCGGGCTGGGCCCGACCACCGGCCGCTTGTCCCGGGGCCCGGCGATGTCGTTCACCTGCAGCCAGGTGGCCCCACCGGTCGACTCGCAGCTCGACGTGTAGAGGTTCGGATACGTGACCCACGGCGTCCGTGGCGCGCTGCTCGGGAAATAGGGGGTGAGCGGTCTCGTGCCACCTTTGAGGTCGGCCGGATTGGTGCAGAGGATCTGCAGGCCGGCGGTGGCGGTCACCGACCCGCCGACCGTCGAGCCGATGCTCGTGCCGACCCGACCGAAGAACGCGTCAGCGGGAGGTGGGGTGGCAAACGTGGAGTAGGCCACCACACAGCCGGTCTGGGAGTTGGACTGGCATGCAGGGATGTGGGCGAAGTCGCCGCCCACGGTCCGGCCGACCGGCACGGTCACGTTCCCGCCCATCAAGAGGGCCGACACCAGCAGGTGGCGTTGCGATGCGTTCGGGTCGATCTCCCGCTTGATGAGGGCAATGAGGAGCGAGGCTCCCTGTGAGTGTCCGATCAGGACCACGCCGCGACCCTTGTTGTAGTGGGCGAGGTAGTTGTTCCAGGCCGACAGCACCCCGAGGTAGGCGATCACCGCGGCCTGCGGGCTGATCGCCCCCTTGATGGCGGACACCGTCAGCTGGGGATACATCGGCGCATAGACCCGACAGACCTGGGAGAACCGCGAAGCCTGGGCCCGGGCGACGAATCGTTCCTGAGGATCGATGTGGAGGTTGGCGTTCACCGTCGACTGGGTACTGACGGTCGGGTAGACGTAGAAGCAGTCGATCGGCGGGTTCTTGGGTTGGCGGGTCCGCTGGAGGCGGGTAGTCCCGTTGGCCCGAACGACCCTGGCCGTGAGGCTGGCCGTGCAAGGGTTGTTGGCAAGCCCGGGCCGACAGAGCCAAACCGTCGGTGCCGCGGCCGGAGTGGCCGCGCCTGCGGGGACGGCGGCCAGTGTCACTCCACCCGCTGCGCCCACCAGGAGCATCACTAACGCACCCACCGCGATCATCGGTCGTGCCGCCGAGTGCATGGCAGCACTATCCCACCCCAGGGCCACCTGCGCTTCCAGGCGCTCTGGGACCGTCCCAGCCGGGCGCGGGCGGGCGCGGCCAGGGTCTCCATAACAGCGCGCTGACCTGCCGATAGGCACCGATCGACTGACAGACCGCGCCAGCTTCTGGGTGGGGACGGAGGGACTCGAACCCTCACTGGAGGCGGTTTAAGCGCCCTGCCTCTGCCAATTGGGCTACGTCCCCGTCGTACTCACTGCAGTCGGCGTCGACCTTCCTTTGTTCCCGGTGACCATGTCAAAACTCTAGGTGGTAGGCGCGGTCTCAGCTCCCGATGCAGCCTTAGCCAAGCTTGACAATCACCGACTCATCGCCTGCACCAGCAGCCCAGCGGACCTACGTTGAGCCCATGGAGAAGCGCGTGGCCGTCCTCACCCAGACCGGGGACTACGTCGGACCGGAACTGGCACGCCGCCTGGCCGGGAACCATCACCTGGTCCTCCACGACCCAGATGACGACCTCGTCAGTGAGCTGCGGGGTGACGATTGTGAGGTCGAGGTGGTTCCGGGTTCTGAGGCTGACCTCCGCGGCGCTCCAGGCAACCAACTGCTGATCGAACGGGCACTTGCCCGGTTCGGCCGGATCGACGCGGCCGCCATCGTCACCGGCACGGGCATCATCACTGGGCGATTCCTCGACATCACCGACAAGCAGTGGGAGCGCACCAAGACGGGCAACCTGGACATGGTCTTCCATGCGCTCCAAGCCCTGATCCCGCCCATGGTGGCCCGGGGCTCGGGCGACATCGTGGTGTTTACCAGTGCCACCGGCGCTCGCCCCGAGCCGGGAGTATCGACCTACTCGGCCACCCGGGCCGGAGCCAATGCACTCGTGCGGGCCACGGGTCAGGAGTACGCCCGGTCGGGTCTGTGCATCAACGCCATCGGTACCAACTTCATGGACTTTCCCGGCTTCCTCGCCGCCAGCGGGGCCGGTACCGATCCGGAGCGTCGCCACCGCATCGAGAGCCAGACGCCCGCTCGTCGGCTCGGGACCATGTCCGAGCTGGCCGAGTTCGCTGCCGTACTTCTCGAAGGCAGGACGCGGTTCCAGACCGGTCAGTTCTTCAGCTTCAGTGGCGGTTGGAGCGCCTGAGCCCGAAGAACGGGGTCGCCCGAGGCGAATCCCTCACCGCAGAGCTGTCAGATGGACACCGGCGGCCGCATCACCGAGGACACGGCCTCGAACTCCTCGTCACGAGGCCGGTCCACCTGGTGCAGGTTGCCCTGGAGGCCGGGCCACGGTCCGAGGATCTCGGTAGGTTGCCGGTCGGGCTCCCAGGCGGGGAACCCGGTCGGCGTGCCGGTGTGGGCGAACGACGTCCAGGCCCGACGGATGGCCGAGGAGAGCTCGAGCGGCTCGGCTCCCCCGCCGGAGAACCCCTGGACGGCCGGGTTCTGGACCGTGCCGAAGACAAAGGGGATCTCGAGCGCGTGGCACGAAGCGAGGTAGCCGTCCAGCATGGGTGAGCTCCACGTGAACAGATAGACGTAGGTTCCCACCCCGGGCTCGGCCGCCTCCCGGTGGGCGTCGGCCAGGCGCAGCGACGGGATCCGGAAGACGTACTCGGTGGCGATGGCCACCCACAGGTCCCGAGGAGTGATGGGCTCGCCCCGGGCCCGCCTGGCCTCGGTGACCGCTCCGATCACGGCGTCGTTGGCCGCGTCGTCGGGTCCGAGCCGGCGCATCCACCGGCGCAGGCCATCGAGGTCCAAGCTGTTGAGCGTCGGGTTACCGAGGGTGAAGAAGGTCATCTCGTCGCGGTTGGTCCCGATGAGCAGAGGGACGTCGGCTACCGACCCGGCCGCCACCGCCACCGCGGGGTCGACGGGAAGCAGGCCCCCATCGACCACCGGCATCATGAGCAGCCCGCTGTCGTCCCGGTGGCCTCCCCGCTGATCGAAGTCGACCACCGCTTGGACCATGGCGTCGGCGGGCACCTGCTCCAAGGCCTCACGGGTGAGGGGCACCCCGAGATGGTCGGCCAGCTGCTCGGTCACCGACGCCGCCTGGTCGGGTGTGTAGGCGTAGGGGCCCCCACTCTCCACGATGGCCCGGTGGAACAGGCCGTGGGCCGCAGGGGCCCCGAGGAGGGCGCTCACACTCATGCCGCCGGCCGACTCGCCGAACAACGTGACGTTGCCGGGGTCGCCGCCGAAGTCGGCGATGTGATCACGGACCCATCGGAGGGCGGCCACCTGGTCGGCCAGCCCCCAGTTGCCGAATCCTGTCCAGGCCTCCCCGTCCAGCCACGTCTGACCCTCGGCCTCGAGGGCCGGGTGGGCGAGGAAGCCCAGCATGCCGAGCCGGTAGTTGATGGTGACGACGACGACGTCGCCCTCCCGGGCCAGGGTGCCGCCCCGGTAGAGGCCGCCCGAGCCCGACCCACCCACGAACGACCCGCCGTGGACCCAGACCATCACCGGGCGACGGGCACCGTCGAGGGCCGGCGTCCAGATGTTGAGACGGAGGCAGTCCTCGGACTGCACCTCGGGCTTCCCGCCGAGCGACACATCGATCAGGCCCGGGGCCTGGGGGGCGACCGGACCGAAGCGGTCGGCGGGGCGGATGCCGGTCCAGGGCTCGGGTGGGCCTGGCGGTCGAAATCGGGCCGGGCCGGCCGGCGAGGCGGCATAGGGGATTCCGGCGAAGGACCAGTGGTCGTGTCGGTGCACACCACGCACCCGCCCACCCTCGATTTCGACCACGCCCTCCACGATTGAGGCCTCCAGTTCTCCGGCCCAGGTGCCGATACAACCAGCAACTTACCGATACATCCAGCAACGAGGGCCGCCGAACCAGCCGGCGCCGGGCCGGACGCCCGGGTGCCCTCGCCACTGGAGCGTAGTGATGGGTCAGGAATCGCAGATCACACGGCAGTTCGACCACCGGGACGGTGGGGACGCACGGGAAGCCCGTGGTCCTCTCTGTGGTCGTTCCTTTCGGGTGTACAAGGAGTGTCACGTAGTGCAACAGGGGCAATCGCCGATCGGGACGACGACGCCGAGACGTCGGACACCGCGGGCCACCACATTGACCAGATTCGGGATGGCCGCCATCCCCCTGGCCGTGGCCTGCGCCCTCGCCACCTTCGCGGTCGGACCGGCCTCGGTGGCCGGCGCCACCCCGACCACGACCTCGTCGACCGTCGCCCCGTCGACCACCACCACCGTGGCCGGTCAGTCCTCCATCAGCGCGGCCGAGGCCCAGGTGAGCGCACTCGAGGCACAGATCTCCCAGCAGCAGGCCGTCCTCGACCAGGCCGACGAGCAGTACAACCAGGCTCAGGTCAACCTGTCCACCACCCAGGCCTCCCTCAAATCGACCACGGCATCCATCAACACGGCCAAGGCGCAACTGGCCACCGAGCGCGCCCACCTGCGCGACGACGCCATCCAGGCCTACATGAACGATACGGCGGGAAGTTCGATGGCCTCACTCTTCGCCTCGCCGACCGATGCCACCCAGACCCGCGACTACTACCAGCAGCTCGGGTCCTCGACGGTGGCCGCCGACGTGGCCCGGGTGGCCGCCGGCCAGAAGCAGCTCACCACCACCCAGACCAAACTGCTGAGCGAGCAACAAGCCGAAACAGCTCAGCTGGCCGAGGTGAACACGGCCCGCCAGGGCGCTCAGACTCTGGCCGACCAGTCCGAGGCCACCCTGGCGTCGGTCAAGGGGAGCCTGGCCACCCAGATCGCCCAACAGGCCACCGCCCAGGCCGTCGCGGCGGCCCAGACCGCGGCCAGCGCCCCCTCGTCGGCCACGGCCCAGGCTGCAGCCGCCCAGGCCTCCCAGGCCGCCCAGGTGGCCACCACGCTGAAGGGCGGTAGTGCAGCCGCCGTCAATGCCACCACGGCCGCCAACCAAGCGGCCACCTCGGCGGCCGGCACCTCGGGCGCTTCGCCAGCCGCAGGCACTGTTGCCGTCTCGGCCAGTGGCAACGCCCAGGCCGCCGGGCTCGCCGCCGTGCACGGGGCCATCAAGTACATGGGTGTCCCCTACCTGTGGGCGGGGGCCAGCTCGGCCGGTGTCGACTGCTCCGGTCTGACCATGTTGGCCTGGTCCCAGGCCGGGGTGTCGATGGATCACTCCGCAGCCGACCAGTACGCCATGTTCCCCCACGTGGCTCTGAACGCCCTGCAGCCCGGCGACCTCATCTTCTACAACCTCGACGGGGACGGCATCGACCACGTGGTCATGTACGTGGGTCCCTATCTTGACGGGCAGGCCACGCCCTACGGCCAGGGCACCATCATCCAGGCCGCCCACACCGGCACGTTCGTGACCTACGACCCCATCTGGTACCAGGGCATCGTGGGAGCGGCCCGGCCGTAGTCGGCGCCGTCGGTCGCTTGACCTGACGGCCACCGGACCCGGGGGCGGCGTAGGGTCGGGATCTGCTCATGGCACCGCGACTGACCATCATCGTCCCCGCCTTCAACGAGGCGGCCCGACTGCCCGCCGGCATGGGTCGCTTCGACGCTGCCGTGGCCGACCGGGCCATCGACCTCGACGAGACCGAGGTAGTGGTCATCGACGACGGCAGCACCGACCAGACGGCCGCCGTGGCCACGAGATTGCTCGCCCCCCTCCCCCACCATCGGGTGATCAGCCTGCCCGCCAACGGTGGCAAGGGTGCGGCTGTCCGGGCCGGGGTGGCCCTCGCCCGGGGTCCGTACGTGGCCTACATGGACGCCGACATGGCCATCGATCCCCGGGCCGTGCCGCTGCTGCTCGAGGCCCTCGGCTCCAGCGAGGCGGCCATCGGGTCACGGGCGCTGGCCACCTCCATGATGGACGGCACCTATGCCGTTCGAGCGGTCATGGGACGGCTGTTCAACCGGCTGGTCACCACGGGAACCGGCCTCGGCCTGCAGGACACCCAGTGCGGCTTCAAGGCGTTCCGCACCCCGGCCGCCCGACTGCTCTTCCACCTGGTGGGTATCGACCGGTTCGCCTTCGACGTCGAGGTGTTGGCCCGGGCCCGACGGCTCGGCCTCGGCATCAAAGAGGTGCCCGTCCACTGGAAGAACGTGCCCGGCAGCACTGTTCATCCGCTGCACGACTCGGTCACCATGCTGTCCGACGTCTATCGCTCCCGCTACGGATTCTTGGCCACGCCCCCGGTGCCCGCCGTCATCGTCTCAGAGTACGGCCGTGACGGCGAGCGAGGTGGACCGTTGGCCGAACGGGTGGGAAAGGTGGTGGCCGACTCGTTGGACCGCACCCCGGTGCCTCTGGTGGTTCGGGGTCCGACGGTCACGGTGCTGTTGCCACTGGTCGAGCCGGTCGAAGTGGCCACCGTCCACTCGGCGCTGCGGGCCGAGTTCGCCACCGGGGACGTCTCCCGGCGTTCGCTGAACCTGGAGGGACTCGCCGCCCTCGGCACCCTGGCCGGACAGCTCCGTGCCGCCACCGAACCCCACGGGGTGGAGTGAGGTCGTCGGCAGTACGATGGCGCAGGTGAGCGCGGACCCAGCCGATCGGACCCGGACGGCCAGGCGGGCCGACGGCACCGACCACCCCTTCGAGCGAGCTTCCGAGCCCGACGCGACTCCGGCCACCGACGAGGACACACCTGAGGCCCACGAGAGCCGAGCGACGGCGACGGTCGAACCCGAGTCCGAGACGGATCAGCTGCTCAGCGACGATCACCCTGGAGACGATGCCGCCACGCCGTCCCCGCCCAAGGCGTCGGTCTCCATCCTGCCGGTGGTCCGACCCGGGGCCGAGGCCGGCCTGCCCCCCGATCCCCGCCGTTCGGACGTCGACGAGTGGGGCCGTTCCGAGCACATGCGCTCGGTGGTGCGGCGGCTCTACAACCCGATCTACAAGTACTGGTTCCGGGTGGAGTGGGAGGGACTGGAGAAGATCCCCCTCCACGGCGGGGCACTCCTCATCGCCAACCACGCCGGTGCCATCCCCTCGGACGCCCCGGCCATCATGCACGGCGTGGAAGAGGAGCTGGGCCGACCGGTCTACGGCCTGGCCGACTACTTCTTCCGGACCCTCCCGGTGGTCGGGACCATGTGGTCACGGACCGGCGGCGTGCCTGCCCATCCCGACAACGCCTACCGGCTCCTCCACGACCAGCAGCAGCTGGCCCTGGTCTTCCCCGAGGGGACGAAGGCCACCTCCAAGACCTACACCGACCGCTACCGGTTGCGGCGCTTCGGGCGGGGCGGGTTCGTCGAGATCGCCATGCGGGCCGGGGTGCCCGTCATCCCCATCGCCGTGGTCGGGGCCGAGGAGTCCATGCCCATCCTGTTCCGGGTGCCGACAGTGGCCAAGATGCTCAACCTGCCCTACTTCCCGGTCACGGCCAACGCCCTCCTGCTCGGACCGCTCGGCTATGTGACCTACTTCCCGTCCAAGTTCAAACTCCGGGTCCTCGACCCGGTCCACTTCGACGTGGAGCCCGGTCAGGACCGGTACTCGAGGAGTCGGGTGATGGACGAGGCCGAGGCCATCCGGGCCCGCATGCAGGACGCCCTCCACGACATGCTGCGGACCCGCCGCAGCGTCTGGTTCGGCTGATGGGCCGCCGGGTACTGATCACCGGGCTCGACACCTTCTGGGGTGGACGCATGGCCCAGGCCCTGGAGAACGAGCCCCAGGTCGAGATGATCCTGGGCCTCGGGGCCAACGAACCCCGGGTGCCCCTCGAGCGGACCGAGTTCGTGCGGTCGGACCAGAAGTACTCCATCCTCAACCGGATCGTGCGGGCCACCCAGGTGGACACCATCGTCCACACGTTCCTCGAGACCAACTCGGTCAAGGTACCCAGTCGGACCCTCCATGAGATCAACGTGATCGGGACGCTCAACCTGCTGGCCGCGGCGGGGACGGCCGGCTCCTCGGTCCGCCAGGTGGTGGTCAAGTCCTCGACCCATGTCTACGGGGCGGCCGAGACCGACCCCACGTGGTTCCGGGAGGAGGACACCCGTACGGGACCCGTACGGACCCGGCTGGAGCGGTCGCTCTTGGAGGTCGAGTCCCTCGTCCGGGACTTCACCGACGACAACCCCCACCTGGTGGTGTCGGTCCTGCGGTTCGCCAACGTGCTCGGCACCGACATCATCACCCCGATCAGCCACAACCTGCGCCGACGCCTCCTGCCCAACATCGCCGGCTTCGATCCCCTGGTGCAGTTCGTCGAGGAGGACGACGTGGTCCGGGCCCTCGAGTACGTCACCGAGCACCGCATTCCCGGGGTCTTCAACGTGGCCGGGTGGGGCAAGCTCCCCTGGAGCGAGGTGGCCTCCATCGGCGGGGCCTTCCTCCTGCCGCTGCCCCCATTCAAGCCCCGGGCCTTCGTGGCCCCGCTCCGGCGGGCCGGCATCGTCCAGTTCCCCCCTGAGCTCGAAGGGCTCATCCGCTACGGACGGGGCGTGGACACCACCAAGCTGGTCAAGGAGGGTTTCGAGTACCGCTACACGAGTGCGGGGGCGGTCGAGAGCTTCGCCCGGGCCAACAACCTGCGCCGGGCCACGGGGACCGGTGACCCCGAATACCGCTACGAGCAGGATGTCGAGCAGTTCTTCCGTCACTCCCCCGCCGTCGTACGGGGCATCGACGGGTAGCAGTCTGGAGCCAGTCCGCACAGGCCGTGCGGACCGCAGCTCAGTTGCGCTTCAGCCAGGTCGCCTTCATCGCCGGGCCCCGGGCCCGCCACTCCTCGGCGGTCATGGCGTAGCGGACGTGGTCTTCCCACTCGCCGTTGATCTCGAGGTAGCCGAGGGCCACCCCTTCGTTGCGGAGGTCGAGCTTCTCCATCACCCGCCGGCTGGGC
The DNA here is from genome assembly GCA_963845485.1 of uncultured Acidimicrobiaceae bacterium. Lineage (GTDB taxonomy): Bacteria > Actinomycetota > Acidimicrobiia > Acidimicrobiales > RAAP-2 > Bog-756. The sequence continues at coordinate 38,943 of CAWJSI010000005.1, read as the reverse complement.
CGGTTGCGGGGGATGATGGCCACCTCGATGCGGTGGAGGCGGAGGGTCTCGAAGGCGAACTGGAGCACCACCACGACCGCCTCGGGGATCAGGCCGGCCCCGGCCATCTCCTCGTCGATCCAGTAGCCGATGGCCCCGTTCTGGAATGGCCCACGCTGGATGGAGGAGAGGGTGATCTCACCACAGAACCGGCCCTCAAAGAAGATACCGAAACCGAATCCGGTGCCCAGTTGACGCTCTCGCTCCCGCATCCCGCAGCGGGCCGAGAAGCTGGCCGCGTCCTCAGGAGCGTGGGGTGCTCCCTTCGAACGCGGCTCCCAGGGAACCAGCCACGACCGGCAGCGGGTCCGCACGGCCAACCAGGCCTCGTAGTCCCCTTCGAGCAGTGTGGCCAACCGGACCCGCCACCCGGACAGCTCGAGCGATCGCACTGCTGGCGACCTCAGACTGGGGGTCTTCACCATGCCTGGCCCTCCTCTGCGACCGTCGACCGATGGCGTCCGGCACCGGCACCAGGAACCCGGCACTCCGGCGCGGCGACAGCGAAGAGGTGGGGACACCACCCCTTCGGTCGAACACCTTCGCAACGCAGAGAGGTCACCCAGGAATCGTAAACCAAAGGGACCTGGTGCACGCCAGCCCATTCCCCTCAGTAGTGGTCCGGCAACGGAACCAGGTCGAACGCCCCCAGGCCCTGGTCCACGGGGTCCGGCCGTGCTATCAGGAGCCCGGGATGCCGATCGTTACGGTCTGGAGACAGATGCCGGCGTTCGACGACACCAGCAGGGATGCCGACCGCATGGTGGTGGGCGCCAGGGTGACGATCGCGGTGCGAAGGCGGGCCGGGAGCTGGGTGCCGTCCGTCAGGGCGATCGGCTTGGTCCTGTCCACGGGGACGGCATACGGGGTGAAGGCGGACTGGGCCACCGACCGATAATCGACCGTCATGGTGTACACGGCCAGGGGGAGCGTGCGCTGCATGGGCAGGGTGACGTGGCTCAACCCCGGGGCCAGGCACAGCTCGCCGTTCTTCAGGGCCCCCGTGTCCGGCACGATGAACCGGTCCGCGGCCCCGGTCCCGGCGCTCTCGTAGATCGAGTCCCGGGCGGGCCGGATCACCCCGGTTGTGGGGTCCGGGGCGTACAGGGTTCGGCTCGGGTCGTTGTAGCGCAGGTGCGGGTATTTAATGCCGGCGGTGGCCGACAGGAGGTCTCCTGGGTACTGGGCGAGGAACCGCACCGTCTCGGGAACCACCACGTTGTAGAGACTGAAGGGTCGGCCCGAGCGCTCCAGCTGCGTGATGCCCATGTCCACGTTGTTCCAGTAGGTGCGACTCACGGCCGCGTCCCACACGGTGCGATAACGCCACATGCTGATCGACGACGTGCCGAGATACGCCACCACGACCACCAGCGCCAGAGCCACCGCGACACCGCTCCTGCCGGGGTGATGCTTGCGGTGGCGCAGCGGTGGCGGGGCGGGAGCGTGGGCAGGGACTTGAGCCACCGCCTCGCCCAACTCCCCCCGGACGGCCGTATAGGCCAGGGCCACGCCGAGCAGCACCAGCGGCATGGTGTCGGCCGAATAGCGGAAATCCCGGGCCATGGAGAGGCCGATGGACTCGAGGCGTCCCCAGGCGGCCACCGTGAAGCTGAGCACGAAGCCAACGACAAGGAGGGTCCATCCACGCCAGGCCCGCTCGGCCACGACGAAACTTCCGATGACCACGGCCACGACGAGGCCGAGGGCCACGTACGTCGTCGCCTCCGACGGGGCGGCAATGCTCAGGCCGCCGACCCCGGCCACCTGCCAGCGGAAGGGCCCACCGATCAACGCCGGCCCGATGCCCTGGAACCAGGCCAGCCAGGTGGCGTGGGCCAGTTCACCCAGTGCCGGGCGCGAACCCGGCACGTAGTACTGATGGGTGAAGAAGTACGAGAAGTAGGCGATCGGGAAGACCACATAGAGGACCCAGACCCGCCACAGGGAGGTGATGCGATGTACTCCGGATCTGATCCCCACGCCCACCGGACCGGACTGGGTAGCGATCGCGAGGATCAATAGCGGCATCACCACCAGCACGATCACCGGCTTCTCGTAGAACATCAGCCCGAGGGCCAGCGACAGCACCGAATAGACGAGGTAGGCGAGGCGCCGACTGCCCAGGTAGCGGACGAACCCGTCCAGGCTCCAGATGGTGAGGGCCATCGACGGGAGCACGTGGAGCGCGTTGGCGAACCAGAACTGCGTCGACAGCATGGCCGGGGTCACGGCCAACCAGCCCACGAACAGGAGGTTCCGCCACAGCCTTCCGAACAGCGCGTTCAAAAGGCGCATGAAACCGAGGAGGGTGAATCCCTGAAGCAGGGCGGTGATCACGATGACCGGGGTGTAGCCGAGCGGATCGCTGCGTTGCAGCAGGAAGTACGTGAGTCGCCAACCGGGGACGAAGTGACCGAACACCGACTCGGAGAGATAGGACCAGTCGAGCGAGGAGTGACTGGCCTCCGAGAGTCGTTGGAAGTCGTCGACGTAGTAGAAGCTGCCCCACAGCAGCCAGACCACATACAGGCTTCCTGCCACGATGACGCCCGCTCCGGCCACGAGCCGCCAATCGATGCCCGTGGGCGTGGGCGTTGCCTGGACGTGATCCTCGGACGGACCGGACTGAACGTCGAGCATCGAGCTGCTCGTCATGAACCGGAACCCACGGGCGACCGGGGCGGCCCCGACGTTACGCCGTTTCCCTGCCCTCCCTCGGTACCGATGGCCGGGCTAGCGCTCGAGTAGGAGATTGACCTGACCGTCCGGTCCCCCTGAGTCGCACACATCCACGATTTCCGCGTCGGGCATCTCCACCACGTCGTCGCCCAGGGCCACCCGCACCCGATATCCCAACTGCCGGTAGCGGGCCAGGATGTCGGTCGGGTGGCGGTCGTTAGCCCGCAACGGGGCGGGCCAGAACTCGGTGACCACATGCACCCCCGGGGAACGGGAGAGGACGCCGTCCAGGCCCAGCAGCACCTCGAACTCCCAGCCCTGGACGTCCACTTTGACCAGATCGAACCCTCGGCCGCCGAACAGATCGTCGCCCGACGCCGCCGGGACGATCCATCCCCGCGGCAGCCCAGAACCGGGTTCGCCGCCTTGCCGGTTCCGTGCGACCGGCGCTGCCTCGGTCGGATCCCGGTGCTCGTCGGGATCGATCCGGCCGCTCCGGAGGTCACCGAGGTTGTGGGCGTTGCCCGACAACGCCAGGTAGCGGTCCTGGTTGTCGAGGGCCAGGGGCCACACGGTGGCGGCCACCCGGTTCGACCACAGGTTGAAGCGGAGGGCTCTCACATTGTCAGGGTCGGGCTCGACGGCGTCCACGGTCACGCCGGGGGCGGCCTTGCCGACCAGCACCGAGAAGTAGCCGACGTTGGCCCCGATGTCGAGGAACCGGCATCCGGGTCGGACGAAGGAGCGGAGCAGGCGCCCCTCTTCGGCCTCCCAGGTTCCGGCCCGTTGCATGTAGGGCCGCATGACCTCGTCGTCGCTGCTGATCCACAGATCGCCGGCGTCGACCTTGACCAGTTCGTAGGCCCCGTCGGGTAGGGGTTCTGGCACCGTCGCTTCGATGCCGAGCGATGCGCCGCCCGGTCCCCTGATGGTCGAGACCACCTTCTCGCCCAGGGTGCCGAGGCGCGCACCAACTGTCGATCGGGGTAGTGCACTCATGATGATCCTCCATCCGTTGCGGCCACCGAGACCTGCCGACGGTGCTTCTTCTGCCATCCCTCGACCTGTCGGCCGAGGCGCCGGCCGAGGAGCCGGCCCGGCCGCTCGATGAGCGAGAAACTACCCCAGGCCAGTGCGATCGACACCACCCAGATGCCCACGATCCGGAGGGGCAGGTGGCTGGTCTGGGGGGCAAGCCCCGCCGAGCCGATGCCGTAGAAGGCGAGAATCACCGGGAAGTGCCAGAGGTACAGGCCGTAGCTCCGCTCCCCCAGCCACACGCCGCCCTTCATCGGTGCCGCCAACCGACCGGTCACCGGACGGGAGCCGTAGAGCAGGGCCGGCATGGCCAGGATGCAGATCACGTAGTCGAAGAAGGTGAACCACACCCAGTGGGTGTAGAACGACGCCCGACCCGTCTCCCGCAAGATGATGAGGCTCGGGAGGAGCAGGACCAGGAGCACCACCATGCTCGGGTGCCGGGATGTTCCCTTCGTCCAGCGGTCCAGCCGCCCGTGGATGACCGCCCACCTGAGCCCCAGCCCCATCACGAAGATGGGGAGCAGCCCGATGAACTGCCGGGACAGGTAGAGGTACTGGTAGGGCAGGTAGGCCGTCGAGTGCAACCCGAAGTACCAGTGGGTCACCGGTGCCCCGTCCAGGGCGATGTAGAGGCGCCAGGCCACCCCGATGGCCGCGATGCTCAAGGAGGCGATGATCGGCCGTTTGGCGATCAGGTAGGCCATCAGGGGCAAGAACAGATAGAGGGTCATCTCGATGCTGAGCGTCCACAGGGCACCATTCACGTTCAGATTGCTCTCCGTCGCCGGGAACAGGTGCTGGGTGAAGGTCAGGTTGGCCAGCGTCTGCTTGAGACCCTGGGAGCTGAAGATCTGCTCGTGCTGGGCGAAGAACAAAAAGAGGAGCCCCACGCAGACGTAGTACGCGGGGGCGATGCGGAAGAAGCGGCGGATGTAGAACTCGAGCGTCGTCTTGCCGCGTCGGTTGACCCAGAAGAAGTCGGCCAGCAGGTAGCCCGAGAGCATGAAGAAGATGTTGACGCCCCAGGTGCCCAGTCCCTGGACGATCCCGAAGCCGAACGACGCCTGGCCGCCGGACAGGGCCCAGCAGTGATCGACCACCACGGCGGCTGCCGCCACGCCACGCAGGGCCTCGATGGCCGGGAACCACTGGCGATCCTGATGGGGGACGGGCGGACTGATGCCCAGTGGTTCGAGTTCGGGGCCCGGCCTGCTCGTGCCCTGCTCGGGAGCCGGGCTTGCCGGGCTGGGCTCAGACACGGGTCGGGTAACGCACCTCGCGCTGGACAGTTGCTCCCCGGTCGGCAAAACCTGCGGTGACCCCCTCGTGGGGTCCTACGGGCTCGATGATGTGCACCGAGGTCGGCATGGCCCCGAAGTACTCGACGATGCCCTCGGGAATGTCGTCGGCGACCGGCAGCACCTGCGAGAAGCCCAAGAATCGGGCCACGGCCACCAGAGCCCCGTCCTGGGTCTCGATCGACACCACCGGGTGGGCGATGTCGGCCTTGGGCTGCACGAGTCCGGTGACCACGGTGTAGCCGTAGTCGCGGGCGGCGTCGGTGAGGATCTTCTTCCTGGCGTCGCGGCGGAGATGGTCGAGCAGCTCGGAGTGGACGAAAGCGCCCACCTGGCTCCGGAACAACGGGTAGCGCAGGTCGAGGATCAGCTCGTGCTCGGGGACCGAGGTGTGTCCGGCCGAGACCAGGCCGGCCTCCAGATTGGTACCCCCACCCTGGTGGTAGGTGAAACTCGACGGCGACAGGGTGATGCGGTATCCCATCGACTTGCTACGAAGGGACCAATCCGTCTCTTCGCAGTAGCCCCGGCCGAAGACCGGGTCCATCAGCCCTACCTTCTCGAGGACCGGTACCGGGATCAGGATGCAGAACGAGATCCCGGCCGGAATGTCCACGGCCGCCGAGCCGAACTGGCCGTAGATGGACTCCGACAACCAGGTGACCACCTCCTGGTTGCGCAAGAAGAGATCCGGAGTCTCATTGGGCAGCGAGAAGATGGAGACGTTGTTGGACCAGGCCGTCACCGATCCGATGGTGGGATCGGTCTGTGCCGTCTCCACCAGCACGTCGGCCAGACGGGCCGGGAAGAGCACGTCGGAGTTGGCGATGATCACGTAGTCGTAGCCGGCCTCCATGGCCCGCAGCAGACCGAGGTTGACATTGCGGGGAATCCCCAGATTCCGGGGGCTCCGGTAGTACTGGAGACCCAACTCGGCGCAGAGGGCGGCAAGATCGGCACTGAAACCCATCTCGGGACTGGCGTCGTCGAGGACGAGGATGTCGACGTCCACCGTCGAGGACTCGACGGCAGCCGCCGAGTGGAGGCACGGGAAGACGACCGACCGACCGTTGTAGACGGTGATCGCGAAGAGCACTCGCGGTTTGGGCACGGTTACCCCCGGAGCAGGTTTCGTACGGTCCGAAGTTTGTCGGCCAAGCGGTAGGCCTGGGAGTTCAGCACCGCCTGATGACGGGTCGTGACATCCACCAGTGCCGCCTGGTGCCGGTCCAGATCCTGCTGGAGCTCGACGACCCGCCCGTTGGCCGAGATCAGCCGCTGGGTCAGATCGATGACGCGGGCATTGGCGATCTCGAAGTCGCGCACGGCCTGTTCCAAGGAGAGCCGGTCCATCTCCCGCTCCAGTTCACCACCGGCCAGCGGGGACGCTGACGCTTCGGTTGCGGGGGTCCCCGACGGCTTTGGCGTCGCCGCCGCCTTCGTAGTCTTGGCACGGGACTTGGCAGCCACGTTGGTCTGTTCGGCCATCACACTCCGTCTCGTTTCGTGGATCTCAGGCTAGTCAGTGCCGGACGGGCCAGCAATGACCGGTAGGCGTCGACCAGGGCAGATGCCGATGCATTCCAGTCGTAGTGGGGCGTCGCCGAGACGACGGTCTCCACCTGGGCCTCGGCGATGGCAGGGTCGGAGAGCAGCTCCCCACAGGCGTCGGCCAGAGCGGGCACGCTCCAGTCGGCGGGGGCCACGGGCAGGCCGCCCAGCCGCTCGCCGAAGGGGCCGAACGGCACCAGCACGGTGGGCGTCCCGAAGGCAGCCGCCTCGTGGGGAATTAGTCCGAACCCCTCGGCCCCGCTCGGGTACAGGACGACTTCGGCGTGCCGAAGCAACCAGTTCCGCTCTTCGGAGGTCACGTCGGGGATGGTGAAGGTCGGCTCGCCCGGAGCCGAGGCCTGGGCCTCGGCGACCCGGGAGGAGCCAAAGGGCACCAACGCACCGGCCATGACCAGGGCCAGATCGAAGCCCCGGTCCCGGAGTTCCCGGGCCACCCGAATGGCCAGGTCCCGGTTCTTGTGGGTGTAGTTGGTGCCCAGCACCAACATGAAGGGCTGACCGCCGAAGCCCCGGGCGATCAGCTCGGCCGGCTCACGCTGGGGCTCGTTGCCCTCCAGGTGTCCGACGCCGTTCGGGACCACGAACACCCGCTGGTCGTCGACGGCGAGCCGCTCGAGGGCGATCTGGTGGCGGGTGTCCTCGGAGATGGCCACGATGCCGTCCACCGCGGCCGTCGACAAGCGGGTGGACTCCCGGTAGGCGAACCAGGCGTCGGGGCTCTCGTGGTACCCGGGGACCTCGAAGGCCACGAGGTCGTGGATGGTGATGAGCAGCCGGTGCCCGACGGCCCGCCACGGCCTCGGGTCCAAGCCCGCGGTGGCCTGAAAAGGCCGATGCACGATGTCGACGGCGGGGAAGGCGGACAGGTCGCCGACCGGCGTCACCCGCACGTCGATCTTGGGGTTGGCCAACCAGCGCTGGGCATACGGAGGGGCCGCCACGGGCAAGGCAACCCCCACATAGGCGATGTCCTCCCGCTCGGCCAGGGCCTGCACCTGGGCCAGAAAGGTCACCTGGTGGCCCATCTCCTTGGGGCCGATGCACGAACCGTCAAGGACCACACGGAGGCCCGAAACAATGGCTCTGGCCAGGGCGAGGGCCTGCTGGAGGGCCGATTCGGCCTCGACCGGATCGCTCACGGCTCGCAGGACGCCCGGATGGATCTCGTTGAGGAACGCCTCCTCGGCGGGGGCCAGGCCGGCGAACGGCGGCAGCCCACCGGGAACGTCGGTGGGCCGGGACACGAAGGTGGACGGGTCGAGCATGTCGACCATCCCCCGGGATCGGGCCTGCGCCCCGAAATCGGCCAGGGAGACGATGGAACGGGAGCCGCGGTCGGGGAACGGTCGCACGAGGGACAGGCCCTGGGAGCTGATGAGCACGGCCGGTCCTACCGGATACGGGATCGGTACCGGCTCGAGGCCCTCGGGGTGCCCCCGCAGGCGTCGGGTGATGGCCACCTCGTCCAGGCTCTCCACCTGGTGGGAGGAGACCTGGTGGGCAGCCGGTATGCCGGCGAACCCGGCCACGTTGGACAGGAACGAGACACTGGAGCAGCGGAGGTTGGAGCGGACGAGGGCGGTGGCCCGTTCGAGGGCGTCCGGCGGAAAGACCGCCGGCTCCCCTACGAACAGCAGGTCGCCGGGATTCTCGGCGTGGACCACGTCGATCAGGGCCGACGGCGAAGGCAGGACCCGGATCTCATCGACGTGGTTTTCCAAGGATGCCAGTTCGGCGGCGTCGGGTCCCCCGGCCACGATCCGGAGGTCGGGGGCCTGGGTTCGGAGAGACACGACGGTGGGGATCCACGCCTCGTGACGGCCGGGCACGAAGACCGCCGCCACCGTGGCGGCACCGGACGAGGACTCGTCGGTCGCGTCCCCTTGTCCCGATACCTCGTCTTCATCCGGTGCCGTGTCGGTCATTGCTCCCCCAACTCTGATCGGGCGGACTCGAGGAGGGACTCGAGTCCGTCGGCCAATGACCATGCCGGGGTGTAGCCGAGAGCGGTCCGGGCCTCATCGATGACACAGCTGGCCGCCCGCACATCCCCGTCGCGGAAGGCACCGGTCACCCGGGGCTCGGGAGCTCCGGCCAATCGGGCCAGCGCCACGGCCACCTCGAGAATGGTGGTCGATGAACCGGATCCGATGTCGATGGTCTGGGCCACGGCCGGAGGTCGGTCGATGGCGGCCACCAAGGCCGTCGCCACGTCCCCGACATGGACGAAGTCCCGGATGATATTGCCGTCCTCGTAGACCTCGATGGTCTGATTGGACAGGGCCTGGCGGGCGAAGATCGAGAGCACCCCGGTATAGGGATTGTCCAACGACTGGCCGGCTCCGTAGACGTTCTGCAGCCTGAGCACGGTCACCGGACAGGCCATCGCTGCCCCCCATGCCGACAGCACATGTTCCTGGGCCAGTTTGGTGGCGGCGTAGATGTTGGTGGGCCCGGCGACCGTCAGGTTGGCTGCGCTGGGCAGTGATCGGCCGGCTTCCCCCGACGGTCCGCTCGGATCCCATCGCCCCATCGCCAGTTCGTCGTGGGTCCGCACCCCGGGATAGAACCGCTCGCCGCCGGCTTCCCAGGCCCCTTCGCCGTAGACCGCCCGGGACGAGGCCAGGACGAGATGGTCGGGGACGTGTCCGCTCCGGGAGAGTCCATCGAGCATCTGCGTGGTGCCGACAACGTTCACCGATCCATGTCGAGAAGCCTCGCGCAGCGACTGCCCCGTTCCCGTCTCGGCGGCCAGGTGGACGATCACCGACGGTCGCTCCAGGTGGAAGAAGGCGTCCCAGGCGGCGGCGTCGGTGACGTCGAACGGCCACAAAGGTACCGACGCGGGGAGGCGGCCGGGCCGTCCGGGCTCTTTGTGGACCTGTGGGTGCATGACGTCGAGAGCCAGGAGATCCCGGCCCTCACCCACCAGGTGCTGGGCCAGCGTGCAGCCGATGAATCCCGCTCCCCCGGTGATCACGATCCTCGGTGCCACAGGACAACCTTTCTCATCGGATGACGCCCGAGATCGGCGTTCTGTCGGTGGTTCCGCTGGTGGGAACGAGTCGAGGGCGGGCGCAGACCGTTCTCATCCCGGGCGAATGATAGGCGCCGCCGGACCGCAGCTCGGGCATGGACCACCCCGAGGCGGACCCACCCCCTCCTCGGTCGGGACTTGGGTAGTCTGGCCCCGTCCAACCCCGCCCAGATGGAGGCCGATCCGTGACCGTGCACGCCTGCACGATCGTCGCCCGCAACACTCTGCCTCAGGTCCGGGTACTCGGAGAAACGTTCCTTCACCACCATCCTGACGGCACACTGACCGCCCTGGTCATCGACGATCTCGAGGATGTCCTCGACGTGGCCACCGAGCCGTTCAGGGTGCTCGGGTTGGAGCAGTTGGGCAGCGATCCCGACCTCGCTCGTATGGCTGCGCTCTACCAGCGGGCCGAGTTCGCCGCCGCCCTCAAACCGTGGCTCCTCGAACATCTTCTGGGTGAGGTGGAATCAGTCCTCTACCTCGATCCCGACACGTTGGTGGCCGGCCCGCTCGACGGCCTGAGCGACCAAGCAGCGCAGTGGGGCATCGTCCTCACCCCGCATACGACCTCGCCGTTGCCACCCGACGGGCTGCTGCCCTCCGAGGACACCTTGTTGGGAGTCGGGGTGTTCGACCTCGGCTTCCTCGGCGTCGGCCGAGGAGGCCTCGGTTCGGCCGAAGGCGAGCCGTCGTTCCTCTCGTTCTGGAAGGACCACCTCCGCCGGGAGTGCGTTGTCGACCCGGCCGGCATGCGCTACCTCGACCAACGGGTGATCGACCTCGTACCCGCACTGTTCCGCCACGCCGTCGTGAGCGACCCCACCTGTGCCGTGTCGTTCTGGAACCTCGACCGGAGGGAACTGACGGTCGATCCGGTGGGCAGCGGATTTCTCGTCGATGGTGCTCCTCTCACGTTCGTCCACCTTTCCGGATTCGACCCCGACGAGCGGGGGCTGCTGTCAGCCCACCAAGGCAACCGACCTCGGGTCCGACTGTCCGAACAACCAGCCCTCCGACGCCTGACCGATCACTACGCCGACCGCCTGGTGTTCCACGGACATGGCCGCCTCCCCGATCGCCCCTGGACCTACGACACCATGGCCAACGGGGTGCCGATCGACCGCTACGTCCGCCACATCTACGGCGACGCGCTCCGGGCGGCCGACCGGGGCGACGACGTCTATCCGCCTGTGCCCTGGGACCACGACGGCGCTGAGGAGCTGTGCGCATGGCTGGCCGCCCCACCACGTCATCGGGACGACCCGGGCCGGCTCTCGCTCTACCTGGCCAGCGTCTTCGGCCTCGACCAAGCCGAGCTTCGACCACACTTCTTCGACCCGCAGTTCGCCGACCGCGACCGGTTCGTGGCTTGGGCCCGGTCGGAGGCCGAAGCAGGTCGGTTGATCCAGAGGTTGGTGACCGAGGGAGCGAACCATCCCGCCGTGGTTGCCGCCACCAGCGATGCGCCCTCTCCCTGGGTCAACGGCGGCGAGCTGAGGCCCGGCATGCTTGTCGCCGGGTACCTGCGGGCCGAACTCGGTGTGGGTGAGGGGGCACGCCTGCTCATCGCCAGTCTCGAGGCAGCGGCGATCCCGCACGCCACCTTCGTCTTCACCAGGACGTCGAGTCGACAAGAGCACCCCTTCGAGTCGACCGGCCGAGACGCCACCGACCTCGATATCGCGGTGGTCTGCGTCAACGCAGACCACCTCGCGCCCTTCTCGCGATCGGTCGGATCCGGGTTCTTCCAGGGCCGACACGTCGTCGGCCAGTGGGCCTGGGAGCTCGAGGAGTTTCCCGATACCTGGCCGGCGTCGTTCGACCTGGTCGACGAGATCTGGGCCGTCTCCGAGTTCGCCCGGAACTCGATTGCCGCCGCGACCGACAAGCCGGTGTTCGCCCTTCCCCACGCCATCGTGGCGCCGGTGGTGCCGCCCGGAGTGGGTCGGCGCGAGCTCGGCCTGCCTGACCACAGCTTTGTGTTCCTGTTCACCCTCGACCTGCTCAGCATGCTCGAACGCAAGAACCCCCTCGGCCTCATCGAGGCCTACCGTTCGGCGTTCACTGATGACGGGCGGACGACGCTGGTCCTCAAGGTCATCAACGGCGACCAGGACGTGATCGGGATGGAGCGGATCCGGGTCGCCGCCGACCGCAAGGACATCATCGTGCTGGAGGAGTACCTCGACCGGGGGGACCTGGCCGCGTTGATGGACACGGCCGACTGCTACGTATCCCTCCACCGCAGCGAGGGGTTCGGGCTCTCCATGGGCGAGGCGATGGCACTGGGCAAGCCGGTGATCGCCACGGGCTACTCGGGGAACCTGGATTTCATGGACGACGACACCGCCTACCTGGTTCCCTGGACAGCGGGGTCCGTGCCCGAGGGGTGCGACCCCTATCCGGCCGGCTTCCGGTGGGCCGATCCCGACCTGGGTGCCGCTGCCGCGCTCATGCGCACCGTATTCGAACACCCCGAGGAAGCCAGGGTGCTCGGGATGCGGGCCCGAGCGTCGGTCCTTGCCCATCACGGACCCGATGCCCGTGCCGAGTTCCTGAAGCGTCGATTCGCCGCCATCGAATCGGCTCGAGAGAACTCCCGCACTCTAAGTGGACAACGTTCCTTGTCGGTCGGGAAGCTCCGGCGAAATCTGGCCCGGGCCCTCAGGTCGGATCGGATCAACCGCTACCCGAAGGCCGCGGCCGACCGCCTCGACCCGAGCGGCGACCCGGCTACTCCCTGATCAGTCCCCCGGACCGGTGCCGAGCATGTGCTCGACGGCCTCGGCGATGCTGGCCACCTGGGCGTCGGGCCGGTACTCGTCGAGGTCCCAGGTGCGGCCGTGGTGCAGCCAGATGGTGCGGAATCCCGCTCGGATCCCTCCGACGATGTCTGGGCCCGGGGTGTCGCCCACCATCCAACGGGGACCGTCTCGGGGAGCGGGACCGAGGCACCGGCGCTGCGCTTCAGCGAAGATCCCCGGATCGGGCTTGGCCACTCCTACCTCATCGGAGATACAGATCCCGTCCATCTCCCCGAGCAGTCCCGCCCGCTCCAACTTGACCCGCTGGGTCAGTGGGCCGTTGGTCACCACCCCGATGGACCACGCCCGGCTCCGGAGCCGGCCCAGGGCCTGGTTGACCTCGGGATCGGGATGGAAATACTCGGGGTAGTCGACCCGATAGGCGGCAATCAGGTCCTCCACCGAGTCCGAGATACCAAAACGCTCGGCTATGCCCTCGAACACCTGCTCTCGGGAGGCGAACCCGTTCTCGTCAAGGGTGTCCAGCTCGTCGAGGGCAGCTGGGGGCAGGGCGTGGTGGAGGACGAACCCGTGGGCCCAGCGATCGAAGGCCGCCTGCCGGTCCACCAAGGTGTTGTCGAGGTCGAAGAGCGCCAGTCCCGTCACCGCCCCATTGTGACGCTCCCTGGCCCGGGCGGCGCCATTTTCCGCACCGACCATGTCCCGGACTGCCCGGCGATTGTTGGTAGCGTTCGTGGCAGCACTCGGTTTTCGAGCATTCGCATCCGCGCCCGGGCGGGCAAGGGACTCGAGGCCGGCGCACGGCAGGACCACCCCCACCCGGCACCCAAGATTGGAACGACAGCGTGGCCATATCCTCAGGGGCGAACAGCTTGAGCGGTGTCCAGCTCACCCCGGTCGAGGGCGCGGGGCCAGCTGACATCGGGGACGAGTCGATCCGGCTGATGCTGCCGGCCGGCGACACCCCCGATCCCGAGGTGTCCATCGTGGTACCGGCCGTCAATGAGTCGTTGACCATTGCGGAGTTCGTCGCCTGGTGTCATGAGGGCCTCGAGTCCGCCGGACTCCGAGGCGAGATTCTGATCGTCGACAGTTCGACGGACGAGACCGCCGAACTGGCCCTGGCCGGAGGGGCACGGGTGCTCAAGACCCCCAAGCGCGGCCTCGGCCGGGCCTACATCGATGCCATTCCCTACATCCGGGGTAAGTACGTCGTCATGGGTGACGCCGACCTGACCTACGACTTCCGCCAGGTCGGAGCCTTCGTCGACGCCCTCCGGGAAGGCAATGAGTTCGCCATGGGTTCGCGATGGTTGGGTTCGATCGAGGACGGCTCGATGCCCGCCCTCCACCGCTACTTCGGCACACCGTTCACCACGTGGATTCTCAACCGCGTGTACAGCAGTCACTTCACCGACATCCACTGCGGCATGCGCGCCCTGACCCTCGATGCCCTGAAGCGCATGGGTCTGTCGTCGCAGTCGTGGGAGTACGCCTCGGAGATGGTGCTCAAGTCGGTGCGGATGGGCCTCCGTACCGCCGAGGTGCCGGTCACCTTCTACAAGGACCGGGACGGCCGGCTGTCCCACCACAAGCGCTCAGGGTGGTTCTCACCGTTCAGCGCTGCCTGGATCAACCTCCGGGCCATGTTCGTCTACGGGGCCGAGTTCTTCATGCTGAAGCCGGGGGTCGTCCTCCTGCTGGTGGGCCTGCTCCTCAGCCTGCCGCTCAGCTTCGGATCGTTCTCGATCGGGAGCGTCACCTTCGGCCTGTATTGGATGTTGGTGGGTGTGGCGCTGGCCATCATCGGCCTTCAGAGCTTCTTCTTCGGCTGTCTCGCCCAGGTACTCTGCGACTACTCGGGCGAGGCCCGGTTGCGATGGACGAAGCTCTTCCCCTACACGAGGACCGTGCTCATCAGCCTGGCCGTTTCCACGGTGGGCCTGGCCCTCGATGTCGTGCTCATCGTCTGGTACCTGACTCACGGCATGCGCCTTCCGGCACCGTCGTCGACCGTCGACCACCTGGCTGTGACCGGACTACTCCTCACGGTGATGGGCTTCTCCGCCTTCTGCTTCACCTTGGTGCTCTATGCGACCGGAGTTCGTTACGGCCTACGCCAGGCCGTGACGCCGCCATCCGGTCCGCGTGGAACATCCTGATATGGGTCGGACCAGATCCTTCGGCCAATCCAACGACACCACGCCCATCGACCGTTTCGGGGTATGGCTCTCGGGGCGCGGTGTGCACCGAGGGGTGGGCTCGTTCGTCGGTGCCGACATCGGTGACTTCGGCTGTGGGTACCAAGCCACTTTTACTCGCTCGGTCCTCGATCAGGTGTCCTCGGCCACCGTCTCGGACGTGGCGCTCGCCGAGGACATCGGGCAGCACGACAAGGTCGTCTCGCACCTCGGTGAGCTGCCGGACACCCTGGAGAAGGTGGCCGACCAGTCACTCGACGTGGTGCTCTGCCTCTCCGTGCTCGAGCACCTGACCCGACCCGACCAGACCCTCGCCGAGTTCCACCGCATCCTGCGCCCGGGAGGGGTGTGCGTGATCAACGTCCCCACATGGCTCGGAAAGTGGTTTCTCGAACTTTCCGCATTCCGCCTCGGTCTCAGCCCCGCCAACGAGATGGACGATCACAAGACCTACTACGACCCACGCGACCTGTGGCCCAAGCTCGTGGCCGCCGGCTTCCCGCCCCACGCCATCCGGTGTCGTCGTCACAAATTCGGACTCAACGCCCTAGCCGTCTGTCGGAAAGAAGAACTGCTCTCGTGACCGATTTTGCCACCAGCTTCATCAACGAGAGCATCGAGGTGCTCTCCGCGTTGCCCCCCGACGACATCGAACGATGCGCCTCGGGCCTGGCCGCGGTCCGCCAACGCGACGGGCGACTGTTCATCCTCGGCGTCGGCGGCTCCGCCGGACACGCCTCCCACGCGGTCAACGACTTCCGGAAGCTGTGCGGCATCGAATCCTATGCACCGACCGACAACGTCTCCGAACTGACGGCCAGGGTGAACGACGAGGGGTGGGACACCACGTTCGAAGCCTGGTTGCGGGTGTCCCGACTCGCCGCCGACGACGCCTTGCTGGTCTTCTCCGTCGGAGGTGGGGACGTGGCCAAGGGCATTTCGGTCAACCTGGTACGAGCGTTGGACTTGGCCAAGGAGCGTGGGACCTCGATCTACGGCATCGTGGGACGCCAGGGAGGTCACGTGGCCGAGGTGGCCGACGCCTGCGTGGTCATCCCGCCGCTCTTCCCCGACCACGTGACTCCCCATACCGAAGGTCTCTGTGCCGTCGTGTGGCATCTGTTGGTCTCCCATCCGGCCCTGGCCGTCGCCCCCACCAAGTGGGAGTCGGTCCGTTGAGCGGCCCGCCAGAGAGCAACGGGCATCGGATTCGCCGCGTCTGCATCGTCGGAGGCGCGGGCTTCATCGGAAGCCATTTCGTCGAGCGCCTCCTGGCCACCCCCGGCACCGAGCAGGTCACGGTGTTCGACAACTTCACGTCGGGCCGCCGCTGGCACCTGCAACCCTTCGAATCCGACGCCCGGTTGGAGGTGGTGGTGGGTGACGTCGAGGACCTCGCCAGTTTGGCTGGCGCCGTGCGAGGATCCGACACGGTGATCCACCTCGCCTCCAACCCGGACATCGCCCGCGCCGCCACCGAACCCGCCGTCGACTTCGACCAGGGAACGGTCCTGACCCATCACGTCGTGGAGGCGGTCAGGATGAACGGAGGCGGGCGCATCCTCTACGCGTCGGGTAGTGGTGTCTACGGAGACGTCGGTGATCTCGAAGCGCCCGAGGACTACGGACCCTTGGTCCCGGTCTCGACCTACGGCGCCTCCAAGCTGGCCGGTGAAGCCCTCATTGCGTCCTACGCCTTCATGTTCGGTCTCTCGGGTTGCGCGTTCCGCTTCGGCAATGTGGTCGGCCCACACCAGACCCACGGCGTGGGATTCGACTTCACGCGACGTCTGCTCGACGACCCTACCCATCTCCGAATTCTCGGCGACGGCATGCAGAGCAAGTCCTATGTGCACGTCCACGACGTCATCGACGCCGTCCTGCTCGCCGCCGTGCGGGCCCCTCTGCCCTTCGCCGTCTACAACGTGGCCACCGGTGACTACCCGACGGTGCGGGACATCGCCACCTTGGCCGGTGACGTTCTCGGGATCGAGCCCGGCAGCACAACCTGGGAGTTCACCGGCGGGGACCGGGGATGGAAGGGGGACGTTCCCGTGGTGCGCCTGGATTCCCGTCGTATCCGGGCCTTGGGCTGGGAGAACAAGCGGACCTCGCTCGAGGCGCTGCGGGCGTCCCTCGAATCCATGATGGTGGATGCCACGAGCGGACGGTTCGATGAGACGACCTGACCCCGCCAGAGGGCTGATTGGCACGATGGCGGGCGGGGCAGGCTGTACTGTCGGGTGCACCCGATGACGAGCACTGCCCGCTCGTTTCGGCAGTGCACGGAAGGGATCCGGAGGCGGCCATGACGGGACAACTGAAGGTCAAGATCTTTGCCGACGGAGCGGACGTCGAGGGAATGGTTCAACTCGCCGACGATCCCCGAATCTCGGGGTTCACCACCAATCCGACGCTCATGCGTAAATCGGGCATTGCCGAGTACGAGGGCTTCGCCCGCAAAGTGCTCGACCACATCGTCGATCAGCCCATCTCCTTCGAGGTGTTCTCCGACGAGTTTCCCGAGATGGCCAGACAGGCGCGCCGGATCGCCTCGTGGGCGCCCAACGTCGTCGTGAAGATCCCGGTGATGAACACCAGAGGCGAGCACTCCACCGACCTGATCCGAGAGCTCGCCGATGAGGGTCTCCGGCTCAACGTCACCGCGCTGATGGCACCCGCCCAGGTCGACGAGGTGGCCAGCGCGCTGACCGGCTGCGCAGGTGCCATCGTCTCGGTGTTCGCCGGTCGGGTGGCGGACACCGGTCGAGACCCCATTCCCCTCATGCAGGAGTGCCTCGGGTTGCTGGAACCCATGCCCCAGGTCGAGTTGTTGTGGGCCAGCCCACGGGAGATCCTCAACGTCTACCAAGCCGATGCCATCGGCTGTCACATCATCACCGTCACCCATGACCTGTTGAACAAGCTCGCCCTCCACGACAAGGATCTCACCGAGTACTCGCTCGAGACCGTAAAGATGTTCCACAGCGACGCGCAGGCCGCGGGTTACCTGCTCTGATGGCATCCACGCTCACGCAGTGATCATCACCAGGACTCCGCTCCGGATCTCACTCGGAGGTGGGGGGACCGATCTGCCGTCGTACTACGAGCGTTCGGGCGGCCTGGTCATCGCCGGCGCCATCACCAAGTACATCTTCGTGGCGATGAATCGGACCTTCACCGACGACTACTTCCTCAAGTACTCGGCCATCGAGCGGGTGGAGCTCCGCAAGGAGATCGATCATCCGATCGTCAGGGAGACCTTCGAACTCCACGACGTACAGCCGTCGGTGGAGATGGTCAGTGTGGCCGACATCCCAGCCGGGACGGGCCTCGGTTCATCGGGAGCCTTCACCGTGGGCCTCTTGAGGGCGGTGACCGCCTATCAGCGCGAGCATGCCTCTCCGCTGACCCTGGCCGAGGAGGCCTGCTCGATCGAGATCGATCGGCTGGGTCGGCCGGTGGGGAAACAGGACCAGTACATCGCCGCTTTTGGTGGCCTCACCTGCTTCACGTTCGAACGCGACGGAACCGTGACCGTGGCTCCGCTCGATGTCAGCAACGAAACCCTCCATGACCTCGAAGAGCACCTGCTGATGTTCTTCACCGGCTACTCCCGCGATGCCGACCACATGCTGGAGGACCAGAAGGCCAAGTCCGACGGGGGTGACACCGCCATGCTGGACAACCTCGACTTCGTGCGGTCGGTGGGTGAGGCCAGCAGGGACGCGCTGGAGCGGGGTGACACTGCCGAGTTCGCCTCACTCATGCACCAGCACTGGATCCGGAAGCGGGAGCGATCCGCAGGCATGACCAACGACCTCATCGACCAGTGGTACGAGCGCGGCATGGCCAGCGGCGCCATGGGGGGCAAGCTGGTGGGGGCCGGCGCCGGCGGATTTCTACTCTTCTACAGCCGCGATCCCGGTTCGTTGCGGAAGGCCATGGTGGACGAGGGGCTGGCCGAGGTGCGGTTCTCCTTCGACCAGGACGGCTCGGTCGTCCTGGCCCGAAGCTGACGGTGGCCCGGGAGCCGGCCGGTCCGACGAGACTGGGGTGAAGCCGTGCAGTGCCTGATACTGGCCGGTGGGCTCGGCACCCGCATGCGCGAGTACGACCCGACGGTCCCGAAGACCCTGCTAGAGGTGGCCGGCCGACCCTTCGCCGACTGGCAGCTGGCCTGGCTCCGTTCCGAGGGCGTCGATTCGGTCGTCTACAGCATCGGCCACCTCGGCGATCAGATCAGGCGGTTCGTGGGGGACGGCGAGCGCTGGGGCCTGACGGTCGAGTTCGTGGAGGAGACCGACGGCCTGCTGGGGACGGGCGGAGCTGTTCGATTGGCGGCCGACCGGGGTGTGCTGGCTGAACACTTCTTCGTGCTCTACGGCGACTCGTACCTCCGGGTCGGCCTCCCCGCCCTCGATGCCCAGTTCACCGAACGTGGGCTTCCCGCCATCATGACCGTCTTCGCCAACCAAGGCAGGTGGGACGCAAGCAACGTGGTCTTCGACGGCTCCCTCGTCACCAGATACCGAAAGAACGCCGAAGCCGATGCGGCCATGGCCTACATCGACTACGGGCTCTCGGTCCTCGATCGGGGGGTGGTGGCCGAGCGGATTCCACCCGAACAGCACGTGGACCTGGCCGTACTGCTGGCCGATCTCAGCGATCACCGCCTCCTCGGCGGCTTCGAGGTCTTCGATCGCTTCTTCGAGATCGGGTCCCCCACCGGGATGGCCGAGCTCGGCGACTATCTGACGTCGAAGCGGCCCTGAGCGATCGACTCCCGGTGGCGCCTTACTGCCAGGCCACCCCGCAGAAGGTCGGCCGTCCCACCGCGCCGTACTCATCGATGGTGTGGCACACGCCACTGCTGTCGGCCGTCGTGACCAGGCTCCCAACCTGTACGGACAGGATGCAGAACCGGCTCTCGGGGGAGATGGCCGCGATCAGCAGACGGTCGGCGGTCTTGCCCTCCACCCAGGTCACCACTCGTTGGGACTGTCCGGCACCGAACGTGGTGGCGAGGGCGTTGTAGGCCGATGTGGTCGCCGTGGCCGTGCCCAAGGTCCCGGTGAAGGACGTGGACGTCGAGTAGTGGATATCGGCAGCCAGCGCCTCGCCGCTCACCGAGGTCGGCAGATGGATCGTCACCCCGCCCGTCTGCCCCGTTCCCGTGGCACACGTCTCTCCGGCCGGTGAGGCCACCGGAACGAGATTGGTCCATACCGAGCTTCCCCGGACTTCCCCTCCCGACACGGTCGCCGTGTCGTTCGAGGTGGTAGCCACGAGGGTACCGTTCGACCCGACCACCTTCACCGGCCCGGTCTGATAATTGTGCCACTCCGGCAGAATGGGGAACACCAGGCCCTCGAAGTTGTAGGGGGAGATGAAGCTCGGCACCACCTGGGTGGGAGCGATCAACGGCAGGATGGTGGCTTTCTCCGGTTCATTGTCGATCCCGGTGAGGCCTGAACGGAGGTTGTCCACGAAGTGACGAACGGTTCCCGCGGATGATTCGATTCTCATTTCGTGATTCGCGCCGGTGGGCACCACAGCGAGGTGAACGGCGACGATGACGACGCAGACCAGGGTCCCGACCACGCCCAGGCCGGTGAGGGTGACACGCCGTTCGGGTTGACCCGACATTGAATGGCGATGGCTGCGTGGGGCCTCCAGCCAGCCACTGGTGCCGATCCCCACGGCAATGCCCACTACGAGCATCGGATCGAGCAGGTACTGGATGTCCGACGCAACCTGGAAGGGACTGTAGACACCCACCCTGCCGGTCATCACCGGGAAGAGATTGACCAAGATGCAGACCACCGCAAACACCACGGCCTTCCAGACCCGGCTGTCGTGTAGCGCGGCGCGGACGATCGCCACGATGAGCACGACGGCGATCACGATGACCACCGTGGTCACCCAGTTCGGTACTCCAAGTGCCGGTAGGCCCACCAACTCCCGGAGCAGCTCCAGGCTGACCTGGTGCAGGTACTCAACCATCTGGGACGTCGTGGGCTTGGGTTTCTTCTGGAAGTACCCGCCCGCCACGTAGACCCACAGGTAGAGGGCGGCGATGACCAGGTACGGAGTCCACAGTCGCCAGTCACCGAGCACACGTCGGGCGAAGTAGGTCCCACGAGGTCGGATCACCACGTAGCGGAGCACCACCAGATAGGCGAGGACCACCATGGGGCGCTCCTGGGTGAGGAGCGAGGCGGCGAACAACACCCACGACACGACCATCCATCTCGTCTGGCCCGTCCGCTCCCACCGGAGGTACGACGCCGTCACGAGGAGGATGAAGGCAGAAGCCGGGAGGAGGAAGGTGGACTGATCGAACCACAGGGTGACGTGCAACAAGATCACCGACGTACCCGCCACGAGAATGACCGCGCCCGTCACGAAGGTCGGTGTCTCCAGCTCGGCCAAGACCCACCACAGAGCGAGGAGTACCCCGGCAAACAGAAGGACGATGATGAGCACCCCGAGGTCGTAGTTGAGCGACGACACGTTGATGAGGAAGAGATGCAGGAATCGGTCGACCGGAGCCAGATGACCGAATCCGTTGTACGTGAACAGGGACCACGAGGGTCCGTAGTGACGCGCCACCCCGGCGTTGAGGAAGTCATCGTTGTGGAAGTAGCTCAGCCGGATCAGCGCCGCACACAGCGCCGTCGCCCCAGCGATGATGAGGACGATCGGCCAACGTCGACCCAGCCGGCGCGGCGCCACCGCCCCCTCGTGGGGGCCCGGACCTGCCTGTTCGTCTGAGGTTTCCATCGAAACGGAGACACTAGTCATGGGTCAGTGGAGCCCCGCGGTCACCATGGGCGAGTTCATAGGCACAATTTTCGCCGTCGAACCCCGGATTTCAGGCGGCCCATCCTCGGAGGTGGGATGGACCTATTGCTAATCTCCGCTGGTGACGTATCGCCGCGAGCTGGACGGGGTCCGCGCCCTCGCTGTGGTCCTCGTAATCTGCTCACACTTCCCTTTGCCCGCCCTCAGCGGAGGCTGGATCGGCGTGGACATCTTCTTCGTGCTCTCGGGATATCTGATCACCTCGATCCTGGTCCGAGAGTTCGATCGGACCTCGTCGATTCGCCTGGGCCAGTTCTACCTGCGACGAGTCCTGCGCCTCTATCCGGCGCTCGTTGCCATGCTCATCGTGGGAGCATTCTTCTACGGATCACTCGGCGATGGCGGGACACTCCTCGGCTACCTTCGCACCGCCGCCTACTCGGGTTTCTATATCGAGAACTTCATCGTGGGCTACACCGGCAACGCCCACGGCAACATCGGCCATACCTGGAGTCTGGCCCTCGAAGAGCAGTTCTACCTGTTGTGGGCCCCCGTGCTGTTGCTCTGTCTTCGCAGGGGCCGCTCGGTGCTGCCGTTGTTGATAGGAGGCATCCTGCTGAGCACGGCCCTGCTCGAGTGGGCGACGGGACCGAACGACGGGATCCCCCTGACGTACTTCAGGCCCGAGACCCGGGCCAACGAGCTGTTGCTTGGATGCCTGTTGGCGGTGCTGCTCCCGGGCATGCAGAGGCGGCTGGAGCCAAAGCGGTGGGTTCGTTCCGTCATCACCCCGCTGGCCCTGTTGGCCCTGGCCGGGGTGGAGGCATTTGTCGCCCATAACACCCGGATCACCCGCTACCCGCTCGAGGAGATCTGGGCCGGCCTGGCCGCTGCCCTCCTGATCATCGGGCTCACCGTCGGGTCGGAGCGCTCCGTGACGACGAGGTTCTTCCGGACGTGGCCCATGGTGTCCATCGGCCGGATCTCCTATGGCATGTACCTCTGGCTCCTTCCCGTGGTGGTGGTCCTTCCTCTCTACTGGCATCCGTGGCACGGCAATCCCTACGTGGCTTCGGCAGGAACGATGGCCGTCATCATCGCCATCGCCACAATCAGCTACTTCGTCGTGGAGCGGCCGTTCCTGCGACTGAAGGAGCGGTTTCAGGTGGTCCGAAGTTCGAAGACGCTCGCCCACCGGCACGCACACGCGCGAGGCAGTTCCCTGGACTCGACCATCGGGCGGAGCTACCCGCCTCGGCCCGAGGCCGCCCAGCAGGAATCCCGAGAGGTTCAACCCATCGCCCCGGGCTAGCGGCGTGCGAGCCACCGAGCGGTTGACAGAGCTTCCCTCAGAGACGGGCAGGCCCTGTGGCCTGGTCGGGTACCGCCGCGCCCACCTCAGCCAGCCAACGTTCGTCTTCTCCGGGCATCCGTAGGGGGCACCACGGTGCGAACCGTCCCAGATTGGGGTTGTAGGCCGGGTCGTCCCGGCCAAGAACGTCCCACCATCGGGACACAAAGGTGGCGAAGTCGGTGGTGAAGCCGGAGTGTCCGCGGCTCACCGACTCGTAGTGGGTGAGTTCAGCGTGCGGGGTGTAGAGCATGCGGTATCCGGCCTGGGCCAGACGGAGACAGAAATCGACGTCGTTGAACGCCACCGGGAGATCCTCGTCGAACCCACCCACCTCCTCGAAGACCGGGCGTCGGACGAGGAGGCAGGCTCCGGTCAACGCGCTGTAGCCCCGGACCACGCGGTCCCAACCGAAGTACCCGGCACGGCCCGGGGGAAGGCGGCTGAACAGGTGCATGGCAATGCCGCCCAGCCCCAGCACCACTCCGGCGTGTTGCACGTGGCCATCCGGATAGACCAGGCGAGGGGCGACCGCACCGACTTCAGGACGCTGAGCCTGTTCGACCAAGGCCCCCAGCCAGTCCGGTGACGTGGCCTCGATGTCGTTGTTCATGAACAGGAGCATGTCCGAGTGGCTGCCGGCTGCGGCCATGTTATTGATGGCCGACCAGTTGAAGGGTTCGGGGTAGTCGAGGACCCGGGTGGCATGACGACCAGCGAGCCGGCGCCTCAGCGCTTTTGTTTCGGGCTCCGTGCTCCCATTGTCGATGAGGACTGTCTCGGCGATGGGCCATCCCGGGGCCTGCTCCAAGGAGTCCAGGCATGCGACAGTGAGGGCGGCCTGATCTCGGAAGGGAATGATCACACTCACCGTCGGCGCGCCGCCGATCGGACGACGAACATGGTGGGCCCCCGGAAAGGGCCCCGGTTGCACACGACCGTCTATGCCCCGCCTCTCCAGGGCCGACTCGAGGACCAGCCGACCGATCTCGTCGGCTTGGTGCTCATCCGGTGACGGTCGCAGAACCGGATCTTCAATACGACGGTGGTAGAGGACCAAGGGAAGGTGGGCGACCTGTCGGGCCGCCTCGGTGGCCCGGAGCATCAGGTCGTGGTCGTGGGCCCCGGCCCATTCGTCCCGGTAGCCCCCCACGGACCGCACCACGTCCGTCCGGATGACCAGTCCGTGACCCAGGTACGCCGTCGACAACAGCAGATCGGGGTCCCAGTCCGGCTTGAAGTGCGGCTGCACGGGTCGCTCGATATCGATGAAGCGATCCTCGTCCGAGTAGAGGACGTCGATGTCGTCGCCCGCCGTCAACACTGAGGCCATCTCGGCCACGGCCGAGGGTTCCAGCACATCACCGTCGTCGAGCACGAGAAGGAATGAGCCTGCTGCTGCGGCGAGGGCTCGGTTGAGCATGCTCACCTCCCCGGCGCCGTCGGCCAAGATCACCTTGACGCGCGGTTCTGACTCGACGAGTCCGGCGACTGCCTCGGTCACGAGATCATGGACGGACTCGGTCTCGCACAACACAAGCTCCCAGTTCGGCGAGGTCTGACTGATGAGCGAGCGGACGGTCTGGCGCAGGTGTGCCGACACCGGTGGGGCCACGGGTGTCACCACACTCAGCGTGGGGGCGCGTCCTGACGATCGTGGCCGACCACGCTGGGCGGCCGCCTGGCGCCGGAGCTCGCGCCAGTGCCAGTAGGTCAGCGCGGATGAGGCAGCGTCCGGACCCCACGGATCGCCTGCGAAGGGCACCGAGGATGGCCCGACCATCCATGGCAACGGAGGAAGATCCGGCTCTCCCGCCATGCGCTTCCCGCCATCGGGCTCGCCACCCCCGTCTCGGTGAGCGTGCGACGAACGAACCACGATTCGAGCGACGATACCATGCGTCTTTCCAGCGTCCTGGCCTACTCGAGGCTCTGATCGGTGCCGGCCAAACCGGCCCGCAGGGCCGACTTGGGCCCGGATTGGGGTCAATCAGGCCGTAGCATTGCCCATGTCGGACCAACCGAGATGAGGAGCACCACCACGTGGGACAAGTCGGACTGGACCCCAAAGAGGTGCTCGAGCGCCTCCGGGCTGAACACCAGGTCCTCCGCTGGACGCCCCTCCCTCCCGACGAGGCCCTGGAGACCGGCGCGGAGCAGGCGGCACCGGACCGCACCGCTCTCGAGTACCTCCACAACCACTGGGCCATCGCCGATGCCGCCGGGCCATCACCCAGCTCCAGCGGCTTCCGCGGCAAGGCGGCGGCCCTCTTCAGCCGGCTGACCTTCCGGGCCCTCGGTCCGTATCACCAGCGCGAACAGGAGTTCCTGGCCCGGGCCGTCCAGGTCATCGACGAGCTCGACCGCCGGTGCACCGAACTCGACCGCCGGTGCACCGAACTCGGGGCAGCCATGCTCGACCGCCAGGTCGCCGAGTCGGAGAACCAGGCCAAGCTGGCCCTGTGGTTGCACCTCGAGCCCCCCTCAACGGCAGCACCGCCCTCACCCGATGTCGCCGACCAGAGTGGCGGCGGCCCGTCAACGACGCCGTGATCAGGGGGCACCGAGTCGTCCCCCTGTCGCAGGCCACGACAGCGTGACGCCGACCGCCGACTGGCAACGCCACACGGGTCCGAACGTCGTCGTCGTCGTAACCGACCACTGGGAGCCGCGATCCGAGCGAGGGTGGATCACTCGCCAAGTCGCCGGATCCCTGGCCTGTGAGGCCGATGTGCACGTGGTCATGGCATCCGAAACCCTGAACGTCCCGCTCGTAGACGGGGTCTTCACCCTCCACGGGGTGGAGGACGGGACCGGCGAAGGTGCGGCACATCGGCTACGCGCCGACTGCGTGGTCGTCGCCACCTCGAGTTGGTCGACTTCCGCCGACCTCCTGGCCACGATCGAGCGCAGCGAACAGTTCGTCGTGGACGACGCCACCCGAGTCGTCATGGCGGACCTCACCCTGGCGTCGTCGGCGGCTGGAGCCACCACCACCCAGGAGGCCCTCGCACAGCTGTCCGAGCGGGTTCACGCCTGGCTCGTTGTTAGCGACGACCGCTCCGCCTCGCTGCTCCGAGCAGGAGTTCCCCCGGACCGGATCCACACCATCGGAGCGCCACTGTCGGCCAACCCCACTGCCCGGAGCGAGCCCGATCCCATGGTCGGCGACGCGCCGGCCATTGTCGTCAACTCCGGCGTCGGCGAAGGGGAGCCGGGCCCGTCGACCGTGCTCACCGAGCTACTGCGCATGCGCTTTCCCGAGCGGATCGTGGCCGTGCTCCACACCGACGCCTTCTGTGTCTGGCAGAACGGACGCCTGGCTCGATCCGAGGCAGTCGGACGAACGAGCGATGTCGCCCGTTTGATGGCCTGGGCCCAGGTCACCGTGGACCTGCGACCTGGCCGATTCTTTGCCCGTCGTTGCCTCGAGTCACTCCTCTACGGCACACCCATCGTCGTACCTCACACCAGCCGGGCCCGGGAGTATGCCGAGCGGGGTCGATCCGGACTGTGGTTCACCAACGCCCCGGAGCTGGCCTGGTGCGTGGAGGCCATGTTCGACCCTCAGGTGCGGGACGCCCTGGGCACACAGGGCCAGGCGTACGCCGAAGCCCACTTCGGTTCGACGGACCGGTTCATCCAGCGAGTGCTGGATGCCTCAGGCCTCGTGACCGCGTCTGGCAGCCCATGACCGTCCGGGGCGGCACCGATCACCCGTGGCCGAGCAGGCCGGCCGCCATGCCGTCGAGGATGTCTGCCTCGGACACCAGACACTCGTCGAATCCGAATCGGGTCATCACCGCGGCCAGAATCAGCGCACCGCCCACGATCACATCCTCCCGTCCCACCACCATGCCGGCCCGGTCCAGGCGGGCCACGGTCACTTCGGAGGCCAGGGTCCGGTACCAGTCGTAGACGTCACCGGCGGAGAGGACGGCGTGGTGGACCCGGTCCCTGTCGTAGTGCTCCAAGCCGAGGTTGAGCGAGGCCAAGGTGGTGACCGTACCGGCCAGGCCGACCAGGCGATGGGCGGCCAGGAACCGGGGGTGGTCGCCTATGGCCTGCTCCAACAGGTCATTGACCATGGCCTCGGCTTCCTCCAACTGGCCGGCCGTGGGAGGGTCCGAGGACAGAAAGCGCTCGGTGATACGAACGCACCCCACCTGGAGGGAGACCACCGACAGGTCGGGATCGGCCGGTCCGGTGCCCGCCACCAGCTCGGTGGATCCCCCACCGATGTCCAGGATCAGGAACGGTCCCGCCTCATCCCCTAGATCGGAGAGGGCTCCGCCCATGGACAGCCGACCCTCCTCGGTTCCGGCCAGCAGCTCGGGTTCGATTCCGGTCACCTCACCCGCCGCCTGGAGGAAC
Source organism: uncultured Acidimicrobiaceae bacterium (assembly GCA_963845485.1). Classification (GTDB taxonomy): domain Bacteria; phylum Actinomycetota; class Acidimicrobiia; order Acidimicrobiales; family RAAP-2; genus Bog-756. The sequence continues at coordinate 11,773 of CAWJSI010000005.1, read as the reverse complement.
TCGTCGCCGTTGGCGGCGTCGCGCGCCGCTGACGTGGCGGCCAAGCGTCCCTGGGCCACTCCGAAGGAGTCCATGACCTCTCGGTACTCGCGGAGCACCGTGAGACAACGCTTCACCGCTTCGGGGGCCAACTGGCCGGTGGCGTCGACCCCGGCTCCCAGCCGGGTGATCCGCATGAGGCGTTCGAGGGTGGCCCCCTTGGCGTCGACGATCAGGAGGCGGGTGGAGTTGGTTCCGCAGTCGATAGCGGCGACGGCTCCTGTGCGGTCCATCTCACCTTGCTACCACGAGGGGCAACCGGGAACCATCTTGTCGGCTCCCGGTGGTCGGAGCCTCAGGTGGGATGGAGCCCGATCCGCTGGGCCGTCCACTCCCCCACCGGATCATCGGCCCCCGTGAGCCACCAGGCCAGGTGGGCATGGAGGCACTTGACCCCCCGACGGGTACCCCCCACCCCCCCGCTCGGCCTCGGACCACGGTGATCGGGTTCGATGAGCGCGTCCCGTTCCTCGGCGTAGAGGGCGTGGGCCGCCTCGATCCGGTCCATGGGCACCGCGTCCTCCGCCTGTCGCACGCCGCCGGTCGACTCCAGCCGGCTGACCTCCTCGCGCAGCGTGGGGTCGACCAGCCAGTACCGGGTGGGCATGGGCGTGCCGTCGTAGAGGAACGGGGCGTTGGCGATCACCGCCGGTCTGCCCTCGTCAGTACGGACGACGACCTCGAAGCTCCCGGCCGGGCGACGGCCCAGCAACTCGGCTACCGCAGCCAGGTCGGCTGCCTCTTCCCCACTGGCCGCCCGTGCGCCGGGCCGTTCGACGTCGACCGCGTCGTCGGCTCCGCCCGATCCGGCCCGGGGCCCGACGGTCACCGCCAGAATTCGAGGGTATCGGCGACCCGGCCCCAGTACGACGACGGCTCGGCAGGCGTCGTCGTCGCGCTCGACACGTTGGCCGTCGTGGCCCCGCTGCTCGTCCCCGTGCCCGACGCGTCCGCGGCACTCGCCGGGATCGGGGTGGGCAGCACCTGCTCAGGCGAGAGATCCGGTGCGTTGTTCGGTGCCACCAGCGGCTGGGAGCCGGGGTCACCGCTCGTTGGAGCCAGCGACGTCGAGGTGGTCTTCTTGCTGGAGGGGAGGACCACGTAGAGGGTCTGGCCCGGTGTGACCATCTGGTAGTTGCCCCGGGCCAGCTGGTTGATGGCGACGTTCGACTTCAATGCCTCTTGTTGCTGGGTGAGCGCCTTGTTCTGATGCTGCACCTGGGCCAGTTGGGCGCTGGCCGCCGACAGCTGACCGTGCTGGCCGAGGATCGAGGAGAGCGGGAAGCTGGTGGCCAGCACGGCCAGGGCGAACATGGCCGCCAGAGCCACCGGGATCCGGCGACGGCGCTCGAGGGGGGTGGCAGGTGCCTTCTGGTTGGCCCGCTTCTTCTTCGCCCGTTTCGACTCCGCCTTCTTCTTGTTGGCCGGTCCCTGTCCGGATCGGGCCTTCGACGGTCCAGGCTTAGGTGGCGACTTCTTGTCCGCCGAGTCGGTGGCTGGGGCCTTTTTCTCTTCGTCCTTGCGACCCAGCAAGGGCACGGTCCAACGCGCCGAGGTCGATCCCGTTCCAGGCGCAGGCGCGGCGTCGGGTCTCGTGCCCGAAGCCGGGCCCCGACTCGACCGGCCCGTCCCTGTCGAGAGCCGGACTCGGGGCCATCGGGAAGTGGCGCCCTTCCGGTCGGACGCGGCGGCCTCGTCCATCCGGGCCGCCCGTCGCCCCTCGGCTCTCAGCGCCTCGGCAATGCTCAGCCCGTCGGCCAATCCCCCCGTTCCGGCGTCGGGGTGCCCGGCTGCTTGGGTCGTCGGTCCGGGCGAGCTCCCCGGATCAGGAAGTTTGAAGACGCGGGGAGGCCGGTTGACCGGCTTTTCGGACGGCCGGAGGGGCGGGACTTCGGAGCCCTCGGTGGGACCGGCCTCCTGTGGCGCCCTCAGCTCCGACGGCCCGTCGGGACGCACCTCGTCGATGGCCGCTGGTGCCGGGAGGGCGGCCGGTGCCTTGAACGCCCGAGGTGCCGCATCCTTGGCTTTCGGTCGCACGGTGGCCGGCTCATGTTCGGCATCGGGAACCGTGGAGGGTCGGGGCGGTCGGGCCGCCTTCATCTGCCTCATCAGTTCGGCCCGCTTGGCCGCCCTGGCCTCGGACCGCTCGGCGGCGGCCATGGCCGCGGCGGTAATCGCGGCCCGTTTGGCCAACTCTTCGGGGGTGGCGCCGGTCAGTCCCTCGGCCGCGTTGAACGTCCGTGGGGTGGGCGGACCCTTCCGCCGTTTCGAGCGAGCGTGCTGCCGGGAGGTCACGGCACCTTCCCCCAGGAGGAGAGCGCTTCGCCACCCCGGAATGCCGCCGACTCGCCCAACTGCTCTTCGATGCGGAGCAACTGGTTGTACTTGGCCACCCGGTCGGAGCGGGCCGGGGCCCCGGCCTTGATCTGCCCGCAGTTGGTGGCCACGGCCAGGTCGGCAATGGTGGTGTCCTCGGTCTCGCCGGACCGGTGGGACATGACACACGAGTAGCCCGACCGGGTGGCCAGGTCCATGGTGCCAAGGGTCTCGGTCAGCGAGCCGATCTGGTTGACCTTGATCAGGATGGCGTTGGCCGTCGCTGCGTCGATGCCCCGTCGCAGCCGCTCCTCGTTGGTGACGAAGAGGTCGTCCCCGACCAGTTGGACCGAGCCTCCGAGGGCCTGGGTCAGGGCCGACCACCCGTCCCAGTCGTCTTCGGCCATGCCGTCCTCGATGGAAACGATCGGGTAGCGGCCGACGAGGTCCACCCAGTAGTCCACCATCTCGGCCGAGGACAGGCTTCGGCCCTCGCCGGCCAGCACGTAACTCCCGTCACGGTAGAGCTCGCTGGTGGCCGGGTCCATGGCGATAGCGATGTCCTGGCCCGGTGCCCTCCCCGTGGCCTCGATGGCCTCGACCAGGATCTTTACCGCGTCCTCGTTGGAGGGAAGATCCGGCGCGAACCCCCCTTCGTCGCCGACGGCGGTCGACAGACCCCGCTGCTTCAGGACGCTGGCCAACGAGTGGTAGGTCTCGACGCCCCATCGGAGGGCTTCGGAGAACGACGCCGCCCCGACCGGCATGATCATGAACTCCTGCAGGTCGATGGAGTTGTCGGCGTGGACGCCCCCGTTGACCACATTCATCATGGGCACCGGCAGCACGTGGGCGTCACTCCCGCCCACGTAGCGGAAGAGGGGAAGCTCCAACTCGTCAGCGGCGGCCTTGGCCGTGGCCAGCGAGACACCCAGTATGGCGTTGGCCCCGAGCCGGGACTTGTTGGGCGTGCCGTCGGCGTCGATGAGGGCCAGATCGACGGCCCGCTGGTCGAGGGCATCGGCACCGTCCAGGATCTCGGCAATCTCGCCGTTGACGTTCGCCACGGCCTGGAGGACGCCCTTGCCCCCGAACCGATCACCGCCGTCGCGTAACTCGACGGCCTCGAACGATCCGGTGGACGCCCCCGAAGGCACGATGGCCCGGCCCACGGCACCCGAGTCGAGGACGACCTCGACCTCGACGGTGGGGTTGCCGCGCGAGTCGAGCACCTCGCGGCCGATGACCTGTTCGATGAAGCTCACTGTGGGTAGTCACTCCTGTCGCTGGTGTGGGAAAAGCTACCATCCACAACCCCGCAGACCAGGGCATCTCCCCCAGCCGGGGCTCCGGCGAACCAGGGGGTGATCAGGGTCGGCTCCCTTCTCGGGGAACCGCTCGACGGTCAGATCGTGCCGTCGGCCACGGCCTTCTCGATCCAGGGGACGACGTCCTGGAGGATCTTCTCCAGGGTGGTCGTGGCCTCGAAGCCGAGGATCCGCTTCGCCTTGTCGGTCGAGGGCACCCGACGATTGACATCGTGCTCGAAGGGGGGGTCGGATACCCAGCTGAAGGGAACCTCGGGGCCCTTGATGGCCACCCAGATGGCCTGGGCCAGCTCGAGCACCGTGGTCGACTCGGCCGTGGACAGGTTGAAGTCCTCGTTGAGGGCATCGGGGTGCTCCATGGCCGCCACGATGCCCTCGGCCAGGTCGGCACCGTAGGTGTAGTGGCGGATCTGGGAGCCGTCACCCAGGACGTGCAGCGGATCCTGCCCCTTCAACACCTTCTGGACCAGGTCGGGCACGACGTGGCTCATGGCCAGGCTCACGTTCCCGCTCATGATCTCCACGTCGCCGAGCGCCCGGCGCTCGCCGGTACCCACGCAGTTGAAGGGCCGGACGATGGTGAAGGGGAGCCCGTACTGGTCGAAGGCCGCCTTGGCGAAGTACTCGACGGCCAGCTTCTGGAAGCCGTAGGAGGAGACGGGGGGTGGAATCTCGTGTTCCTGGCCTTCGTAGGAGGGCCAGGCGTCGGCCGACTCGAAGACCATGGACGAGCTCAGGTAGGTGACCTTCTGCAGCCGGCCGTTCTCGTGGGCCTTGATGGCCGCGTCACACGACGAGGCCGTGATGCGCTCGTTGGTGGCCAGCAGGTCGTAGGCGTAGGTGTGGAAGTAGGAGATCCCGCCGATCAGGGCGGCACCGGCGATGAAGTGGTCGCACGTCCGACAGCTCGTTGGTCATCAGCTCGACGTCCCGGGCATCGGCCTCGATGAACCGGTAGCGCGGGTGGTCGTCGTAGGACCGCCTGACCGGGCCGTACTTCGAGTAGTTGTCGATGCCGACCACGCTGTGGCCCCGGTCCAGCAGCTCTTTGACCACATAGCCGCCGATGAAGCCGGCCGAACCGGTGACCAGTACGTTGCTCATCGTTGTTCCTCTCCGATCGGCTGCGGCCCGGACCTCGTCCACTTCGAGGCGGGTGCCGAAGGCGAACCGCCACCACCGCAGATAGTGGGGCAGCCAGGTGACCAGTTTGAAGTTTGACATGCCCTGATGTGCGTTCGAGCCAGATGGTCGGGATCTCGGCCACCGGGAGACGGGCCCGCCGGGCCTTGGCCACCAACTCGATGCCGATCTCGAAGCCGGCACCCGAGGTGATCCCGACCGTGCGGACGAACTCGACGTCATAGGCCTTGAACGAGTTGGTGGCGTCCCGGGTGCCCACCCTGGGCGAAGGCCCACAGGGAGAGTCCGGCCATCCGCGACAGCAGGCTCTTCAGGAACGGACCGCCTACCTGTTGTCCTCCCCGCGAGTACCGCGAGGCGGCGGCGATCGACCACGCCCCGCTCCACCAGCCGCACCATCTGATCGATCTGTTGGGGATCGTCGCAACCGTCGGCCATGGTGACCACCACCACGTCGGCCATGGCCCGGTCGATCGCCGTACCGGATGGCCTGGGCCGGGCCGGGCTCCACGTCGTTGATCGAGCAGGCGGACCCGTCGGGATTGCCTGACGGCGCACTTCTCGACGTAGGGGACGGTCGTGTCGTCGGGCGCGTCGACCACGACCACGATCTCGGAGGGAAGCTCTACCGCCTCGAGGAGCCGCGACAAGACGTCCTCGATTCCCGATCCCTCGTTGTAGGCCGGAACGACCACCGACACCCGTGGCTTCACACCACCACCCCGTCGCCCCGCAGGTTCCAGACGTCCACGACCGGCTGGGTGATGGCGAGGTCGGCGTAGAGCCGATGGGGTGCACCGATCACGATCAGGTCGGCGCGCTCCAGCACCTGGTCCAGCGGCGACAGGTTGTCGTCGACCGTCACGAACGGATCCGTGGTGAGCACCTCGGCGGCCCGTACCTTGAGCACCCGCTTCAGTTTGTAGGACAGGCTCGAGCGGTTGTCGTCCGACTCGCCCTTGAACGCCATGCCCAGGATGCCCACGGTCATCGCAGTCCAGGTCGTATCGGGCGGCCATCTTCGACACCAGATAGAGGGGCAGCCCCTCGTTGATCTGCATGCTGGCCTGGCCGAGGGCGAAGTTGTTGTTGTTGAAGGCGGCCAGCTGCATGGTGTCCTTCAAGAGGCAGGGGCCGGCGGCGAAGCCGGGCCCGGGCAGGTCGGCGGCCCGGGGATAGTCCTCGATCACTGCACTCCGGATGCGCTCGTAGTCGAGCCCGAAGTCGTTGGCCATCATGTACAGCTGGTTGGCCGCGGCGAACTTGATGTACCGGTACGAGTTGGTGAAGAGCTTGGCCAGCTCGGCCTCTTCTGGCTCCACCCGCACGATCGTCTTGGTCAGATGGCGCGAACAGCGACGCGGCCCGCTCGTAGGCCCGTTCGGTTCGCGCCGCCACGATCTGGGGAAGCGAGTGCAGCTCCTCCATGGCCCGGCCTTCGGCGATCCGCTCCGGGCAGAAGGCCACGTCGATATCCTTGCCCAGCCGACTCGATGAGTCGCTCGACCAGGCGGGTGACCCCGGGGAACACCGTGCTGCGCAGCACGAGCAGCTGCCCGTCGACCAGCTCGTCTGCCACGGCCTCGATGGCCGCGACGACGGCGTGGGGGTCGGGGTTGAGGTGTTCGTCGACCGGGGTGCCGACCACCACGACCAGGTGCTCACTGGCGCCGACCGACGCCGGCTCCGTCGTCGCCGTCAGCGAGCCGTCGGCCAGCGTCCGGGTGAGCACGTCGGGGGCACCGGGCTCGAGGTGTGGCATCTTCCCGGATCGGACCCGGTCGACGGCCGACAGGTTGGTGTCGAACAGCGCCACTCGCAGACCGGTGTCGGCGAAGGCCAGACCGAGGGGAAGACCCACGTGGCCACACCCCCCGAGGATCGTGACATCGCTGGCCCACTGCTCCCCCATGCGGGCAAATTACCGGACCGGACCAGGTCTTACAACAGGACCTACTGACTGGTTGGGCTGAAAACTCCCACCGTGGTCGTCGGGTTGACGCACAGGAGGCGCCACCGGGCCGGCCGATCCCCCAAGTTCATCAAAATTGACGTGCTCGTGATCGACTCAGTGGTGGGCGTCGACCTCGGCCCGGAAGCGGGCGGCCCGGGCCCGCAGGGCGGTCTCGGGATCGACGCCGATCTGTCGGGCCACATTGGCCAAGGAGAACAGGAGTTCCCCCACCGCCTCCACGGTCGCCACGGCCGCTCCCGTGCCGTCGGTGATGATCGCCGCGCCGCCGTGGGGAGACAGCCGACCCACCCGCTCGGCCACGGTGGTCGCCTCGTCTGCCACGGAAGGAAGGACCATCCCCACGGCCAGGGCTTTCCGCTGCAACTTGGCCGCCAGGGCCAACGACGGCAAGGCCGATGGGATGCCTTCGGTGACACTGGTGCGACCCTTCTCGGCCAGCTTCAACGCTTCCCAGTTGGAGGCCACCTGTTCGGGAGTGTCTGCCGACACATCGCCGAAGACATGGGGATGACGGGAGACCAGCTTGTCGTGGACCCCGCGGGCCACGTCGGCCAAGGTGAATCGACCCGCCTCCGCCCCCAAGGTAGCGTGGAAGTACACCTGGAAGAGCAGGTCGCCGAGCTCCTCTTCCAGGTGGGACACGGCCTCCTCCTCGGTGCCGTCATCGGAGGCGACGGGTGTGTCCGCTCTGACGGCATCGTCGATTGCCGCCACGGCGTCGATGGCCTCTAAGACCTCGTAGGACTCCTCTTGGAGGTGGCGGGCGAGGGACCCGTGGGTCTGTCGCCGGTCCCAGGGGCAGCGCTCTCGGAGACTATGGACCAGCTCGTCCAGCCGCACCAGCTCTGCGGCCACCGGGGCTGTCATCCGTGGGATCCACAGCGAGGTCAAGTGGTCGGGAACGACGGTCCGATCGAGCTCGTCCCAGGCCACCTCGGTCACCTGCTCGTCGTCGAGCCCCAGATGGAACAGGAGCGTCACCGGTGCGGCCGGTCCGTCCTCGACCGAGAGCTTGATGTCGGACAGGACCGTCGTACTCCAGCACTGGGCGACGACGAGAGGGCCGCGCTCCCCGGCGGCGTCCACGGCAAAAGTCTCACCGTCGACGATCCGGACACCCGACGCCACCGGATCGACCCCGAGACGATCGAAGGCCAGGTCGAGGAAGGAGACCGCCGGGTGGACGACGAGGGTCACCGAGCCGTCGAGTACCGCCGGGTGGCGACGCAGCTGGGCGATCGTGGCTTCGGCGACGGTGGGTGAGCCGGGTACGGCGTAGACCACCGAGGCCCCCGGGCCCTCGGTCGCCGAGGCCACCAGGTCGCCCACAATGGACGAATAGACCTCGTCGAACGTCTCGGCCGCCTCGTAGTGGTGATCGAAGCTCGGCGCCGAGCCGTAGCCCGAGGCGGCCGGGTGCCGGTGGGTGCGGAGAACGAGCACCGCGGCCCCGTCCATGAGGTCGCGGGCCTCGGTGGTGATCAGTTCGGGACCGGCGGGACCGAGGCCGACCACGTCGATCCGGGGCGTCACGACCTCAGCGGGTACGGCGGTACGGCCACCGGCGGATCACGCCCCGCTGGCGGCGGGCTTCACGAGGGGGGTCTGGCTCGCCACCGCCCCGAGAAGGAACTGGGAGGGCGGGGAGACCGGCGGCACGACCCGGAGCCCCAGCCACGTCCCGTACTGGGGATCGACCGACACGTCGGACGCCCGGGCGAACCGCACGATCTCATTGCTGACCCGCTTGACGTTGGCCGTGGACTGGAGCAGCTCCCTTTTGGCCACGGTGGACGCCTGGGCCAGTGGCACCACGGTCTGGCTGGTCACCTCGTAGATGAGCCACTGCCCACTGCTCGAATCCTGGATGGGGGCGAGGGGCTTGCCCGGGGTGACCGAGGTGACGCCCAGGTCCTGTTCCACCTGGGAGACGGTGTAGTTGCAGCCGAGCGCCCCGCCGTTGGCCGCCGTCTGGGTGTCGAGCGAGTTGGCCTTGGCCACGCTGGGGAACGTCTCCCCGGCGTTGAGCTGGGCCACCAGCTGATTGGCGTGGGCCTGGGTGTCGGTAGCGATACGGCCCACACAGGCCGTCGTGAACTGGGACAGGTGGTCGTTGTAGAACGCGGCCACCGCCGCCGGCGACAGGTCGGCCCCCTGGGCCAGCAGGCGCTCGTCGACCGCCTGGTTGCGGACCTGGGCCGCCCGGATGGAGGTGGGCAGGGCGGCCAGCAGCGCCTTGCCGGTGATGGTGGTGCCGGTGGCGTCCTGACAGAACGAGAGGGTTCCCGACTGCGCAGCCTGCTGGGCGGCGGCGCTGATCTCCCCATCGAGGGTGGAGGCGAAGTCCGATTGGGCCGTGGCCAGGTCCGACGACGAGAGGTTGATGCCCTTCGAGGCGGCGTACTGCTCGGCGAGGAGGTCGCCGACCTGGATGTTCAAGATGGCGTTGGCGTAGGTCATGGTGTACGTGCCCGCGCCACCGGCGCCCGTCCCCGAGACCTCGGCCAGCTGGCCCTGCTCCAGCTGGAGGAGGCAGCTTCCTGCCGCCGTGGTCTGGAGGGTACCGAGCTGGGAGTTGAGCGTGGCCGTCGAGATGGTGGCGCCGTTGGCCGAGGCGGCGGGAGGGGTGATGTCACAAGCCGAGGCCAGTACGCCGGCGGCGACCAGGGCGAGGACCACGACGGTCCCGGAGAGTTGGCGCTTCACGGCGGGCATGTTATCGGGTGGGCGGGACCGCTCCCGATCGGCGGTGGGTGGTCCTCAGACGGCCAGAGTCAGGATCCCGAAGGACACCATGAGCGACAGTCCGAGGGCGAGGGTGGCCACCAGAGCCGACAACCCTCCACTGTCGACAACCGGGCCTGCTGCTCGGTCAGGAAGAAAAGCGACCCGTCTTGACGGTCAGCCCGCCGGCACCAACTCGGCCAGCAGCGTCACCAGGCCGGGGGCGTAGCCGGTGCTGCCCTTGGGTACCGGAAACGGCATCAACAGCCGGTGCTGATCGGCCTGGTAGGTGGCCCCCGGGGCCAGCCGGCGCAGGCGGACCTCAGCGGAAGCGGGCAGGGTGATGGGCGAGAGCTTCACACTGGCCCGATCGGCGCTCCGACCCATGCCACCTCGCGGCGCGTTCACGGCCACATCGGTGATCCCGAGCCGGAGGCACTCGACCCGCAGACGGGCCACGTCGAGCAGCGCCCCGGCCGGTTCGGGGAGCGGACCGAACCGGTCCTCCCACTCGGTGCGGACGTCCTCGATCTGTTCGTCCGTACGCACTGCGGTCAGCCGGCGGTAGGCCTCCAGGCGGACGTCCTCGGCCTCCACGTAGGTGGCGGGCAGATGGGCGGCGTCGGGCAGGTCGAGCTTCAAATCCACCGGCTGGGGCCGGGGCTCCCCCTTCAGTTCCGAGACGGCCTCGGAGACCATCTGGACGTAGAGGTCGTAGCCGATGGCGGCGATGTGTCCGGACTGGTCCCGCCCGAGCAGGTTCCCCGCTCCTCGGATCTGCAGGTCGCGCAGGGCGATCTTGAATCCCGAGCCCAGCTCGGTGTGGTCGCCGATGGTCCGCAGCCGTTCGTAGGCCTGTTCGGAGAGGACCCGGTCCACGGGATGGAACAGGTAGGCGTAGGCCCGGCTCCCGGCCCGGCCCACCCGCCCACGGAGCTGGTGGAGCTGGCCCAGGCCCAACAGGTCGGCCCGGTCCACCACCAGGGTGTTGACCGTGGGCATGTCGATGCCCGATTCGATGATGGTGGTGCAGACGAGCACGTCGTAGGCGCCCTCCCAGAAGTCGAGGACCACCTTTTCCAGGGTGCCCTCGTCCATCTGGCCGTGGGCCACGGCCACCCGGGCGTCAGGGGCCATGCCCTCCACCCGCCGGGCCACGGCTTCGATGTCCTGGACCCGGTTGTGGACGTAGAACACCTGCCCCTCGCGGAGGAGCTCCCGGCGGATGGCCTCGGAGGCGGCGGCCTCCTCGAACTCCCCTACGTGGGTGAGGATGGGACGGCGGGCGGCCGGCGGGGTGTTGACCATGGACAGGTCCCGGATGCCGGTAAGGGCCATTTCCAGGGTCCGGGGGATGGGGCTGGCCGTGAGGGTGAGGACGTCCACCCCGTCGGCCATGGCCTTGATGGCCTCTTTGTGGGACACCCCGAAACGCTGCTCTTCGTCCACTACCAAGAGGCCCAGCTTCTTGAAGGCCACGTCCTGGCCGAGGAGGCGGTGTGTCCCGACCACCAGGTCGACCGATCCGTCGGCCAGGCCGGCCAGCACCGCCTTGGCCTGGGCGTTGGTCAGGAACCGGCTGAGCAGCTCCACCTTGACCGGGAACGGGGCGTAGCGCTCGGCGAAGGTCTGGGCGTGCTGGCTGGCCAGCAGCGTGGTGGGCACCAAGACGGCGGCCTGGTAGCCGTCTTGGATGGCCTTGAAGGCGGCCCGTATGGCCACCTCGGTCTTGCCGAAGCCCACGTCGCCGCAGACCAGCCGGTCCATGGGCTGGGGCCGCTCCATGTCCGCTTTGACGTCCTCGATGGCCCGGAGCTGATCGGTGGTCTCGATGAAGGGGAACGAGCCTTCGAGCTCGGCCTGCCACGGGGTGTCGGGGCCGAAGGCGTGCCCGGTGACCTGCAACCGGCGGCGGTACAGGGCCACCAGCTCCTCGGCGATCTCGTGGACGGCGGCCCGGGCCTTCGAGCGGGCCCGCTGCCACTCCGAGCCGCCCAGCCGGCTGACCGAGGGCGAGTCGCCCCCGGCGTAGGGGGTGAGGAGCTCGATCTGATCGGTGGGCAGATAGAGCTTGTCCCCGCCCCGGTACTCGAGGAGCAGGTAGTCCCGGGTGGCGCCCCCCATGGTGCGGGTGACCATGCCCCCGTAGGTCGCCACCCCGTGCTGGCGGTGGACGACGTAGCTCCCCGGGGCCAGGTCGTCGAAGAATCCGTCCACGGGCCGGGCCCGGGTCCGGGCCTGGCGGTGG
>CAWJSI010000004.1:0-32440 GCA_963845485.1 uncultured Acidimicrobiaceae bacterium | reverse complement strand
CCGTGGGCATGTCGATGCCCGATTCGATGATGGTGGTGCAGACGAGCACGTCGTAGGCGCCCTCCCAGAAGTCGAGGACCACCTTTTCCAGGGTGCCCTCGTCCATCTGGCCGTGGGCCACGGCCACCCGGGCGTCAGGGGCCATGCCCTCCACCCGCCGGGCCACGGCTTCGATGTCCTGGACCCGGTTGTGGACGTAGAACACCTGCCCCTCGCGGAGGAGCTCCCGGCGGATGGCCTCGGAGGCGGCGGCCTCCTCGAACTCCCCGACGTGGGTGAGGATGGGACGGCGGGCGGCCGGCGGGGTGTTGACCATGGACAGGTCCCGGATGCCGGTGAGGGCCATCTCCAGGGTCCGGGGGATGGGGCTGGCCGTGAGGGTGAGGACGTCCACCCCGTCGGCCATGGCCTTGATGGCCTCTTTGTGGGACACCCCGAAACGCTGCTCCTCGTCCACCACCAAGAGGCCCAGCTTCTTGAAGGCCACGTCCTGGCCGAGGAGGCGGTGTGTCCCGACCACCAGGTCGACCGATCCGTCGGCCAGGCCGGCCAGCACCGCCTTGGCCTGGGCGTTGGTCAGGAACCGGCTGAGCAGCTCCACCTTGACCGGGAACGGGGCGTAGCGCTCGGCGAAGGTCTGGGCGTGCTGGCTGGCCAGCAGCGTGGTGGGCACCAGGACGGCGGCCTGGTAGCCGTCCTGGATGGCCTTGAAGGCGGCCCGGATGGCCACCTCGGTCTTGCCGAAGCCCACGTCGCCGCAGACCAGCCGGTCCATGGGCTGGGGCCGCTCCATGTCCGCTTTGACGTCCTCGATGGCCCGGAGCTGATCGGTGGTCTCGATGAAGGGGAACGAGCCTTCGAGCTCGGCCTGCCACGGGGTGTCGGGGCCGAAGGCGTGCCCGGTGACCTGCAACCGGCGGCGGTACAGGGCCACCAGCTCCTCGGCGATCTCGTGCACGGCGGCCCGGGCCTTCGAGCGGGCCCGCTGCCACTCCGAGCCGCCCAGCCGGCTGACCGACGGCGAGTCGCCCCCGGCGTAGGGGGTGAGGAGCTCGATCTGATCGGTGGGCAGGTAGAGCTTGTCCCCGCCCCGGTACTCGAGGAGCAGGTAGTCGCGGGTGGCTCCCCCCATGGTGCGGGTGACCATGCCCCCGTAGGTGGCCACCCCGTGCTGGCGGTGGACGACATAGCTGCCCGGGGCCAGGTCGTCGAAGAATCCGTCCACGGGCCGGGCCCGGGTCCGGGCCTGGCGGTGGGGTCGGCGACGGCCGGTCACGTCCGACTCGGTGAGGACGGCCACCTTGGCCGCGGGCAGCACGAAGCCCCGGTCGACCGCGGCCACCACGATGCGGGCCCCCGGCGCGGCGAGATCGATCGGCCGGCGTCTTCGCCCCGGTGCCCTTGGCCGCCCCCTCCCCCGGCTCGGTCACCACCGGCACGACCAGCTTCTCGTCGGCCAGGATGCCGGACAACCGCTCGGCCCCGCCCGGCCGTCGACGAGCAGAGCACCACCGAGTAGTCCGCCCCGATCAGCGCGGCCACCTGCGCGGCCAGTCTGGCCCCGTCCCCGAGGATGGGCTCCCAGCCCCGGGACTCGACGAGGGGGATGTCGGGGCCCTCGGCCGTCGGGACGAGGGAGACCACGCCGGCACGGGTTTCGGTCAACAGCCGGTCGAAGGGCACATGCAGCCGCGGGGCGTCGTCCCCGCGCTCGAGGCCCCAGGTGGAGGCGAGGGCGTCGGCCAGGGCCGCCTCCTCCTCCAGCAGCTCCCCGGCCCGGTCGCGCACCCGCCGGGGCTCGACCAGCACGACCAGGGCGTCCTCGCCCAACAGGTCGCAGATCAGCTCCTCGCCCTCCATCAGCCAGGGCAGCCACGACTCCATGCCGTCGAACTGTTCGCCGTCGGCCAGCCGGTCCCACTGGTGCCGGCCCCAGGGCTGGGAGCCCACCAGGGCGGCCGCCCGCTCCCGCATGGCCTCGTCGGTGACCAACTCGCGGCAGCCGAACAGCTCGATGGCCGGGAGGTCGTCGATGGACCGCTGGTCCGAGACGTCGAAGCGGGTCAGCCGGTCGATCTCGTCGCCCCACAGGTCGATGCGCACCGGCTCGTCGGCCGTGGACGGAAAGACGTCGACGATCCCGCCCCGCACGGCCAACTCCCCGCGGTGCTCGACGATGGACTCGCGGCGGTAGCCCATGGCCACGAGGTCTGCGACCAGCTCCTGTACGTCGATGCGGTCGCCCTTGGCCACCACCACCGGTCGGGCGGCTGTCCGGAACGGGCCCAACCGCTGCAGCACGGCCTTGATGGGGGCGACCACGATGTCGGGACCGTCGCCGTCGGTGTCGGACGCTCCCCCGGCCCCGCCGTTCAGCTGCCACAACAGGCGCAGCCGACGGCCCATGGTGGCGACGTCGGGGCTGACCCGTTCGAAGGGCAGGGTCTCCCAGGCCGGGAAGACCTCGACCCGGCCGCCGCCCCCTCCCGGGACGAAGGCCTCGAGATCGTGGGCCAGCTGCTCGGCCGAAGCACCGGTGGGGGTGATCACGAGGACCGGTCGCCGGGAGCCGAGGCGGGTCAGGCCGGCCAGGACGAAGGCCTGGGCCGGTGTGGCCACGGCCAGGGTGGCGTTGGACGCGCCGATGACCCGCGTCATGGCGGGCTCGTTGCGAAGCAGGGCAGGAAGCGAGCGGAGGCTCACCCGCTCAGGGTACCGGGGCCGGGACGCCGGTCGTCAGCGTTGCGGTCCGGCGGTGGGGCGATTCAGCGGATCTGGCGGATCGAGCCGCTCATTCCCCACGAGGTGTCGGCAGTCCAGACGATGGCCGCCAGCCGCTGGCCGAGGGTCAGACAGAGGCGATCCCCGAGGGACAACCCACTACCGGCACTCCAGAGCAGAGCGGCTCCTTCGGCGTCAGCCGCGCTGACCGGCTCGATCCGGAGGTCATAGGAAGTGAGCAGGGCCCGCGCTAACTCCCAATCTCCTCCGTGGGCCAGGACCTTCTGAGCCACCTCGGACCAGTTCGCCGCGCCACAGGTCCCACCCTCGTTCAACGCTCGCTCTACGAGGTCCCCACCCACTTCATTTTGCAGGAACGCCAGCAGTGCAGAGGCGTCAAACAGATTCACGCCGACCGATCGTCGTCGGCTGCCGTCTGGCGACGCTCGGTCAGTAACTCGCCGACCAAATCGAGATCCGCTAGGTCGCTGCGGACCAGGGTCTTCAACTGTTCACGCGTCAGGAACGCCACGCCTCCAGGTGTATCGACCAGCACCAGAGGGGTCCCCTCGTCCCATCCCGCCCGCGCCCGGAGATCGGCAGGAACTACGAGACGACCCCGATCTCCCATTGTCACGTGATATGTCCCACTCATACATCAATGATACCACCCAAGCTACTTAGTGGGATCGAACACTACGTTCCCGGACGACCAGCTCATCAGCGTCCCGCAGGTGCCACTTACTCCCGGTCCCTGTCCCTATTTGTGCTTTGGCTCCCAGCGGAACCGCCTGGCCGTGAACACCATCGCCGCGGCCGCCCAGGCCAGCAGCACCACGAGGTCGTGGACCTGCAGCCCCGAACCGGGACCGCCCTCGAAGGCCCGGACCAGCGCCAAGATGAGATGGCGCACGGGGAACCAGTCGGCGATCCGCGACAGCACCGACCCGTTGGACAGCGGGTAGAACACCCCCGAGATGAAGACGATCGGGAAGTAGATCCCGTTGACCACGGCCGGGGCGGCGTCGGCGTTGGGGACGATCACCGTCACGGCCAGCCCCAGGGCACAGAAGGTCACGATGCCCACCAGCAGGGTCAGGACGGCGGCTCCCGGGTGGTAGGGGAAGTGCAGGTGGTAGAAGGCCATGCCGATCCCCACCACCACCATGGCCAGGATGGCCACGTTGATCAGCACGCTGCCGATGAGGCCGCCGAAGTACGAGCCGATGGAGATCGGCGTGCCCCGCATCCGCTTCAGCACCCCCGAGTCCCGCCGGAGGCTGACGGCCATGGCCAGGTTGGTGTAGCAGGCGGCGATGAGGCCGAACACCAGCATGGCCACCACCGTGTACTGGTCGTAGCGGAGCGTGGTGCCCGGCACCCGGGAGCTCCCGGCCGAGGAGCCCACCACGATGAGGAACACCATCGGGAACATGAAGGTGAACACGGCGGCCATCGGGTTCCGCCAGTAGGCCAGCTGTTCGTAGCGGACCTGGTTCTTCGCCACCAGCAGGTCGTTCACCGTCCCCCACCCCCCTCCGGCGACACGCCGGGCTGCGGGGCGATCCGGTGACCGCCGCGTCGGCCGCCCCGCCGTCGGGGCCCCCGGTCAGCGAGAGGTAGACGTCCTCCAGGCTCGGCCGGTTGACGGCCAGCCCGTCCAGCAGCTCGCCCCGCTCGAGGGCCCATCCGGTCAGGGCGTGCACCACCTCGGTGGGCTCGGCGATGTGGAACTCGACGAACTCGCCCCGCACCTCGGGCACCACACCGGCCGGCAACGGCAGGTCACCCACCCGACAGCCCGGCGGCAGGACGAACCGCACGGTGGTCTCCCCGTGGTCCCGTCCCCCGAGGGTGTCCGGTGAGCCCGAGGCCACCACCCGGCCGGCCGCGATGACCACCACCTTGTCGGCCAGCGCCTGGGCCTCGTCCATGTAGTGGGTGGTGAGGACGACCGTGCGTCCCTCGGCACACAGCCCCCGCACCACGTCCCACGCCTCCCGCCGGGCCGAGGGATCGAACCCGGTGGTCGGCTCGTCGAGGAAGATCAGCTCGGGGTTGCCGACGAGGGCCAGGCCGAGGTCCAAGCGGCGCTGTTGGCCGCCCGAGAGGGTCTTGACCCTGGAGCCGGCCTTGGCCTCGAGCCCCACCAGCCCGATCACCTCGTCCACCGGCCGGGGGGCGGGATAGAGGCCCGCCCGCTGGGCCACCGCCTCGGCCACGGTCAGGTAGGGGTCGACGGCGCACTCCTGGAGGACGATGCCCACCTTGGCCCGCAGGCCCCGCGGACGGCTCTCGGGATCCACCCCGAGCACGCTGACCGTGCCGGCGTCGCGCTTGCGGTACCCCTCCAGGATCTCGACCGAGGTGGTCTTGCCCGCCCCGTTGGGCCCGAGCAGGGCGAGCACCTCACCCCGGCGGACCTCGAAGTCGATGCCCCGCACGGCCATGAAGGTCCCGTAGGACTTGGTCAGTCCCTCAACGGCGATGGCGACGTCGGGATCGGGCACGATGAGCGATGGTACCGGCCCGGGACGGCCGTCCCGGTCCCGCTCACGACCGGGGCACGAGGGCCAGCTGTCTCGACTGGGCCACCAGGCGGTCGGCCCCGTCCCAGACCTCCCCGTCCGCCTCGAGGAATCCCCCCGTGACGAAGTGGGTGGCGAACCGGCAGCGGAGCCATCCCGGCTCGGGCCGCGCCCGGATATGGGCGGTCAGCTCGATGGTCGGGGTCCAGGCCACCGGCAGGTGGGCGTTGAACACGGTGGGCGGGAAGGCATCCACCGCGCAGAGCAGGGCCGTGGTGTCGGTGGGCTCGTCGTCGCGCAGCCGGAACCATCCCCGCATCAGGGCGTGCCCCGAGGGGTTGCCGGCGAGGAAGGTGGCGTCGTCGGGGTGCAGCCGGAGCTCCACCCTGCCCATGAACGGGGGCGGAAAGGTGTCGGTGGCCTCGACCGGAACGCACTCCTCAGGACGGGGCATGGGCGGCGGCTCCTGGTCGACCAGCTGCACCGACGGCTGGTCCGGAGAGCTCGCCGAAGGTGCCGAGGGCGACGAGGAGCGGGCGCGTACCGGCGACAGCGTGGCGGTCGCCGTGGCGAAGGTGCGTCCCTGCTTGACCATGTCCACCTCGACGGCCACTGGCCCCGGTTTGCCCGGCGCCAGGTAGTGGGCGGTCAGGCTGATGGGATCGGGCCGCCCGAGGGCGGCGGCCATGGCACGGGCCCCGATGGCCAGCAGGTAGCCGCCGTTGGCGTTGCCGGCGATGTCCCACCCCGGGGCGATCGCCCCCGCCCAGCGGCTGGACCCGGTCGGGGCACCGGCCCCGTTCGTCGTCGGCGGTGCCAGCATCAGGCGGCTCGGTGTACGGCCGTGGCCCGGAGGAACGAGTCACCGCTCACCGCTGGTCTCGCCGGCGGTCGCCGGTCCCCCCTCGGAGGTGTTGACCCGGTTCATCGCCGCCGACAGGCCCTCGGTGATGATGGCCTCCACGGCGTCGGCAGCCTCCTCGACGGCCACGTCGAGGACCGCCCGCTCGGCCGCACCCGGCCGCTTCAGCACGTAGTCGGCGCCGGGCTGGCGGCCGGGCGGCTTCCCGATCCCCACCCGCACCCGCAGATACCGGTTGGTGTGGAGGTGGCTCTCGATGGACTTGAGCCCGTTGTTGCCGGCGTTTCCCCCGCCCGACTTGATCTTGACCCGGCCCGAGGGCAGGTCCAGCTCGTCGTGGACGACGATCAGCCGCTCACCCAGCGACTCGCCGTCGGGTCGGTCGGCGTCGGTCTGATCGATGCCCGCCCGCCGGACGAGCGGTGCCACGGCCTGACCCGATTCGTTCATGAACGTGGTGGGCACGGCCAACAGGACGCGCCGGCCACCGATCCGGACCTCGCAGACCTGGGCGTGGAGGCCCTTCTCGGCTCGGAGCCGGCCCTGGTGGCGCTCGGCCAGGGCGGCGACCACCTCGGCCCCGGCGTTGTGACGGGTGTTGACGTACTCGATGCCCGGGTTCCCGAGGCCCACGACCAACAGGTCGGCCGGGGTGCCCCTCCGTGGTTCTCCGGTCGCTCCCCTTCTGCGGAGCAGGGCCTAGCCCTCCGAGGACTCGGAGCCGTCGGAGCCCGAGCCGGCGTCGGCGGCCTCGCCGGCGTCGCCCGCCGCTTCCCCGGCGGCCTCGGCGGCTGCCTCGGCCTCGGCGTCGTCGCTGGTCTGGACCCGCGGGGGCTGGCCGGCCACGACGGTCGCCTCCAGGTCGGTCTCGAGCTCCACCCCGGCGGGGATGGTGATCTCCGAGACATGGAGGGACGCGCCGATGGTCAGCTCCGAGATGTCGATGTCCACCGAGGGCGGGATGTCGGCCGGCTTGGCCTTGATGTGGAGGGTGAACAGCTGCTGGTCGACGATGCCGTCGCCGTGCTGGACCTCGATGGCCTCGCCGATCAGGTTGATGGGGATCTCGGCAGAGATCACCTCGTCCCGGCGGACGATCTGGAAGTCCACGTGGGTGACCACGTTCTTGAAGGGGTGGTGTTGGATATCCCGGGCCAGGGTCAAGAAGTTGGCCTCGCCGACCTCGAGGGAGAGGAGGGTGTTGAGCCCGGCCTCACCGGACAGGGCCACCTGGAACTCGCGGGCCACGACCGAGACGGGGATGGGGTCGGAACCGTGTCCGTAGACCACACCGGGGATCTTGCCCTCGGAGCGGAGCCGGCGAGTCGAGCTCGATCCGGTGGGGCGTCCGGCTTCGGCGGTGAGGGTGACTTCGGGCATGCGGGGACTCCTCGGAAGAAACGAATACAGGCGCAGCGCCGGACGGGAGGAGAGAAGGCGTGGTGTGTGCCGATCACCGTCACCCGGGGCCGCTGCTGACGGCCCACCATCCTAGACGAGCGCTGGGCCGAAGGGCCACAGGGCAGGACTTCGGGTGGAAATGCCCGAATTTAGGGTGATTCCGACCCTGGCACGAACTCGAAGCAGGCAATAGCGTCGACCCCGGAAACGGGCGGCGGAACCACGGCTCCGGGGTCGACGCTCCTGCTCTTTCCCGAACCCCCCTCATCTAAACCAGGCCCCGATCTGACCAGGCCCCGACCTACCCACCGGTACCACCAGTCGCTCGGCGGTCTGCGCCCAGCCATCGGGGTCGGGCCTGACCACGTCGCCTCTGCCTGGTCACGACGCCGACCGGGCCCGACGGCCCTTCCGGACCCTGGCGACGACTCCGCTCACGAGCAGGCCGATCGCTGCGACGACGGCCAAGACGATCCCGGCGGTAAAGGATCTCGGCCAGTAGGTGAACTCGACCGTGTGCCGTCCGGTCGGAATTTTCGCCTGCACCATGATTCCGGCGAATCGCTCGAGGGCCAGCGGGTGTCCGTCGAGGGTGGCATGCCACCCGTCGACGTCGGTGAGCCGGACTCGCAGGACATGAGGCCCAGTACCGTGCGTGTTCATGGCCAGCGAGTTCGGGGTGGTCTCACGCACCGGTACGGGTCTGCCCCGGGCGCGGTCAGGAGGAAGGCCCGCTGACGTTGTCATCGGCACCAGGGTGGCCATGGAGACACCGGGAATCCGATAGAGGTCCTCTCCCCCGATCCTCTTGTCGAAGATGGCGCCGACGGGCGGAGGGGCCCCGTGCAGCGAAAGGACGAACGAGACTCCGTAGAGTCGGGCCTCGCCAGCTGTCTGAATCCCGGGACAGTAGAGCGACAAGGTCGGGCTCCCCGCCGATTGACCGGTCAACGAGGACCAAGAGGTGAAGTAGGCCCGAGGGAAGAGCGGGTCGTAGGCCGTCAACGTGTGCAGCCCGAACAAGATGTTGGTGTTGGGTGGAAGCCCCGGTGCCGGCGGATCAGCGCACCGCGACTGCCCGACGCCAACGAGCGAGGTCCCCACCGTCCGGGACAGCTCGGTGACGGCTTTCGTGGGCGCCACCGGAGTGGGGCTCGACGCCAGCAGCTGGCCGCCGACCGTCACCAAAAACACTGTCTCGAAGGCCAGCAACAGCGCCCCGGCGCTCGCACCGGCCAGCCGTGGTCGACTCAGCCGACTCACCCCCTGCCGCCACCCACCCGGTGGCCCGGACACGTTCCTGTCCTCTGGGCCACCGGCGGTGAGGACGGCCGCTGGTGTCTCGGAATTCGATCCCGGCGCCGGTTGGGACGAGCCACCGGTGTCGCACCAGGGCGAGCGCGCCGACGACGGCTACTCCGACAACAGTGCCTCCCCACGCCCATGCGAGTCCTTGCGCTCTCGCCGAACCTCCTCCGGATTGGACCAGGGAGATGACCAGGAGCGCCACCGCCACCGCGCCGAAGGCCATGCCCGAGATGATCAGCACCGACCGACGCCTGAAGTTGGTCGTTATCTGGTGGAGTCCGATCCCGGCCAAGAGGGCGATCGCGAACTCGAAGAAGGTCACAGCCCGTGGAAACCTCACCGCCTCGATGAGGGGCAGTCGGATAAGAGTTGCATCGATCGGTTCGATGAAGGTCACCAAAAAAAGCACGATGGCGGTGACGGTGAGGGCGAGCGTCACGGCACGGAGGTGTCCGAGTACCCCCGCTCGAAGCGTGAGCACTGCGGCGACCACAGCCAGCACCGCCGGAACGACCCCCAAGTAGTCCTGGAACCACAGCAGTGGAAAGCCATCGATTCCGGGAAGGATCACCGGTTGGAGATAGCTGAATGGGATCGCATGCTGGCTGCTGAGGGCGGCACCACCCACGCTGCGCACCGATTTGGAGAGTACAACGATGCCGGGCAGAAGGAGCGGAGCGCTGAGGGCAAATCCAGCGACGGAGGCCAGCCCGAGGTCGAGGAGTGGACGGCCGAGCCCGGACGCCGACCGTGCCGACCACGCTCTCCAGCCCGAGGTATACCAACGTGAAGGTGACGAGAAAGACGCCGAACAGCACCAGGGTGTCCGGTTGTCCGGCGTACACCGCCAAGGCGAGGATGATGCTGAAAATGGTGACGGCACGAACCCGCCGATCCCCGCGCACGATGAGCACGATCGCCACCAGGGCCCACCCCGTCCAGGACATCACCGATGCCACCGGCCACCCGATCCAGCGCACGAACGTGCCGCCCAGTTCTGCGGTCACCGCACCGAAGACGCAGGCCACGACGGACAACCGCATGACCCGACCGAAGACATAGACGCCGCTGCCGGTTACGAACAGCGTGACGACTATCTGCACCGTGTAGTCGAAGCGGAGCGGCACCAGGTAGCCGATAACGGCGGGAAGACTGAATACGGCCGACTGCCAGTTGAAGGCCAGCGGCGTGCCCAGCGCGGTGTAGGAGTTCCACAGCGGGAGGTGGCCGTGATGGACCTGGGTCCAGGCCAGATTGGTCCACGGGATCATCTGGGTGATCTGGTCGGTGTCGAAAAGGTTGTGAACCGGAGCGCCGGGATGCGGCGGCAGTCCACTGGCCGACAGGAAGTCGAACGGACCGAGGTACACCCCATGGAGGAGCGCCGGGAGCAAGAATGCAACCGCGGCGCCGAGGACCCAGACCAGGCCGACGACATCCACATACCAAGGGATCTGACGAGGTTCCGTAGTCGCCGCTTCGTCACACCGGGGTGACCGCACGCCTCCGCCTCCCCTCGCCGAGCTCAGGGTCCGAGTGATCCGTGCGTCGCCAGATACCCGGTCAGGCGCCTGCCACAAACACCCGGGGAAGGAACGCCCGAGCGGCGCCAGACCCTCGATCTCCCAACCGGGAAATCGTCTGCCCGGTGGGTGCCCGGATCGGTTTTTCCTACAGACTTACCATGACTCCTTATCCGTCGCTCACCGCAACCGCCTATCGGATACTCAACACGGCGGCGGGATCGAGCCGGTTGAATCTCAACCCGATCACGGCGACTCGACGGCGTCTGCGTGCCGATCCACCTCCGACTGTTCAACCTCGGTGACGATGGCGACGAGATCGAGGATCAGCTTGCGAAAATGCTCGTTCAGTGCTGCGCCTTGGCCAGGATCCGCCCCACTCTCGACGGTCACCCCGGTGAGGCACAGGTACCCGAACCGGCCACAGATCAGGTCGACGTGTCGGTTCAGATCCGAATCCGGACATGGTCCCACAGCTCTCCATCGCCGCAGTGCATCGACGGTGGCTCCTACTGCCTCAGCGGCAAAGTCCGGCGAAGGTCGCGCATCAGACAGCGCCGTCAGCAGTTGCGTGCGTTGAGTAGGCCACGACAACTCGTTCCCCATGGTCCCCCTCCCCAATGTCGCCCCAACATCCCCTAACCAGTGCAATCGTAGCCCGCAGGGTCGGGCGACGCCTCGGGGAGCGATGGGACCAAAAAAAGCACGCAGCGGCTCCGGTAGGCCAGGCATGACCCGACAGACTTGCCGGTCGAGTTGGGACGAGCCGGTCTCCCATTCCCCGGATGTGCAGAGCGTCCTGCGTGCGCCGGCCAGCAGGGTGCGGCCGCCTACCCGCCGTCGCCCAAGGCCAACCCGGTAGCCACCGACAGCTCGGCAAGGGCCAGGTCTGGATCGGTGACCTTGATGGTGTGCATGCCCATGGCCCGAGCCGGCTTCAGGTTGATACCGAGGTCGTCTAAGTACACGACCTCGTCGGGTGAGACACCCACCAGTTCGCAGGCCAGCTCGTAGAAGCGGGGCTCAGGCTTGCGGATCCCGACCACCCTCGACTCGACGACCACGTCGAACAGCTCGAAGATGGCCAGCACCTCGGGTGGGGTGCCCATCCCCTCCAGCGCAAAGTTGTTGGTGACACACGCGGTGGCGAAATGGGCGCTGCACTGGCGGACCGCGTCCACCATGGCCGGGCGGATGTCGCCGCTCAGCATGTCGAGCACCTGGCGACCGTCGACCGGATGGCCGAGGCGCAGTGCCTCCTCTTCGAAGGCGGTGGCGAATCCGGCCACGTCGAGGTGGCCACGCTCCAGGTGGGACCAGGCGTTGGTGTCGGGGTCGGTCGAGTTGACCAGCCGGATGAAGCCGTCGGGCAGTCCACGCTCCCGTTCGTAGCGGGCAAACGCCTCGAACGGGCTGGACGTGATCACCCCGCCGAAGTCGAACATCACCGACCGGATCACGGTCGCAACCGTTGGCCAAGCGGTGGCCGGCCGGGCTGTCGGATCGCGTTCAGGCCAGGTTCTCCCCACCGAAGATCTCGGATACGGAGGTGTCCTCGAACACGGCGTCGATGGCGTCGGAGATGAGCTTGGCCACCGACAGCACCTCCAACTTGTCGAAGCGGCGGTCCTGGGGGACCGGCAGGGTGTCGGTGACGACCACCTTGGTCAGCGAGGAGTTCTTCAGGCGGTCGATGGCGGGGTCCGACAGCACGGCGTGGGTGGCCATGCACCACACCTCGGCCGCTCCCCGCTCGACCAGCAGGTCGGCGGCGGCCACGATGGTCCCGGCGGTGTCGATCATGTCGTCGATGAGCACGCACTGGCGGCCGACGACGTCACCCACCACGTGGAGCGCCTCCACCTGGTTGGCCACGCCCCGCAGGCGGCGCTTGTGCACCACGGCCAGGTCGGCGGTGAGGTGCTGGCTGAACCGCTCGGCCACCTTCACCCGTCCGGCGTCGGGGGCCACGACAACCAGATCGTCGTTGCGCTGGGTGCGGAGGTAGTCGACGAGCACCGGGGCCGCGGTGAGATGGTCGAAGGGCACATTGAAGAAGCCCTGGATCTGTCCGGAGTGGAGGTCCACGCTCACCACCCGGTCGGCACCGGCCACCGACAACATGTCGGCCACCAGCTTGGCCGTGATGGGCTCGCGTCCGGAGGCCTTGCGGTCCTGGCGGGAGTAGCCGTAGTAGGGGCAGACCGCGGTGATCCGCTTGGCCGACGCCCGCTTGGCCGCGTCGATCATGATCAGGTGCTCCATCAAGGAGTCGTTGACCGGGCCACAGTGGGTCTGGATGATGAAGACGTCGCTGCCCCGGATGGACGTGTCGAACCGACAGTGGATCTCCCCGTTGGCGAACTCACGGAGATTGGCCTCGCCCAGCGTCACCCCCAACTGCGCAGCGACGTCCCGGGCCAACTCGGGGTGTGAGCGGCCCGACACCAGTTCGAGGCGGCGGCGGGGGGTGAACTCCATGGCCACAACGCTACTCTCCCGAGCGGACGGGATTCGCCGCCGTTCCGCCCGCCTGACCCGCGCTCGGGATCGCCGAGCAGACCGCCGCTCGGACCACCCTCGGGTCCGTTGCGACCCACGATGCCACCCGGTGGGACCTCGGTCCCCTCGTCGAGCACGGCGAAGGGGCCGATGTGGGCCTCGGCCCCGATGACCGACCGGCGGCAGACGCTCGAAGCCACCCGGGCACCCTCGCCGACCACGGTGTCGACCAGATGGACCTCGGGTCCGATCTCGGCGTGGGTGCCGATGGCACAGGACCCCTGCAGGATGACTCCGGGCAGCAGCACCACATCGGGTTCGAGCACCACGTCGACGTCGATGTAGGTGCGCTCGGGGTCCCACATGGTCACCCCGCGCCGCATCCAGCGCTCGTTGATCCGGTCCCGCAGCTCGGCCTCGGCGATGGCCAGCTGCGCCCGGTCGTTGACCCCGGCCACCTCCATGGTGTCGTCGACCAGCACCGACCCGACCTTGTGGCCGGCCTCGTAGAGCACACCCACCACGTCGGTCAGGTAGTACTCGCCCTGGGCGTTGGCCGGGCTCAGGCGGCGCAACGACGGGGCGAGCACGCTCCGCCGGAAGCAGTAGATGGAGGTGTTCACCTCTCGGACCTCCAGCTCCTCGTCGGTGGCGTCCCCGTGCTCGACCACCCGGGCCACCGAGTTGTCCCGGCCCCGGACCACCCGGCCGTAGCCGGTCGGGTCGTTCAGCTCGGTGGTCAACAAGGTGGCGGCGGCGTCCGAGGCCCGGTGCTGGTGGACCAGGGCGGCCAGGGTGGCCGGTCGGAGGAGAGGCGTGTCACCGGGAAGCACGACCACGTCACCCTCGTCACTTCCCTCGTCATCGGGCAGGCCGGTGAGGGCGACGGACATGGCGTCGCCGGTGCCCCGCTGCTCGACCTGCTCCACGAACTCGATGGCCATCCCCGGCAGGCGCGTGCTCGATCAGGGTCTTGGTCACCCATTCGGCCCGGTGTCCGACCACCACCACCACCCGGGTCACCGAGACCTGAGCCAGGGCGTCGAGGACGTGGAGCACCATGGGGCGTCCGCACAGCCGGTGGAGGGGCTTCGGTCGGGCCGAGCGCATGCGCGTTCCCTCGCCCGCGGCCAGGACCACGGCGGACAGCTGTCGTCCCGGTGTCGACGGACGGGAGCCGGCGGTCACCGACGGGTCGTCCTCCCACTGGTCGACCGGCTGCTGGGGATAGGTCCGGATCACCATGGCCCGCCCCCGCTCAGGTTGGCCCGGGAATGTCGGTCCCCTCTGTCACGCGGTGCACAGGTCATGGGCCTATTCTTCCCACGTCGGCCCCTCCGATGCGACATGGTCCCCGGACCAGCACCGGAACTCGTGCCCCGACGACCCCCACGACAACGCTCCTCCACCAGGACTTCCAGACAGAACTCCCCGCCGCCATGCCCGTACTCCCCACCACCATCGACCCGAACTCGGACACCTTCCGGGCCAACGCACGCGCCCTGACCGAGGCCATCCGCCAGGTCGACGACCAGCTGGCCGAGGCCCGGGCCGGGGGTGGCGAGCGCTATGTGGCTCGGCACAAAGAGCGGGACAAGCTGCTCGCCCGCCAGCGCATCGAGCTCCTCCTCGACCGTGACTCGGCCTTCCTCGAGCTGTGCGCCCTGGCCGCCTGGGGTACCGAGTACCACGTCGGTGCCTCCTCCATCGTCGGCATCGGCGTCGTGGAGGGCGTCGAGTGCCTCATCAGCGCCCACGACCCGACGGTCCGGGGCGGGGCCATGAACCCCTTCTCGTTCCGCAAGGGTGCCCGCGCCTCGGACATCGCCCTCCAGAACCGCCTGCCCGTCATCAACCTGGTGGAGTCGGGCGGCGCCGATCTACCCGCCCAGGCCGAACTGTTCATCCCCGGCGGCCGGGCCTTCCGTGATCTCACCCGGAGCTCGGCCGCCGCCGTACCCACGGTGGCCCTCGTCTTCGGGAACTCCACGGCCGGCGGGGCCTACGTGCCGGGCATGAGCGACTACATCGTCATGATCGAGCAGCGTTCCAAGGTCTTCCTCGGCGGCCCGCCCCTCGTCAAGATGGCCACCGGCGAGGAGTCGACCGACGAGGAGCTGGGCGGGGCGTCGATGCACGCCCGGGTGTCGGGACTGGCCGACTACCTGGCGACCGACGAGGTGGACGCCATCCGCCTGGGTCGCCAGATCGTGAGCCGCCTCAACCACCACAAGCGCGGCGCGGGACCGACCGAGGCCGCCGACGAGCCCGTCCACGATCCCGCCGAGCTGCTCGGCATCGCCTCGGCCGACCCCAAGGTCCCCTTCGACCCCCGCGAGGTGCTGGCCCGGGTGGTCGACGGTTCGAGGTTCGACGAGTTCAAACCCCTCTACGGCTCGAGCCTCGTCACCGGATGGGCCTCCATCCACGGCTACCCCGTCGGGATCCTGGCCAACCACCGGGGCGTCCTCTTCTCCGAGGAGGCCCACAAGGCCACCCAGTTCATCCAGCTGGCCAACCAGATCGACGTGCCCCTGGTCTTCCTCCAGAACACCACGGGGTACATGGTGGGCAAGGAGTACGAGCAGGCCGGGATCATCAAGCACGGGGCCATGATGATCAACGCCGTGTCCAACTCGTCGGTGCCCCATCTGACCCTCAACATCGGCGCCTCCTACGGAGCCGGCAACTACGGGATGTGCGGTCGGGCCTACGACCCTCGCTTCCTCTTCTCGTGGCCGAACGCCCGCTCGGCGGTCATGGGGCCGGCCCAGCTGGCCGGGGTCCTGTCCATCGTGGGCCGCCAGTCGGCCGCGTCCAAGGGCGTGGCCTTCGACGAGGAGGCCGACGCCACCATGCGGGCCATGGTGGAAGCCCAGATCGAGTCGGAGTCACTGCCCCTCTTCTTGTCGGGGCGCCTCTACGACGACGGCATCATCGACCCGCGGGACACCCGCACCGTCCTCGGGTTGTGCCTCTCGGTCATCGACAACCAACCGATCACGGGCACCCGCGGCTACGGCGTGTTCCGGCCGTGACCGTGCCCTCCCTCACCATCACCCCCATCCGCACCCTGCTCGTGGCCAACCGCGGCGAGATCGCCCGGCGCATCATGCGCACGGCGACGGGCCATGGGCATCTCGACGGTCGCCGTGCACTCCGATGCCGATGCCGACAGCCCCCACGTGCGTGAGGCGGACGTGGCCGTGCGGCTCCCCGGCGTCGCCCCGGCCGACACCTACCTGCGATCCGCCCTCATCCTCGATGCCGCCTCCCGGGCCGGTGCCGACGCCATCCATCCCGGCTACGGATTCCTCTCCGAGTCGGGCGACTTCGCCCGGGTGGTGACCGGGGCCGGCTTCCTCTGGGTGGGGCCGCCCCCGGCGGCCATCGACGCCATGGGGTCGAAGGTGGGCTCGAAAGAGCTCATGCGGGCGGCCGGCGTGCCCACCCTGCCCTCCCTCGTCATCCCGCGGGTCGACGACGAGGACGAGCTCCCCGCCGACGACGAACTCGACGAGCTGGGCTGGCCGATGCTCGTGAAGGCCTCGGCCGGCGGCGGCGGCAGGGGCATGCGCATCGTGGGCTGGCCCGGTCAGCCTGCGCCAGGCCGTGGAGAGCGCCCGACGGGAGGCCGAGGCGGCCTTCGGCGACGGCACCGTGTTCCTCGAGCGCTACATCCGGGATCCCCGCCACATCGAGGTGCAGGTCCTGGCCGACGCCTACGGGCGCACCGTGGCCCTCTTCGAGCGGGAGTGCAGCATCCAACGCCGCCACCAGAAGATCATCGAAGAGGCCCCCTCCCCGGTGGTCACCCCGGCCCTGCGCTCCCGACTGGAGGAGGCGGCTGTGGCCGCGGCCGAGGCCGTCGGCTACGTGAACGCCGGGACGGTGGAGTTCGTCCTCGACCACCAGGGCGACCCCTACTTCTTGGAGATGAACACCCGCCTGCAGGTGGAACACCCGGTGACCGAGGCCATCACCGGCCTCGACCTCGTCCGCCTGCAGCTCCTGTTGGCCAGCGGGGTGCCCATGCCCGCCGAGGTGGACGACGCCGTCTCCCTCGGCCCCCAGGGGCACGCCATCGAGGCCCGCCTGTACGCCGAGAACCCGGCCGACGACTGGCTGCCCTCGACCGGCACCCTCCACCGTTTCGACGTCAGCGGCCCGGTCTCGGACCAGTTGGACCGAGCCGTGCTGGTGGACAGCACCGCCCAGCTCGACAGCGTGGTGCGGGTGGACAGCGGGGTGGAGTCGGGCAGTGTGGTCAGCCCCCACTACGACCCCATGTTGGCCAAGGTCATCGTCCACGCCCCCACCCGCCTCGAGGCCGCCTCCACCCTGGCCGCCTCGCTGGCCCGGGCCCGCATCCACGGGGTCACCACCAACCGGGACCTGCTGGTGCGGACCCTGCATCACACCGGGTTCCTGGCCGGCGAGACCGACACCGGATTCCTCGAGCGCCACGGCCTGAAGGTGTTGGCCGCCCCCCTGACCCTGCCCGAGAGCGCGCGGCGGCACGCCCTCGCCGCCGCCCTGGCCGCCCAGGCGGCCCGGCGGGCCGTGGCCACCGTGCAACCGGGGGTCCCTTCGGGATTCCGGAACAACCCCTCCGAGCCCCAGCACGTCGCCTACGCCACGGGGACGAGACCATCACCGTCGGCTACCGGT
Organism: uncultured Acidimicrobiaceae bacterium; assembly: GCA_963845485.1. Lineage (GTDB taxonomy): Bacteria > Actinomycetota > Acidimicrobiia > Acidimicrobiales > RAAP-2 > Bog-756. The sequence continues at coordinate 14,924 of CAWJSI010000004.1, read as the reverse complement.
TCGACCGTTTCGGGTCGCGACCTGGCCGAGGTCACCGTGGACGGCGAGCCGGTCGAGGTGGACGAGGTGGTTGCCCTCCCCGGGTCGGTGGCGCTCACCACCGACGGGGTGACCCGTCGCTACGTCGTCGAGCAGTTCGGCGACCTGGTCTGTGTGGACGGACCCGACGGCAGCTCGACGCTGGTCGAGGTGGACCGGTTCCCCCGGGCCGTCGACTCGGTGGCGGCAGGATCGGCCCTCGCCCCGATGCCCGGTGGCGTGGTGCGGGTGGCCGTGGCGGTGGGCGACACCGTGGCGGCCGGCCAGCTGGTGGTGGTCCTCGAGGCCATGAAGATGGAGCACGCCGTCCACGCCGCGGCGGCGGGGACGGTGACCGAGGTGACCGTGGCCGAGGGCGACCAGGTGGAGACGGGGCGGGTGCTCGTGGTGGTCGATCCCGACACCGGTGAGTGCGGAGGCGACCGAGCCCGGCACCACCACCGAGGCCGACCCGGCCTGATGGCCGCACCCCTGCGCATCGCCAACTGCTCGGGCTTCTACGGCGACCGGCTCTCGGCGGCCAGGGAGATGGTCGACGACGGCCCCATCGACGTGCTCACCGGGGACTGGCTGGCCGAGCTCACCATGCTCATCCTCTGGAAGGGCAGACAGCGCGATCCGTCCCGGGGCTGGGCCCATACCTTCCTCACCCAGATGGAAGAGGTCCTCGGCACCTGTACCGACCGGGGCATCAAGGTGGTGACCAACGCCGGGGGCCTCAACCCCGCCGGTCTGGCCGACCAGGTACGGGCCGTCGCCGACCGGCTCGGGCTGTCGGTGCGCGTCGCCCACGTGGAGGGCGACGACCTCCTCGCCCGCCTCCCCGAGCTGGAGCGGGACGGGCACGCCCTCGCCCACCTCGACACGGGCCGCCCGCTGACCGAGGCCCCGGGCGAGGTCGTGTCGGCCAACGCCTACCTCGGGGCCTGGCCCATCGTCGAGGCCATGAACGGTGGGGCTGACGTGGTCATCTGCCCCCGGATCACCGACGCCTCCCTCGTGGTGGGGCCGGCGGCCTGGCACCACGGATGGGGGCCGACCGAGTGGGACGCCCTGGCCGGTGCGGTGGTGGCCGGTCACGTCATCGAGTGCGGGCCCCAGGCCACGGGGGGCAACTATGCATTCTTCGCCGAGGTGGAAGGCGTCGAGTACCCGGGCTTCCCCATCGCCGAGGTGGCCGAGGACGGCTCGTCGGTCATCACCAAACACGACGGCACCGGGGGCGAGGTGTCCGTCGGGACGGTGACGGCTCAGCTCCTCTACGAGATCGCCGGTCCCGAGTACGCCAACACCGACGTGGTGGCCCGCTTCGACACCATCGCCGTCGAACAGCAGGCCCGCGACCGCGTGCGCATCTCGGGGGTCCGGGGCCTCCCCGCCCCACCGGACGTGAAGGTCTGCCTCAACCTGCAGGGCGGGTGGCGCAACGCCATGACCTTCGTCCTCACCGGGCTCGACATCGAGGCCAAAGCGGCGGTGACGCTGCGCTCCCTCGAGCTGGGCCTCGGCGGGGAGGGAGCCTTCGACCGCTTCGGGGAGTTCGACGCCCGCCTCATCCGCTCGGACAAAGAGGACGCCGAGGTGAACGTGGAGGCGACGGCCCAGCTCCGGGTCACCGTGAAAGACGCCGACCCCGACCGGGTGGGACGGAACTTCTCCGGTGCGGCCACCGAGTTGGCCCTGGCCGGCTACCCCGGGCTCCATCTGACCGCCCCACCGGGGCCGGCGTCGGCCTACGGCGTCTACTGGCCGGCCCTGGTGCCGGCAGGACTGGTGGTACCCGAGACCATCCACGCCGACGGACGCCGGGTCCCCGTGCCCGCATACCGCCTATCTGGCCGATAGCGAGTATCGCCGGAGCCGCCTCCTCGGCCACCGAATCGATCCGCACCCGACTTCGGCCGGTCGGCCCGCCTGCCGCTCGGCACCATCATCGGGGCCCGGTCGGGTGACAAGGGAGGGAACGCCAACGTCGGGCTGTGGGCCCGGTCCGCCCCCGCCTGGTTGTGGCTCGACTCCTACCTCACCACCGAGCGGTTCCGGACCCTCCTCCCCGAAGCCGATGACCTCGAGATCCGCCGCTACGCCTTCCCCAACCTCTCGGCCCTCAACTTCGTGGTGGTGGGCCTGCTCGACGAGGGCGTAGCCTCTTCCACCAGACCCGATCCGCAGGCCAAGGGGTTGGGTGAGTACCTCCGGTCCCGGGTGGTCGACATCCCGGTCGAACTCGTGCCCGACCGGGCCTGACCCGACCGACCGACCCGCCCGCCCACCGCCCGACGCGAACCGCCCGAGGAGCAGCTCCATGGACTTCATCGAACCCGACGAACTGCAGATGCTGCGGGAGGCGGTCAACTCCATCGCCTCCAAGTTCGGCCACGAGTACTACGTGGCCAAGGCCCACGCCGACGAGCGCACCGACGAGCTGTGGAGCGCGGTGGGCGACGCCGGGTTCCTCGGCGTCAACGTCCCCGAGGAGTACGGGGGTGGAGGGGGCGGGATCACCGAGTTGGCCGCCGTGCAAGAGGAGCTGGCCGCCGCCGGATGTCCGCTGCTGGTCATCGTGGTCTCGCCGGCCATCTGCGCCACCATCATCGCCCGCTTCGGCACCGAGGCCCAGAAGCAGCGCTGGCTGCCCGGGTTCGCCACCGGCGAGCTCAAGATGGCCTTCGCCATCACCGAGCCCGATGCCGGGTCCAACTCCCACAACCTCTCGCTCACCGCCACCAAGGACGGGGACATCTACCGCCTGAACGGCTCGAAGTACTACATCTCGGGCGTCGACGAGTGCCAGGCCATCCTGGTCGTCACCCGCTCCGGCGTGGATCCCGACACCGGCCGGGGCCGGCTGTCCCTCTTCGTGGTGGACACCGACACGCCGGGCCTCGACAAGCAGGTCCTGCCCGTCGAGATCGTGGCCCCCGAGAAGCAGTACACCCTCTTCTTCGACAACGTGCAGGTGGAGGCGGACCGCCTGATCGGTGCCGAGGGCGAGGGGCTGCGCCAGGTGTTCTTGGGCCTCAATCCCGAGCGCATCCTGTCGGCGGCCACGGCCAACGGCATCGCCCGCTACGCGTTGGCCAAGGCGGCCGAGTACGCCAAGGGGCGTGAGGTCTGGGGCACGCCCATCGGTCGCCACCAGGGCATCGCCCACCCGTTGGCCAAGGCCAAGATCGAAGTCGAGCTGGCCCGCCTCATGACCGAGAAGGCGGCCTGGCTGTGCGATCACGACGGGGAGAGCGCAGCGGCCGGCGAGGCGGCCAACATGGCCAAGTACTCCGCCGCCGAGGCCGCCCTCGCCGCACTGGATCAGGCCATTCAGACCCACGGGGGCAACGGCATGTCCTCGGAGTACGGCCTGGCCGACCTGTGGGGCATGACCCGGCTCCTCCGCATCGCCCCGGTCAGCCGCGAGATGATCCTCAACTTCGTGGCCCAGCACTCCCTCGGCCTGCCCAAGTCGTACTAACCCGCACCTAGCGGGCTACGCCAGGCTCACCTCAGTAGGGTGTCGTAAGGCTCACCGTGCCGCGATCCCCTCGATGGAGGCAACCACCGTGATGGTCTGTGCCGTCCGTGGTGCGCTGTGGGCGCACGGACCAGCTCAGGTCGGCACGCTGCCAGCGTGCCGACCGATCGGACCCGAATTTCAGCACCCTGAGTGGTCGGATCTGATCCGAACTGGGCCTCCACCAGGGATTGCCGTCGACATAGGTGCTGGTCTAGGTGGAATTACGCCTAGGAACGCCATCCCTCGAGAAATATCCTGCCACTCAGAGTATGGAACCGACACCTGGGCAGGGGCAGTCTCAAGAACGTCGGCGCGACCGGGAACGCGCCGCGCGCCGGTACCACCGGAATCGGCGGTTTCGCTATAGAACGCGGCCCAGATCGGCCGACAAAGAGGGTCTGTGGGCCGCATTCGAGGATTCCGTCAAGCCATGCAACGACCGACGCGCCATCGGCGCGGCGACGAGGGCATGACCCTGGTCGAGGTCATGGTGGCCTTCAGCATCCTGATCATCACCCTCGTCCCGCTGACCTACCTGCTGACCTCGGTCGTGGCCAGCGCCGCCGATGCCCGCCAGCGCCAAGCCGCCCTCCAGCTGGCCGACTCCTGGCTGGAGGTGCTGTCCAACTCGTCGCTGCCGACGGACCCAGCAACGGGGCCATCGTCACCAACACGGCCCCAGGATCCCGTCCACCTTCCCCAGCATCACGCCACGTCCACCCCGATCCCCAAGTCCACCTTGGCCGGCACCGACTTCGGGGTGAGCGCCAACTTCACCACTCAGTCCGTGAACAACCAGGGACAGTCCGACCTGTGCTCGAGCGGCCAGCCCCCCAGTCCCTCCCACCCCGCCGTGATCCTGTTGCAGGTCACGGTGACCTGGAACAAGGGCAACAGCTCGGTCACCGACACCACCGCCGTCAACTATCCCCAACCCGGCCTCCAGACCGAGGGCTTCCTGGCCGTCCAGTTGACCAACAGCGGCACCACCGACGTGAACGGGAACTCAGCCGCCGACCCGACTCAGCGCCATCCCGGTCACCCTGACCGAGACCGCCCAGGGGAATGCCACCGACCCGTGGATCTCCTCCAGCCACTCGCTCACGCTCTACTCCGGATGAGAACGGTTGCGTGTTCGCCCAGGTGCCGACGGGCACCTACACGGTGGCCGCGGCTCAGCCCACCGCGGGCACAGCCGCAGGACCTTCAGCCGCTACCCCTCAGACGCACCGGTGTTCATCACCACAGCCAACAGCACGGCCCCGACCAAGACCGGCCAACCCGTCACGGTCACGGCCGAGACCATCGTCCAGCTCGACCCCTTCGACGAGGGCATCACGTCCACGTCTCCTACGCCAGCTCGGCCGCCGTCGACAGCGGGGTGGCCTGTCCAGGCTCCACTCCATCACCTGTGTCACCACCGGCAACGGTGCCTCGGGTGCCTCGGCGGCCTGGGGCGGGTCCGGGTCCAACTGGAGTTCGACCTCGTTCTCCAACATCTCCAATCTCAACGATGTGGCCTGCACCACCGGGAGCACCTGTGTCGGCGTCGGGCAACGCCTCGGGGGCAGCAGCAATCCGAACGACGTCGTCGGGCCTCAGCACGACCAACACCGACACCAATATCCCTGCCGGAGTGACCACCCTGTCACAGGTGGTCTGCCCGTCAGCCAACGGGTGCTACGCCCTCGGGACCTCACTGCCCTCGGGCCCGTGCTGCTGGCCGGAGCGGTCGGCCAGAGCCCCGCCACCAGTGACATCTGGGGCGTGGTGGCGCCGCCGACCGGCACGGTCTTCACCACCCTCTCCTCGCTGGCCTGTCCGACGTCCTCTACGTGCGAGGTAACCGGCTCCTCGGTCACCGGCCTGTCGGCAGCCGTGCCCATGATCCTCCGCCTGGATGGCGATCCGGCCACTCTGGCCTCCAACGCGCACCTGGACACCCACACTCACCGTCGCCACGCTTCCGGCCGCCGTGAAGTCGGTCGGGACCATCACCTGTCCCACCACGACTCTGTGCGAGTCCCTGGCCGTCGGTGACTCCTCCAGCGCCACCGACGCCACCGTGATCACCGGTGCCGTAGGTCCCACCACCGACACCTGGTCGGCGGAGTCCAACTTCCCGACCGGGTCCGTCTCGGTGACCGGCATCTCGTGCACCTCCTCCACCTGCATCGTCTCGGGGACCAGCTCGGGCAGCCCGGTAACCCAGTCCATCTGGACGGCGGACCTGACCCAGGGCCCCCACGCCTGGGCCGCGGCCAGCAACTTCCCGACCGTCGCCGCCATCACCGGGGTGGCCTGCGGACAACCGTCCGGCAGCGACACTGCCGACTGCGTGGTCGCGGCCGCGGTCTCGGGGACCGGCGAACTGGTGATCGGCTCGCTGAACGGCAGCTGGTCCTGGAATCCCGTGCAGAACGCCGGCAGGATCCACCGCCCTCTACTTCACCGGAGTCTCCTGCGAGTCGGCACCGAGTCCCAGCCGTGCCACTGTGCGGCCGTTGGCGCCACGTCCACCGGACCGATCATCGTGACCTCCTCGAACGGTGCCGTCGGCCACCTGGTCGAACCAGACCCCATCGTCGCTCCCCGGGGCGGCCGTCGGACGGGTTCCCGTGGAGACCGCGCCCACCAGCTCGAGCACCTGGACCTCCCAGGTGGCCTGGTCCAACAACGGCACCAACGCCACCGCCCTGCCCAACGTGCTCTATCCCCAGCCGCTCGGGCTACTTCGTCGCCGCCGGTGACTGCCTGGCCACCACTCCACCGGTCAGCGCGGCCAAGGCCGCGCTCAACGCCCTCCCCGGAGGCGCAGCCACGCGCCACCGTGCCCCTGGACGTTCTCCCTCTCCAGGTGACCACCTCGGCCGGCGTCCCGCTGTCCGGCGCCACGGTCACCCTCACCACCACCAGCTGCTCCACGGCCGACAAGTACACGCTTCCGGCGACCGACGCCAACGGCCTGACCACCACCGCGGTCCCCTTCGGCACCTACACCTACACGGTCACGACAAGCGCCGGCATTACCAGCCAACCGACGGTGACCATCGGCGGGGTCACGTCGCCCTCGGTCACCCTCTCACTGGCCACGACCAACTTCGTCGGCATCCTCACCAAGGCCTCCAACGGGACGGTCTCCACGGTCAACACCTACCTCCCCGGACCGATCGTGGTGAGGTCGTCATGAGCCCGTTCGACCCGCTCGCGGCCGCCATTGGAGCCCACGGGCACTGCTCGCCACGGTGCGTCGAGCGTCAGACGAGCTGCCGACGACGACGGGTATGACCCTCGTCGAGCTGCTCATCGCCACGACGCTCATGATCGTCCTGTTGACGGCCGTGATGATCACCATGAATCTCCTCAACACCGTCTCCACCAGCGTCGGCGCCCAGTACCAGGAGTACGACCAGGCCATCCCGGCCCTCGCCCCGCTGCAGAACCTCCTGCGAGCCGAGATCGAACCGGGCCGGCCTCTGGGGGCGTACCCCAGCCCGGGTTCGCGTCAGTGGGCAACTTCTCCCTCACCTTCTACGCCAACATCGGGACGGCCTACAACAACGTCACCTCGGCGGGCACCACCGGTGGGCCGGCCAAGATCGTGGCCCAGGAGTTGGACTCGACCGGTGCCCCGGTCACGTCTTCCACCCACTGCGACACGACACACCTGTGCAGCTTCCAGGTCGTCCAGTTCCTGCCCATCCTGTCGAACGCCGCCTGCCCGGCGGGCACCGCGCCGGGGACGGTGTGCTCGACCTGCCCGCTCACCGCCCCCTCGGGCACCGCCTGCCAGTACCCGTCGACCGGGAAGCTGATCGTGAACGTCCTCGGCGTCACCAACGACCCGTCCCAGCAGCAGACCTACACCTACACTCTCAACGGCAGCACAGCTAGCGGTACCGGTCCGACCCAACCCATCTTCACCTACAACGTGCTCGATCCCGGTGGTCCGGGCACGGGGGCCAACTGGGCCAACCTCACGACCGCCCAGCTGACCGCCATGGACAGCCCCTGCACCGGGGCCACCGCAACGGCCTGCCCGGCGGACTACATCCAGAGCGTCGGCGTCGAGCTCATGGTGACCCGCAAGGGTGCGGGGACCAACGGCACCGTCGACGAGCAGACCGTCGTCTACCGCTACGCCGGGACCGCGGGCACCTTTCCCTTACCAATACACCACGCGTCGTCGGGGTAACCGACATGAAGCACGCCCACACCCACTCGCTCCGTCGCCGTCTGGCGACACGTCGTCCGCCGCCGCATGGCCGACGCCTCGGACCTCGGCCAGACCGCCATCGTCGCGGTGGTGGCGTTCTCCGTGCTCGCCGCCCTGATCGGGGCGGTCCTCGTCCAGACGGTGGCCACGTCCAATCCCCTGCTCCAGGACAAGGCCGTCCAGATCTACGCCCACCGGGCGCTCGAGGCCGGGCAGAACGCCTATCTGACCGCGGTGAACGCCAACCCCAGCCTGGCCCAGTGCACGACCAACACCAACAGCTCGCGGCACCTGCGGTGGGATCAACTACGGCCAGTGGAACTCGTCAACGGTCAACGGCTCGAACGCAACTCGGGCGCCGACCAGGAGTACTACGCCTTCGGCAATCCCCAGCCCACGTTCGACCCCACGCACCAACGCCCTCACCAACCTGTCCGTGCAGGTGGTCGGGGCGGCCTACGACCCGAGCGCCACCAACAACTACCTGTTCGATCAGGAGACCATCAGCATCACCCCGAGCAACGGCTTCCTCCACGAACGTCTGGTGGTCCAACTACGAGTCCTACAGCGCCAACGGCGACTACTCCAGCTGCAACTACAACTGGAACCTCGGCTACAACATCAACAACGCCAACGTCAGTTGCACCCCGGTCTACTTCGGACCCAACGACTACCTGTTCGGCCCGGTGTACACCAACGACTCCGTCTTCGAGAGCCCGTCGCCGTCCTTCGGCACCTCGACCGTCCCCGTCCATGGTGACCACGGCCGACCCCAACTGTCTCTTCGTGAACGACACCTACGGCATGAGCGGATCGCACACCAACTGCACCGCGGCCAACAGCGACATCGCCAACTACGACACCGCCAACAGCTCCTTTGGGCACGCCGTCGAACAGCCACCGGCCAACGACACCCAGCTCGGCACCATCGCCCAACAGAACGGCTGCCTCTACTCGGGCCCGACCACCGATCGCCCTGTCCAAGTGGGCGGGGTCGGTCAGATGACCGTGACCAGCCCGGACACCCCCGAGGGCACCCAGACCGTCAACGGCACCAACTACACCTGGGACTCCAACAACATCCCCTCCAACGTGAACTACTGCCCCAACGACGGCAGCACGGCGCCGCTGCCCTCGAACGGGGTGGTCTTCGTCCAGAACGCCAGCGCCGGCACAGACCCAGGCCTGGGCCAATCCCTTCGACGACCCCACCTACAACACCGTCACCAACCGTCACCTCCACCCGGGCCACCCCTGCGGCCAACACGGTGCGGCCGGTGCACGCTCAAGGCCACCGTGACCTCGGGCTCCAGCACCCTCGACCAGCGGGGCCACCGTGGCCTTCAAACAGACCACGAGGTCAATGGACAGCACACCAACACCATCAGCACCTGCACGGCGGCCCAGTCGCTCACCGGTGGCGGTCACCCCGGCCACCAACCGCCACCTACCGCCACCGCCACCTGCAGCTTCACCGAGGCCTCGCAACGGGACCGGGGCCTTCACCGCCATCTACTCGGGCGGCAACAACACCACCACGTCCCAGGGCAACCTCGGACGACCAACACCTTCACCTCGTCGATCTCCTACGGGCCCGACGCCCAGGTCACCGCGGGCGGCTGCAACAGCTGCTACTACGGACAGACCAGCTCCCCCAACGCCGAGGGCGACGCCTTCGTCAACGGCTCGCTGTCCGGGCAGCTCACCATCGGCACGGCCAACAACGTGATCATCACCGGCAACCTCACCTACGCCGACTGCAACTGGACCACGGGCCAGAGCGGCTCGAGCGCCCCCTCCCAGGGCCTGTGCCCCTACAACCTGGCCGGCGCCAACGACGTCCTCGGCCTCATCGCCAACCAGTACGTCGAGGTCAACCGGCCTCTCCTCACCGCCGGACACCGTCGAAGCCGCCGTGCGGCGCCACCCCGGCGGCCACCTGTGATCCCTCCGACGGAACCAACGGCATCACCATCGATGCCGCCGTGCTGGCCCTCACCCAGTCGTTCGTCGTCAACAACTACTCGGTCGGGTGGCAGCGAGGGTCCGCTCTACGTCTACGGCTCCATCCAGCAGTACGCCCGTGGCCCGGTCGGGACCTTCAGCGGCAACTCGATCTCCAGCGGCTACGTGAAGCACTACACCTGGGATCCCCTCTTGGACTTCGTCTCCCCGCCCAGCTACCTGGCTCCGTCCACCCCGTCGTGGGTGCTGGCCTCGGTCACCACCAACGCCGGTGCCGGATCGGCCAGCGTGTGCCCGCCCCTCACCGGGATCTACAACGGGATCACCAACGGGGTGATCCAGGACGGCCCGGCCATCACCAACGTACTGCTCAACGCGGCCACCGGGGCCTGCCCAACTATCCGGCCACTACCGCACCGTCGCCGGTCACCGGCGTCACGGCCTCGGCCAACCTCAACGGCATCGGTGACGCTCAACTGGACCGATCCGGCGTCCAACGGCGGTCACGACCATCAGCGGCTACTCGGTGAGCTCCAACCCTGCCTGCTCGCAGCTGCACGTACTCGGGCCTGACCGGCTCCGGCGTGACGACCACGACCATCACCGGTCTCACCCCGGGTACCGCTTACAACTTCACGGTGACCGCCACCAACCGCTCGGGCACCTCCAGCCCGTCCACGGCGTCCAACACCGTCACCGTGCCCGCCGTGCCCTCGGCGCCCATCCCTGGCGTCGGCCACCACCAACGCCAACGGCACCGTCACGGTCACCTGGACCGATCCGTCTGAACAACGGAACGCCATCACCAGCTACACCATCGTCCCCAGCCCGGCCTGCGTCGGGATGCACCTACTCCAGCCTGACCGGGGCCACGCTGACCTCGGCCACCGTGACCGGACTGGTCAAGGGCGGCACCTATACCTTCACGGTGACCGCCACCAACGGGGTGGGGACGGGCCCGGCCTCGACGGCCTCCAACTCCATCGTGGCGCCCAACGTGCCCGGTGCCCCGACCGGTGTCACCGCCATCCAACGGCAACGATGCCGGCCACCGTCAGCTGGACGGCACCAGCCACCAACGGCTCGGCCATCACCGGCTACATCGTGACCTCGTCGACTCCCGGCAGACCTGACCTGCTCGACCACCGGCACCAGCTGCACGGTCACCGGCCTCACCACCGGCACGGCGTACACCTTCAAGGTGACGGCCACCAACGGCGTCGGCAACAGCGCAGCCTCGGCGGCCTCCAACTCGGTGACCGCCGTCACCACGCCGGGCGCGCCCACCATCGGCACGGCCACCGCCGCCAGCACCACCTCGGTCTCGGTGGCCTTTACGGCCCCGGCCTCGAACGGTGGGTCGGCCATCACCGGCTACACGGTGACCGCCACGGACACCACCACCTCCTCCCACGGGGGCCAGACCGCCTCGGGGACGGTCAGCCCGATCGTCGTGACCGGTCTGACCACCGGCGACAGCGTACACCTTCAAGGTCACGGCCACCAACGCCGTGGGGACCGGTACCGCCTCGGCGGCGTCGAACTCGGTGCTCGCCGCCCTGGTGCCGGGCACGCCTACCGTGACCAGCAGCTCGACCGGTACGACCACCAAGACGATCAACATCGCATGGTCGGCCCCGGCCAACAGCGGTTCGGCCATCACCGGCTACACGGTGAGCGCCTACACCGGCTCGACGCTGATCGGCACGGCGACCACCACCAACGTCACCAACACCAACATGGCCTTCAGCCCGGCCCTGACCTCAGGCACCACCTACACCTTCAAGGTGGCGGCCACCAACGCCGTCGGCACGGGTCCCCAGACGTCGGGCACCAGTATCAAGGCCAAGTAGTCGTCCGCCGGGGCGAGATCGGTTGGCCCTGTCCGGCAGGTAGCCTTCTCCCCTTATGCCTCTGCAGACCCGAGACGACATCCGCAACGTGGCCATCGTGGCCCACGTCGACCACGGCAAGACCACGCTGGTCGACGCCATGCTGTGGCAGTCGGGGGCGTTCCGGGACAACCAGTCGGTCAACGAGCGGGTCATGGACTCGGGCGACCTGGAGCGGGAGAAGGGCATCACCATCCTGGCCAAGAACACGGCCGTGGTGCACAACGGGGTCAAGATCAACATCATCGACACCCCCGGCCACGCCGACTTCGGTGGGGAGGTCGAGCGGGGCCTGACCATGGTCGACGGCGTCCTCTTGCTGGTCGACGCCTCGGAGGGGCCCCTGCCCCAGACCCGGTTCGTCCTGCGCAAGGCCTTAGAGGCCCGCCTCCCGGTGGTGCTGGTCATCAACAAGGTCGACCGCCCCGACGCCCGGATCGACGAGGTGGTGAACGAGGTGGAGGAGCTCTTCTTGGACCTCGACGCCGACGAGCACCAGATCGACTTCCCCATCCTCTTCTCCAACGCCCGGGCCGGCTGGGCCGCCACCGAACAGGGGGTGGAGGGCACCGACCTCGAACCGCTGTTCTCGGCCATCGTGGATCGGATCCCCGCTCCCCACTTCGACCCCGACGTCCCCCTCCAGGCCATCGTGTCCAACCTGGCCGCCTCCCCCTACCTGGGTCGCCTGGCCATCTGCCGGGTGCACAACGGCACCCTGAAGAAGGGTTCGCTGGTGGCCTGGTGCAAGTTGGACGGCACCATCGAGCGCACCAAGATCACCGAGCTCTACATCACCGACGCCCTGGACCAGGTGGACGCGGCCGAGGCCGGACCCGGGGAGATCGCCGCCGTGGCCGGCATGGCCGAGATCACCATCGGGGAAACCCTGGCCGACCCCGACGACCCCCGACCCCTCCCGGTCATCACCGTGGACGAGCCCAGCCTGGCCATGACCATCGGGATCAACACCTCGCCCCTGGCCGGTGCCGACGGATCCAAGCTCACCGCCCGCCAGATCCTCAACCGCCTGGACGGTGAGCTGGTGGGCAACGTCTCGCTGCGGGTGCTCCCGACGGAGCGGCCCGACACCTGGGAGGTCCAGGGAAGAGGTGAGCTCCAGTTGGCCGTCCTGGTCGAGACCATGCGCCGCGAGGGCTTCGAGCTGACCGTGGGCAAACCCCAGGTGGTCACCCGGGAGATCGACGGCAAGCTCCATGAGCCCATGGAGCGGGTGGCCATCGACGTCCCCGACGACTACCTGGGTGTGGTCACCCAGCTCATGGCCCTGCGTAAGGGGCTGCTCATCGAGATGGTCAACCACGGGACCGGATGGGTGCGCATGGACTACCGCGTCCCGGCCCGCGGACTCGTCGGGATTCCGGACCGAGTTCATGACCGAGACCCGGGGCACGGGCATGCTCCACCACGTCTTCGACGGCTGGGAGCCCTGGCACGGTGAGCTGAAGACCAAACGCAACGGCTCGATGGTGGCCGACCGGCGGGGCATGACCACCGGCTACACCCTGATGAGCCTGCAGGAGCGGGGCATCCTCCTGGTCGGTCCGGGCACCGAGGTCTACGAGGGCATGGTGGTCGGGGAGAACGCCCGGGACGAGGAGATGGACGTCAACCCCACCAAGGAGAAGAAGCAGACCAACATCCGCTCCGCCTCCGCTGACGAGGCCATCCGGCTCACGCCACCGCTCCTCCTCTCGCTCGAGCAGGCCCTCGAGTTCATCTCCGACGACGAGTGCGTGGAGGTCACGCCGGAGTCGGTTCGCCTGCGCAAGGTGATCCTCGACGGTGCCACCCGTGGCCGGCAGCGCAGCCGGGCCCGCAAATCAGGAGCCTGACCCCCGCCTTCTCGGACCCTCCCGAGACCAGTCCGGCCTCACAGTCCCGAGGCGGGAGGTGGAACTGGCTCCGGGCCCGAAGCACAGCGTCGTCGGGCCGGGTGCTCCGAGGGGAGGGCTCGAACCTCCAACATCTGGCTCCAAAGGCCAGCGTTCTGCCAATTGAACTACCTCGGAATGGCGTCGCCAACCCCACCAGGACGACCGCCCCAGGGTACTCCCGGGGGTGGGTGCCCCAGTGCCCACGGCAATGGCTGGGCCCGCCCGGTACTCCCGGTTCCCGAGCGCAGAACGGTATCGGGCCTGCGTGCCACGGCATCCGAGTACGACCCCGATAGGCTCCGGCCCCGATGAGAGTCCTCGTCGTCGATGACGATCCCGCGGTCAGTGGAGCCCTCAACCGGGCGCTGCGGCTGGAGGGCTACGAGGTCTCCCTCGCCCCCGACGGTCCCCAGGCCCTCGAAGAGCTGGCCATCCGGCCGCCCGACGCCCTGATCCTCGACATCGGGCTTCCCACCATCGACGGGCTGGACGTGTGCCGCCGGATCCGGGCCGCCGGAGACGACACCCCGGTGCTCATGTTGACCGCTCGGGACGCCATCAACGACCGGGTGCAGGGACTCGACGCCGGAGCCGACGACTATCTGGTCAAACCCTTCGCGCTGGCCGAACTGCTGGCCCGGCTGCGTGCCCTTCTGCGTCGACGGCCCGACGACGCCGACGAGGAGCTCCGCTTCGCCGACCTCCATCTCGACCCGGTGACCCGAGAGGCCTACCGGGGCGATCGCCCCTTCACCCTCACCCGCATCGAGTTCGACCTGCTCGAGCTGTTGTTGCGCCATCCGCGCCAGGTACTGACCCGCGAGCTGATCCTCGACCGGGTGTGGGGCTACACCTTCGACTCGGGGACCAACTCCCTGGCCGTCTACGTCGGCTATCTGCGTCGCAAGACCGAGGCCGACGGTGAGCCGCGCCTCATCCACACCGCCCGCGGCGTGGGCTACGTCCTGCGCGAGCCCTGAACCGTGACCACGGGTTCGGACGGACGACCGTGACGTTCCGGGGACGATTGGTGCTGGCCACCACGGCCGCCGTCCTGGTCGTGGTCATCCTCGGTTCGATCGCCACCTACCTCGTCGCCTACAACTCCCTGGTCGGCTCGGTCGACGTCAACCTGGCCGCCCTGGCCCGCCAGTACGTGACCAGCCAGGAGCTGCTGCCCATCGTCAACACCTGCGGCACGGCCAACGGCCAGTGCATCCAGGTGGTCGACCAGAACGGCAAGACCCTCCTCCCCGACGGTCCCGCCGTGCTCCCCATCACCCCGGCCGTGAAGTCGGTGGCCGGCAGCGGCGGGGCGGCCCACAACATCTACTTCTCCACCACCGTCGGCAGTGAGGACACCCGCGAGGTGGTGGCCGCCCTCCCACCGGGCTTCCAGTATC
>CAWJSI010000003.1:0-70702 GCA_963845485.1 uncultured Acidimicrobiaceae bacterium | reverse complement strand
GCGGGGGTGGGATTTGAACCCACGACCTTCGGGTTATGAGCCCGACGAGCTACCAGACTGCTCCACCCCGCGTCGTGAGAGGACAACTTACCATCCCGACGCCGGGTCGCGTCCACCGCCATGGTGAGGGTGACCGGCCTGCGCCGGCCCGCTCACCCTACGGAGTGGTCGTCGAGGTCGTGGTCGTGGTGGAGGCGGTCGGCGCGGTGGTCGTCGTGGTGCCGGATCCCGACGTGGCCGGTGCGGTGCCGGTCAGCTGCTGGATCTCCTGCAGATTGGACTCGAGGGTCTGGATGTCCGACTGGTAGGCGCCCAGCTGACCAGCCTTCAGGTCGACCTGACCCTGGGCGTAGGCCTGCTGGGCGGCGCTGAGCAGGGCCCGGACCTGGGGTGAGAGGGTGTTGGAGGCACCCCCGCCCGGCGTGGTCGACACCGGCGCCTGGAACAGCGTGCTCAGCGCATCCCCGAGCGTCGCCCCGATGGCCGCCGGTTGGTTCCCATAGACGGCGATCACCTGTTGGAGCTCAGGGAACGTATTCCGGGACGACTGCACGTACAGGGGCTGAATGTACAGCAGCGAGTTGGCGATGGGGATCATCAACACGTTGCCCAACTGCACCGACGAGCCGTTCTGGTTGAGGAGCGAGATCTGCTGGGAGACCGCTTTGGTGGCGTCGATCTTGGCCGCCACGATGGAGGGACCCTGGACCGGTTTGTCCCGGGGCGTAACGAACATCTGGAGCTTGCCGTAGTCGGACGGATCGGATCCCGCCATCATGAATCCTGACAGCGTCTGGATCTGGCTCTGCCCCGATATTGGCACGAAGGCGTCGAGCAGGGTGAAGGACTGCTTGGACTGACCTGGAACCTCCATCTCCTGATAGATGGGCGCCATGCGCTCGAGCTGGCCGGTCGAGACCTCCTGGCCCTGGGCGTTGGTGGTGAGTGTGGTCTGCAGGGGTTGCGACGGCGAGCCGGCACCCGGCGAGGGGGAGAGCGCCCACGCGTCGGCGGCGCTGTAGAAACTCTGGGCCGTGGTGATGTGGTACTTGCCGTACATGGTGGCTTGCAGGGTGAAGATGTCCTCGGGGTAGCGGAGATGCTGGCGCAGGGCCGGGGTCATCTTGGACGACGACGTGAACATCCCGGGGAAGGCCTTCTCGTAGGTCTGGATGATGGGGTCGTTCGGATCCATCACGTAGAAGGTCATCTTGCCGGTGTAGGCGTCGATCACCACCTTGACCGAGTTGCGGACGTAGTTGAGGTTCTGGTTGAGCCCGCTGCCACTGGGTAGGGCGCCGGTGTCGGCGTTCTGCGAATACGGATAGTTGTCGGTCGTGGTGTAGGCGTCCTGGATCCAGTCGATGTGCCCGTTGAGCAGCACCGGATAGGGGTCCGCATCGAGACTCAGGAACGGTGCCGCCTTGGTCACCCGGGCCTGCACGCCCCGGTCGAACATCAACCGGGACTGGCTGGTGATCTGGTTGGAGATGAGCAGGTTGATGTCACTGAAGCGGACGGCGAACAGCACCTGGTCGAAGAAGTTGGAGAGCTGCACCCCGCCGTTGCCCTTGTAGTGCGTCTCGACATTGGTCCCGTTGGTCAACTGGAAGTCGATCTCGGGTTGTTTGGTGTTGGCCACCACGTAGCCGGAGTTGCTGAGCCCGAAGTAGACAGACGGCTGGGCCACGTTCGGCAGTCCGCTGTTCGAGACCGGGGGGACGTAGCCCACGGCGAACTGCGGGTCACCGTTACTGGTGGTCTGGTTGGCGGGCGAGACGATCATGCCGTAGCCATGGGTGTACTGCAGTGTGGTGTTGACCCATGAGGTGGAGGGGAGGTCGGCGTCGTTGATCTCCCGTACGCCGACGATGGTCGGCGTCTCGCTCCCGTTGACCTTGTAGCGGTCGACCGCCAGCGTGTCGAACTGGTAGTAGGTGCGGATGTCCTGCAACTTGTCGTAGGTGGGCTGGGTCTGGGTCTGGTCCCACAGCTTGGCGTTGGCCAGGGTGTCGCTGTTGGCCGACAGTTGGGCCGCGGTGAGTGTCGACGAGGCCGGATACGACGTGCTGGCGACGCTGTCGAGGCCCATGGCCGCTCTCGTGGCGTTGATGTTGCGCTGGATGTAGGGACGCTCGAGGGTGTTCTGGGCCGGGTTCACCTTGAGCGCCTGGACGGCGGCCGGGTAGATGGTGCCGGCGGTCAGGGCCACGAGGAACCAGAGCCCGACGCCGAGGATGGGGAGGGCCCAGCCCTGCCGGCGGATGTTGTAAATGAGGAGCACGGCGGCGGCCAGGGACACCAGGATGAGCAGTTCGAGGGCCGGCAGCCGGGCGTGCACGTCGGTGTAGTCGGCCCCCTGGTTGTAGCCGTTGCTGGACAGGTCGAGGCTGTACCGGGCCAGGTAGTAGCCCACCGCTTTGACCAGGGCCAACAGGCCGAGGATGACCGAGATGTGGGCCTTGACGGCCGGACGCACCCGCGGCCGGGACCCTTGGAGTCGGATCCCGCCGTTGAGGTAGTGGCTGAGCAGGGTGACCAGCAGGACCACGAACAGGGCCACCAGGGTCCAGTGCACCAGGAACTGCTCGAAGGGGAGGGTGAAGACGAAGTAGGCCACGTTGCGGTGGAACTGGGGATCGGTGGCATGGAACGGGGTGCTGTTGTTGAAGAGGATCCAGTTGTTCCACTGTCCGATGGCCTGGGAGCCGATGATGAGGGACAGGACCACGACCACGGCGGCCCGGAGCCAGCGGGCGTAGGGCCCGATTACCTCCTGGTAGCGCTTGACGAACTCGTCCTCGGCATCGAGGGAGGGGCCCTTTGGGGCCAGCCGCTCGGCCACCAGCAGGCTGGCCAGGAGGAGCACGGCGAAGATGGCGGAGAACACCACCAACAGGCCGAATTTGATCTCGAACAGCTTCACCCATACCGAGTGGAGGTTGACCGACGAGAACCACAGGGCGTCGGTGTAGAAGACGGCAAACGTCCGCAACGAGGCGATGAGGATGATGAGGATGATGACTGCGGCGATGATCCAACGGCGGCGGCGATTGGACGTCGGGCGCGCCGTTTGAGGCATGTCACTGGGGGGACGCACGGCAGCAGCCTAGGTGGCGGAGAGGGCGAGGAGGCATCGACACCCGGAGTGGGCGGGTGGGTGCCGGTGCCCGGTGGGAAATTCCTCACCGGGCATTAGGGAGCCGGACAGGCCGTTGTCCTCGCAATCGGGACAGGGGTTGTCTCCCGAATCGGAAACGGCCACCCACTCCAGTTGGGCGGGGGATCCACCCTCTGCTGCTGCGATGGTGCCGGCCGAGAACGCCGCAACCACGTGGTCGCCGGCCAGGCGTTCGATCCGCTCGCCCTTCCATTCGCGGAAGGCCGATCCCACGTGTTCGGCCACCATCGACTCGTCGGCTCCGTCGAGGCCGTCCCCGCCACTGAGCCGGCGACGCAAGGGACCGACCACGGCCACAGCCAGGTCGTGGGCGATGCCCACCAGGTCGTCGGTCTTCGGTCCGGAGGCCCCACGCAGCCCAGTGAAGGACACACCGGCGGCGGCGGCCTGCTCGAGGGCAGGGAGGGCGGCGGTGGAGAAGCTGTCGATGTGCTCGGTCTCGTCGGGCAGGAGGTCGGTCGACCACTGGGAGCCGTTGGAGCGCAGGCTGTCGAGCAGCTCGTTCTGGCTGTCCTGCAACGTCCGCTTCAGGCGGCGGGAGAGCGTCGTCACGACGGGATCGATGAGTTCGTCCCTGCGGACGGCGAGCGGGTTGCGCTCCTCTGGTGGCCCGTCCTCGTCCTCCTCCGCGGGCTCGGATCCCGTGTCCGTCCCCTGGGCATCAGGAACCACCTCGGGGGCAGTGGCGGGTGTGGCGGCTTTTCCGGCCGCCTTCGCGCCGGATCTCGGTGAGGCCTTGGTCCCGGATTTCGATGTTTTGGCCGCCGCTTTCGCCGGCGTCGCATCGGTGGTGGCCTCCGCTGCGGTGACCACTCCGGCATCGGGCACCGGCTCGGGCACGGACTCGGGCACCGGCTCGGGGGTCTCCTCGCTCTGACGGGCGGCCCGGAGTTTGGCGAAGAGCGCGTCGACCTCTTCGGGCGCCGGGGAGTCCTCAGGGAGTTCGTCGGATCCCGTCGCCCCCTCCGCCGTCTCGGCCCCGGCCACGACGGCCCCGATGATCTGCACGCCTTCGGGGTCGTGGACCTCGAGCTGGTCGTAGAACTCCGGCGACCCGGTGGGTGGCTCCGCACCGTCTTCGAGCTCGGCCCCACCCGTAACTGCACCATCAGTCTCGGTCGGGGCCGCCGTGGCCGTCTCGGCCTCGGGGGGGACGTCGGTTCCGGTTTCGAGGGCCACCACCGACTCGTGCTCGTCGGCCAACAGCTGGGCGGCCAGCTCCTCGGGCGATGCCGTATCCACCCGATCGAGAGCCTCCCGGCCGGCAGCCTCGGCGGCCAGTCGGGCGTTGTCCTCGGCGGCGAACAGCTCGTTGGCGATGGTGTCGACCGAACGGCGCACGTCGTGGACCGTCTCGGCCAGCTGCTCCCGACCGGCCCGGAGCTGCTCGATCTGCACGTGCAGGACCTTCCGACGCTTAGAGAGATCGGCCAGCACGCGGGCCCGGAGCCCCTGGGCTTCTTCCACCATGGCCCGACACGTCTCCCGTGCCTGTTCGAGCAGGGCATCGGCTTCGCGCCGGGACCGGTCCATGATGGCGGCGGACTGCTGCTCGATCCGCTCCTGCAGTTCGGCGGCGGCGGCTTCGATGGCGTCGGACTTCTCGGCCAGCCGTGCCTCGGTGTGGGCCCTGGTCTGCTGGATCTCCTCGCGGCCCTCGGTCAACAGGCGGTTGGCCTCGGCCTCCGACTTGGCCAGCATCTCTGCGGCCACCTCGTGGGCGCTGTGGAGCACCCGGGCCGTCTCGGAGCCGAGGGCGGCCGTCAGTGTCGCCTCGTCCAGCACCGGGTGGCTGGCCCGGTACTCCGCGTCGGACAGTTCGTCGAGGAGCTGGCGTTCCCGCTCGGCCACGCCCCGCAAGCTCGCGGCCAGCGATTCGAGGTAGGCACGGACCTCGCCGGGGTCGAATCCGCGGCGCACCGTCCCGAACGAGTGTCGGGCCACGTCGTCGGGCGTGAGATGAGATGAGGACGAGATGGACATCAGTCGCTCCTCGGGCATGGCCGAGAGCCTACGACCGTGCGTGGACGAGCGCCGTCATCCTGCAGTGGTACTCCTGGGTGCGGCGGGTGCTCGCCCCCGACGGCACCGGAGGCACCTTCCCACCGTGGGCCGCCAGGACCTGCAGCGCCTGATTCAAGGTGGACACGGCGTAGACCTGCAATCCCGGCTTGACCTTGGACAACGCCGCTTTGTACTCCTGGGGCGGCACGAGGAAGATGGTGGCTCCGGCGTTCTCCACCGCCACGGTCTTCTGCGCCACTCCCCCGACGTCGCCCACGTCCCCTTGGGCATCGATGGTTCCGGTGGCCGCCACGGTGTGCCCGCCGGTCACTGACCCGTTGGTCAGGGCGTCGATGACGCCGAGGGTCATGGCGAGCCCGGCTGAGGGTCCCCCGATGTTGGTCACATTGATGGCCACTGGGAAGGGGAAGGTGTAGTCGATTTGGTCCTCGCTGTCGACGCCCAGATCCAGATGGACGACCTCGCCCCCTCCGAGGTCCACTGCGGTCGTCTTCAAGGTGATGGGCACCGAGACCGGTGCACCCTTTCCGCCCCGCAGCACGGTGAGGTCGACGGTCTGTCCCGAGTGCAGAGGCTTGAGGGCGGTGTTGAAGGCTTGGGTCGACGGGGTGGGCACACCGTTGACGGCGGTGACGACATCGCCGACCTGGAGGACCCCGTAGGCCGGGGTCCCCGGAAAGGTCCCGAAGATGACCGCACCAGACGGGGTGGCCGTCACGGTGTACCCCAGCCGGTCGAGGGCGGCGGCCTTGGCGTCGTCTTCGGCCTGGGACATCTCGAGATTCCCCTGGGCCGTGAGCTGCGATGGGGGCGTGCCACCCGTCACCGAGTCCACCTGCTCGAGGGCCGAGTTGCTCTGCAGCTTGAAGAACAGATAGGTGAGCGCCGTCACCCTGCCGATCTCCACGTCGGTGAGGAGCACGGGGTGGGTGACCGGGTGGCTCTTGTCCGGAGGCACCGTGATGAACTGCTGCACCGACTGAGCCGATCCCGGCTGCAGCGCGTAGTAGTCGAGGTTCCAGCGGGAGGCGATCACGAGGGCCACGACCACCACGATGAACACCGCCCACGCCCAGTAGCGACGCCGGCTCCGCTGCCGGGGCGGAGTCGGAGTCGGAGACACCTCGGGTGGACCGACGTCAGTGGCCAGAGAAGGCACGCTCGACGGGGAGGCCAGCGACGGCACGGGGATACCGGTGTCGGGCGGGGTGGCTGTCCCGGCGTCGGCCGGGTTCAGCCCCATGTGGTCGTGGTCGTCGGTCATAGTGGTGAGGTGGTAGCTCCGGATGCAGCCGATGCGCCATCGGCGGGAGATGGGGACGCCGACGCCGTCCAGAAGCCTGCCACGGAACCCGCCGAAATCGGAGGCACCGGAGTCGCCCCGCTGCCAGTCGTCGAACGGCGGCGGGCGGTGGCCCTGGCCGGACACCGCCACGACGAGGCCACGGCCCGCTCGGGCCTGACCGATCCGTCGGCTCGGGTGCGGGCCACGGCCCTCGGGGCGCTCGAGCGACTCGGCGCCCTCACCGACGACGAGGTCACGGCGGCCTGTGCCGATCCGGAACCCACCGTGCGCCGACGAGCCGCCGAGCTAACGGCGTCGCGGCCTGACGTTGCCATCGTCGGACTGTTGGACGACGTCGACGAGTCGGTCGTCGAGATGACGGCGTGGTCGCTCGGGGAACGGGGTGAACGCTCCGCCGTCACCGTGCTCGCCATCCTGGCCGCCACCGATACCGGTCATCGCGACCCGCTGTGCCGCGAGGCGGCCGTGGCCGCGCTCGGGGCCATCGGCGACCCCGGTGGTCTGCCGGCCGTGCTGGCCGCCCTGGAGGACAAGCCGGCGGTGAGGCGTCGGGCCGCCGTGGCCCTGGCCGCCTTCGAGGGGCCACAAGTCGAAGCGGCCCTGCGCCGCTGCCTCGAGGATCGTGACTGGCAGGTCCGCCAGGTCGCCGAGGACCTGTTGGCCCTGGAGTAACGCTCAGGACTCGGCGGCGGCGAAGATGGGACGGAGGCTGTCGAAGGAGTCGAGGCACATCCCGGCTCCGACCACGACGCACTCGAGCGGCGTAGCCACCAGGTGGACCGGCACCTCGGTCTCGTCGGCCAGTCGGTTGGCCAGCCCCCGTAGGAGCGCTCCTCCTCCGACGAGGTGGATCCCTTCGTAGATGATGTCCTGGGCCAGCTCCGGGGGTGACTCGCCGAGGCACTCCACGACCGTGGCCACGATGAGCTCGACGAGGTCGCGCAGCGCGTCGCGGATCTCCTCGGGCGTGAGGACCACGGTCTTCGGCATCCCCGTCGAGATCTCGCGACCGCGCACCTGCGCCCGCATCTCGTCGGCATAGGGAAGAGCCGAGCCGATGGCCAGCTTGAGCTCCTCGCCGGTGCGCTCGCCGATGGCGATGCCGTACCGCTGGCGCACGTAGCTCTGGATGGCGGCGTCCATGTCGAACCCCCCACAGCGGATGGCGTGGGAGGCCACCACGCCACCGAGCGAGATCACCGCCGTCTCGGTGGTTCCGCCCCCCACGTCGACCACCATGTTGCCGACCGGCTCGTGGATGTCGAGCCCGGCTCCGATGGCCGCGGCCATCGGCTGTTCGATCAGATGGGCGGCCGACGCCCCGGCCCGTCGGGCCGCCTCTTTGACGGCGCGGCGCTCCACCGAGGTGATGGCCGAAGGCACGCAGATGAGGACCCGGGGCCGGTTCAACCTCGTCACCCCGGCCCGGCGCAGCAGGAGCCGGATCATCCGCTCCGTGATGTCGAAGTCGGTGATGGCCCCCTCTCGGAGGGGTCGCACGGCCACGATGTAGCCCGGCGTCCGCCCGATCATCTGCCAGGCCTCGTTGCCCACGGCCAGGACATCGTGGGACCGGGTGTCGAGAGCGATGACCGTGGGCTGGTTGAGGACGATCCCCCGACCCTTGGCGTAGACAAGGGTGTTCGCCGTGCCGAGATCGATCGCCAGGTCCCTAGCCACGCCGTCATCGTAGGGCCAGGTGCCCGACGAACGGTGTGGACCGTGCATCGGTCCCCGGCCGGCTGGTCGCCCGACGCACCAAACCCCCCGGTCGTCACTAACCTCTGGGCTCGTGGACGGAGAGGACCAGGGGCCGTCGGGTCGGGATCCCGATGAGGACTGGGACGACCCGGACGCCGATCGGCTGCGCGGATGGATTCCCCCTGACGACCGGCTCTGGCGCCACCCCTCGGAGTCGTCATCGATCCGGCCCGAAGGTACGGGGCCGGCACCGGTACCCCGAACTCAGCCCCGCGACCGCAGCGGACCGTGGGTGTTCGGGGGTGCCGCGGCCTGCGTGATCGTGGTCCTGGTGGTGGCCGCCCTGGTCGTGTCCACCACCAACAACCCCACGTCGGCCAACAGCCCGACACCCCAGCGGGCGACCCTGACCGACGTCCCGACCACCGAGCCGGGAGTGGGCCTCGTCCCGCCGCAGTCCACGGTGGACACGATGATGGTGACAGCCCTCCCCTCAACGGTGGGTTTGGTGGTGTCGACCGATCGCGGCAGCCGGATGGCCACAGGTCTCGTGGCCGAGTCGGGAGGAATCATCGTGACCACCTCGGCCGCCGTGACCGGAGCGAGCTCCGTGACGGTCATCGAAGCCGACGGTGACCGCCTGGCCGCGTCACCGGTAGGTACCGACCCGACCACAGGCCTCTCGGTGCTCAGGATCGCCGACGACCTTCCCGCCGCCACCTTCGACTTCGCCCCGCCGACCACGGGCACCGTGGCCCTGGCCATGGCCCTCGAGCCGGGACGTCACACCGGTCAGGCGCCGAGCCCGGCGCTCTATGCCGGCAGTGTGGTGGCCAGCGGGATGGCCCTCGGCCTCGACAAGATCAGCTCGGCCTTCGCCACCACGGCGGTGGCCGCACCCCTGGCCGAAGGGGACATCGGGTGCCCGCTCCTCGACGACAAGGGCCACGTGACCGGGATACTCGAACGCATCGGGGGCACGGGCCTGGTCGGCCCCTCGGTCTTCCTGCCCGCCGAACTGGTGTGGAGCGTGGCCGACCAGCTGGTCTCGTCCAACGCGGTGGACCCGGGGTGGATCGGGGTCACGGCCACCAATGCCCAAACGGCGACCGTGCCCCAAAAGCCGGACGGGGCAGCGGTCGACGCGGTGGTGAGCGGGAGCCCGGCGGCGCAGGGTGGCCTAGAGGACGGGGACGTGGTCACCGCCGTGAACGGCTACCGGGTCCGATCCAGCGCCGAGCTCAGGACCTGGCTCTACAGCACGCCGCCGGGGACCGACGTGAAACTCACCTTCGAGCGGAACGGGAGCCTGATCACCGAGATCGTCCAAGTGGCGGAGCCGCCCCCCGATGCACCGGAGGCCGGCTCATCACCGTAGGCTGAAGGGATGGCACCGCCCGAACCCGGTGACGCGGGCAACCCGTTCCAATCGTTGCTCGGCGACCTCATGAACATGCTCGGCAGCAACGCGGGCAGTCAATGGGAGATGACCCGTACCTTTGCGGTCAACGTGGCCACCGGAGGCACGCCCGAGGCCAACGTCGACCCGGTTCAGCGCATCCAACTCGAACAGCTGGCCCGGGTGGCCGAGCTCAACGTGACCGAGGCCACCGGGTTGCCCGTCTCCCCCGACGGACGTCGACTGACCTGTGTCCCGGTGGGTCCCGGTGAGTGGACCGTCCGCGCCCTCGATTCGTGGCGCACTCTGCTTGTCGCCATGACCCCGACCGCGGGGCCGCCCCCGTCGGCGACCGATCCGTCGACGGCCGACCCGTTCGCCGCCGAGGACCCCATGGGCGGCCTGGGTGCCCTGCTCGGTCAGTTCGGGCCCATGTTCTTCGGCCTTCAGGTGGGTTCGGTGGTCGGCCACCTGGCCCAGCGAGCCCTAGGCCAGTACCCGTTGGCGGTGCCGTGGTCTCCCTCGGACGAACTGCTCCTGGTCACCGAGAACATCGTCTCGTTCGCCCGCGACTGGAGCCTGCCCGAGGAGGAGGCGCTGCTCTGGGTGTGTGCTCGCGAGCTGGCCTCCAACACCGTTCTGACCAGGCCAGCCGTGCGTGGTCGGATGGAGGAGCTCCTGTTGGACCTGGCCGCCTCGTCGGCCGCCGCCCAGCAGGACCTGACGGGACGACTCGGCGCCCTCGGTGGTGCGGGTGGACTGGAGGGCAGCGGGATGGACCTCGAGTCCCTCCAGGGGATGTTCGGCGACCCCGAGGCCCTACTCGGCGAGCTGCTGACACCGGAGTCACGACGGACGTCGGATCAGCTCACGGCGCTCGCCGTGGTCATCGATGCCTACGCCGACCATGTGGCCACGCTGGTCGGCACCAAACTGGTGGGATCCCACGCCCAGCTGGCCGAGGCCTGGTACCGCCGGCGCACCGAGCGGGGGAAGGGCGAGGAGGCGGCCGGTGCGCTCTTCGGGCTGGACCTCGACCAGGCCCAGGTCGATCGGGGGCGGTCCTTCGTGAGCGGCGTAGTGGAGCGGGCCGGCGAAGAGGGCCTCGCCCGGCTGTGGACCTCGGCGCGGAATCTGCCCACGCCCGCCGAGGTGGACGCCCCGGGACTGTGGCTGGAGCGGATCAGCCTCCCCGAGCTCGACGATCCCTCGGGGACCTGAGCGGCAACTCCGGGGTTCCCCGGTAATCCCAGGCGCTAGCGCCTAGCTGGGGCTGGCGGTCTCGGCAGGCGACTCGGCGGCGGCAACCGGCGCCGGCTCCTCCTCGGGTACGCCGAGATCCCACTCGAGCAGGATGTTCTCCCGCTCGGCATCCCTGATGACCCGCTCCCGGTTGCGCCGGTACTGCGGATCGTGGGGAGGCAGGAGCACCAGGCGGGCCATGGTCCGACGGCGGAACTCCTCGATGAAGGCCGGGTCGCCGAAGTCGGAGCGCACCTCCCAGTGCGGGGCCACCGGCCCGAGGTACACCACCCGCACGTGGCCCACGGGCGGCAGCGGCTCCTCGTTCTCCTCGGGGAGTGTCGGGTCGTCGTTGACCTGGGTCATGGCAGGGGTCCTCCTGGAATCGCGGCAGGAGAGAGCCTACCCGCCGGTTGGGAGCACCCCGAGCGTCACGTTGACGGTCATCTTCGTACCGCCCCGGTAGATCCCGAGGGCCACCTGGTCGCCCGGCTTCAGCGGATGGATGGCGGTGTGGAGGTCGGTGGGGCTGGTGATGGGTGAGCCGTTGAGCGACACGATCACATCGTTCACCTGCAGGGCCGCCTTCTGGGCCGGGCTGTCGGTCTGGATCGAGAGGATGAGCGCGCCCGTCGACGGGACGAGGTGGTCCTGTTGCTGGAGGGCCGGGGTGATCGGGCCGACGGTGACGCCGATATAGGCCGAGTTGGCCGGAACCGTCGTCGCCGTGCTCCCGCCGGCCCCGCCCGTGCCGCCCTGGCGCAGCTGGGCCAGCAGGGGCTTCACCGAGTTCACCGTGATGGCGAACCCGATGTTCTGGGTCGGGGCGTTGCCCGAGCTGCTCGACGCCACCGCGGTGTTCATGCCCACCACCTCGGCGTGGGAGTCGACCAGAGGGCCACCCGAGTTCCCCGGATTGATGGCGGCATCGGTCTGGAGGAGGCCGGTGAGGTTCTCCGTCTGGCCGCTGTCGTTCTCCGCCGACAGCGTCCGGTTCTCGGCCGAGACGATGCCTTCGGTGACCGACGGCCCCCCCGCCAGCGCCAGGGCGTTGCCGATGGCCAGCACCGAGTCACCCACCTGGGTCTGGGACGAGTCGCCCAGCGTCACCGTGGGCAGGTTGGAGACATGGTCGATCTGGACGAGGGCAACATCGACGCTGGGGTCGGTGCCCAGGATGTGGGCTGGGAGTGCCTTGGTCTGTCCGAACAACGTCACCGTCACCGTCGTCGCCCCCGAGACCACGTGGTTGTTCGTCAGCACCTCGCCGTTGGAGGTGAGGATCATGCCGGTGCCTGCTGCTTCCACGAAGTCACCCGAACCCGACGAGCCACCGGACTGACTGTCGATGGCCACCACGGCGGGCTCCACCTTGGCCAGGACGGCCTGGACGTCCGTCGGGTGCACGAGGGCGCTCCGATTGGGGAAGAAGGACTTCACGATGGTCTGCTGGCTCCCGGCCCCGACTACCGCGCCGACCAGTCCACCCACCAGCGCGGCCACCACCGCCGTGGCGAGCACCACCCAGATCCATGTCCTGCGTGTGAGGGTGTGGCGCACGATCCGTGGGGCGGGCAGAGGTTGGTAGGGGTAGGGATAGGCCGGGGGTCCGTACCCGCCCCCATAGCCACCCCCGCCGTAGACCGGATAGGGGGTGTACCCGTTGTAGGCGGGGTAGGCGCCCGGCGCCGGATAGGCCGGGAGACCGACCACCGGGGCCGAGCCGACGGCTGCATCGGTGGGTGGGGCCTCGGGGGGCGGGGCCGGTGGAGGTGGGAGCGTCCCTTCGGATCCTTCCGGCGACGAGAACGACGGAACGCTCTGCGGGGCGGGAGGGGCTCCGGGACCGCTTTGGTCCGTCTGATCGGGACCGGTGTCATGGCCTTCATAAGAAGGCCCTGGTGCCTCATAAGAATATTGTGAGGATTCCATCAATACCGGCCCAGATCGCCCTGTTCAACACTTCGAAATGCGACACTAGTAGCGCAACGGAAGGCGGCGGCACACGGGTTCGCAAGTCAAGTCGGAAACCCACCGCAGCCTCCTCGAAATCGATGGAGGAACCATGGACACGGAGTGGATGAGCGTAGGGAAATGCAAGGACCTTTCGCCGACCATCTTCTTTCCCAGTGACGGTGTTGGGGTGCAGGCGGCGCAACGCATCTGTGCCGAATGCCCAGTGGCCGATGCCTGCCTCCAATACGCCCTCGAAGAGCGTGTCGACCACGGCGTGTGGGGCGGCAAGTCCGAGCGCGAGCGGCGCCGCATGCTTCGGCGTCGTCGCATCGGACGCGCGGTGGCCGTCTGAGCGTGGCTCGTCCTGGTTGACGTGACCGGCACCGGTCCGTCAGCCGAGTGTGTCATCAACATCAGCGAGGGTCGTGACCGCGTCGTCATCGACGGTCTCGCCCGGGCTGGTGGCCGTGCCGTGCTCGACTGCCACTCGGATGCCGATCACCACCGCTCGGTACTGACTCTCGGAGGGACGCTCGACGACGTCGAGATGATGGCCCGGGCCGTGGCCGCAGCGACGGTGGAAGCTGTCGATCTGACGTCACACGTCGGTGTCCACCCTCGACTCGGAGCCCTCGATGTCGTCCCCTTCGTCCCCCTCGGCGCTGTCGGGCCGGACGGACCGGGCTGGACCGAGGCGGTGGAAGCTCGGGATCGCTTCGCCGCATGGGCAGGAACAGTGCTCGGACTGCCCTGCTTTGTCTACGGTCCGGAGCGAACGCTCCCCGACGTCCGCCGCCAGGCCTTTTCGACATTGGCCCCCGACACCGGCCCGTCTGTTCCGCACCCGACGGCGGGAGCGTGTGCCGTCGGCGTTCGGCCCCTACTGGTGGCCTACAACGTGTGGCTGGCCGACTCCCCCCGAGGCGACGACGCCTCGGTACTCTCGGTGGCCCGGGAGCTGGCGGCGTCGCTCCGGGGTCCGACGGTGCGGACTCTCGGTCTGGCCGTGGCCGACGGAGCGCAGGTCAGCTGCAACCTGATCGACCCGTCGACTGCCCCGATCGCGGGCATCTACGATGCCGTCGCCATCGGGGCTGAGGCCAAGGGATGCGCCGTCACACGGGCCGAGTTGGTCGGGTTGGTGCCCGAAGAGGTCCTCGCCCGGGTACCTCGACGCCGTTGGCGCGAACTGGACCTCGCCGAGGACCGGACGATCGAGTTCCGCCTGGCCCGACAAGAATCCACTGGTCCCGCCTGACCGGCTAGGGCCTGGACGACCGTCGCCGGGCCATCACGAGGCGCTGGCGGTAGCCCTCCGCTGCATGGCCCGCTGCCGGCGGAGACGACGACGCTCCCGCTCGGACAAGCCGCCCCAGATCCCGAACTTCTCCCCGTTGGCCAGCGCGTACTCGAGGCAGTCCTCACGAACCACACAACCCCGGCACACTTCCTTCGCCTCGCGGGTGGACGCACCCCGCTCGGGGAAGAACAGATCGGGGTCGACCCCCATGCAGTTGGCCTTGGTCTGCCAGCTGCGCTCTTGGGGCCCGTACATCAATGACACCATGTCCATTGACAGGTCTCCCTCCCAGTCATCCACACGACTTCGAACGAAGCCGCATAGCACGGATGTAACTACAGATATGTCATCTTTCACCATTGCCGGGGGAAACGCAAGAAACTTCTGCTCCTGAACTGGAGTTCTTGTTCCGAGCCGTCGCCGCTTGACCCGCGATACCGCCGCTGACGTGGGAAGTCACTCGCCCGGCGACAATCGGTCGGCGGGGCGATCCCGAGGCCCGGATTCCGCCTCGTACGCCACTGGTGGGCCGGATATGCCTCAGCCGGCGCGGCGGCCGCGGGAGCGCAAGGTGGTCTTGTGGGCGAGGAAGTCGACCAGCACGTAGTCGCCCAGTTCGTCCGGCGAGGTGGCAAAGGTCCGTCCCCGATTGATGCGGGCCAGCTGCTCGACGAAGCCCTGGAGCCCACGATCCGGATCGAGGAGGAACGTGTTGATGGTGATGTTGGCCCGGGTGCATCGCATCACCTCGGCCAGTGTCACCTCGAGCGTCTGAGGCACCGGTGGGTAGTTGAAGTAGACGTCGTAACCGACGCCCCCCTCGTAGGGGATGACGTGGGCCGTCGGCTCACCGTCGGTCACCAGGATGATCTGCTTGGTGCCCTGCTGATGGGCCAGCATCTTGCGGGCGAGTATCAGGCCATGCTGGAGATTGGTCCCGTAGACGTAGTCCCAACTCACGGTGGGGAGGTCCTCGGGTTCGATGACCCGGGCGACCTCGGAGAACCCGACCAGGCCCAGATAGTCCCTCGGGAACCGGGTCGAGATGAGGGTGTGGAGGGCCATGGCCATCTTCTTCGCCGGAACGAAGTTGTCCCGCATGGGCATAGAGAGGGACAGGTCGAGGAGCAGCACGGTGGCCGAGCGAGTGAGTGCCTCGGTCTCGATGACCTCGAAGTCGTCGGGCGAGAGCCGCACCGGCACGCCGCTGCCACCCCGCCGAACCGCGTTGTGCACCGTGCGGGACAGGTCCAGGTTGAACGGATCGCCGAACTCGTAGGCCTTCGTGGTCTCCTCACGGTCATGGCCGATGCCGGTCCATGTGGTGCGGTGGTTGCCCACGTGGTCCTTGGTCAACTGGCCGAACAGGTCCGACAGGGCCTGTTGTCCGATGCGCCGGATGCCCTGGGGGGTGAGTTCGAATCGCCCCTCGCGCTGGTCGATGAGACCGGCGTCCTGGAGCTGTTTGGTCAGCTTGGCCAGGCGGTCGAGTGAGTTTGCCGCGTCGTCGCCGAGATGGCGTCGCACCTTGTCGAGGTCGACCTCGGACAGGGCGGCGGGCGACGTGGCCGACCGGAGGAAGTTCTCCAACTCGTCGAGGTCGCGGAGCCGGCCCGCGGCGTCGGTCCCCTCCCCCATGCCCATCGGGTCGTCACCTCGGAAGCGGAAACGCTGGTCCCAACCGGCACCGGGAAAGGCCCGCTGGAGGTTGCCGGCCAGGCGGTCGACCTGCCACCGCAGGTCCATGTCCTCCAGAAGCGACTCGGCCAGGCCCTGGAGCTGGGCCCGCTGCTCGGGCGACATCGAATTCCACATGGCCTGAGCCGCAGCCATCTGGGCGGCCAGCTGCTCCAGGAGTTCGTCCAGGTCCTTCGGGTTGCCCGGGAACATGTCACCGAACTGCTCCATGAAGGACTCGAACGACGGATCGATGGGCTCGCCCGCCTCCCGCTGCTCGATCATCCGGTTCAGCGCGTCGAAGCCCTCCCGCATGTGAGCCAGCTGCTCGGGATCGGGATTGCTCAATGCTTCGGACATCTGATCGAAGTAGGTCTTCGCCACCTCTTCGCGCAGCTTCTCCATGAGCTCCTCGAAGTGCTGGCGGGCCTCAGAGGATACGAACTCGTAGTTCTGCAGGCCACGAACGGTGCCGGCCAGGTCGCTCGGGAGGAGGTCGAGCTGCATCCGGCGCTCGGCGACGACCTCGTCGGTCACCTCCTGGCGGCGCTGGTCGCCGGAGGCCTGGGCGTCGGCCTGGAGCTGTTCGATGCCCGTGCGCTCCTCGGCCAGGACCTCTTGGAGCTCCTCGGCCACTTCGCGGTAGGCGCCACCGAGGTCGCCTCGGTCCAGCTGCTCCTCGCGCTCGAGGCGCAGTTCGTCCAACAGCTCGCGGAGCCCTTGGACCCGTTCGCCGTCGGGCGTCTCCCAACCCCGATTGAGGATCCGTTGCAGCGCTTCGTGGAGGTCACCGTTGGCCAGCAGGTCATCGGTGAGCTGAGCCAGGACCGAGTCGGTGTCGTCGACCAGCGAGTCCTGGGAGCCGTCCCAGCGGCGGTAGTCGAAGCGCCAGGTCATCCGCGACCTCGGTAGGTGGCCCGGGCCCCGGCGGCCTCTTTATTGAGGCGTTTGGTCAGGTGAAGCCCCTCGAGAAGGAACTCGACGGCACTGGCCACCACCCCCGGGTCCTCGGAACCTCCGGTGAGGCCGAGGACGGGTCCCGAGAGTGCCGGCATCTGGCTCAACGTGCCCGCGTAGGCCGAGGCCGGCAGGTCGTCGCCGGCATGGACAACGGTGTCGACGGTGAAGGAGCTGATCACGGCCTGGGGGTCTTCCAGCACCACTCGTCGTCGGAAGACCAGCAGGACCGCCGCCGACACCAACTGGGACAACAGGATCTCCTCGCGCCCCTCCTCGAGGGACTCGATCTCCACTTTGCCCTGGGTGGAGGAGACGAGGGCCTGCAGATCCGAGACCCGGGGCACCGCTTCGTCCTCACCGTTTCGCAGGGCCCGCCGGGTGGCGTTGGCCACCAGGGTCTCGTAGTTGGCGATCGTCAACCGCACCGACACACCGGAGCGCTGATTGAGATGGGGACTCTCGCGAGCCAACTGGCTGAGCTCGGCCACCACCTCGGCCATGAAGTCGGGGACCTCGACCCGCGGCCCGTCCCCACCCTGCCCATCGGCACTGCGGCCAGGGAGTTGGGCCTCGGACTCGGCGATGCGCAGCTCCGTGGCGGCGTCGGGCGGATAGTGGGTGCGGATCTGGGCGCCGAAGCGGTCCTTCAACGGCGTGATGATTCGCCCGCGGTTGGTGTAGTCCTCGGGGTTGGCCGTGGCCACCAGCACGATGTCGAGGGGGAGTCGCACCCGGTGCCCGCGGATCTGGACGTCGCGCTCCTCGAGTACGTTCAGCAGGCCCACCTGGATGCGCTCGGCGAGGTCCGGGAGCTCGTTGACGGCGAAGATGCCGCGGTTGAGCCGAGGGACGAGGCCGTAGTGGATGGTCAGCTCGTCCGACAGGTAGCGACCCTCGGCCACCCGGATCGGGTCGACCTCGCCGATCAGGTCGGCGATGGAGGTATCCGGCGTGGCCAACTTCTCGCCGTAGCGGTCGCTCCGGTGCACCCACGACACGGGCAGGTCGTCGCCGGCCTCGGCCAGGAGATCCTTGGCGAACCGGGAGATCGGCTGGTAGGGGTCGTCGTTGATCTCCGAATGGGCGACGATCGGTAACCACTCGTCGAGCAGGCCGATCATGGACCGGATGATGCGGGTCTTGGCCTGGCCGCGCTCACCGAGGAGGATCACGTCGTGGCCAGCCAACACGGCGTTCTCCAGTTGGGGCAGCACCGTGTCCTCGAAGCCGAGCACACCGCTGACAAGCGGACGGCCCGAGGCGATGAGCCCCGAGGCATTCCGTCTGATCTCCTCGGCCACGGGAATCGACTGCCAACCGGACTCGCGCAGGCGACCGAGGGTGGTGACGTCCGGAGGAGGGGTCAGTCGGGTGGCGAGGTCGAGGGCGGATTGAGGTGCGTCCGTAGGGTGCGTGGGCTCCGGAGTGGTCATGGCTCCGAGCCTACGCGCCACGTTTCGGCCGTGGAGCGTCGAGCTCCGGCCCCCGAACACGGGATCGGCGGGCTCAGCGGAGGAGCCGCATGCCCTGGGGCATGGCTCCGGGCCAACCGGCCGCGGTGATCCCCTCGGTGAATGCGGTGGCGAGGGCCTCGGCGGCCTTCGACGGGACCCGGTCGTCGCCACGGACCAAGGCGATGGTGCGAGTGGGAGGCGGCTTGTGGAACCTCGTCACCCGGAGCCGGCTCTCACCGGTGGTCACGATGCCGGGTACCACCGCCGCACCCAGTCCGGCCGCCACCAGGGCGAGGACACTGCCCATCTCGCCACCCTCCACGGCCACCGTCGGCTCCACGCCGTGCTGGGCGAACAGGGCCAGGGTCGACGTCCGCAGGTCGTACCCGGGCCGGAACATCACCATGGGATGGTCCGCCAGCTCCGGGACGGTGACCGACCGCCGGCGGACGAGCGGATGGTCGGGGGTGGTCACCACCACCAACTCCTCTTCGGCCAGGGCCGCGCTCACCAGCCCCCGGAGCTGGACCGGGGCGATGGCCAGGGCCAGATCCAGGGTGCCGGCCAGCAGTTCGTCGACCAACTGCGGGGATCCCTGTTCGGATACCCGGATGGCCACCCCGGGGTAGAGGCGATGGAACCGACCGAGCACGTTGGGCAGCAGCGTGGCGCTCAGGCTCGGGGTGGCTCCTACGGCCACGTGGCCGCTCAGGAGCTGCTCGAGCCCGGAGATCTCGTCTTCGATCGACGCCAGGTCGGCCACCACACGGCGGGCGATGGGCAGGAGGGTGGCACCGGCATCGGTCAGCGTGACCGGGCCGGGGCCACGGTGGAAGAGCGGCGTTCCGAGCAGACTCTCGAGTCGGCGGATCTGGGCGCTGACCGAGGGTTGGGCCACCTCCAGTCGTGCCGCGGCCCGGGTGAACTGCCCATCTTCAGCCACCGCCAGGAAATACCGGAGCTGATGGACGGCTGGGAGCATAGTCAGATCCTATGACGTCAAGATGAGATATGTCTTCGACTTCTGCGGGAGGAGTCGCTACCCTGTGCCGGTAGACGCGGCCGCGTCCGCCGTGGGATCACACCGTCGGCCACCACGGGGACCGCCGGCAGTCCGACCCATAGACGAGCGAAGGACGAGGGAGACGGCGTGACCACGTTGGAGGACGCACCAGTGAACCCGGCTGTCACCCCAGTGGTGCTGGGTGGGGCCCGGGGCGGGCCCGATGTGCCGACGCTGCGCAAGGACCGATACTGGGTCCAGCCGCTGGTCACCGTGACGGTGCTCACCGCGTTCGTCGTCTACGCCAGTTGGGCGGCCTTCGTCAACAAGAACTACTTCGCCGGCGCAACGCTGCACCGGGACCTGATCTCGCCGTTCTACTCCCCCTGCCTCACCGGCAGCTGCGTGCCCGGTAGCCACCCGAGCACGGTGATCACCTGGTGGACGATCTCGCCCGCCCTACTGATCCTCATCTTCCCCCTCGGTTTCCGGATGACCTGCTACTACTACCGCAAGGCCTACTACCGGTCCTTCTGGCAGGCCCCGCCGGCGTGTGCGGTATCCGACGGCCACGGCGCCTACACCGGGGAGTCGCGCTTCCCGCTGCTGCTCCAGAACGTCCACCGGTACTTCTTCTACTTCGGCCTCGTCTTCAACGTCATCCTCACCATCGACGCCATCACGGCCTTCCGGCAGCCCGGGATCGGCATCGGGTTCAGCGTGGGCACCGCGGTGCTGATCATCAACGCGTCGCTGTTGTGGCTCTACTCCCTCAGCTGCCACGCCTGTCGGCACCTGTGCGGTGGTGGGGTGAAGCAGTTCTCCCGGTCACCCATCCGCCACCGGATCTGGAAGGCCCTCACGCCGCTCAACGCCCGGCACATGCTGTTCGCATGGATGAGCCTGGTCTTCGTGGCCTTCACCGACTTCTACGTGCGTCTGGTGGCCAGCGGGACCATCCACGACTACGGCTTCCACTTCTAAGGGGTATCGACCCATGGCTGAGTACGAGACCCACGAGTTCGATGTCATCATCATCGGGGCCGGTGGCGCCGGCCTGCGAGCCGCCATCGAGGCCCGGTCCCGGGGGCTGAAGACCGCCCTCGTGTGCAAGTCCCTGTTGGGCAAGGCGCACACGGTCATGGCCGAAGGTGGTGTGGCGGCGGCGCTCCGCAACGTCTACGACGAGGACAGCTGGCAGGTGCACTTCCGGGACACCATGCGTGGCGGGAAGATGCTCAACAACTGGCGCATGGCTCAGCTCCACGCGCAGGAATCCCCCGACCGGGTGCGGGAGCTCGAGGACTGGGGTGCGCTGTTCGACCGGACCAAGGACGGGCTGATCCTTCGAGCGCGACTTCGGTGGTCACCGCTACGCCCGATTGGCCCACATCGGCGACCGCACCGGCCTCGAGCTCATCCGGACGCTGCAGCAGAAGGCGGTGGCCGACGGCATCGAGGTCTTCATGGAGCTGAAGGTGCTCCGCCTCCTGCACGATACGGACGGCACGGTCTCGGGCCTGGTCGGCTACTGGCGCCCCTCTGGTGAGTTCGTCGTGTTCAAGGCCAAGGCCGTGGTCATGGCGACCGGCGGGGTGGGCAAGAGCTGGACCTACACGTCCAACTCGTGGGAGTCGACCGGAGACGGCCACGCCATGTCCCTCTGGGCCGGAGCCGATCTCATCGACATGGAGTGCGTGCAGTTCCACCCGACGGGCATGGTCTGGCCCCTCTCGGTACGCGGCATCCTCGTGACCGAGGGCGTCCGGGGAGACGGTGGCGTCCTACGGAACTCCGAGGGCAAGCGCTTCATGTTCGACTACATCCCCCCGATGTTCGCAGCCGAGACGGCCGACTCGGAGGACGAGGGCGACAAGTGGTACGACGACCACAGCGCCGGGAGGCGCCCGCCCGAACTGCTCCCCCGTGACGAGGTGGCCCGCTCCATCAACAGCGAGGTGAAGGCCGGCCGGGGCAGCCCGCACGGTGGCGTGTTCCTCGACATCGCCACGCGGCGCAGCGCCGAAGACATCCGTCGCCGCCTGCCCTCCATGTACCACCAGTTCAAAGAGCTCGCCGGCGTGGACATCACCGCCGAGGCCATGGAGGTCGGGCCGACCTGTCACTACATCATGGGTGGCGTCCGAGTGGAGGCTGACTCCGCCGCCACCACGGTGGCGGGACTCTTCGCCGCCGGTGAGGTGGCCGGAGGCATGCACGGGGCCAACCGCCTCGGCGGCAACTCGCTCTCGGATCTCTTGGTGTTCGGACGCCGGGCCGGCATCGGTGCGGCCGAGTTCGCCACGGACCGCTCCGGATCGGTCACCCTCGACGAGGGTCAGATCAGTGCGGCCATCGATGCCGCCGTGGCCCCGTTCGAGCGGGAGAACGGGGAGAACCCCTACGACATCCAGCACGACCTCCAGGCCACCATGCAGAGCCTGGTCGGGATCATCCGTACGGGCTCGGAGCTGGACGAGGCCATCGGCAAGCTCGACGAGCTAGAGGACCGGGCCAACCAGGTCTCCCTCAGCGGTGGACGCAAGTACAACCCGGGCTGGAACCTGACGACCGACCTGCCGTCCATGCTCAGCGTCTCGCGCTGCACGACCCTCGGGGCCATCAACCGCAAGGAGAGTCGAGGTGGTCACACCCGTGACGACTACCCGAAGCCGGTGGCGGAGATGGGTTCGGTCAACTTCGTCCAGCGCATCAAGGATGGCGGTACCGGCGGCGTGGGCGGCACGCCCTCGATCCGCACCATCACCGCCACACCCGAGCCGATACCGGTGATGCCTGACGATCTCAAGGAACTGTTCGAGGAGGCGACCTAATGGCCGAAGAACACGAGGCAGCCGACGGTGGCGAGATCACCATGCGCCTGTGGCGCGGCGACGAGACGGGTGGCCAGTTCACCGACTACGTCATGCCGTCGGTCGAGGGTGAGGTGGTCCTCGACGTCATCCACCGCGTCCAGGCGACCAAAGCTCCCGACCTGGCGTGCCGCTGGAACTGCAAGGCCGGCAAGTGCGGCTCGTGCTCGGCGGAGATCAACGGGCTTCCCTCCCTCATGTGCATGACCCG
Organism: uncultured Acidimicrobiaceae bacterium; assembly: GCA_963845485.1. Taxonomy (GTDB): domain Bacteria; phylum Actinomycetota; class Acidimicrobiia; order Acidimicrobiales; family RAAP-2; genus Bog-756. Next base: position 48,414 of record CAWJSI010000003.1, on the reverse strand, counting down.
TATGGACACGCTGCCGCCGGGCGAGACGGTCACCGTGGCACCCATGCGGACGTTCCCCATACTGCGCGACCTGGTCACCGACGTGTCGTACAACTACGAGGTGGCCAAGCGAATCCCGCCGTTCCAGCCCCGCGAGAAGACAGCCGACGAGGTCGAAGCGGGCGGCTACCGGATGCAGCAGATCGACGTCGAGCGGAGCCAGGAGTTCCGCAAGTGCATCGAGTGCTTCTTGTGCCAGGACGTCTGCCATGTGATGCGCGACCACGAGGAGAACAAGACGGCCTTCGCCGGGCCTCGGTTTTTCGCCCGTTCGGCGGAGCTGGAGATGCATCCCCTCGACGTCAACGACCGTCGCGAGCTCCTCCAAGAGGAGCAGGGCCTGAGCAAGTGCAACATCACCAAGTGCTGCACCGAGGTGTGCCCCGAGCACATCAAGATCACTGACAACGCCATCATCCCCCTCAAGGAACGGGTGGTCGACGCCAAGTACGACCCGGTGGCATGGCTGGGACGGAAGATCCTGAACCGGAGCAAGCGGACACCCGCCGAGGCCGCCGTCGACTCTCCGGCCACCGGTCCCGCCGCGGTGCAACCTGCTGTCGAGGTCCACGGGGTCCCCGCACCTCACCAGCCGCTCGAGGTGGAATCGGGAAGCACCGTCATCAGCCTCGACGACGCGCCTTCGGGCTGAACCGGGTGTCGGCGGTTCCTGGGTCACGCCTTACCACTGGCACCGCACGCTGATGGCCCGTTTCCTCACCCCCGAGTGGGTCGAGGAGTGGAACACTGCCCTCACCTCGTTGCCGGCGCCGGCAGAAGCCGACTCGACGCTGGCGGACGGCCACGTCACCGTGGTCCAAGAGGTCCACGGGACGCCCGACGGCGACGTCCGACTGGTCATGCAGATCGAGGCCGGTGCCGTCCGCCTCACCCTTGACAGTGGCGGTGCGACGGATGGATCCGGCGCCGGCCCGGATGTGACCATCGTGCTTGCCTATGACGATGCCGCCGCTCTGTCACGGGGCGAGCTTTCCCCCGCGGAGGCGTTGACCGCTGGGCGCATCCGGGTTCGGGGCGATCTCTCCGCACTGGCTGCCAGCCAACGGTTGCTCAACGACGTCCGGAACGGCTCGGCCGACCGGATCCCCGCCACCACGTACTGAGCGCACCGGCCGCCCGCACGGCCCGCACCGCCCGGTGTACCGTGCCCCGAGGGGCCGAGACCCCACGAGCCCGGACCACGAGCGCCCCTCACGAGGGTCGTGACCCGGACCACAGCACCGCTGGGGAAGAGCAGCCATGGAAGTACTGAGCAGTCGAACGATCATCCATCCGAGCGACCTCGATCGCACCCTCGCTTTCTACAGGGACGGCCTCGGCCTGGCCGTGTCCCGTGAGTTCGGTGAGGGCGCTCACCGGGGTGTGGTCTTCTTCGTCGGAGGCGGTCTGATCGAGGTCACCGGGGGCGGCGGGGGATCACCGGTCGCCGGGTCGGGCTCCAGGTCGGTCGTCCTGTGGCTCCAGGTGCGGGACCTCGACCACACACTCACCGAACTAACAGGGCGGGGTGTCCCCGTGGCCAGAGCTGCCGTTGTCGAGCCGTGGGGGCTGGTGGAGGCCTGGATCGACGACCCCGACGGCCTCCGCATCCACCTGGTGGAGGTTCCCGTCGACCATCCACTCCGAAGGGACTCCCGTGGGCCTATCGAAGGAGGTACACCATGACGGGTTCCGGATCCGAGCCCCGGGTCGTGGGCATCGACCATGTGCAACTGGCCATGCCGCCCGGCCCGGAGGCCGATGCTCAGGCCGAGGCGTTCTTTGCCGGCCTGTTGGGACTCCCCCGGGTCCACAAGCCACCCGAGTTGGCGGTGCGGGGAGGCGGCTGGTTCGAACTCGGAACGGCCAAGGTCCACCTGGGCGTCGAGGAGGACTTCCGGCCGGCCAAGAAAGCCCATCCCGGTCTCCGGGTGGAGAACCTCGAGGCCCTCTGCCTCGTGCTGGAGGCAGCAGGGCACCCCACCCGCAAAACCGAGGACGTTCCCGGGAAACCGCAGTGGTACGTGGACGACCCGTTCGGCAACCGGATCGAGCTGATCCCGGCGTAGCACCCTCGTTCGGGGCCATCGTCGCCCATGGGACCGGACCGGACCCCACAGGTGGCACAATCTGGGCCGCGATGGACAGGGGACCCGAGCACCGGCTCACGCCGCGTGCCTCGTGGCACGGTAGGGGCACACCGAGGGAGGCAGCGTATGCCAGAGGAGATGGCAGCCGGAGGACACCGAACGATGCGGGGCGTGCGAGCCGCGGCGGCACCGCGCCGCGTGTCCAGCCGATCACACCTGGGATCCGGACGCGCCTTTGCCACCTCACTGACGATGGAGACGCCCCGGTGACCGACCGGGACCGTCGGGCCAGCGAGAGTGCGGTCCTGCGGGTGTGGCTGGCCGAGGACCGGCGCACCATCGAGGCGGCTGACGGCGAGATCATCGGTGTGGGCTATACGCCCTACCTGGACCCTGAACGGAAAGTCACCCTGTTCGAAGACAGCCGGTCCCCGGTGCTGCCCGGCGTGTTCTGCACCCGCCTCACCGGTGTCTCGTTCCACGACGATGTCGTGCAGCTTCCGCACTTCCGGGCAGGCAGCAGCGTGGAGATCCGGGCCGAGGCGGCCAACGCCACCGACCGGAACCCGCTAGCCATCTTCGGGGGCGGCCAACGGGTGGGCTACGTGCCGGCCACGATCGCCACCAGCCTGGCGCCAGCCGGGACTCGGGCGGGCCGCGGGATCATCCTCATGGAGTGGTCCAGCAACGGACGGCGCCACGGACTCTCGGTCCTCGGGTCGATGCACGTCATCGTCCAGGCCACGCTGTTGGACTGACGCCGCACCGCACCGCACCGGAAGGTCGGTCAGCCGTGCTGCCAGAGTCGGCTCTGGAAGGTGCGGATCCCGGGCAGTGCCACTCGGTCCAAGCGGTCCAGGTCCTCCTCGTCGACCGACCAGCCCAGCGCCCCGGCGTTCTCCTCGGCCTGGCCGCGGTTCTTCGCACCCGGGATGGGCACGGCACCTTTGGCCATCACCCAGTTGAGGGCGACCTGGCTCGGGAGCTTGCCGCCGTGCTTCTCCCCCACCCGCCGGAGCTCGGCTACCACCCCGTCCACGACCTCCATGGGGTGGTTCGAGAAGTTGCGCTTGCCGGGGGGAGGATTGGCGGCCGAGTACTTACCGGTGAGCCGGCCCTGCCCGATGGGCGAGTAGGCCAGGGGCAGCACCCCGGCGTCCCGACAGGCGGCCAGCAGCCCTCCGGTCTCGGGCGAACGGCGCAGGAGCGAGAACTCGATCTGGTTGGTGGCGAGCTTCATGCCTCGGGCCTCGAGGGCGGACGCCATGGCCAGCGTCTCTTTTACCGAGTAGTTGGAGACGCCGACCGCCTCGACCAGGCCAGCCTGATGGGCCTCGGCCAGAGCCTCGGCGAGAGCGGCGTGGGAGCGGAGGCTGATGGGACCGTGGATCTGGTAGAGCCCCACCGACGACACACCCAGTCGGGCCAACGAGGCCCGGAGCGAGGCCATCAGGGCCGCGCTCACCTGGAGCTTCCAGGGGGACGGCATGAACTTGGTGGCCACCACCACTTCGCCGGCCCGTTCGGGGTCGGTGGCCAAGAGCGAGCCGATGATCCGCTCGCTCTCGCCACCTCCGTAGACCTCGGCGGTGTCGAACAGGGTGACCCCGCCGTCGACGGTGGCCTCCCACGCCTCACGGATGGTGTCCTTGGTGAGGTCGGTGTCGTAGCCACCCATGCCCCAGGTGGAGCGGTCGCCCCACGCCCAGGTACCCACGCCGAGTGCGGAGACCGAGACGTCGGATCCGGCCAGTGTGTAGTGGTCCGGGATCATGCCTGCACGGTACTCGAACCGGGGTGGGACCAGCCGTGGAAGGACGCCGACGTGACGGTCGAGGCCACCGGTAGTCGATGCCCACGGCTTGTGCCCGGCCGTGAGAGGACGACATCATGGCGCCATGCCCGAAGTCATCGTCGACGACGTCACCCTGGCCTATGACGTGGTCGGCGAGGGCGAGCCCGTCGTGCTGGTGGCCGGTTGCAGCCAGCCCGCCATGGCTTGGCAGTTCAGCCTGGTCCCGGTGCTGACGGCGGCAGGGTTCTCGGTGGTCACCTTCGACAACCGGGGCGTTGCCCCCTCGTCTTCGCCGCCGGCCCCGTACGCCATCGCCGACATGGTGGACGACACGCTCGGACTCCTCGACCACCTCGGCATGGACGCCGTACGTATCGCCGGGCACTCCATGGGCGGCTGGGTCACCGAGACCTTGGCCATCGAACACCCCGGGCGGGTGCGCGGTGCGGCCCTCATGGGCAGCTGCAACGTGGCTACGGCATGGGAGAAGGCCGTCACCACCGTCGAGCGGGACCTGGCCCGTCTCGACTGTCCGATGCCACCCCTGTTCTCGGCGACGGAGACTCTCCGCTATCTGCCCAACCACGACCTCCAAGACGACCAGGTGGTGGAGGCCTGGCTGACCCTGCTGGAGAACCAGCCCACCTGGCCCAACCCGGGCCGGCTCGGTCAGTACGAAGCCTGTCTGGCCTGGTCCAACGACCTCGAGCGGACCAGGGCGTGGCCGTCGGTCTCGGTGCCCTGTCTCATCCTCGCCTTCGAGCACGACATCGATTCGCCACCGGCCAGGGCCAAAGAGGCGGCCGACGCCATCCCGGGATCCCGCTTCGTGGAGATCCCCGGCGCCAGCCACCTCGGCATCTTCACCCATGCCGCCCAGGTGGGTGCGGCCCTCGTCGACTTCTTCGGCGACCTCTAACCCACCGGCGTCAGCACCGCTGGTGTACCGGTCGAAGGGGCCCCGGTCAGCGGGCGGCCGCCAGGGAGGTCAGGCTGATGGCCATCTGCTCCTGGTAGCTGACCGAGCCGAGAGGTCCGGTCTTCTGGGACAGGTCCACGGCCTCGGACTCCTTCAGGATCAACCCGGTCGTCGGGGAGACCCAGTAGTCGGTGGGGTTCGAGCCACTCTCGCCCCCACGGAAGGTGAGAGTGAGCCGGGTGTGCAGGGCCCGTTCGTGCCGACCGTGCACCGCGATGGAGGACCAACCGAGAACTCGACCTTGGAATCCGACCGGCTGACTCCCGGTGTGACAGGTGGCCGACCACTTTCGCCCCGCCACCGGGTCGGCCGGCAGGAAGTAGGCGTCCGACGGGCAGTGAATGACCTCAGTGGTGCGGACGCCGGCGATCTCCTCGTCGCTGAGTGCCGACACCATCCCGACGGCACCGTTGGCCTCCGAGCACTCGACGATTCCCTCCATGTGCTGCTCGAAAGGCACCCATCGCACGGTGGCACAGGCCTTGTCGGTGACCACGACCTCCGACGACGACGGGAAGGAGCGACTGATGCCGGCCACACTCAGCCGCTCGTACCCCGAGGTGCGGTAGTTGTAGACACCGGGTGCGGGAAGGAGCGATCGGTTGGCCGACGAGGCGTCCTGTTGGTCGTGGCGGTAGAGCCGCAGGGCCTGGCGCAGGTCCACCTGGGTCCCCGGGCTGCGCAGGACGAAGAACCAGACCCCAGCGGCCACGGCGGCCAGGACCACGGCGATACCGGCGCCGAAGGCCAAGAAACGGTGGTGAGCGAACCACGAGAGCAACGGCATGGTGTCCTCCTTCGACATCCAGCGGCACCAGAGTGCCCCACCAGCCTCGCACTATCGGTCCGGCGCTGCCACCAGGCCGCCGAGCCCCTCGTCGGTGTGGACAACTACCAGGTCAGCGGACAGAAGAATTCCGGGTCAGGACTCGAGTTCCCCTTCGTCGTACTCGAGCACCAGGTTGATCGCCCGCCGGTGCCGACCGACCGACTCCAGATGGGCCATCGTGCACACGGCAACGACCGGGATGGAGGTACCGACGAGGACCGCCCACTGGATGCCGCTCATCACGACCCACTCTCCGCAGTGCTCGGCCCGTCCATCGCCTGGCTCGCCCGCGCCGTGTACGACCAAGGGTCGACCACCGACACCGACGAGCCACTCCCCCGCGGCAGGCAGGTCGGCGAGGGGGCGCTTCGGCGCCACTGTAGATGCCGTCCGACGATCGTGCTCGAAGGCTCGAGCCGGCCTGGACGGGTCAGGTCGTCGGTGTGGACGTCGACGGGGCGGGCACCACCGTGATGTTGACGGCGAACTCCCCGGCCTTCAGCGGGCCGTTCTTGGCCGACGAGGTGCTCCCCGACTCGACCTCGACCTTCCACTGCGAGTTGGTGGCCGAGAACACGGACCCCGACAGGGTGATGGTCGTCGAGGGGGAGGGGTTGGCGGCACCGGTGTCCGGCGTCGACTCCGACTGGATGTTGGTCACGGTGTAGCCGGCCGACTGGAACTTGGCCTGATAGGCCGTAGTCCCTGCGGCCAGCGTCCCGGTCACGGCAAAGGCGACGTCCCAGTCATTGTCGGCCCCACCCCCGTCGAGGACACGTGAGTTGTCGGGGACGGGCACGTCCGAGGGGAATCCGGCCGGCAGCTGACCGGAGGCGCCGGAGAACTTGTGGCCGAACACGTTGCCGCTGATGCCGTGCTTGGAGACGTGCAGGCTGCAGGCCGAGAGCATCAGACCGGCAGCGAGGGCGGCACCGGCCACCCGCCACCGTCGAGCCGGACGAGCACAGACCACGGATGCTGACGTCGAACCGTCGGCCCCTCGGGACTCACTGGTCGACGCCACGGGGCAACCTCCTCGTCGGGCCCGCTCCGGGTTGTGCCGGAGATCGGTCGGGCGATGCTGCGCCACACGGTACCGGCCGAGGTGGCCGGGTGCCGGAATACCCGTCCGACTCCTGGTCTGCTGCTTCGGAGTGATGGACCCACCAGTGAGGAAGGGACCCCTACCCGGTGCGACGGAACGTGAAGTAGGCCTTCACGGAGCTGTCGGTGGGTGGCTCACCACTGTCGCTGCTCGCTTCGAGCAGCGTGAACTTCGCCTCGAGGGCCGACGTGATCCGGAGGAGGCTGACCCCGAGCTCACCGATCTGCTCGTGATGGAGTTCGTAGCGCTGCCCGCCCAGATGCTCGAAGATCCTGATGTCCCAGTCCGAGAGCCCGTCGTCCCCCAGCCCCACGTCCATGATGAGCACGTGCTCGTCGAACTCGTAGACCCACGGCGGCTCCTCGCCCAGTCGCCGGAGCTCCCCCACCGTGTTCACGTCGAAGATGAACAGACCGTCCTCGACCAGGTGGTCGTAGACCGCGTCGAACATCGCCTGCCAGGCCTCGAAGGTGAGCAGGTGGTTGAGCGTGTCGAAGACACACGCCACGACGTCGAACCGCTCCCCGAGCCAGAAGTCCCCGATGTCACCGAGGAGGAGCCGGGCCGACGGGACCTTCTCGCTGGCCACGGCCAGCATCTCGGGCGAGCGGTCCATGCCGGTCAACGCCGGGAATCCCGTCAGCTGGGCCAGGATCGACCCGGTCCCGCAGCCCAGTTCCAGCACCGACGAGGCCTGGGGCAGATAGCGGTCGATACTGGCGAGGACCCGGGCGCCTCTCGGACGCGGATCGTCCATGGCGGCGTCGTAGAACCGCGCGAAGAGGTCGTAGTCCGCCACGCGGTCAGCCGGCGGTTCCGCCCGGGGGCGTCGGGGTGACGTACTGACGGGCCAGGAGGGCCAGGGTCGCTTCGCACTCCGCCAGACACGAACCGATGATCTCGGCCACCGGGCGACTGGCGTCGATTCGCCCGGCCACCTGGCCGCCGAGGGCGATGCCCGACGACAGGTCGCCGCCGAAATAGACGTCCTCGACGGTACCGAACGAGGCCATGGCGTTGTGCTCGTGGTCGAACTCCAGCCGTTCGGTGTGGGCGGTGCGCAGCGCCCGCAGTCCCGGCGAGGAATGGCTGTTCAAAAAGACGGTGTCGGTCTCGGCCGCGTCGATGATGGCCTGCTTCCAGTTGGCGTGGACGGGCGACTCCACCGAAGAGACCATCGCCGTGCCCAGTTGGACGCCTTCGGCCCCGAGGGCCAGGGCCGCGGCCATGGTCCGTCCGTCGAGGAAGCCGCCGGCGGCGATGACCGGGAGGTCGAACGCCTTGGTCACCGAAGGCAGGAGGACCATCGAGGAGACCGGACGCGGATTCTTGAAACCGCCGCCCTCCCCACCCTCGACGATCAGGCCGTCGACGCCGGCCACCACCGCTTTCTCCGCTGCTCGCAGTGTCGGCACCACATGGAAGACGGTCAGACCGGCGTCCTTCAGCTCTGAGGTATAGCGGGTCGGGCTGCCCGCCGAGGTCGTGACGAACTTGACGCCTTGGTCGATGACGAACTGGACGATGACCGTCGGGTCCGAGACGAAGGCCTGGGCGATGTTGACTCCGAAGGGTCGGTCGGTGAGGTCCTTCATTTTGGCGATCTCACGTCGCACGACATCGAGCTCACCCGACGACGTCTCGATGATCCCCATGGCCCCGGCGTTGGAGACGGCCGAGGCCAGGGCGGAGCGGGCGATCCATCCCATCGGCGCCTGGACGATGGGGATCTCCACCCCGAGGAGCCCGGTCACGCGGTTGGCCAGCACGGCGGAATCTTGGCATGTCCGGCGCACCACCATCTCCCCGTGCCCTGACGGCGAGCTGGCCTGGGGGGCGCCACCCCGGTCGCACCCCAGCCGAGTAGGGTCGCTGGTGATCACGTGACCCCCTGAGGACATCGGGTAAGGCGGTGCATCCAGCGCCCCAATCCGACCCGGGAGGTTCCGTGAAGTCCCTGCTCATCGACCTTGAGCCCATGACGGCGGCCGACCCCTGCCACCTGGGGGACCACGAGCAACCGGTTGTACACGCCAGTCAGAAGTTGATCACGGTGGCCATCGTGGCCAGCCCCGTGGTGGCGCTGGCCGTCATCATCCCGGTCCTGTGGGGCCATGCCGTGCATCTCTCGGACCTGGTCATCGGGCTCGTCTTCTACCTGATCACCGGATTCGGCATCACCGTCGGGTTCCATCGGCTGTTCACCCACCGGGCCTTCGGACCCAACCGGGCCCTCAAGATCGCCCTGGCCATCATGGGATCCATGGCCGTCGAAGGCTCACTGACCAGTTGGGTGGCCACCCACCGACGCCACCACATGTACAGCGACCAGCCCGGGGATCCCCACTCGCCCCACCGCTACGGGGACCGCGGGGGTGCCCTGCTGCGGGGACTGGCCTTCGCCCATGTCGGATGGCTCTTCGTGTCCGACGCCTCGTTGGCCAGCCGCTACGCCCCGGACATGTTGAAGGACCGGGACATCCAGCGGATCGACCGGCTCTTCCCCCTATGGGCGTCGGCATCGCTCGCTATCCCCCTCGGCATCGGGTACGTCCTGTCAGGGACCCTGGCCGGCGCCCTCACCGCCCTCCTCTGGGCAGGCCTCGTCCGCATGGCCGTCCTGCACCATGTCACCTGGGGGGTGAACTCGCTCTGCCACACCTTCGGCCGGCGTCCCGAAGCGACCAAGGACCGCAGCTCGAACCTCTGGGTGCTGGCCGTGGTGTCGCTCGGGGACAGTTGGCACAACATCCATCACGCCCACCCATCGTGGGCCCGTCACGGGGCCCGGCCCGGCATGATCGACCCGTCGGCCTGGCTCATCCGCCGCTTCGAACAGCTGGGATGGGCGAGGGCGGTCCGCTGGCCCGCGGCACCCACGCCGGTCAGCCTGTAGCGGCAGCGGCCTTTCGGCGGAGGGGTGGCAGGGTCGGCGGGGGCTGTCGGCGGGCCGGCAGCTCAGCCAGTAGGACCGTGGTGGCCTCGGCCACCACGGCGACGGCCCGTTCGAACGCCTCCTCGGTGGCCGCTGACGTCGATTGGACGCCGCTGACCTTGCGCACGTACTGGCGGGCGGCGGCTTCGACCTCTACGTCGGTGGGCGGGGGCTCGAGGCCGCGGAGGGTGGTGATGTTCCGGCACATGTCACCAGGCTACGCCCGCTCGTCCCCGGCGCAACCAGGTTCGTGCCCTCAGGGAAGCAGGTCGGCCACGTCGGCCCGCTCGGCCTCCAGCTCCTCGGTCGTGATCCGGATCCGGTCGGTGGCGAACTCGTCGTGGGCCAGCCCCTCGACCACGGTCCACCCGCCCGAGCCGTTGGTCCGGACCGGGAAGCCGAACTGGAGTCCCTCGGGTATGCCGTACTCGCCGTTCGACACCACGGCGAGGGAGGTCACGTCGTCGCCCGGGGTGGCGGTGCGGATGCTGTTGACCGAGTCGACGGCCGCGTTGGCCGCCGAGGCCGCCGAGGAGAGGCCGCGGGCGTCGATGACGGCCGCTCCCCGCTTCTGGACCGTGGTGAGGAAGTCGCCCTGGAGCCAGGCGGTGTCCTCGATGACCTCGGGGGCGGGCTTGCCCCCGATGAGGGCGTTGGCGTAGTCGGGGAACTGGGTGGCCGAGTGGTTGCCCCAGATCGCCACGTTCGTGACCGTGGACACGGCCACCCCGGCCTTCTGGGCCAGCTGGCTCTTGGCCCGGTTCTCGTCGAGCCGGGTCATGGCGAACCAGCGGTCGCTCGGCACCTCGGGCGCACTGGACCGCGCGATCAGACAGTTGGTGTTGCACGGATTGCCGACCACGAGCACCCGCACGTCGGAGGCGGCGTTGGCCGCGATGGCCCGACCCTGGGGTCCGAAGATCCCACCGTTGATGGTGAGCAGGTCACCACGCTCCATGCCCGCCTTGCGGGGGATCGAACCGACCAGAAGGGCCCACGAGGTGCCGTCGAAGGCGGTGTCGAGGTCGGTGGTGGTCACGATGTCGCTGACCAGCGGGAAGGCACAGTCGTCGATCTCCATGACCACACCCTCGAGGGCCTTCATCCCCGGCTCGATCTCGAGCAGGCGGAGCACCACCGGCTGGTCGGCGCCGAGGAGCTGACCCGAGGCGATGCGGAACAAGAGGGCGTAACCGATCTGGCCGGCGGCCCCGGTGACGGTGACGTGGACGGGAGGTTTGGCTGCCATGTCGCCGAGGCTAATCGGCCCGGTTCGAGTCCGGCGAACCTGGCCGGACGGTCAGCTGGCCGCCCCGAGCAGCAACGGTGCCGACAGGCCGCGCCGGGGCTCTACGATGCCGTCGATCAACCCGTACTCCATCGCCTCCTCGGGGGTCATGAAGTAGTCGCGGTCGATGTCGGTGGCCACCTGGTCGACGGACCTTCCGCTGTGGTGGGCGATGATCTCGGCCATGCGGCGGGTGATGGCCAGGACCTCGCGTAGCTGGATCTCCATGTCGCTCGGGGCACCCCGGGTGCCGGCGCTGCCCTGGTGGATCATGATCCGCGCGTTCGGGAGGGCCAGGCGCTTGCCCGGAGCGCCGCCGCACAGCACCATGGCCGCCGCCGACATGCCCATGCCGACGCAGATGGTCGACACGTCCGGCCGCACGTGCTGGATGACGTCGTAGATGGCCATGCCGGCATAAGCCATGCCCCCCGGCGAGTTGATGTAGAGCGAGATGTCCTTTTCGGGGTCCTGCGCCTCGAGATAGAGCATCTGGGAGATGATCAGGTTGGCCACTTGGTCGTCGACCTCCTGGCCCAGGAAGACGATGCGCTCCCGGAGGAGCAGCGAGAAGATGTCGAAGGCCCGCTCGCCGCGGCTCGACTCCTCGAGGACGGTGGGTACGAGGGCGTGAACCTGGGTCATGGGAGCCTCCCTATTCGTTCCCGTCCGGACTGCCCGGACGGAGATATCGCTTCCATGATATCTCATTGATGAGATATCATGGAAGCGATATCGTGGACGGAGGAGGTGGGACCAGATGGATGAGCGGCGCCACCAACCGGTGTTCCCGGGCTTCCGCGAGATGTCCGAGCGACGACGGGCCCTGAGCGACGAGCTCGTCGTGCGCCGGCGGGCCCTCGGCCTGTCCCAGACCCAGGTGGCCGCCCGCATGGGAACCTCCCAGTCGGCGGTGGCCAGGATCGAGACGGGCTCCTCGGACGTGCTCATGTCTACGGTCGACCGCTACGCCACCGCGCTGGGACGGCGCCTCGAGTGGTCACTCGAGGCACCCGATCCGGGGGACCCGCTGTGAGCGTGCCCGGGTGGGGAGCGGCCCCCATAGGTCCCCACGAGTGGATGCGCCTCCGGCTCCTCGAACGCCGGGTGGTGAGTCTCGTTGGCCCGCTCGACGACCTGGTGGCCAACGACATCGGGGCGACGCTCATGACTCTCGACGCCGACGGCGACGGTTCGATCGAGCTCCGGATCGACAGCCCGGGCGGCCCCACCGGGGCCGCACTGGCCCTCATGGACATCATCGACCTGCTCGGTGTAGTGGTCCGCGGCTGGTGCACGGGCCAGGCTGCCGGCTCCGCGGTCGGCGTCCTCGCCGTCTGCCATCAACGGACCATCTCCCCGCACGCACGGATCCATCTGGCCGAGCCGAGGATCGAGTTCGCCGGCGACGCCCGGCAGTTGGAGCGGCTGGCGGTCGAGCACGGTGACCGGTGGGCGAAGTTCTGCACCCGGTTGGCCACGGCCAGCGGAAAAACGGCCGGGCAGGTCGCCGAGGATGCGGCGGGCGGACGCTTCCTCACCGCCGACGAGGCGGTGGCCTACGGCATGGTCGACCAGGTGGCCACCCCCGACACCCCCGTCGGCCGGCTCCCGGAGCAACCGCTCGGCTTCCGACCGCGCTGAGCGAGCGCTACGTGTCGGTCAGGGCGCGGCCAGGCCCAGGGCGGAGTAGATCTCCCGGGTGGCGTTGGATCGGTTGAGTGTGTAGAAGTGCAGGCCGGGGACGCCTGCATCCAGCAGCTGCTCGCAGAGCTCGGTAGCCACAGCCACGCCCTCGTGGCGGACGGCCTCTTTGCCACCCCGGCGGTCGGCCTCTTCGAGGCGGGCCACCATCCAGGCCGGCACGGCCGCCCCCATCGTGGCCATCCTCGGGATGGACGAGAGGGTGGTCACGGGCATGATCCCGGGCAGCACCGGCTTGTCGACACCCCGGTCGGCCAGGTCGGCCAGCAGCCCGGTGTACTCCGAGGCCTCGAAGAAGAACTGCGAGATGGCGAAGTCGGCGAGCGAGAGCTTGCCGGCCAGGTGGTCCCGGTCCGTCCGGAGGTCGGTCGAGAGGGGGTGTCCCCCGGTTGGGCGGCCACACCCACCGAGAACCCACCGATAGCGTGGGCCAGCTCCACGAGTTCGGAGGCGTGCTGCAGCTCCCCCAGGCCATCGGTGGGATCCGTGGGGGGATCACCGCCCAGGGCCATCAGGTTCTCGACGCCGGCGCCGCGGTAGGCCACGAGGATCTCGGCGAGCTCCAGCCGGGTGTGGGCCACGCAGATGAGGTGGGCCATGGGTACGAGGGTGGTGGTCCGGAGCATCCCGGTCACGAGGTCGAACGTGCGCTGTCGCGACTCGGCCCCGCCGCGGTAGGTCACCGAGACGAACGACGGGCCGAGAGGCTCGAGGTCACGGAGGGTCTTGACCAGCGTGGCCTGTTCGGCGTCGGACTTGGGCGGGAAGAACTCGAACGAGTAGGTCCTCCCCTTGGCCAGGAGATCGGCGATGCGTGTCATGGCCGGACCAGCCTACCGCCGGGACCCCTCCCGAGCCCGGGGCGCCGGCTCCGGGAAGGCTCTCCGGCCTTCAGGACCGGGGCGGGGCGGCGCGGGTGGCGAGCCGGGCGAGGGCCGTGGACAACTCCCCGGTCCGGGCCCGACGGGCCTCGTCGGCCTCGGCCAGCTGCATCCCGGTGGGTGCCGCGGTCCCGTGACGGAGCAGGCGATCGGCCTCGACGGCGAAGGCCAGGCCCCGGAGTGCGCCCGCCGCGGTGGCCGCCATCTGGCCGGCCTCGGGATCCGGGGCCGTGGCCACCGTGTGGTCGAGGGCCACTGCGGCCCGTTCGACCTGGACGGACACCGCGCTGCGGACTTCGGAGTCCCCGGAGACGGCGTTGTCGGAGAGCAGGGAGGCCCGGGCCAGCTGGGCATCGGAGAGGGCGGGAACCACGGCCTTACGCCAGGTGGCCTCGGCACCCCGGCGGCGGCGGGCGGCCAGCAGCACGAACAGCCCGATGATGGCGATGACCAGGACCACGATCACGATGATCAGGGCCCACGGCGTCTTGGAGGAGGTGTTGGTGGCCACCAGCGGAGCGGTGGTCGTGGTGGTGGTGGACGACGAGGTGGTGGTGGTCGGGGGCACCGTGGTCGTGGTGGAGGTGGTGGTCGTCGGCGGCGTGGTGGTCGTCGTGGTCTCCGGCACCGTGGTCGGCGTGGTGGGGGGTGGGGTCGTGGTGGTGGGGACGACCGCGGTCAGCGCCGGAGTCACCCCGGGCCCCGATGCGGCACCGGCGGTCAGGGGGGTGGTGGCCACCGCCCCGGCCGACAGGAGGAGGACCGCTCCCACCGCCGTCGCCCTCCAGTGCCTTCTGATCCGGTCCCGTCGGGCCATCAGGTGTCGCTCCGTCCGAAGTCGTCCTCGAGCCTCACGATGTCGTCCTCCCCGAAGTACTCACCGTGCTGGACCTCGACGAACACCACCTCGGCGTCGGTAGGGTTGGCAATGCGGTGGTTGGTGCCGACGGGGATGTCGACCGAGTCGCCGGCGGCCAGCTCCCGGACCTCACCGTCGAGCGTCACCTCGGCTGTCCCCCGCACGATGAACCAGTGTTCGGAACGACGGGCGTGGCGCTGGTAGCTGAGGCGCTTGCCCGGGAGTACCACGATGCGCTTCACCTTGTGCGTGCCGTCATCGTCGAGCACGGTGTACATGCCCCAGGGCCGGTGGTCGGTCTCCAGTCCCTCGGCCGCGCTCATGCGGACCGCTCGGCAGCCCGCACCGTGTTGCGCAACAGCATGGCCCGGGTCATCGGGCCCACCCCACCGAGCCGGGGAGTGATCCAGCCGGCCACGTCGGCCACGGAAGCATCGACGTCAGACAAGAGCTTTCTTCCTTCCCACGAGGTGCCGGCACCGACCACCGCGGCACCTGGCTTGATCATGTCCGGGGTGACGAGCCCAGCCCGTCCGGCCGCCGCCACCACCACGTCACCCTGACGGACCAGGCCGGCCAGATCGTCCACGCCGGTGTGCACGACAGTGACCGCGGCGTTGCACCCGGGGCGGCGCATGGCCAGCAGCAGGGCCAGCGGCCGCCCGATGGTCAGCCCCCGTCCGATGACCACCACGTGCTTCCCCTCCACCGGCACGTCGTTGGCCGCCAGCAGCTCGACGATGCCCGCCGGGGTGCACGGGAGGGGTCCGGGGGCCCCCATCACCAGTCGCCCGAGATTGACCGGGTGCAGGCCGTCGACGTCCTTGTCCGGGTCCACGGCCATGAGGACCCGTTCCTCGTCGAGCCCCTCAGGAAGGGGCAGCTGGACCAGGTAGGCATGGATGGCGGGATCGGCGTTGAACCGGGCCACCACGGCCAGGAGCTCCTCTTGGCTCACGTCGGTGGGCAGGTGCTCGTGGGCGGAGTGGATTCCGACCTCGGCGCAGTCCTCGTGTTTCATGGCCACGTAACGGGCGCTCGGGCCGTCGTCCCCCACCAGGATGGTCCCGAGGCCCGGGTTGATCCCCGCACTGCGCAGCCGACCCACGCGGTCGGTCACCTCGGCCCGGATCTTGGCGGCCAGCAGTTCGCCGTCGAGCAGCGTCGCTGTCATCGCCGTTCCCCCATGGGTCCAGTATGCCCGGGCACCGACGGGTCGGGGCGCAGACCGCCCGGCCGGGAGCTGATCAATGCCGGAAGTGGCGTTCGCCGCCGGCCATGACCACGGCGATCCCGGCCTCGTCGGCGGCGGCGATGACCTCGCCGTCCCGTATCGACCCTCCGGGCTGCACGACGGCGGCCACCCCGGCGTCGGCCAGGACCAGCAGGCCGTCGGGAAAGGGGAAGTAGGCGTCACTGGCGGCCGCCCCGCCGGTGGCCCGCTCACCGGCCTTGGCCACGGCGATCTCTGCGGCCACCACCCGAGACTGTTGGCCCGCCCCCACCCCGACGGCCTGGCCGTCGGTGACGATGGCGATGGCGTTGGAGGTGGTCCGGGCACAGACCGTCCAGGCCAGGGCCAGGTCCCGCCACTGCGACTCGGTGGGCTGGGCCTTGGTGGCCACCTCCCAGGAGGACAAGGGGACAAGGAACCGGTCGGCGTCCTGGACGAGAATGCTCGCCCCGAGGCCCCGGAACTGTCGGACGAGGGGTTCGGGCGCGGGGGCCGAGAGCAGGCGGGTGGCCTTGCGCTTGGAGGTCAACTGCTCGAGGGCCGCCGGGTCGAACGAGGGGGCGATGATGAGGTCGGCCTGGGGGCCGGCGGCGATGGCTTCGGCCACCTCGGTGGTGACCGGACCCCCGACGGCCACGATACCGCCGAACGCCGACTGGGGGTCGCACTCGAGGGCACGCTCGTAGGCCGTGACCAGGTTCGGATGGATGGCCGCCCCGCAGGGGTTGGCGTGCTTGATGATGGCCACGGACCGTTCGTCGCTCCCGGCCGGGGCCAGCTCGTGGACGAGGCGCCAGGCGGCATCGGCGTCGAAGATGTTGAGGTACGAGAGCGCTTTGCCCCCATGCTGGACGACGTCGTCCCACCACGAGTGCCGGCCCACGATCCGGTAGCGGGCTCCATGCTGGTGGGGGTTCTCCCCGTACCGCAGCGAACCCGTCCGCTCGAGGGCCAGGTGGATGGTGGGAGGAAGGATGGCTGCATCGTCGTCATCGTCGCCTGCGGCACCCTCCTCGTCGAACCAGTCGACGATGGCGGCGTCGTAGGCGGCGGTGTGGGCGAAGGCGTCCCGGGCCAGCCTCAGCCGGGTCGACGTCGACAAGGAGCCGTGCTGGCGCAGTTCGTCGAGCACCGCGTCGTAGGCCGCCGGCGAGACCACGATGCCCACGTGGGCGTGGTTCTTGGCCGCCGCTCGGACCATGGTGGGCCCACCCACGTCGATGAGCTCGATGGAGGGATCCGAGGTGAACGGGTAGAGGTTGCAGACCACGAGGTCGATGAGCCCGATGCCCTGGCGCTCGACGTCGGCGAGGTGTTCGGGCTTCGACCGGTCGGCCAGGATGCCGCCGTGGATGACCGGATGGAGGGTCTTGACCCGCCCCCCCAGCATCTCGGGGGCGCCGGTGAGGTCGGCCACCTCGATGTGGTCGATACCGGCCTCGGCCAGGGCGGCCGAGGTGCCACCACTCGACACCAGTTCCCACCCGAGGTCGGCGAGCCCGCGGGCCAGCCCGACAGCTCCGGTCTTGTCGTAGACGGACAGCAGTGCCCTCATGATGCAACCTCCGTGGATGATCCTGGCCCATCCTCTGTCGTCGTCGCCAACCGGTCGACGAAGGCGCGGATGGTGGCGGGGTAGAGCGTGCGCTCCACCTCTTTGATGCGCTCGTGCAGGCTCGCCTCGTCGTCGTCGGGGAGCACCGGGACGCGGGCCTGGGACAGTACCGGCCCTGCGTCCATCTCCAACGTGGCGATGTGCACGGTGGTGCCCGTCTCCTCCACGCCGGCGGCCAGGGCGTCGCGCACGGCGTGCCAGCCGGGGAAGGCGGGCAGCAGGGCGGGATGGGTGTTCAAGATGCGTCCGGGGAATGCGTCGTGGATCGGCGCGTCGAGCACGGTGCCGAACCCGGCCATGGCCACCACGTCGACGGCGGCATCGAGGAGGACCTGGGTCACCGCCACCGTGTACCCGTGACGGTCGAACTCGGGGCCGAACCCACCGAACGCGGTCCGGTCCACCAGTGCGGCGGGGATGTCGGCGGCACCGGCAACGTCAACGGCCCGACAGGGGCGGTCGACAAGGACCAGCCGCACGGGCAGATCGTCGGCCACGATGGCCTCGAGGATGGTGCCGCTGCCCGAGGCCAGCACCCCGATCCTGACGGTCCTCTCCGGCGCCCCCGGGACGGTGTCTCGAGATGCGCCAGGGACCACGGCCGCACGATATCAGCGCCGCTGCGTGCCCACTTTCGCGCGGCTAGCGACCCTCCAGGAGGTCCGATGGGGACCGGTGCTACTGTGCCGATCACCAAGGACCGGGGCGACGTGGCCCGACCGGCCTGCCTCCGGTGTACGGGCCCACGTCGCTCTCGGTCCCCCCTGCCCAGGGATGCCCCTCGTGACAGTGGTATCGGCACCGATGAGGCATTTCCGAAGCGAAAGTTCCGGAGATTCCGGCGGTCCCGGGCGCCACGGCAACTCCTCGTCGGGCTCCACGCCCACGAGGGGCACGTCCCCGCTCCGGCGGGCTTGTGAGTCCGGGCTCGGCCCTTGCTACCCCTCGAGGCTGGACAGGAGTGCCTCATCCAGTTCCACCAGGCTGGAAAGGACCGCATCGCACATTCCCCACCGGGGGGATGAGAGGGCCGCCGGCTCGGGCACGGCCACGACCCGCATGCGGGCGGCCTTGGCCGAGACCGCCCCGTTGAAGGAGTCCTCCACGGCGAGGCAGGCGACCGGGTCCACCCCGAGTTTGGCCGCCGTGGACAGGAACGCACCGGGATGGGGCTTGCCCAAGGGCTCCCACTCCGCCGAGTGCCAGACCGTGACGGCCGACGCGATCCCGAGGCGGTCGAGGGCGGCCGCGATGACTACGGCGTAGGAGCCCGAGCACACGGCCACGGGCAGGGACCGTCGACCGCACAGGGCCACCGCCTCGAGCGCCCCGGGCATGGGCTGCCCGCGCGCGCTCGACGAGCTCGGCCACCCGACCGGTCACGGACCGCTCCACCTCGACGAGGGACGGGCCCTCCCAGGGGAACCGGTCCCACCAGTGGCGGACGGCATCGTCGATGCGCAGGCCCATGGTCTGGCGCACGTCCTGCTCGGTGAGGTCGAGACCGAGATCACCGAAGACCTCGATCTCGGCCTCACGCCAGAAGGGCTCCGAATCGATGAGCAGACCGTCGAGGTCGAAGATGACCGCCTCGATCGGCCGGCCGCCGAGCGCGGCGGCCGACGGGAGATCCGGGGTCAGCCGAGTTTCCGGACGACGTCGACCATGGCCTCGCCGGCCTCGGTGGGGTTGAGGGCCACGGTGACGCCGGCGCCCGAGAGCGCGTCCATCTTGGCCTGGGCCGTGCCCTTGGAGCCCGAGATGATGGCTCCGGCGTGGCCCATCTTGCGGCCCGGAGGGGCCGTCACGCCAGCCACGTAGGACACCACCGGCTTCGTCACCGAGGAGGCGATGAACTCCGCCGCTTCCTCTTCGGCCGAGCCCCCGATCTCCCCGATCATCATGATGGCCTTGGTGTCCGGGTCGGCCTCGAAGGCACTCAGGCAGTCGATGAAGCTGGTGCCGGGAACCGGGTCGCCGCCGATACCCACACAGGTGGTCTGGCCCACACCCTGTTGGGAGAGCTCGTGAAGCGCCTGGTAGGTGAGGGTCCC
Source organism: uncultured Acidimicrobiaceae bacterium (assembly GCA_963845485.1). GTDB lineage: Bacteria > Actinomycetota > Acidimicrobiia > Acidimicrobiales > RAAP-2 > Bog-756. The sequence continues at coordinate 29,007 of CAWJSI010000003.1, read as the reverse complement.
CGAGCGGCTGACGATGCCCACCGGGCCACCGGGCATGGCGATGTCGCCCGAGGTGATGCCGATGTTGCACTTCCCCGGGGAGATGATGCCGGGACAGTTGGGTCCGAGCAGCCGGGTGGAGGGGTACTCCCGCACCAGCCGGTTGTAGGCCAGGGCCTCGTCGCTGGCCGGGATGCCCTCGGTGATGCACACCACGAAGGGCACGCCGGCCGCCGCGGCCTCCACGATGGCGGCGGCGGCGAACTTGGGCGGGACCGAGATGAACGAGGCGTTGGCCCCGGTGGCCTCGACGGCTTCGGCCACGGTGGCGAAGACAGGGATGCCCTCGATCTCCTCACCGCCCCGGTTCGGGTTGGTCCCCGCCACCACCTGGGTGCCGTAGGCCCGGTTGCGGAGCCCGTGGTAGAGGCCCTGGCTGGTGGGGCTGATGCCCTGCACCACGACCTTGGTGTTCTCGTCGACGAAGATGCTCATGACTGGCCTCCAGCGAGTGCGACCGCACGGCGTGCGGCGTCGAGCATGGTCGGCTCGGCGACCAGGCGATCGGACAGATGACTGGCCAGGATCTCGCGTCCGGCCACGGCGTTGGTCCCGTCGAGCCGGAGCACGATGGGTGAGTTGATCTCCACACGTTCGAGGGCCTCGAGCACGCCCTTGGCCACCTCGTCCACCCGCGTGATCCCACCGAAGATGTTGACGAAGATGGACCGTACCGCCGGGTCGGAGTTGATGACCTCGAGGGCGGCGGCCATCACGTCGGCGTTGGCGCCCCCTCCGATGTCGAGGAAGTTGGCCGCCGAGCCGCCGCACTGGTTGACCACGTCGAGCGTGCTCATGGCCAGGCCGGCGCCGTTGGCGATGATGCCCACCGATCCGTCGAGGCCGATGTAGTTGAGGCCGCGCTCTTTGGCCCGGGTCTCCCGCTCGTCCTCGACGTCGCTGCCCTCGAACTCCTCCCATTCGGGGTGGCGGTAGGCGGCGTTGGCGTCCAAGGTGACCTTGGCGTCGAGGGCGTGGACCCGATTGTCGGGCGTGAGGATCAACGGGTTGATCTCGGCCAGGTCGCAGTCACCCTCGGTGTAACAGGTGTACAGCTTGACCAGGAGTTCGGCCGCCTGGCTCCGGGCCACCTCGTCCAGGTTGGCCCGCTCCACCCAGGCCGTGGCCGTCTCGAGGTCGAGCCCGTCCACCGGGTCGACATGGAGAATGGCGATGGCGTCCGGATTGGTGACGGCCACCTCCTCGATCTCCACGCCGCCCTCGGCCGAGAGCATGCCCAGGTGCTTCTTGGCGCTGCGATCGAGGGTGAAGCTGGCGTAGTACTCCTTGGCGATGTCCGAGGCGTGCTCGATCCACAGGCGCTTGACCACGTGGCCTTTGATGTCGAGCCCCAGGATGTTCCCGGCGTGCTCCCGCACCTCGTCGACGTTGTCGGCCAGCTTGACGCCCCCGGCCTTCCCCCGACCTCCGACCTTCACCTGGGCCTTGACCACCACCGGGTAGCCCGACGCCTCGGCCTGGGCCACGGCCTCTTCCACCGTGTCGGCGACGCCACCTTTGGAGATGGGGATGCCGAAGCGGGCGAAGTACTGCTTACCCTGATATTCGAAAAGATCCACCGGATCTGTTCCTCTCTGTCTGTCCTACCTGGTTGATTCGGTCGTTGTCGTCACTGCGAACGGTGCCGTTGAAAGCGGTCGGTTCCTCGTCGTGACTCCGCCCCTCGGCCCAGCATGTCGGCCCGTGGGCCGCATTACGGGTGGGTCACCCGGGTCGGGGTCGCGGCTGGTGTCTCGGGCATCGGGCCCGGGTCGGTATCAGCCGGTCACTCCGCTCTCCCGTTGGTCGAGGGCATCGCCCAGCCAAGCGCCGATGGCGGGGAGGGGGGCACCCGGGGTGAAGACCTCAGCCACCCCCATGTCCTTCAGGACCGGGATGTCGTCGGCGGGGATGATCCCACCCACCAGGACCAGCACATCGCCCCGATCCTGCTCACGCAGGCCGTCGATGACCCGGGGCACCAAGGTGAGGTGGGCACCGGACAGGAGGGAGAGGCCGACGGCGTCGGCATCTTCTTGGATGACCGCCTGGACGACCTGCTCGGCGGTCTGGTGCAGGCCGGTGTAGATGACCTCGAAGCCGGCGTCGCGAAGGGCCCGGGCGATGACCTTGGCACCCCGATCGTGCCCGTCCAGACCGGGTTTGGCCACCACCACTCGATACGGGCGTTTCACGGAGGCAGATACTAAGCGCTGACCGGTGCGAAAAGCCCATCCGGGCTCCGAGGAGGCCGGGATGGCTCCGCCCCCACCACCCCTGGGTAAGGCCCTAGCCTGGAACTGCGTGCTACCGTCGCTCCGGCACAGGTGGCACGACCCCGACCCTCCCGAGGACGCCTTGACCACTTCGGCTGAAGCTGTGGACCGATCCGACGACTATCCCGGCCAGCCCGGACGCGAACCAGCTTCACTTCCGGTGGGCCTGGTGAAGCTGTGTCGGCCCAAGCAGTGGATCAAGAACCTCCTGGTCTTCGTGGCGCCGGCCGCCGCCGGGGTCCTCCACCACCACACTGTCCTGTGGCACGCCATCGCCGCCTTCGGCATCTTCTGTGTGGCCGCCTCGGGCACGTACTTCCTCAATGACGCCATCGATGCCGGGGCCGACCGGGCCCACCCGACCAAGCGCTTCCGCCCGGTGGCCTCAGGTGCTGTGCCCGTGCGCCTCGCCGTGGTCATCGGTGTGGTCATGCTGGCCATCGCCATCGGGCTCGGCCAGTGGCTCGAGGGGTGGCACCTGGCCCTGGTCATGGCCATCTACGCCCTGGTCAACGTGGGCTACTCGCTCGGGCTGAAGAACGAGCCCGTCCTGGATCTGGCCGCCGTGAGCGCGGGATTCGTGCTCCGGGCCGTGGCCGGTGGCGTGGCCACCGGGGTGGCGTTGTCCGACTGGTTCCTCATCGTGGCCTCGTTCGGCTCCCTGCTCATCGTGACCGGGAAGCGGTCGGGCGAGAAGAAGTTGCTCGCCGACGAGCAGACCGACGACGGCACGGTACGACAGACACTGGGCCTCTACTCCCCCACCTTCCTGCGGTCGGTGCGCACCCTCTCGGCGGCCGTGACCGTCACCGCCTACTGCCTGTGGGCGTTCAGCCGGGCCGCCGAGCTCCACCACGGATCCGACCCCATCTGGTTCCAGCTGAGCGTGATCCCCTTCACCATCGCCCTCCTCCACATCATGCGTCTGTTGGACGCCGGGTCCGGGGCGGCCCCCGAGGAGTTGGCCCTGCACGACCACCGGCTGCAGATCTACGGGGTGTGCTGGGTCGCCCTGTTCGCCATCGGTGTCTACGCCACGTGAGCGGTCCCCGGGGGCGGCGCTCCCTCCTCACCGGATGGGGCAGAACCGCCCCCACCTCCTCGAAGGTGGTCCACGCCGTCCATCCTGACATCGTGGACCAGGCCATGGCCGACGCCGTGGCGCCGGGAACGGACAAGCGGGGCATCATCGCCCGCGGCCTCGGACGCAGCTACGGCGACGCCGCCCAGAACGCCGGGGGTGCGGTCCTCGACGCCACGTGGCTCGACGCCCTCCACCATGTCGACCTCGAGTCGGGCACGGTGACCGTGGGCGCTGGTGTCAGCCTGCAGACCCTGATGGAGCGCTTCGTCCCACTCGGCTGGTTCGTGCCTGTGACCCCGGGAACCCGGCTGGTGACGGTCGGAGGGGCCATCGCCGCCGACATCCACGGGAAGAACCACCACGTGGACGGGAGCTTCTGCTCGCACGTGATCGAGATGACCCTCGTCAGCCCGACCGGCACCGCAGTCGTGTCGGCATCGTCGGACCCCGAGCTGTTCTGGGCCACGGCCGGGGGCATGGGCCTCACCGGGGTGATCACCTCGGCCACCCTCCAGATGATCCCCGTCGAGACCAGCTACATGCTGGTGGACACCGAGCGGGCCGCCGACCTCGACACCGTCATGGACAAGATGCTCACCGGCGACGATGCCTACCGGTACTCGGTGGCTTGGATCGACTGCCAGTCCACCGGGAGCCGGCTCGGACGCTCGGTCCTCACGAGGGGCGACCACGCCCGATTGGAGGATCTGCCCGACCGGCTTCGGCGCTCACCCGACCGGGCGCGCCAGTTCGTGCCGAGGACCCTCGCCCGCGTCCCGCTGACCCCGCCGAGCGGGCTCCTCAACCCCGTGACCGTCGGCGCCTTCAACGAGTTCTGGTTCCGCAAGGCCCCCCTCCATCAGGTGGCCAAACCCCACCACATGACCGGCTTCTTCCATCCCCTCGACGGCGTGGGTGACTGGAACCGCCTCTACGGGAAGAAGGGGTTCCTCCAGTACCAGTTCGTCGTGCCCGACCGCCACGGCGAGACGGTCCGCACCGTCATCGAGCGGTTGACCGAGCTGAAACTGGCCAGCTTCCTGGCCGTGCTCAAGCGGTTCGGTCCCGGTGACCCAGGGCCGCTGTCCTTCCCGATGCCCGGATGGACCCTGGCCCTCGACCTTCCCGTGGGTCATCCCGAGCTGGACCATCTGCTCGACGACCTCGACGAGCAGGTGCTCACCGCCGGTGGACGCGTCTACCTGGCGAAGGACTCGCGGGTCTCACCCGAGGCGTTCCGGGCCATGTACCCACGGGCCGGCGAATGGCAGGCGGTCCGGGATCGGGTCGATCCGACGGGTGTCCTCCGCTCCGATCTCGGACGCCGACTCGGGCTGTGTTCGGATACCCCCTCGCCGAATACGACGCGCCCCACCAAGGCAGCGCCCAGCACGCGGACCCGGGCCACGAAAGCCCCAACCGCGAAGCGGACGACCAAGCAAGTGGCCAAGAAGGCCACGGCGAAGAAAGCCGCCGCGACAAAGGCAACCACCGCCACGAAGGCGGCCACCACGCGCTCGCCGGCCACGAAGGCCGCGGCCACGAAGGCCGCGCCCACGAAGGCCGCGGCGACCACCACCCCATCAGACACAAGATCAGAACGGACAAACTCATGATCGACGCCATCGGGCGGCCCCAATCGGTGCTGGTCCTTGGAGGATCCTCGGAGATCGCCCAGGCCATCGTGGACAGGCTGGTACCCACCCGCTGTAGGACCGTGGTCCTGGCGGGCCGGGAGGGAAGCCGCCTCACCGAGGCGGTCGTCCGGGCCAAGGCGGCCGGGGCCGACGTCGCCGAGTCCGTCGCCTTCGACGCCACCGACCCCGCCCACCACGCCGCCTTCGCCGACGACGTCTTCACCCGTTTCGGCGACATCGACCTCGTCCTCGTGGCCGCCGGGCTGCTCGGGGACCAGGCCACCGACGAACTGGACCCGGTGGCGGCCGCCACCGTCCTCACCACCAACTTCTCCGGACTGGCCTCGGCCATCCTGGCCGTGTCCAACCGGCTCCGCCATCAGGGTCACGGACGCATCGTGGTGCTGTCCTCGGTGGCCGGCGAGCGGGCCCGGAGCGCCAACTTCATCTACGGCTCGTCCAAGTCCGGACTCGATGCCTTCGCCCAAGGGCTCGGGGACTCCCTCGTCGGCAGTGGCGTGGACGTGATGATCGTGCGTCCGGGATTCGTGGTGGGCCGGATGACCGAGGGGATGACACCGGCCCCCTTCTCGACCACGCCCGAGGCGGTGGCCGATGCCGTGGTAGCCGGCATCGGTTCAGGTGCCTCGGTCGTCTACGCCCCACCCATCCTCCGGTGGGTGTTCGCCGTGATGCGCCACCTTCCCCGGATGGTGTGGCGTCGGATGCCCGGCTGAGGGTCTCCGTTCGGGTTACGAGTGGTCGGGCATGGTGGCCACGTAGTCCGGGACGTAGGTGGCGAGGTCCCGGGGTGGCCGCTCGTAGTTCTCGTCCTTCACCCGCTTGGGCAGGCGAGGCTTGACCGACTCGATGGGCTGGTAGGGAACCTGGCTCAACAGATGGGCGATGCAGTTGAGCCGGGCCCGACGCTTGTCGTCGGCCTCCACCACGTACCAGGGCGACTCGGCCGTGTCGGTGTGGAGGAACATGGTGTCCTTTGCCCGTGAGTAATCGACCCAGCGCTGTCGGGCTTCGAGGTCCATGGGGCTCAGCTTCCAGCGCCGGAGTGGGTCGTCCACCCGGCTCTGGAACCGGCGCTCCTGCTCCTCGTCGCTGACCGAGAACCAGTACTTCAACACAATGATCCCGTCCTCGATCAGCTGGTGCTCGAAGACCGGGCACTGGCGCAGGAAGCGCTGGTACTGCTCGTCGGTGCAAAAGCCCATGACCCGCTCGACCCCGGCCCGGTTGTACCAACTCCGGTCGAACAGGGTGATCTCACCGGCCGAGGGGAGCTCGGCCACGTACCGCTGGAAGTACCACTCGCCCTTCTCACGCTCGGTCGGGGTGGGGAGGGCCACGATCCGACAGACCCTCGGGCTCAGGTACTGGCTGATCCGCTTGATCACCCCGCCCTTGCCGGCGGCGTCACGGCCCTCGAAGACCACTACCACCCGGGCCCCGCTGCGCTGGATCCACCCGGTCATGGCGGCCAGGTCACCCTGGAGCCGCAGCAGCTCCTCCTCGTAGCGGTGCTTCGTCAGCTTTCCGACCATGGCCCGACCCTCCTAGGCCCGCTTCACGGGCGCCATCCGGAGCAGCAGCTTCTTGCGCCCCACCGACCCGAACACCACCGTGGCCTCGGCGTCCTCACCGGTCCCCGACGCCTCGACGACCGTGCCCTCGCCCCACTTGCCGTGGACGACGACGTCCCCGGGCTCGAGGCCGAGCAGCTCGGCACCGCTCGACACCGGCTCCCGGCGCCGACGGCCGGTGGCGTCGAACTCGGCATCGGCCACCCCCCGGCCGAAGACGCTCCGGCCCGGCGTGCCCCCCTCGTCGCGAGGAGCGCGGTCACCGAACCGGTCGCCGCCGACCCGTCCGGACCCCCAGCTGTTACGGCTGGCGGCGTCGCCCCCCACGTCGCGGACCAGCTCGTCGGGGATTTCGTTGAGGAAGCGGCTGGGGATGTTGCTGCTCCCCCGTCCGTAGAGCATGCGGCTCCAGGCGTGGGAGACGTAGAGGTGGCGCTCGGCCCGGGTGATGCCCACGTAGCAGAGCCGCCGCTCCTCTTCGAGCTCGACCGGATCCCCGAGGGAGCGCATGTGGGGGAAGACGCCGTCTTCCATCCCCACCAAGAAGACGGCGGGGAACTCGAGACCCTTGGCGATGTGCAGCGTCATGAGGGAGACCTTGGTGCCGTCCCCGCCGAGTTCGTCGGAGTCGGCCACCAGCGAGGCGGCCTCCAAGAACTCGGCCAGCGTGCGGTACTCGGCGGCCATGCCCACCAGGGTGTCGACGTTCTCGACCCGGCCCAACGCCTCGATGGTGCCCTCGGAGAGGAGTTCGCTGCGGTAGCCGCTGTCCTCCACTACGGCGGTGACGAGGGCCCCCGGTGTGAGGGTCTCCTGGTCGTCCGCCTCCTCCCCGGCCACCGGGACGGGGCTGTCGATGACGTCGGGCTCACGCGGGGGGAGGGCGTCACCGTTCTCGTCGACCAGCGGGGGTAGGGCCATCTTTTCGCGCAGGCGCTCCAACAACGCGGCCAGGTCGACCAGGGACCGGGCCGCCTTGCCCCCGATGCCCACCTCGGCGGCGTGGGCCACAGCGTCGCCGAAGGACCGGCCCCGTGAGCCGGCCCATCCCGACAGCTTGGCCACCGAGGTGTCGCCCACGCCGCGCTTGGGGACGTTGACGATCCGACGCCAGCTGATCTCGTCGTCCGGGTTGACCAGCACCTTCAGATAGGCCATGACGTCTTTGATCTCGCGCCGGTCGTAGAACTTGGTGCCCCCCACCACCTTGTAGGGCACCTCGGCGTGGACGATGGCCCCCTCCAGGGCGGCGGACTGGGCGTTGGTCCGGTAGAAGACGGCCACGTCCCCCCACCGGAGGCCCTGCTCGCTCCGCAGCCGCACGATCTCGTGGGCCACCCACTCGGCCTCGTCGTGCTCGTCCTCGGCCCGGTAGCGGACGATCATCCCGCCCGGGCCCCCGTCGGTCCAGAGGGACTTGGGCTTCCGGGACACGTTGTTGGTGATCACCGCGTTGGCGGCGTCGAGGATGGTCTGGGTGGAGCGGAAGTTCTGGTCGAGGGTGATGGCGGTGGCGTCGGGGAAGGCCTGCTCGAAGTCGAGGATGTTGGAGATGTCCGCCCCCCGGAAGCGGTAGACCGACTGGTCGCTGTCCCCCACCACCACGATGTTGCGGTGCCCACCGGCCAACAGGACGGCCAGGGCGTTCTGGACGGCGTTGGTGTCCTGGTACTCGTCGATCAGGATGTGGGTGAAGCGACCCCGGTAGTGCTCGAGCACGTCGGGGTGCAGCCGGAAGAGACGGACCACGTTGAGGAGCAGGTCGTCGAAGTCCATGGCGTTGGCCGCCACCATCCGCTGCTGGTAGAGGTCGAAGACGTCGGCGATCCGCCGGTCGAAGATGGTCACCGCCGCCGCCCGGTACTCCTCGGGTCCCTGCTGGGAGGACTTGGCCTGGCTGATCTGGCCGAGGATGGAGCGCGGCGACATCTTCTTCGTGTCGATGTCGAGCTCCCGGGCCACGATCTCCACCAGGCGACGCGAGTCGGCGTCGTCGTAGATGGTGAACGATCCCTTGTAGCCGAGCCGGTCACCGTGGGCCCGGAGGATCCGCACGCAGGCGGAGTGGAACGTCGACACCCACATCCGCTCACCCCGGGGACCGATGAGGTCGACCACCCGCTTGCGCATCTCGTCGGCGGCCTTGTTGGTGAAGGTGATGGCGAGGATCTGCCACGGCTTGGCGTCACCGGTGGCGATGAGATGGGCGATCCGCCGGGTCAGCACCCGGGTCTTGCCCGACCCGGCCCCGGCCACGATGAGCAGCGGGCTGCCCCGGTGGACGACCGACTCGCGCTGGGGTCCGGTCAACCCTTCGAGGAGCGCCTCGGCCCGGACCGGGTTCCCCCGGGAGGGAGGGACGATCTCGGTTGGGGCCGTGGGCCCCGGATCCGAGGACGGATGCTCGGGCTCGGCCCACCGGTTGTGGGGAGCGGCCCCCTCCGGATCGGAGGGTCCCGGATCGCCGTCCATTCCCGGGAGCGAGTCGGGGCCCCCGCCCAGCGCGGTCATTCCCATTCGATGGTGCCGGGAGGCTTGGACGTGATGTCCAGTGCCACCCGGTTGATGCCCTCGACCTCGTTGATGATGCGCGAAGAGAGCCGCTCCAACAGGTCGTAGGGGAGGCGCGCCCAGTCGGCGGTCATGGCGTCGTCACTGGTCACGGCCCGGATGACCACCGGATAGGCGTAGGTCCGCCCGTCCCCCATCACCCCGACGGTGCGGACGGCAGGCAGGACGGCGAAGCTCTGCCACAGGTCGCGGTAGAGGCCGGCCCGGCGGATCTCCTCGACCACGATGGCGTCGGCGGCCCGCAGGATGTCGGCCCGTTCGGGCGTGACCTCGCCCACGATGCGGACGGCCAGGCCCGGGCCCGGGAAGGGCTGTCGCCAGACGATGTCGTGGGGCAGCCCGAGCTCCTCGCCGACGGCCCGGACCTCGTCTTTGAACAGGAGCCGCAGGGGCTCGACCAGATCGAAGGCCAGATCGTCGGGCAGGCCGCCCACGTTGTGGTGGGACTTGATGGTGGCGGCCGAGTCCGACCCCGACTCGATCACGTCGGGGTAGAGCGTCCCCTGGACGAGATAGCCGGAGGGCTCGTCGGATCGGGTGGATCCCGGTGTCCCGTCCTCGGCCGGCTCGAACTCCTCGATGACGAGGTCGCGGGCCACCTCTTCGAAGATCCGGATGAACAGCTCCCCGATGATCTTGCGCTTGGTCTCGGGATCGGTCACACCGGCCAGCGCTTCGAAGAACCGGTCGGCCGCCTTCACGTGGACGAGGTCGATGTGGAACTGGCGGCGGAAGGTCTCCTCCACCTGCTCGCTCTCGTTGGCCCGCATGAGGCCGGTGTCCACGTACACGCAGGTCAACTGGTCGCCGATGGCCTTGTGCACCAGGGCGGCCGCCACCGCCGAGTCGACCCCGCCCGAGAGGGCGCAGAGCACGGGCGACTGGCCCACCTGGGCCCGGACCGCCTCGACCTGGGATTCGATGATCGACGTGTGGGTCCACGACGGCGGGCAGTGGCAGATGTCGTAGAGGAAGCGCTCGAGGAGGTCGCGACCCCGCTCGGTATGGACCACCTCGGGATGGAACTGCACCCCGTAGATGGCCCGGTCCGGGTCGTGGAGGGCGGCCACCGGGGCGTCGGGGCTGGAGGCCGTGGCCACGAACCCGGTGGGGACCGTGGTGATGGCGTCCCCGTGACTCATCCACACCTCGGCCCCGCCCGGCCAGTCGACGAACAGCGGCGAGGAGCCGGTGACGGTCAGTGTCGTCCGCCCGTACTCGCCCCGCCCGGTCCGGGACACCTCGCCACCGAGCTGTTGGACCAGCAGCTGGGCGCCGTAGCAGATCCCGAGAATGGGGATGCCGGCTTCGTAGATGGCCGGGTCGATGGTGGGTGCCGGGCTCTCGTTCACCGACTTGGGCCCGCCCGAGAGGATGATCCCCGACGGGTGCCGGGCCACCAGGTCGGCGGCCGAGGACGAGTGGGGCACGATCTCGGAGTAGACGTGGGCCTCCCGGACCCGCCGGGCGATCAGCTGGGCGTACTGGGCCCCGAAGTCGACGACCAGGACGGGTCCCTCACCGGGGCCACCGGCGTCGGGGGGCGATGGGCTCAATGGCCCATGCCGACACCCTGCGAACGCTGCAGGTCCTTGCCTTCGGTCTGGAGCGCAGGCGCCACCATGACCTCGGCCTTCTGGAACTCCTTGACCGTCTGGTAGCCGCAGGTGGCCATGGCGGTGCGAAGGGCGCCGAAGAGATTCATGCGGCCGTCGTTCTCGTGGGCCGGGCCGAGCAGGATCTCTTGGAGGGTGCCCCGGGTGGTCGTCTTGACCCGGGCCCCTCGGGGCAGGGTGGGATGGAAGGTGGCCATGCCCCAGTGGTAGCCGCGGGCCGGAGCCTCGACGGCCGAGGACAACGGCGATCCGAGCATCACGGCGTCGGCCCCGCAGGCCACGGCCTTGGCGATGTCACCGCCCTTGGACATCCCACCGTCGGCGATCACGTGGCAGTACACGCCGGTCTCGTCGAGGTGGCGCATGCGGGCGCCGGCCACGTCGGCGATGGCCGTGGCCTGGGGCACGCCGATTCCGAGCACGCCCCGGGTGGTGCAGGCGTTGCCCGGGCCCACCCCGACGAGCACGCCCACCGCACCGGTGCGCATGAGGTGCAGCCCGGCCTGGTACGAGGCACAGCCCCCGACGATGACGGGGATCTCGAACTCACGGATGAAGCGCTTGAGGTTGAGGGGCTCCACGGTCTTCGACACGTGCTCGGCCGAGACCACCGTCCCCTGGATGACCAACAGGTCCAGTTCGGCGGCCAGCACGGCCGGGGCGAACTGGGCGGTCTTCTGCGGGGTGACCGAGGCCGCCGTCGTGATGCCGGCCGCCTTCATCTCCCGGATCCGCTCGGTAACCAGCTCCAGCTGCACGGGCTCGGCGTACATCTGCTGCATCCGGGCGGTGGCCTTCTCCGTCGGCAGCTCGCGGATCTCGTCGAAGAGGGAGGTCGGATCCTCGTAGCGGGTCCACAGTCCTTCGAGGTTGAGGACCCCGAGGCCGCCCAGGCGACCGATCTCGATGGCCGTCGCCGGGCTCACCACGCCGTCCATGGCCGAGGCCAGGAGGGGCAGCTCGAACTGGTAGGCGTCGATCTCCCAACTGATATCGACATCCTCGGGATCTCGGGTCCGCCGGCTCGGGACGATGGCGATGTCGTCGAACCCGTAGGCCCTCCGTCCCGATTTGAAGATGCCAATCTCTAGCTCAGCCACGTGCTGTTCCTCCGGACCCTGGTCGCAGTTTCTCCACACCTCCGATCGGCGGCTGCTCCGACACCGAGCCGTCCGACTGCACCCCACGATACCGCCTGGGACCGGGGCAGCGGACCCCGCCTCGAGGCGGCCCGGGCCGTTCGCCGGGGAAGGGAGCAGCGAAGGTCGGACGCGTCAGTCGGCGGGGGTCTCGGGTTGGAGTGAGGGCGGCAGGGGCACCGACAGGACCAGGCACATCAGCTCCATGAGCGTCCGGCCCGTGGCCCCCCACACCGTCTCGTCGGCCACGTCGAAGAACCATACGGGGAACTCGGCACCGGGGAAGCCCGAGACCCCGGCCCGGTCGGGCACCGACCACCACTCCTCGTGGAAGGCGCCCTCGGCCACCAGTTCGCACAGGGCCACGTCGAAGATCCGGTTGACCTCGGCGGGACTGGCTTCGAGGGTCGGACGCTGGGCCAGGGTGGCCACCACCGGGGTCATGACCGAGTTGGACGCCACGGTGGGCATGGCCGTCAGCTGCCCGATCACCGTCACCGACGAAGGGTCGAGCGCCACCTCTTCGGCGGCCTCCCGGAGGGCGGCCTCGACGGCCCCCTCGCCGGCCTCCAGCCTCCCCCCGGGAAAGGCCACCTCACCCCGGTGGGACCGCAGCTGGTCGGAGCGGACGGTGAGGACGACCCGGGCCTCGCCGTCCTCTTCGAACAGAGGGACGAGCACGGCGGCGGGCCGGGCGTCGAGGGCCAATGTCCGCCACGGTTCGCCGGCCTGATCCAGCTGTCCCCGCTCGTCCCCCTCGAGGGCGGCACGCACCTGGTCGAGCCCGATGTGCGTCCTCCGCCCGACGGGCAGGTCGGCCCAAGGGGCCGGTGATCCGGGGCGGTGGAGTTCGGGGCGGGGGATGAGCCGTCGCCGGATCGGGAGGTCGGGGGATTCCATGGAGGCCCTCAGAGTAGGGCCGGGACGACCCCGGCGGTTCGCCGACTGCCCGGATCCCGGGCATCGTGGCGACCCCGCACACGCGAAACGACCGGGCCCTGAGGCCCGGTCGCTTCTCGCTACTGGGTGCGCCGGGAGCCGGCGCTTCCGACCCCGGGTGGGGGTCGGCGTGGACTACATCATGCCGCCCATGCCACCCATTCCGCCCATACCGCCGCCCATGGCGGCAGCTGCGGCTGCGGCTGCGGCCGGGTCGGCCTTCTCGGGCTTGTCGGCCACGAGTGCCTCGGTGGTGAGCAGGAGGCCGGCGATCGACGCGGCATTCTGCAGCGCGGACCGGGTGACCTTGGCGGGGTCGATGACGCCCGCCTTGACCAGGTCGACCAGCTCGCCGGTGGCGGCGTTGAGGCCGATGGAACCGGTCTCGGACTCCACCTGACGCACGTACACCGAGCCTTCGAGGCCGGCGTTGCTGGCAATGCAGTGCAGCGGTGCGGCCAGAGCCTTGGCCACGATCGAGGCACCGGTGGCCTCGTCCCCGGTGAGGGACTCGACGACCGCGAGCACGGCGGCACGGGAACGGACCAGAGCGGTCCCCCCACCGGCCACGATGCCCTCTTCCACAGCGGCCCGGGTGGCGGAGAGTGCATCTTCGATGCGGTGCTTCTTCTCCTTCAACTCCACCTCGGTGGCGGCGCCGACCTTGACCACGGCCACGCCCCCGGCCAGCTTGGCCAGGCGCTCCTGCAGCTTCTCGCGGTCCCAGTCGGAGTCGGTGTCGTCGATCTCGCGCTTGATCTGCGCGATGCGACCCTTGACCTCCTCGTCGGAGCCCCCACCTTCGACGATGGTGGTCTCGTCCTTGGTCACGATGACCCGGCGGGCCTTGCCCAGCAGGTCGACGGTGGTGGTGTCCAGCTTGAGGCCGATCTCCTCGGAGATCACCTGGGCGCCGGTCAGTACCGCCATGTCCTGGAGCATGGCCTTGCGACGCTCACCGAAGCCGGGGGCCTTGACGGCCACCGAGGTGAACGTGCCGCGGATCTTGTTGACGACCAGGGTGGCAAGGGCCTCGCCCTCGACGTCCTCGGCGATGATCAAGAGGGGCTTGCCGGTCTGCATGACCTTCTCGAGCACGGGCACGAGATCGTGGACGGCGCTGATCTTCTGGTTGACGAAGACGATCAACGGGTCGTCGAGCACAGCCTCTTGACGCTCTTGGTCGGTGACGAAGTACGGCGACAGGTAGCCCTTGTCGAACTGCATGCCCTCGGTGAACTCGAGGTCGATGCCGAAGGTGTTGGACTCCTCGACGGTCACGGTGCCGTCCTTGCCCACCTTGTCGATGGCGTCGGCGAGCACCTCGCCGATGGCGGTGTCGGCTGCGGAGATGGAGGCCACCTGGGCGATCTCCGTCTTCGAGTCGATCTCTTTGGCCTGTTCCTTGATGGAGGCGACCGCCGCGGCCACGGCCTTGTCGATGCCCTTGCGCAGGCCGAGCGGGTTGGCCCCGGCGGCCACGTTGCGCAGACCCTCTTTGATGAGGGACTGGGCGAGGACGGTGGCCGTCGTGGTGCCGTCACCGGCCACGTCGTTGGTCTTGGTGGCCACTTCTTTCACCAGCTGGGCACCCATGTTCTCGAAGACGTCTTCGAGCTCGACCTCACGGGCGATGGACACACCGTCGTTGGTGATGGTCGGGGCACCGAACTTCTTCTCGATGACCACGTTGCGGCCTTTCGGGCCGAGGGTGACCTTGACGGTGTCGGCGAGCTTGTTCACCCCCGCCTCGAGACCGCGGCGTGCGGCCTCGTCGAACTTCAGGATCTTGGGCATTACTTACCTACCTTGGCCAGGACGTCGCGGCTGGACAGGATGAGCAGGTCCTCGCCGTCGGAGCTGATTTCGGTGCCGCCGTACTTGGAGTAGACGACGGTGTCACCCTTTTTGATGTCGAGGGGGATGAGCTCCCCGGTGGCCTCGGCGCGGCGGCCGGGGCCGACGGCGAGAACTTCGCCCTGCTGGGGCTTCTCTTTGGCGGTGTCGGGGATGACCAGACCAGATGCGGTGGTCTCCTCGGACTCGCCGGGGCGGACGACGATTCGGTCGTCAAGGGGATGCAGACTCATGGGTTCGGGCCTCCTGTGGCACGCGTTAGCAGTCGAGCGTTGAGAGTGCTAATGGTAGCGACCTCGGAGCCATTTGGCAACCGGCACCGTCGACTGCCAGATCACCGCCCCGATCTACCCCCTGAGCTGGGACGCCTGCCACGTCAGGTCATCTGGGCACGGGACGCTCAGGAAACGGCGGCCAGCCGGAGGTTCGGGTCGGCGCCCAGCGAGAGGTCGCTCGCCCCACCGTGGTTGAGCCGCCACCACCCGGCAGCCGCCACCATGGCGGCGTTGTCGGTGCACAGGGCCCGGCTGGGCAGGAAGGCCCCGATGCCCGCGGCGGCACAGGCCTCTTCGGTCCGCGCCCGCAGCAGGGAGTTGGCGGCCACCCCACCAGCCAGGCACACCGCGGTGGCACCGATCTCGTCGGCGGCGGCCATGGCCCTCGTGACGAGCACATCGACCACGGCCATTCGGAAGGAGGCGGCCACGTCGGCCGTGCCGGCCTCGGGGTGTTTGCGCACCGTGTTGACCACCGACGTCTTGATCCCGCTGAAGGAGAAGTCGTAGCCGTCGCCGGGATAGGACCGGGGGAAGGCGAAGGCCGACGGATCCCCCTCCTCGGCGATCCGGTCGATGGCCGGACCACCCGGATAGCCCAGTCCGAGGTAGCGCGCCACCTTGTCGAAGGCCTCGCCGGCGGCGTCGTCGATGGTGCCCCCGAGCAGCCGGTAGCGGCCGGGCTCGCTCACCTCGAGCAGCAGCGTGTGGCCTCCCGACACGAGGAGCACGGCCAGGGGCCAGCCGAGGTCGGGTTGCTCCAGGAGCGAGGCGAAGAGGTGGGCCTCCAGATGGTTCACCCCGACCAGCGGCACCTGCCAGGCCAACGAGAGGGCCTTGGCCTCGGCCACCCCGACCAGCAGGGACCCGATGAGCCCCGGGCCGTAGGTGACGGCGATGGCGTCGATGCCCGCGCCCGTGGCATCGGTGCCCGCCTGGTCCAGGGCCTCGGCGAGCACCGGTGTGAGCAGCTCCACATGGGCGCGGCCGGCCAACTCGGGGACGACGCCGCCGTAGCGGGCGTGGAGGTCGATCTGGCTGCTCACCACCGACGACACGATCGACGTCCCGGCGTCCACCACCGAGGCGGCGGTCTCGTCACAGGACGTCTCGATCCCGAGGACGCGGTGGATGGGATGTGGCGGCATCCCGGGGACCTTATCCATGCCCGAGGACTGGAATGTTCACCCGACCAGTGTGCCGGGACCGACCGGTGCCCCGATCACCGGGGAGGGGTCGTCCACGCGCCGGCACGGCCGGGCCCCTCAGTCCCGTCGGTCGCCTCAGTGCCGTCGGTCGCCTCAGTGCCGGGAGACCACGGTGAGGTCGGGGGGAGCCGCCGCCTCGATGGACGCCAACCGCTCGGCGTAGGCCGGCGTGTCGATGTCCCGGGCCCACATGACCAGGGCATCGTCACCGGTGACCGGGTAGTAGTTCCGCCGCACCCCGACGGGGGCCAGGCCGAACCGGGAGTAGAGGGCGAGGGCGGGTTCGTTGCCCACCCGAACCTCGAGGGTGAGATGGCGGGCCCCCCGGTCGAGCGCGGTGCGGACCAGATCGGCCAGGAGCACGGCACCGAGCCCCCGGCCCTGCCACTCCGGATCGACGGCGATGTTGTTCACATGGGACTCGTCGTCGATGAACATCTGGCCGGCGAACCCCACGACGGCGCGCCCGACCCAGGCGGCCCGGTAGGCCCGGGACTTGCGCTGGGCGAGCTCCTCGACGAAGAGCCGGTGGGACCACGGCTGGGGGAAGACGGCCTGTTCGATGCGCAGCACGCCGCGGAGGTCCTTGGTCCGCATGGGGGCGATGACCACCTCGACCTTCCCGGCGTCGGGGCGCTCCTTTCCGATCACCGGGGTGGGCCGTCCTCGGGGCCACCTAACCGGTTGGCCACGGCCGGTCGGGTGGGGCGCTGCTCCCAGTTGATCTGGGCATCGGCCGGCCGCCGGTACTCGGGAGCCACCTCGCCGGCGGGCCGGGTGGGCACACCGGCGTCCAGCCGGCGGCGGGCCAAACCGACGAGGGCCACGGCGGGGGGTGCCGCCAGCCCGGCGTCGGCGAAGGACAGGTCGAGGGCTCGGTGCTCGGCCAAGAGGGCCCGGTAGCGCACGGCGCCGTCGCCCACCACCGACACCGTGCCGGCCTCGTCGGCCACGGCGAGCAGCCACTCGACCAGCGCCTCGGGGGCGAGTGGCTCCATCTGGTCGTGGAGGACCGTCCCGGGGTCGACCCGCCCGGCCCGCTCCCCGGCCGGCGGGTCCCGGTCGAAGCGGTAGACGGCGGCGAAGACCTCGCCCCGCCGGGCGTCGACCACCGAGGCGGTGGCCCCGAGAGGGGGTCCGGACCCACCCGGCTCGGCGGACACCCGTCGTTCCCGGTCGGCATC
Source organism: uncultured Acidimicrobiaceae bacterium (assembly GCA_963845485.1). GTDB lineage: Bacteria > Actinomycetota > Acidimicrobiia > Acidimicrobiales > RAAP-2 > Bog-756. The sequence continues at coordinate 11,587 of CAWJSI010000003.1, read as the reverse complement.
GAGGGCGGCGGCGGCCAGCACGTCGAGGCTGGTCACCCCCAGTACGCCGATCCCGAGGGCCTGGGACAGCGCCTTGGCCGTGGCCACCCCCACCCGGAGCCCGGTGAACAGCCCCGGACCGATGTCCACGGCGATGGCGTCGAGCTGGCTGACCGTGCAGCCGGCGCTGGCACACACCTCCTCGATGGAGGGAGCCAGGAGCTCGGCGTGGGCCCGGCCTCCGGCGTGCACCCGCTCGGTGACCCCGCCGTCGTCGCGGAGCAGGGCGACCGCCACCGTGTCGGTCGCCGTCTCGATGGCGAGCAACGTCACGCCGCCACCTCCCAGTGGGACACGGCGCGGCGGACCGACTCCCACCGGGCCTGCCACCGGTCGTCCGACGGCTCGAGGGTGATCGTCCGGCGGTCCTCGGCCGACTCCGAGGCCGCCAGCTCCACATGCAGGGAGCCCCTCCCGAGCAACGGCCTGGCCACGTCCCCCCACTCGACGAGGGCCACACCCCCGTCCTCGACCAGCTCCCCGAGGCCGAGGTCGCTGATCTCGGCCAGGTGGTCGAGCCGGTAGAGGTCGGCGTGGAAGAGGGTGCGGAGCTGCCCGGGCCCGACCGGGGTGGCCTGGAGCTCATACTGGCGCACCAGTGTGAAGGTCGGACTGGTCATGGGCTCGACGATCCCGAGGGCGGCGCCGAACCCCTGGGCGAAGGCGGTCTTGCCCGCCCCGAGGTCCCCGACCAGCAGGACGATGTCACCGGGCACGGCCAGCGGCGCCAGGGCCCCGGCCACGGCCCGGGTGGCGTCGGGCCCGTCGGTCACCAGTCGGACGGCCTGGCTCACGAGTCCCAGCCGAGGAGCTGTTTGCACCGGATGAGGTCGGCCCGCATCTCGGCCACGACCACGCCGCCCGAGCGCAGGGCGGCGGCCGGGTGGTAGGTCGGGACCAGCTGGTAGGCGCCCATCGGATAGGACCGACCCCGCACCTTGGTGATGCCGAGGTCGGTCTCCAACAGCAGCTTGGTGGCGAAGTTGCCCAACGTCACCACCACGCCCGGACGGATCAGCTCGAGCTGGGCCTCGAGGTAGGGCCGACACGAGCGGATCTCGTCGGGCTTCGGGTCGCGGTTCTCGGGAGGCCGGCACTTGACCACGTTGGCGATGTAGCAGACGCTCCGGTCGACCCCGAGCTCCTCGGCCACCAGGCGGTCGAGGAGCTTGCCCGAGCGGCCCACGAACGGTTCGCCCACCAGGTCCTCGTCCCGGCCCGGGGCCTCGCCCACGAACATGAGCTCGGCGTCGGGGCTGCCCACGCCGAATACCACCTGGGTGCGGTGCTCCGACAGCGGGCACCGGACGCAACCGGCGGCCTGTCGGGCTAGTTCGGCCAGATCGGTCGCCGGTGCCACCGCCGCATGGTACTGCTGCGGGCCGAACCGCCGGAGCCGTGGTGCCGGTCGAATGGTGGTGCCGGCTCAGGCCGGGGTCCGCTCCCCACGGAGCAGGCGCGGGACCCGGGGCCCGATGTCGCACAGCACCTCGTAGCTGATGGTGCCGAGCAGTCCCGCCCACTCGTCGGCGGTGACCTCCTCGCTCCCCTGGCGGCCGATCAGCACCACGTCGTCACCCACAGCCACCGGGTCCGAGCCGGTCGGGCCGCAGTCGACCACGATCTGATCCATGGTCACCACGCCGGCCAGCGGGCGTCGCACCCCGCCGATCAGCACCGCACCCCCCTCGTCGAAGAGGCGCCGGGGCACCCCATCGGCGTAGCCGATGGGGACGGTGGCGATGGTCGAGTCGACGGCCAGCGGTCGACGGCGGCCGTAGGACGGGCGCTCGCCCGCCCCGAGATCCCGCACGTAGGTGACCTGGCTGTGGAGGGAGAGCGCGGGCCGCAGGGCCAGCCCCCCGGTGCCCTCGGCCAGGAGTCCGGCCAGGGCCGGGGTCGGCGTGAGCCCGTAGACGGCCAGGCCGCAGCGGACGAGGTCGTGGCGGGCGGCGGGCGAGCCGATGGTCCCCGCCGAGTTGGCCACATGGATCATCGGCGGGCGGTGACCGGCGTCGGCCAGGGCGGCCACGGTGGCGTCGAACCGCTCGAGCTGGAGGGTGGTGAAGGCCCGGTCGTCGGCTCCCTCGCCGTCGGCCACGGCCAGGTGGGTCCACAGGGCGCCGAGGACCAGGTGGGGATCGCCGGCGATGGTGTCGGCCAGGGCGCACACATCGTCGGCGTCTGCGCCCACCCGGTGCATCCCCGTGTCCACTTTCAGGTGGACAGCCACCGGCGGGAAGCCCCCGTCGGCCACGGCCCGGCTCAGCGAGGCGATCCCGGCCGCCGTGTAGACCGTCGGCACCAGGCGGCGGGCCACCGCCTCGGCCATGCCCTCCACCGGCGGCTCCGAGAGCAGCAGGATGGGGGCGTCGATGCCCCCCTCCCGCAAGGTCACGCCCTCTTCGACCAGGGCCACGGCCAGCCAGGTGGCGCCGCCTTCCAGGGCGGCCCGGGCCACCGGGAGGTCGCCGTGGCCGTAGCCGTCCGCTTTGACCACGGCACAGAGCGCGGCCGGCGCGATGAGGGTGCAGAGGGCGCCGGCGTTGTGCCGCACGGCGTCGAGGTCGATGTCGGCCCAGGCCGGCCGCCAGCGGTCAGCCACGGTGGCCTCGCCGGCCCGACCGGCGGCGCCCGGACAGCACCTCGGCCACCAGGTCGGGGAGGTCGCCGGCCACGGTGCCCTCGCCGTAGGCCCGCGCACCGGCCCGCCCGTGGACATGGGCCCCGAGGGCGGCCGCATCCAGGGGGTCGACACCCCGGGCCACGAAGGCCGCGATGACCCCCGAGAGCACGTCCCCGGTGCCGGCGGTGGCGAGGGCGGTGGTGCCCGCCGTGGCCAGACGGACCCGGCCGTCGGGATGGGCCACCGCCGTGGTCGGACCCTTCAGGAGGGCCACCGCCCCCGACGCCGAGGCGAGGGCGCGGGCGGCGGTGATGCGGTCGGGGCCGGGATCGGCCCCGACCAGCCGGGCGTACTCACCGTCGTGGGGGGTGAGGACCACCCGTGACCGGGCCTGGAGGGAACGGTCGCCGCCCACCTTTCCGAGGGCGAACAGGGCGTCGGCGTCGACCACCACCGGCACCGGTGACTCGGCCACCAACCGGGTCACCTCGTCGGCTGTCCCCTCGTGGCGACCGATGCCGGGCCCGACCACGACAGCCGAGCAGCGTGACGCCGCCTCGAGGGCAGCCGACGCCCACCCGTGGTCGGCCAGCTCCACCCCCACCGCCTCGGTGGCCGGCGAGTCGGCCAGGGCCAGCCCCGGGACACCCAGGCGGACCATGCCCGCCCCGGCGCGGTAGGCGGCCCGGGCGCACAGGGAGGCGGCGCCGGTCATGCCCGGGGAGCCGGCCACCACCAGCACGGCGGCCGACCACTTGTTGCCCTGCCGGGCGCGGGACGGCAGCAGGCCGGCCAGGTCGTCGTCGTCCATGAGGGCGACGGGCGGCCGTCCCGGCGGCAGGCCGATGTCGGCCACTTCCACCGTGCCGGCCAGGCGTACCCCATCCCCTTGGACGAGGCCGGGCTTGCGGGCCACGAAGGTCACCGTCCGCGCCGCGGGAACCGGGCCGCCCGAGGCCGACCCGGTGTCACCGTTGACGCCCGAGGGGATGTCGACGGCGAGCACCGGGGTGCCCGGCGGGACCGGTGGGAACCGGAACTCCCCCCGGAACCCGGTGCCGAAGGCGGCGTCGATGACCAGGTCGACAGGGCCGATGGTGACCGGGGAGCCGGCATCGACCACGGTGGTGCGGGCGCCGCGCCGGGCGAGGAGCCCGGCGGCCACCCGGCCATCGGCCCCGTTGTTGCCGGGACCGGCCACGATCAGCACCCGTCGGCCGTAGGCCCCGCCCATGAGGTCGAGGGCGGCCAGGGCCACGGCCAGGCCGGCCCGACCGACCAGGACGTCGATGGTCGTGGTCTCGAGGGCCGCTCGGTCCACGGCGTTCATCTCGGCGACGGTGAGGACGGGCTGCATCGATGCCGACGCTACGACCTGGGCGGGGGTCCGGTGGTGACGGCCGCTCCGGCTGGGGTGCCCTCGGCCACCACCAGGGCCATGGCCACCTCGCCGGTGTGGGTGAGTGAGAGGTGCCACCGGGTCACCCCGGCCCGTCGGGCCCGCTCGTCGGCCGCACCCGTGAGCACCAGGCCCGGCGCATCGAGGCCGACCCGCACCACCTCCACGTCGTGGAAGGTGAAGGCTCCGAGCCCGACCCCGAGGGACTTCATGACCGCCTCTTTGGCGGCGAAGCGGGTGGCGAGACGGGGAACGGGGTCGGCGGCTCGACGGGCGTAGGCCAGTTCACCCGCCGTGAAGACCCGGTCGGCCAGCCGGTCCCGGCGCCCGAGCACGCGGGCGAACCGCTCGAGGTCGACGGCGTCGACCCCGACACCCACCACCCCGGGCGCCGTGCCGATCCCGGCCACCAGGCCGAGGGCCGAGCTCCGGGCGAGCGCACCCACCGGAGCGGCACGGTCCCTGCCGCTCACTCGACGGTGACCACCTTGGCCAGGTTGCGGGGTCGGTCCACGTCGTGCCCGTGCAGGCGGGCGAGGGAGTAGGCGAACATCTGCAGCGGCACCACGTCGACGATCGGGGCGAAGAGGTACTCGGTCTCGGGGACCCACAGGACGGCGTCGGCCTGTCGGGCCGTCTCCTCGTCGCCGTCGTTGGCCACGAGGACCACGGTCGCCCCGCGGCTCTTGACCTCGGTGACGTTGCTCATCAGCTTCTTCCAGATCGGGGTGCGGGTGGCCACGGCGATGACGACGGTCCCCGGCTCGACGAGGGCGATCGGGCCATGCTTCAGTTCGCCGGCGGGGAAGCCCTCGGCCCGGAGGTAGGAGAGCTCTTTCAACTTGAGGGCGCCCTCCAGGGCCACCGGATAGCCGACCTGGCGACCGAGGAACATGAACGACGGGGAGTCGCGGTAGCGACGGGCCACGGCTTCCACGTCGGCTCCCCGCTCGAGGGCGAGGGCCACCTTCTCGGGAAGCACGCCCATGTGTCCGAAGAGGTCCCGGGCGTCGGTGGGCGACAGGGTGCCCCGGGCCTGGGCCAGGTAGAGGGCCAGGATCTCGAGGGCGGTGATCTGGGCCAGGTGGGTCTTGGTGGCGGCCACGCCGATCTCGGGGCCGGCCCTCGTGTAGAGCACGGCGTCGCTGCCCCGGGCCATGGACGAGTCGACCACGTTACAGATGACCAGGACCTTCGCCCCCTGGCGGTGGGCCTCCTCCATGGCGATGCGGGTGTCGGCGGTCTCGCCGGACTGGCTCACCCCGATGACGAGGGTGGTGGAGTCAAGGACGGGGTCCCGGTAGATGAACTCGCTGGCGATGTCGATTTCGACGGGGATGCGGGCCCAGTGCTCGATGGCGTATTTGGCCATCAGCCCGGCGTGGTAGCTGCTCCCGCAGGCCACGATGAAGACCTTGTTGACGGCGCGTAGCTCGGCGTTGGTGATGTGCACCTCGTCGAGGGAGAGGGTGCCGTCGGGCAGCAGCCGGTCGAGCAGGGTGTCGGCCACGGCTTTGGGCTGCTCGTGCATCTCCTTGCTCATGTAGTCGTCGAAGCCGTCCTTCTGGGCGGCGTCGAGGTCCCAGTCGACGGTGATGGTCTGGGGCTGCACCTCGGCGCCCTCGAGGTCGGTCACCCGCAGCGAACCGGGGCGCAGCTCGGCCACCTCGTCGTCCTCCAGGACGAAGAAGTCACGGGTGAGGCCCAAGATGGCGGGGATGTCCGAGGCCAGGAAGGCGGCCTCCTCGGTGACTCCCATGAGGAGGGGCGAGACCCGGCGGGCGGCCACGATGAGGTCGGGCTCGGCCGAGGTCACGACGGCCAGGGAGAACGCACCCTGGACCCGGGCGAGGGCGGTGCGCACGGCGGCGGCCAGGCCGAGCCCGGGGTGCTCGGCCAGGGCGGCCTCGATGAGGTGGGCCAGCACCTCGGTGTCGGTCTCGGACGCCAGGTGGTGGCCGGCCGCCACCAACTCATCGGTCAGCTCCACATGATTCTCGATGATGCCGTTGTGGACGAGGGCCAGACCGCCCGAACAGTCCACATGGGGGTGGGCGTTCCCTTCGGTCGGGCCGCCGTGGGTGGCCCACCGGGTGTGGCCGATGCCTGCCCCCGAACCCTCGGGGGCGTCCTCGGCCCGTTTGGTCAGGTCGTCGAGCGAACGGGTGCCGTTGGCCGCCCGGGCCCGCCACAGGCCGTCGGCGGGGTCGGGGCCGACGAGGGCGATCCCGGCCGAGTCGTAGCCGCGGTACTCGAGCCGGCCGAGCCCCTCTAAGAGGACCTCCAAGACATCGGCCCGATCGGGACCGTCCTCTTGGGCACGGGTGATGCCGATGATGCCGCACATGGCCCCGAGGCTAGCGGCCGAGGGGTCCCCGGCACCGGCGGTGCGGGCCCCACCCCACCGGGCCTGGGCCAACGGGGTGGCGTCGGCGGGCCCGTTCAGCCCCGGGTGGTGGCGGCCTGCAGCTCGAATCCCACCAGCGTGCCGAGCCGTGCGGCGATGGCCTCGGCCACGCCGTCCCCGGTGGCCTCGACCATGACCCGGATCAGGGGCTCGGTGCCGCTCGGCCGCAGCAGCACCCGACCGGCGTCGCCCAGGCGGGCCTGCTCCTCGGCCACGGCCGACCACACCGCCTCGGCCCCGTCCAGGAGGGCGATGTCCGATACGGGCACATTGACCAGCACCTGGGGCACCCGGGTGACCAGGCCTTCCAGCAGCTCCGTCAACGGTCGGCCCGACCGGACCACGAGGTCGGCCAGGACCAGTCCGGTGAGCATGCCGTCCCCGGTGGTGGCCAGCCGGCGGAAGATGATGTGGCCCGACTGCTCGCCGCCGAGGGAGAGCCCGTCCTTGTCCAGGGCGGCCAGCACGTAACGGTCGCCCACCGGGGTCTCCTTCACGACGATGTCGCGCTCCCCCATGGCCAGGCGGAAACCCAGGTTGGTCATCACCGTGACCACCACCGTGTTGCCGGCCAGCTGGCCCCGGTCGGCGAGGTCAAGGGCGAACAGGGCGATCAGCTCGTCCCCGTTGACCAGGGCCCCGTCGGGCCCCACGGCGAGCAACCGGTCGGCATCGCCGTCGAGGGCGAGGCCGAGGTCGGCCCCGTGCTCGACCACCGCACGGGAGAGGGTGGCCGTGTCCGTCGATCCGCAGCCGTCGTTGATGTTGGTCCCGTCCGGTTCACAGCCGATGGCCACCACCTCGGCGCCCAGGCCCTCGTAGAGCCCGGCGGCCAGGGCCGAGGCCGAGCCGTTGGCGCTGTCCACCACCAGGCGGAGCCCGTCCAGGCGCCGGCCCTCGAGGAGGGAACCCAGGCGCTCGACGTAGGAGCCCCCGAGGCCCGGCTCGGCGGTGACGCTCCCCACCCCGTGGCCCTCGAGGCTGCGGGGGCCTTTGACCGAGGGGTCGAGGACGCGGGCCAGCTCGGCCTCGATGGCCTCTTCTGTGGCCTCGCTGAGTTTCGCCCCGCCGGCGGCGAACAGCTTGATGCCGTTGTCACCGAAGGGGTTGTGCGAGGCCGAGATGACGACGGCGGGGAGCTGGCGTTCGGCCGACAGCCAGGCCAGGGCGGGGGTGGGGAGTACACCCACATCGACCACGTCGGCCCCTTCGCTGGCCAGGCCGGCCGACAGGGCGGCCTGGAGTAGCGGTCCGGAGCGGCGGGTGTCGCGTCCGATGAGGAAGGTGGTGGCCGAGATGGTCCGGGCCACGGCGCGGCCGAGGGCCAGCACCAGTTCCGGTGTCAGTTCGACGTTGGCGACGCCTCGGACGCCGTCGGTGCCGAAGCTGGTCGGAGCCATGTGGCTACCGCTTGGAGTACTGCGGCGCCTTACGGGCCTTCTTCAGTCCGTACTTCTTCGACTCCTTCTCACGGGAGTCCCGGGTGAGGAAGCCGGCCTTCTTCAGCGAGGCGCGCAGCTCGGGGTCGAGCTCGCACAGGGCCCGGGCGATGCCCAGTCGGAAGGCGCCGGCCTGGCCGGAGACACCGCCGCCGTCGATGGTCACGTCGAAGTCCCATGACTCGGTGGTCTCGGTGAGCCGGAGGGGCTCGGTGACGATCATGCGGTGGGTGGCCGAGGTGAAGTACTCCTCGAACTTCTGCCCGTTCACCGTGATGGCACCCTGGCCGGGACGGATCCGTACGCGCGCCACAGCTCGCTTTCGGCGACCGGTGGTCTGACAGATGGGGGCGGCGTTGGCCACTGTGTTCCTCGCGTTCCTTGTTCGGTGCGTTCGTTGGTGCGTTCGTTGGTGTCAGGTGTTCGGGCCGCTCAGGCGGATGGACCGTCGGCGACTGGACCCGTACGGCTAGATGCCGCTCCGGGCCGACGCCGTGCGGCGGGCCCCGGGCAGGTCGAGGGGTTCGGGCGACTGGGCCTCGTGGGGGTGCTCGGCACCCTTGTAGACCTTGAGCTTGGTAGCCATCTGGCGGCCCAGGCGGTTCTTCGGCAGCATCCCGGTGATGGCGTTGCGGACCACGTCGTCGGAGCGATCGATCATCAGGTCGCTGTAGCTGGTGGCGGTGAGCCCGCCCGGGTAGCCACTGTGGCGGTAGGCCATCTTGGCGTCGGCCTTGCCCGACGTGAGGACCACCTTCTCGGCGTTGATGACGATGACGTGGTCGCCCATGTCGGTGTTGGGGGCGAAGGTCGGCTTGTGCTTGCCCCGCAGGATGGCGGCCACCTCGGTGGCCAGGCGGCCGAGGACCAGGCCGTCGGCGTCGACGATGCGCCAGGCGCGGGTGATGTCAGCAGGCTTGGGTGAGAACGTGCGCACGAAATTTCCTTGTCCGGTGAGTTGTCCGGTACTACCGAGTCCGGTGGTTGCGGGTAGTCAGGCTCCGACCGATGCGGAGCCTGTGGTTGCTGCCGATCCGGACCACCACCAGGGGTGACCCGCCTCCGCCCATCGGCTTTCCTGGCCAACCCGGCGACTGCCCAGGATACGACGAAACGGGCACCTCAGGCAAGCCGCCCGTCCCCGTAGCGGACTTCCATGAGGGTGAGGCCCCAGGGTGGGGCCGGCTGGGCGGCCTGCTGGCGGTCGGTCGAGGCCAGGATCCACCTGATGTCCGACGGGCGCTTCCGGCCCCGGCCCACGTCGACCAGGGTGCCCACGAGGGACCGCACCATCTGGTGGCAGAAGGCGTTGGCCTCGATCTCGAAGGCGAGCAGGCTGCCCACCGCTGGCATCAGGGCCGGGGTCGAGCCGGCCTCGGGTGGAGCCAGGCGCGGGACACGGGCGTCCCCCACCTCGGCGGCCCGGCTCAGCTGGGTCCACGAGGCTGCCGTCACCCGGCGAGGGATGGGGTCGTCGGGCGAGGTCCCCGGCACCCGGCGGCAGAACGCCCGGAAGTCGTGCTCGCCGAGGAGGGCGTCAGAGGCGGCGGCGAGGGAGCGGAGGTCGAGGGGGTCGGCCACGTGCCAGGCCAGGCCGGCGAGCAACGGGTCGGCCACCGGGGCGTTCACCACCAGGTAGCGGTAGCGGCGGGCCGTGGCCGAATGACGGGCGTCGAAGCCGGGGGCGCGGCCCCGGCGTCGCGCACCACGATGGCCGGACCCAACTGACTGTTGCACGACGAGACCACGTCGTCCGGATCGAGGGCGGCGGCCCGGTCGGCGGGTACGTCGAAGTGGACCACCTGGTGGAGGGCGTGGACCCCCGAGTCGGTCCGGCCCGCACAGGTGAGGGCGACCGGCACCCGCACCACTTTGGCCAGGGCCTCGCCGAGGGCGCCGGCCACGGTCCGTTGGTCCCGCTGGGCGGCGAACCCGTGGAAGCCCGATCCGTCGTAGGCCACGGTCATCCGCCACCGGACGGTCTCGGTCGACCCAGCGACTTCCGTGCTGTCAGCGACTGCCGGGCTGTCCGCGAACGCCGGGCTGCCCGCCGGTGGCGTGGTGTCGGTGACTTCGGTGCTGTCAGGGACGTCCGTCCCGGGCTCGTCGACCGGGCCGCCGCCACGCCCGGTGGTGTCGGCCGTGCCCCCGTCGCTCCCCCCGGTGCCGGGGGGAGGGCTCACACCAGTTCGATGCGGGCCATCGGGGCGTTGTCGCCCAGACGGTTGCCCAACTTCAGGATCCGGGTGTAGCCACCGGGCCGCTCGGCATAGCGGGGCCCGATCTCCACGAACAGCTTGTGGGCCATGTCCTTGTCCCGGATGAAGGCCACCACGTTGCGCTGGCGGGCCACCCCGCCCTTGGCCGCCGCGGTGATGACTTTCTCGGCCACGGGGCGCAGGGCCTTGGCCTTGGCCTCGGTCGTGACGAGGTATTCGGCGGCAATGAGCGAAGCCACCAGGTTGCCCATCATGGCCTTCTGGTGCGCTGAACTACCGCCGAAGCGGCGTCCTTTCTTCGGAGTCCCGAGCATCTGGCAGCCTCAGTCCTTGACCCGCAGGGAGAGTCCCCGCTCGTCCAGCTTCTGCAGCACCTCGTCGAGGGACTTCTGGCCGAAGTTGGTGATGTTGAGCAGGTCGTCGAGCGTGCGGTCGACCAGTTCGCCGATGGTGTTGATCTGGGCCCGCTTGAGGCAGTTGCGGGGACGCTCGGTGAGGTCGAGGTCCTCGATGCGGAGGTCGAGGTCGGGCGAACCGGTCCCGATGGTGCCGACTTCGCCGAGCTCGAGACCCATGGGCTCGTCCTCCAGGTCGGCCACCAGGCCGACCAGCGTGCGCAGGGTGTCCCCGGCCGAGGCCAACGCCTCGCGGGCGTCAGCGATCCGTCGGTCTCGATGTCGAGCACCAGCCGGTCGAAGTCGGTCGACTGCTCGACCCGCACCGGCTCGACGGTGAAAGCCACCCGCCGGACCGGCGAGAAGATGGCGTCGACAGGGATCACGCCGATGACGGTCGAGCGCTTGTTCTTGTCGGCCGAGAGGTAGCCCCGGCCCCGCTCCACGGTGAGGTCGACGGCCAGGCGGCCCTTGGCGTTCAGCGAGGCGATGTGCTGGGTGGGGCTGAGCACCTCCACGTCCGCGGTGACCTGCAGGTCGCCGGCGGTGGCATCGCCCGGGCCGCGCTTGTCGAGGCGGATGGTCACCGGCTCCTCGCTGTGCACCCGGAACAGGAGGTCCTTCAGGTTCAAGATGAGGTCGGTCACATCCTCTTTGACGCCAGGGAGGGTGGTGAACTCGTGCAGGGCCTCGTCGAAGCGGACCTGGGTGATGGAGGCCCCGGGAATGGATGAGAGGAGGGTGCGGCGCAGGGAGTTGCCCAAGGTGTGCCCGAAGCCCGGGTCGAGCGGGCCGACGGCGAACCGCTGGCGGTTGTCCTCTTCTTCACCGATGGATTCGACGGTGGGTCGTTGGATGATGAGCATGCTGATCAGGGCTCCTCGGCAGTCTGGTGCGCAGTGTCGGTGGGGATTCGGTCGGTCGTGGGTGGTGCGGTGATGCGGGCTGGCGTCGGTTCGGGCCGGCTACTTGGAGTAGAGCTCGACGATGAGCTGCTCTTGGACGGGCTCGTCGATGTGCTCGCGCAGCGGCAGGGAGAAGACCCGGACCTCGAAGCGGTCGC
>CAWJSI010000002.1:0-74335 GCA_963845485.1 uncultured Acidimicrobiaceae bacterium | reverse complement strand
CACCATGGATACCATCAACAGTGTGGTGTGGGATGCGGTCGCATCGCCAGGTGTCACCACCGTCACGTTCGTGGGGACTCCGAGCGCGCCAGGGTTTGTGCCGGAGACTATTCCCGCCACCCCAACCGTCTATGGCTGGATCGCTGTCATTTCCACAGGTGGTGCGCCTTGTGGGACCTGCTCCTCTGTTTCTGTACCTCTCTTTATTCAGAGCGTCGCCACTTACTCAGGCGGCGTAAGCGGAACGAGCCAACCTGTCAACGCAACTCTCATCATCCACGTACCCGTAACTGGACTCTGAGCAGGCCCAACCCACGGGGCGCCCCACTCGTGCCGGTCAGGGGCTCTCACTAATTCGCACAGCAACCCAAGCCCTCCTCCCTGCCGCCTGGCCCTCCCCGTTCGGGCGCGCCCGCCTCGTGGCCCCGGCCCTTGTGCCGGCCGGCCGCTGGCCCTCGGGCCCTTGCGTGTGCTGGCTTCCCGCCTCCGGCCTTGCTGGCGCTCCGCTCGTCCCGCGCGTCGGTTTTGGCCCGTTCGCGTGTCGGTCTCCCTCTCTCCTGTGTGATGTATTCCAGGTGACGTTTGGAACCGCCGCAATTGGTTCCGGGTGATCGTTTACACAATTTCGGTTGATGGTCGACACCTCGACCCCACCGACCTCCGAGGAGCTAAGGAGGCGGCCGAGTGCTCGTGGAGCTCAGCAAGATGGAATAGCCCTGGGTGTCATCAGGGACGGCTACAGCATGCGGTAAGTAGCCGACGCCGAGCAGCCAGAGCGTGCGCGCTTGGCTGGTCCGCTATGAAAACGGTGGACTGCTGGCCCTTGGCCGACGGTCGAGATCCTCCTCCCTCCAGATGCCCGCCGCCCGTAGAGGCCGGGTCCTCCAGTCGCCTACCTACAACGGTTCTATCTGGGCGCCCCTCGCGGTCCTCGGCGGCGCACCTACAAAGAGGAGTGCCAAGACCCTCCGGTGCTCACAACTAGGCGCCTATCCCCACGATGGGGGCGTTGAGGGGCTGGCCGCCGTGCGAGCCCAAGAACGGCAGCGTGCCTGGGTAAGAGAAGATCCCGCCATCTGAGGCCACTAGGTAGTAGCCGCCCGCCACGCTGGCCATACCCACGACCGGCTTGTTTAGGTTGATCGAGCCTGCCGATCCGTAGAAAGGCAAGGTGCCCGGATAGGAGAAGATTCCACCGTCGGAGGCCACCAAGTAGTAGCCGCCGCTGGCCGGCACGGTCATACCGACCACTGGCTTGTTCAGGGGAATCGACCCGGCCGAGCCCTCGAAGAGCGCGTTGCCGTAGCTGAAGATGCCTCCATCGGAGGCCACCAGGTAGTAACCCTGACCGTTGGGAGTAGGCGCCATGCCCACGATGGGCTTGTTGAGTTTGATTCCGCCCGCCGAGCCGTAGAACTGGGCGTCACCGAAGGAGAAGACTCCCCCGTCAGAAGCCACCAGCCAGTACCCCCCACCGTCGGCTGTCACTGCCATCCCGACGATGGGGGCGTTGAGGTGAAACGAGCCCGTCGAACCGAAGTACTGGGCGCTACCGAAGGTGAAGATACCCCCGTCGGAGGCGACCAGGTAGTAGCCGTCACCGGCCGGCATCACCGCCATGCCCACGATGGGCTTGTTGAGGTGCTGGCCGCCCATCGACCCCAGGAAAGGTGCGCCATAGCTAAAGATGCCGCCGTCAGAGGCCACGAAGCGGTAGCCGCTGCGGGCGATGGGGGCAGAGGCCTCCAGAGGGAGGCTGCTCGCTCCATTGGCGGAGTTACCCACCGCCACACAGGCCCAGTCAGTTAGGCAGTCCACGCCGTAGAAGGCACTCTGGTTGGACGTCGAGGGGCCCGTGGGTGTGGTCTGAAGCGTCCAGGACGCGCCGTTCCACGTCACGGCCAATGTGTTCGGGGTGCCGCCCACGGCCGTGCACGAGGTGGCACTGAAGCAACTGATGTCGCGCAGATTTGCCCCTCCCGACACGGCCGGGAGACCGGCCGCCGTCGTCCAAGCCGAACTATCGAAGAGTTCATCGCCATACCAGGTCTGGCCGTACAAAGTTGGCGGTTGTCCGCCTGTCTGGGTGTCCCCCACCGCGGTACAGAATTTCGTCCCGACGCACGACACCCCGTAGAGGTGGTAGTCGGTGTTCGAAGAGATGGGCGGCTGGTACGTCCCGGTCCAGGTCGAGCCGTTCCAATAGTCGGTGAATGGCCCAGTATTGGACGTGCCGGCGAGTACCGAGTCGCCGACGAACATGCAGAATACGGGCGTCGTGCAGGACACTCCGTACACGTGAATGTTGGCCTGAAACGCCTGCAGGATGGTGGTGGCCGTCCAGGTCGAGCCGTTCCACTGCTCGACCAATCCCGAGCCGCCGGCCGCCCCGATCCAGCCGACCGCCATGCAGAACGAGCTGCTAAGGCAGGACACGCCGGACAGGAAGGTCGAGGTGGAGGACAACGGACTGGACTGGACGACGCTCCACGTGGTGCCGTTCCAAGTTTCGATCAGTGGAGCAAAGGTTGTGGTGTCGACGGCACCGACGGCGACACAGAACGAGGTTGTCGCACAGGAGACCCCGTTCAGGTAGATGTCGGTCTCACCGGACACCACTGGCGACATCATTGGCGACCAGGTCGTGCCGTTCCAGAGCTCGATGTTCGCCGAGTCCACACTCACTTTGCCTCCGTTACCCACTGCCACGCACCAGCCCGACGTCACACAGGACACGCTCGCCATTCCGTTGGTCTGGTTCGCCGTGTTGTTCGTGTTGGGCATTGTCGTCCAGTTCGACGCGCTGACCTGTGCCGACACCGTCAGGACGTGTGGCGTGGCCGCCTCGGCGCCGACAGGGCCGAGGAACACCAGTGTCATGAGCGCCGCCGCGCCCGCCGTGAGAATCCTTGCAGGTGCCCGCATGACTACCTCCGCCGTTTGTAGTGTGCTGCCACGCGTCGCCGACGCCCGATGGCCCCACTTTTAAGTCCCACACACGATACCGCAGCCCGAGACATGGGGTCATGATTGGTCACCGTTCTGGCATCTCGACGCTGACGCCCAGGTTGGCTTCAGCGCGACCGTCTCGAACCGGGTACGTCTGGGGAACTATCCAAAAAGTCTCCTGTTGGTCGGTGAACGTTCGCTGGCAACCGCCCAAGGAGATGCTTTCGTAGGTGCCGGGCATCCGGCGGCCGGTGGCCAAGTGGTGACGGAAGGGCGGGCGTACTAGGTCGGCGCGGTGTTTGACATCCATCGCTCCCTTCTTGGGTGTCCAAATTCGCAGAGCAAGAAGCACTTGGGCGCGCCTTGATCTGACGATCACGGGTATGCAGCAATCGTTTCTCTGAGCCGAAGGCGTCCTCCCTGGCACTACGCCAGCGGCTAACCGTTGCGAACCCGTCCCCCTGCGGCCGTCAAGGTTGCAAGCGGGACCAAATCAGATGGACGCCAGGTGACGCGCATCTGTAACAGCGGATCAGGAGAATGAAACTAGAGAAGCGGAACGTGATGGGAGATTGACATGCCGACCAACAAGCAGATCATCCAGGGCGCCTATCAAGCCTTTGCCCAGGGAGACGTACCGAAGGTGCTGGCGTTGATGGACGACAAGATCGAGTGGACCGAGGCAGAGGGATTTCCGATCCACGGCACCTACGTTGGCCCGCAAGCGGTGGTCGAGGGTGTGTTCATGCGACTCGGTGAGATCGGCGACGAGTTCACGGTTACCCCGACCCGATTCGTGGCCGAAGACGACACGGTGGTCGCCACCGGTACCTACTCATGGAAGCATCGCTCGACAGGCAGGCCAGCAGAGGTGCGGATGGCGCATGTCTGGACGTTTCGCGATGGCAAAGTCATCTCAATGCAGCAGCACGTCGATACGCTCAGAGTGCAGGAGCTGTCCGCCTGAGCGGACGCTACTGCCCCTGGGCCGAGCAGAAGCCCTGTGATGTGACCATTGACACCCACCATCCACTGATGGAGCCGTGTTCGTACGCCAGCGTCCATCTCGCACGATTCGATGACCTCAAAACGGTGAGGAACATCGACGTGTCGCCGACCGTTGGGCGAGCCTGCCGTATGGATGGTGGGTGGGGATGAGATTGGGGCGAGAGCCAAGGCCGGATCCCAGGAGGCACGCCTATGGCTGCCGTTCGGTCTGTATTCGGAGGAAGCGTCTGCCCGGGCTCTCGTGGATGCCTGATTCGGCGGCGTCCGTGCCTGTCTGAAGCTTCAGAGACATGGACAGCGCTACTCCAGCCGTTCAGTCACCGTGGCAAGGTGAACTGGATGGACAGAACATCGCCGGGGCCGGTGTTTTCGGTTGATGATCGAAGTCGGCAACGGGGCCCGCTCGTCACAATCACCTCGGTCGGCTGGACCATCGATGATGCATTCGACCCGGCCAGACCGGCAGAACTCCTTCGGCAACTGAACTTGTCCGTGACTCTATGGTCGCCGTGGATGGACTGCAATCGAAGCAGGTGTTCAACTTCCCGCACTTTGCCGATGACTCGGGTGACGCTCACGGTTGGAGAGAGGACGCCGCTATGCGTGCCTTCGCCTATCGATCAGGGGATCACAAGGTGCAGTTGGATCGCCATAGGCGCTCACCATTGGCTGATCGGACTTCGTTCACTCGGTTCGGGGTACTCGAATCCCATGGTTCCTGGAATGGATCGGATCCACTCGAATGGTGAGAGCAGCCTCGCCTGTATTCGTCATTGGTGGGCGACAGAACTGCTAATGACGCTTGCGGCGGTCATGGCGCGACTGTGCCCGCTTGCGCTTCCGGCTGTTTCGGGCTGACTTCGTCGTGGTGTCGTGGTGCTCTTCACGCTCCAGACTCCTCCGACGGCGCGACATTCCCGAGATCCCCCCGACGACGAGAACGACGGCAAGAATCGAAAAGATGATTACGTAGAACATGATTCAGTAGATCACAGGCTGAGAGTTAGGGCCCGGCTCCCTCGGCGGGTAATTCCCGATCTTGCGGGTGGACGTTGTGGACCGTGGATACCTGGAGTCAGCGCCACGCCTTGGTGCTTGTCAGACTGGGTCATGACGAATGGACCGCCTGCCCGGGAGGGAGACCGATGATGCCGGCAACGCTCAAGTTGATTTACAAGGCTTTCTCAGGTGCTTGGACGAGCTCAGGAGGGCGGGAGGACCAATTGGCGGACGATCCACGAGACGCTTGAACAGCCATCGTCGGTTGCCGTTTCTTCGAGGCCTCGCTGGAGGTGTCGAAGCGCCTTCGTGGTAACGGGGAGGCTTTCACTAGTCAGCCAGTATCGGACATTGAACAGGTAAATCCTCGCGGCCAATGCTCCTGGCACTGTCACTGGTCTGAGTACACCACCTAGGTGGGAGAGTTCTTCCCCTGCATACATGAGTCCGCCGCCGGAGCGGACGATTCTGGCGGAAATCGCCTCGTACTCACGGAGGGGACCTGGTGGGTTGACCACCCCTTCGAGGTCCTCGATGAGGAGCCTTCCGCCGGGAGTGAGTTGGCTTCGCCATGCCTGAGCAATCGCTGTGGGTTCTGCCAAATGTGCCAGGAGAAGCCGGGCATAGATGAGGTCGGCCGGTGCACCGGGCAGCGGCAGTTCGGTGACGTCGCGAGCCTCGAATCGGACTCCGACCAGGCGAGCCCTCGCGGCAGCGAGGAACTCTTCGGAGGTATCAACGCCGATGGTTCTCCCTGGTCGGCAGACGTCCGTCAGCAGCTCGGTGGTGAACGCTGGACCGCAGCCAAGATCGATAGCCACATTGGGTTGTTGGGGTGCATGGGCGGCGAGAAACGGTCGGGAGATCGGGTCGTACGCCGTCGCTACGAGCCGGAGTCGATCTGCGGCCGACTGATCGACCCCGAAGCGATAACCACCCACAAGCACATTGTGACCGATAACGCGAATAAAGGTTGTGGTGGCGGTGCTAGGGGGCCGGAGAAGCCGGTGTATCGGGGGTTAGGGCCAGCTGGTCGAGAATGCCAATCGCGTCGTCTGGCACGTTGACCGCCAGGACCAGGTGTTCTGCGTGAATCTCAATGGCAAACGAGAAGAACGGGCAGCAGGCCACCTCGCGCCGAGCAAGATCGATGATCGATTCAATATCGGGCTGGGGCAACAGCGTTAGTTCAAGCCGAGTCGGCGAGACCCGCTCGGTACGACCAATCGCCCGGCCATGCAGCTCCTGCCACTCACCCAGTTGGGACCGGGCATCGCTCGGTTGAAGAGTGCAGGCAATCGGAATATTCATCCCTTTCCAGTGTATGCCTGGAGGGAGCGATATCACGCGAGCGACGGTTGCCGCCCCGGGGCGAGGGACACCACCGTCGCTCCATGGCCACTAGTTGGCCCCCAGCGGGCTGTCGAACGGGAATCCCTGCGTTCTGCGAAGGCTGCTGAAGGTGTGGCGGGATCAACCGGCAGCGGGCGGCGTGATCTGCGTATTGTGAGCCGTAGTCAACCACCAGTCCCCGTCCCGCTCGACCAGCCCCTACAGGGCCATCTCAGAGAACGCGACTCCTTTCTCCGTAAGCGCCTGCCTTCGGATCTGGACGATGGCCACGCCGGGTGCCGGAGCCCTCAGCTGCACTACCTCGAAGCGAGATGGAGCAGTGACGTGCGCCACCATAGGTGAGTGATGAATCGGTAGCAGATCCTCGCACGACCCCAATGTGGCTCCATAGGGGCTTCTCCACACCAGAGGATTTGGGGCAGCGACGCTGGCCGAGCAGCTCTTCCGCCTGTGGGTTACCGTACTGACAAGCCCCTCAGAATCGAGACCCCATGAGCGTTACCACTGTCACCCGGTTTCACGCCGCGGAAGGCCAGGAGGTGGCGCTCCTCGAGCTGCAGTCCGAAGGACGTCGGCGGATGTTGGCTGCCGAAGGCTGTCAATCGTTCGACATCCTCCATGACCAGGCCGATCCTCGAGCTTCGGCTTTCATCCAGACCTGGTCATCCCGGGAGGCGCACGACGCCGCATTCGGCGAGCTGATCATGGCGAGTGGGCATCTCGAGAAAGTACTGGCCACTCTCGATGAGGGAGTCGTACAAACGTTCTATGTCGTGGTCTCCTGAACCGCTTTCGCTGTCGTCAAGTCGGACAGGTCCCCATCCACAGGGGGGCGCCCACCATCGACGCCCATGCGACCGGCTCGTCCCGGAGCATCGAAACTGGCCAACGGGTTCCGGGCCTCCACTGCCGACACGAGATAGTCGTGCCCTTGCCTGTCGATCATCTTCTCAACTCGCTGAACCAGCTCGCCGCCCTCACTCCATCCTCCACCGATTGACCCTCGCGGGATCAGCGATCTCCGCTTCGAGGTTGACGCAGATGGCACACTGGTCTGCCGTCCTTGAACGCGAGCAGGGGCTACTTTTGAGAGATCTCCTTCGGAGGAATCACCATGGCGAAGCTCATCTACATAGCGAATATGTCACTCGACGGCTACGTCGGGGACCAGGCCGGTGGCATCGACTGGGGTACCCCAGATGAGGAGTATTTCGGTTTCATCAACGACATCCAGAGGTCAGTAGGCGGCTATCTCTACGGGCGGCGCATGTATGAGGCCATGGTCGTCTGGGAATCCACTCCTGCTGCTGATCAGCCCCCGTGGGTCGTGGACTTCGCCAGCATCTGGCGAGCGGCTGACAAGGTCGTATTCTCAAAGACTCTGGCTTCGGTGTCGAGCGATAGGACCACACTGGAACGGGAGTTCGACGCCGAGGCAATTCACCGGATGAAGGCTGGCCAGATTCACGATCTCACCATCGGCGGCGCTGGTCTTGCTGCTCAGGCGATGAAGGCGGGCCTGGTGGACGAGTGCCACTTGATCCTCTGGCCGATCGTTCTTGGCGGCGGCAAGGACGCCCTCCCCAGTCATGGGCGAATGGACTTCCAACTGATCGACGAAGGGCGCTTCCGCAGTGGGATCACCCACCTTCGCTACCGCGTCACTCAGTGAACCTTCGCTGGGCGGACTGGCCAGTTGCCCTCTCGGTTCGGGAGATCGATCATCACTCCGTCGGTCTGGGCCTCCGGACCTCGCCAGTAGCGTCGAGCCCTCAGAAGGATGGAGATGGCGATGAGAGTTGTGTTCGTTCACGGGGCATGTGTTCGGGATGGCGCATGGTGGTGGCACCGCGCGGCGGAGCTGTTATGGCAACGTGGGGTTCCGAGCGTGGCACCGCTGCTGCCTAGTTGCGGTGAGGGTGGGTACCCGGGTGGTACTGGCGGCCCAGGCCTGCCCGAGGATGTGGCCGCGGTCCGACAGGTCCTCGTTGGCAGCGACGAGCCCACGATTGTCGTAGCCCACAGCTACGGGGGGATCGTCACCGCCGAGGCGGCTGCCGAGGTCGCATCGGTGCACCATCTGATGTTGGTTTCGAGCTACCTGCCCGAAGTCGGGCAGAGCCTCTCCGATTTCGGCGACGGGACACCGTCCCCGTTCCTCGACATCGACCCCGACGGCGGCACCTTCGGTGTCCGACCGGAGGCACTGGCCGAGACGTTCCTGCAGGACTGTGATCCTGACATCCAGACCCAGGCTGCAGCCAGACTGGCACGGCAAAGTGTTCACGTGACAACACAGCCGGTAGGTGCGGCTGCGTGGAAACAGGTGCCCTCGACCTACCTCGTCTGTGCCCAAGACAAGGGCACACCAGCTCGGCTGCAGCGTGGGTTCGCGGCCAGGGCTGGCCGAGTGGTCGAGCTCGACGCCGGCCATCACCCGTTCCTGTCCCAACCGGCTGTCGTCGGGGACCTGCTGCTTGGCTTATGACCCCCGTCGGAGCGGGTCTGGATCTTCTGTCCCGGCCCACAAGGCCGACTCAGGTATCGACACGGGATCAAACCATCGAACGAAGTGGTGACTGTCGGGTCGGAGATGGCAGTGGGCGAGCGCCCAGCGTCAGGCGCAAAGCGGGCGCTGGCCGAGTGCCTCGTAGCGAGCGAGCACGTAGCCAGCTGTCGTAGCCGGTCAGGTGGACTGCCAGAGCTCGATTCGATTGCCCTCGGGATCGGTGACCCAGCCGAACCTACCGACGCCGTCCATCCCCTGTGTCTCTTCGGCCACGTTCGCGCCCTTCAAGCGCAGTTGGGCAAGCATCGCATCCAGATCGCGAACCCGGAAGTTGATCATGGTCTGTTGGGTGTGGGAGCCCAAGTAGTCCGTCTGCGATTCGAACGTCGCGAAGACAGTCGTTCCAGGTTCCTGGCTCCACACACCGTTCTCATCAGCATCCAGGCCCAGGCACTCGCGATACCAGGTGCCAAGGGCCGCTGGATCGCTGGCACGTATGAAGTAGCCACCTATTCCGACGATACGTTCCACGCCGCCAGTATGTCAGTACGGACAAGAGCCCTTTTGACTGGGTCAGCACCGAACCCGGCGACATCGTCGGACCGGGTGCAACAATCGGCACATGGCAATCACCTTCGAGGGACTTCGCACGGTGATCTATCCGGCCCCCGATCTTGAATCGGCCAAGCGGTGGTGGGCCGCTCTCCTGGGCGTTGCCCCCTACTTCGACCAGCCGTTCTATGTCGGATTTTCGGTGGCCGGATATGAGCTGGCGCTGATGCCCGACGCTGACCCAGCGGATGGGGCCCTCGTCTACTGGGGGGTCCCCGATGTGCCACAGGCGGTCGCCACCGCCACTGCCTCTGGCTCAACCGAGCATTCGCCGGTGTCCGAGGTAGGCGACGGAATCGTCACTGCCTCAGTGCGGACACCCGATGGCTGCGTGTTGGGGTTCATCCATAACCCGCACTTCCGCCTCGACTAGGAACAGATCCGACCGGAGTACCGGAGATACTCTTACCGAGTGTGGTGGTGAGGCGTGTCTAGCCGTCTCGGGTCGCTGAACCTGAAGTCCGGATGGCGACAGGAGTGCCACGAGTCTCAAACCTATGAGTCGTGCCCGTGCTGAAGCGGGTCATCATGACTTCGTCGCTGAGTGGGGCTGGCGCAGTGCTGCGAACCACCTCGACGACCAGAGACTCACCATCGGAGACGGTCTCGCAGTGGAGGTGGGGATCGATCTCCCAGGCCATGGCATCGAGAGGTTCGAGATGGTCGCCACTCAACAGCGAGGGCCACGCACCGTCGGCCATTGCTGCCGTGTCCCGGTCGAGGGTGACGACAAGGTGATCGTCATCGAGATCCACGTCGCAGTGCACGTATCCATAGGGCTGGAAGGCGGGATGCAGCGCTAGCAGTCGAGCTGCGCCTGCCAATGTGGCAGGCAGCTCCAACGCGTCCCGGAGGCGAGCGGCTGCTACTCCTGCCACACCGGTGAACTGCCGCCGTCCGAATTCACTCGCCTTGTCAGGATGATCCGTGCGTTTGGCCGTAGCGGCAAGAAACGACAGGACCAGCAGGTGGCCCTGTAGACCGACCTCGTCAATGATCCGCCGCAGGGCCGAGGCCGACCACTCGGAGAATTGCAGATCGGGTACGAGGGGACCGCGGTAGTCGCTGAGGCCCGGGTCATCGGGTTCGATGGGATCCAACACGAAGTTGGCGGCACGGGTTGCGGCCATGGCTTCAGCTTCCGGGGGTACCGGCAGGAGGGGGTGGTCTTCGGAGATGGTGACGGTCCAATGGCACACGGGTGATCGATCGGCGGGCACTCGTGGAGGCCGATGGATCGGACGGACCTGCGCCCGCGGATTGGTGGCGATGGCGGTGGCGTCGAACGTAGGGTCCTCGATGTCGTGGCACATGGCCTTGACGTAGTCGGGGCCCATAGGCTCGACGTCCATCAGGGCGCCACAGTGGTCCAGCCAGAACTCGCCATAGTCGTGGTCGGTGATTCGAAAGCGAAAGTCCATGAACTGCGGCGGTGCACCGATGTCGAGCTGCATCCCCTTAAAGACGGTTTCGACCGAGTCGCCTTCGAACCCCAGCGCTCGTTGCATCCTCCGGGTGTACACCGGGCTCGCGCCCATCCATTCGTCGATGGCGATGTCGCGCATACCGTCGCGTCCAAAGGCGCCAATGAGATGCGGCATTCCTGCCCGGTCGATCAGGTGGCCGGCCAATAGATACTCGGGAGTAAGGAGGGCCAACTCCTTCTGACTCAGCCCCGTTAGGCCTTTGACGAATGACATCGGTTGTCCCCTTTCAGCGGACGTGCGAACGGATCGGTGAAATGTGGACTCCTCGGCCCGTGACGAGTGGGAGATCCAGAAAGGTCTGAATGCCCGGCTCTGCTGCGCACACCACAGGGATGGCATTGACCGCGTGCATGGCCGTGGCCACTGAGGCTGCGTCGACGTGGGCCTTGATCGGCAATGAGCTCTGGGGATCGAGACTTCCCAGCGTCAGCATGCTGAGACGGATCGACGGAGAACCCTCGATATCGATGGACCAGCCGTCGGGCCGGCGGGGCGGATAACTGCTCGGGCGCTCACCACCCACCCACCACCAGGCATCGATCGACAGCAGATCCCGACCGGCCGCCACTCCCGCCCAACGAAAGTGCTGCCCACTAACGGTGCCGGGCATCACGGTTCCCGACAGGAGTTCCAGGGGCTCTTCGGCCACCAGCACCTCCTGGGATTCGGTGCACCGATCGAGCTTCACCCCGAGGCCTGCCGCGACCATGTGGATGGATTCTTTGAAGTAGCCGCTCATCGTCTGCGCGTAGGGATTGGCCTGGAGGGTGGCTTCGCTGGGGGGTGATCCGAACCGGGCATGGTCGAAGACCATGGCCCGGGACTCCAACAGCGACCAATTCCCCACTTCATGGACTTCGATGTGATCGAGTGATCGCAGCAGGCCGGTCGAGGCCAGAACCAGTAAGTCGCCGACAAATCCCGGGTTGATGCCGGTCCCGTGCACAGAAGTTCTTCCTCGACGGCATGCGTCGGTCAGCGGGCCGACGACCGAGGGCCCGTACGCCTGAGGGTAGAAAAGGAACGGTGTCGCCACCACATTGGCTCCGTCGGCAAGCAGGCCGCAGACCTGCTCGAGGTCGGGAATGCGGGGGGTGTAGCAGACGGCATCAGCCCCACTGGCCAGCGCCGATGCCGCGTCCCTCGTGGCGGTGATTCCGGTCTGAGGCAGCCCGCACAGATCGCCCGCGTCGACCCCCTCCTTATCGGCCGAGTAGACGACAACACCGGCGAGATCGAGGTCGGGGTGCCCGATAATCGCCCGTAGTGCCTCGCGGCCCACCGGCCCCGTGGCCCATTGCACGACTCGCAATCCCATCGAACCCCTCGCTCAGCTCGGGTCGATCAGGTGGGCCATGGTCTCGATGCGCTGCACTACCTCGAGAAAGTCCTGATTGCCCGTGCCCGCGAACATCATGGCGCCGCTGTATGCCATGAAGAGGGTGTCGACCAGGTCGGGTTCGTCGTAGGGCCCGAGCGACGTCCGGAGCCGGTCGATCAGGACCCTGGCCACTCCACCCCGGAGCCGCCGAACATCAGGCTCGTCGGAGAGGATCGATACAAAGATGGATCGGGCCAGGGCCGGGTTCACGGCCAGCATCGTCGCCGGTGCCTCGATGGCGGCTCGGACTCGGTCGACGAACGTGGCTTCCGCAGCGACGTCGGGTGGAGGTAGCGATTGCATCTGTCGCCAGTACAGCTCGGAGATGAGATGCGATTTCGAGGTGAAGTAGCTGTACGCGGTGGTATGGGTGACGCCGGCTCGTTGCGCCACGCCTCGGATTGTCAGCTTGTCGTAGCCCACAGAGTCCAGCTCGATCAGCGCGGCCTCGAGTAGGGCGCCGACCGTCAACGATTGCCGCTCGGACAATGACTGACGGGGCCGGGTCAAGGAGTGGTGTACCTCGTCGATCCGCGTCATGACTGGAGGGTGCGATCCCATGGCAAGTGTGTGCGCATATCGCAGGTGGGGCCCCCGGTTCGGGCGAGCGATTTCGGGGTTCGGTGGGTCCTTCATAGGTTGACACATGTAAAGCACTCTGGCAAGGTGAGGATCGCTGGCCACTCGGTCGGAAAGCCTCTCAGCCCTTCGCCAGTATCCGATTGAACCGGCAGCTGCGTCGTGACATCGGGCGAGTGGGCTCCGTTGCCCATCATGGCCGCACCTCTAACTGACGAAAGGATGTGCCCATGGCCGACGAGTCGGCAGCGCCTTATGACCGGGGCCTCGAAGTCCTGCGTGATGTGTACGCAGGCGATGTCGTCACCCTGCCCGAAGGCACGATGGCCTTCAACGATGTGATGGTCCAGACCCTGTTCGACCAAGTGTGGCGCCGTGATGTGTTGGACGTGCGGTCGCGACGGCTGTTGCTCATGGGGGTGATTGCCACAAACGGTCAGGTCGACACGTGGAAAATTCAGGCTCGAGCTTCCCTCAAGCGAGGTGAGCTGTCCCCGGACGAGCTGCGCGAAACCTTGCTGATGCTGGCTCCCTACGCCGGCTATCCCAATATCTCGAGTCTCATTGTTCCGTGCGAAGAGGTGATCGGAGCGTGGCTTGCCGAGGGCTCTCCTCGTTGGGACGGAGAAGAGGAGACCTCGTAACCCCGGATCGCCTGTGAGGTTGGCGTCGTTCGGCGAGGGGCACCCTCGTGGAGGCTTGCACAAGGCGCTTACCGCGAGGTTCACCGATGCACTCAAGTCTCAGCGCAAGTTGACCGATGAAGAATCGACTGAGTTCGGGAACGGAGGAATCGTGGAATTCACCATTGAGGTCGGCGACGCCGAAAAACACCAGATGCATACGAGTTTCGACCAAGTCTTTGGCGAGGTACGGATTGAGGTCGACGGCAAGAGCGTGGCGCAAGACTGGCGCCATTTCACCCTGCACCGGACCCGTCGCTACGAGTTCTCCGTGGGGAGCAACGAGACGCATGAGGTCGTCGTCGAGTTGACCAGAAAGGGCATCGTGGGCGGCTTCAGGAGCCAGACCTGCCAGGTGTTCGTCGATGGCGAGTCGGTCGGGACGTACGTCGGGAAGGTCTCGGGCAAGACGACCAAGGCTGCTTGAGGCGGGGTTCAGCCTGGGCTGCTAGTCGGCCCTGGCGAATCACCCAGCTATCGAGTCGCAGGTAGGTCGAGGGCCGCACGAGGACTTACGTTGATCGCCGGACCCGGCGAGCCAACAAGCAGTCGACACCTACGAGGGACCCTTACCGCCCGTTATCGGCTCCCTCGAAGGGTCGAACGGATCCGGCCGAGCGTCGAACGTTCACAACGTGGTGACCCTATGGTCGGCTGAACGTGACGTGGGTCACTCCGGTTGGAGAACTGACCGCCTCCACATCGAAGTTCACCTCGATCCCTTCGAGTCCCTCCCAGAGACGTTCCCCACGCCCGAGGAGGATGGGGACGATCACGATGTGCATGTGGTCGATTAAGTCGGCGGCGAGAAACTGTCGCACTGTTTCCACCCCGCCGCCGATACGAACATCCAGTCCGCCCGCCGCATCCCGTGCCAGCTCCAACGCCTCGGCAGGACTGGCATCGACGAAATGAAATGTAGTTCCCCCCTCCATGGGGATGGGAGGCCTTGGATAGTGGGTAAGCACAAACACCGGGGTGTGAAATGGTGGATCGTCGCCCCACCAACCCTTCCACTCGTCGTCATCCCACGGCCCACGCTGTGGGCCGAATTTGTTGCGGCCCATGATTTCGGCCCCGATCCCTGGACCCCAGCGGCTGGCGAGCGCTTCGTCAACTCCGGTGCTTCCACCGCCCTCGCCCTGCATCCCCCGAAAGGTACTGGTGCCGAAGAACCAGGTCGTCAGCTTCCCGCCGGCGTGCCCGAAGGGTTGCTCGAGCGTCTGTCCCTCGCCAGCGCCGAACCCGTCGAGGGAGACGGCGAAGTTGTGGACACGGACTGTTGACATGGGACACTCCATTTGCTGTTCGGGCCCGATAGATGAACGGTAGACGATCGGTGCCGCCGTTTCTCATCTCCGCAATGGCGGCGAGCGGTTGGGTGGCAACCCGCTGATCGACTCACTGAGGATCACCCCTGGATTTCCTTGGGGGAACCCGGTATCAGGGAGACGGTTTGCTGTCAGGTCGCGCAGTGGCCCACTGGGGGTGTGCCCAAACAGATTCATCTCGAACTGGCGGTGAGCGACCTGGACGAGGCTGAATCGGCGGCACTGGCTATCGGGGCCTCGAAGGCGTCCACCCAGCCCGCACCGGATCCCTGGCGGGTGTTGATTGGTCCAGCCGGTCGTCCATTCTGCGTCACCACGTTGATCCCGACGAGCTGAGCGGACATGCGTCGCCGTGGTCGCCGCAGGGGTGCAGCGGGTTCGTCCACAGTGGGCGTGGAGTACGGGTCGGAATCCAGGCGACCCTGACACAATGTTCCCATGAACACCCAACAACGGATCGACCGTCTCGAAGATGCTCTCGGCAATCTCGGAACCATCATCGAGGCAGAGGGTCGCTGGGCCAAGAGCGAAAATCCCACCGTTCGGACGTTTGGCGAACAGTTCAATCAGTTCGTGCTGGCGATCGCCCGGGAACGGGGAGCCCGCTCATAGTGGATTACCCGACCTGGTGCTCTGCCCCCTTCGGGTTCCGACGTCGGCCCACCAGCAGGTAGAGGACCGAGTTTCCCGAGTTGGCGGCGCTGGCGATCCGCCACATGCGTTTGCTCCCTCGGACCCGGTCCTCTGGGCGTTGCCGCAGGTCGCGCCAGACGAGCGATGCCACCAGTATGTGGGCCACGAAGATCGCCGTCCATTGAGCCGGGGTCAGCTTCCGCTTCACCGGTCCATTCTGCCATGACGACCCAACCCGTAGGCTCCGGGACATGTGTGGACGTATAGCCCTCTACGACGAGCCGGGTCACTTGGCCCGGTTGCTCGACGCTGGGGTCAGCCCCGAACTGCTGGCCGAGTTCAGGCCCAGCTGGAATGTGGCCCCCACCGACCCGTTGCTCGGGGTATACGAGCGTCACCACCATCGGGAGCTGGCCGCCTTCGCCTGGGGTCTGGTGCCGAGATGGGCGAAGAATCCCGCGGATATGAGGTCTACCTTCAATGCTCGGGCGGAGACCATCGCCACCAAGCCCATGTTCCGTTCGGCGTTTATGTCCTCGCGCATCCTGGTGCCAGTCGATGCCTTCTACGAGTGGCAGACCTTGGCCCCCAAGGTCAAGCAGCCTTACGCCTTCCGCCGGGCCGATGGTCAGCCGATGGTGTTTGCCGGCCTCCGGGAGTGGTGGCGGGATGCCGAGGGCAACGAACTCAACACGGCAACCATCATCACGACCACGGCGGGGCCGGACATGCCTATTCACAACCGCCAACCGGTGGTGCTCGAGGCCGAGAGCTGGGAGTTCTGGCTCGACCCCGAGATGACCGACGTCGAGCAGCTTCAGGCACTTCTCGTGCCCACGGCCGAGGGTACGCTCGTCCGTCATCCGGTGTCGAGGGACGTAGGTAACGTGCGCAACGACGGTCCGGAGCTGGTCGAGGCGATCGCGCTCGAAGGGGATGGCGGACTAAACAGTCTCTGAACGGGGCTGGCTTCGCTCGTCGCCACGGGTCTCCCATCCTTCCGTCACACCCCTCGCTCGAGCGCTTCGGTTCGGATGGTGCCGGCCGCCCTGGGAGTGTGCGGGTACGCGAAGCTGAGCCTGTGACCAACGCTCAATCGGATCCTTTCGTTGCGCCGGGCGAACTGGTCAGGGTGGATGACGCCGATGATCTGCGGATCGCCGAGTACCGGGAGCTCAACGATCCCGCGGCACGGGTACGCAAGGAAGCCGAGGCGTCGATCTTCGTCGCCGAGGGGAGGCTCGTCGTCGGTCGCCTTCTTACGTCGGACTTCCGGGTGCGCTCACTGCTCGTCGACGACCATCAGCTGACCAATGCCGGTGATCTGGTGGCCAGGGCACAGCGGCGCGGCGTTCCTGTATTCGTGGGGTCCCGCGAGGTCGTGGCCGATACGGTCGGGTTCCCGTTGCATCGGGGCGTTGTTGCCGTGGCCGATCGGAAACCCGACCTCGACGTGGTCCGGTTGTTGGCCGACGCGGTGGAAGGGCACGGCGTCGGTGGTGTCGGCGTGGTCATCGCCATCCTCGAGGGGCTCAACGACCACGAGAACATCGGCGCGCTGTTCCGCAACGCGGCAGCCTTCGGAGTGGTCGGGGTGCTGATGGACCCGACGTGCGCTGATCCCTTCTACCGACGGTCGATCCGGGTATCGGTCGGCCATGTGCTCAACACACCACTCGCCCGGGTCGTCCCCTGGCCGGACGGACTTCACCAGGTCCGGGAGGCTGGCTTCATCGTGGCAGCCCTGACACCTCGTCCCACCGGTGTGAAGGGGGTCCCGGCGGTCACCCTGCCCGAACTCCGGGCGAACGCCAACGGCTCTGTTGGAGTCGCTCTGCTCGTCGGAGCGGAGGGACCGGGGCTGTCCGATGGGGCGTTGGCCGCCTCCGACGTGGCCGTCAGCATCCCGATGGCTGACGGTGTCGACTCGCTGAATGTGGCCACGGCGGCAGCGGTGGCCTTTCATGCCCTGGCCGGATTCTGAGGTGGCTCTTGGCTACTGGGGCTTGCCGGACCGGATGCTCGCCGGGCCGCCACCCCGATCTCCGCCAGGCCTCGACACCGAGGTTGGACGGCCGGCCATGATCGACTCGGACCTTGGGCGTCCCGGGCCGTTCCGCCCAGGCTGCCTCAGACCGACTGGTTGGCCTCGAACCGTCCGTCGTCGCCCCACAGGCGCTCCCGGTCGGCCAGGACACGCCGAATCTTGTCCAGCGAAGGGTTGCGATCGCCGCCGGCCTGGATGGCCTCAATCCGGTCCGTCCGCCAGAGATGATCGAGGACGGCGTCGACCGTCGCCGGATCGAGGCCCGTTTCCTCCTCGATCAACTGGTTGTCGCAGTCCTCATCCCCGTCCTCGTGCAGTCCGATGATCACGAGTACGTCCTTCACGTCATCGCTGCTGGGCATCGGCCGACCTTACCTTCGGGGTCGCGGTCCGGGGTGGTTCTCGAACCCTCGATTCGCCGGCCTGGAGCGCAGTCCCAGCTCACCGCACTCGGGGCTGGTAACCCACCCCCTCGGTGACTGGCTAGCACCCTTGCCGGTCGGCTCGGTTCCGATCATCATCAACCGGAGGGCAACGATCACCGACCGGTCAGTCGAGCCCTCGCGTACCACCACGGAATCCCCTCGATGACCGAGAGACAGGCAGGCCGATACGACATGGTCACGGATCGCTGAAGGTTGATGGCGGTGGCCTGGTATTGGTGGCATGTCACGTGGCGGCGGACCTGGCAGTCCACCCTCGTCATCGCCATCCTGTGCGGCATTCTCGGTGCCGTCTCCTTGGCCGCTCTGGCCGGGGCCCGGCGGACGGAGTCTGCCTACGGTCGCTACCTGAGCTCCATCAATGCCAGCGACGTCATGATCAACATCCCGTCGCCGGACACCGAATTGAATGCAGAGGTGGCCAGGCAGCCGGGGATCCGAGCGAGCGCTTCGTGGGCCGGCCTGGATGTCGAACCGGTGGTCCACGGCCACATCGACGACTCATTCACCACCGATGCCCTGCAGGGGAGTATGAACGGCGACTTCTTCACCCAGGACACCATGACCGTGATCAAGGGTCGACTCCCACGTCTTGGTTCCACCGACGAGATCGCTCTCACCCCCAACATCGCCCGGCTCTTCGGCGTCGGTGTGGGTGGCCATGTGACCTACGCCCTGTTCGACCCCAAAAACCAGTCGGACGATCCGCCCGTCATCGGGCACGCCACGTTCCGGGTCACCTCCATCGTGGACTTCCCGCCGGTGCTGGTCGACCAGTTCGACCAACCGGCCGCTGCCGTCATCCCTCCGGCGGCGACCGCCCATTTACACAAGGAGATCGCCTTCTCGTGGGTCGGTGCCCGCTTGGACCGGGGGAGCGCCGGCATTCCCGCCCTCCAAACCTCTCTGGCCAAGTTGGCCGATCAGGTGGGAGATGGGTACTCCTTTGCCGTCCGCAAGCTGGACGACGTACATCGGCAGGTCCAGGACGCCATCCGGCCCCAGGCGGTGGCCCTGGCCGTGCTCGGAGCCCTGAGCGCCCTGGCACTTTTGGTCCTGGTCGGACAGGCCCTGGCTCAGATGCTCGATCGATCGGCCGGACAGTTGACAACGCTCCGGGCCCTCGGCGAGACCCGGCCCGAATCGGCTGTGGCCGGCGCACTGAGTGGATTGACGGCGGTGGTCGGCGGCGTCGCGCTGGCCGTGGTCGGTGCCGTTGCCCTCTCACCGTTGGCCCCGGTGGAGCCGGTGCGCCAGTTCGACCCGGTCAGGGGTTTCCGATTCGACTTACTGGTCCTGCTCGGGGGCGGTGCTCTCCTGGCTTTGGTCTTGCTTGGCATGCTGGCCCTACTGGCCTGGCGGACGGTACGAAAGGCGACCGAGTCGGGCGCGCAGAACCCGTCGGCCATCGCCCAGGCCGCCGTCACCGTCGGGCTCCCCGAGGTCATGGCCCTCGGCGCGGGCTACGCCCTCGAGCCGCCGCCGGGCGGTAGGCGGGCCACCGTGCGCGCCAATCTGGTGGGATCGGTGGTGGCTGTCATCGCCGTGGTCACGGCCGTCGTCTTCGGCGCCAGCCTCAACGGCCTGGTCACCCACCCGGCCCGCTACGGGTGGAACTGGGATGTCCTTCTTCAGTCCGAGGGCGGGTACGGAGCGTTCTTCTCGACGAGCCCGACCCCAAACGACTTCCACAGTGGGGCCGGGGGTCTGTACGCCTCCATGGCCGGCCAGCCCGGCGTGGCCGGTTGGTCGACGTTCGCCTTCGCCCAGCTCCCCATGGACGGACAGGTCGTCCCCGTCCTCGGATTGGCCACCCACAAGGGCTCGGTGGCCCCACCAACGGTCAGCGGCCATCCCTTAGACGGGACCGGCCCGTTTCCGCTGAGCGGCACCGGGAGCGCCGGTCCCGATGAGATCGAACTCGGCGTGACCACCCTTCACCAGTTGGGCAAGAAGGTGGGCGACACCGTCCATGTGGGGGTGGGCCGAACGGCCCGGACCCTGTCCATCGTCGGTGTGGTTACCCTGCCGTCCATCGGCGTCCAGCTGTCCGATCACGTCTCACTGGGCACCGGCGCCATGCTTCCCGAGAGCACCCTCCTGTCCATCCTCAACTTCGATTCCGTGATCAACGATCCAACTGCCAACGTCAACGAGGCGCTCACCGCCCTCCCGTCCACGGTGGCGTTCAATCTCGATCCCCGCGGGAAACCCGGGCCGGTGGTGAAGAGGATTTTGGCTACCGACCCCGGGGGTGACCCGGGTGGAACCTACCGTCAGCCCCGCGTGCTCGGCGCCGCCATCGTCAACGCCGGACAGATGGGTGGTCAGCCCATCGCCCTCGCCGTGGCCCTCGGGTTCGCCGTGCTCGTCTCGTTATCGGTGGCGGTGGTGGCGGGGGCCCGACGCCGACGCCGAGAGTTGGCCGTTTTGCAGGCCCTGGGTTTCAGACGCCGGCAGTTGCGGAGCATCATCGCCTGGCAGACCGCCACCCTGTTGACCATCGCTGTGGCCTTCGGCCTACCCCTCGGGATCATCGGCGGCCACTGGGCCTGGACCGGTTTTGCCGCATCGCTCGGGGTGGTGCCGGTGACCGTGGTCCCGATCCTTCCCCTTCTCGGCGGTCTGGTCGGCCTCGTGGTAGTGGGTGCTCTGGTCACGGCAGTGCCCGCCGTGGTGGCGACCACCGCATCACCGGCCACGGTCTTGCGCATCGAGTAGCGGTTCCCGACCGTCCGACGGCCGGGCCCTTCAGCCCATCTCACCTGGCCAGCGTGGTGGTGATGGGCGGGGCTGGCGGGCTCCTCCGGTGTCGGAACGGCGCTGGAGTGTGCCAGGGGCGAGGAGGGTCGTGGCGACCCCCGCATCGCGATGGTGCCCAAAGTCGACAAGTATTGGCAGATGCGTCGCTTCGTACTCACGGTCACCTGTCCCGACGGCACCGGCATCGTGGCCGCCGTCACCGGGTTCATCGCCACTCACGGCGGATGGGTGGTCGAGGCAGCCCAGCACAGCGACCTGACCTCGGGAAGGTTCTTCCAGCGCATCGAGATCCTGGCCGAGAGCCTCCCCTTCGACGGGGACGAGTTCGCCCGGCGGTTCGCCGATGTGGCTCGGGAGTACGACCTGACCTGGCACTTGCGGGACACCGAGGAACGCCGCACGGTCGTGGTATTGGCCAGCAAGGAGGACCACTGCCTGGCCGACATGCTCCACCGCTGGCGTAGCGGAGACCTGGCCTGCGACATCCCGCTCGTCATGGCCAACCATCCCGACCTCCGACCACTCGTCGAGTGGTACGGCATCGAGTTCCGCCACGTGCCTTTCGAGCAAGGGGCCAAGGCGGAGGCATTCGACGAGATCGTGTCCCGGTTCGATGCCGTCGACGGTGACGTGATGGTGCTGGCCCGCTTCATGCAGATTCTTCCTCCGACAGTGTGCGAGCGCTATCCCGGCCGGATCATCAACATCCACCACAGCTTTCTGCCCTCGTTCGCCGGAGCCCGGCCCTACCACCAGGCTTTCGAACGGGGGGTGAAGCTGATCGGGGCCACCTGCCACTACGTCACTACCACCCTGGATGCCGGTCCCATCATCGAGCAGGACACGATCCGGATCGACCACGCCGACAGTGTGGAAGAGCTGCTCCGCATCGGTCGGGACATCGAACGCTCGGTGCTGGTGCGCGGTCTCCGGTGGCACCTGGAGGACCGGGTGCTGCTCAACGGGAACAAGACCGTCGTCTTCGGATGATCCCGGGGCTCTTGAGTGAGCTTCCCGTCGTGCAGGCCCCCATGGCCGGCGGCCCTTCGACTCCGGCTCTGGCCGCCGCGGTGTCCAACGCCGGCGGGTACGGCTTCCTGGCTGCCGGGTACCAGACGCCCGATCAACTGGCCTCCGAGATCGCCGCCACCCGGTCCCTGACCGATGCCCCCTTCGGGGTCAACCTCTTCGTACCCTCGAAGGCGGGTGACTCCGCCGCGGTGGCCCGATACGCCGGCGAGCTCGAATCCGAGGCCGAGCGTCTGGGCGTGGCGCTGGGCGAGCCGCACTGGGACGACGACGCCTACCCGGCCAAGCTGGAGGTGGTCGGATCGGCCCGGATCGATGTGGTCAGTTTCACCTTCGGCTGTCCGACCGCCGAGGCCGTCGACCGCCTGCACGCCACCGGCTGCCGGGTGGCCGTGACGGTGACGTCGGTGGCCGAGGCGCACGCGGCAGCTGACGTCGGCAGCGACGTATTGGCCGTGCAGGGGACCGAGGCCGGTGGCCACCAGGGCTGCTTCATCGACCTCGGCCCCAACCAGCGCCCCCTCCGGCTCCTACTCGCCGCCATCGCCGCGGTCACCGACGTTCCCCTCATCGGAGCGGGCGGAATCATGACGGGCAACGACGCCGCCGAGGCGCTGACCGCCGGCGCCAGCGCCGTCCAGATCGGGACGGCCCTCCTCTGTACCCCCGAGGCGGGGACCTCGTCGCCCTACCGGGCCGCACTGCTCGACGGTCGCTACCCCGACACGATCGTCACCCGTGCCTTCAGCGGACGCTTGGCCCGGGGGCTGGCCAACGAGTTCGCCATGGCCCACGACGGGCAGGCGCCCCAGGCCTATCCCGAGGTGCACCACCTGACCCGTCCCCTGCGGGCTGCGGCCACCCGCGCCGGAGACCCTTCGGTGCCCAACCTGTGGGCAGGCACGGGTTGGCGGGGGATCACCACCGACCCGGCCGCAGTCATCATCCGACGGCTGGCCGATGGCGCGACACGCGCGCCCTCATGACTGACCGGAGCTGAGTGCCCATTGGTCGCCGTGGAGGCGACCGGTACTCAGGGCTTGGTGGTCGTGGTGGTGGTCTCTTTGGGGACGCTGTCGCCGCAGAGGGCGAATGGCGTCATGTCCATGACCGCGCCAACGGGCAGCGTGGCGCTCACCACGCCGACCACCTGCCAGCTCGTCGTGCTGACCGGGAAGGAGGATCGGAGGGCGACGGCGCTGCCCGGCACCGAGGCCGAGATCTGTGCCCCTCCGCTGAGCACGACCTTGCCGGCCGGACACGTCACCTTGCCCACCAGTTGGGTACCGACGGCCGCACCCGCCGCTGTGGCCATGGCCGGTCCGGTGACGACGGATCCGCCGACCACGGTGCCCGGCTGGCCCGCCGGACCTACCGGTCCAGCGACGCCGGCAGGCCCGGCCGGTCCCGCCGGTCCCGCCGGTCCCGTCTCACCGGTCCGACCGGTAGGGCCCGAGACCTTGGGCGGAATCTTGGTGATGGCGTAGATCCCGGTCCCGAGACCGGCCAGGCCGAGGACGATCGAAGCGATGACCACCGGCAGGACCCACCGGGGGAGCGGGCCGGTCGATGGGGGATCGGACGAGGGCACGGGCGCCGGAGCTACGGGGGTCATGGCCACGGCGTGAGATTACCCCGGGCCGCGGTTATCAGCCGGGGATGATTGGTGCACGGACTGGGCGAAGTGGGCTTCGGGACTACCCGATGTCGCCGTTCCTCTGCTCGGATGGAGTGAGGCGACCCGGCGGTAGGCGACACCCCGACGTCTCGACATCGGTGGGACGGGGAGGGGTCAGGTACTCCACTGCTGGAGATAGAGGCGGGCCCGTGAGGCCTGCTGGACGCGGTCCATGAAGTTCTCACCGATGCGGTCGGCGATCTCCCGACGGTCGACCCATCCTCCCTCGGGAGCCTCCCGCGTCACCGTCTGCATGATGGCCGAGAGGCCCTTGCACGCCGCGATCAGCTCCCGGAACTGCAGCCCGAAGTTGTCATCCGGGCAGCGGCGTGAGTCGAGCCACCGTTCGGCGTGGGCCAGCGTGGCGTTCAGCTGGTCGCAGGCGGCGAGGACCAGGACGGCCGGCGCCTCGGACGCCGAGATGAGCCGGTCCTCGGCCTCCATCAACGAACGCACCAACGGCCAGGCCTCGGCCAGCCAGCGTTCGAGCGATCGCCGTCCGTGCCTCATGCCCTGCGCCCCTCGTCATCCCTCACGCCACCATTGTGCCGAGATTTATCCCGGCGCTCCGAGAATCGCGCTCACCGCCACTCGCTCGACGCTGGCAGTGAAGATGCCCTGCCCGCCAGGTGGTGGATCGCCGGTGCTAGGCGGCTGCCGAGCCGTAGAAGGGGGCGTGGAAGGAGAACACCCCGCCGTCGCTGGCCACCAGCCAGTAGCCGTTTCCGGCGTTGTCGTTGATGGTGGTGACGATGGGCCTATTCAACCGGATGAGGCCGGTCCCACCGTAGAAGGGCGTGTTGAAGCCGGTGAACACCCCGCCGTCCGCCGCCACCAGTCGGTAGCCGTTCCCATCCGCGGTGGGATCGATGCCCACGATGGGCTGGTTGAGTCTCATGCCGCCGGTGGCACCGTCGAAGGGAGCGTGGAAGTTGAACACCCCGCCGTCACTGGCCACCAGCCAGTAGCCACCCGTGCTCCGGTCGACGGCCATGCCCACGACGGGCTTGTTGAGCTTCATGAGCCCGGTGCCGCCGTAGAACGGGGCGTTGAACGAGAAGATCCCGCCGTCGCTGGCCACCAGCCAGTAGCCCGAGCCGTCGGGGGTGGCTCCCACGCCCACGATGGGCTTGTTCAGCCGGATGGCGCCGGTCGATCCCTGGAAGGGGGCGTTGAACGAGAAGACCCCGCCGTCGCTGGCCACCAGCCAGTAGCCACCGGTGCTCGGATCGACGGCCATGCCCACGATGGGCTGGTTGAGATGGGTCCCACTCAGTCCGCCATAACAGACGGCGGCACCGAAGGCCGCCACGTCACCGGACCGGTCTACTTCGAAGTAGCCCGAGCCGTCGTCGAGGGCGGCCGCCCCCACGACCGATCCGGACGGGAGGCTGTCGCTGCACCCGGGTTGGCCCGGACCCGAGGCGCCCGACTCGGTGGGGTCGGGTGTGGTCACCTGGTTGGCCTGTCCCGGCCACGACGGCGTACCGCTCCCGTCCACGGCGGCCACAGAGTAGGAGTAGGTCGTGCCCACCGCGGCCGTCTCGTCGGTGAAGGTTGTGGTCGAGGCCCCGACCGTGGCCAGGGTCGAACCGTTCCGGTCGATGCGGTACGAGGCGATGGAGCCGCCGGCCTCGGTGGAGGGGTTCCAGCGCAACTGCACCGAGGTGGGGGAGGTGACCGCCGCCGTCACGCCGGACGGCGTCGAGGGGCCACCGGCCGTCGGGTAGGTGTAGGTCTGGACGTCGAAGGTGCCTCCTGCCGCGTTGGTCGGCGTGACCGTCACCGTGGTGCCCTGCACCGTCACCTTCAAGAAGCTGTAGACATCGGCGGCCGCCGTGGGCGTGGGAGCGGTGTTGTTGGTGCTGCACGCGCTGCCCGTGGCGTGGGTGGGGTTCCAGCCCAGCGCGTAGACGTCCTTGTCCGGTGGCGCCGTCCCATGGGTCAGGGCCTGGCAGGTGGCTCCGCCCAGCACGGGTTCGAGGACGCCGCCCCCGCCTCCGGTCACGTAGTTGGTGATCGTTCCGGCCCCGTTGGGGACGGTCCGCTGGTAGATGTGGGCGTGCCCGTTGAAGGCCAGCTTCACGCCGTTGGCGGCCAGGAGGGCCTCGAGGCTGGTGGAGGCGGCGGGATTGGCCGGGCTGTTCTGCAGGTACGGGTCCGAGGGTTGGGTGGCGTTGTCCGAGCGCAGGGGATAGTGGAACATGGCCACCTTGACGCCCCCGGGGTGCTGGGCGAGGTCGGCCTGGAGCCACTTGTACTCGGGCGAGGAGGCCTGCCAGTGCTCGTCGGCGTCGGCCTGGTAGGGCTCGCAGTAGACGGCGGGACTAGTGCCGGGCGTTCCGCACAGTGCCCCCGTGGTCGTGCCCAGCTTGTTGGCCACCGAGTCCGACCAGGCGCCGTCGAGCACGTAGACCCGGACATCCGAGGTGGAAAAGGCGTACCAGTTGTCCGGGGAGTCACCGGCCACCCCGTCGATGCCCGAGTAGCTGTCGTAGGCGTAGGTCCCCCCCGAGGCGGTGGCCGTGTTGGCGTTCGGGAAGACCTTCAGGGGATTGATGTTCTGGCCGTGGTCTCCCGGACCCGAGAAGATGGGGACGCCGCCGGTCTGGGGCAGGTAGGACGGCCCGAAGATGTTGCTCACCTCGGGTTGGGTGCCGGTCTGTTGGAGGTCGCCGAAGGTCGTCTGGGTGGTCCCGCTGTAGGCGATGTCGCCTACCGAAAGAAGGAAGTTGGCCCCCGAGAGGCCGATCTGGTGGTCGAGGGATGCCTGGTCGGGGTTCACCCCACCGGGGAAGGGGATGTCGGTCGTGGCGTCCTGACTGGTGAAGTAGTAGTTCTCGCCGGTGTCATCGGTCACGTCGAAGGTCACCGGCGCCGACGACTGGGCACTCGACGGGCTGAGCGTGGTGAACAACTGGAAGGGCTGGGCGGCGGGCAGGAGATTGACCGCTCCGGGCCGGTCGCTCGAGAAGACCGAGTAGCAGTACTGCGTGCCCGGGGCCAGGCCGGTCAGGTCGACCGAGGACTGGAACTCCGAGACGGCGTTCACCGTGAACTCACGGCTGGTGAGGCTGGGCGAGGGAACCGCACTCACGGGATTGACCGGGGCCGGGAGCGACGAGGGGGCCACGGCGGCCGACCCGGTCCAGCTGGTCACGGCGGCCGAACACGACGAGTCGGCCACGGTCGGCGTGGCGAGCACCGAGCCGGCCGTCGGCGAGTTGGTGGCCCAGTTGATCGAGGCCGAGGTCTGGGTGAGATCGGTCACGTAGGGGGCCCGGGTGAGCGCGGGATTGAAGCCGCTGTAGGGCGCTACGGGGAGGGGACTGTCGGCCGACGCCGCCCTCATGACGACGACCGATGACACCGCCCCGACCAGGACGACCACTCCCATCACAACGCCGAGCGAAGCCCGCTTTTTCATGCCGCCCCGTTCATCGGTAGGTGTCGCGCAAGTTATCGCAACGAAAACTTCCCCACAAAAGTTCACACGGAGTGCAAAACCCGGTGCCTCGATTTGGTAGATGTCGGTGTTCCCAGAGCCGTTCCTTTTTGCCCGTTTCGTAGTGGGCTAACCACGCTGAGCGGTATTACTGCCGGGGTTCAAGCCATCCGTCCGGCTGCCGGTGGGTGTCCTGAAGGGCCAATTGTCATCGAATGGACGGTCCCGGAGCACCGCTCATTCGACCAATGGTTGATGGATTGGCCTGGGCCGGACCCGGCAATGGCCCCGGTCAGGGACCGGCGGATGGGTCGTCTTCGGATGGGGGGGTCAACACGGCAACGCCGCCCTCGTCCTCGACTGGCGGTGGGCTGGGGGTCTCCTCCACCGCCGGCCGGGCCGCTCGGAGCAGGGGTAGGCGCGACAGTCCCATGACGAAGAGGATCCATATCCCGAGACGGACCTCGGCGAAGCCCTCGACGGTGTGCCGGGTCACCTCCTGGCCGTCGCCGTGCCAGGCCACCAGCATGGCGGCCACCCCGACCAGGGTGAGCACCACCACCATCCGCCATGGATCGGTGCCGGTGGCCTCGGTGGCGATCCCGAGGTAGAGAGCCAGCGCGGCCATGACCAGAAGGATGAGAAGTGGCGGCCAGAGGGCCGGGGTCAGAGGTGATCGGGCGGTATGGGTGGTCGGGGCGTAGAAGGCCAGATCGCCCTGGGCGGAGTTGAAGGCTCGTTCGGGCCGGAGGAGCGGCTCGCTCACCACATACCAGGGGTGGGAGACGAGGAAGTGGAGGTAGCTCCGCCCGCCGTCGTGGGCCAGCCACCGGCGAAGCGGGGCGAACGCCGGGTCAGACAGATTGACCCCGACGATCTTGGCCACGGACGACGATGCGGGGGCCTGGCGGGCCAGCTCGTCGATGAGGCGCTGCTCGGGCATGCCCCGGGCGGCGAACCAGGCCACCCGGTCGGGGTAGGGGAAGACCCGGACGAAGAAGACGTCCGCGGTGTCCGACGTGGTCCGCTGGGAGGCGAGGGTGCCCCACTCGCAGAGGACGACCACGCCCACCAACGACGCGGCCAGCACGGTGGCGCGGAACGCCCGGCCCCGGTCGGATCTGACCCGGGTGAGGGCGAAGACCCCGGCGGCCAGGGCGAAGAACCCGACCGTCCACACCTGGGCGTCCCGGGTGGCGGCGAAGGCCAGGCAGGCCGTTGCCGTGGCCGCCACCCGGGGCCATGTCGGCGTCCGCGACGTCCAGATGAAGCCGGCCACCACCAGCGCCAGGAGGGAGAGGGAGAGGGACTCGGACAGTTCGGACCGGTTCCACTGGGTGACGGGGAGGGTGGTGGCGAACCCGAGGATGAGCAGTGCGGCCACGGTCCGACGCCAGCCGGGTGCCACCAGCCGGCCCACCGTCCAGGCCAGCACCCCCCAGGCCACCGCGGCCACCGCCGCCTGCACCGTCACGAACGCCGTCGGGCTCCCGGCCAGCTTCAGGACCAGCGGCGTCAGCGGGGGCCGGGCCCCTGCCCACAGGGCCCGGGAGGAGAACCCGGCCCGCGCCACCCTGGCGTAGGCCTTGGAGTCGGTCCAGATGAGCACCGGGCCCAACCGGGCCTGCACCACGAGATAGACGGCAAAGGCGCACCAGCCCAACCCACCCACCGCTGACGACGCGGTCACCCGGGCCGGTGATCGGCCCCGCCCACTTCTCATCGCCCTCCTCGCCCTCCCGCGTCCGCTGCTCGGGGCCTTCGAGAGGGGAGTCGTGGGGGTCGAACGCCCGGCCCTGTCCCTGAGTGGGGCCGAGGTTAGCGAACCCCGTGGGTCATCCGACGAGGGCGCCCAGCGCGGCGGCGAAGAGCTCGCCGTGCCGGACGACGTCGGCCATCGTGGTGTCGGGGCACGTCAGGACCATGTTGTGGAACGGGGTGATCAGCACGCCCCGGTTGGACAGGTAGAGGTGGAGGAACTCGTTCAACTCGACGTCCTCGGACCGCGCCGACTCGGTGCCGTTCACGGGGGCCGGAGAGCAGAACCGGTACTCGGAGCGTGCGCCGAGCCGCGACACCGACCAGTCCAAGCCGTGGGAGGCGATGGCCTCTTCCATCTGGTCGGCCAGGTGCCGGGACAGCTCCGACATGGTGTCGAAGGCTTCGGCGGTCAACACGTGCTCGAGGGTGGCCCGGGCTGCCGCCGTGCTGAGGGCGTTGCCGGCGAGGGTCCCGCCCACGCCACCCACGTCGACGATGTCGGCGCCGTCGTCGCCGATTCGGGCCAGCAGCCCCTGGGCCAGCTGCTCACTGAGACCGAAGGCGCCGATGGGGATCCCTCCGGCGATGGCCTTGCCGATGGTGACGATGTCCGGGCGGAGACCCCAGGCCCTGGTGGCACCGCCGGGACCGGCCGAGAAGGTGTGGGTCTCATCGATCATCAGCAGCGTGCCGGTCTCGTCGCAGAGGTCCCGGAGCCCGGCGTGGAAGCCCGCTTGGGGCAGGACGATACCGATGTTGGTGAGGGCGGGCTCACACAGCACCGCGGCGATGCGCCCCGTGCGCAGGACCCGGGCCAGGGCGTCGAGGTCGTTGAACTCCACCGCCACCGTGGTCACGGCGGGATCGACGGCCGGGGCCACGTTGCCGGGCCGGGAGACGGTGGTGCCGTCCGGTGCGAGCACCACGAAGGTCTCGTCGACACTCCCGTGATAGCAGTAGGAGAAGACAGCCACCTGGGCGCGCCCGGTGGCCAGCCGGGCCAGGCGCAGGGCCCACCGGTTGGCGTCCGTGGCGCTCAGGGCGAACGACCACTGGGTCATCCCGAATCGGCGGCTGAGCTCGGCCGCCACCCACTCGGCGTCCTCGCTCGGGAGCATGGCGGTGATCCCTCCCAGCGTCTCGATGCGCCGCCGCACTGCTTCGACCACGGGACGGGGGGAGTGGCCGGCCATGGCACCGGTGTCACCGAGGGCGAAGTCCACATAGGTGTGACCGTCGATGTCGGTCACCCGTGCCCCGTCGGCTCGGTCGAGGGCCAGGGGGAATCCACCCGCCCAGGTGGCCATCCAGGTCATGGGCACCCCGGTGAAGAGGTGGTGGGCCCCGGCGAACTGTTGGTAGGACCGCGGGTTTCTGGAGTGGTGCAGTTGGCGCTCCTCGTCGAGCAACGACGCCAGTCGGCTCCGGTCCATCAGGTCCTTTCGCGGGTGGGTGGCTGGGCGGGCGCCCAGGCACCGGGGGCTGTGTCGGCTACCCGGGGGACTTACTCGTCGACGTAGAAGCCGTTGGTGACGCCGTGCTTGTCGGGCAGCGACTCCACCAGCCGCCTGACCGCACCGTACTCACCGTCTTTCCACGCCTCGGCGATGGTCTGGTCCCCGAGCTCCCGGTGACGGGTGAAGTTCCACCACCGGGTGACGTCGCTGTCGTTGTAGCCCTTGTTGGCGAGCACGATGTTGAGTCGGGTGGCCTCCCACGTCACCTCGTCGGGGCCCATCTCGCTCGACGGGGGCACGGCGGGCCGGGCCCGGCCCGGGTCCTGTTCCATCTCGTGGGCGATCTCGCGGTCCAGATCGCGCGAGACGTGGCCCCGGATGGTTTTGAGCGAGCCCCCGGTGAGGGCCACCCGGTCGGTCACCCGGCGTTCCCGTTCGGCCTCGAGGCTGCGGGACCAGAGCCGCTGGGCGGTGGCGTCCACGTCGCCGGCGGTGACCCGCAGTCGGAGCCGGCGCTCGATGCGCTCGGCCGTCTTCTGGGGGGTGGCAGCCGGGACATCAGTACTACGGCGGCCCCTCGGCTCACGTTCCTCGGGATCGCCCACCCGGCGGTCGGCCCGGCGACGGTCGGGCACTTCCCCGGGGGGGCTGGTGCGGGCGGGGGAGCCGACCAGCTCGGTGGCCATCGGACCCGGGGACGAGGCCGGCGACCCGGACGACTCCGAGGCGGGTGAGGCGTAACTCTCGGGCGGGAAGATGTCCCCGGTCGTGCCGGCGATGGCCGCTCCCAGGTAGGCCGCACTCCACTCGCTCTCGCCCACGGCCACCGACGGCGCCCCGGTGGCCGTCAGGCGGGCCACGGGGACGTCGAGGCACGCCGCCACCACGATGGCCTCGGTGAACCCCAGCCGTCGGTTGGTCGTCTCGACCTGGGCCACCGTCTCCCGGGTCCAGGCGATGCCCCGGAGGAGCATCTCGTCGGCCAGGGCCTGTTGGGTCAGGTTGGCCTTGGACCGGAGTGCGGCCACATTGCGGCGCACGATGTCCTCGATGCCTTTGGTCGGTTCACCGTTCATACGCCTAGCGTAGCGCCGCTTTGTTAGAAATTTGAACATATCCACCAAGTTCCGTTGGAATGTTCTCGCTTGTCAGCTGCGGTTTAAGCCTGACGATGGTCCGATCGCGACGATGAGAGTATGAACACTCCAGGTGACGACAGAGGAAGGCCCGGGCGGGGGGCAGCGTGGGCCATCCGGTCGGTCATTGGGGCGGAGCGGGCCTTGACGCCCCTGCCGGGGCGGTGACGGGGCCGGGTCACGGGCTCACCGGACCGGTGACCTGCTCCCTCGGTGACGACCCTTCCACCCGGCCCATGATGACCCCTGGCCGGCGGGTACGGGGGGACCCCACCACCGGTGTCGCCCGCCGTGAGCCCGACCCGGTGGTTCCCGCAATTCGCACTACAGCTCAGGCACAACCATTCCGATCATGAGAAGAGGGTTACGAAACATAAGGGGCAGGAAAGACTTTGACGATCGACCCGTTTCATGTGCACAGGTTCAGCGAATGGTCCGACGCCGACTTCGATCTCGACGACCTGGAGTTGCCCACTGCGCCGCAGTGGAGCCGCTGTGGTGCGGTGCACTGCATCGACCGGGGACCGTGGATCGGGACGCTCGTGTGCTGCATCAGGCGCAGCGGGCACGAATCCGGCCACTCCATGTCGCTCGGTGACGAGGGCGCGGCCGACTTCTGGCGCGAGACCTGGCTGTAGCTCAGCGCCGGCCGGCCGTCGTCGGGCCCAGGACCAACGCCTGGTCGCCAGCGATGCTCGTCGGCCTGGTGCCACCCTCGCCCGCGCCATCGCTCGACAGCACCACGGTCCTGTCCGCGAGGCGTGACCGGTCCGGTCCGGACAGGGGCGTGGCCTCGGGGCCGAGGTTGAGTGCCACCAGATAGGACTCGTCGCCCCACCGGCGCTCGTAGGCCAGCACGCCCTCGGCCAGGTCGACGAGCTCCTGGTCACCAAGCCGCAAAGCGGTGGCGTCGTGGCGGAGCGCCAGGAGGCGGCGGTAGAGGTGGAGGATGGATGAGGGGTCCGTGGCCAGATCGGCACGGTTTCGCCGGTCCGACCCGGGCGGGAATGGTAGCCAGACCTCGGCACCGCCCGCGGTGGGCCAGCCGTGATCGGCCGACCCGTCCCAGGGCACCGGCGAGCGGCACCCGTCCCGTCCGCCGGGATCCACCTGCCGGTCGGGTGGGATGATCCCGTCCAGGAGGCCCAGCTCCTCGCCCTGGTAGAGGAACGGGGTGCCTCGCAAGGTCAACAGCAGCACGGCGGCGGTCCGGGCCCGTGCCTCGCTGCGTGCCTCGGTGCTGGCCGCGTCCTCGCCATGGCGGGCACCGGCCCGGTCGTACCGGGTCCGGTGGCGGGGGTTGTCGTGGTTGGACAGTACCCAGGTCGGCCAGGCGTTCCGGGGCTCGAGGGCGGCCATGGCCTCGTCGATGCACCGGGCCCAGGCGTCCTGTCGCCACGGTGCGAACAAGGGCGGGAAGTTGAAGGCCAGGTGCAGTTCGTCGTTCTGGCCGTAGTAGGAGGCCACCGCCTGGGTGGACAGCAGGTAGACCTCACCCACGATGACCCGGTTCCCGGGGTAGCCGTCGATGAGGGACCGGATCGCCCTCAGCCGCTCGTGGGTCACGGGCACGTCGTTGAGCGCGCTGTGGGGGATGCCGGCCACCTCGGGGGGCTCGTCGGGCAGATCGGGGTCCTTGCCGATGCAGTGGATGACATCGGCCCGCACGCCGTCGACGCCCCGGTCCAGCCAGAACCGGAGGACGTCGTGCATGGCCGCTTCGACCGCGGGGTGGTCCCAGTTGAGATCGGGTTGGGCCGCCTCGAAGAGGTGCAGGTACCACTGACCCGAGGACTCGTCGAGGGTCCAGGCTGGCGCGGTGAGATCGAACGACGAGACCCAGTTGTTGGGCGGGGTGCCGTCGGGGTTGGCGTCGCGCCACACGTAGAAGTCCCGGTGGTCGCTCCCCGGACCGCTCGCCGAGTCGAGGAACCAGGGGTGCTGGTCCGAGGTG
The DNA here is from genome assembly GCA_963845485.1 of uncultured Acidimicrobiaceae bacterium. GTDB lineage: Bacteria > Actinomycetota > Acidimicrobiia > Acidimicrobiales > RAAP-2 > Bog-756. The sequence continues at coordinate 41,098 of CAWJSI010000002.1, read as the reverse complement.
TGGTTGGGCACCCAGTCGATGATCACCTTGAGGCCCAAGGCGTGGGCTTCGTCCATCAGGAGATCGAACTCCTCGAGGGTGCCGAAGAGGGGGTCCACGTCGCAGTAGTCGCTCACGTCGTAGCCGAAGTCGGCCATGGGCGACCGGAAGAACGGGGAGATCCACAGGGCGTCGACCCCCAGCCAGGCCAGGTCGGCCAGGTGGGCACGGATACCCCCCAGATCGCCGATCCCGTCCCCGTTCGAGTCGGCAAAGGATCGGGGGTAGATCTGGTAGAAGACCGCCGTCTTCCACCACGGGTGGGACAGGTCGGGGAGGGGCATCGAACAGGGACGCTACCAACGTGGGGCGCCACGCCTGAGGCCGCCCCTGGCGGCCCCGTGCCGCCCGCCCGTGCCGTTACAGTTCCCGCCCCCACCTGCCGAAGTAACTCGTAGCTGATGTCCCGACGACAAGCGAGGTACGACCGCCATGGTGGATAGGCGAATGGCAGAGGACAGCTCATATCTGGCCGACGGACTGGCCGGGAGCACGCCCCCCGAGGTGTTCGCCACGGGCAGGGTGTGCATCGCCGACGACTGCACCGTCAAGCTGTCCCGGTACAACAGCACCGAGTGGTGCGCCCTCCACGAGAGCCCGGCGTCCACCCAGCGTCCCTACGACACCTCCACGCGGCAGCGCCGCCGGACCCGCCGGAGCTCGCCCCGCAAGCAGACGGCCAGCGGACAGGGCCAGCCCCGGAAGTCGGATCGCCAGACCGCGGCCTGATCGGTCCGCCCACGGGCTCCGGCCTGCTCCCGGCACCCCAACCCGTTTCACCCACTCGCCGGCCCCTGCGCCCGCGTGGCCGGCCACGTCCCGCCCCCTGCTGGTCGGTCTCGTGAACCCGTCGGTACACTGCGGCCATCGCTGAGCAGAACGGGGAAGTCATGGCGCGTCGTCTCGAAGGAACAGTGGCCCTGGTGACCGGGGCCTCCAGTGGCATCGGTGAGGCCACGGCGGTCGCCCTGGCCGCAGAGGGCGCCAAGGTGGCCATCGCCGCCCGACGCCGCGACCGGCTCGAACTGGTCGTCGAGCGGATCGGCAACGACACCGACGTCCTGGTCATCGAGACCGACATCACCGACGAGGCGGCGGCCCGGGCCATGGTGGAGGCCACCGTGACCGAGTTCGGTCGGCTCGACACGGTGATCAACAACGCCGGGGTCATGCTCCTCGGCCCCATCGTGGACGCACCGGTCGAGGAGTGGCGACGGATGGTCGAGCTCAACGTGCTGGGCCTCCTCTACACCACCCATGCCGCCCTCCCGCACCTGTTGGCCGCGGCCGAACAGGAGCCCCGTCGGGTGGCCGACGTGGTCAATGTGAGCTCGGTGGCCGGGCGGGCCGCCCGGGTGGGGAGCGGGGTCTACAACGCCACCAAGTTCGGGGTCGGGGCCTTCTCCGAATCCCTCCGCCAGGAGGTGACCACCCGCCACGTACGGGTGAGCCTCATCGAGCCCGGGGCCACGAGGACCGAGCTGGCCGGCCACAACCGGCCCGAGGTGCTGAAGAACATCTCGTCCACCTTCGGCCAGACCGAGATCATGGCCGCCGAGGACATCGCCGAAGCCATCGTCTTCACCGTCACCCGGCCCCGCCATGTCACCGTCAACGAGGTCCTGATCCGACCCACCGAGCAGGAACGCTGAGTGGTCGTCGGGGGCTACCCGCCCGCGACCCACTTCCTCGGTGACCTCGGCTTCGTCTCCGAGATCCTGTCCGACACCAGCGCCAAAGGCCGTACCCGGGTCAGCCCACACGTGGCTGGGGCCGACGGCGGCGTCCGGGTCGGCGTGGTGGCCACGCTGGTCGACGTGGTCGGTGGACTGCTCGGCGTACGGATCCTGCGACCGGACTGGATGGCCACGGCCGACATGACGGTCCAACTGGTCCGCCCCGCCCTCGGACCGTTCATCGAGGCCCGCATCGAGCTGGTGCGACGCGGGCGGACGACCATGGTCCTCGAGGCCCTGGTGGTCAACGTGGACGAGCACGGCGCCGAGCTGTCCGACGCTGATCCCGTGGCCTGGAGCACGACGACGTTCGCCGTGCTCCCGGGGGGCAACCGGACCATGGACCAGGACCTCCCGTTCGACCTGCCGACGACGATGTCCATCGGGGACGGCATCGGGCTGCGACGGTCCCTACTCGAGACCTTGGGCATCTCGGTTCTGGATCCCGCTGCTGGGAGGGTGTCCCTGCCGGTCCACCCCTACGTCCACAATTCGATCCAGGCCGTCCAGGGCGGGGCCATGGCCCTCCTCGGCGATGTGGCGGCCACCGAGGCGCTGGGTGCGGCCACCGGGCTCGGGTCGGGCGGCGTGGTGGTCACCGATCTGCAGGTGGCCTACCTGACCCTCGGGCGGGTGGGGCCCATCGTCACCGGGGCGACAGTGCTCGACGGGGGAGCAGTGGGGGGCGCGGGGAGGGCCCGGGCGGCCAGCGCGGTGGTCGAGCTGGTGGACGCGGGGGCCGAGGACCGGCTGACCACGGTGATCAACGCCCGTGCCGTCCCGGTGGAGGAGTTCGCCCCGGCGGACCGGGCGGTGGCGCGGTGAGCGGATTCACCCCGCAGCGGCCGGTCGATCTCCGCCACTACATGAACGAGTACTTCCGCCTGGAACGCTGGGAGATCCCTCCCGACGACGGCGTGGAGGGGTTCTCCGAGTTCGGCGGCCGCATGCCCCTCGACGACCACCACCGCGGTGCGGGGGGAGGCATGCGCACCGGCGCCCTGCTCACCAACCTCGACTCGGTGGGCGGCTTCCTCGCCGGCCTCTCGGTCCTGCCCCGCTGGATCGTGACCACCAACCTCATGGCCACGGTGACCCGGCTCGACCACACCGGACCGCTCCGCGTCCACGGCACGGTCCTCCGTCGGGGCCGGAACTCGGTCGTGGCCGGCCTCCGGGTGGTGGACGAGGGTCGCTCCGACGTCTTGGTGGCGGCGTCGACGGCCACCTTTGCCGTGCTCGACCCGGCGGCCGACATGACGCTCAACTTCACTCGTCCGGCGGTCGTGCCCATGCCCCCACCCATGGCCGAGAGCCCGCGACCCGAGGAGTTCTTCCACATCGAGCCCGGAGTCGGGTCGACCACCCGCCTCCAGCTGGCCGACCATCTCCGCAACCCCTGGGGAATCCTCCACGGGGGCGCCATGGCGGTGCTGGTCGACGTGGCCGCCTGTCGCGCCGCGGCGTCGGCGTCGGGCCAGTCGACGCCGAACGGAGTGGCCGCCGCCGACACCGTGCTCCACTACCTCCGCCCGGTCCGGGTCGGCCCGGTCGAGGCCCGGTGCCGAGTGGTGGGCGGCCCGGCGGGGCGGATGCTCGTCCGGGTGGCCGTCCACGACCTCGGGGCCGACGACCGGCTGGTGTCCCTGGGCTCGGTCGTCGTGCTGGCCGTCTGAACCGCCGACCCGAGTCGGCGAGTCGCTCTCCCCGAGGGCCAGCCGGTCGGTTCAGCCCACCCGTGCCGGCCAGGCCACCGCCGACCCGGTGGCGGTGATCTCGACCTCGGTCCCGTTGGCCACCACGAGGTCGCCCTCGGCCCGCACGGTGATCGGCGCCCGATCGGCCAGGGTCGAGGGGTCGACGGTGATCACGGTGTCGTGGCCGTGGAACTCGGTGCGCAGTACCCGGGCGCGGATCCCCTCCCCGTGCATGGCCGTGGACAGGATCAGCTGCTCGGGTCGGACGAGGGCCACCGCCGGACCCGAGTACGCCCGAGGATGAGAGTCGCGTCGCAGGGCCAGGGGGCCGAAGGGGGTGGCCACCCGGTCGCCGTCCACCGTGGCCGCCACCAGGTTGGCGTCTCCGAGGAACCGGGCCATGGCCGGGTCGATGGGATGGTCGTAGAGCTCCTGGGGCGTTCCGCACTGACCGATGGTGCCGTCCCGGATCACGGCCACCTGGTCGGCCACCGACAGGGCCTCGTCCTGGTCGTGGGTGACCAGCACGGCGGTGATACCCCCCGAGCGGAGGACGTCTTGGACGTCGCTGCGCACGCTGGCCCGCAGTCCGGCGTCGAGGGACGAGAAGGGCTCGTCCAACAGGACGAGGGCCGGCCGGATGGCCAGGGCCCGGGCCAGCGCCACGCGTTGTTGCTGGCCGCCGGACAGCTGGTGGGGGTAGCGATGGCCCAATCCGGCCAGTCCCACCATGGCCAGCAGCTCGTCGGTGTTGGACCCGAGCGCCTTGCGGCTGGACCGGCGGACCCCGAAGGCCACGTTGGCCGCCACGGTCAGATGGGGAAAGAGCGAACCGTCCTGGGGCACGTAGCCGATGCCCCGCTGCTCGGGGGGCAGGGAGTGGTGGGCGTCCTCCACCACCCGGCCGGCCAGGGTCACCGTGCCGCGGTCGGCCCGCTCGAAGCCGGCCACCACCCGCAACATGGTGGTCTTGCCGCTGCCCGACGGGCCGAGCACGGCGGTGAGGGATCCCTCGGGCACGTCGAGGTGGACGCCGGTGAGCACCGACTGGCTTCCGAAGGACTTGTGGAGGTCGTCGACGGTCAGCCCGTTCACGAGGGGCCCGTGCGGGCCGGCAGCCGGTCGAACCATCGTCCGAGGATATAGCTCGGTATGACGGCGATGAGAATCATGAGGCCGGCATAGGGGGCGGCGGCGGCGTAGGCCAGATTGGTGGTGTAGGCCCAGAACTGGGTGGCGAGGGTCTGGACGCCGGTGGGCACCATCACCAGGGTCAAGGTGAGTTCGGTCACCGTCGAGAGGAACACCAGGCAGAACCCGGCGGCGAGGCCCGGGCCCACGAGGGGGAGGATGACCCGCCACCACACGGCCAGGCGGCGACGACCGAGCGATCGGGCCACGTCCTCCAGGCTGAGCGGCGCCTGGGCTACCGAGGTGCGCACGGCCACCAGGGCCAGGGGGAAGAACATGATGGCGTAGCCCACGATGAGCAGGGGGGTGCTCTGGTAGAGCGAGGTGAGGGCCCGGATGGAGAAGAAGACGAGGGCCAGGGCGATGATCAGTCCGGGCACGGCCTGGACCACGAAGGTCCCGCGCTCCAGGGCCGCCGTCGAGCGTCTCGGGTGGCGCACGGCGAGGAGGGCGACGGGAAGGGCCAGCACAGTGGCCAGGGCCCCGGCGGCCGCGGCGTAGCCGGCCGTGGTCAAGGCCGCCCCGACCAGCGAGGTCGAGCTGGGCAGGGTGGTCGTGCCTCCCCGGAGCATCCAGTAGAGGACCACGCCGACCGGCACCCCGAGGGCCAGCACCACCAAGAGGACCAGGCCGAGGAGCGACGGGATGGTGGCCCGGCCCAAACGGTGGGGGGTGCGCTCCCGCACGGCCCGGGTGGTGCGGGTCACCCGGCCCTTCCCCCGGGCCAGGGCGTCGGCCCCGAGCACGGCGAAGCTGAGCACGACCAAGATGAGGGAGAGGGACGAGGCCACCGGGATGTTGTAGCTGCGCTCGGACTCGAAGAAGATCTCCGTGGTGAGCGTCTGGTAGCGCAGGATCTCGAAGGCCCCGTACTCGGCCAGGAGGGCCAACGAGACGAGTACGCAGCCGCCGAGGAGGGCCGGCCGGGCCTGGGCCATGGTCACCCGAAGGAAGGTGGCGGTGCGGGACAGCCCGAGGGACCGGGCCACCTCCTCCTGGCCGGGGTCGGCCCCCCGGAAGGATGCAGCCACCGGGAGGTACACCAGGGGGTAGAGAGCCAGGGTCATCACGAGGGACGCCCCGAGGTAGCCGTGCACCGCCGGGGCCACCGACACCCACCCGAACCCGGTCACGAAGTCGGGAATGGCCACCGGCAGGACGACGGCCACGGCCCAGAACCTCCGGCCGGGAAGGTCGGTCTTCTCGACCAGCCAGGCCGTGGCCGTGCCGATGACCGCACAGGTCAGCGTCACCGTGGCCGAGAGTTTGACGGTGTTCCACAGCAGCTGGAGGGTGAACTGGCGGAAGACCAGGCGCAGGATCTCCGACCATCCGGCCTGGGCCGCCTGGACCACCACATAGACGAGGGGCAGCGCCAGCAGGGCGGCCACGGCCACGGCGGCGGCCCAGAGGAGGGCGGACGGGCGCGACCGCGCCGCCACCGGTGTGGCCGGGGGTCCGGCCAGCTCGACCTCGGTGCCCGCCGTGGCGGTCAGTGCCATGGTCCCCCCGGCCGACTACTCGAGGCCGGCCTGCTGGAGGAGTGCGGTGGCTGACGATCCGTCACCCAGCTCGGCCACGGTCAGCGGCGCGGGCTGGAGGGAGTCGAAGGGAATGAGTGACTTGGCCGTGGTGACCCCCGAGCCCAGCGGGTACTCGAAGCTGTCGCTGTGGGCCAGGATCTCCTCGCCCTGTTCGGAGACGAGGAAGGCGAGGAACTGCTGGTCGGCCGACTTGTGGTCGCTGGTGTCGATGATGCCGGCACCCGAGACGTCGACGATGTAGCCGGCGTCACCGGCCGCGAAGGTGGCGATGGCCGAGTGGGTGTTGGCCGCCCCCTGCTCGGCCTGTTCCCGGTACCAGTAGTAGTGGTTGAGGACACCCAGCTCGACGTGGCCGAGGTTGATCTCGTTGGCCAGCGTCTCGTTGTCGGGGTAGAGGTTGCTCCCGGCGTTGGCCTTGACGGCGGTCAGCCAGTCCGACGCGGCCTTGGTCCCGTAGGTCTTCTGGATGGAGACGACGATGGGGAAGAAGTCCGACTCTCCCTGGGCCAGGCCGATCTTGCCCTTCCACTTGGGGTCGGCCAGGTCCATGATCGAGGTGGGGAGCTCGGCCTTGGTGAGGGAGTTCGTGTTGTAGTCCATCACGTTGACCCGGGCCGAGACCCCGACCCACTTGCCCTCGGGCGAGCTGTACTTGGCCGGCACCTTGGCCAGGGTGGAGGGGAGGACCGATGTGAGGCGGCCCTTCTCTTGGAGCAGCTCGAGCGGTGGGGAGTTCTCGGTGTAGAAGACATCGGCCGGGGAGGCCGATCCCTCCGTCAGGATCTGGTTGGCCAGCACGTCCTCGTCGTCGTTGCGGATCTTGACGTTGATGCCGGTCTTCTTCTCGAACGCCTTGACGAGGGCGAGGGTGGTCTCCTCGTGCTGGCCGCTGTAGAGGGTAATGGTGGTCCCCGAGCCGGACGACGATCCCGAGGCCGAGGACGAGCCGCACGCGCTGGCCACGAGGGCGAGGGCGAGGACCGCCGACCCGACGAGCGCCGACCGTCGCCGGGCCACCGTCCCCCGACGCCGCGCGGATCGGTCCTGGGGCGGCGTCCCTGGTGCTCTGTTGCCTGCTGTCGTCTCCATCGTCTCCTGCCTCGGTTCCTCAGTCCTGTCGGACCGCTGGGAACCAGGGAGTGGGTCGCCGTGTCTCCCCGGTTTCCTCCTGAATAAGGTACTCGTCAGAAAAAAGATTAGGTAAGCCGAACATTGCTGTCAACCGGGAGATGGGCCGAGGGTCGGCCCCGGGGCCACCGGCCACCCGTAATCTTTGGCCATGACCCCCGGCACCATGGCCCGCCCGCCGTCCATGGAGGGTCGGACCGTCGTCGTCACCGGGGCGAACTCCGGGGTCGGCCGGGCGACCGCCGTGGCCCTGGCCGGAGCCGGGGCGGACACGGTGATCACCGCCCGTAGCGAGGAACGGGGTCGTCGGGCCATGGCCGAGATCCGCCAGGAGAGCGCATCCGATCGGGTGCACCTCGTGGTCTTCGATCTCGGCGACCTGGCGTCGGTCCGTCGTGGAGCCGACGAGATCCTCGGACGGTGCCGGCGGATCGACGTCCTCGTGAACAACGCCGGACTGGTTCAGTCCGAGCGGCACGAGACGGTGGACGGCTACGAGGCCACCTTCGGGATCAACCACCTCGGACCCTTCCTGCTCACCCAGCTGCTGACCGAGCGACTGGTGGCCTCGGCCCCGTCCCGGGTGGTCAACGTGGCCTCGATCGCCCACCGCGGGGCGAGGAAGGGGCTCGACTTCGACGACCTCCAGTCCACCCGGCACTACCGGGGGATGGATGCCTACAGCCGATCCAAACTGGCCAACATCCTGTTCACGGTGGAGTTGGCCGAGCGGCTGGCCGGCACCGGTGTCACGGCCAACTCGCTCCATCCGGGCACGGTGGCCAGCGGGTTCGCCCGGGACGACGATGCCTCGGGGTTCCTGGCCTTCGGCGTCAAGGTCATCAAGCCGTTCATCCTCACCCCGGAGAAGGGCGCCCGCACCTCGGTGTACCTCGCCACGTCCCCCGAAGTCGCCGAGGTCACCGGCCAGTACTTCGTGAAGTGTCGCCCGCGTCTGCCCTCCGAGGCCGCCCGGGACCCCGCGGCCGCCGCCCTGCTCTGGTCGATCAGCGAGGAGTTGGTCGACCGGGCCGGCATCGCCCCGGTCTGAGCGCTCGACCTCACGCACCCGCCCGAACCACACGCCGATGGCCCACTGTCCGCCATCTCGCCTGGTGACGGGCCTAACCTCGCAGTGAATGGCGGATGCCCGATCGGGGAGCCGCCCATCGACGGGAGGTAGTCATGTCGAGCTCAGGGGGAGTGGACGTCACGTCCGAACAGCGGGACATCGTGCGGGTCATCGGGAAGTCGTGGGGATGGGTGCTGTTCTTCGGCATCGTCACCCTGGCCCTCGGGATCCTGGTCGTGCTGAAGCCGAAGGACACCATCTACGCCTTCGCCATCGTCCTCGGCATCTGGCTGTTCGTGGCCGGCCTGTTCCGCATCGTGGTGGCCATCGCCGATCACGAGGACAGCAGTGGGACCCGGTGGCTGATGGCCGTGCTCGGCCTGTTGTCGGTGATCATCGGCATCCTCTTCCTGCGTCACACCGAGGAGACGGTGACCACCCTGGCCTTCCTGATCGGCCTGTTCTGGGTGGTCGGCGGGATCATCGAATTCTTCACCGCCTACAGCGAGCACGGCTCACCGGCCCGTGGCTTCCGGATCGGCATGGGGGTGCTGGCCTTCGCCGCGGGCATCGTGACCCTGACCTGGCCCCACCTGACGCTGAACGTCCTGGCCGTCATCATGGGCATCTGGCTGATCATCTACGGCCTGTTGGAGATCGTCCTTTCCTTCCAGCTACGCCATCTGGCCGACGTCTGACCGACGGACCGGCTGGCTGCCGCAGACCCCGGTCAGCCGTAGGGGCCGGCCATGGCCACGATCGGCTTGTTGAGCGGTGAGCCGCCGTGGGAGCCGAGGAATGCGGCGTTCCCGTAGTTGAAGATGCCGCCATCGGAGGCCACCAGCCAGTACCCACCCCCATCCGGGGTGGCGGCCATGCCGAGGATGGGCTTGTTGAGGGGGACGGCCCCGGCCGAGCCGTAGAAGCCGGCGTCGCCGTAGGTGAAGATCCCCCCGTCGGACGCCACCAGCCAGTAGCCGGCCCCGTCCGCGGTGGAGGCCATGGCCACGATGGGCTTGTTGAGCGGTGAGCCGCCGTGGGAGCCGAAGAAGCCGGCGTCGCCGTAGGTGAAGATCCCCCCGTCGGTGGCGACCAGCCAGTACCCCTTGCCGTCCGGCGTGGCGGCCATGCCGACGATGGGCTGGTTGAGCGGTGAGCCGCCGTGCGAGCCGTAGTAGGTGGCGTCGCCGTAGGTGAAGATGCCCCCGTCCGAGGCCACCAGCCAGTAACCCTTACCATCGGGAGTGGCCGCCATACCCACGACGGGCTTGTTGAGCGGTGCGCCACCGGCCGAACCGAAGAAGGCGGCGTCACCGAAGTTGAAGATGCCCCCATCCGTGGCCACCAGCCAGTAGCCGAGGCCGTCGGGCGACTCGGCCATGCCCACGATGGGCTTGTTCAGGGTGATGTTCCCCGTGGAGCCGAAGAAGCCGGATCCGCCGTAGTTGAAGATGCCGCCGTCCGAGGCGGCCAGGGTGTACCCGGTGGCCGGAACGAACAGCACGTTGTCCGGACCGTTCAGTCCGGTCTGGAGGCCGGACAGCGTGCTGGTCGGGGTGGGTGTTCCCGACGTGGCGAGGAGAGCCGGTGAGAACTTGGTGAGGGAGTTGTTACCGAAGTTGGCCACCCACAGGTTGCCGAAGCGGTCAAAGGAGAGCCCGTCCGGCGAGCTCAGGTTGGTGGTGTTGGACGTGAGGGTGACCGTGGGCACCGGCGCCCCGTTGGCCGTCAGCTGGCTGGGCGAGAAGGCCACCACACTGCCCGGTGACACATCGTTGGCCACCCACAACCGGCCCGAGGAGTCGAAGGCCAGGGCGTCGGGCGAGTTGATGCTGGCGGCTGTCGAGGTCAAAGTCACCGTGGGTGTCGGATTGCCCGAGGTGCTGAGCTGGGCGGGGGTGAAGCTGACGACGGTGCCGGGGCTGGGCGATGCCGCGATGTCGTTGCCCACCCAGAGGTTGCCCCGTCCGTCGAAGGCCAGCGACGACGGGACGGCGATGCTGTTCGAACCGTTGGTGGTGATGGTGACGGCGGGCACCGGTGCCCCTGAGGCGCTCAGCTGGCTGGGCGTGAACTTGACGAGGCTGCCGCCCGCAGGACCGGTGGTGGTGTCCTGGTTGGCCACCCACAGGTCACCGGCCCGGTCGAAGGCGAGATAGCTGGGTCGGTCGATGCTGAACGACGGGGTGGCGGTCAGGATCACCGTGGGGGCCGGGGCTCCGCCCACCGCCAACTGGGCCTGCGTGTACTCGACGACGGTGTTGGCGTTGAAGTTGGCCACCCAGATGTTCCCCGACGGGTCGAGGGCCATGTAGTACGGCGTGTTCAAGGTGGTTCCCAGACCGGACACCGTGCTGGTGGGGGCCACGTTGCCCGTGGAGCCGGGAGCGAACGACGAGATGGAGGACGAGTTGAAGTTGAGGACGTACATAGTGTTCACCGGGGTCGGGCTCGCCACCACGGCCGGCGTTGCCGCCTCGGCGCTCCCGCTGGCGGCTACAAGGGCCGCTGCCGTCACCATGCCTCCCACCAGGGCCAGGGTGGCCACGAGCGAGACTGCCGTGCGCGCCGGGCCACGCCTGCGTGGCGATGGTGACGTACCGCCGGCCCGCTCCGCCGTTCCGTAACCGCCAACAACCGCCTGGTCCGAACCCGCCATCGGTGACCTCCCCATACGGCCCCCCGACGACGCCATGCTGGCACGGTTGGCGTCGAAAGTCGATGGCCAATTCCGCCGCTCCCTACTGCCCGTGAGACCACTGGGCACAGTCGGGGACCGCCCGGTGCAGCGTCCGTTCAGACGACTGGGGCGCGCCGGGTCCGGAGCGTCTCGCGCTGCACCTGGGCCTCTTTGGCCTCCTGCACCTGAGCCGCAGTGAGCGGCGCGTGTCGAAGCGGTTCCCCGCCCGGAGCCAACGACGCCACCAACAGGTCGAGGTGGCGGAGCCACGCCTCGGGTGAGACCGTGGCTGTGGTCTCGATGACGCCCCGGAGTGACCAGAACAGGACGACCACGTCCTCGTAGACCAGGTCCTCGCGTACGGCCTTGGCCTGCTGGGCCCGGACCAGCAGGGAGCGACCGGCTTCCTCGATCCGGTCGCGCACCTCGCCGGCGGAGTCGTTCCACAGGCGGGTCAGACAGCCGGCGTGTTCGAACTGCAACTGGCCCACGGCCCGGAGGTATTCGGTGAACCCGTCGGCCGGGGACTCGTTGGCCAGTGCGGTCCGGGCGGCCGAGAGCACGGCGTCGAGGACTTCGGACACCACCGCCTCGATGAGGAGCTCCTTGGTGGGGAAGCGCCGGTAGAGGGTTCCCACCCCGACGCCGGCCCGTTGGGCGATGACCTCCACCCCGACGTCGACACCTTCCTCGTCGAAGATGGCCCGGGCCGCCTTCAGGATCTTGTCGCGGTTGCGGGCGGCGTCTCGGCGGAGCGTGGGCTCGTGGTCCAAGGGATCGCCCATGTCCGGGACGACCCGAGTCGAAGCGGTGCCGGTGGGCGAGGTCGTTGGCGTCGTCATTCAGCGATCGTCCCGCCGGGTACGAGGGCCAGCTCGGCGTGCTCGACGTGGTGGTGGTGGTCCTGGTCCTCACCGGCCGGGACCTTGGGGGCCGTCGGGATCATGAGGCCGGCGACGATGGCGACGGCGGTCACCGCGGCCAGGAAGGCGAACCCGTTCCGGTAGCCGGTCTCGGCCGGATAGCCGCTGTGCAACAGGGTGGCCGTCACGATGCTCGACATGATGCCCGCACCGATGGCACCGCCGATGGTCCGGATGTTGGCGTTCATCCCGCTGGCCACACCGGTCTGGGCGGCCGGCACGGCCTGGACGATGAGATTGGACATGGCGGCGAACGCCAGGCCGATCCCGATGCCGAGGAGGGCGCTCGAGGTGTAGATCTCCCAGGGGTGGGTGTGGGCGAAGGCCAAGATCAGATAGCCGATCAGCGAGAACACCGATCCGATGACCACCGCCGACTTGGACCCGATGGCGGCGGCGATCCTCCCCGAGAGCATGCCGACGATGAACATGGTCACGGTCAGGGGCAGGAGGTAGAGGCCGGACTGGATGATGCTGGCCCCGAAGCCGTAACCGTTCGAGCTCGGTGTCTGGAGGAACTCGGGGATGAACCCGATGGCCGAGTACATCCCCACTCCGAGGAGCAGCGCCACCAGGTTGTTGGTCCACACGGCGGGAACCCGCATCATCCGCATGTCGACCAGCGGCTCCTTCGAGCGGTACTCCACGATGACCCACGCCACGCCGAGGATCACGGCCAAGCCGATGAGTCCGAGCACTTTGGGCGAGCCCCAGCCCCAGGTGGGTGCCTCGCTGACGCCGATGAGCAGCGCCACCAGCCATCCGGAGAGGAGGACCGCTCCCCACCAGTTGATCTTGCCCGGGGTCCGCACCGGCGACTCGGGAACGAAGAAGAAGGCGCACACCGCGGCGATGGCCGAGATCATGAGCGGGAACCAGAACAGCCAGTGGTAGTTGAGGTGGCTGACGATCGGCCCGGCCAGGACGATACCGGCACCGCCGCCGACAGCGGCCATGGCCGCCACGATGCCCACCCCCGTCGCCACCTTGGTCGACGGGAACTCATCACGGATGATCCCGAACGAGAGCGGCAGCACGGCACCACCCACGCCCTGGATGGCGCGGGCCACGATGAGCAGGCCGATGGAGTTGGCCAGACCGGCGAGGATGGTGCCGGCGGCCAGGGCCAACAGGGTGACCACGAGCATCCGCTCTTTGCCCACCATGTCGCCCACCCGGCCGAGGATGGGCGTGAAGATGGACGCCGACAGCAAAAAGACGGTGAGCAGCCAGGTCGCCGTGCCCTGTGACGTGTGCAGCTCGGTCTGGAAGGTGTGGAGCACCGGGACCACCAACGACTGCAGCAGCGAGTAGGCGATCACGGCCAGGAGGAGGACGACGAAGGTGACCTTGTAGTTGGCCCGTTCGGAAGATCTGGTCATGGGGGTCCTGTCGGTCGGAGGCTGAGGTCGGATACGGCGTTACCGGGGTGCTGTGGTGGGGCGGGGGGCTCCGGTGAGGTGTCGAACCAGTAGGCCGCTGGTGGAGCGCCTGGGAGGTCCGCACGCCTGATCCGGAGGGGCTGCTCCACTTACCGTAGCACAACCGGAATAGTGGTTCCACTTCTACCCCGCGGGAGGACCGCCCTCGGTCCCCGTCACCAGCCGCTGGTGGGCTGCGGTCACCGCCCGCACGGTCCGGATGCCCGAGAGGGCGAAACCCACCCCGAACGCTACGGTCGCCGCCGCGAAGACGAGGGCGACGGGGGTTCCCACCCACATCAACACGTCGGCGATCGGGGTCACCACGATCAGGGCGATGAAGCACGTCCAAAGTCGCCCCACTGTCCGGCGGTCGGGGTGATCGGGCGGCAGGCAGTCTCGGAGAGCCTGGTACGGGAACCACAGATTGACGACCGGGATGAACCAGCTGCCCACCCCGAGCCCGACCGAGTGGACGGCGGGGAGGCCGAGCCGCCGGGCCGTGGTGGCCGCCCGGTGCTGCCATAGGAGGACGCCGACGTAGAACGGTGCGGCGACAGCGAGGTTCACCAACCCCAACAGGTCCGTGCGTAGGACCGAGGAGTGCAGCCCGGCCGGGGCCACTCCGGTGGAAGCCTGGACGCGGAGCTGGTGGAAGACCTGGCGGAAGTGTGAGCTTTCGGACCAGGCCACGAGGAGGCCCACGGCGACGACGACCACGTACCAGGCGAAGGCCCGCTCCCCCCACGGCGCCATGGCCGACTCGGCGTGAAGGGTCACTTCGGCCGAAGGGACGGGGAAGCCCATGGTCGTGGCCGGGGAAGGAGGCCACGGGGCCGGAGCGGTGGATGCACCGAGAGGGGAGCCCGGGGCGCTCGGATCAGCGACGTGCTCGGTCCACCGGCCCCCGTCCCACCATCGCCAGGGCTTCTGCGCCCACGGGTCGGGATACCAGCCGGGTGGGGGTGGGATGCTCCCGCTCATGGCCACAGGCCGAAGGGTACTGCTCCCGTCTTCCAAGTTCGTGGTGGGCGCTAAGCGATGCAGTGCCCTCATCGCAGCTCGTTACAGCGGCTCGCCCTCGCCCAACTCCGAGGTGGCCTCGGCGATGGCCTCGGCCTCGGCCCCGGCGGGGAGGGGTCGGCCGCCGCCGGCGTCCTGCCACAGCTCGGGCACGCGCCACAACAAGACGCCCACCCCCATCACACAGGCCAGTCCGCCCGACCACACGGCGAACTGGGGCCCACCGATGGCGGCGGCCAGTCCGGCCTCGACGTCACCGAGCCGCGGCCCTCCGGCCACCACGGCGAAGAAGGTCCCCGACAGCCGCCCCTGGAGGTGTTCGGGCACCGCCCGTTGCTGTACGGCCTGGCGGAACACGGCCGAGATGACATCGGCCGCCCCGGCCAGGGCCAGGAGCGTGAGTCCGATCCACAGGACGGGAATGATGCCGAACAGGCCGATGGTGACGCCCCACACGGTCACGCACGCGGCGATGGCCCGGCCCTGGTGTCGGACCCGGCTGCACCATCCGGTGAACAGGGAGCCGATGAGCGATCCCGCGCCCGGGGCGGCGTAGAGCAGCCCCACCACGCCGGCCCCGCCCCCGAACAGGCCGGCGCCGAGGGCGGGGAACACGGCCCGGGGCATGCCGAAGATCATGGCGTTGAGGTCGATCCAGTAGGTGGCGGACAGAAGCTTCTGGCCCCGCAGGTGGGAGAACCCCTCGGTCATGGACCGCACACCCATCGGCGTGCCTCCACCTGAGGGCACGAGGGCGGGCAGGAGGAGCGCGGCCAGGAGGGCGACGCCGTAGGTGGCCACGTCGATGCCGTAGACGGCTCCGAGCCCGATGGTGGCGATCAGCACACCGGCCAGGGCGGGACCGGCCACCAGGGCGAGTTGCTGGATGGTGGTCTGCAGGGCGATGGCCGCTGTCACGTCGGCCGCATCGACGAGCATGGGCAGCGCCGCCCGCCGGGCCGGCCAGTCGACGCCCTGGAATCCCGCTCCCGCGCCCGAACAGACATAGAGGGGCCACACCGCCGGGTGGGCCATGGAGGCGTTGACCACGAGGCCGGCAACGGAGGCAGCCATGGCCACCTGGGTGAGGACGAGGACCTTCCTCCGGTCCATGGCGTCAGCCAGGGTGCCACCCCAGAGGGCCCCGGCGAGCAGTGGGAAGAGCTGCGCCAGCCCGATCAGACCCACCACCAATGTCGAGTGGGTGAGGGAGTAGGCCTGGAAGGACACGGCCACCAGCGTCAGCTGGGAACCCATCCCCGAGACCACCTGGCCGGCCCACAGGCGGCGGAAGTGCCGGTAGCGCCGCAGCGGGGTGATGTCGACGACGAACCGGGCCACCCGTCAACGGTAACGGCCCGGTCACTCGGCGCCGTCGACCGGCCTGACCTCCGGGCCAGGCACTGTCGGGACATGGGTCGGGCCTCTGCCCCGCCTCTCACCAGGTTCTTACGAGAATGAACTCGCTCGGCGTGGCCGGTCCGCTACAATGGAACTCGTGAGGGACATGGGCAATCCGTCAAAGCAGGGGCGAGCGGCCGACGAGGACCAGAAACTGGTCGACTCGGGGCCTCCGTCCATGGCGGTATCGATTGCCGGAATTTCCACCGCCTGCAGCAAGGATGCACTCGTATCCAGCGCCAAGGCGGTACGGGAGGCACTCTCGACGGACTGAACAGACACTGACAAGGTCTGGAACCGTCGAGGAGTCGCTTCTTTGGGAGCGGCTCCTTTTTTGTTGTACCGGGAGCATCCCAAGTGAGTCACCCTGAACCGCTACTGCGGTCTCGGTCATTCTCCCGATGGGCCCTAGGTCCGATCTCCGGTGAGCGCCGTCGTGCGTCCCGAGTCCCCCACGGTCTGCCCGGCGCGGACCACACACATCAACACCGAAAGTAGGAACGCATGTACGAACACGAATTGAGAAGTGAGCGCGGCGAGGTCACCATGACCATCGACCGCGTCGGCCCCGAGTGGGCCGAGCGGGCCACCACGGCCCGCGAACAGGAATGGTCGTCGGACCGCGAAGTGGATCCCGGCGACACCCACGACAAGGGCGAGGCCTCGTTGTGCGTCGGCGAGGCAGCCTGACGCGCCTGACCGACTGGCCCCCCGAGGTCTGGCCGGAACACCGGCGCGCCTTTGGCCGTCAGTCGAAGGGGTCGGGCTCGCGCTGCTCGTCAGTGGTGCCCGACTCCTGGCGCTCGAACTGGATCCGGTAGAGCTCGGCGTACTGTCCCCCCGCGGCCAGCAGTTGGTCGTGGCGCCCGCGTTCGACGATGCGCCCGTGGTCGAGGACGAGGATCATGTCGGCCTCGCGCACCGTCGACAGGCGGTGGGCGATGACGAGGGAGGTGCGCCCGCTGAGTGCGGTGGCGAGGGCCTGCTGGACGGCCGCCTCGGACTCCGAGTCGAGGTGGGCGGTGGCCTCGTCCAACACCACGATCTCAGGAGCTTTGAGGAGGATCCGGGCGATGGCGATGCGCTGCTTCTCGCCCCCCGACAGGCGGTAGCCCCGGTCACCCACCACGGTGTCGAGCCCATCGGGTAGCGATGAGACCATGGTGGCGATCTGGGCCCCGGCCAGTGCCGCCTCGATCTCGCCGTCCGTGGCATCGGGTTTGGCGTAGAGGAGATTCCCCCGGATGGTGTCGTGGAACAGGTGCGCGTCCTGGGTGACCACCCCGATGGTCGAGGTCAGTGAGGTCGAAGTGGTGTCGCGCACGTCGAGGCCGTTGATCCGGATGGCGCCCGAACGCACGTCATAGAGGCGGGGGAGGAGTTGGCTGATGGTGGTCTTCCCGGCCCCGGACGGACCCACCAGGGCCACCAGCTGACCGGGTTCGGCGATGAAGTTGACGTCGAAGAGCACCTGCTGGGAGACGGTGGTGTCCAGCACGGCCACCGACTCCAGCGAGGCCAGGGAGACTTCTTCGGCTGCCGGGTAGCGAAAGTCGACGTGCTCGAACTCGACCCGGGCCGGGCCGGTGGGAACGGCACGGGCGTCGGGCTTGTCCTGGATCATGGGGGGCAGGTCGAGGACCTCGAAGACCCGGTCGAAGGAGACGAGGGCCGTCATCACGTCGATCTGCACGTTGGACAGCGCGGTGAGGGGGCCGTAGAGGCGGGCCAGGTAGGCGGCCAGGGCCACCACCGTGCCGAGCTCGAGGGTGCCGTCGATCACCTGGATGCCACCCCAGCCGTAGACGACCGCCGTGGCCAGCGCCGCGGTCAGGGTGAGGGCGGCGATGAAGAACCTGGCGTACATGGCCTGGGTGACGCCGATGTCCCGCACCCGTCCGGCCTTCTGTTCGAACTCGTCCCGTTCCTGGTCGGGGCGTCCGAACAGCTTGACGAGAAGAGCCCCCGAGACGTTGAACCGCTCGGTCATGGTGTTGTTCATCTGGGCGTTCAGCCCGTAGGACTCCCGGGTGATCGAGGACAGGCGGCGGCCGACCCGCTTGGCCGGCAGGACGAAGACGGGCAGGATGATCAGGCTGATGATGGTGATCTGCCAGGACAACAGGAACATCACGATCAACACCAAGGTGACACTGATCAGGTTGGACACCACCGACGACAGCGTGTCGGTGAACGCCTGTTGGGCCCCGATGACGTCGTTGTTGAGCCGACTGATCAGCGCCCCGGTCTGGGTCCTGGTGAAAAAGGCGATGGGCATCTTTTGGATGTGCTCGAAGACCTTGGAGCGCATGTCGAAGATGAGGCCTTCGCCGACCTTGGCCGACACGTACCGGATACCGATGGACAGCGCGGTATCGACGACGGCCAGCACGGCGGCCACGGCGGCCAGGCCGATGATGAGGCTCTTGTTGTGCTCGGGGATGCCCTTGTCGATGATGGAGCGGAACAAGAGGGGATTGACCACCCCGATCACCGCATCGATGACCACCAGCACCAAGAACCAGATCAGGATGGACCGGTAGGGGCGGGCGAACCGGATCATCCGTCGGGCCGTGCCCTTGGTGACCTTCTGCTGGGTCACCGAGTCGTCCCGTCGCATCGAGCGCATGACGCCACCGAACTGCCCGCCGCCACCGCCCATGCCGTGGCCGCCCATGCTCATGGTCGGGCACCGGGGGCAGGGATCATGCCCGGGACCCTACAGTTCGTCGCTTGGGGCCCGTCCGAGGCCGGGTGGACCGCTCCCCGGCCGACGACGTATCCGTTGGGTGCGGACGGGTTCAGACCACCAGGCCGCGTCCGTATACCGGGGGCAGGTCGAGGGCGGTGAGCAGGCCGGGAGCTCCCTCCACCACGGCGGGGATGGCATTGACCAGGCGCATGGCCGTGGCCTTCAGCCCCGCGGTGTTGTGATCGCCGTCGGTGCCGAGGAGCTGGAGGTCGAGCGTGTAGGTGGGCTCTCCGGTGATGGTCACCCGATAACAGCCGTGACCGGCGGGCTGTGGCCAGTCGGGGGCGAGATCGTCATGCAGCCGGGTCACATGCTCGAGCACGATGACCGCCTTGCCGTTGCGGAGGCCGCGCAGCTCGAAGTGGAGTGCGGCGGCCGTGCCCTTCTCGATGGTGCCCGAGTCGACCTCGAAGGTTTCGGTGGCCGGCAGCCGCTCGTACCACTCCTCCACGCTGTCCAGCTCCACCTCGAGCCCGGCGGCGAGCTGGCGAACGACGCTGCCCCAGGCCATGGTCATGACGCCCGGCTGGAGGATCATCGGCACGTCGTCGATGGGACGCCCGAACCCCATGATGTCGAAGATGACCATGGGCTGGTTGTAGGTGGCGTAGTTGAGGACCTCGGCCACCCGTACCTCCTCGATGCGCTCGCACACCCCCGAGAGGACGAGGGGCAGGGCATCGTTGGCGAATCCGGGGTCCACCCCGTTGACGAAGAGCGACACCCCTCCTTCGACGGCGGCGGCCTGGATGGGGGCGATCATCGAGTCGTCGACCACCCCATAGGGGTACTGCAGGAAGACGGGCCCGCTCGAGACCACGTTCACGCCGGCCCGCAGGATGCGCTCCATGTCGGCGATGGCCTCCATGAGCCGGTGGTCGGCCATGGCCGTGTGGACCACCACGTCGGGCTCGAGGGCCAAGAGCGCCTCGACATCGTCGGTGGCCGCCACCCCGAGAACCCGGTCCAGTCCGGCCAACTCGCCGGCGTCCTTGCCCACCTTGTCGGGATTGGACACCCAGAGGCCGACCAGTTCGAGGTCGGGCCGGGCGTCGATGCCGGCGATGGCGTGGCGGCCGACATTGCCGGTGGACCAGGCGACGACGCGATAGGTCTTGGTCACGGGTACTCCTTGCTAGCTGGGATGGGAGGGGCCGAGCCCCGGTCAGACGGAGATGTCGGGGAGGCCCATGTCGAGGTTGGGGCTCTCGATGCCCCCGTCGACCTCGATGATCTTGCCGGTGATGTAGGAGCCGGCCCGCGAGGCGAGGTAGACCACGGTGGCGGCGATGTCCTCGGGATCGCCGATGCGCTTGAGTGGCGTGCCTTCTTCCAGGGCCACGCGGAGCTCGTCGGTCTGCATGACGATGTCGAGGGCGGAGGTGGCAACCGATCCCACGGCGATGGCGTTGACCCTGATCCGGGGCGAGAGATCGGCGGCGGCCAGTCGGGTGTAGTGGGCCAGCGCTCCCTTGGCGGTGCCGTAGGCCACATAGCCGCGGCCGGCCATCCGGCCCATGGCCGAGGAGATGTTCACCACCGAGCCGCCGTCACCCTCGAGCATGAGGGGCACGGCCGGCCGGAGCAGCGCGTGGGCGGTGGACACGTTGAAGTGGAAGGCCTGCTCGAGGCGGCCGGGCGAGGTGTCCATGAACGGGCGGGGCATGGCACCGCCCACGTTGTTGACCACCAGGTCGAGGCGCCCGAAGGCATCCCGGGCGTGGTCGACCAGGGCCGCCACCGCCTCGAGGTCGCTCAGGTCGGCGGGCACGATCACCGCACGGCGTCCGGCCGACTCGATCTGTTTGGCCACGGCGCCGAGTTGATCGGCGGTCCGGGCCGAGATGACGACGTCGGCACCGGCCTCGGCCAGGGCCACGGCCGAGGCCGCCCCGATACCGCGACCGGCACCGGTGACGATGGCCACCTGATCGGTCATGGTGAAGCGATCGAGAATCATGGTGAACTCCCCCTTGTCGGTGTCAGTGCCTAGCAGCCCGGTGGTGTCCCGTGCCACGGGCGCCGGTGACCTTCGGGCGCCGGCGCCTTTGGGTCAATCCGCCAGATCGGCGGCCGAGGCGATATGGGTCGGTCGCAGCCGGACGAGTAGCTCGCCGGGAACGCCGTTGCGCCGGCCGTACTCGTCGGCACGGTCGTGGCCCATATAACGACCCCCGAGGGCGGCGGCCCACCGGGCCACCTCGCCGAGCTCCTCGCTGATGGTTACCTCCCCCTCGAACGTGGCAAAGGCGAAGGGCGGTTGCTCGTCGTCGATGCACAGGGAGGCTCGGGGATCCCGGAGGAGGGACTTGCCCTTCAAGGTGTCCTTCCCGGTGTTGAAGACAATGTCACCGAGGGGGGAGTCCTTGTCGGCCGTCGAGGGATCGAGGACGAACCAGATCGGGGCCACGTGGGGACGACCGTCGGCGCGCACGGTGGCCAACTTGCCGGTGTGAGGTGGATCACTGGTGAGAAGGGCCACCAGTTCGTCGTGGTTCATGGGATGAAAGGGCACGTGGACCTCCTCAGGCCGGTCGTGTCGAGGGGAGGCCCAGCTTGCGGTGGTCCCAGGACACCGTGCGCTCGACATTGAGCTTGACCACCACCCGCTTGTGGAGCATCGTCTCGACGAACGGCTTCAGCTCCTCGGTGTAGGCGCCGTAGTAGCGCTCGAACACGCTGATACCCAGCTCCAGCATCTTGTCCGGATCGTCGATGATCTCGGCCGTCCCGACCAACTCGACGCCCCGGAGCTCCTCGTAGTAGTCCCCGTCCTCGAACATGCAGGTGAGCTTGGCGTCGCGCCCGAGATTGACGGCTTTTTGGGCCTTGGCCTTCGTCTCGATGGCGATCGACCCGTCGAGGAATCCGTACCACATGGCCACGGCATGGATGGATCCGTCGTGGTTGAGTGTGCACATCGTCATGGGTCGCCGCTCGTGGAGGAAGGCGTCGACTTCCTCGGGGGTCATTTTGATCTGGTCCCGTTGCTTCACGCCGTGACCCATCTGCTGCGGCGCCTGATCGTCGGCCATCTGACCCTCCCCGGGCGTGTGGGTCGCCCGGTGGCGACCCGTCGTGGGGCAGCGTACCGGCAGGGAGCTCGGCCGAGGAAGGGCGGCCGCACCATCGGGGCGAGTGCGCCCGCCCCGACGGGCAGAATGGGCAGGTGAGCATTAGCGACGGGAAGCACGGACGTGATGGCAGACCCGAAGCCGGAGGGGGCGACTCGGTGTTCCGGGTCTGTTTCGTGTGCACCGGCAACATCTGCCGGTCACCCATGGCCGACGTTGTGCTGCGAGCCATGGCCGCCGAAGCCGTCTTGGCCGATGGGATTCTCCTGGCCGATCGACTGGAGGTCACAAGTGCCGGCACCGGCAACTGGCATGTCGGCGAGCCGATGGACGAACGGGCACGCGCCGCTCTCGTCCGGCGTGGTTACCACGACCACGGTCACGTGGCCCGTGCCTTCGAGACGGCCTGGTTCGACCGTGCCGACCTGCTGGTGTGCCTGGACCGAGGCCACCAGCAGACCCTTGTCAGTCTGGCCAGGGGCCGGGCCGGCGACGACCGGTACCTCGACCGCCTGGTCATGCTTCGTAGTTTCGATCCGAGGGCCGGAGGTGCTGTCGACGTGCCCGATCCCTACTACGGGGATGGCGATGAATTCGAGACGTGCCTCGATCTCGTCGAGGCCGGGTGCCGGGGCCTGGTCACCTATCTCGGGCACACGGTGCGAGGTGGGCATCAGAGCGAGGCAATCCCGGGCGATTAGGTTCGTCGTGGTGAGTCCGGGCCGACATGAGACGCTTTCGCTAGCCTCTCGCGTGTCGGTGGCAAGCGGCGGGACTGCCTAGGTCGCAGGGACCGTTTGGGGGGGAATTGACTTCGGCTCGATACATCGAGGGACTGGCATCCGCTCTGGTGCTTAGTAGTGGACTGTGGGCGATCGCCGTGGCGGTCGGAGTGCGGTTTCTTCCCACCTGGAGCGGAGGAAGGGCGCTCCTGGTCCGATTGATCCTTGGGATCGGAGTCCTGGTGATTATCGCCCAGCTCCTCGGTGTGATCGGACAGCTCCACCTTCCGGCACTCGTTGCCATCGTTGGCGTTCTCGGACTGATGGCGTGGACGGTCTCCCGCCGGCGCGGATGGCCGCAGCGTCGACGTGACGACGAGTACCTGGTGTCGACGGCCGGCGGCCGGAGCGAAGGGAGGTGGGAGCGAGTCGGTGCGTTGGTCTCTGTGGCCCTGGTGGCTGCCGAGTGGAGCCCAGGATGGATCAACTCATTCCGCACGGGCATGACCAACGTTGACAGCCTCTGGTACCACATGCCCATTGCGGCGCAGTTCGCCCAATCGGGTTCGGTAGTCGCCCTCCACAACGTCAACAATGACAATGTCATCGCCTTCTATCCGGCAACGTCCGAGCTGATCCATGCCGTGGGAATCGAAGTCATGGGGAGTGACGTCCTGTCCCTTGTCCTCAACATGGCTTGGTTGGCGTTGGCGTTGTTCGCCGCCTGGTGTCTCGGGTCCCTCTTTGGGGTCGGCTCCCTGGCGGTGATGGGAACCGCCGTGGTGATGGGCACGACCGAGCTGGTGGCCGATGAACCCGGAGGCGCCTACAACGACATCGTGGGAATGGCCTTGGTGCTCTCGGCCGTGGCTCTGCTCGCTTCGGTGAAACCTCTCCGCAACCGAGGACCGGATATCGCCGGCCTCCTGGTTGCCGCCTTGGCCACCGGTTTGGCCCTCGGTGTGAAGTACACCTTCGTCTTCCCGGTCATCGCCCTGACCATCGGCGTGTTTGTGCTTCTCCCACGGGGCCACCGATTTCGCATCGGGGTGGCCTGGTGCGGAATCGTCATTATCGCCGGGGGTCTGTGGTACGCCCGCAACTGGGTCGATGCCGGCAATCCCCTGCCCAACGTCCACATATTCGCTGGGCTTCCTCCATCTCCCGAGCCCGGAATCCCTGCCCTCCTACACGGTGTGGCACGTGATCTTCCACCGAGATGTGTGGACGGCCAATGTCCTACCCAGGCTTCAGTCAGGCCTTCGGGCCCGGTTGGTGGTTGCTCCTGGCGACTGCCGGCGTTGGCTCGGTGGTCGGCACTCTTGCGGGTACGGCCCCGCAGGTGCGGGCGCTCATCGGTCTGTCGACCCAACGAGTGAATGGGTCCCAGGCCGGAGCAACCGGGGGTGGCCCGAGCGCGGCCACCATGGCCCGACTGCTCGCCTTCGTGGGAGTGGCCACCCTGGCTGGCTATCTCTTCACGCCGGAGCCCAACCTCCCTGGCTCGATCGTCTACGACCTTCGATTCGTGGCCCTGACCGTACTCACGGGCGTTCTGACGCTTCCACTGCTCACTGCGGGCACCCGGTGGTCAAAGGTGGTCCTCGCCGTGTTCGGCGTTTTGGTCATCGCCACCCAGTTCGCTAAAGGGATCTGGTGGGGATCCCCAAGCCTCGTCGCCTACCACTCGTTGCGTCGAGAGCCTGCTGGTCGGGGAATTGTCCTGGTGGCCGGGGGAGTACTGATGCAGGCGCGGCGCAGCGATCGGAGGGGCTATCCGTCCCCACGACCGTAGCGCTGGTGGGGACGGCCTGCGCGGTGTGGTCGGCGGGTTTTCCGCAGAACGGTTCTACCTGGCGCACTGGTATCGCGACGGATCCCCAGTGTCGCTCGACCGCTGGGCCGACACCGTGCATCATGCCCGCATCGGGGTGTCAGGCCTGATCCTCACTATCCGCTCTACGGCTCGGACCTCACCAACAAGGTGGTTTTCATCGGTACTCACGAACCTCACGGTGCGTTCGTCCGATCCGCAACTGTGAGCAGTGGCGCACGGCCATCAACGCAGGACACTTCTCCTATGTGGTTTCCGACGAGCCGCTTCTACCCCGAATGATCCCCGCTCCACCGCCCTCTGGACCAGTACCGATCCGGAAGCCAGGTCCGTGGTCAAGAGCCGTCGTGCCGACCGCCGTGGGCGCCAGCTTCATCGACATCTTCAAGATCGACGGCCGGTTGGATCCATCGGGCTGTTGAGCCGCAGTCGGACCTGCCGCCCGGGGCCTGCGGACGGAATGCTGCAAGTGGAGCACCAGGCGGAGTGCCGAACACCCGTCACCCGCTCCATGTTGCGTCCCGGACTCGGGGCAGGCACGCACCGGCGGTTTTGGGCCGGTACCCCGTCCGAAAGGGATTGGCTAGACGAAGGTGACGAACGACTCCTGTTCGTAGGGCCGCATCCGCTCGTAGACATCGCGCAGCTCCGAGCGGCGGGAGCGGTCGTTGGCCAGGTTGACCAGCTCGAGCGGATCGTCGGCATGGTCGTACCACTCGTGGTCGTTGTCGTCGAAGGCACAGTCCACGTCGAACAGCTTGGTGCCGGGCGATTTGCCCCACAGCCCGGTCGAGGGCTTGCCTCCTCCCACCCCGTAGTAGCGGGCGTACTTGGTCTGGCCGTCGTAGAAGCCCCGCAGGGCGTAGCGGACCTTGTTGAGCTCGGTGGTCTGGGCCGAGTCCTGGGCGAAGAGGATGTGGTCTCGCACGGTCGCCGACGGGTCGGCGAGGATCGGGCTCAGGTCTGCACCCTGCACGGTGGCGCCCGAGACGCCCGGGTCCACGCCGCCGAGGGCGCAGATGGTGGCGGCCAGGTCCACGTGGGAGCCGAGTGATGAGGTCACCGAGCCGGGGGAAGTCACGCCGGGAACCTTGATGTAGAGGGGCACCCGCATGATCTCGTCGTAGACGAAGGGGCCCTTCGAGCGGAGCCCGTGCGACCCGCACATATCGCCGTGGTCGGAGGTGAAGATGATCACGGTGTCGTCCCAGGCGCCCGAGGCCTCGAGGGCGGCGAGTACGGTGCCGAGGCTGCGGTCGGCCAGTTGGTGGAGGTGCACGTAGTAGTCGAGGTGACGGAGCCAGGCCCCCTTGTCCGACGGGTCGATGTAACCCCACAGTCCGTGTTGCTGGTCCCAGCGCCACTGGCGGTGGGCCTCGGGCTTGGTGTGCAGGTCGTCACCGAAGTTGTCCGGCAGTCGGTCGACGACCTCGGGATAGGGATCGGTGAAGATGGGTAGGGGATCGTCGTCCTTCCAGGCGGCGGACTCGAGCACCTGGCGGATGGCGGCCACATCGTCGGGGTGGCCCTCCCGGTAGCCGGGCTGGTCGACCGGGAACCACATCACGTCGTGGGGATTCACGAGGGCGACGGTGAGGAACCACGGCGGTGCATCCGAGGAGTCGGCCCCCGGGCCGGCCGGCTTGGCGTTTTCGGTGAGCCAGTGGGCGGCGTTCGACGCGATCAGCGGGTCGAAGTGGACACCGGTCCCCGCCCACCCCATGAAGTGCCGGTCGTTGCCGTCCCAGTCGGCGAAGCCGTACGCCTCCATGTCCGGGGTGGGGGAGTGGGAGAGGTGCCACTTGCCGATGTATGAGGAGCGGTAGCCGGCCCCGTCGAGCAGGGAGCCGAGGGTGGGGGTGGTGGTGGGGAGTTCGTCGTGCTCGGGCATGATCACGTTGTCGAGCACCCCGTGGCCCTCCAGATAGCGTCCGGTGAAGAGGCTGGCCCGGCTGGGAGAGCAGGGCGACGAGTGGGTGAAGTAGTCGGTGAACTCGAGGCCCTCGCTCCGGAGCCGGTCACGCCACGGCAGGGATACCTGCGGGGGGAGCCAGGACCGCTGCCGTTCCTGGTCGGACACGACGAGCAGGATGTTGGGGCGTTTCGGCGGAGTCTCGCTCATGGCCGTTCACGGTAGCGCCACCCCGGTGCCGGCCGGGTGGGTCGGAATGGTGCGGCCAGGCGAAGAGGTCCGGGTGGCGAACCTCCGGCCTGGGCTGTTGGCACGAAAGTGAAATGTGTTCTACTTTTCGACCGTACGTTCGTCGACAAGTCAGGGGGAGGTTCGAGGATGCCCGACAGCGAGGTCCTGCACGCAGCGCACCGGCTCGAATACCCGTACTCGCGTTCGGTGGGACCGGTCATCGGGGCCTTCCTCACCGGACTGAGGGACGGAAAGCTCTACGGGGTCACCGGTGCCGGTGGCTCGGTCATCGTGCCGCCCACCGAGTACGACCCGACCACCGGTGATGACACCGGCGAGATGGTCGAAGTCGGACCCGGCGGCGTCGTGGAATCGTGGGCGTGGGTGTCCAATCCCCAGCCCAAGCACCCGCTCCAGACCCCCTTCGCCTGGGCTCTCATCCGACTGGACGGGGCCGACACCGCCCTCCTCCATGTGGTGGACGCTGGGTCACCCGATGCGCTGGGCACCGGCGACCGGGTCACCGTTCGGTTCCGACCCGAGGCCGACCGCATCGGGGCCATGGCCGACATCGAGGCCTTCGTCCCCGAAGACACTGCCGGCGGTGCCTCGTGAGCGATGTCGACACCGCCAGCACCGAAGGTGAGGCTCGGGGCCCGGTGACCACCCTCGCCACCCCCATCCGCCTCGATTTCGAGTTCACTCCGGGCATCGCCCAGTCCAAGTTCCTCCGGGGGCTGGAGCAAGGGACCTTCCTCGGCCAGCGGTGCTCGGTGTGCGGCAAGGTCTACGTGCCCTCCCGCGGTTCGTGCCCCACCGACGGGGTGCCCACGACCGAGGACGTGCTGTTGTCCAACTCGGGCACCGTCACCACCTACTGCGTGGTGAACGTGCCCTTCGCCGGCCAGTCCATCGAGATCCCCTACATCTGCGCCCAGATCCTGCTGGACGGGGCCAACCTCTCGTTCATGGGACTCCTCCAGGAGATCCCGACCGACCAGATCCGCATGGGCATGCGGGTGGAGGCGGTGTGGGTGGACGCCGACCAGCTCGGGCCGTCGCTGGCCTCGGTGAAGTACTTCCGCCCGAACGGCGAGCCCGACGCCGACTACGACACCTATAAGGAGTACCTGTGAGCGCCGCCGCCGGACGGGCCACCCGCACCCCGCGTCCGGTCTCTGTCGCCTCGTTCGCCCAGACCCAGAACGTCCGTCGCGACGATGAGCGCAACGAGGTCGAGATGCTCATGCCGGTGGTGGCCGAGGTGTTCGGCAACATCGGGATCACCAAGGACGACGTCGACTTCATCTGCTCGGGATCGACCGACTACCTCATCGGGGGACCGTTCAGCTTCGTGATGGCCCTTGACGCCGTGGGGGTCTGGCCGCCCCGCTCCGAAAGCCATGTGGAGATGGACGGGGCCTGGGCCCTCTACGAGGCCTGGGTGCTTCTCCAAGAGGGGGAGATCGACGCCGCCCTCGTCTACAGCTTCGGGCGATCGTCGCTGGGCAACCTCGGCGAGATCCTGGCCCTCCAGCTCGACCCCTACTATCTGGCCCCCCTCTGGCCCGACCCGGTCAGCCTGGCCGCGCTGCAGGCCCGGGCCCTCATCGATGCCGGCAAGGGCACCGAAGAGGAGTTCGCCGCCATCGCCGCCCGCAGCCGTAAGGACGCCCTGGCCAACCCCAAGGCCCAGGTGGCCAACGACATCCCAGCGGCATCCCTCCTCGACGAGGAGTACGTGGTCTCGCCGCTCCGGCGCCACACGCTTCCCCCCATCACCGACGGTGCCGCCGCCATCGTGCTGGCCGCCGGGGACAAGGCCTTGGCCTGGGGGGACAAGCCGGTGTGGATCACCGGCTTCGACCACCGCATGGAGACCCATGCCCTCGGGGCGCGTGACCTCACGTCTTCGCCCTCCACGAAAAAGGCGGCCGATGTGGCCGGAGTGGCCGACGGACCGGTCGACGTGGCCGAGATCCACGCCCCGTTCGCCTCCCAGGAGATCATCGTCCGCGACGCTCTGGGCCTCGACGACTCGGTGACCATCAATCCCTCGGGTGGGGCGCTGGCCGCCAATCCGATGATGTCAGCCGGACTCATCCGGATCGGCGAGGCGGCCGAGCGGATCCGGTCGGGGGAGGCCCGGCGGGCCGTGGCCCACGCCACCTCGGGCCCCTGCCTGCAACAGAATCTCGTCTGCGTTCTGGAAGGTGCGTGATGGCCGAGCGTTGTGCAGTCATCGGAGTTGGACAGACCCATCACAAGGCCAAGCGGGACGACGTGTCCATTGCCGGCCTGGTCCGCGAGGCGGCCAAAGCGGCCCTCGCCGACGCCGACCTCACGTGGTCGGACATCGATGCCGTTGTCATCGGCAAGGCCCCGGACATGTTCGAGGGCAACATGATGCCCGAGATCTACCTGGCTCCTGCCCTGGGCGCGGTGGGCAAGCCCATGTTCCGCGTCCATACCGCCGGGTCGGTCGGGGGCTCCACCGCACTGGTGGCCGCCCATCTGGTCAAGTCGGGCATCCACCAGCGGGTGCTGACCGTGGCCTACGAGAAGCAGTCCGACTCCGACGCCATGTGGGCGCTGTCCGTGCCCCAACCGTTCGCCGCCCCGTTGCTGGCCGGAGCCGGGGGCTACTTCGCCCCCCACATCCGGGCCTACATGCGTCGCTCGGGTGCACCCGATCACATCGGGCGGATGGTGGCGGTCAAGGACCGCAAGAACGCCATGCGCAACCCCTACGCCCACCTGCACCTGGCCGACATCGACATGAAGATGGTCGAGGACTCCATGATGCTGTGGGAGCCGCTGCGCTACCTCGAGTCCTGCCCGTCGTCGGACGGGGCCGCGGCCATGGTACTGGCGTCGGAGGATGCCATCTCGGGCCAGTACCCCCCGGCGTGGATCCACGGGACGGCGATGCGGTCCGAGCCCACCATGTTCGCCGGCCGTGACCAGGTCAACCCTCAGGCCGGGAGGGACTGTTCGGCCGACGTCTACGCCCAGGCCGGGATCACCAACCCCCGGGAGCAGTTCGACTGCGCCGAGGTCTACGTGCCCTTCAGCTGGTATGAGCCGATGTGGCTCGAGAACCTCGGCTTCTGTGATCTCGGTGACGGGTGGAAGCTGACCGAGTCAGGGGCCACGGCCTTCGACGGTGACATTCCCTGGAACGCCTCAGGCGGGGTACTGTCCTCCAATCCCATCGGGGCTTCGGGCATGCTCCGCTTCCTCGAGGTGGCCATGCAGGTGCGGGGCCAGGCCGGCGAGCACCAGGTCGACGGGGCCAAGTTGGCTCTCGGCCAGGCCTACGGCGGGGGCTCCCAGTTCTTCGCCATGTGGGTCGTGGGCAGCGAGAAGCCCTAACCGAGAGCCGTCGGGCACCTGCAGGCGGTAGCGGGCGCACACTCTCAGTTCGAAACCCAGGATCGGTTCGTCGGGACCGATACATCGGCGGCGAGCGATCTGGGGTGGCGGTCCGGTCGCCAGCGGCGTCGTGCCCGTCGCGGTCGGACCCTCTCGTGGGTCGCGCCGCGCTCTCCGTCGCGGGACGGTGCGCCCACACCTGGACAGTCGGGACACACCGTCACCGAGGCGGTAGCCTGGACGCGTGCGCTGAGAACCGCAGGTCCCGTGTCCGTCTTCCGTCCACCGGCCCGAGAGGTTCTCCATGCCCGCCCGTCGCATCCCCCCGCTTCGCACCGATCTGTCGCCGTCGGCCACCTTGGTGGCGCGCCACCTGACTCACGACCGCGGTGGGCACACGGTCCTCGACGACATCTCCGTCACGGTCGGACCCGAGAGTCGCATCGGCGTCATCGGCCCGAACGGAGTCGGCAAGTCCACGCTGCTCCAACTCCTGGCCGGCCTGATCGAGCCGGACGCCGGGAGCATCACGCTCGACCCGCCGACGGCGACGGTCGGGTATCTGGCCCAGGAGCAGGACACCACCGAGGGCGAGACGGTTCGGGAGTGGCTGACCCGCAGGACGGGCGGACGGCACGCAGAGGTCGAGTTGGCCGAGGCGGCCTCGGCCTTGTCGACCGGCAGCACCTCGGCGGAACGGCGCTACGAGGCGGCGCTGGAGCGGTTCACCACCCTGGGCGTGGCCGATCTCGACGCCCGCATCGACACGCACCTCGAAGAACACGGACTCGGGCTGGGCGTGTCATCCCAATCGGTCATCACCCTGTCCGGCGGACAACGGGCCAAGGTGGCTCTGGCCGGTATCGAACTGTCCCGCTTCGATGTGACCCTGCTGGACGAGCCCACCAACGACCTCGACTTCGCCGGACTCCGCCGACTGGAGGAGTGGATCGGCTCGAGGCGGGGAGGGACGGTGATCGTCTCCCACGACCGCGACTTCCTGGCCCGGACCGTCGCCACCGTGCTCGAACTCGATGTGCACACCCGCACCGGCCACCACTACGGCGGGGGGTGGGCCGGCTACCAGGCCGAGCGGGCCAACGCCCGCCGACACGCCACCGAGGCCTACGAACACTACGAGCAGCGCCGGACCCAGCTCGAGGGCCGGGCCGAACGCCAGCGTCAGTGGGCCACCACCGGGGTGAGGAAGGAGTCCCGTAAGCCCAGTGACAACGACAAGGCCCAGCGGGACTTCCGGATCAACCGGACCGAGAAGCTGGCGGCCAAGGCCCGCCAGACCGATCGGGCCCGGGAGGCCCTCACGGTGGTGGACAAGCCGTGGGAGGGCTGGGATCTCCGCTTCACCATCGAGGAAGCGTCCCGGGCCGGCACGGTGGTGGCCCGGTTGACTCGAGCCGTGATCGAGCGGGGTGGGTTCCAGATGGGACCGTTGGACTTCGAGATCGACTGGGGCGAACGGGTGGCGCTCACCGGAGCCAACGGCAGCGGCAAGTCCACGTTGGTGGCCGCCCTGCTCGGCGCCCTTCCCCTGGTAGCCGGTCAGCAGTGGCTGGGACCGAGCGTCGTCGTGGGCCAGCTGGGCCAGGACCGTCGTGCCCTCGGAGCGGGGCCCGACCTCGTGCGTTCCACCACGGACCGTTGCGGGATCACCCTCTCCGAAGCCCGGTCCCTGTTGGCCAAGTTCGGCCTGGACGCCGACCACGTCACCCGTCCGACCGCATCCCTCTCGCCGGGCGAGCGGACGCGGGCCGAGCTGGCCGTGTTCCAGGCCCTCGGCGTCAACTTCTTGGTGCTCGACGAGCCCACCAACCATCTCGATCTCCCGGCCATCGAACAGTTGGAGGAGGCCCTGGCCGGGTTCGGCGGCACCCTGTTGCTCGTCTCCCACGACCGCCAGCTCCTCGAGTCGGTCGAGCTCACCCGCACACTCGAGCTTCCCTGATCCCGACAACGCCGCCGCTCACGGTGGGAGGGACGGTTGGATAGGTTCGTCGACAACTCCGAGCCAGTGGAGGCACTTGATGCTCAGCACCGTGACCGACGCCATCCAGACCGTCGTCCCGCCCAAGGGCGACCGGCACGGGCCGCTCCACCCGCTGCTGCTCCTGTTGACCGTGGTCACCGGACTGGTGGATGCCTTCAGCTACCTCGTCCTCGGCCACGTCTTCGTGGCCAACATGACCGGCAACGTGGTCTTCTTGGCCTTCGCCCTGGCCGGTGCCAAGGGCTTCTCCCTGGCTGCGTCGGCCCTCGCCCTCGTCGCCTTCGGCCTCGGCGCGGTGGTCAGCGGGCGCATCACCACCCACCTGGGCCCGCGGCGAGGCCGCATCCTGGCCGTGACGGCCACCTTCGAGGTTGCGGTCACGGCCGCCTCGGTGATCATCGGGTGGACGGTCGCCGATCCGGGCCACGGTGTCACCCGCTTCGCCCTGGTGACGCTGCTTGCCCTCGGGGCCGGGATGCAGAACGGCACCGCCCGCAAGCTGGCCGTGCCCGACCTCACCACCACCGTGCTCACCCAGACCATCGCCGGGTTGGCCTTCGAGAGCCGGCTGGGCGGCGGCACCAACTCACGGATCGGTCGCCGCGGCCTGGCTGCCATCGCCATGTTCGTGGGCGCCCTGGTGGGGGCCACCCTCGAGCTCCATGTCAGTCAGCCCCTCGGGCTCCTGGTGGCCCTGGTGTTGTTGGTCGTGGTGGCCCTGGCCGCAGGGCGGCTGTCCCGAGGAGCGCCACTCTGGGACAGCCCGAACCCCGAGCGGGTGTGACTGTCCCCTTGATCACCCCGACGAGGTGAACACGTCGGAGCCGAAGGTATGCGCGGAGTTGGCTTGGCCCAACCGGGACAGACCGAAGGCGCTCTCGATGGTGGCGAGGAGGGAGTAGTGGTTGTAGGGAACGTTGCTCACCGTCCCGGCCTTGATGAACGGGGATAGGACCACGGTGCCGATGCGGCCACCTCCGGGACCGAACTCGCCCGGTTGGGCGGCGGCCGGTCCGGGCGTCTCGTCGCAACACGCCGAGGCGTCGGCGTTCCCCCCGTCGGCATCGGCCTCGTCGAACGTGACGGCGAGGAGCCCGTCTTTTTTGAACGCCGGCGACGAGGTGATCAGCGGGACCCAGGTCTGGAGGAAGGCGTCGATATTGACCAGGGGCGACGCCGAGCCCTCCTGATTGATGCACGGGGCGTCGTGCCCGTCGTTGCAGAGGTTGGGGGTGATGTAGCTGAGGTCAGGTGTGGTGGCGATCGACCGCAGGTCGACGGCCAGTCCGGTGGTGCCCGGCGGCGTGGTGGCCGGGAGCGAGCCGCTCGTCGACCCGAGCGGGACCACGTGGGCATTGCACAGGGCCGTGTTGTCGATGATCGAGTGGAAGTAGACGAAGGGGTCGTGGCGGGAGGCGTAGCCGTCGCCGGGCGTTGCCGTCTCGGTGTGGTCGGGCTGGCCGACCACCGGATGGCCACACACCGCTGACTCCCGGCTCGGGATGTTCCCCATGTCCTGCATGTAGGCCTTCCAGGTCAGGTGGGCGTCGGTCAGCTGGGTGGCCACGTTCGGCACCGTGGCCGGATAGACGCACCCGGAGCCGTCGATCTGACCGGTGGCGTCCACGGTGGCCGTGGACGGAAAGTCGACGTACTGCGGGCAGTCGGCCTGGGTCAGGGGATTGGGGGCCTGGCCCGAGACCATGGCCACGTAGTTGTCGAGCGAGTGGTGCCCGATTCCGTAGTACTGGGTGAGGAGCGCGCCGGCCGCCGGGAGGGTACTGGCCAGGTAGGGGTCGTTCGAGGGGGTGCCGAAGGTGGTGTCGTAGCCCTCGTTCTCGAGAACGATGACGAAGATGTGGCGAACGGCGGCCAGACGGTCGGCGCCTGGGGGAGTGGTGCTCGTGGTCGAGCGGACCGGGGCCACCGTGGTCCGGCTGGAACCGGCCGGTGCGGTGGGCGCCGCGGTAGGTGACGAACAGGCGGCCAGCAGGACGGCCGTGGCGGTCACCAGGGCCGACGTCCATCGCCGGCCGGCCCGGGACGGGCGCCCGACCTGGGCCGGCCGTTCGGAAGGCGGTGCCATGGCGTGTGTTCTATCCCAGAGTCGAACGGTCGTGGGCGCGAGCCCCCGATGGTCCATGGAACTCGGTATTTTGAGCTCCAGTCGCCCAGGCAGAGAGGGGCGGCGACCGTTCCCGTCCCCCGTCGGCGGACCGATACACTCGGCCTCGTTCGCCGAGCATCCGGAGGCATCACGTGAAGATCGTTGTCGACTACGACGAATGCGCCAGCAATGCCGTCTGCATGGGCATCGCCCCTGAGGTCTTCGAGGTGCGGGACGACGGCTTCCTCTACGTGTTGAACGAGCACCCGGGCGATGAGCTGCGGGAAAAGGTGCGCCAGGCCGCCAACGGCTGTCCGACGGGCGCCATCACCATCGTCGAAGACGAGTGACGGAGGCGTGCCCGGGGACCCACCGAGAGTTCGGTTCGCTCCGTCACCCACGGGCTACTTCCACGTAGGCAGCGCCCGTACGGCGCTGTTCAACTGGCTGGTGGCTCGGCGGGCGGGCGGTGTGTTCGTCCTGCGCATCGAGGACACCGACACCGAACGGAATCGGGAGGAGTGGGTCGACGGAATCATCTCGGCCA
The DNA here is from genome assembly GCA_963845485.1 of uncultured Acidimicrobiaceae bacterium. Classification (GTDB taxonomy): domain Bacteria; phylum Actinomycetota; class Acidimicrobiia; order Acidimicrobiales; family RAAP-2; genus Bog-756. The sequence continues at coordinate 6,684 of CAWJSI010000002.1, read as the reverse complement.
TGCACTGGCTGGGTCTCGACGCCGACGAGGGCCCCTACCGCCAGTCCCTGCGCACCGCACGGTATGGCGAGGCCGCCGACGTCCTCTGGTCGGCCGGCGCCCTCTACGCCTGTGACTGCACCCGCGACGAGATCGACGCCCGCAACCGGACCGCCGGGATTCTCACCCCGGGCTATGACGGCTTCTGTCGTCAGCGCGGGCTGGACCGGGCGGGACGGGCCCTCCGCTTCCGGACCCCCGACGAGGGGGTCACCGTAGTCGACGACGTCATCCGCGGGGATGTCGAGTTCCCCAACACGGCCATGGACGACTTCGTGGCCGTGAAGGCCAGCGGTGCCCCGCTCTTCGTCCTGGCCAACGTGGTCGACGACATGGACATGGCCATCACCCACGTCATCAGGGGTGAGGACCTCCTGCCCACCACGCCACGGGGGGTCCTCGTCTGGCAGGCCTTGGGGAGGGCGGAATGGACCACCGACGGCTCGACGTCAGGCGGCGACTCGCTACCGGCCCCGGGGCTGCCCGTCTTCGCCCATCTCCCCATGCTGGTCAACGAGCAGCGGAAAAAGATCTCCAAGCGTCGGGACAAGGTGGCCGTCGAGGAGTACCGGGACCAGGGCTACCTGGCTACCGCCTTCCTCAACTACCTGAGCCTGTTGGGCTGGAGCCCACCGGGCGGCGAGGAGCTGTTCGACACCACCCAGGCGGTGGCGTGGTTCCGCCTGGAGGACGTCAACCACTCGCCGGCCTTCTTCGATGTGGACAAGCTCACCCACATCAACGGCGAGTACATCCGGGCTATGAGCACCGAGGACTTCATCAAGGCGTCCCAGCCGTGGCTCGTCGGTGCGGGGGCCCCGTGGCCCGAGGCCAACTTCGACGCCGAGGTGTTCGCCCGGATGGCTCCCCTGGTCCAAGAGCGGGTGGCCACCTTGGGTGAGGTCCCCGGGATGGTCGACTTCTTGTTCCTCGACGAGCCGCCCATCGACGAGGCAGCCTGGGCCAAAGCGGTGGAGGGTGACCCCGAGGCCGTAACGATCTTGTCCGCGGCCATCGAGGCCTATGAGGGCCTGGCCGACCGGTTCGACCCCGACGAGCTCCACGCCGCCACCCAGTCCGTGGCCGACGGGGTGGGCCGCAAGCTCGGGAAGGCCCAGGCCCCCATCCGGGTAGCGGTGACCGGTCGCCGGGTGGGCCCCCCGTTGTTCGAGGCACTCGCGGTCATGGGCCCCGACCGAGTGCTCGACCGACTCCGGAACGCGGCGGCGCCGCGCCGGGGGAGGGGTCGGGTGACGGCGTGTCCACGGTCGACACCTCCCGGCCGCCCCTGACTCCAGTGACCCGGTCGGCCGCGACCAGCCGAGCCCACCATCCCCTGGCCGTCGTGCTCCGGGTCATCGCCGTGGTGGTGGCGGTCCTCGCCGCCTATCTCATCGTCACCGCCGTCCAGGTGTGGCTGACCGGCCGCCGCTACGAGCCCCACCAGGCCGGAGCCATCGTGGTGATGGGAGCGGCCCAGTACGACGGGGTCCCCTCGCCTGACCTCGCCGCCCGGCTCGACCAGGCTGAGACCCTCTGGCGGCAGCACTACGCCCCGTTGATCATGGTCACCGGCTACAAGGAAGCCGGTGACCAGTTCACCGAGGCCCAGGCGTCGGCGCGCTATCTGATCGCCGCCGGTATCCCCGGCCGGGACATCTTCGAGTCGGGAGGGAGCGACTCCTGGGAGAACCTGGCCACGGCGGCGCCGACCCTCAAGGCCAAAGGGGACACCACCGTCCTCGTGGTAACCGATCCCTTCCACGAGGCTCGGAGTCTGGCCATCGCCACCGACGTGGGCCTGCACCCGTATCCGACACCGGCGCAGCACTCGCCCATCACCGGCGCCTCGACCATCCCGTACTACGCCAAAGAGACGGTGGGGGTCGCCGTCGGACGGATCATCGGGTTCGACCGGCTGGACTCCCTCCACCGGTCGATCGACTCGATCGACTCGATCGGGGGTTGAGGTGGCCGACCGCAACGTCTTGTTCATCACCGTGGACCAGTTCCGCGGGGACTGCCTGTCGGCGGTGGGCCATCCGGTGGTGTCGACGCCCGCCCTCGACCGAGTGGCCGCCGAAGGGACGCTGTTCGCCAACCACTGGGCCAACGCTGCGCCCTGTGGACCCTCGCGAGCCTGCCTTTATACCGGCACGTACCTGCACCACAACCGCTCCATCCTCAACGGAACACCCCTCGACGCCCGTTTCACCAACGTGGCCCAACTGGCCCGCCAGGCCGGGTACGACCCGGTGCTCTTCGGGTACACCGACACCAGCCTCGACCCCCGCACGCTGAACGCCGACGACCCTCGGCTGCGCTCCTACGAACAGGTGCTTCCCGGCTTCCGGGCCATCGTCCACGACCCCTGGGAGCAGGGGAGCCAGGTCTGGGGCAGGTGGCTGGCCTCCCGGGGGGTGGATGTACCCCCACGCCCCCAAGACCTCTATCGCCCCCTTCCCGACTACCCCGGGGCCGACCGCCACGGCTCGACGTGGGCCCCGGCCCAGTTCCGCGCCGAGGACTCCGAGTCGGCCTTCATGGTGGAGTCGGTCGTCGATTGGCTCGAGCACCACGGGGATCGCCCCTTTTTCATTCACGCCTCCTTCATCCGCCCCCATCCCCCGAGGCGGAATCCGGCCGGCTATCACGACCGGTACGACGCCGACGACCTTCCCGACTTCGTGGCCGCCGCCACCAGGGACAAGGAGGCCGCCATCCACCCGCTCAACGGTGTGGTGATGCACCTTCCCCCGGCCGCCGCACCCGATGACGAGGGTGAGCGTCGTCAGATGCGGGCCACTTACTACGGGGCCATCGACGAGGTCGATGCCCAGCTCGGTCGGCTGTTCGCCTACCTCGACGCCGCCGGGCTACGGGACTCCACCCTCGTCGTTGTGACCAGCGACCACGGGGAGATGGGGGGTGACCACTGGCTGTTCGAGAAGCTCGGCTACTGGGACGAGTCCTTCCACATCCCTCTCATCGTCCGCGATCCCGATGCGGCCGCCGATGCTTCCCGTGGACGGGTGGTCGATGCGTTCACCGAATCGGTCGACGTCCTGCCCACCATCTGCCACTGGCTGGGGATCGACGTGCCCCTCCAGACCGACGGGTTCGCCCTGCAGCCCTTCATCACCGGGGCAGACACGACCGGCGGGGCGAACCCTCCGCACTGGCGCACCGAGGCCCACTGGAGCTGGCACTTCCCCAATCCGGCCACCAAAGCGGCCGAGGAGCACTTCGGGATTCCCATGGCCCACTGTTCCTTGGACGTCGTCCGGGGGTCCGACCTGAAATACGTCCAGTTCGCCGCCGATGACGAGGTGCTGCCCCCGCTGTTGTTCGACCTACGCACCGACCCCTCCCAGCTGCACGACCTCATTTCGGCGGGGGCAGCCGACGAGACGGCATGGATCGGTGCTCAACGCCTTCTGCAGTGGCGGATGCGTACTGACGAACGCACGTTGTCGGGCACCGTGCTTACCGCCGACAGGGGAGTGGTGTCGGCGCAGGACTCGTGGCGTTGAGTGGTCAGCGTGCCCGCTTGACGGGGTAGCGACCGCGAGGCAGGTCGGACAGTGGACCTGCTCACTGGGGCCCGTACAAATGCGTTCTTTGTCGGCCGACGGGACGCAAAGCGGCTACCCCGCGCTCTGTGCCTTTCGGCTGCCCGGTCGGGAGCACCACTGGGCCCGACGGTCGAGGACGGTGCTCACGGGTTCGCGGGGAGGACGATGCGGGGAAGGTCGGCCACCGAGTCGATCAGGTGGGTGTGCGGGGCCTCGGCGAGCTCCTCTCGGGAGTGGGCGCCACTCAGAACGCCGATCACCAGGGAAGCCCCTGACCGGGTACCGGCCACCAGATCGCTGGTGGTGTCTCCGACCACGGCCACCTCGGCCACATCGTCGATCTGCAGGCGCAGCACGGCGGTGAGGATCATGTCCGGATAGGGCCGGCCGCGGCCGGCGTCGGCGGGTGACAGCGCCAGATCGACGGTGTTCTCCCATCCGAGGGTGGTGATGATCCGGTTGCGGGTAGCCGGGGAGAAGCCGGTGGTCAGACAGATCTGCATCCCGGCGCCGCGCAGGGCGGACAGTGCCGACTCGGCCCCGGGCAGGGCCGTGACCTCGCCTCGGTCGACGGCCTGGTCGAAGGCGTCCTCGAAGGCGAGGTTGGCCAGCACGGCCCGATCCTCGTCGCCACCGAGCAGCTCGGTGAAGACGGTGATCTTGGACTGGCCCATGGTCCGCCGCACGTAGCTGACCGGATCCTCGCCGAGATCGTCGGTCGCCAGTCCAACCGTGTCGAGGGCTTTGGCGAACGCCATTTCGACCGCACCGCCGTCGGCCACGGTGGTCCCGGCCATGTCCAGGGCAACCAGTCGGACGCCGGTCACGCCAGCACCTGCTCCCAGGTCTCCTCGGCGATGGCGGGTGACAGGGTCATCCCCCGGCCGGCAGGTCCGGTGACCAGCATGACGCCGGCATCCAGCTGCTCAGAGCAGTAGAGGGACCCGTCGGTGGTGAGCGTGTACACCCCGGCCCAGCGTCGGACCACGCGAGGCAGTTCCCAACCGAAGAGGGACTCGGCCCGGGCCCGGAGATGGTCGAAGGGAGCCTCGTCGACGGCGAAGTCGAACGGCTCCTCGTAGACGTGGGTGTCGCCGATGGTGAGGCCGCCGCCGGCCCGTTGCACGCAAAGCAGCTGCAGTCCCCACTCGTCGCCTACGGCTGACGGGGCGGAAAGAGCGGCGCGGCCGGGGAGGTCGAAGGCGGGGTAGTAGCGCATGGAGTCGCCATCGGCCACGGCGGTGGTCACGTGCTCCGGAGCGGCTTCGGTCTCCATCATCTGGAGCCGGCAGCGTTGCAGCGGTGCGGCCGCCATGGCCGCACCCACCCGGCCACCCAGTCCTGAGAGACGGTCCCCGACACACATGATGACGAGCGAGCCATCATGTCGTCCACCACGATGGTCGATGGCGGTGGCGCCACCACTGCTCCCGCCTGACTCGACGTCGACCACCTGGCGGCCCGGAAGCCACCGGTAGGCATCGGTGCCGGCGACCGAGGCACGGAGGGCGGCGAGAACGGCTCGCGGTTCGATCACCCCGTCCGACCCGCAGAAGAGGCCACCGGCTATCTCACCTCTGATCGAGGGATTGACCGATCGGACCCCGGCCGGGTCGAGCAGCTGGAAACTACGGCTCTGAGCGTCGGGAAGTGATGCCGCTTCCGACATCAGCGCGAGCTCTTCGGCGTTGACGGCCAGGGTGAGGGATCCGTCGGGTCGAAACCCGATGTCAGGAGCCCGCTGAGCCAGGTCTTCCCAAAGTGAGCGGGCCCGGATTGCCAGGTCCAGCTCACGCCCCCTGGCCCGTCCGCTCACCCAGATCAAGCCGAAGTTCCTGGTCGACGCCCGCCGGGGTCCGGCATCGGCCTCCAGATGGACGACGTCCCAGCCTCGCTGGCAGGCCTCGAGGGCATGCATGGTGCCGAGAATGCCACCGCCGACAACTACCACCCGTTCAGAGGACATTGTGAGGTGATCGTAGCGACGGCTGGCTCCCCGGCCCCAGGGGAACGGTGGCCCGGGCTCCGGGGTCGGCCGGATCGTGCTCAAGAGGGCCGTCCCCCGGCCAGCCAGGGTCGGCTAAATTGACGGTTCGCCCATTCGGGGGTGGCGCAACTGGCAGCGCGGCATGATTCTGGTTCATGAGGTTGGAGGTTCGAGCCCTCCCCCCCGAGCGCTTTCGATGCCCTAATAGGGTCATCGTGGCAGGTCGCCCCGAGAGGGGTGTATCACCGGAGCGATCCGTGAGGATCGGTCTGGACAGGGTCCCATCGTCTAGAGGCCTAGGACACCACCCTCTCAAGGTGGAGACACGGGTTCGAACCCCGTTGGGACTGCCAGTGAAAGACCAGTTCAGGGGCACTTCTGTTCCCGATTTCTCGACGAGATCCATTACCCGCTACTCGCTTTGCCACTGAACTCAGCGACTGGGTGATCACTCCAGAGAACTCAGCGGACTCAACGGATCTCCGGATTCGTCGGAACGATGCAGGTTCAGCGCCTGTTTCCGACTCCGTCGTCGGAAGCAACTCTGTTCCTTCGGACCCCCAAGACATCACGCTCCAGTCCGGGATCGAGGCATACGGATCAGCGATGACGATGCAAATCCCATCGACTGCGACCAATTTCCTGCTCCCGGCGGATGGTCAACCGAAGGTGCCGGTTTGGCCGCTCTTCAGGGTTTTGAACGCTTCAGTCGTTCGTGGCTATGAAGAGTCCTATGTCGGCGTCACGATCTCATAGGCAGGTGATCGGCGCCCTTTCGGAGACTGTTTGCCTAACCTACTTGCCGGTCCTAGCCGCGACACATGACGATCGAAGCCTCGTGATCAAAACGACACCCTGACTTCCTAACCGTCCGCCTTTGAGTCCCTCTCGCTTGGGCAAACCTTCGGGTTGAGCTGGCGGGCTCTATTGGCTTGCTTGGAACGCTAGTTCCAAGGCCACCTCATTCGCGGGTGTACCGTCGCCTCGTGAGCGCTCTCTGATGAACATTGGTCAATTTCGTGACAGTGGCTGGATCTCGCGCCTTTTGTGGGACCAAGGAACTTCTCAGCTTTCCTTATCTGT
>CAWJSI010000001.1:0-434462 GCA_963845485.1 uncultured Acidimicrobiaceae bacterium | reverse complement strand
ACACACACCCTCCGGCCCTCGATCGTCCCGAACCCGGTGATCACCCCGTCGGTGTAGGGCCGGTTCTCCTCGAGGCCCATGCCGTGGGCCCGGTGTCGGGCCAGCATGTCGAGCTCTTGGAACGACCCGTCGTCGAGGAGGTAGTCGCTCCGCTCTCGGGCTGTCATCTTGCCCTTGGCGTGGTGCTTCTCCACGGCCCGGGGAGAGCCCCGTTCCTAGCCAGCTCGCGTCGCTTGGCCAGTTCTTCCAGTCGTTGGGTCATGGGGTGATCCATGGTCTGTGAGGCTACCGGACCGGGAACAGGGGGTCCGATCCGGCCCGTGCCGGTGGGGCTGCCCACCGCCCGGTCGGCACGGTCAGCCGACGGGGTTGACCCAGTGGGGACCGCACCAGACGTAGGTGACCTGGTTGTGCACCCCGACCCCTCTGCCCCGGCCGGAGACCGGGCCCCGTCCCGGTCCGGCCCCGAGATAGGCACCCACACTCCGGCCCACGTACCGGGCCTCGAGCTCCTCGTCCCGCGTCCCGATGAACGAGTGCCGGTAGGTCGACCGGGCCGTGAAGGCCCGGGCGCCCGCTTCGCCGGACGGCCCCGGTGGACCCGGGAGCGGGGTCGGCTCCCACCGTTCGATGGCGTAGACGGCCACCACCAGCTCACCGGCCACGATGACGGCCCAACGGGGAGACCGGGACGATTGGGGATCGGTCCACCTCCGGCCGATCCGCCAGTCGTGACGCGCCGTCTCGTAGCCAGTGTCGGCGCCGCGGTCGCCCACCCGAAGCAGCACCACCTGGTGGTCCCGCTTGAACTTGGCCCGCTTGGCCAACCGCGTCCCGAGATCGGCGGCCGGTTGGCGCTGGCTCCCCAGTTCAGCGGGGACCGGAAGGTCGAGGAGGTCGACCGTGGCGGCCTCCACGAGCCGGGACTCCTTGGCGGTCAGGTCGTAGCGCAGGATCTCGAGGAGCACCGAGGCGCCTCTCGCCTCGACCTCCCGGATCAGCGCCAGAGCCGGGAACGTCGCCCCGTCGGCATCGTCGGATGCACCCCCGCTCTCGCCCGGCGCCACGGGTGCCGGGCCGGTGCCCTCACCGGTGCGGTCCGCGTGGACCCCAGTGGGAACCGGCGTGGTGCGGGCGGCCTCCAGATGCCGGAAGCACCGGTCACCACGGCCCCGTCCCACGTAGAAGGGGCGGCCGGACCCGGGGTCCGTGAGCAGATAGACGTACCACCCCAACTTGGATGCCACCCCGGGCGGGAAGCTGACGTCGAAGGGGTCAGGGATGGCCTCCCCACCCGCATCAGCGGGTGCGTCGGCGCGGGTCCGCACCCCCGATGACATCCGATCGGTGGGCAGGGGCATGGATCGGGTAGACACCACCGGGACGGTGGGCCGCCTCCGGGTGGTGGGGGCAGTCAGACCCGCGTCGACGACCGGTTCGTCGGCGGCCGGGCCACCGGTCACCGGGTCCACCTCCAGCGCCGTCCAGGTCCCTACGGACCCGGTCGGCTCGGTGCCGGGGGTGGCGTCGGGGTGCGGCTGGGAGCGGGGCGGGACCTGCACCGAGGGAACGACAGCGGGTGCGGGACGTCGGTCGGCCCGGGTCGGGATGCTCGGGACGCCGATCGCCGGGGGACGCCCTGACGCCGACGCCGCGTCGTCGCCCTCAGGGGCCGCCGGAGCCCTGTCCATCGGTGTGACCGCTCACTCCTGGACGAGCTCGATCAGAGTGCCGAACGCCCCTTTGGGATGGACGAAGGCCACCGTCGTCCCCCGTGACCCGGGGCGAGGGGCCTCGTCGATGACCTTGCCGCCGTGGTCCTTCACCGACTGGAGGGCCACCGCGCAGTCCACCACCCGGTAGCCGACGTGATGGAGACCGGGCCCCTTCTTCTCCAGGTACTTGGCCACGGGCGAGTCCTCCCGGATGGGGGTGAGCAGCTGGATGTAGCTATCGGCCACCTTCAACAGGGCCTCTTCCACGCCGTCGGACTCGACCGTCTCACGGTGGTCCACCGTGGCCCCGAAGGTCTGCTCGTAGTAGCCGATGGCCTCGTCGAGGTCGGGTACGGCGATGGCCACGTGGTCGATCTCGGTCAACAGGTGCTCGGTCATACCCCGTGCCTCCGGAACAGCGTGATGCGGTCCTCGCCCACCTCGGAGCGGAGCTCCGGGTCGTCGATGCCGAGTCCCTCCTCGGGAGCGAGGCACAAGACGCCGATCTTCCCCTCGTGGAGGTTCTTGTGGACCTGGTAGGCGGCGTCACCCACCTCCTCCAGCGGGTGGACGGCAGAGAGCGGCGGGAGGATCTTCCCCTCGCACACCAGCTGATTGGCGTCCCACGCCTCGCGGTAGTTGGCGAAGTGCGACCCCTTGATGGTCTTGAGCTTCATCCACAGGTGCCGGTTGTCGTACTCGATCATGTAGCCCGAGGTGGCAGCACAGGTCACGATGGTCCCCGCCCGCTTGGCGGCGAAGACCGAGGCGCCCATGGTCTGTCGTCCGGGGTGCTCGAAGACGATGTCTACGTCTTCACCGACCAGGCCCCGGATGTCCTTGCCCAGCCGTCGCCACTCCGACTCGTCTTGGGTGTGCTCGTCCTTCCAGAACCGGTAGTTGGCCACCTTGCGATCGATGACCGCCTCCACGCCGAGCTCGTGCAGGAGCTCAACCTTCGACGGCGACGAGACGACACCAACGGGCGTGCCCCCGCCGTTCAGGACGTACTGCACGGCGTAGGCGCCGAGACCTCCCGAGGCCCCCCAGACGAGGACCTTGTCGCCCTGGGTCATGTGGGCGCCGTTCTTCGACACCAGCATCCGGTAGGAGGTCGAGTTGCACAGCGCGTTACAGGCCGCCTCCTCCCAGCTGAGGTGCTTGGGCTTGGGCATCAGCTGGTTGGCCTTCACGACGGCCAGGTCGGCCAGTCCCCCGAAGTTGGTCTCGAAGCCCCAGATCCGCTGGTTGTCGGCCAACATCGAGTCGTCGTGGGCGCTCGGGCTCTGGTCGTCGACGTAGTTGCAGTGCACGGTGACCTTGTCCCCGGGCTTCCAGTTCCGCACGGCCGAACCGGTGCGCAGCACCACGCCCGAGGCGTCGGAGCCGACCACGTGGTAGTCGAGTGCGTGGCGCTTGCCCCACGCACTCTCCTTGCCCAGCCGGTCGAGGAACCCAAAGGTGGGAAGGGGCTCGAAGATGGACGTCCACACGGTGTTGAAGTTGATGGCGCTGGCCATGACGGCCACGTAGGCCTCGTCGGGAGCCAGCTCGGGGACGGCCACGTCACTCACGTGGAGCGACTTTCGCGGGTCCTTGTCCTCGGTCGCCAGCCCTTCGAACATCCCCACCTCGTCCCGGAGGACGAATGAGGCACGGTAGTGGTCGGGCAGCGGCATGGACCCGAGTTCGTCGCCGGACGCGCCGGCCTGGATGGCTGTGAGGAACTCCTGCATGACAGGGCAGGTTAGCCCGCCGGCTCGTGGCGGATTCCGGGCTGCAGCCGGGGTCGGGTGGACGGGTTCGGCCCTCGTGCACACCTACGGCCGCCGACTGAACGGGTGACCACGGGACGGGGCGGCGCGACCACGGGAAGGGGCGGCTCGGCGCCACACAACCGACGGCGCCGGTCGTGTGGTCGCGTGGCCCGGCAAGGCCATATCATGGTGCCCTCGCTGCGGTGGACCCTAGGGGGAAGGCCGCCTGATCGGGCCGTCAGGCCGCGGAGGTCGTCATGTCCGGAACCGTCATCGTCTCAGGGGCGAGAACCCCGATCGGCAAACTGTCCGGCGCTCTGGGCGGCTTCGCCGCGACCGAACTGGGCGGCTTCGCCATCGCCGGCGCCCTCGAGCGCGCCGGCATCGCCCCCGATCAGGTGGACTACGTGTTCATGGGACAGGTGATCCTGGCCGGGGCGGGACAGATCACCGCCCGACAGGCCGCGGCCAACGCCGGCATTCCCATGACCGTGCCCTCCACCACCGTCAACAAGGTCTGCCTGTCCGGGCTCAACGCCATCTACCTGGCCGACCTCATGATCAATGCCGGTGAGGCCGACATCGTGGTGGCCGGCGGCATGGAGTCGATGACCCAGGCCCCCTACCTGCTCCCCGGGGCCCGGGCCGGCTACCGCATCGGCGACCAGAACGTTGTGGACTCGATGATGTACGACGGGCTCTTCTGCGCCTTCGACAACTGCGCCATGGGCCTCGGCACCGAGCGCTACAACGGCGCCGACGGTGTGGCCCGGGAGCGCCAGGACGCCTTCAGCGCCGCCTCCCACGAGCGGGCCGCGGCTGCCATCAAGGACGGCAAGTTCGCCGACGAGATCATCCCGGTCAGCGTGCCCCAGCGCAAGGGCGACCCCCTCATCGTCGACACCGACGAGGGCGTCCGTCCCGAGACCACCGCCGAGTCCCTCGGCAAGCTGCGACCGGCCTTCGACAAGAGCGGCACCATCACCGCCGGCAATGCCTCCCAGATCTCCGACGGTGGCGCCGCGGTGATCGTGATGTCCAAAGCCAAGGCCGAAGAGCTCGGCCTCACCCCGCTCGGCGAGCTGGTCAGCTACGGCCAGGTGGCCGGCCCGAGCCCGTCCCTCCTCCATCAGCCGTCCCACGCCACCTCGGTGGCCCTGGACAAGGCCGGTCTGAAGGTGTCCGACATCGACATCTTCGAGATCAACGAGGCCTTCGCCGCCGTGGGCTGTGCCTCGGCCTCGGACCTCGGCATCAGTGACGACGTGGTCAACGTGAACGGTGGGGCCATCGCCCTCGGGCACCCGGTCGGCATGTCGGGCACCCGTCTGGCCCTCACCGCCCTGCTCGAGCTCAAGCGCCGCGGTGGCGGCACGGCGGCGGTCAGCCTCTGTGGCGGCGGCGGACAGGGCGACGCCGCCGTACTCCGCACCCTCTGAGGGTACAAGTGATGGACGGGTACTGAGGCCGGAGGCCTCAGTACGGGGGCTTGAACACGCCGGCCAGCATGGCGGTGCCCTCGGTCACGTCCTCCCAGGCCCCGACGTCGAGGACAAGGACGGCCAGGGCGCAGGTCGGGAAGCCGTGGGCCTCGAGCCGGGTACGGTCCGAGGGAGGGAGGCCGTCCCCGACAGCAGTGCCCTCTCCGACCACCGCGCCGTCCGTGCCCGCAGCGACCGGCTCGCCGAGAAGCCGCCACGCCGCCTCGAACACCGTCGGGTTGTGCCCGACGAGGAGGGCACTGGTCGCGCTCTCGTCGATCTCGCGGACGTACTGGAAGAGCAGGTCAGGATCGGCCCCGTAGAGCGGGTGGAAGGCGTCCACCGGAAGCCCACCACCCATGCCTTCGGCGACGAGGTCGGTGGTCTGGCGGGTCCGCACGGCCGAAGAGCACAGGGCCAGCTCCGGCCGCGGTACCCCTCCGGCGACGTGATCGAGGTCGAGGTCGACAGGGTCGGCAGCCAGGCGCTTTCCGAGGGCGGCGGCGTCGCGTCGACCCCGGGCGGTCAGCGGGCGCTGCCGGTCGTCGCCGCCCCACGGGGCGTCGGATGCGGCCTTGGCGTGGCGCAGGATCCAGAGGAACCGGCTGGGTGCGCTCACGTCGACCGTCGCCGTGACGCGCCCAGACAACGGCCGACCCTCGTGGTGTGGGACACCACCGTCTGTCGACGGAGGTCGCCGCGTCTCAGGCTTCGACCTCCCGGCGACCTTCGAGCGCCCGCCCCAGGGTCAGCTCGTCGGCGTACTCGAGGTCGCCGCCCACCGGGAGGCCGCTGGCGATGCGGGTGACGGTGAGGCCCATCGGCTTCAGCAGTCGGGCCAGGTACATGGCCGTGGCCTCGCCCTCCAGATTCGGGTTGGTGCAGAGGATGACCTCGGTGATGCCCTCGGCCTCCACGCGCACCAGCAGCTCGCGGACCCTGAGCTGTTCGGGGCCGATGCCCTCGATGGGGTTGAGGGCCCCTTGGAGCACGTGGTACTTCCCCGAGAACTCGCCGGTCTTCTCCACCGACACGATGTCCCGGGGGTCCTCCACGACGCAGACCGAGGTGGCGTCCCGCCGGTCGTCAACGCAGATGGCGCACAGCCCGCCTTCGGCCACGTTGAAGCACCGGGTGCACAGCGTGATCCGCTCCTTCACGGCGATGATGGCCTCGGCCAGCCGCAGGGCGTCTTCCGGCGCCACCTTCAAGAGGTGAAACGTGATCCGCTGGGCCGACTTGGGGCCCACTCCCGGCAGCCGCCCGAGTTCGTCGATCAATGTCTGCAGGGGTCCCGAGAAGATGGCCACCTACCCCACCTCCTCGGCCCCGGGGAAGGCCTGGAGCACCCGTGCCTCCGCCGAGTTGTCAATCTCGGCCACGGCACCTAGTTCCTCGTCGAACACCGACAGGTCCTCGATATCCTCGGGAGTGTCCGAGGCGACCGGCGGCGTCGTGATCGTGGTGGGAGTAGCAGCGGCGCTCGACGGGGCGGACACCGGCTCGGGACCCGTCGTCCCGACCGCGGGGCGGGGCGGGGCGGGAGCAGCGTCCTCGTCGGAGCCGTCGGACGGCAGTTCGGTCCGCGCTCGGGGCGCCTCTGCTCCGGGATCAACGACCAGCTCGAGGGCGATGGGCCGACCGAACTGCTCGGACAGCGCCTGCTCGATCTCTGCTCGGACCTCCTCGCACCGGTCCCGGTGGATCTCGTTCGGGAGCCCGAACACGGCGCGCTCGCCGTCGACCCCGACGAAGCGCCCCGCCTGGAACAGCGCCTTGGCTTTGGGCCGCAGGCGGCCGATCACATGGTCACCCCAGGCCTGCACCAGCTGGTCACGGGTGGGGAACGGGCCGGCAGCAGCGGCGGGGGGCGGGCCCGGCACCGACTCGGCGCTGCCCTGAACATCGGTCGGCGGTTCTGATGCGGGACTCGCACTCCCCTGGTCCACCGAAGGCAAGGAGGGCCCAACCGTCGGTTCGTTGCCGGCGGGCGCACCCGCCTCGGGAGCGGCCTCGGCGGCGGACTGGCGTCGGTAGGCGCCGAGGGTGGGTCGGCCGGTGACACCGGGTGGGGTGGCGGCAGGCGGGTCCGATGCCTCCACCTCCGAGGGGGGCTCGGGTGCGGGCGGTGGTGGGCTTAGGGTCGACGGTGCCGGGACGGTGACAGCCGGAGCCGGGGCGGGCGCGGTCCGGGTGGGAGGGACCTGGCCCGACGGTGCGGGTGTGGTGGTGGGCGGTGCGGGCGGGGACCCGGGCGTCCCTCCGGGAACAGGGACGGCCTGATCCCGGACCAACGACTCGAGTCGTTCGATGCGGGCCAGCAACGCCTCGGGGGACTCATCGGCCTCGGGGTGGGCCAACCGGACGAGGGCCACTTCGAGGTTGACCCGGGGATCCGGGGCGTCGCGCATGGCCACCTGGGCCAGACCGAGGACCTCCATGGCCCGGACGAGCGCGGCCAGGCCCACGCGTTGGGCCCGGGCGGACAGATCGGTCCGCTCACCACCCGACACGGCCATCAGGTCCGGGGCCACCAGGGCCAAAAAGCCCTGGCGCAGATGCTCCACCAGGTCGGCGGCCAGCTGCTGGGGGCTGAAGCCGGCCGAGGTCAGGTGGGCCACGGCCACCAGAGCGCGGCCGATATCCCGTTCGGCCAGGGCCTCGACCACCTCGTCGAGCTCGGGCAGGTCGTCGTCGACCGAGTCCGACGCCACCACCTGATCGAGGACGGAGAGCGCGTCGCGGGCCGATCCCCGGCCCCGCCGCACGGCGAGGTCGAGGGCCTCGTCGGGAACCTCGAGATGGGCGTCGCGCCGGACCTGGTCCAAGAGCGCGCCCAGCGTCTCGGGGCCGAGCAGTCGGAACTCGAAATGCTGGGTGCGGCTCCTGATCGTGGGCAGCACCTTTTGGGGGTCGGTGGTGGCCAGGACGAAGATGACGTGGGCGGGGGGCTCCTCGAGGGTTTTCAGGAGGGCGTTGGACGCCGCCGTCGACAGCATGTGGACCTCGTCGACGATGTACACCTTCTGGCGTCCCGGCGTGCCGAGGGCAGCCCGGGACACCAGGTCCCGCATGGCCTCGACCCCGTTGTTGGAGGCGGCATCGAGCTCGTGGACGTCGAGCGACGTGCCTTTGGCGATCTCGACGCACGAGGTGCACACGCCGCACGGCTCCCCGTCCCGCAGGTCGGTGCAGTTGAGGGCCTTGGCCAGGATCCGGGCCGTCGAGGTCTTGCCCGTCCCGCGGGGCCCGCTGAACAGGTAGGCATGGGCCACCCGCTGGTCCCGCACGGCGTTCCGGAGGGCCAGGACGACATGGTCCTGACCGCGTACCTCACCGAAGGTGGAGGGGCGGAACCGCCGGTACAGCGACTGGTAGGGGGTGTCGTCCGGAAGGTCGGCCACGTCGTGGGAGCCTACCGGTCACCGGGTGCCCCGTTTCCGCTCCGGAGGCCGACGATCGGCATCCGACGCGCTCGCAGATCGCGAGGTCCCAGTCGACGGTGGCGCCCGACTCGCCCCGGCGTTCTGTGCGACGGCCAGGTTGGCTACGGCACACGGCCTGACCTGCTGAGAGCTGCTGCCTTCCGACCCTGACTCGATTCACAGGAGGACGTTGCGCAGGACCCAGCCGTCGCACACAACGTCGGGGCGCCCAGATGTTAGCCCCCACCGGCCGTCACCGATCGCAGCCGATGGGGGTCCCGTTGCGTGACGGTGGGGCGTCCGACCGATCCGGGGTGTCGGAGTAGCCTGTCCACGCTGTTGGCCCCTCCGGATCTCCGGTGAGGCCACCACCCGGAGGCGTGCGAGAGCGGCCGAATCGGCACGACTGGAAATCGTGTGTGGGGAAACTCACCGTGGGTTCAAATCCCACCGCCTCCGCTCTATGGGCACCGACGCGACTCCATCCCCGTCGGCGCGCCGGCCCAACCACGGCGAAACCGGGATCCCGATCGGTGATGACGCGGCCATGGCCCTGGCGCTGGAGGAGGCCGCGGCGGCCCCGGCCCACGGCGATGTCCCCGTCGGTGCCGTGGTGGTCCACGAGGGCCGGGTCATCGCCTCCCGACACAACGAGCGCGAGCACCGGGGCGATCCGACCGCGCACGCCGAGCTGTTGGCCATCAGCGATGCCGCCGCCGCCCTCGGGAGTTGGCGGCTCGCCGAGGTCACCGTGGTGGTCACCCTCGAGCCCTGCGCGATGTGTGCGGGAGGCCTGGTGGCGGCCCGGGTCGGGCGCCTGGTCTTCGGGGCCGCCGATCTGAAGGCCGGAGCCTGTGGCTCCCTGTACAACCTGTGCGCCGACCCCCGACTGAACCATGAGGTCCCGATCACCGCCGGGGTCCGATCCACCGAGGCATCAGAGCTGCTCAGGTCCTTTTTTTCGGCCCAGCGGAGCGACGCCTCCCGTGGCTGACGGCACCGGCTTCGATCCCTGAACAGCACGAAGGGCCGGCCACCGACCGAAGTCGGCGACCGGCCCCTCGTGCGGGCCGTGAAGTGTGGCTGGTCCGGCTAGGAGTTGGCCATGGCGATGATCGGCTGGTTGAGGTGCGACCCGCCCATGGACCCGTAGAAGGCGGCACTCCCGAAGGTGAAGATGCCCCCGTCGGTGGCCACGAAGCGGTAGCCGGCGCCGTCGAGCGACGCCGCCATGCCGACGATGGGCTTGTTCAGGTGGGAACCACCCTGCGAGCCGAGGAACGGCGCCCCGCCGAAGGTGAAGATGCCACCGTCGGAGGCCACCATCCAGTAGGCGCCGGGAACGGCGACGTCAGCGGCCATGCCCACGATGGGGGCATTGAGGTGCGAGCCGCCCATCGACCCGTTGTAGGCCGCATCCCCGAAGTTGAAGATGCCACCGTCAGAGGCCACCAGCCAGTAGCCGTTGCCGGTGGCTGTGGCCGTCATGCCCACGATGGGCTTGTTCAGGTGCGACCCGCCCATGGACCCGAAGAAGTGGGCGTCACCGAAGCTGAAGATCCCACCGTCCGCGGCCACCAGCCAGTAGCCGTTGCCGTCCGGCGTGGCTGCCATGCCCACGATCGGGCTGTTGAGGTGCGATCCACCCATCGATCCGAAGAAGCCGGCCGAGCCGTGGGTGAAGATGCCCCCGTCGGAGGCCACCAGCCAATAGCCGTTGGAGGGGCTGGCCCCATTGGGAGGCGTAGCCGCCATGCCCACGATGGGGCTGTTCAGATGGGATCCACCCTGCGAGCCGTGGAAGGTGGCGCTCCCGAAGGAGAAGATGCCCCCGTCGGTGGCCCCGAGCCAGTAGCCGAGGCTGGGCGACGAGTTGACCGTGGTCGAGCCACCGCCGCCACCACCACCGCCGGAGTTGGAGGTGGTGGACTGGTACCAGATGCTGACGTTCCCGTTCAGCAGCCATTGTCCCTGGTAGTAGGGGGTGGTGCCGGCCGTAGAGACCGAGGCGTTGGCGTAGTTGGAGCCGCCGCCACCGCCGCCGTTGGCGCCACCGCCGCCACCGCCGAAGTAACCACCGCCGCCGCCGCCGCCGCCGGTGACATCACCGTTGCCGCCGGTGACCGAGGTCGGCGACGAAGCCGGGCCGGTACCTGCCGAGGCGAAGCCGGAGCCGGCCGTTCCGCCGCCGGAGCCAGTGGCGCCGCCGCCGCCGGCACCCGTTCCAGCCTGTCCGTTCGGGTTAGTGGACCCGGGAGTGGGCCCTCCCGCACCGCCGTTCGACGTGGCCCCTGCGCCACCGCCGCCACCGGCCGCGGCGATCAGGGTGTTACCGGGGGCGAAGACCATGGAGGCGCCGCCGCCACTGGCTCCACCGGTCCCGGGGTTGCTGCCGGCGCCGCCCTGCTTGCCCACCACAACCGTCAGGACCTGGTTGGCCGTCAAGTTGGGAACCATGTTCACGTCGCCTCCGGTACCACCCGAGGCACCCGCGCTGTTGCCGCCCTGGGCGCCACTGGCGTCGATACAGATCGAACCGGGCACGGCGTTGGAGGGGACGACCCACGACTGGTTGCCGGGACGGTAGCTGAACCGCACCTGCACGACCTTGGTGGCGTCGGTGTTGCCACCGAAGTTCGTCGACCAGGTCGGGCAGTCGGTGATGAGGGTGGCGTGCGGGGTGGCCGCCGATGCCCCGGTCACGCCGACCGTCAGGGCCACTGGGGCCGCCACCATGGCACCGGCCACGAGTGCGGCTCCGGCCAGGTTCCGCGTGCGGTGGGCCGCCCGAGCCGTGCGGTGCGGGCCACGCCCGCCTCCGAGAAGACTGCGAATCATGGGTGGTGTTCCTTTCTTCTGGCCACTCCCTGCCCTACAGCCAGGAGAACCGGATTCGTTACGTGTGGAGGTGCCCCCGCATCAGCCTCCCCGAAATCGAACCGCCGTCAAGGGGGACTGACGCGATGCCTGGGCGACGGTATCGCCCCCCGGAGTCCGTCGCAAGGAGTGGGGATACGATGCCACAGAAGGTGAGGAATTGTGGTCATTCCAGGCCCGGCCACCGACATCAGGCTCCGCACGCGAGCCGGTGAACTGCAGGGATGACCCGTGTCACCGGCCGTTCAGGTCCCGTTAACCCAGGGTAGAGTGCCCACTCTTCGTGGCCTCTCCTCACACTCGGTCCGGAATCACCGACCGCCGTCCGGGAATGCCCGGTCCCGATCGGCGGTCGCCCCCCGGCTTCTCAGCCGGCCGGTTTGAAGATGGCGACGCCGGCCGCCCAGTACATGGCCGTCCCGAACGATCCGGCGAAGCTCTGGCTCCCGGGGGCCCCGAGCACCTGGTAGCCGGTCTTCACCGTGGTGATGCTGCCGGTACTCGTCTGCTGGGCCTGGCTGGTGTAGCCCGCCGACGTCACCGAGATGGCCTCGGCGTTCCCGTGGCCGGCGATCAGCCCGACGGCCAGCTCACCGGCGACGGTCGAACTGACCGATCCTGAGCTGGCCGCGGTGCCGGTGTTGGACGTGCCGGTGGCGACATCGAGCGGGGTCGCCGACAGGCCGGCGAACTCCTGGACCTCGAAGGTCTCGAAGGCCGCCGCCGAGTTGTGGATCGTCACCGTCAGCGTGGGTGAGGTGTTAGCGGCGTACCACATCTCCCCGTTCGAGTTGTGACCCGACGAGTTGTAGGAGCCGATCAGGGTCCACTTGTTGCCCGCCGTGTCGGTGACCGAGGTGATGTGGTTGGTGGCCCCGTTGTACTCGCTGGCCGACAGGACCAACAGGTCGCCTCCCCCGGTCTGGGTGGGGAAGGTGGCGGCGAGCGAGGTCGACGATGTCGTCTCGGTACCGCTCGCCGTCTGCACCAGGTGGGGGGCCACCGCGGCCGCCGTCACCGTCAGGGTGAAGACGGTGCTGTGGGTGGGAGTGCCGGCCGCGTTGCCGATCCCGGTCACGGTGATCGGGTAGCTCCCCGGAGTGGTGCCCGCTGCCGTAGTGACCTGCAGGGTCGAGTTACCCCCTGAGGTGATGGTCGACGGAGCGAAGGACACCAGCGCAGCCGACGGCGCACCCACGGCGCTGAGGGCCACGGACTGCTGGCCGTTGACCGCCCCGGTGGTGATGGTGGCTGTGGCCGCGCTCCCGGCGGCCACGCTGGCCGAGGTGGGGGTCGAGCCGATCGTGAAATCTGGGGGTGCTGCAGCCGGGTTGACGGTCAGCACGAAGCTCTGGCTGGCCGCGGTGCCGAATCCGTTGGTGGCGCCGATGGTGATCGGATACGAGCTGTTGGAGCCGGTGGCCGGGCTTCCCGCCAACGTCGCTGTGCCGTTTCCCTTGTCGGTGAACGTCACCCCGGTGGGCAGCGGGCCCACCTCCGAGAGGCTGATGGGGGAACTCCCCGAGGTGGTCACCGTGAACGTACCGGCACTCCCCTGGGTGAAGGTGGCGTTGTTCACCGAAGTGATGGTGGCCGGCGTATTGACCGTCAGGGCGAAGGTGGCGGTATGGGTCATCGTCGTGCCCGTTCCCGTGACGGTGACCGTGTAGAGCCCGGGAGTGGCATTCACCGGCGGGGTGATCGACAGTGTCGA
Source organism: uncultured Acidimicrobiaceae bacterium (assembly GCA_963845485.1). Taxonomy (GTDB): domain Bacteria; phylum Actinomycetota; class Acidimicrobiia; order Acidimicrobiales; family RAAP-2; genus Bog-756. The sequence goes on along the minus strand of CAWJSI010000001.1, from coordinate 421,493 downwards.
AGTGCCGCCCGAGCTGATCGACTGGGGGCTGAACGAGACAAGTGATCCGGTAGGTACCCCGGTGGCACCGAGCCCGACGGTCTGGGAGGCGCCCTCGGTCACGGCCGTGTTGACCGAGGTCGTGGCGGCCGCCCCGGCCGTATCGGTGGCCGCGGTGGGCGAGAGTCCGAACGAGAAGTCACTCGGCTGGGGCAGCACGTTCAGGGTGAAGCTCTGGTTAGCCGGGGTGCCGGCCCCTGTGGCCGTGATGGTGATGGGGTACGACGCGTTCGAGCCGCTAGCCGGGCTTCCGGCCAGTGTGGCCGTACCGTTGTGGTTGTCGGTGAGCGTGACCCCGTTGGGCAGGGCGCCGGACTCGGTGATGGCCGGGGTGGGAGACCCCGATGCCGTCACCGTGAAGGTACCGGCTGTGCCCTGGGTGAAGGTCGTCGAGTTCGCCGAGGTGACGGCCGGTGCCGTGTTGACGGTCAGCGAGAAGGTCGTCGTGTGGGTGGTGCCCGTTCCCGTTCCGGTGACGGTGACCGTGGAGGTCCCGGCCGGCGTGCTCGCCGATGGGGTGAGCGTGAGGGTCGAGCTGGAGCCGGAGGTGACCGACGACGGCGAGAAGGAAGCCGTGGTGCCGGTGGGCAGTCCGGAGGCGGTGAACCCGACCGTCTGGGCGGTGCCCGACACGGTGGCGGTGCTGATGGTGCTGGTCGCGGGGGATCCGACGACGGCCGTGCCCGCCGACGGCGAGGCGGTGAGGGAGAAGTCACCGGGGGGAGGCGGTGCGGTCCCGGCCTTGAAGAAGGCGAGACCAGCGGCCCAGTACATGGTGGAGCCGAACGAGCCGGCGAAGCTCTGGGCCGCCGAGGAGGTCAGATCCTGATAGCCCGATTCGACGGACGCCTTGCTCGGACTGGACGTGGTCACCAACGGTTGGACGGCGAAGCCGGGTGAGGTGACCGAAATGGCCTGGGTCGAGCTGTGGCCGGCAATGAAGCCTACGGCCAGTTCCCCCGACGCCGCCGGTGAGGCCGTCCCCGAGTTCGCCGACGTCGTGTCGCCGGCAGCGCCCACCGAGGTGTCGAGCGGGCTCGTGGTCGCCACGCCGCTGAACTCCTGGAGCTGCAGGGCCACGGTCGTGGCGCCAGTCGTGACGGTCACGCTCTGTACTGAGGCCGCATTGGGTGCGTACCAGAGCTCGCCGTCAGAATTCTCACCCGAGACGTACTTGGCCATCACCTTGGTCCAGGTGTTCTTCCCGTCGGAGACGGCGGTGATGGGCTTGCTCGCCCCCGTGAAGTTGCTGGCCGATAGGACGAGGAGGTCCCCGGGGGTACTGGCCGCCGGAAGGGTGACGGTCGTGGTCGACGATCCGGCCGTCTGGACGAGGGTCGGCCCCGAGGGTGCCGACGGAGTGGTGGCCGTGGCCGGCGGCGAACTCTGGGCCGACACATTACCGGCGCCGTCCCGAGCATCTATCGCATAGGAGTAGAGCTTGGACGCGGTGACCGAGGTGTCGGAGTAGGTGGTGCCGGTCCCCGAAGTCGTGGTCAGGAGGGTCCCGTTGCGGTAGATGTCATAGCCGGTGACACCGGTGCTGTCCGTGGACCCAGTCCAGGACAGGTTGACCTGGGTGGAGGAGACGGCACTGGCCGACACGCCGCTCGGAACGGTCGGCGCAGTGGTGTCGACCGTCCAGGTGGCGATGGCCGGGGTTGCGCCTCCCGAGGCGGTCACCGTCACGGAATGGGACCCCGGGGCCAGGCCGGAGTAGGTGACCGGGCTGGTGCAGGCGGTGGCCGCACCGCTGTCGAGCTTGCAGGTGAAGGTGGCGCCGCTACCGGTCGAGTGGAAGGTCACCGCGGCCGTGGTCGAGTTGGTCAGCGCCGGTGGCGACGTGTCGATCACCGTCGAGGGCGTCGAGGTCACCCCGGAGTAGGTGTACGTCTGCACGTCGAAGGATTGGCCGGCGGCGTTGATGGGCGTCACCGTGACCTGGTTCCCGTTGACCGAGACCTGGAGGTAGTTGTACACCTGAGCAGCCGATTGGGGAACCGGGACACCGGCTCCACAGACGGAGCCTGAGTTCTTGGTCGGGCTCCAGCCGATGGCATAGATGGAGCCGGTACTGGTGAAAGAAGAGCAGGTCCCGTTGATCGGTTCGAGGACGCCCCCACCGCCCCCGGTCACGTAGTTGACCACTTCGCCGTTCTGCAGATAGTTGGTGGGGGCGATGCGCTGGTAGGTGTGGGCGTGGCCGTTGAAGACCAACTGCACCCCGTTGGTGGCCAGCAGGGCCTCGAGGCTGTTGGGGTTGGACGGGGTGTTCTGCAGCGTGGTGTCGCTGGCCTGGCTGGTGTTGTCCGAGCGAATGGGGAAGTGCCAAACCGCCATCTTGACGGTGTTGGGGTGAGCGGCCAGATCAGCGGCCAGCCACTTGTACTCGGGCGAACTGGTGGTCCAGTGCTCGTCGTGGTCTACCTGGTAGATGTTGGTATTGCCGGGATTGCCGTCGGCCCACGCCCCGTTGAGCACGTAGATGCGGACATTCCCATCGGAGACGGCGTACCAGGCGTCGGGGTACTGGGCCGCCGTGGTTCCATCAGCAGGAAGTGCTGGATACGAGTCGTAGGCATACGTGCCGAGGGACTGCTGAGCGATGGCGGACTCGGGCCAGTTGTGGAGTCCGGTGGTGTTCTCCCCGTGGTTGCCGTCTACCGAGTAGACGGGCAGGCCACCCGTCTGGGGCCAGTAGGAAGGCCCGAAGATATCGCTGATCTCCGACCCGCCGTTCTGCAGGTCGCCGTAGTTGGACTGGGAACCGTTGCTGTAGCCGACGTCACCGGCGGTGACGATGAACTTGGCGCCGGCGGTGGTCGCCGACTGGCCGATGAGCGAGTCGATGGCCGCTTGGTCGGTATTGAGATTGTTGGCGAAGGCTGTCGTCGACGAGTAGAGGGTCTCCCCCAGATCACCGATGACGTCGAAGGTGAGCGGCACGGACGGGCCGACCGGATCCAGCGTGGTGAATTTCTGCGAGGGATTCGACCCCAGCAGATCTACCGAGCCCGCGCCGAGGGGGCGGTAGCAGTAGGTGGTTCCGGCGCTGAGTCCGCTGAGGACCACTGTCGACTGGTACTCCGTCGTGACCACGGTGAAGGCCGAACCATTCACGCTGGCGGGGGTGTTGGCGGCCGGGTACGAGTTGGGCAGTGTCGGAGGCACCGTGGCCACATGGGCGGTGCAGTTACCGAGAGGTCCCCATTCCAGAGTTCCCGGCGTTTGGACTGGAGACTGGGTCGTGGCCCAGTTCACGTCGGCCGACGTCTGGGTCAGGTCGGTCACATAGGGCGCACGGGTGAGGAGGGCGTTGAACCCGGAGAAGGGGGTGACGGCAATCGGGTTGGGGCCCGCGGCACTGGCCGAGGTGAGCGGGACTACCGCGATGGTGGCCACGACGGCGGCCACCACCAAAAGCACCGGGACGAGCCTGCGCCGGGGGTGCGCCGATGGGCGGTTCGGCGGAGGGGTGTGATCTGCATCGGTACGGCCTGGATCAGCGGGCATCAATGGCCTCTCGTGAACTGCTACCCCGCTGCCCCGAAACCGGTGGGTCCGGCCGCCGTGGCACCGTGGTCATGGACGGTGCGTACTGCTAGCAAATCAGAAAATATGGAGCGATGACAGGTTCGACCGTTGTCCGTGGGCCGGCCGCCACCTGGCGAGGTCACTAGCCGGACGACGGCCCGTCGATGATCCCCTTCAACACCGAGAGGCTCTGTTCGCCGTACCGCTCGAGCGGGACGATGTAGGTCCCCTCGTCGATCTCGTTCCAGCTGATCACCATCCACCCGTCCGGGTTGGCGGTGGCGTTGCCGGCATGGAGGTCGACCATGGTCTGGCCCCCGAGCCGGGGGACGCACCCCGACCCACCGCCGAGCACTTTGTTATAGCCGGGCGCCAGGGGGGCGAAGAACTGCTTGGCGCTCCCGTTGGGGTTCTTGGTCGAGCGGACCTCGGCGGCCAGCCGGTCGATGTCGGCGAACGAGGCCTTGTTGGCGGTGGGATTCTGGCTCGACCAGTAGTACTGGTCGGCGTCGAAGTCGGCGGCCTTGGCCGCGTCCCAGGTGTTCCAGTTCTCGTCGGCCACCAGGTAGAAGTGGGGCCGCCACCGGGCGCTGAAGGCGTCGAGCACCGACTGGGGGTACTTGCGGCTCCCCATCATGATCAGCGTCGGGCGGCCGTCGTTGCTGTGGTCGAAGGCCGAGTCGTTGCCGTACGTCTTGTCCAGGTACGTGAGGTCGTTGTTGATCTCATCGGTGCTGCGGATACGGGCCGAGGAGATATAGGCGATCCACAGCGAGAACGGGGTTCCTTGCCGGTTGATCTGGTGCACTGCCGCCACCAGGAGCGCCAGCCGTTGGTTGAAGGCCGACGAGTTCACCGTCTGGTTGGGCTGGCCGGTGCCCGCCCAGCTGACGGCGAAGCCGGCGAGGCCGGTGGCGGCGGCGAGCGCCACGTCGGACTGGATCTGCTTGGGATCGTCCTGGGTCCAGAGCGGTGAGGCCACGTCGGTCAGCTGGTTGCCGGGGAAGTTGTTGGTGACCGTGCACCCGTTGCCGCTCAACGTCGCCGGCAGCGGCAGCGGGCTGTCCGTGTAGGGGTAGTTGGGCCCGAGGCGGGCGTGCCAGTGGGCCGTATCCCACCACAGGTAGTAGAAGGCGAACATCCGATGGTCCGGTCCCGTGGCGGCGGGAGGAGTGCTCGGGGCCAGGGTGGTGGAGGTGACCGTGTTCTGGGTGGCCCCGCTCGTCGTCGGGTGTGGCGCCGAACTCCCCGAGCTGCAGCCGGTGAGGATCAGGCCGGCTACGGCGATCAGGGAGGCGAGGAGGCGGGCCGGGTGGTCCCTAGGCAAGGAGCGCACGGGAGGTGCCCTCTTTGCGACCGGTGTTCCGACGCAACCGGCGGCCGATCACGCCGGCCGCCACCACCACGGCCAGCACGGAGAAGAGCATGAGGGCGAGTTCCCCGGCGTCGGCCTTGGTGATCACCACTTCGGTAGTGGTCTGGTTCCGGGAGAGCCGCACCGTCGACCCCAGGGCGATGAGTCCCCCGCCCACCTTCACCTTGTAGGTGCCGCGGGGCAGGTTGTAGAAGGTGTACTCGTGCTGGGCCCCGAGGGGCACGGTCAGCGTGGACTTGTCCGGATAGGTCAGCTGCACGGTCTTGCCGGCGGGCCGGCCGGCCAGGAGGTCGTTGGCCTCGATGGTCAGGGAGTGCAGGATGACCGGGACGGGCCAGACCAGCTGCTTGTTGGGCGTGAAGTGGAGCTGACCACTGTTCACCACGTTGGCGCCCCGGATCACCACCGACTTGAAGGCGTACGTGACGAGACGGCCGTTGGCCCCGTTGCTGGACAGTGCCGGACGACTCGCCGCCAGCCAGATGGGGGCGCCCAACTCGGCCCGGGTGAGCTGGAGGGTCTCCCCCAGTGTGTTGGTGATGGTCGCCGAGGTGACCTCGTTCAGCGGGAGGGACTTCTTGGCCGGCGTCACCATGGAGATGGTCACGGCCCGGTCCTCATCCAGCTCGGCCACCAGCTTGCGGGTGAAGGCGCCGTGGTTGGGATCGTTGGCCACCCGGTCGAGGGAGACCCGGAGATTGGGCGTCAGGGTCTGGTTGGGCACGACGAGGCGGCCGGCGACACCGTTGAGGGTGGGGTCGACCACCGCCGCGGTGCCCCCGGGGCCGGTCACTCCGGGGACGCCGTCCAGGGTGAAGTTGACGCCGGCCAGGGCCGGCACGACCTGAACGCTGACCGTCCTCGTGGCCGGCGGGGTGTCGGCACCCGCACCGGAGGCGGTGGCCACGGTGGCGGCGCCGGCCAGGGCCACCACGGCGAGGACCGCACCCAGCTGTCGCAGTCGATTCCACCTCATGAGGTCGTGTCCCCTCCCGATGAGGGTGCGGGACGGCCGGCGAGGATCTTGGCCGCCGCCGAGTTGGGAGGCGGCGCCGTCCCCGCCGGTGCGGCGTCGCCGGGCACGGCACTCGGAACCCGTGCCCGCTCAGAGCGGACACCCGTGGAGGGACCCGCCCCCGGCCCGGACGCGCCCGCCGTGCCGCCGGGGCGGGGCGATCCGTCTGGATCCTGGCGGCGGACGCGCCGCTGGCGGAAGGTGGCGAGCAACAGCAGCAAGATGGCCAGTACCAGTACGCCCAGATAGAGCAGGTAGATAGTGCCGATGGCCGGTCGGGTCAGGGTGGCCGCCGTACCGTTGCTCGGACCGATGTCCGCGGCAATGGGCTGCTGTTTGAGGTTGAGGCCGGTCAGGATGCTGCCGCCGGTGACCACCTGGGGGGTGAGGGGCGGCGAGATGTTGAACACGCTCTCGATGAGTCCCGGGATGGAGGCGGTGTCGAGCTGATTGTGGTCGACGTAGCCGGCCCGGGCATAGGGCGAGACCAGGATGGCCGGCACCCGAACGCCGAGTTGCTCGTTGGCCACAGTCGGCGGGTTGACGTGGTCGTACCAGCCCCCGGCGTCGTCGTAGGTGAGCAGGAGGGCCGTGCTGCTCCACTCGTTGCTCTGCATCAGGGCGTTGATGATGGAGCGGACGAACGCCTCACCGAGGGCCGGGTCCTGGGGGGAGCGCTCAGAGTCGGTAACGCCGTTGATGTACGAGACGGCGGGCAGCTGGCCCTGGTCCAGGTCGACGAAGTACTGGCTGGTGCTCGTGACCCGGGCCAGGTTGGTCGGATTGTTCACGATGGCCGGCATGCCGAGGACGGGGCTGCGGGCGATGTCGGCGGGCGTGGCCTTCTTCGACGGGTCGTAGCCCTGGATGTAGTACTTCCAGCTCAGGTTGTGCTCATTGAGCTGGTCGAAGATGGTCGGCACGGAGATACCCACCCCGAGCACCCGGTTTGACTCGACGTTGGCCGACTGGCCGGACACGGCCACCAGCCGGTTGGGCAGCGAGCCGCCCTGGCTGGAGGCGAAGAAGTGATCGAACAGGGTGAACCGGTCGGCCAGGCTGGAGTAGTAGGGGATGTCCTGGCTGTCGTAGTAGCCGAGTGCGGTCTCGCCGATGGTGATGTTGGGCTGGGCCTTGACGAACCCGTCCATCTTCCCGCCGTCGATGGCCTTCTGGGTCTGGCGCTGGGTGTCGACCAGACCGTCACGGGCCACTTCGGGAGTGAGGTGGTAGGGCGTGGCGTAGGTGGTGTTGCCGTTGACCAGGGGGACGTGGATGTTCTTGGTGTTGCCGAGCCCGTCGACCCCGGGCCGGGTACCGAAGTAGTTGTCGAAGGAGTGTCCGCTCTGGACCACCACGATGACGTGCTTGATGGGGTTGGCCCCCGACCCCGCGATGGGGTTGGTGGAGATGTCCGGCTGGGCGGCACCGGCCGAGGCGGCCGTGGCGATGGCGGTCGTGGGCAGTGCTGCGCAGAGCACGACGGCACAGGCCATCAGCCGGGAACGGAACGGGCGGCGGATCATGGGTGGACCTCGTAGAAGACGATGACCGGCTTGCCGGCCACCCGGACGGTGTGCACGGGGAACCCGTCGTACCGCTTGATGAGGACCTCGAGCCGCTTGGCTGTCGACGGCGATCGGAACGCCGAATACTCGTCCCACACCAGGTAGGTGAACTGGCCCTGGCGCACGCTCTTGTCCGGGTTGTAGATGGGTTTGTAGGCCGGATTGCGGTGGAGCGGGTTGGTGCTCACCGACAGTCCTTGGGCCGGCCGGTGGCCGTAGAACTCGAGGATGTTGGCCATGCTCGGGCCGATCGTCATGAGCTCGGTGCCCGGCACCAGGTTGGTCCCGACCCACTTGCCCGCCTCCCGCCCGCCGGGTACACCGCCCTGGCCGGCCAGGGCCGACGCGTTCACGGACGGGAACATGATCGACCACACGCCGGGGAGCAGGGACAGCAGAACCACGGCGATGAGTACCGGCTGGAGTATCGACTTGGTGTGCCTGTCCCACCGGGCGGGCAGGTGCCAGGTGGTGAGGGCCCGGGCCGCCAGCAGGGCGACAGCCGGAGCGACCGGCAACAGGTACTGGTATCCCTTCAGCGGGTAGATCTCCAAGATGATGAAGGGCACCACGATCCACAGCACCAACAGCAGTTCACGCCAGGACCGGTTGATGCGGAAGAAGAGAGCGGAGATGGCGGCGGCCACCACCAGCCACCCGATGGCGGCCGGGATGACGGTGAGATAGAAGGTGCCGGCGTGATTCGACGTCCGGGTCAGCTGCCAGGCCAGGTAGCTCTGTCCGGTCGAGCTGTGCCCGGCCAGCTTGATGGCCAGCGGAAAGACCAGGCTCACCGCCAGCAGGACCCCAAGGGAAAGAATTACCGCCCGGGCCGGTCGCCGAACCTCGGTGCTGACGAGCAGGAAGATGACCACGCTTCCGGCCACGACGATGGCCGTCTCCTTGGTCAGGACGCCGAGACCGAGGGTGGCCGCCGATGCCGCCAGCCATTCGAAGCGATCGGTGCGTACGAACCGGGCCAGCATCCAAAAGGACAAGGTGATCCACAAGACGGCCGGACCGTCGAGCAGGAGCTGGCGGGTCACCACCAGGTGGTAAGGCATGAGCGCCAGGATCAGGGCCCCGATGATCCCGGTCCGGGCGCCGTACAACTCTTTGCCGAGCAGGTAGACGGCGAAGAGCGTCGCCACGCCGAAGCACGCCACCACCACCCGGCCGCGCAGGTCCGGCGTCCCCGATGAGAAGAGTGGGGACAACAGCGTGGGCAGCAGCAGCGGGTGGGCACGGAAGACCGGGAACTGGTGGACGAACAACGGGTTCCCGGCGATCGAGGCCGACTGTCCTGCGTAGACGGCCTCGTCGCTGTTGAACCCGAAGGCGTTGAGATTGATCAGCCGCACCGCCAGGCCGACAACCAGCGTCAGTCCCAGCCACACCTGTACCGGCAAGGGCCAGAAGCGGTGCTTGGGCGACACCGTGTCGGGCGCGTCGGGGCGCGGCTCACCCACTGAAGGCGATTCGTCGCGCGCCACTGTCTCGGCGGGGTCGTCGCTAAGGAGCGTCACTGAAGCCCTTGCGGAAGGATGTACAGCTCGATGTCAGGCTTCGGAGCCAGACAGGGGATCCTTCTCAGGAACGTTCTTCTCGATGCCGGCGTACTCATGTCCATTCGTTGCAGCGTCGTTGAGGTCGAGGTATGAACCGTCGCTGGACGCCGTAACCGGAGCCGTTGCGATAGCCGCCGAGATCTGATCGGCCCATGTGAAGTCGTCAGATCCGAGTCGGTGGATCTGCACACTCTCCATGGCGCTGACAAGGATAAGGCGTTCACGCTCGCGAAGCTCGTCGTAGCTGAGTCCACCCACGGTGAGGGCCTCGGCCAGGTACCGGTAGGGCGGGAAGCCGTAGGCGTCCTCGGTGTTGGCCAGGAGTTCCACGATGGCCTGGGACTGCGACACCGAGCTGTGGTGGGGCACACCCCGCTCGATGATGTAGAGCTGGTCGATGGTGGTCGTCGAGCCGAGCTCGCAGGGCACCAACCGCTGGACGTGGTACTTGGGCGGCGGGATGATCCGCTGGGTCCATCCGTTGATGGTCATGATCGGCACGTTGTGATCGGCCAGCTTCATGGCGAAGCCGCGACCTTCCTTCGAGTGCAGCCGGCTCTGGACCCGCAGCCATGCCCACTCCCGACGGGTGAGATCACCCGCGTTGATGGCCCGGAGGGTGTGCTGGCTGATGGTCAACGGCTTGGGGAAGCTCCTGGCCACGCCGGCACTGTCGATGATGGTCATGTCGTCGGAGAGGAAGTTCCCCTCGCTCATGCGCAGGAGCTTGAGGACGGTTCCGGTCTTGCCGGTGTCGGTCCGGGCCGAGAGGACCAGCCCGCGGCCGTCGATGTCCATGCACGCCGCGTGGAGCAGCATGTAGCCCCGGTCGACGAACACGAAGCGAAGGAGCGCCTCCACCACGTTGGTGTAAAGCACGTGGGGGCTGCGGGCCAGGGCCTTGGACGACGTGACGAGGATCTGCGTCCCGAAGTGAATGGCGAAGTTGGCCGATGCCGCGCCGAACTGCTCCTCCCACCGGACGGTCCGCTCGTCAGCCGAGCGCACCATGCGGGTCCGCCCACGTGGGCGGCCGACCTTGCCCACCCGGATGGCCAGATCGGGGCCGGCGCCCTCGCCGGCCCGATTGGGCGTGAGGAAGTAGGCCAGCTCGGGAAGGACGACATCGCTACCGATAGTCACAATCCCGTGGAGGTCGTAGTAGTAGCGGAATGGCTTCGCGAGGGCCAGCTCGAGGCTCTTCAGCTCGGGTCGAGACTCCTCCACCGCCAACTCGATAGGGCCGACTTTGGTGGGTGCAGTTTCGGCTTTGGCCATTTTCTTCTCTCCTTCGTAGATAAAGCGATCGCTGATGCCGAAGCGGACAAGGAACACCGCCAGAAGTGTGATCACGTTGGCCGCGGTCTTCGGCGTATGGAGTACTTCCACCATGAAGGCCAGCAACGGCAGGCGGGCCAGCATCACGGTGTTGTTGAGTAGGCAGAACCGCCAGTAACGGCTCCAGAGCCCCATGGACTTCCTGCCGGCGAAGACGAAGATCTCCATGCCGATGAAGTTCCAGGTGGTGGAGATCTGGGTCGAGCACACGGCGGCCAGGAGGTACGGCAGGTGCCCGTACTTGATCAGCGCCCAGAAAGCGATGGTGTTGACCACGAGGCCGGTGGCCCCCACCGCGGCGAAGCCGGCCGCCCGCTGCTGCTTGGGGGTCAGCATCGTGCCGACCCGGAGGCGGGTCAGATGGGTGGCGAACCGGAGGCCCTCGCGGAGGCTGGCCTTGCTCTCCCCCGAGTAGCGCGGGGCGAAGCTGAATCCGACCTCGGCGACCCTCAGGCGGCAACGGGCCACGGCCTCGAGCAGGATCTTGAAACCGACCGGACGGAGCGCGTCGATGTCCACGGCGTCCATACGGAGGGCGAAGAACCCGCTCATCGGGTCCGAGACGTCCTGCAGGCGGCGGGGAAATACCGACTTGGCCAGCTTGGTGGCGGCGTGGGAGACGCCCTCCCGCGAGCGGTTGGCGAGCCCGGCAGCCTCGCCGTTGTCGCGGTAACGGCTGGCCACGACGAGATCGGCCTCGTCGAGGTCGATGGGTCGGATCAGCTCAGGAATGGTTTCGGGCGGATGTTGGAGATCGCCGTCCATGACCACGGCCACCCTGCCCTCGGCCAGTCGGAGTCCGGCAACCACAGCACCACCGAGTCCACCGGTTCGCTCGCCGGGCTCACGGTGGAGCACGAGGACGGGCAGGGCTGAGGTCTGGGCCAGCTTGGCAATTACGGCAGCGGTGTCGTCACTGCTGTCGTCGACGAAGATCACCTGGGCGCGACCCACGGGCAGCGTCTCGGACAGCCGGGCGATCAGCGGCTCGATGTTCTCTCGCTCGTTGCGTGTGGGAATCACCACACTTATGTCTATGGAATGCACATTTGCCCCTCGTTAACTGCAAGACGTCCGACACCGACCGGCATGTTGGTCTTATAGTTAGTGCCTTTGCCGCTGAATAATAGATGACTGTTAAGTGCATCTATTTGCCTTAAATGAATCTCACCACCCACGACAAGATCGGATATCGCGTCCGTGGTACCGCCGGACACAGTCTGCCACGACGCATCGGCTCCGTGAGGGACCTGACACTGGCGCCGATGCTGACTGGCAGAATGGATGGGAGCTCCACCAGCGGATACGTCGGACCGCACCGACGACTCGTCGACGGACGACGAGGCGATACTGCCCTCAGCGTTCGTCCAATCCGCCATCGCGCCGTATGTAGAGCTTCCCTGCATCACGAGTCACCGTAACGGTGCCCTCGCTGGTAAACAAGTGGAAAACGTCAAGTTATCCCTTGGTTAACACTGATCCGACGGAATGCGCTTGACTCACCACGACAAGTGGCGGTACAGGGGGTTCTGGGCCCTCTTCGGGTGCCTGAGGACCCCGAGCAGTGGTCGAAGGCTACCGTCGCTCGGGCGTCGGCAAGCTCAATCGAGGTTGGGCCCGGTCGCCGGTCGTGTCTTGTCGCGAACCGTACGCCGACGATCGGGCAGCGATGTGGCGGCCTCCTCGACGATGAGACCGCAGCGGACACACTCCCACCGACGGGCCGGCGGATAGGCCAGGGAGAACCAGTCGTGCGAGCCGTATCGGCAGACCATGCGCTCGAACCACCGCGACAGGGCAGAGAATGGACCACCGCCCTTCGGGGATTCCATGGCGGGCCACGCTATCGGCTGCCCTTCGTTATTTCGCGGATTGGGAACATGGTCCATTGACATTTAAGCGTCCCTTTTGATTTCCATCGGATTGCCGGCAACCCGAGATTTCCGAGGCGAGGACCCGACCGATACGATCACGGTCGTTTGGGACCCGGGGTCGACGCCCCGTCCCGACCGGCCGCTGGGTCCCCCGAGAGGTCTGAGCGCGATGCGAGGAGAGTCGGATTCCACGATGACTGAGGACCGTGACGGCTTCATGACGAACGACACCGGCCAGACCTGCTCCCTTGTTGTCTTCACGCACCCTTGGACATGCCCCGTGGGTAGTTCATCGGCATCCCCGCCCGGGGCCTTGAGCGCCCAGCCAGGGTGCGAACGTGGTCAACGCCTGCACGGGGGGCCGATGGCCCAGCCGTCCTTTGACGGATCGAATCCCCTGGCCAGGACCCCGATGTTCCGAACCAGCGACCGCGGCGGATTCCATGCCCGCTGAGCCCGCGCCGCCGTTGGACGCCGATCGCCCGGTCGTCGCCTTCGATTTCGACGGGACGATCACGACCAAGGACACCCTTCGGCTGTTCCTCACCCGGGTCCGGAGTTCGAAGGAGCTGGCTGTCGCCTTCGCCCGGCACGCCCCTCAGCTGGGACTGGCCCTGCGCGGCGGCTCGGCTCGGGACCGGGCCAAGGAGCTGGTCTGCATGGACGTACTCGGCGGCCTCCCTCGCCACCGGGCCGAGGCGGGGGCGGCCGAGACGGCCGAGGTCGTCCGGCGCGGCCTGATTCGCCCCGACACCGAGGCCCGCATCCGGTGGCATCAGGCAGCCGGCCATCGGGTCGTCGTGGTCAGCGCATCCTTCGAGGCCTACGTCAGACAGGTGGCAACCTCGCTCGGGATCGATGAGGTCATCGCCACCCGGTGGGAGGTCGACCCGGCGACCGAGCTGCTCACCGGCCGATTGGACGGCCTGAACGTCCGGGGTGAGGCCAAGGTCAGCCTGCTCGACGACCTCCTCGGGGGTCCCCGTCCCCTCGAGTACGCCTACGGGAACAGCAGCGGGGACACCGCCATGCTGGCGCGGGCCCGACATCCGGTGCGGGTGGGCCGACGGCCGGTTCCCGCCCTCGCCGGCCCGTCGGTGGAGGGCGCTACGACCTGACCGGAGCGTCGACCGGCCCGTCGCCTCAGGTGGGTCGAGGGCCGTCACCCGAGGTGGGAGGGCCCTCGACGACGCGAGTAGCCTCTCCGGCGGAGGGATGCGAGAGCGGACGAATCGGACGGTCTCGAAAACCGTTGTGTCGCAAGGCACCGTGGGTTCGAATCCCACTCCCTCCGCAGCAGGGGTCGGCTCCCGGCTGTGGCCCGCGGGTCCAGCCGGGAGCCATCCCCGACCAGTGAGCGGCACACCACGGGCTGCCGGGGTCGCCAACCGGTCACCTTCGATGTGAGGGCCGACGGCGGCCCGTACAGTGGGACCGAGGACCACCATGTCGAAGAACGCCCCGTGTGACAACCCGATGTGCTCGTGTGAACCGTGCACCTGTGACACCTGCACCTGCGGCGTGGCCAAGGTGGGTGAGCTCGAGCGGAGGGTGATGACGATCCTCTGGGAGCGCGCCCCGGACGAGTCGACCGGCCGGGCCGTGGCCGATTCGCTCCCCCAGCACGCCTACACCACGGTGGCCACCGTCCTCGACCGACTCGTTCACAAGGGGCTGGTTCGGCGCCGGATGGACGGGCGCACGATCTATTTCGCCGCGGTGGGCACCGAGGGCGCCCACACCGCCGTGCTCATGCACGAGGCCCTGGCCGGTGGGCAGGACACCGGTTCCGCACTGGTGCACTTCGCCGGCACCCTCTCGCCCGAGGAGGCGGCCGTCCTGCGCTCGTCGCTCGAGACCGTCGACGGCACCAACGGCGTGAGCCGGTAGGCGAAGGGCGGGCTGCCAGCCCGTCAGTTGAGCAGGATGAGCATGAAGGCCATGGCCACGCACATCACCACGTGGCTCAGATCCACCAGCCAGGGTGTGGCCACGAGTCCCTCGAGCGAGACCAGCGAGGACGGGGCCACACCGTCGGGTGGAGCGGGGTCGGCGGTCCGGCCGGGCGGACCGGCCATGGCGTAGAGGGGAGCGTGGCTCCCGAAGTGGGTCCTCCCCTTCACCGGCGAGGCCAACGTGAAGATCGCCGAAGCGCAGAGCGAGAAGACGAGGGCGAGGGATAGTCCCGGATCGAGGTGGCCACCGCCCGCCGGGGCCCCCATGGCCATCGACGGGCCCGCCGATGCCCCCATGGGGAACCAGTACATCAACACCATGGTGAAGTTCATGACGGCGTGAATGAGGGCGTGCGGGAGGTGAAGTCCGTAGCGCTGCACCGACTGGATGCCGGCCACGAGGAACCACACCATCAACAGGCCAAAGACGATTTCCCAGAAGGCGGTGCTGGCGAACGACCACGCACCCACGAACATCCCGGCCATGGCCATGCCCATGAAGAGGTGGGAGATCTCGACGTCCCGACCGGCGGGCCGATGGGTGAGGGCCCCGAGGACCAGCAAGGTGAAGCAGTAGGCGGCCACGGTGAACATGAGGATGCCGAAGGCGTAGTAGAGCCACGTTGGCACCGACATGGCCATCGGATCAGGCCCGGTCCCTCGACGGCGGAGCTGGCAGCGTCGACGGGTCGCCAATGGTCAGCGGCCAGTAGATGAGGGCGATGAGCACCACCAGCGGGGCCGCGTTGGGATCGGTGGCCCCTCCGGCCAGGATGCCACCGACATTCTGCACGGCCACCCCGATCAGGGTGAACACCACGATGACCAGCACCACGGTCATCTGCATGCACGTCGTAGGCAGGTAGACGCCGAGGGCCGCCACGAGGCATACGGCGCACAGGAGTACCGCGGCCGTGGTCCCGTGGTGGAGGAACAGCGACTCGGTGGACCGGTCGATTCGGGCCAGCCATCCCGGCTCGCCGCTGTCCAACCCCGCCACCAGATCGTGCAGGGCCCGGGGTGAGCGACCCGAGCCGACCACGGACAAGATGGCCAGCACCGACCACATCACGGTCCAGAGTGCCTTGGCTGCGCCCACGCCCACGGTCCGCGCCGCCACGAAGGGCCGGTCCGAACCCTGGCGGGGCCAGAGCAGCACCGCCAGCACGGCGTAGAACAGCACGCCGCCCGGGCCCCCGCCGAAAGGCGTGGCGGCCCCGGTCAGCACGCCGCCCAGACCCTCCCCGAACCACCACACCGCCAGCGACCAGGCCATGGAGAGCACCAGGGCCGGCCGGCACGTGCGGGGATAGACGATGCCGATGGCGATGGCGAACTGCACACCGGCGAACACCGTGTTGGTCAGGACCGGCTGGTGGTAGACGACCGAGGCGTTCCACGTGATGGACCGGGCGATCCATCCCGGGTTCCCCACCGCCACATCACGCAGCATCCCGCTGAAGCCGTCGGCACCCCGGGTGAACATGAAGGGCTGCAGCTGGAGGAGGGCGTCGAGCAGCCACACCGTGGCGAGGACCAACCGGTACATCCGCTGGCGGTCGAGAGGTGCCCGGACAGGAGCCGGGTCGGGTTGACGTGGTGAGGCTGGTCCCGCCTCTGGTCGCTCCCTCACCCCGGTAGTCGTCACCGCTCGTCTCCTCGTCCCGGGGCTTACTACTACCACCGGTAGTAGTAGGGACTGTAGATCACGGTTGGCGATCGTGCCTGTCTGGTGCCATGCGTTAGTGGACAGCATGTCCCGGGACATCGTGGCCACCTGTTCGGGTGGTGACTGTGGATCGTGCCCCGCTCGCCCCCACGACAACTGCCGGAGGGTCGACCGGCGTTGTGGCCCCGGTCGGCTCGGGGCTAGGAGGGAAGCGGAGGGAGGCTCAGGGCGAAGCAGGGATGCGGGTCCATATTGGCCAGCGCACACGCCTCTTCGGCCGTGAGCGGCACCGAGAAGAAATAGCCCTGGGCCGTCTCGGCACCGAGTTCCCGCAAGATGGCCACCTGGTCCCCCGTCTCCACGGCCTCGGCCACCGTGCAGAAGCCCAGGGACCGGCTGAGTTTGACGATGGATTCGACCACGGCCCGGCTCTGTCCGTCAGGGTCGGTGAGACCGGCGATGAGGCCGGCATCGATCTTGACCGTGTTGACCACGGCGTCGCGCAGATTCTCCAGCACCGAGAAGTCCGATCCCACGTCGTCCACCGTGAGCTGGATACCCAAGCGGGTCATGACCTGCAGGTCCTCGGCGGCCGCGTCGTCGGCCACCGAGACCTCGGTCACCTCCACGGTCAGCCGGTCGGGGTTGAGGCCCGACCGCTCGAGGGCGGAGGCCGCGGCCACCGCGGCCGTTCCCCGCCGGAGCTGGAACACCGAGCAGTTGACGGCCAACTGGAGATCGGTGGGCCAGCGTGAGGCCTGGGCGCAGGCCTCGCTCAGCACCCACTCGTTGAGTTCGTTCATGTGGCCGTGGGCCTCGGCCCAGGGGATGAGCACATCGGGGGCGATGTTCCCCCCGTTGGCGTCGTGGCAGCGGAGGAGCGCCTCGAATCCGAGCAGCCGGCCGGTGGCGAGGTCGACCGCCGGCTGGAACGCCAGTGTCGGCGTGCCTCCCAACCCGAGCTGGGGCACTTCGATCTTCGACGCCACATTCGAGGGCGATCCCCGCAGTCCGGTCACCTTGGAATCATCGACCGCCGGGGCCGCCGACTTGAGCCCTAGGCGGGGTGTCCCCGATCCGGCCGGCTGCCGCTACGAGCGCGGTGTGGCGATACTGGGAGGTCACCAAAAGACATGGTGAACGGCTCAAGGAAATGGGGGGAGGTGTCGAAACAGGATCTATGGCACTTCGACCTTTTGCAAAGCATCAGAAGAGGAAGGCGGATGACGACGCCACGCCCAGTGCCGCCGACGAATTCGCCCAGTTCTTCTCCAACGATCCCCGGCCGGAACAGCCGCCGATGGACATCGCCCCTCCGCCTCCAGCCGAGGCTGCGCCGACGGTCACCATGAACGAGGAGTCCGCCGCGGGTTGGTATCCCGACTCGAAGGACCCCGGGCTCATGCGGTACTGGGACGGCTTCCACCTCACCGGCCAGACCATGCGGGTGGACCCGCCGAGCCCACCGGCCGCGGACCGCGCCCCGGTGACGCCGGCCGATACCACCCCCTCCCCGTCGGCCAGCGAACTCCTGGCCGGAGGCCAGCCCAAGGCTCCCCTCCTCGGATCTCGACTGCTCTCGACGGCCAGCGCCACCCCCGTGGAAGCCGATGCGCCGGTGCCGGCGGCGGCCGCCGCGGCCGAACCGGTCGACGAGACGGCGTCGGACGACGAGACGGCGTCGGACGACGAGACGGCCACTCCCCCCACCGCCTCCACCGACGAAGTCGTGGCGGCCCCGCCATCGGTTCCGGTCGCCCAATCAGTCCTGTCGACGCCGTCGATGCCCCTGATCGCCGAGGCCGGCGTCAAGCCGCCGCCGGCACCCGCGGCCGCCCGGATGACGAGCCCGCCGGTGGCCAAGACCCCCGAGCGCACCTCCGAAGGATGGGTCGAACGCACCGAGCAGGCCGTCACCAAAGCCCAGTCCGTCGGCACCCCCGAGGCGTGGCAGGAGGCGGCCGACGCCGCCGCCGTGGTGGCCGAGATGGCTCTCACCATGCAGGTTGCCGCCGACGTCCGGCGCTCGGCCGAGCAGCTGACCGAGGCCGCCGGCGAGGCGAAGCAGCGGGAGGAAGAGGCCCAGGAGTTGGCCGCCGAGGCCCAGCGTTCCGTTCAGAAGACCGCTCAGGCGGCCAAGGAGGCGGCCGACGCCGCCGCGGCGGCGGCTCGGGCGGCCACCGAGGCCAAGCAGAAGGCCGAGCGGGCTCTCGAGGCCATGCCCAGGGTGACGGCACGGTCGACCGATGCCAGCCAGGCGGCATCCGCAGCCAAGCGCAAGGCCCAACTCGTCGAAGAGATCGTGACGAGGGCCACGGAGGCCGACACCGCCGAGGCCTGGCGCGATGCCCACCGCAGTGCCGAGCGGGCAGTCGACCAGATGCCTCACCAGGCCCACGCCGACTCCTGATCGGGTGCCGGACGGGGGACCGGGTCCCCGTTACTGCGTATCGGTGCCGTTGGTGTGGGACGGCTCGTGGGTCTTCAACAGCGACCCCACCACCGGGATCTCGGTGACCGCCTCCGCCCGGGCGATGGCCAGACTGCTCCGGGCCAGGGGCAGGAACGGGCCAGTAACCACGTAGCGGGGATTCCACAGTGGGTCGTACTTCTGGTTGAAGTGCCACAGGGACTCGATCTGGAGGGTCTCGCTGAAGTGGTGGAGGACGCTCCGCTCGAGCGAGGTCCACGGACCGGCGCCGGACTCGCCGGCCACCACGGCACGCATGGTGGCGAAGTTGAGCCCGAGGCCCCGTAGCCCCCGTTCGGCCATCCACTGGAGCGTCTCGATGATGACGAAATCGGTGAGTCCGTTGGGCGCCTCGGGATCATTGGTCCGGCGCATCAGGTCGAGCGAGTACCCGTTCACCTCCGAGGCCGGCACATACTGGTTGAACGCCAGTGGCCGGTCGTCGGCCCCGAAGCACACGGCGAGCAACAGACCCTCGTCCCTCGGATCGAAGATCCGGCTGAGGGTCATCGAGTAGCCCCGCTCCGCCTCACCCTGGCGAGTCTCGGTCATGAGCTCGAGCAGCAGGACCCGGAGCTCGGGCGAAACCGCCTCCATGGACTGGAAGCACTCGACCCGGCAACCGGCCTTCTTCATCCGGTTGTACGCGCCGCGCAGGGACTTCATGGACTTGCCCTTGAGGTTGAAGCGGGTGGCGTCGACGATGGCCTCGTCGCCGATGTAGTGGTCGACCAGCCCGGCAGCCCGGTACACCCCCAACCAGGACTGGGAGGCGGCCAGCACCGAGGGCTGCCAGCCGTTGGCCTGAGCCATGTCCATGACGTCCGACCACACCTCGGCGCGGTCCTGGGGAGGCCCGATGGGGTCGGGCGAGACCAGCATCACCCCGTTGATGACCGAGTACGCCACCAGGGACTCGCCCGAGAAGAACCAGGACTTGTCGTCGCGGAGGGCGAAGTAGTCGAGGGTGTCCCCACCGTGCTGTTCGATGATGGCCCGGGCCCGGGCGAAGGCCTCCTCCCGGGCGGCGCCGGTTCGCCGGGTCTCGCGCCCGGGGACGGCAATGAGCAACAGGGCGGCCAGGACGACGATGACCACCAACAAGAACACCAGGTCGAAGTGGTCGTGGCGGCCGGTGCCGACCACGTTGCCCACCCCGGCGGTGGCGCCGATGATGACCAGGCCGACGGCGGCGGCCCAGATGAACAGCCGGGAGACCCCCGTCGGCTTGACCCGGAAGTGCTGGTGCTCGACGAGCAGCCACAGGCAGAAGAGGAGGGCGATGGTGGAGCCCCACGGCGGGCGTCCCTGGATGAGCCGGTCGGTGGTGGTGGCCACGAGCAGGACGATGCTGGCCAACCACGCCGGCTGCAGGCCCAACCGCACCCCGCGGGCGAGCCCGCACAGGGCCAGGCTCCCGACCAGCGCCTCGGTGACCGACAGGGGATGGACGCCGAAGGGCAACCAATGGTCGACCGCCCGGGTCCCTTGGATGTGCCAGAGGGCGGCGAAGATCACGTTGAGCACGCCGGCCGCCAGCAGCACCAGGGCAGCCACCCTGCGGACGCGACGTCGGATCACCCAGCGCTTGAGCCCCGAGTCGTCGAGGGGCCAGGTCGGCCCGTTGGGCAGCGCCCCCACCTGGGTGGTGGTGGTCATGTCCACCCGGGAACGAGCCAGGGCCAGTCGCTCGAGGAGCACC
This sequence comes from uncultured Acidimicrobiaceae bacterium, assembly GCA_963845485.1. Taxonomy (GTDB): domain Bacteria; phylum Actinomycetota; class Acidimicrobiia; order Acidimicrobiales; family RAAP-2; genus Bog-756. The sequence goes on along the minus strand of CAWJSI010000001.1, from coordinate 401,386 downwards.
GGGGACCGCACCGGCACCTCTCGCAGCCACAGCTTGAGCTCGAGGACGGTGCCCCCGATCATCTCCACGTAGGAGAAGCGGTGGAAGGTGACGAACGGATGGGGCAGCCGGAGTCGGGCCCGACGGCTCACCACCGAGGCCGTGCCGCTCCCGGTGTTGGCGTAGAAGCCGGTTCCCACCACGGACAGCTCCGGTTCGTGGGTGTGGCCGGAGATCATGCCGGCGAAGCCCTGGGTGATGAGTCGGGCCGCCTGGGCCCGGGCCGGGGCGTTGTGGGAGGCGGGATCCGATCGGGCGCTCACCGCCGTCTCCCGCAGGGCTCGGTTCACTCGCAGCAGGGTGGCCCCCGCAGCGACCGCCGCCACCAGGATGATGAAGGCCACGAGCAGGCCGAAGCCGAGCAGCCACCGTTCGGCGTGGTGGTGGAGGAGGGGGCGGACGCCGGGTAGGAAGGTGAGGAGACGGAGGAGCAGGATGGCGACGAACGGCACGGCGGCCAGCCACAGCTTGCCCACGATCTTGCGGTAGAAGAGGCGCGAACCGATGAAGTCGGCCATGTCGCCGTCCAGCCACTGCACCCCTTCGAGCAGCGAGCCCGGCGACTGGCGGGACTCGAGTTCGGGCAGCAGGTCACGGACCACGTGGTGGCCGAAGGGGGTGTCCACCGGTGACCACGGGTCCTCGAAGGTGTTGAACGGGTCGACCTGGTTCCCGTGCACCACCCGGACCCGCTGGGGTCCGTGCTCGGTCGCCACCACCAGGGTCAAGTTGAGGGCGAACTGCTCGATGCCGAGCCGGTCCTTCAGGATGGTGACGGCGGTGCCGTCCCACGCCAACTGGCCGTCGTGGTTGCCCGAGAGCACCACGACGTGGTGGTCGGCCCCAGCGGCGAACTCGACCACGGCCGCGGTGAGCTGGGGGTGGCTGTCGAGGATGCGCCCCACCTCGGGGGGACCGGCCAGCATCTCGAACCCGTCACCGGCGATCACGAAGGCGGCCGGGCCGGTCATCGTGCCCAGCACGGTGGCCAGCTCGTCCGCCACCGACAGCGACGTCTCCGTGGCCACGGCCGGGAGGTGCAGGTCGCTGACCACCACCGTGCGGCTCCCGGCCGGGAGCTCGATCTCGATCTCCTCGGCGATGAGGAACTCGGTGACCGCCCCCTCCTCGGCGGTGAGCTCGAGGTCGGCCTCGGCGGCCAGGTCGACGGGGGCCACCACGTCCACGTCGGTCAACTGGTGGCCTCGGGTCGCATCATGGGAAAGAGGATCACGTCCCGGATGGCCTCGACCTCGGTGATGAGCATGACGAGGCGGTCCACCCCGATACCGATCCCCGAGGTCGGGGGCAGCCCGTACTCGAGGGCCCGGACGAAGGCCAGGTCGGCCGGATGGGCCTCCAGGTCACCCCGGGCCACGGCTTCGGCCTCGCCCCGGAACCGGTCCTGTTGCTCTTCGGGGATGTTGAGCTCGCTGTAGCCGTTGGCGAACTCTTTGGCGTCGATGGCCAACTCGAACCGCGCCGCCATGGTGGGGTCGTCGGGGGTCTGGCGAGCCAATGGCGACACCTCGACCGGGAATCCGACGACGAACACCGGGTCCACCACCGTGGGCAGGAGGATGGTGTCATACAGCTCGAAGATGAGCTTGCCCGAGCCCCATTCGGGCAGGAAGTCGACCTTGTGCTCATGGCACACGGCGCGCACGTCCTCCACCGGGTCCGACGGGTGGAGGCGCCGTCCGACCATCTCTTCCAGCCAGTCCAGCAGCTGGCGGCGGGGCCACGGCGGGGAGAGGTCGATCGGCCGCTCGCCGACGGTGAAGGACAGGCGGCCGGTAGCCGAACGGGCGGCCTCGACGATGAGCCGCTCGGTCAGGTCCATGCCGTCGTTGACGTCACCGAACGCCCGGTAGGCCTCGAGAGCGGTGAACTCCGGGCTGTGGCGGGTATCGATGCCCTCGTTGCGAAAGTTGCGGGCGATCTCGAAGACCCGCTCGTAGCCGCCCACGACCATCCGCTTCAAATACAGCTCGGGGGCGATCCGGAGGCTGAGGTCGATGTCGAGGGCGTTGGAGTGCGTCATGAACGGCCGGGCCAGCGCCCCACCGGCCTGGGGCTGGAGGATGGGGGTGTCGACCTCGACGAAGTCCTCGGACACCAGCTGCTTGCGCAGGGCGGCTACGGCCTTGAACCGGACGTCGAACACCGCCCGACTGTCCGGGTTGGCGAGGAGGTCTACCTCCCGTTGGCGGTAACGGGTGTCGGTGGCGGTCAGGCCGTGCCATTTGTCGGGCAGCGGCCGTAGGGCCTTGGACAAGAGGGTCAACTCACTGACGTCGATGGACAGCTCACCCCGCCGGCTGGTCACCGCCTCCCCTTCGGCCCCGATCCAGTCGCCCAGATCGGTGTTGGCCAGGACCAGCTTGGCCCGGTCGGAGAGGGTGGACGCCTGCATGAGGAGCTGCACGGAGCCGGTGACGTCCTGAAGGGTGGCGAACGAGAGCTTGCCGTGGCCGCGGATGCTGGTCAGGCGGCCGGCCATCCGCACCTCATCACCCGTGCGGACGTCGGGCTCGAGCCCGTCGTGGCGCTGGTGCAGGTCAGCGGCCGTGGCCGTCCGGTCGAAGCGGAGGGGGTAGGGGTCGATGCCCGCGTCGGCCAGAACCTCCCGCTTCTTGCGACGGTCGGCGCTGAGGGAGTCGAGGGTGGTGGCCCCCGGCTCGTCGCCGTTCGGTTCGGCTTCGTCTGCCACGGTGCTGCCCTCTTCCTCCTGGTCGCCCGCTGTCGGAATCCCTACACCGCTGCCACGTACTGGTTAGCTTAGGCACCCAGATCATGAGAGCCCTCGGTGTCAATGTCGACCTGATCACGGGATGGTTCCCGTTGACAGTAGTCATCGTGGCCGTCGTGTCGGTGGTCCTCTCGGTCGGGTGGCACGACGGGGCCTGGAAGCGCCAGCTGATCATCGGCATCCCGGTGAGCTTCGTGCTCACCGTCCTCACCGGGCTGGCCATCGAGGTGTTCAACCTCGTTCCCGACGATTTCCCCATCACCTTCTACCTCTGGGTGTGGCTCTTGTGGTTCGCCGTCCTCACCATCGTGCTGGGTTGGGGGAAGGCCCACTGGGTGCTCCGGATCTTCCCGGTGCTCGCCCTGGTGTTCTCCGTGATCGCCGCCTTCACCGTGGTCAACCAGAACTACGACTACTACCCGACCCTGGCCCGGCTACTGGGCAAGGATGCAGCCAACTTCACCAACCTGCCCGCCCTCCAGAAGATCCGGGACCAGGTGCGAAAGACCGGCAAGCTCCCCACCCACGGCGAGATCATCGCCGTGACCATCCCCCCCACCATCTCCAAGTTCCAGGCCCAGCAGGCCTACGTCTATCTGCCTCCCATCTGGTTCCACAATCCCGAGCCCCAACTCCCGGTCGTCGAGCTCATCGCCGGGGTGCCCGGCGAACCCTCGGACTGGACCCGGGCCGGCTACGCCGACACCACGGCCTCGGCCTTCGCCGCCCAGCACCACGGGGTGGCACCGCTGCTGGTCATCCCGGACAACAACGGGGACAAGACCGGGGACAGCGAGTGCGCCAACTCGGCCTTCGGGAATGCCGAGACCTACCTGGTCAAAGACGTCCCCAACTACATGCAGTCGGAGTTCAACGCAGCCATCGGCAAGCACGCCCTGGCCGTAGCCGGCCTCTCGGCCGGCGGCACGTGCGCCACCATGCTGGCGCTACGCAATCCCACCGTGTTCTCCACGTTCGCCTCGTACTCGGGCTACGCCTCCCCGACCTACCAGAACGACGACGAGCAGCAGACCATCGCCACCCTCTACGGCGGCTCCAAAGCGAACTACGAGGCCCACAACCCGGTCCACCTACTTACCGGGGGGAAGTTCAACGGTATGGGCGGCTACTTCACCGCTGGCCAACAGGACCCCCAACCGCTGGCCGCGGCCAAGCAGCTGGGCTCCTTGGCCAAGGGGACCGGGATGCAGGTCTGCGTCTACACGCCCGACGGCGACCACTCCTTCCAATTCTGGGCGGCCGCCTTCAAGACGTCGCTTCCGTGGCTCTCCTGGCGACTCGGGCTCACCCCGCCGCCGAAGGATCTCCCGGCCACGTGCGATCCACCCATCCCGTGAACCAGTCCAGGTAGCGATTCGTTGACGACCGCCTGATCTGCTCTTATGCTGCCCCTGCGCCCCTAGCTCAACGGTAGAGCAGCAGATTCTTAATCTGCAGGTTCCTGGGTTCGAGTCCGGGGGGGCGCACCAGACAGGACCGGCGACTCGGTCCCCTCGGCCAGGTCGCCGGGGTACCTGCACTTCTCTGCGGTCGTCCACCAGCGTTGGCGTCCCGCCCACCGAACCCGAGGGCACCCCGGGGAACGAAATAAGGACCCGTTGAAACCGCCCTCCAACGCGACAAGGGCCGGGACCGCAGCTCGGTCCCGGCCCTTGTCTGGTGGTCAAGCGGTGCTCAAGCGGCCGACCCGAGGAACTGTGCGTCCCCGAAGGAGAACACTCCTCCGTCGGAGGCCATCAGCCAGTAGCCCAGGCCCGAGGCGTCCGTGGCCATGCCGATGATCGGCTTGTTGAGGACGATGTTGCCGGTGGAGCCGTGGAAGACGGCGTCGCCGAAGGAGAAGATGCCTCCGTCGGAAGCCACCAGCCAGTAGCCGTTCCCGCTGGCCGTGGTGGTCATGCCCACCACCGGCTTGTTGATGTGGATGCCACCGGTGCCACCGTGGAAGACGGCGTCGCCGAAGGAGAAGATGCCTCCGTCGGAGGCCACCAGCCAGTAGCCGTTCCCGCTGGCTGTGGTGGTCATGCCCACCACCGGCTTGTTGATGTGGATTCCACCGGTGCCACCGTGGAAGACGGCGTCGCCGAAGGAGAAGATGCCTCCGTCGGAGGCCACCAGCCAGTAGCCGTGTCCGCTGGCGTCCGACGACATGCCCACCACGGGCTGGTTCAGGTGCATGGCACCCGTGGAGCCGTAGAACTGGGCGTCGCCGAAGGAGAAGATGCCTCCGTCCCGGGCCACGAGCCAGTAACCCCCACCGCTCGGGTCGGTGGCCATGCCCACGATGGGCTGGGTCAACGGCGTGCCGGTCATGGAGCCGTAGCAGGTGGCATTGCCGAAGGCGGCCACGTCACCGAAGGCATCGACCTCGTAGTAGCCCGAGCCCGACTTGGTGGCGGCCGACCCGACGACCGTGCCGGCGGGCAGCTTGGACATGCAGGCGGTGGAGCCGGTCGAGCCGCCGCCGCCGCCGGCCTGGATGGGCGACGATCCCGGTCCGACCGTGCCGGCCTGAGCCGACAGGTTGTAGGTCTGGACGTCGAAAGTGTTCCCTGCGGCGTTGGTCGGGGCGACGGTCACCAGATTCCCGTTGACCGTCACCTTCAAGTAGCTGTAGACGTCGGCGGCCGAACTCGGCTCGGGAACGCCCGCACCACACGCCGAGGGCGAGTTGGTCGTCGGGGACCAGCCCAGGGCGTAGACACTGGCCTGGGTGACCAGCGTGTTGCAGCTGCCGCCCACCACCGGCTCCAGCACACCGCCGCCGCCGCCGGTGACGTAGTTGATGAGCTGGCCGTTCTGCTGGTAGTTGTTCGGGATGATCCGCTGGTAGGTGTGGGCGTGGCCGTTGAAGGCGATGCTCACGCCGTAGCGGGCCAGCAACGCCTCGAGGCTGCTCGAGGCGTTGGGGTTGGCCGAGCTGTTCTGGATGTAGGGGTCAGAGGGCTGGGAGGCGTTCACCGACCGCAGCGGGAAGTGGAACATGGCCATCTTCACGCCTCCGGGGTGGGCGGCCAGGTCCCGCTGGAGCCACTGGTACTCCTCGGAACTCTGCTGCCAGTGCACGTCGGCGTCGGCCTGGTAGGTCGTGCACTCATTGGCCTGGGTCCCGCCGACCGGCCCGCACAGCGATCCGGTCGTATTGCCGAGCTTGGTGGCCTCGGACCAGGTCCCGTCGAGCACGTAGATGCGCACGTTCCCAGTCGAGAAGGCGTACCAGTCGTCGGGGGCGGTTCCGGTGATGCCGTCGGGTCCCGAGTAGCTGTCGAAGGCGTAGGTGCCGCCCGAGGCCGCTGCGGTGTTCGGGGTGGGGAGGACCTTGAGCGTGGTCACGTTCTGTCCGTGGTCACCCGAGCCGGCGAAGATGGGGATGCCGTTGGCCTGGGGCAGGTAGTTGGGCCCGAAGATGTCACTCACCTCGGGCTGCGTACCGGTCTGCTGCAGGTCGCCGAAGGTGGATTGGGTCGAGCCGTTGTAGGCGATGTCCCCCACCGACAACAAGAAGTTGGCGCCCGAGCGACCGATCTGGTTGTAGAGGGATGCCTGGTCCGTGTTGATGAGACCGGGGAACTCGATGTCGTTGGCCGCGGTGGCCGAAGTGAAGTAGTAGTTCTCCCCGGTGTCGTCGATCACGTCGAAGGTCACCGGCTTGGTGGACGAGGTGTTGGCCGGCATCAGCGTGGTGAACGTCTGGTAGGGCTTGGAGGCCGGCAGCAGGTCCACCGCCCCGGCCGAGTGGGTGGAAAAGACCGTGTAGCAGTAGGTGGTTCCGGCGGCGAGGCCACCGACGGGCACCGAGTTCTGGTACTCGCTCTGGCTCGTGCCCGTACCGGTCACCGTGAACTGGGAACCGGTCATGGTCCCCGTGGCGGCCAGGGCGTTGACCGGGCCGGGCAGTGTGGACGGCGCGGCGATGGCCGAGGGGGTCCACGTGGTCGAGACCGGGCAGCTGGCGCCGTTCATCGGCGCCACCGACACGGAGCCGAAGATGTTGGGGAGCCCCGTACCGGCCGTGCTGGTGGTGGCCCAGTTGATGTAGGCCGACGTCTGGGTCAGGTCGGTCACATAGGGAGCCCGGGTCAACAGGGCGTTGAATCCCGAGTACGGACTCACCGGTAAGGGAGCGGTGGCGGCACCGGCGATCGACGGCAATGCCAGAGGCACCACCCCGGCAATGACCATGACAATTCCGCCTACTACGCGCTTCAACATCGCACCCTGCCCTTACTCGTCGTGCGAAACCCTGATTGGTTTTCGGGAAAGGTACAGCAGGGGACCCACCGGGGCAATGCCGAGTTTGCCCAGGCTCTGCCTGGTCGCGCGCCCAGGTTCGCTCCCCGACGCCTAGCCAGTGCATAGAGTGCTCATGGAACCACCTAGAGTGCCCCATTCTTCTCAATTCGACCGGTCGGTTCGGCACGTTACGCGTCGAGCCAACCGCATTATGCACCCGAAGACAGAAGTCAGCGACCCGGTTATTTTCCGCTCAACGTCACCAGGGAGACGCTGATCGTGGGATGGACGGACACCGCAGACGTGGTGTCAGGCCTCGACGACGTCGCTCGGTCCTCCGGCCACGACCGTCCGCGGTGACCGCTTGGCCCTCACCTCCATCTCCGGTGGGGCCCACTTGGACAGCAGTACCACCCCGGCGAACATCCCGCCGAGGAAGAGGATCTCCAAGACGATGGCCACTGGGGAGTTCCTCAGCTGTTCACCGAACAGCTCGATCCCGATGGCGATGCTGGCCAACGGGTCCACGATGAGCAGGGCCGACTGCGAAGCGGCCAGGGGGCCGGCGGCGAATGCCGCCTCGAGGAGCACGGTCCCGAGCACCCCGCTGACCACGACGGCGTAGATGGGCCAGTGCTCGAACAGACCCGACCAACCCTCGTGGGCGAGGACCTCGGTGGCCGCCTTCACGAAGGCCGCATCGATCGCCCACACCAGGGCGGCGGCCGCCCCGAGTAGGGCGGCCTTCCGGGCCGGCGATCCCCACCGGCTGAGGATCAACAGAACGATGACAACGGCTCCCCGGCTTCCCAGGGCCACCGCCCAGGCCGCCGCCGTCGGTTTGCCGTGGCCCTCCTCGGGGTGGGCCACGACCAGGAAGCCGAAGAGCCCTGCGCAGAGGAGGGCGGCGGCACCCCAGGTCCGTGAGGCGATCTTGTCGCGGAGCCACAGGGCCCGCAGGGCCAGGGTGAAGATGAGCTCGGTGACCAAGATGGGCTGTACCGAAGCCAGGGTCCCGAAGTAGAGGGCCAGGGCGGTGAAGATGAAGGTCCCCCCCATACAGACCATGCCCAGCAGCCAGATGGGCTGGCGGATGAGGAATTTGGTGGTCTCCCAGCCCGACCGCTTCTCGTCGGCCCCGGCCACGTTGGCCAGCTTCTGGAGGACCGACGTCAGCGCCTGGCTGAACGCGCCGAGCAGGGCGAACAGGATGCTCATCTACCCCACCTTCCCCTCTCCGGGCCGTCGCGGCTGTCCGGCCATTGGAGACCATGGTCGGTGGGGTACGCAAGCATCCCCCGGGCTTGCTCCAGTCACGGTGACGTACAGCGGGCCGGCTCGGTGCTGGGCTCGGGGGTGAGTCCGAGCCGCCACGAGATCCAGGGGAACGAGTCGGCCAGGGCCTGGCTCCAGAGGTCGAAATCGTGACCGCCGGGCCGGACGAGGATGCAGGTGGCGATGCCCGCCCGTGCCGCTGCCGGTTGGAGATTGTGGGCCGCGTCCAGTGGATCGGTGTCCTGGTCTCCCACCTCGAACCACCCGGCCATCCCGTCGAAGTGCCCGGCGCGGAGGATCTGGATTGGGTCGTGGGCGGCGAAGCGGTCCTCGGATCCCCCAAAGAGGGCGTCGATGGTCTCGGCCTGGGTCGTCTCTTGGTATTGGGGCGTGGCAAACCCGGAGTAGGAGGCGAAGGTGGGATACACGACCGGGTGGCGCAGGGCGAGCATGACCGAACAGGTGCCCCCGGCCGACAGACCCCCGATGGCCAGTGAATCCGGGGCCGACGAGGCGTGGAGCTGGCTGCGCGCGTAGGCGGGCACGTCGTCGACCAGGTAGGTCTCGGCATTGCCGAACTTGCTGTTCACGCACTCGGAGTCGACGGTGAGGAACCCGTCGGGGTCAGGCATGACGATGATCGGGGCCAGGCCGTGATGAGCCGATGCGAAGGCATCGGCCGTGTTGTCGGCGTCGCCGTCCCCCGACCAGTCCGATGCGCTTCCCGGCTCGCCGGGGAGGAGTACCAAGGTGGGCAGGGACGGGGTCACCGGGGCGAACCATGCCGGCGGCAGGTAGACGTAGGCCGGCCGGGTGGCGAAATGGGACACCGTGGGCGGGATGGTCACGGTGACGACCACCCCCTGTGCAGGGAGTCGCCCGGTGGTCGCTACCTGTTCTTTCAACTGGCGGAGCTGGGGTGGGCCCACCACGTTCTCGGGATCGCCGTGGAGCAGCCGGCCGACGGTGGGGAAGGTTCCCGACCGTTGGTTGACGACGCCCAGCGTCACCACGATGAGGAGGACCACGGCGATCACGGCGGTCACCCGGCGCCCGACCCCCTCCCGGCGCCACCCGACCACCGCACTCACGACAGCCAGGACCGCCCCGAACCCCCAGAGGTAGGCCGACCAGGGAAAATCGTCGGGCACGAGCGAGGCCAGATTCATCACCAGCGCGGCGACGCCGGTGATCGGCGCGGCGATCAGCGCCCCGAATCCGAGCTGTCGACGCCAGATGCCTTCGCGCCACCCGATCGACAGCACCAGGGTGGCGATGGCGAGCGCCTCGACCACCAGAGGCAGCCACCCGCCGACGATGGAGACGTTCACTACCTGTTGACCCAGGAGCTCGGGTCGGGCCTGCCCCTCACGGACCTTCAGTACCGGAGCCGGTTGGAGCCGGGCGGTTGGACAGCCACCGCTGGAGCCCGGCGGCGTTGGAGTGGACGCCGTTCATGACCTCGAGCTTCTCCAGGTGTTCGTCGGGGACGCCCTCGAGGTCGGAGGCGAACTCGGCGGCCAGCGCGGCGGCGATGTCCTCACCGTTGCGGAAGGCCCTCTCGGCGACGTCGGCCCAGTTCCGAAGGGTCCCGTCGGCCTCGTCCAGCACATCGAGTGGGTCGGTGAGTAGCCCGTAGTGGGCCAGGGCCAGTCCGGTGGGGCGACGTTCTGCGAAGCGCCGGAGGGAGGTCAGCGCCGACGTGAGGTCGAAATCGGGTGGCGGCGTGGACGGTCGCAACACCCCGGCATCGGGCAGTTTCACCCCCACCGCGTCACCGGCGAAGAGGACACCGCTCAACGTGTCGTGCAGGGCCACGTGGTGCTTGGCGTGGCCGGGCGAATCCACCGCGATCAGCGAGCGATTCGAGCTGACCGGGATGGCCTCCCCATCCTCGAGGACATGGATCCGCTCTGCCGGAGTCGGGTCGAGTCGGCCGTAGAGGGAATCGAGGAGCGGCCCGTAGACCCGCGAGGCCGAGTCGACCAGCCGGGTGGGGTCGACGAGATGGCGAGCCCCTTTGGGGTGCACATAGACCGTCGCCCTGGGAAAGGCCCGGGCCACATCCCCGACGCCGCCGGCGTGGTCGAGATGGATGTGGGTGACCACCACGCCGGCCAGGTCCGAGGAACCGACGCCGAGGCGCTCGAGCTGAGCCAGCAGCACTGGCACCGAGCTTTGACTTCCCGTCTCCACCAACACCGGGGCGTCCCCTTCGATGAGGTAGCCGGCCGTCACGCGCTCCCATCCGCCGAGCAGCGTGTCGAGTTCGATGACCCCGTCAGCCACGGTCTGGCCTGCGTCGGGAACCGCAGGGTCGTGTGGATCGAACGGATGCCTGGAGGCCCGGGGCACCGCATCGCCGGCTCCGTGGTGGTGGAGGCCGCTCATGGGTGGCGCTCCGGTAGGCACGGGGCAGTGCTTCCCATCGGGTGCTAGCGACCCGTGGAGGGGGCCGACGCCTTGGTGGCCGGGCTGCGCTTCTTCGTGGCCTTCGTATTCGCGGCCTTTGTGGCCTTCTTGCCCACGGTTTTGGCGGCCTTCTTACCCGCAGCCTTCGTGGCCTTCTTACCCGCAGCCTTCGTGGCCTTCTTGACCGCCTTGGTGGCCTTCTTGCCGGCGGCCTTCCGGGCCGGAGAATTCTGCACGTTCTTGGCCTGAGCCACCGTGGCGGCGTTCGCCCTTTTTGCCGGGACGTTCTTGGCGGGAGCCTTCTGTTTCGACTTGGCGACCCTGGTGCCTGCGACCTTCGCCGCCGGCTTCCCACCCGTCTTCTCGGCAGCGGTGGCCTCCGATGGAGTGCCGTTGGAACGCCGGGACAGTGTGGTCCTGATGGGTGCCTTGGTGGCCAGCGGAGTGGCTTTCTTGGCCGTCGGCTTGGTCGTGGGCTTACCCCGCCGCCGGGCCGTCCGCGCCGCAGCGGTGGTGGTGGTGGGCGAGTCCCCCGCGGCCGACCCGGATCCCCTGTCAGGGGACCCGGCCGAGACGGCTTCTCGTACCAATCTGGCCGCCCCCCGCTGGTTCCCGGCGGTCTCGGTCAACCGGGCCAACATGGTCTGGGCCGACACGCCGCTCAGATGGCGCTCGACGGGGCTCGACTTCCCCCGGGTCAGCGCCCGCCGGGCCAGTCCGAGGACGATGTGCTCGGATGTCGGCTTCTCCTGGCCCATGAGTTTGGACGCCGAGTTCACGAGGGACACATGGGAGAAGGCCTGGGGGAAGTTGCCCACCATCCGCCCGGCCACCGGGTCGTACTCCTCGGAGAGGAGACCGAGGTCGTTGCGCAGTCCCATCAGCCGGTCGAGCAGCTGGCGGGCGTCGTGGTCACGGCCCAGCATCGTGAGGCAGTCGGCCAGCCAGAACGAGCAGGCGAGAAACGCCCCCTCCCGCCCGGTGAGCCCGTCGACGTCTCCGGTATCGGCCGTGCGGTAACGCAGCACGAACCCGCCGTCGACCAGCTCCCGCTCGATGGCCTCGATGGTCCCCCGCACCCTCGGGTCGTGGGCGGGGAGGAAGCCCACCAGGGGGATCATGAGCAGGCTGGCGTCGAGTTGGTCCGAGCCGTAGTACTGGGTGAACGAACCCAGGGAGACATTGAAGCCCTGATCGCAGACCTGGTCGTGGATCTCCTGGCGGACCTCCTTCCACTGGTCGAGCGGCGCCTCCATGCCGTACTCCTCGGAGGTCTTGATGGCCCGGTCGATGGCCACCCAGGCCATCACCTTTGAGTGGGTGAAGTGGCGGCGGGGCCCCCGCACCTCCCAGATGCCGTCGTCGGGCTCCCGCCACCCGTCCCGCAGGAACTCCATCAAGGAGAGTTGGAACGCCCAGGTCGGCGTGTCACCGGACTGGCCGGCGGGCTGCGACTCGTAGAGGGCCGACATGACCTCGCCGTAGACGTCCAGCTGGAACTGCCCGGCGGCGGCGTTGCCGATCCTCACCGGTGCGGAGTCCTCGTAGCCCGGCAGCCAGTCGACCTCCCACTCGTCGAGCCGACGCTCGCCGCCCGCCCCGTACATGATCTGCATCTGGGACGGGTCCCCGGCCGTGGCCCGGAGCAGCCAGTTCCTCCAGGCCATGGCCTCCTGGTAGAAGCCGCCCCGCATGAGGGACTCGAGGGTGAGCGTGGCGTCCCGCAGCCAGCAGAACCGGTAGTCCCAGTTGCGGCTGCCCCCGAGCGTCTCGGGAAGCGAGGTCGTGGCCGCGGCCACGATGCCTCCCGTGGGCTCGTAGGTCAGGGCCTTCAGCGTGATGAGCGAACGCACCACGGCGTCTCGGTAGTCGCCCTCGTAGGTGCACTGGGAGACCCAGTCGTTCCACCACAGCTCGGTATCGAGAATGGCGAAGGCGGCGTCCACCGGTCGGGGGGGATCCTCGTTGGCCGGGAACCAGGTCAACGAAAAGGGCACCCGCTGACCCTCGGTGACGGTGAACTCGGACACGGTGGAGAAGTCCCGTCCATGGCACTCGGCCGTCGTCCACAGCGAGAGCCCGTCAGGACCGGCGATGGCGTTGAGGGTCCCATCGGTCCGCCGTACCCACGGGACGATCTGTCCGTAGCCGAAGCGGATGGTGAGGACCATCTCCATGGTGACCTTGCCCCGGACGCCCTCGACCAGGCGGACCACCTCGGGGTGCTGCTGACGGATGGGCATGCAGTCGATGACGCGCACGGTGCCCTCGTCGGTGACGAACTCCGACTCGAGGACGAGGGTCTCGCCCCGATAGTGGCGGTGGGTGGCGCCATGGGAACCCTTCGGGGCCAACTTCCACGACCCGTGATCGTCGTCCCCGAGCAGCTTGGCGAAGCAGGCCGCCGAGTCGAACCGGGGCAAGCAGAGCCAATCGATGGAGCCGTCCCGGCCCACCAGAGCGGCGGTGTGGAGGTCGCCGATGATGCCGTAGTCCTCGATCGGGAGCGCCATTCCCCATGTCTAGTCGGGCCGTTGCCCGATGCGGTGCGTTCAGCCCGGCACGCAGGCGCCGGTTCCGACGACCCTGGACGACGACTCGGCCTGTCGTACGCGGGCCAGGACTCCCGGGGATGTCAGGGCATAACCGATGTCGCCGTTGGTCGTCGACCGGGAGAACACCACCCCGATGACCTGACCGTCCAGCTGGACGAGTGGACCACCCGAGTTTCCTGGGCGCACCTTGGCCTGGATCTCGTAGACGTTGCGCACGGTCAGGCCCTGGCCGTAGATGTCCCGGCCCTCGGCCTCGAACGTCGCCATGACGCCGGCCGGTGCCACCTGGAACGGACCGCCGCCCGGGTAGCCGAGCACGGCGGCCTGCACGCCGCGGCTCGAGGATTCCGGATCCAGGGCCAGAGCCGGTTCGCCGAGACCGCTCACCCGGAGGACGGCGAGGTCGTAGGACGGGTCGAAGTAGATGACGGTGGTGTCGAGGGTCTGACTGCCCGCCTCGACCATGGGATGGGCGATGCCCGCCACCACATGGGCGTTGGTCACGACGATCCCGGGTGCGACTACGAACCCCGATCCCTCCTGGATCTGGCCACACCCGTCACCGACGATCTTCACCGTCGATCCCGCCGCGTGGGCGGCGGCCGCCTGGAGCTGGGGTTCGCCGGGCAGCGCTACCGGTCCGGCCGAATCCGGGGCCAGCTGCGCGAAGACCGGGGGGAAACCCTGGGCCGAGAGGAAGCTCTGGACCCGGGAGAAGACCGAGGGCGGGGCGGGCAGCACGTTGTCGAGCGACCGGATGATCGTCGACTGGTCGATGGAGGCGTTGAGGCTCAGCGAGTCGGTGTTCACCAACGTGCTGGCCAGAAGCCAGGCGATCAACAAGGAGGCCACCACCGCTACCACCACGCCGAAGGCCGAGTCGACGGTGCCGAGCGCCCCCCGGTGGACCCGCCTGAAGGCCATGTTCCCCACGATCCGACCGGCCATCCCGCAGAGGAGGGCGACCCCGAGGAGGGTCACGAGGGCCAATGCCGTACGGGTGGCCTGCACATGGCCCCAGGTCACAGTGATCGACGCCAGCTGGGCGCCGAGGAACAGCCCGAGTAGGAGACCGCCAAAGGAGAGGACCTGCACCACGGCTCCAAGCCTCAGGCCCTGGACGGCCGACAGGACCACGACCACCAGCACCACCACATCGACGACGTTCACCGCGGTGGGTACAGGAGGGTTCGTCGCTCGGTGCGGACCGGAACCACGGGGACCAAGACCACGGACGTACGGTAGACCTCGTCCGTCCGGGCCGGCCGTCATCACCCTGTTGACCGGTGACCGCGTGGCAAGATCTCTGGCGCAATCGGACAAGACGACCACCGTGGGCCGGATGGCGGCCCCGCCAGGGAAGCGACCGGGGTTCAATGTGAGGAATCTGACACGGCCCGCCCGGGAGCTCAGTCCCGGGTTGCGCTTTGGGCCACGTGGCTCTGCTCCGACCCCGTCCCCGCCGCTGAGCGTCGTGCTCTCGGTCCTCGACCACCCCGCGGTGCCCGTCGGTACCCCGGGACACAGCTGAGCCCCCGCGCTCACCGGTGAGCACGACGCACTCCCCCCGATCGGGGGGCCACCAGACTCGGCAACGGCGGCGGGCGGGTGCGTCGGTGGCGATCACCCTGGTGGCCCTGGTGGCCACGGCGTGCTCGAGTGGCGGGTCGAACACGGGATCGAGCGCGCCGTCGACCATTGCACCGGGATCGCCCTGGGTGGGAACGTTGACCTCGGTCACCCTTCCCGCACCGGTGAACTCGCTCACCGCCGTCTCCTGCGCCGACGCCCTGCAGTGCTGGGCGGTCGGATCGACCATCGGGACCGCAGGAGCGGCGAACGGCGCAGCCGTCCTGGGCACGGCGAACGGCGGATCGACATGGACGGTGGAGGCCATCCCCACCACGGTGGGCTATCTCTCGGCCATCTCCTGTGCCGACCGCCACCACTGCACCGCGGTCGGCCAGGTCAGCCAGACCGCCAACGGCCAGGGAACCATAATCTCCACTGAGGACGGCGGCACCACCTGGACAGCGGCCACGATTCCCGCCGACATCCTCGACGTGACCGCCGTCAGCTGCCAGGCCAGCCAGCGCTGCCTGGCCATCGGGATCTCGGCCACGGGGACGGTGGCGCTCGTCTCGTCGCCGGCCCGGCCGTCCTGGGTGCAGCTCGGGTCCCTGCCCGCCAACCTGACCGGTGCCACCGGAATCTCCTGTCCCGACAGCCAGCACTGCTGGGTCACCATCCACCAGGCCATCGATGTGGACCACGTGGCCGGGCAGGTGGCGCTCACCACCGACGGTGGAGCCACGTGGGTCGCCACCGCCGGGCCGAAGGCCGTGGGCTACCTCAACGGGATCGTCTGTTCCCGGGGCACGGCGGGGAACAACGGACTTCCCTTCACCTCCACCACCGGGACCTCCTCCGCGTCGTCGACCACTGCGTCGGGAGCCACCCCTGCGGCCAACGCTGCCGGGTCCACGACGACCTCGACGGCGGCGGCGGCGGCGACCACGACGGCACCCCTTCCCACCACCACGACGACGACGGCCCCACCCGGCGTGGGTGGGGCCTGGTGCGTGGCGGTGGGCACCACCGCCAGCACCGTGACCGGCACCCGTACGGGGCACGGCGTCATCTTGACCTCGACGAACGGCGGAGCCTCGTGGTCGTCCGAACGGGTCAGCCCGACTGCGGCGGCCCTCCTCGGCGTGTCCTGCACGGCGGTCAACGCCTGTGTCGCCGTCGGCAGTGCGGTGGGCCTCGCCCCCGAGGCGGGGCTGTCCATCCTCACCGGGCCGGACAGCCATCCATGGAAGCGGGCCGCCACGGTCGCCGCCCCTCAGGTGCTCACGGGGGTCAGCTGCCTCTCGCTGTCTCGGTGCGTACTGGTCGGGGAGTCCATCAGCCAGCGCCTGGTGACAGGGTGAATCCGGCCCGAGCCATCCCCGGGGCGGCACCGGCGCGCCAGTAGCCTCCGTGACCATGGCGCGGCCAACGGGCCCTCGTCACACCTCGTCCGTAGGATCACCAACTGTGAACCATCCATCCATGACCGCTCGCTCCCGGCTGACCGAGCCTGGAGCAGGCCGGCGGCCATGAGCACGATCGAGCCCCTCCCCCGCCGCACGCGGCGGCGACCCACCGCCACATCGAGCTTCGGGGTCGGACGACGTGAGGCCCACGACTCGTCCACCTTCTACGCCCGGTTCACCCCCCCGCGCGTCTCCGACGACAGCACGGTCGTGGCCCCGACAGCCAAGGACGCCATCTGGGTCGGCGACGCCCGGGACATGGACCGGTGGGGTGACGTGGCCGACAACTCGGTGGCCCTGGTCGTCACCTCGCCCCCGTACTTCGCCGGCAAGGAGTACGAGGCCGCTCTGGGGGTCGGCGGCGTGCCGGCCGACTACGAGGCCTACCTCGGCATGCTCTTCGACGTCTTCGGCCAGTGCTTCGACAAGCTCGAGCCGGGCGGTCGGATCGCGGTCAACGTGGCCAACCTGGGCCGCAAGCCCTACCGGTCACTGTCCCGCGACGTCATCGACCTCCTCGACCAGTTGGGCTACCTCCTGCGGGGCGAGATCGTGTGGCAGAAGTCCCACGCGGCAGGCGGCTCGTGTGCCTGGGGCACCTACCAGCGACCCGGTAACCCGGTGCTGCGCGACGTGTCCGAGCGGATCATCGTGGCCGGCAAGGGCCGCTTCGACCGTGCGCTCACCCCTGACGAGCGATCGGCCCGCGGCCTCCCCCACGAGGGGACGATCACCATGGACGAGTTCGTCGATGCCACCATCGACGTCTGGGACATCCCCACGGAGTCGGCCACTCGGGTGGGACACCCGGCTCCCTTCCCCGTCGAACTGCCCCGCCGACTCATCGAGCTGTTCACCTACCGCGGCGATCTCGTGCTGGACCCGTTCATGGGTTCGGGATCCACGGCCGTCGCCGCGCTGCGCACCGAGCGCCACTACGCCGGCTTCGACACCGACGAGACCTACGTGGCACTGGCCGAACAACGGGTGGCTGACGAGCGGGAGCACGGCTCCGGGCCGGGGATGGGCGGACCGAGCCGGCGCCGGGTCACCGTTCCCCCCGGGCGGAGAGGCGGTTCGGACGCCGAGTCCGGTGTCGACCCCGAGGATCATGCCGTGGTCATCGGCCAGAAGGCCCGTGCCCTGGCCCGCCAGGCGCTGGTCACCGCGGGCTTCGTCGATATCGAGGAGAGCGTGGCCTACGGAGACCTGGGGATGGGCGTGGACTTCCGGGCCCGGGATGCCAGAGGGTCCACCTGGCTCTTCGAGCTGTCGGGGGCATTCTCGGCCACCCGGCCCGGACTGCGACGGCCCGACGTGCTCTGGAAGGCGTTGGGCAAGGCAGGGGTCCTCCACCAGGCCAGGGTCGGCGGTCGTCACCGGGACGACCTCGGTCCCTTGGTGCTGCTCACCACCGATCTACCCGGGCCGCGCACCGCGGGGGGCAAGGCGCTCCGCGCCATGCAGGCAGAGGACGGCGAGGGACCGGTCTTCGATGTCGTCGAGCTGCTCGATCCTCTGGGGGCCGAACGGCTCCGGTCCCTAGCCCAGAGCGGACCCGGCCAGCCCGGGGACTGACCCCCGGAACCGGCCGGACCAGACCGTGCCCGACGATCGGACCACCGTCACCGAGCTCGGCACCGCGCTCGGGACCCTTCCGTTCTCCGACCCGGCCGCCGCCCTGGCCGCCCGACCCGGCGCGCTCCGGGTGGACCGGCCCGAGTGGGACCGCCTGGACGCCGTCCACGGCACCGGCCGGTACGCCGCCGAATGGGCCACGGCCTTCGCCAACGGCCGGGCCCTGCTCGAAGCGACCGACGGACTGCGGCATCGGACGCCCCTCACCATCGAATGGACGGGTGGCCGCCGGCCGCCGGGCGACGAGGTGGCCCCCATCGACCTGCGTATCGACCACGTCTACCTGGTCAGCTGCAAGTACGAGTCCGACATTCTGGCCAACGCCTCACCCGCCCGACTGTTCGAAGGGCTGTTGGCCACCCAGGGCAGTTGGGACCGGGCGCGACTGGTACGACGCGGTGGCCCCCGACCAACTCCTCCAGCTCTACCGCTCCTGCCTGGCCGCCACCGGCCTCGTCGGCTTCCCGTCGGCGCCATCCGCGTGCACCCGTGAGCAGCTGGCCACGCTCCGCCACGCGCTGCCGGGGCGTTCGTATCCCGACGCCGCCAGTCGTGCCGCCTACGCCGAGCTGTGCCGAACCGTCAGCGAGGCGTCGGCCCGTCGGTGGTCGGAGCGGGTGGCCGAATCGGGCGTCGGGTCCGAAGGGATGCTGTGGCGGTTGCTCCGGATCGGCAGCGCCCCGTACTTCGTCCTCGGGAACGACCGCCGTACCGGTCTCCCGGCGCGCTACCGCATCGCCAGTCCCTGGGACTGGCGCTCCGAGTTCGAACTGGACAAGTTCGTGGTGAGCCCGGCGGCGGCGGGCCAACCCCGGGTGGACTGGTCGGCCTCGTACCATTCGCGGGAGGACGGTCGGTCCGGCGCGGTCGCCGGGCACGTCGAGATCCGCTGGAGCCACGGCCGGTTCGCCCAGCCCCCCGAGGCCAAGGTCTACCTCGACACGCCGATGTCCCAACTGCCCGGGTACCACCCGCTCGAACCCGGCCAGCCGTCCCAGCCCACCTTGTGGGCGGTCCAATGACGAGCGGTGGTCCCGGAGTGAGCTGGGACGGGGACTCGTACCAGAAGCGATTCGACGACCTGGCCGCAACGCGGTGTGGATGTGCACGGTGAGGTCGCATTCGTGATGCGGTGGAAACCCACGTCGGTCCTCGATGCCGGATGCGGCACCGGCCGGGTGGCCCGGGAGCTGGCTCGGCGCGGGGTGCAAGTCGTCGGTGTCGATGTCGACCCGTCGATGATCGAGACCGCCCGACGGCTGGCCCCCGAGCTCGAGTGGGTGGCAGCCGACCTCGCCGACCTCGACCTCCAGCGCCGGTTCGACCTGGTGGTCATGGCCGGCAACGTCCCCCTCTTCACACCGGCGGGCACCGAGGCCGCCCTGGCCGCCACCGCCGCCAGGCACCTCGTGGCGGGCGGGCATCTGGTGGCCGGTTTCCAGCTGGACCAGGGGTACGACCTCCCCCGGTACGACAACGACTGCCTCGGGGCCGGATTGGTCCTTGCCGGTCGGTGGGCCACCTGGTCGGGCGAGCCGTGGGTGCCCGGGAGCACCTACGCCGTCAGCGTGCACCGACCCGCCGCCACCGACACGGGCGACGAGGGCTGAGTCCCGGGTCCGTCTGCGATCATGGGGGTGACGCCGAAAGGACCCCATGCGCAATCCCATGTTCGTCCATGACGAGAAGCTCACCACCCTGGTCCTCGACTACTGCCGTTGGCGCCTGGCCTTCGACCCGGTCCCACTGGACTTCGGTGGGGCCCAGGCAGAATCGCTGGAGGCCAGCCTCCAGGGCCTGATCAATGCGGGGGGGAGCGATCCCCACCGCATCATGGAGATCTTCGACAACGAACTGGCCACCGCCGTGGTCTCGTGCGACAGCCCCCGGTTCCTGTCGTTCATTCCCGCCGCGCCGACCAAGGCCTCCCTCCTCTTCGACATGGTGGTGGCCTGCTCGTCCCTGCAGGGCACGTCCTGGATGGAGGCGGCCGGTGCTGTGGCCGCGGAGAACCAGGCCCTCGCCGTCCTCGCCGGCCTCGCCGGCCTGCCCGACGAGGCCGGGGGATGCTTCGTCTCGGGGGGCTCGGCGGGCAACCTGTCCGCCCTCATGGTGGCCCGGGACACCGCCGCCCACCGGATGGGCGACCGGGCCCCGGACCGACCGGTGGTGGCCATCAGCGAGGAGGCCCACTCCTCGGTAGGCAAGGCCCTCCGGGTGCTGGGGGTGGAGGCACTCCTCGTACCCTGCGACGACCATCGTCTGACCGGTGCCGGCCTGGCGGCAACCCTTGCCTCCCACCCCCGGGGTGATGACGTCGTGGCCGTGGTGGCGACAGGCGGCACCACCAACGCTGGCATCGTCGACGACCTGGCCGGCGTGGGCCGGATCGCCCGCGAGCGCAACCTCTGGTTCCACGTCGACGGGGCCTACGGCTGTGCCGCCCTCTTCGCCCCGTCGGTCCGCCACCGGTTCGACGGGATGGAGATGGTCGACTCGTTCGTGGTCGATCCCCACAAGTGGCTCTTCGCCCCGTTCGACTGTGCGGCCCTCGTCTACCGCCAGCCCCACCTGGCCAAGGCCGTCCACACCCAGGACGCCTCCTACCTCGACGTGCTGCACAACGACGAACGGGACGACTGGAACCCCAGCGACTACGCCTACCACCTGACCCGCAGGGCCCGGGGGCTCCCCCTGTGGTTCTCCCTCGCCGTCTACGGGACCGACGCCTACCGCGACGCCATCGAGACGGTCCTGGCCGTCACCCAGGAGTCCGCCGACCTCGTCGAGGAGACGCCGTACCTGGAGCTGGTGCGGCGACCCGAGCTCTCCGTGGTGCTGTTCCGACGAACGGGCTGGGAGTGGGACCACTACGAGCGGTGGTCCGACCGGCTCCTGCGGGACCAGATCGGCTTCGTGGTACCCACCCTCTGGGAGGGCGAGCCCGTGGGCCGCCTGGCCCTCCTCCACCCCGACACGACCGTCGCCATGGTCGAAGAGATCATCGCCACCATGGCCTGAGGGCCTCAGGGGCGCCGGGATGCTTGAGCACAGCGAGGGGGTCGGGTAGCTTCCCCCTACCGTCGGCCGTCGCGGTGGATCGGCGGTGCCCATCCCCGACCTCCACCGCTCGAAGGGTGGGATATGACCGACGTGGCCGAGAAGCCTGCGGCGTCCCAGAACGACGGGCTGACCCGAGACGTCGGCTTCGTCGGACTCCTCTTCACCTCCGAGGGCTCCATCATCGGGTCCGGGTGGCTGTTCGGGGCGCTGGCCTGCGCCCTGCTGGGCGGACCGGCGGCCATCATCGCCTGGCTCATCGGCTCGGTGGCGGTGATCCTTCTGGCCCTGGTCCACGCCGAGCTGGGCGGCATGTTCCCGGTGAGCGGGGGCACCACCCGCTTCCCCTACTACGCCTTCGGTGGCCTGGCCGGCGCCTCGTTCGGGTGGTTCTCGTGGCTGCAGGCCGTCGGCACCGCACCCATCGAGGTCGAGGCGGCGATCACCTACACCAACAACTACTGGCACGGCCTGATCAACGAGTCGGGCAGCGTGCCCGTCCTGTCGCCCCTGGGCTTCGTGGTGGCCGCGGTGATGATGGCCCTGTTCGTGGTGGCCAACCTGTTCGGGGTCCGCTACCTCATGCGGATCAACAACGCCATCACCACCTGGAAGGTCATCGTCCCGGTGATGACGATCATCGTCTTGTTCTTCACCCACTTCAGCACGGCCAACTTCACCAGCCACGGCTTCGCCCCCTTCGGGCTCCACGGCATCCTCCAGGCCGTCTCCGACGGCGGCGCCGTCTTCGCCCTGGTCGGCTTCGAACAGGCGGTACAGCTGGGCGGGGAGAGCAAGAACCCACAACGGGACATGCCCCGGGCCGTCATCTTCTCCATGCTCATCGGCGCCACCGTCTACATCCTGTTGCAGGTGGTCTTCATCGGCGCCCTGCCCGCTCACGCCCTGGCCCACGGCTGGGCCCACATCAGCTTCGCCGGGATCTTCGGGCCCTTCGCCGGCCTGGCCAAGGGCCTGGGGCTGGCCTGGCTGGCCTACATCCTCTACGCCGACGCCATCATCGCCCCCAGCGGCTCGGGCCTCATCTACACCACGACGACCAGCCGCATCACCTACGGGATGAGCAAGAACGGCCACGTCCCTGTGGCCTTCGAGAAGACGACCAAGAAGTCGAACGTCCCGGTGTTCGGCCTCATCTTCACCTTCCTGATGGGCCTGTTGTTGTTCCTGCCCTTCCCCGGGTGGCAGAAGCTGGTCGGCTTCATCACCTCGGCCACCGTGCTCATGTACGCCGGGGCCCCGCTCGCCCTCGGCGCCCTCCGCCACCAGAAGCCCGACGTGGAGCGGCCCTACCGGCTGCCCTGGGCCCCGGTCCTCGCCCCGGCCTCGTTCGTGGCCGCCACCCTGATCATCTACTGGAGCGGGTGGGAGGTGGTCTGGAAGCTCATGGTGGCCGTGCTCCTCGGCTACCTGCTGATGGGCATCTCCCGCATCACCCACGCCAACCCCGTGCACGCCCCGCTGGACTGGAACGCGGCCATCTGGCTGTGGCCCTATCTGGCCGGGGTCACCGTCATCTCGTATCTGGGCCAGTTCCAGGGGGGCCGCATGAACATCCCCTTCTACTGGGACATGGTGGTCGTGGCGGCCTGGAGCCTCATCGTCTACTACACGGCCATCCGACTCCGGCTACCCGAGAGCAAGGTCGACGAGTACGCCGAGGGCGTCTACGGCTTCGAGAGCTGACCCCTCCGCTCGGCCGGGATGAGACGGCTCAGGTGTAGCCCTGCATGATGTGCTCGACCCACCAGGCCGGTGCCGCGTTCATCAGGGTCTGGAGGTCCCAGTAGTCCCACCAGCGCATGATGGTCCCCTCGTGCAGCTCGAACACCGAGACGAATGGAAGCGTGACCTCCTCGCCGGTGTGCCACCGCCACGTCTCGGCGTGCTCGGTGACCACGGTGTCCCCCTCGGCCACCATCAGCCGGAGGTGGTGCTCGTAGCCGGCGATGGGCTCGAGCCCCAGCCGCAGGCGGGCCACGATGAGCTCGGGCCCCCGGGCCACGTCGTCGTCGGGGGAAGGGACGTCGGTGTACTCGCTCGCCGGGCCGAAGAAGGTGGCGATGGCCTCCCAGTCCCGCTCGTAGAGGGTGGCCCAGAACTCGGTCACCCGTGCCTTGTTCGCTGCCTCGTCAGACCTGGGACTCAACGGTGCACCTCCGCACGACGACGGCGTCCGTCCCCAGAGGGGGCGTCACCGGCCGGCGCCATGATGGCACGGGACCGGGCCACCGTTCCGGGCCTGGCCGGTCCGCCCCCCGAGGGGCCCTCCACCTGGGCCGGAGGCCGGCGCCGGCACTGTTAACGCTGCGGCAACCTGGATCGGGGTGTCGGCCGCTACCATCGCCACCCAGTGGCCAAGAGCACCCTCGAGTCGGAGCACCACGACGAGCCGGGCACCCACGCGGCCCATGGGGACGGCCCGCAGCTGCTGACGGGACTGAGCCCCAAGGTGGTCACCAAGGCCGCCTACGAAAAGGAGCTGGCCCGACTCCAGACCGAGCTGGTCCGCATGCAGGAGTGGGTGGTCCACGAAGGCCTGCGGGTCATGGTCATCTTCGAGGGCCGGGACACCGCCGGCAAGGGCGGCACCATCAAGCGCATCATGGAGCGGCTGAACGCCCGGTACTGCCGGGTGGTGGCTCTCGGCACCCCGACCGACCGCGAGCGTTCGCAGTGGTACTTCCAGCGCTACATCGCCCACCTCCCCGCCGCCGGCGAGATCGTGCTGTTCGACCGCAGCTGGTACAACCGGGCCGGGGTGGAAAAGGTCATGGAGTTCTGCACCGAAGAGGAGCACGCCGAGTTCTTCCGGACCTGCCCCCAGATCGAGCGGGCCCTGGTGCGCTCGGGCATCATCCTCGTCAAGTACTGGCTCTCGCTCAGCGACGAGGAGCAAGAGCGGCGGTTCACCGAGCGGATCAACAACCCGGGCAAGCGGTGGAAGCTGAGCCCTATGGACCTCGAGGCCCGGGCCCGGTGGGTCGACTATGCCGAGGCCAAAGACGAGATGTTCTCCTACACGGACATCAGAGAGGCCCCGTGGTACGTGGTCGACGCCGACAACAAGAAGGCGGCCCGCCTCAACATCATCAGCCACCTGCTCGACGTGGTCCCCTACGAAGCGGTACCCCACGAGGCGGTGGCCCTCCCGGCCCGTCAGCAGCGCAACTACGAGCGCCCTCCCATCGACAGCCAGTCGTGGGTGCCCACCCGCTACATCGTCAAGTGAGCGCCCGGTATCCCGCGGCGGGACCATCGGGGTCGTAGCGGTCCGTGCGCAAGTTCATCATCATGGGCATCCAGGGCAGCGGCAAGGGCACCCAGGCCAAGCTGCTGGCCGAGGACCTCGAGCTGGAGCACGTCAGCGTGGGGGATATCTTCCGTTGGAACGTCCAGCACCACACCAAGCTGGGCGCCCAGGTCAAGCGCATCATGGCCGCCGGTCACCTGGTCGATGACGACCTGGTCGAGGCGGTGGTCGGTACTCGGCTGGCCGAACACGACTGGAACTACGGGTTCATCATCGACGGCTTCCCCCGCAACGCCCGCCAGGCCGAGTTCTTCCTCGAGGCCTACGACATCGACGGGGTGATCAACCTCTACCTCCCCGACGAGGACGTGACCCAACGGGTGCTGGCCCGCCGGGTGTGCTCGAGCTGTGGGCTGGACTACAACCTGATGGAGCACCGGCCCCGCCAGGCCGACCGCTGCGACGTCTGCGGGGGCACCCTCGAGGCCCGGGCCGACGACAATCCCGAGGCGCTGGCCATCCGGCTGGCCGCGTACCACGAGGAGACCAAGCCGCTCATCGAGATCTTCGAGCGCAAGGAGTTCGTGGCCACCGTCGACGCCACCCGGCCGGTCGACGAGGTGCAGGACTCCATCCGGGAGCGCTTCTCGCTCCCGCCCCGCACCCGCTGACCGGGACAGGCCCTGCCCGAGCCTCACCGCGTCAGTCGGCGGCCGCCTCGAAGCGGGCCTTCGACTCGGCGGCCAGGCCCTTGGCCCGCTCGGCGTTGCGGGCGGCGGCGTCCCGCGGGCGCAGCCCCTCGGAGTAGACGCCTTTGATGTAGTCCTGCACGTCCCTCGCCGTGGTGGCCATGGTCAACAGGTCGTTCGACGCCTGCAGGTGGGTGCGGAACCCCATGTGGTCCCAGGCCCGGTGGATGTTGGCCTTGGCCGCCATGAGGGTGGTGAGGGGGGCCTGGGCCACATGGAAGGCCAGCTCGTTGACCTCGTCGTCCAGGCGCTCTCTCGACACCACCCGGTTGATCAGGCCGATCTCTTTGGCCTCCGCCGCCCCGATCTCCTGGCCGGTCAGCATGTACTCGGTGGCCCGCTTCCAGTTCATGAAGATCCACGGCTCGATCCCCGTCTCCATGTTGGGCATGGCCATGCCCTGGAGCACGGGGAACTGGAAGTAGGCGTCCTCGGAGGCCACCGTCATGTCGGTGAGCAGGCCCCACGCCGTGCCGCCCCCGAGGCAGTAGCCGTGCACCTGGGCGATGGTGATCTTCGGGAAGTCCCACAGCTTGAGCACCGGAGTTCCGTAGATGTCCCACTGGCCCTTCCACACGCTGCCGAGGGCGGCGGTGCTGGCGTCGATCTCCCGCATCTCGGTGCCCGGGGTCCCGGCCACCACGTGCCCGGCGCTGAACCCGGGGCCATTGGCCTTCATGACCAGAACCTTGATTTCGTAGTCACGATCGGCGTCGTCGAGGCAGGCGTCGACGTCGAAGACCAGGTCCGAGGTCTGGATGTTGGCCTTCTCGGCGAAGTCGAGGGTGATCCAGGCGACCGGACCGTCCTTTTGGTAGATCACCGTGCCCAGCGTTCGGGTCTCCATGGTCAGCTCCTGTCCGCACGGTTCGAGGGTCCCCGCGCCGGATGGCAAGGTACCAAAGACGGCCACCGTGAACCCTGTGGGCGTTCTCACGACCGGACCGGGACGCCCACCGGTCCCGTGAGTAGTGTGCGCCCCGAGAGTCCACGGTCGCCGAAAGGTGACGACGATCGAGATCCGCATCCCCAAGCTGGGCATGGAGATGACCGAAGCCACGCTGGCCCGGTGGCTGGTCGACGACGGGGCCGAGGTCGTCCAGGACCAGCCCATCTACTTGCTGGAGACGGACAAGGTCGAAAGCGAGATCGGCGCCCCCCGGGCCGGGACGCTCCGTCGCCTGGGTGACGAAGGTGAGACCTACCCGGTGGGCGAGGTGGTCGGCCGACTGGACTGACCGGCATCGGAACCGGTGGGCCGCGTCGGGCCCGCGTCATCGTCGGGCCCGCGTCATCATCGGGCCCGCGTCGACATCGGACGGAGACCTATCATGACCACCGGCCAGGCGGCGCCGGACGGAGTGGGGAGGATCGTGGGGGACGACGAGGATCAGGTCGCCAGGACACTGGCCGGCTACTGCCAGCTCCTCGACGACGGGGACTTCGACCGGTGGATCGAGCTGTTCACCGACGACGCCCGCCTCGTCTTCGCCGACCAGGTGTCCGAGGGACGGGCCTCCATCCGCACCTTCATGGAGCGGATCCAGCCACCCGAGGGCCGGGGCAAGCACATCACCGCCAACATCCTGGTCGACGTGGACGGTGACACCGCCACGGCCCACACCGACTATCTGTTCGTGCGACCCACCGACCAGGGACCCCTCCCCGTGGCCATCGGCCGCTACGACGACGAACTGGTCCGTGACGGGGACCGGTGGCGGTTCCGGCAGCGGGCCATCAGCCTCCTCGGCC
This sequence comes from uncultured Acidimicrobiaceae bacterium, assembly GCA_963845485.1. Taxonomy (GTDB): domain Bacteria; phylum Actinomycetota; class Acidimicrobiia; order Acidimicrobiales; family RAAP-2; genus Bog-756. Next base: position 374,588 of record CAWJSI010000001.1, on the reverse strand, counting down.
CGCCCCGGACGAGTGCCGGTGACTGACCTCGGGGTGCGCCGTCCGGACCGGGCGGCCGGGGAGAGGTCGCCGGGACGAACCCGACCCGTCCCTTTTGCCATGGACCAGGCCGACCGGGTGCCGGTCGAGCGGTACTTCGACCGGGAGTTCGCCGCCTTGGAACAGCGCACCCTCTGGGCCAGGGCCTGGCAGATGGCCTGCCGTGTCGAGGAGCTCCCCGACGTCGGTGACTACGTGGAGTACGTCATCGGCGATCAGTCGGTGCTCATCGTCCGCACCGGTGGCGCCACGCCGGGGGTGTCGGGCTACCTCAACGCCTGCCGTCACCGGGCCACCGAGCTGGCCAAGGGGTCCGGGTCGTTCCCCCGCGGCCAGATCATCTGCCCGTTCCACGGCTGGCGGTGGAACCTCGACGGGACGAGCTCCTCGGTCTACGGGGAGCACGCCTTCGACCCGGCCCTCGTCACCCCCGAGGAGCTCTGCCTCCGCCAGGTCCGGGTCGAAAAGTGGGGCGGGTGCGTCTGGGTCAACTTCGATCCCGACGCACCGTCGTTGTTGGCGTCGCTCGACCCCATCCCCTCCCTCCTCGACCCGCTGGGCGTGGCCGACATGCGCGTCCTGTGGTGGAAGTCGGTCGTCCTGCCCGCCAACTGGAAGATGGCCCAGGAGGCCTTCATGGAGGGCTACCACGTCCCGGGCACCCATCCCCAGCTGACCCTCGGCCACCCCGAGCAGTACGACCCGGACAGCCTCGAGTACACCGTCCATCCGAACGGACACTCGAGCTTCCAGCTCCGACCCAACGCCCAGGCCAAGAAGGGCAGCCAGGTCGGGGTGGGCGAGATCGACGCCATCTTGGAGTCGGTGCACCTGCTCGCCAGCGGCCTCCAGGCCATGACGACGGAGCGGGAGGTCCGCATCTTCGAGGCCCTGCGGGACGTCCCCGTACCCGAGGACAGCACCTTCGGGGCCGAGGTGGTCAAGGCCCTCTACCGCCACGCCGGTCAGGCGGGCATCGCCCTGCCCGCCCCCGACCCGAGCACCCTGGCCCGGTGGGGCGGCATGTTCTTCGCCTTCCCGAACTACTTCGTCCTCCCGCAGTACGGCAACGCCCTCGTCTACCGGTCGAGGCCCCACGGTGACGACCCCGAGTCGTGCCTGTTCGAGGTGTGGTCGATCTCCATCCCGGCGGCCGACGACGACGTGATCCGTCCGGTCCGCCAGGGCCCGTTCGCCCCCGACGACGCGGCGAACTGGCCGCGCATCCCCCTCCAGGACTTCTCCAACATCGGACGACAGCAGCGGGGCATCCACAGCTGGAGCATCGACGCCCTCCGGCTCTCCTCGGTCTACGAAGGCGGCATCGCCGCCATGCACCGCGAGCTCGACCGCTACCTGGCCCGGGCCTGACGTGAGCGACGCACGCTCGAACGGATCGGTGGGCGGCGGCGCCGGGGTCATCGTGGTGGGCTCGGGGGCCGCCGCCCTCTCGGCCGCCCTGGCCGCCCGGGCCGGTGGCGTCCCGGTGACGGTGGTGGAGGCGAGCGCCTCCCTCGGTGGCACCACGGCAGTCTCCGGCGGGGGCGTGTGGATGCCGCAGAACGACCACATGGCCGACCTCGGGTCGGACGACTCCCGACCCGAGGCCCTCGCCTACATGGGCAGGCTCACCGCCGGGCGGACCCCGGCCGAACTCCTCGAGCACTACGTGGACCGGGGACCGGGGATCCTCGCCCACCTGGAGCGCACCACCCCCCTCGAGCTGACGCCCATGACCTGGCCCGACTACCACCCCGAGATGGAGGGGGCCAAGGCCTCGGGGCGGATGCTCGAGCCGGCCCTCTACGACACCAACCGGCTCGGGCCGTGGGCGGCGCGCCTGCGTCGGCCACCGGTCCTCGGCCTGCCCATCCCCTTACAGGAGGCCACCGTCGAGTGGCGGCCGTCCTACACCCCTGAGAAGTTCGACGCCGCCGCTGTGCAGGCCCGGGTGGCTGCGGGCCAGGTGGCCTGCGGGCAGGCGCTCATCGGTGCGCTGCTGGAGGCCTGCCTGGCCGTCGGTATCGAGCCCCGGCTCGAGACCCGGGCCGTCGAGATCACCATGGCCGGTCGAGGTGGTGAGCAACGGGTGGCGGGGCTGGTCGTGGAGCGGGACGGCGTCCGGGTCGAGCTGCCGGCCGCCGCCGTGGTGCTGGCCTCGGGAGGCTACGAGTGGAACCCCGACCTGCGCGAGCGGTTCCTGCCCGGTCCGCTCACCCATCCCCACAGTCCCCCCACCAACCTGGGCGACGGCCTGGCCATGGCCATGGCCGTCGGCGCCGACCTCGCCAACATGAACGAGACGTGGTGGTACCCGGCCTCCTCGTTGCCCGGCGACGAGTACGACGGCCACCCGCTGGCCCGATTCGTGGGCGTGGAACGCACCGCACCCCACTCGATCATGGTCAACCGCTTCGGCCAGCGGTTCGTGAACGAGGCCGGAAACTACAACGACCTCGGCAAGTCCTTTTTCTCCTTCGACATCAACGAGTACACCCAGCGGAACCTGCCGTGCTGGGTGGTGTTCGACCGCCAGTACCGGTCGAAGTACCCGGTGTCCACCTGCCGGCCCGCCGATCCCGACCCCGAGTGGTTGCTCGCCCACGACACCCTGGAGGGCCTGGCCCACCGGGCCGGGATCGACCCGGTGGGACTGGCCGAGACGGTCGAGCGGTGGAACCGGTTCGTCGGCGAGGGGCGGGACCGCGACTTCGGCCGGGGGTCGAGTGCCTACGACCGGTTCCACGGCGACCCCGGCGCGCCACATCCGAACCTCGGCACCGTCGGGCAGGGTCCGTTCTACGCGCTCCCGGTCCACGTGGGGTCGGTGGGCACCAAGGGCGGTCCCCGTGTCGATGCGGACGGTCGGGTGCAACACGTGGGCGACCGGGTCATCCCCGGCCTCTACGGCGCCGGCAACGTGATCGCCAGCCCGGCCGGCCCGGCCTACTACGGCGGGGGCACGTCGATCGGTATGGCCCTCGTGTGGGGCCACGGGTCGGGGACCCACGCGGCCACGTACGCCACCACCGGTTCGACCACGTGACCGAACCCGATCCCGCACCGCTACCGGCCGAGGTCCGGGTGGCCATGTTCGAGACGATGCTCGCCATCCGAGCCTGTGACGACCGGGTGCGTCGAGGCCTGAGCGCCGGCGAGTTCGCCTGCACCTACTGGCCCGCCACCGGCCAAGAGGCCATCGCCGCCGCCCTCGGGTCGGTGCTCGGGCGCCAGGACCAGCTGGTCACCACCTACCGCGGCCTCCACGACCAGCTGGCCAAAGGGGTGCCCCTCGGCCCGCTGGTGGCCGAGATCCTGACCCGGGCGTCGGGGGTCAACGGGGGCAAGGGCGGTGCCATGCACATCGCCCATCCCCCCTCGGGCCTGGCCCTGTCCACCGGCATCGTGGGGTCCGGCCTTCCCATCGCCGTCGGCTTGGGCCTGGCCGCCATCCTGTCGGGCTCCGACCGGGTGGTCGCCGCCAGCTTCGGTGACGGGGCCACCGGAACGGGCGCCTTCCACGAGGCCGTCAATCTGGCCGCCCTGTGGCGGCTGCCGGTGGTCTTCGTGTGCCAGAACAACCGCTACGCCGAGATGACCCCCACCGCCCACGCCCAGCCCGTCGCCGACGTGGCCGAACGGGCCGGGGGCTACGGCATTCCCGGTGTGACCGTGGACGGCAACGACCCCGACCTCACCCACGGTGTCCTCACCGAGGCGGTCGACGCGGGCCCGGTCCGGCGCCGGACCGACGCTGGTCGAGTGCACCACCTTCCGCCTGCACGGCCACTACTTCGGCGATCCCATGCGCTACATCCCCGCCGAGGAGCTGGAGGCGGCCCGGGCCGCTGAGCCCATCGGCCGCTACCGGAGCCGACTCCTCGACGAGGGCGTCCTGGACGAGACGAGTGCGGCCACCTTCGAACAGCAGGCCGCCGATCGGGTCGACCAGGCCTTCACCGCCGCCCTGGCCGCCGACCCACCGTCACCGGCCTCAGCGACCACCGACGTCTACGCCGACGCCTCGGGCATGCCGGCGTGAGCGCCACCGGGGTCGACGGGACCACCACCCGCTCCATGCGCGAGGCCCTCAACCTGGCCCTCACCGAGGCCCTGGCCGCCGATCCGGCCGTCGTCCTCATCGGTGAGGACCTGGCCGACCCGGGCGGTGGCATCTCCCAGGTGACCCGGGGTCTGTCCACCGCCTTCGGGACCGACCGGGTGCGGGACACGCCGATCTCCGAGGTGGCCATCGTCGGTGCGGCCATCGGGGCGGCCATGGGCGGTCTGCGCCCGGTGGCCGAGGTCATGATCATGGACTTCATCAGCATCGCCCTCGACCAGCTGGTCAACCACGCCGCCAAGGCCCGGTTCATGTCCGGGGGGACCATAGGGGTACCCCTCACCCTGCGCACCGCCGTCTTCGGAGGGATCGGCTCGGGGGCCACCCACTCCCAGACCCTCGAGGCGTGGCTGGCCCATGTGCCCGGCCTGAAGGTAGTGGTGCCGAGCACGCCGGCCGACGCCAAGGGACTGTTGACCACCTGCATCTTCGACGACGATCCCTGCGTCTTCATCGAGAACGTGGCTCTCTACGGATCGACCGGCCCGGTCCCCGACGGCGACCACCGGATCGCCCTGGGCGCAGCCGAGGTCAAGCGGCCGGGCTCCGATGTCACCGTGGTGACCTACGGGCGGACGGTGCGCGACGCTCTGGCCGCGGCCGAGGAGTTGGCCGGCGAGCAGATCGACGTGGAGGTGGTCGACCTCCGCACCCTGGTCCCCTTCGACGCCGCCACCGTGTTGGCGTCGGTGGCGAAGACCCGACGCGCCGTGGTCGCCCATCACGCCACCCGGTTCGGGGGCTTCGGTGCCGAAGTGGCCGCCGCGGTCAACGAGGAGCTGTTCGGCGAACTCGATGCCCCGGTGGTTCGCGTCGGGGCCCGCTTCGCCCCCATAGGATCTGCCCCCGTGCTCGAAGCGTCCGTACTGCCGTCAGCCGCCTCCATCGCCGAGGCCGTCCGCCGCGTCGCCGGACACTGAGCGATCGACGGGCGATGGCACCGGCACCCGAGCAGGCAGACACCGCCCCGGGGGACCCGGGCTCCGGCGACGAGGCGCTGGCCCAGGGCCTGGGGCGCTGGCTGGCCGAACGACGCGGCCTCACCGACGTCGTCGTGGGCGAACTGTCCCGGCCCTCGGCGGGGTACTCCAGTGAGACGATCTTCGCCGACGTCACCTGGGCTTCCGGTGGCGCTGACCGCCTGGTGGTGCGCATGGCTCCCCCCGTGGTGGGCACGTTCGAGCACTACGACCTGGTGTCCCAGGGACAGGCCCAGACGGCGGCGGCGCTCACGGGGGTACCGGTGGCCGACCCGGTGGTGGAGACCGACCCCCGCTGGGTCGGGGCGCCGTTCATGGTCATGCCCCGGGTGGACGGCCACATCGTCGGCGCCCTGGCCCACCGTGACCCGTGGCTGCGCGAGCTCGGCCCGGAGGGTCGGGGGCAGGTCTACGACGGGTTCCTCGCCACCATGGCGGCCATCCACCGGGCCGACCCGGCCGCCGCGCCGGCCGTGCCCCGGCGGGACAACGGCGCTGAACTGGACTTCTGGGAGGAGTACCTCTCGTGGTCGAACAACGGTCACCCGGTGCCGGGCCTGGCTGCCGCTCTCACCTGGTGCCGGCAGCACCGACCGGCGGACGAACCCCCTCCGGTCCTGTTGTGGGGAGACGTCCGCATGGAGAACATGGTGCTCGGTGACGACCTCGCCCCCCGGGCCGTGCTGGACTGGGACATGACCTCGATCGGTGCCGCCGAGCACGACCTGGCCTGGTTCACCGCCCTCGATGCCACCATGCACCGACTCTTCGGCAAGCGGGCCGAGGGATTCCCCGACCGGGCGTCGACCGTCGCCCGGTTCGCCGAGCTCAGCGGTCGGCCCATCCGCGACCTCGAGTGGTACGAGACCCTGGCCCTGCTCCGTAGCACCGCCGTCATGACCCGCATCAGCGTCCTCCGCCAGGCCGCCGGTGAGCCCGTGATGCTGCCCATCGAGGACAACCCCATCCTCGACATCTTGGGCGAGCGGCTGTCGTGAGCGAACCGAATCCGGTGACGACGGCGGCCCAGCTGGTCCGACTCCGCACCGACGACGACGGCACCGGGGTGCTCTTCGAAGGCCAGCGGTGGACGTGGCGAGAGGTGCTGGCCGAAGCCGAGCTGCGGGGCGAGCTCCTCACCTCGCTGCGACAGGAGGGCCCGTTCCACGTCGGCGTGCTGTTGGAGAACGTGCCCGAGTACCTCTTCTTGTTGGCCGGGGCGGCCCTGGCCGGGGCGGTGATCGTCGGGGTCAACCCCACCCGGCGGGGTGCGGAGCTGGCGACGGACATCCGCCGGGCCGACTGCCAGCTCCTGGTCACCGACTCCACCCAGGTGGGCCTGGTCGAGGGCCTCGACCTCGGCCTCGCACCCGGTGGCCTCCTCGTCATCGACGACGACGCCTACGCCCACCGCCTGGCCGGGCTTCGCTCCGCGGGCGACGAGGCCCGGCCCTCGTTTCCCGAGCCCACGCCCGACCAGCTCTACCTGCTCATCTTCACGTCGGGTTCGACCGGCGGTCCCAAAGCCGTCCGGATGACCCAGGGGCGGGCGGCCCGGGCGGCGGCCCGCATCGGCTTCACGCCCGACGACGTCCTCTACTCGGCCATGCCCCTGTTCCACGGGAATGCGCTCTCGGCCGCCGTGCTCCCGGCCTTCGCCAGCGGGGCCACGCTGGTGCTCCGCCGGAAGTTCTCGGCCTCGGCCTTCCTCCCCGACGTGCGCGAGTCCGGGGCCACCTTCTTCAACACCGTGGGCCGGGCCATCGCCCACATCGTGGCCACGCCGCCCACCGACCACGACCGCGACCACCAGCTCCGCTACGTCCTCGGACCCGAGACCTCGGCCCAGGACAAGCAGGCTTTCACCGAACGGTTCGGCGTGCCCCTGGTGGAGGGGTATGGATCCAGCGAGAACGCCATCGTCTTGAAGCCCGTGCCCGGGTCCCGGCCCGGGGCACTCGGTCGGCCCAGCGCCAAGGACGACGTGGCCGTCGTCGACCCGGCCACCGGCGTCGAGCGGGCCGTGGCCACCTTCGACGGCCACGGGCGGCTGACCAACGCGGACGAGTGCATCGGCGAACTGGTCGGTCGCCAGGCCCGCTCCAACTTCGAGGGGTACTACAACAACCCCGAAGCCGATGCCGAGCGGACCCGGAACGGCTGGTACTGGTCCGGGGACCTCGCTTACCGCGACGAAGAGGGGGTCTTCTACTTCGCCGGACGGGCCGGCGACTGGCTGCGGGTGGACAGCGAGAACTTCGCCGCCGCACCCGTCGAGCGCATCCTCGCCCGGTTCGAGGGGGCGAGCGGGGTGGCGGTCTACCCGGTCCCCGACGCCAGCACCGGCGATCAGGTGATGGTGGCCCTGGAGTTGGAGCCGGGCGTCACTTTCGACCCCGGGGCGTTCACCACCTTCCTGGCCGCCCAGGAGGACCTGGGCACCAAGTGGGCGCCGCGGTATGTGCGGGTGGTGGCCTCACTCCCGGTCACCGCCACCGACAAGACCGACAAGAAGCCCCTCCGGTCGGCACGGTGGGACACCGAGGACCCGGTGTGGCACCGTATCGGTCGCAGCGACGAGTACGTGCCGTTGACGTCGGACCATGTCGACGAGCTGGTGGCGGAATTCGCCGCCAACGGACGGAGCGACCTCCTGCGCTGATTGGGTGGTAGAGCACGAGTCGAGCCCGAGGATGACCGCGCCAGGGCTCTACCGGCCTCACTCGAGGAGCGAGAACCCCCCGAGCCCGCTCGAGGCCATCTGGTAGCAGAGGGTGTCGTAGGGCTCGATGATCCCGTAGGTCACCTCACCCTCGCAGACGAAGCGGGCGTGATGCTGGTCGAGTCCGCAGATCCGGGAGCGCACGGCCGGGTCGTTCACGTCGTAGGTCTCCCCGCTGACCACACCGTCGCCCACGTCCATCCCGTGCCAGATGTCGCCGTCGGGGGTGCCCCCGTTGGGACCGCCGTACATGCCACAGCGCAGGAAGGCGATCTGGTTGCCCAGGCGCTCGAAGGTCATGGTCTTCTCGCTGCCGTCCTCGAAGACCAGATCAACCTCGCCCGAGACGAGCAGGTGGGTGTCCTCCTCGAACCGCAGCCGGTGACGGCGGCCCCGGAGGGTGGCGCTACCCCGCCGGGGATCGCCCAGGTTGTAGAGGATGTGGTCGCCCCACACGCCGTACTCCTCGAACTCCACCCACTCCCCCGAGTGCGGATGCTGGTTCCCGCTCCACAGGGCCGGGCCCCCGACCCCGTCGCGGGTACCCCAGTGGTGGTCACGGGTGCCGCGGTGGACGGTCCGGTCCAGCTCGAAGCGCTCGCCGTGGGCGGTGACCCATCCGCTCTGGCGACCGAAGCCGTCGTAGCCGGCCACGCCGGCGAACGGCTTGGTCCCGATGAACAGGCCGCCCCCGATTAGGCGGTAGACCGGCCGCTTGGTGTCGAACCACGAGAGGTCAAAGGCGATGCCGAACTCGTTCTCGTCAAGGGTCAGATTCCACTGGCGGAACGGCTCGACCAGGTCGAAGTGGAGGGGGCCGACCGACATGTCCATGCGGTTGAGCCCGAGCTTCCGGTGGGCCCGCACCGTCGTGTGCTGGCCCCGGACGTTGACGATGGCGAAGGCCTCGGCCGTCCCCAGGTTGGGGTAGATGCCCATGCCCGCCACGACCAGGAGGTCACCGGTGGCGTCCTCGCAGGTGAACCACATCCGCTCGTAGGCCTGGACGTCCGAGGTCCACATCACGCGCACCGGGTGGGGGTGGTTGTGGATCAAGAACTCGTCGAGACCCGACATCGGGTAGTGCTCCTGGGCGGCGTCGAAGCGCTCGCTCACGTCATACCCCCGGGACCGGCCACCGTCACCGGGAGGGTGGGGTGGCCCTCGGACCGGCCGCCGGCACGGGCCGGACTGGAACTGTTGAGCACTCCAGACCTCCCCTCGGCACCGGTCGTCGATCGACCGCCGCATCGTAGGGTGCACTCCCGGGACCGTCAACGAGGCGGGCGGGTGCAGGCCGGGGGGGCCGGGGGTCGGCCCTCCGGTACGTTGGCAGGCTGGTGCCGAACGCGAGCACCCGACGACGAAGGAGGACGCTCACGTGGACATCACCGGAAGCGCGCTGGTGACCGGCGCCAGTCGGGGCATCGGCCGGGCCGTGGCCGTTGAGTTGGCCGACCGGGGCTTCACCACCGTCGCCACCATGCGGAACCCCGAGGCCGGGGCCGATCTGCCCGCTGCCACCACCGGTCGCCTGACCGTCACCCACCTGGACGTCACCGACGTCGATGCCACCCTCCTGCCCGACGACCTGCAGGTGTTGGTCAACAACGCCGGCGTGGACTCGGACTACCTGCCCGTCGAGCACAGCAACCTCGACGACTGGCGGAACGTCTTTGAGACCAATGTGATCGGCCTGGTGGCCACCACCATCGCCGCCATACCGGTCCTCCGGGCCAACCGGCCGGCGGTGGTGTGCAACATCTCGTCGTCGTCCATCTTCGCCAGCGTCCCCTTCTACTCCACCTACCGGGCGTCCAAGGCCGCCGTGTCGGCCTTCGGCGACTCCCTCCGCACCGAGGTGGCACCGTCGGGGATCCGGGTGGTCGAGATCCTGCCCGGCCCGGTCGATACCGACATGTTCCAGTTGAGTAAAGGTGAGTCCGCCGCGGCGGGCTTCGACCGCTACCGGCCCATGGCCGAACTGGCCGAGCGCCTCCGGGTCGAGAACGCCGATCCGATGGTGGCCACCACGGCCAGTGCGGCCGCCCTCATCGTGGACGCCATCTTGGAGGACGACGGGCCCATGCGCTACGGCTGCGACCCGCTGTCCATCGGCCTGCTCGACGTGTGGCGCCAGTCCGACGACGAGACCATGTTCGAGCTGACCGGTCGCTCCATGCTCGAGGGCCTGGCGCCCACCGATCCCTGAGCGATGATCGTCCTGTGCACGTCAGTGGCCCACGCCACCTTCGCCGACCAGCTGGACGGGCCCGGGATCGAGTGGCTGACCCTCCAGGTCGACGGCACCCTCCACGACGGGGAGGGACGGTCCGTCGTGTGGGACGACGCCCGACCCGAGGTGGCCTGGGGGACGTCGGACCTCTTCCGTGAGGGGGCGCCCATCGGGGCCTTCTTCTCCTTGCTGGTCCGGCTGGACAGCCTCCGCTGGTTCGCCTCCCCGGCCGCCGGCTACGACGCCCCGGTCTTCTCCCAGCTCGCCGGCCGGGGCGTCCTCGTCACCAACGCCCATGTGAACAGCGTCCCCATCGCCGAGTTCGTCATCCGGGCCGTGCTCGACGAGTTCCAAGGGGCCGGGGAGTGGCGTCACCTGGCCGAGGAGCGGTCGTGGCGCATCCACGACTGGCGGGAAGTCAGCGGCACCACCTGGCTGGTGGTGGGCCTCGGTGGGATCGGGACCGAGGTGGCCCTGCGGGCCCGGGCTCTCGGTGCGGCGGTCATCGGGTGCCGGCGGCGTCCGGGGCCCGATGATCCGACCGACCGGAGCGTGACCCCCGACCAGTTGCCCGAGGTGGTGGGCCTGGCCGATGTCGTCGTCCTGGCCGCCCCGGCCACTCCCGAGACGACGGACCTGGTGGACACGGCCTTCCTGGCCGCCATGAAGGAGGGCTCGGTCCTGGTCAACGTGGCCCGGGGCTCGCTGGTCGACGAGGGAGCACTCCTCTCTGCCCTGGACGTGGGGGCGCCGCGAACCGCCGTGCTCGACGTCTTCCGCACCGAGCCCCTCCCCGACGACCATCCCTTCTGGACCCATCCGGCCGTGCGGGTCACCCCCCACAACTCGGCCGGGGGCCGGGGCCGGTTCCAACGCCAGGCCGACCTCTTCGCCGAGAACCTCGACCGCTTCCGGGCCGGCCGGCCACTGCTCCACGACATCACCGCCGAACTGACCGAGAGCACCTGACCGCCCAGGACCAGGAGTCGATAGGTTCGATCAGGGGGCCACAAGGTCGGCGCGGTACTCGGGATGCTCGGTCAGCCACGACGAGGCGCGACGCATGCTTTCCTCGTTGTTCTTATTGATGAACTTGTAGATGGGCCCCTCGAACCAGCGGAACGGCACCGTGGTCAGGTCGTAGCGCTCGTCGAAGTGGAACCGGGTCCGGTTGGGACCGAGCGGCTCGAGCCGGATGTGTCCGGTCTGGTCGTTACCGGGCTTGGTCGAGATCATGGTGTACGTGTAGCCCCGTTCGGGTTCCACGTCGGTCACCAACTCGAGGGCCGTGCCCTCCCGGCCGAAGGGCATCTTGAAGATGACCCGCCGCAGCCGACCGTTGTGCGCCTCGTCCCCCGGGAAGAGGACCTCCACCCGGAGCACCATGGGGGCATAGTCCGTCCAGCGGTCGTAGTCCTGGAAGAGGGCCCAGATACGGGCGGCCGAATGGGGCATCTCGAAGGAGTACCGGTGCTCACGCATGTACGCATCATGGCCGACGCCGCCGCGTCACGCCGGGGTCCCGGACCCCGGGGGCCGTCGGGTTGGTTGGTGCCGTGGGGCGTCCGGTGCGGCCGAGACCGGGGGTCGGGCCGTGGCGCGCCGGCGCCGGCCCGGTGCCGCACTCGTCAGCACTACCATCGGCCGGTCAGCAGGTATACACGGGCGGGACACGCCGCCCCCGGGGAGGTCATCGTGAGTTATCCATTGGATGTCGGTGGGGTCGGGGACTACCCGGTGAAGGTGGGAAGCATGCTGCTGACCCTGGTGGACCCGGCCAAGGGGTACGAACGGGCCTACAACCGCTGGTACGAGCGGGACCACTACTACGCCGGGTGCCTGGTGGGACCGTGGCTATTCGCCGGGAGCCGGTGGGTCGCCCCCCGGACCCTGAAGGACCGGCGCTGGCCGGCCGAGAGCATCATCGCCCGGCCCACCGACGCCGGCAGCTACGTGGCCATCTACTGGGTGGAGGAGGGTCACCACGACGACCACTTCGAGGAGTGGGCCGTCCCCCAGGTCCGCGAGCTCTACGCCCACGGGCGGGGATTCCCCGAGCGGACCCACGTCCACACCGCGCTGTTCAACCAGCTGGCGACGGTGTACCGCGACGACGACCCCGTCCCGGTGGAGTTGGCCCTCGACCACCACTACGACGGCCTCATCATCTTGTGGTGGGACGCCCGGTCGGGCACCGCCGCCGAGCTGCAGGAGCGCCTGACCGCTGACCACCTCGGCCCGATGCTCGACGGCTCGGACATCGAGATGGCCGCCTCCTGGGTCCCTTCGGTGCCCGACGAGGGTCCCCGCGACGTCCCCATGGACCTCGGATCGGCGGCCGGCGGCACCGACCGGCTGGTCCAGCTCCTCTTCGTCGGGGGCGACACCGAGGCATCCCTCGAGCGGGTCCGGGCCTACACCGACGGCGTGGAACAGGCGGGGCTGGCCGACCTCCTGCTCGCCGCCCCGTTCTTCCGCACCGTGGTCGGGACCGACACCTACGTCGACGAGCTCTGAGGGCGGCATGGCCGGCTCGGAGGGCTACCCACGGGGCGTTCGTCGGTGACCCCGGCAGGCACCGGACCTGAGGCCGCTCCCTTCAGTGGCCTCTCCCACGTCCAGCTCCTCGTCTCGGACGTGGAGGCCTCGGCGGCCTGGTACCGAGCCGCCCTGGGACTCGACGAGTTCGTAGCCGACCTCTCGATCGGCTACATCGCCCTCCGGCACCGGCCGAGCAAGGTGGTCGTCGTACTCACCTCGGGTCGCACCGACGGAGGGGCGGGACCGCTCGACCATCTGGCCTTCGCCGTGAGCGACGGGGTCACGCTGGCCGCCTGGGCCGACCACCTCACCGATGTGGGCATCGACCACGGTGGCATCGTGTCCGAGGACGGACGCCCGTCCCTGTCGCTCCACGACCCCGACGGCACCGCCATCGAGTTGGTGGCCCCCGCTCCCCGCCCGATGCCGGGGTGACCGGAGCCCCGGGCCGGCTGAGCCCGGGAGGGGCTTCAGATACCGAGTGAGGCCGTCCGCAGCCGCTCGGCGACGGTGGGGTCGCCATCCACCTCGACCCGGGCCGCACCCTGGCGCCCGGCCCCGAACATGGTGTGCTCGCCGGGCTCGCCGTCGATGGTCACCGCCGGACCGCTTCCGGCCACCTTGGGGGCTCGCCCCGGCGCGCTGAGCTCGACGGTGGCGCCGACCTTCTTGGCCATGCCCCGGGCGCCGACGCGCTTCCAGAGGGCCTCGGTCAGCGACGGTGGGATGGCCCGGGGCTCCCACCCCGGCTGGGCGCGGCGGACGTCCTCCACGTGGATGAAGAACTCCACCGTGTTCATCGCCGGATCGAGCGGACGCAGGAGGCCGGGCGGACCGCCGCGCACGGCCTCGATCAGCTCGGGCCAGGTCATCCGGTTCCGGGCCGCCACCCGGACCCGCTCGGTGTACCCGGCCAGTGGCGGCCAGACGATGCCCGGGCCGCTGTCGGGTCGACGTTCTCTGACCACCAGGTGGGCGGCCAGGTCGCGGGTGGTCCATCCCTCACACAGGGTCGGCGCCTCCGGTCCCAGTTCGACGAAGAGGTCGCACAGTTCCTGGCGTTCGCGCTGGGCGTCGGTGTCGGATGCCATCGGGAGTGACACTATGCCCGGAGACCGCCCGGTGCGCCGGTGGTCCGTGCGGTCCAGGCCGCACCAATTGTCAGGGTGCGTACTGGTGCCAGTACGCCCGGTCGTCGTGGCGCTTCTCGACCAGAATGAACACCGTCCCCCACGGGTCGGTGAACCAGGTGGTGCGGAGGTCGGCGACGTCGGCGATCCCCTCGGTCAGGAAGCCGACCCCGCGCTCCTCGAGCAGCCGTCGCGTCCCCTCGATGTCCGTACAGACCAGTCCGACATGAGTGAGACCGGTCCTCGTGAGGTCGGGGCGGCCGCCCAGGCTGTCTTTGTTCGGGGCGTTCGGGTACTCGATGAGTTCGAGCACGTGGTCGTCCCCACCCAGTCCCACGATGGCGGCCCGCACCACCACCGGGGCCGGGAGGAGTTCGCCCATGTCCTCTTCGATGGCGGCGCCGGACATCTCATAGGGGGGTGAGAGCACCGCCAGCCCCAGCACCTCGGTGTACCAGCGGGTCGCCGCCTCCACGTCGGGTACACAGACGGCGGCGTGGGCGAATCCGGTGAGCATGGGGCCCGATCGTAGGTCTCCGATTCCTTGTTTGGCTCGGTCCGTTCGGTCGTGCCGCCGCCGGCATGAACCTTCTGCGGAGAAGTGCCTCGCCCCGGCAAGGAGTCCGATTAGAACCCAGTTGCTGCGATGATTCTCCCGTTGAGGTGCTGGGCGGACATATCGCCGTCGTTGGGAGCATCGCCGAAGGGAGCGGCGGCTCCCGAGGCTGAAGCCACCCAGTAACCACCCCCATCGACCGTGGCGAAGATGGCCGTGGCCGGCTGGGAACCCCCGGCGACACCGCCCAAGGCGCCTGCGTCCCCATAGGCAAAGACCTGGCCATCGGCATCGAGGATCCAGTAGCCGTTGCCATCAGGCGTGCGCACCATCGAGGTGACGGGTGAGGCTTGCGGGCCCGGTGCCCCGAAAAATGAAGCATCGCCGAACGAGTAGATGTGACCGGTGGAGGTGACCAGCCAGTAGCCGCGGCCGCTTTCGTCCGGTGCGACGGCTACCGCTTGGCCCGAGCAACCTCCGATGCCCGGGCACGATCCGTCGAACTGTGCGTCACCGAACGCGAACACCCCTCCGTCGGAGGCCACCATGAAATACCCCCGGTCGTCGATGGAGGGGACCACGCCCACGACGGGAGCGTTGAGATGTCGTCCGACCGTGGTCCCCGCTGGGGCGATACCGAGACCGGGAATGGAGCCGTAGAACCCGGCATCACCGAAGGCAAAGGCTCCGCCGTCGGAGCCGACCAGCCAGTAGCCTCCGTCCCCCGCCGTGGGGGTGATGCCCACTATCGGCCGACTCAGCTGCAGATTCCCTGTGCTGCCGTGGAAGACCGCCGAGCCGAAGGTGAAGATCCCCCCGTCCGAACCAACCAGCCAGTAGCCGTGCGGCCGGGTCACCGCGTAGGTAACCGACGTCGTCCCACTGTGACCCAGGCCGTCGGAGGCGGTAACGGTATAGGTGTGGGTGCCGGGTGTGGATGTATCGAGCACACCGGAGCCCGTGGCGTCGTCCGAGTCCTGACAGCTGGCGACACCCGGCCCAGGGGCGCCATCAGCGCAGGTGAAGCTGGTGGGCACCGACTGGCCTACGGCATACGTCTGACCGTTGGGCGGCGAGCTGATGCTTGCGGTCGGGGCAGGGACCGGGGTGAACCCGAAGTCGGACACCACCACGGAGACCGGCAGCCCGTTCGAGGGAGCGGCACCCCGAAACAACCACAAGCTCATGTGCACCTGCTCGGTCGAGCTGGTCGGCACCCAGGATGTGCGACTCGTCCATAGCGGCAGCGAGTCGGCGGTGTACGTGACCGTGCCCGGAATCCACGTCATCGTGATGGTGGTGACGTTCGAGCTCGGGAGGGTGATCCGTTGGAGGTTGCCTGGTACGTAGTAGGGCTGCACCACGTACTGCGCATTGGTCGGATCACCTGGAGTAGAGAATCGGGACGCCTCGAAGTCGATCTCCCGGTTCCAGGGCGCCGTGTTCGCGTTGTCATAGGTGAAAAGGGAAAGCACGACATTGGGGTCGAGGCTCGATACGGGACCGTCGACGGTCCAGCGGTAGGTGCCGTAGCCGAGGGTCGGATCGAGGATCACCTCCGAGGACTCCCACCCAGCGGCCGTGTGGGTGACCTGCAGGTGGAGTCCCGCCGAGTCAACCGAAGGTCCATCGGGATCGAAGAGATTTGGACCTGGCCCAATCGGAGTGGTCGAACTCTTCACCGTCCATGGATAGCCGGCAAAGTCCAGCGTGGACGACCCAGCGGTCTCGGAAACGTGCGCGCCGGGAACCCCGGCAGGGCTCGGCAGTGGGGTGCCGGCCGCCCCGGCAGATCCGCCGGTGCCACAGCACGCCATCGCCACGAGCCCCACCGAGAGGGCGATGGCCACTCCTGTTCGTCTGATCATCGTGCTTGCCGAACCCACTCTTCGCTGCGACCGGTGCGCGGTGTTCACCGTGCAAACCACGCTAGCGGAGTGGGCGGTATTTATTACTAATAGATCGGTCTATTTTGACCAAATACGATTAAAAGAAAATAGCGCGTTCCCCCGGAAACTATAGGAAATTTCCTCTCCACTGGCGGGAGACTGACAATCACAACGAGACCACATATCGTCCCACTTCGTTCCCAGACAGATCACTATTCTCACGAACTATCCGCTCATAGTCCCGGTCATCCGTAACCAACGAGCACCCACCGGAACGATCCGATGAGGCCTCCTGGTGCGTCGACAGCGCATCGAGCGCACCGTTGAGACTCACGCGCTTGTCGGCAGAGGCGATGGGGGCTCGGTGACCGCCTCGAGCACTCCCCCGTGGGGCCAAGTGCGGTGCGGCGCACCGGCTCTGGACCCTGCTCCCTTACGCCTTGTCTCCATCCGCAGGCTTCGGCCCTGAGGCGGGCTACGGCATCACCATGAGGCACCGGCCCGGCGGGAGATCTTCATCGTGGCCGATGAGGGTTCCGACACCTGCACTGGTAGGCCTCATCACCTCCACCGAGCGAACTGGGTCGAAGGACGGTAAGCACGGACAACCGGCATGGTCGTCCGGTCACGTAGTGTTCCGTCGACGACCCCGGACGCTCGCCCCGTTCAGGCGGGTCGCACGACGACTGACACCGAACGAGTTGAGGAGACGCCCCGCCATGGCCTTTGTTCCCTATGACCGCCCGGTGCGTGCCGCCTTCGTAGGCCTCGGGCGCATCTACGACCTCAACATGCGGGCTTATGTGGACAATCCCGACGTCGAGGTGGTGGCCCTGGTCGACCCGAGCGAGGAGCGGCGGGCCCAGCGTCAGGCCGACTGGCCGGAGGCACAGACCTTCGCCTCGGTGGCCGAGCTGGCCGCCAGCGGACTCGAGGTCGACGCCGTCGAGGCCCTCTTGCCCATTCCCCTCCACGTCGAAGGGGTCATCGAGCTGTTCTCCCACGGATGGCACGTCAACCTGCAAAAGCCCATGTGCAACGACCTGGCCAGTGCCCAACTCATGCTCGACGCGGCCAAGGCTCACGACCGGCAGTTCCGGGTGATGGAGAACTACATCTTCTACGAGCCGCTGGTCCGGCTCAAAGAGACGGTGGAGTCCGGAGCCATCGGTCCGGTCAGCAGCTACACCATGAAGATGGTGGCCAGCGGTCTCGGGGGTTGGGAGGTCCCCGGCAGCAGCTATGAGTGGCAGTTCAAGCAGATGAAGGTGGGACGCGGGATCCTGGTGTTCGACGACGGCTGGCACAAGCTGGCCACCGCCCTGTGGCTGTTCGGTCCGATCAGAGAGGTACGCGCCTGGGTGGGTGGTACCGAAGTCATGGAGGGCCTCGAGATCGACGCTCCGGCCACCATCATCTGGGAACACGAGAACGGTGTGCGGGGCGTGTGGGACATCAGCCTGGCTCCGGACATGTATCTGCGTTCGGACTACTACACCAACGACGAGCGCTGGGAGGTCACCGGCCGGAAGGGTTACGCCCGGGTCAACCGGTGCACGGGGCGGGGCATCCAAGAGCCCAGCCTGGAGGTCTACGCCGACGGGGAGATGCGGTCGTACCACGCCCTCGACGACGACTGGGCCAGCAGCTTCCGTGACTCGGGGCGCCACTGGCTGCGCTGGCTGCACACCGGCGAGGGACCGATGAAGTGGAGTGCCGAGGAGGCCGTGTCGGTCCTCCGGTTCGCCCTGGCCGTCTACGCCAGCAGTGAGGCCGGGAGCATCGGCGTGGACCCCGCCTCCCTCAGCTGATCGGGGACCCGAGCGGCCCTAGGCCGGGCCGTGGGGGCCGGCCCGGTAGAACCGTTGCCATCGGTCGTTCCATCTGATTCAATACGAGACGTATTGAATCGCAATCGCTGAGGCGTGTGCCCAGCGGAGCACGGACCTACCCCACAGGAGCCGCCCCATGCCCGCACTCGATCGCAAATGGTGGACGTTGATCGCCGTCTGCACGGCGACGTTCATGCTCCTCCTCGACATCACCGTCGTGAACGTGGCGCTGCCTGACATCCAGCAGTCCCTGCACGCCTCGTTCAGCGACATCCAGTGGGTGGTCGACGCCTACTCCCTCACCCTGGCCGCCTTCCTGCTCACCGCCGGGGTGGTCGGTGACATGTTCGGCCGGCGCGAGGTCTTCGCCGTCGGGCTCGGCGTGTTCTCGGCGGCCTCGCTGGTCTGCGGGCTGTCGACCTCCTCACTGATGCTCAACCTCTCCCGGGCGGCCCAGGGTGTCGGCGGGGCCATCATGTTCGCCACCTCGCTGGCCCTGATCGCCGCGGCGTTCACCGGCCGGGAACGGGGCACGGCCTTCGGCATCTACGGGGCCGTCCTGGGTGGAGCGGTCGCCGTCGGGCCACTGGTCGGCGGGGCCATCACCAGCGGCATCGGGTGGCGCTGGATCTTCTTCGTCAACGTGCCCATCGGCGTGCTCGCCATCGGCGTGACCCTGTCCAAGATCCAAGAGTCGAAGGACCCCAACCACAAGCGCATCGACTGGGTCGGGTTCGTCTCGTTCTCCACCGCCCTGTTCTTGTTGGTCTTCGCCCTCATCCGGGGGAACGACGACGGCTGGTCCAGCACCCTCATCGTGAGCATGCTGACCGGGGCCGTCGTGCTGCTGGTCGTGTTCCTCGTGGCCGAGTGGCGCGGCAAGGAGCCCATGCTCGACCTGACCTTGTTCAAGCGACCGGCGATGTGCGGCGTGTCCCTGTCGGCCTTCACCCTCTCGGCGTCGATCTTCGCCCTGTTTTTGTACCTGACCCTCTACATCCAGGACGACCTCGGCTACGCCCCGTTGGCCGCCGGGGTCCGGTTCCTCCCCCTCACCGTGCTGGCCTTTATCGTGGCGCCGATCGCCGGCAAGCTGACCGTGCGGGTCCACTCGAGGTACCTCCTCGGGTCGGGCCTCCTCCTGATCGCCGTGGGCTGCGCCCTCATGGCCACCACCAAGGCCGACTCCGGTTGGACGGTGCTGCTCCCCGGCTT
The DNA here is from genome assembly GCA_963845485.1 of uncultured Acidimicrobiaceae bacterium. Taxonomy (GTDB): domain Bacteria; phylum Actinomycetota; class Acidimicrobiia; order Acidimicrobiales; family RAAP-2; genus Bog-756. The sequence goes on along the minus strand of CAWJSI010000001.1, from coordinate 355,325 downwards.
CATCGTGGCCGGCATCGGCATCGGCACCGTCAACCCGGTGCTGGCATCGTCGGCCATCTCGGTGGTGCCACCGCAGCGCAGCGGTATGGCTTCGGGAGCCAACAGCACCTTCCGTCAGGTCGGTATCGCCACCGGCATCGCCGGTCTGGGCTCGGTGTTCCAGTCCCAGTTGCAGAGCCACACCCTCACCGCGCTGCGGGCCACCTCGGCCGGCCAGGAGGTGCTGGCCCACGGAGGTGCGGCCCTGCAGGCCGCCATCCTCGGCGGGGCGGTGCACCAGACGGCCAACGCCATCCCGTCGTCAGCGGCCCGGACCACCCTGCTCGACGCCTATCACACGGGCTTCTCCCACACCTTGAACACCATCATGTTCATCGGTGCGATCATCGCCCTGATCGGCTCCATCGGCGCCTTCCTCCTGGTCCGCCAGCGGGACTTCGTTCCGAGCGTGGCGCCTACCGGCCCACCGCCCAACGTCCCGGCCGGCGACCCGGCCGTGGAGGTAGCGCCGGCATGAGCGCAGGGACGGCCACGGCCACCGACACCGAAGAGGCGCCGGCCAGGCGGGGCCGTCCGAGGGACGAGCGGGTGAGCTCGGCCATCACCGCCGCCGCCCGCCGTCAGTTGGAGACGCACGGATACGCCAACGTCAGCATGGACAGCGTGGCCTCCGAGGCCGGGGTGGCCCGGGCCACCGATCTACCGCCGCTACCGCGACAAGGCCGACCTGATCACCGCGGCCATCGCCGCCAACAGCACCGTCCACCTGTCGACGGCCGTCTCCAGCGACCCGAGATCGGAACTCGCCGCCTACCTGTCCCAGTTCGACCAGCGGTTCGCCGAGGGCTGCCTCGAGGTGGTGGGAACCCTCATCGGGATGCGCGAGGATCCCTCCGCCCTCGACCTCCACCGCCAACGGGTCGTCGCCCCCCGGATGGAGTACGTGAGGACGCTGCTGGTGCGGGCCCAAGAGCTCGGGGAGCTCCGGGCCGACGCCGACCTCGACCTGGCGCTGCAGATGGTGACGGGCTCGGTGTTCGCCCGCCGGGTGGCCGGCCAGCGCAGCGAAGCCGGCTGGGCCGAGCGGGCCGTCGACACCATCTGGATCGGCATGGGCCCCGTCTGAGCCCCTCCTCCCCCTGAGGGTTCAGGAACGCAGCGAGTCGGGCAGGATGCCCCGCACGTAGGCGGCCTGCCCGGCGTGTTGGAGGTCGTCGGCGATGACGCTCACCAGGCGGACCTGGAGGGTCACCGGCGGATCCCACCGCTCGTCCACCACCCGGTCGAGGTCGTCCTCGGCCAGCGTGGCCATGAACGTGAGGGTGCGCTGGTGGACCGCTTCGAAGTAGTCGAGCAGCAACCGGGCCTCGGCCGCCACCAGTCCCACGGCGTCGGCATCATGGCCGTAGCCGGTGTCGTCGACGGGGAGGGGCAGGGCGAACCGCTCGGCCCACCCGTCGGCAATCCACAGCTGCCGCCCGTCGTCGACGCCGGCGATGTGGTCGTCCTGGATGCGGGTGAGGTGCCAGACCAGCCAGGCGATGGAGTTGGACTCGCTGCTCGGACGGAAGGTCAGCTCGGCCAGGCTGAGTCCGTTGGCGGCCGGGTGGACCGAGTCCCTCACCCGTTCGAAGGCGTCCACCAGAACGTCGATGCTGTTCATGCTGTCGTGCTCCTGTCCGATGCTCGGGTGCCGTGGCGCCACTGCTCACGTACGGCTCCGACGTGGTCCCATGACTGTAGGCCGGAGGACGGCGGACCAAACCGACCACCGGCCGCGTCCCGCGGGGTTCAGAAGCCGGGGAAGACCTGGCGCAGCTGATCGAGGGTCTGGCCCTCGATCCCGTCGGGTGTGTGGTCGGGATCGAGTCGGCCGTAGATGAGACGGATGAACGACTCGGTCGGGAGGGCGAGGTCGGGATCCGACCCGCTATCACCCGCCTGTAGGGCCACCGAGTCCGGGGTGAGGACCACGGCCAGGCGGCGGTGGGGCTCGGTGGTCGCCACCCGCACGGTCGCCGGGGTCCCCGGTGGGCGACCGGCGAAGCCGGCGATGATGCCGACCCGGTCGATCATGACCGGAGCCGCCTCGGGGGGGAGGATGGCCTCATCGTCGAACGTCACCTCGACATCCCAGGTGTGGACCACGTGCTCGTTCAGGCGCAGGGCGATGAAGCCGGCGAAGTCGAGGGTCATCGGCCCCATCGAAAAGGAGAAAGCACCGCGTTGGGCCTCGGTGACCTCGCCCAGGGCGGCCACGAGGGCGGCGTCGGCAGCCAGGGCCTCGGCCGCCTGGTCCTCGGGCGTCTTGGCGTTCCACTCGTCCCACACGCCCTGGTTGAACGACCCGTCGGGTGGGCGCCCGGCCAGGGTGTCCTCGAGCCCACGCCGCATGATCACCCCGCCCGAGCCGATGTGGGAGAGCACGTCGGCCACCGTCCACTCGGTCGGATACGCGGACTGGCGGACCTGGTCGGCTCCGAGACCGTCGACGATCCGTGACAGCCGTGCCGCCGAGGTCTCCAGTGCACTGAGTTCGTCGCTCATGGTCATCCGTTCGGTTGGAGGGGTTCGACGATCCCTGAGACTACGGGGACGCGGTCTTAGTCGAGACAGCCGGGTCGCCACGGTTCTGCGTTGTTGCCCGCTCGTGGAATCGGGTAGAAGGTGAGGACGTCGACAAGTGAGGTGCACCATGGCGATCGCCACCATCAACCCGGCTGACGGCCGGACCGTCACGACCTTTACCGAGCAGACCGACGCCGAGGTGGAGGCGACCCTGGCCCGGGCGGCCGACGCCTTCCTCGGCTATCGGCGCACCACCTTCGCCCACCGGGCCGCCTGGATGCGACGGGCCGGGGACATCCTCGACGCCGAAGTCGACGAGATCGCCACGATGCTCACCACCGAGATGGGCAAGACCCTGGTCGCCGCCCGCCAGGAGGTGCACAAGTGCGCCAAGGCCTGCCGGTACTTCGCCGAACACGCCGAAGCGTTCCTGGCCACTGAGCCGGCCGATGCCGAGGCGGTCGGAGCCAGCTCGGCCTACGCCCGCTACCAGCCCCTCGGCCCGGTGCTCGCCGTCATGCCGTGGAACTTCCCCTTGTGGCAGGTCATGCGCTTCGCCGCCCCCGCCCTCATGGCCGGCAACGTCGGACTGCTGAAGCACGCCTCCAACGTGCCCCAGACCGCCCTCTTCCTCGGGGAGCTGTTCACCCGGGCCGGCTTTCCCGAGGGGGCGTTCCAGACCCTCCTGATCGGCTCCTCGAAGGTGGAGGCCGTCCTCCGAGACGACCGGGTGGTGGCCGTGACCCTCACCGGATCGGGGCCGGCCGGATCCTCGGTGGCCTCCGTGGCCGGCGACGTGGTCAAGAAGTCGGTCCTGGAACTGGGTGGCAGCGATCCCTTCGTGGTCATGCCCTCGGCCGACCTGGCCCGGGCGGCCACCGTGGCGACGACGGCCCGGTGCCTCAACAACGGCCAGTCCTGCATCGCGGCCAAACGGTTCATCGTCCACGAGGCCGTGGCCGACGAGTGGGAGGCGCGCTTCGTAGCCGAGATGTCGTCGCGGCTGGTGGGTGACCCCATGGACGAGAAGACCGACATCGGGCCGCTGGCCACCGAACAGCAGCGGTCCGACATCGTCGAGCTGGTGGCCGATGCCGTCGCCCACGGTGCCAAGGTCCTGTGCGGTGGCGTGGTCCCCGACGGACCGGGGTGGTTCTATCCCCCGACCGTCCTCACCGGTATCACCCCCGAAATGCGGATCCACACCGAGGAGGCCTTCGCCCCCGTGGCCACGCTGTACCGGGTGGCCACCCTGGACGAGGCCATCGAGCTGGCCAACGTCACCGAGTTCGGCCTCGGGGCCAACGCCTGGACGGAGGACGCGGACGAGCGGGAGCGCCTGATCACCGAGTTGGACGCCGGCATGGTCTTCATCAACGGCAACGTGACCTCCTTCCCCGAGCTCCCCTTCGGCGGGGTGAAGACCTCCGGCTACGGGAGGGAGCTCACCGCCCACGGCATCCGGGAGTTCTGCAACCTGAAGTCGGTGTGGGTGGGCCCGGCCTGAGCCGGAGCCATCGGTCGGGACCGGCCTAAGATCGACGGTCACGACGGCCTCTGGGCGCCGTGGCCCTCCGAGGGGTCGACCGGGAAGCAGTGCGAATGGGGAGGGTGCGATGACGGTCGAGTACGAGGAGGCCTACGCGCAGGTCACCGGGCCCGGTCAGCTCTTCGAGGTGATCGAGGGCACGGTCGGGGGCCGGGAGTACCGCCTGTTCAAGAACGCGCCGACCACCCTCGGACAGCTCTTCGCCGGCGCCCGGGGGGTGGAGTCCGAGTTCCTCGTCTACGAGGACGAGCGGTGGACCTTCGATGAGACCATGTCCCACGTCGATGCCCTGGCCCACGCCCTCGTGCACACCTTCGGCATCACCAAGGGCGACCGGGTGGGCATCGCCATGCGCAACCTGCCCGAGTGGATCGTCTCGTTCGCCGCCGTGCTCTCCATTGGGGCCGTCTCGGTCTCCTTCAATGCGTGGTGGACCGAGAGCGAGCTCGAGTACGCGGTGGGCGACGCCGCCGTCTCCCTGCTCATCACCGATCCCGAACGGGCCGAGCGGGCCCACGGCCCGGCCCGGTCCCGGGATGTGCCCATCGTGGTCGTGCGGGGAGACCGTGCGGCCCCGTCGGCCGAAGGCGTCCGGCACTACGACGACGTGGTCACGCTCGGCGACCCCATGCCCGTCGTCGAGGTGGGCCCCGACGACGACGCCACCATCCTCTACACGTCGGGCACGACGGGCTTCCCCAAGGGGGCGGTTTCGACCCACCGGGCCGTGACCCAGGCGTTGATGGCCTTCTGGGCCGGCAGCACCATCCAGGGGGCCCGCAAGGGGAGCGACCCCCTCGGCGGGGGTGGGTTCGCACCGTGTTTCATCCTCATCGTTCCCCTGTTCCACGTGACCGGGTGCGTCCCGGTGATGCTCTCCTGCTTCGGGATGAAGTTCAAGCTGGTCATGATGTACCGCTGGGACCCCGAGGCCGCACTCCGGCTCATCGAGTCCGAGCGGGTGACCGCCTTCGTCGGGGTCCCCACTCAGAGCTGGGACATGTTGGAGAGCCCGAACTTCGCCGACTACGACACCTCATCCCTGGCCACGGTGGGTGGGGGCGGTGCCCCTGCGCCCACCACGCTGGTCGACCGTGTGGAGAAGGGGTTCCAGCGGGGTCGACCCAACATCGGCTACGGCATGACCGAGACCAACGCCTTCGGCCCGGGCAACAACGGCGACGACTACGTGACCCACCCGACCTCTACCGGCCGGGCCCGGACCACCATCATGGACGTCGAGATCAGGGACGTGGAGGGCCACCCCCTCCCGGTCGGCGAACGGGGAGAGATCTGGATGAAGGGCCCCAACGTCATCCGGGGCTACTGGGGCAAGCCCGAGGCGACGGCCGAGGCCATCGTGGACGGCTGGCTGGCCTCGGGCGATCTCGGGCGCATCGACGAGGAGGGGTTCCTCTACATCGAGGACCGGGCAAAGGACATGGTGCTGCGGGCGGGCGAGAACGTCTACTGCGCCGAGGTGGAAAGCGCCATCTACGAGTTCCCCGGCGTCTACGAGGCGGCCGTGTTCGGGGTACCTGATGAACGCCTGGGCGAGGAGGTGGCCTGCGTGATCCAGCGCAAGGACGGCGCCGAGTTCACCGTCGAGGAGCTGCAGGCCTTCCTGGCCGAGCGACTGGCCGCCTTCAAGGTCCCGAGCCGCATCGCCTTCACCGAGGAGCGCCTCCCCCGCAACCCGTCCGGCAAGATCCTGAAGCGGGAGCTGAAAGAGCAGTACTTCGCCGACGGGCAGCCCGGGTGACGGTGGCCAGGCCGGCGTGCCGGACCCGGGGGTAGGTTCGAGGCCGTGGAGCTAGACACGGCCACGGCCACCGGGATCCTGGCCGCCCTGGCCGACCGGTCGGTCTCGAGTCGCGAGGTGCTCGACTACCTCGTCGACCGGATCGAGCGGGTCAACAGCGACCTGAACGCGGTCGTGGCCCTCGACCTCGACCGGGCCCGGGAGGCCGCCGACGCGGCTGACGCCCGCACGGCCTCGGGCGCGCCGACCGGCCCGCTCCACGGCCTGCCCATGACGGTGAAGGACGTGTGGGAGACCGAGGGGTTGGTGACCACGTCGGGTGCCCCCGAGCTCGCCTCGTACGTACCGACCTCCGACGCCCTGGCCGTGGCCCGGCTGCGGGGTGCGGGGGCGGTCATCTTCGGCAAGACCAACACCCCCCTCTACGCCGGCGACTTCCAGACCTTCAACGACGTCTACGGGGTGACCAACAACCCCTGGGACACCTCCCGCACCGCCGGCGGCTCCTCGGGGGGAGCCGCCGCCGCCGTGGCCGCAGGGCTCACGCCGCTCGAACTCGGGAGCGACATCGGCGGATCCATCCGCAATCCCGCCCACTTCAACGGCGTCTACGGCCTGAAGCCGTCGTGGGGGGTGGTGCCCAGTCGGGGTCACATCCCCGGACCACCGGGGACTCTCGTGGAGACCGACGTGAACTGCAACGGGCCCCTCGCCCGCAGTCTCGACGACCTCGAACTGGCCCTCGACGTGGTGGCCGGCCCCCTGCCCGAGGACGCTCCGGGGTGGCGACTGGCACTCGAGGAGGGACCACCCCTCGGGGACGTCGGTTCGCTGCGGGTGGCCACCGTCTTCGACGAGGGGGCCGACGTGGTGCCCCTCGCCGCCGACATTCGGGATGCGCTCGACGGGTTCGCCACCCGGCTGGCCGATGCCGGAGCCCGGGTGGAGGCGGTTCCCCTGCCCGTCCCCTTGGCCGAGGGGCTCCACTCATGGCAGGAGCTGGTGCTCCCCATCATCGGCATGGGCCTACCCGACGACGCCTTCGCATCGTTCGCCGAGTTGGACGCGCTCCCCGGTGACGACCCGATGCTGGTGGCCGGACGGGCCCTCGCCGGTCGCTACCGGACATGGGCCCGGGCCAACGGTCGCCGCCAACACCAGCGGGCGGCCTGGGCGGCCTGCTTCGAACACCACGACGTGGTGTTGGCCCCGGTCATGCCGACCGCCGCCTTCCCCCACGACGTGGAACGACCCCTCATGGAACGGTTCCTCGACGTGGACGGGACGCCCGTCTCCCACCTGGTGGCCATGGCGTGGTGCGGGGCGGTGGGGTCGGTGCTGGTGCCGGTGGTGACACTTCCCGTCGGGACGACACCGACCGGCCTGCCCGTCGGGGTCCAGGTCATCGGACCCTTCCTGGGCGACCGGCGCCTCGTGCGGGTGGCGGCCCTGCTCGACGAGGCGGCCGGACCGGGGTTCACCCCACCCCCGCGCTGAACCGCCTCGACTACGACCCTCGCGCTCAGCCCACTCGCCGGAGGGTGTTGTGGTCGGTATGGGACAAGGGCTCGCCGAGCTCGTCCATCTTCAGCACCGTGGACTCGTCGTAGGACCACGAGTCCGGGCCGACGGTGATGGTGACCTCGTAGCTCAGCGTGCTGGCGTGACTGGCCAGGTACTTGTTCTCCCCGATGGAGTAGAGCTTGTGGCCCCGGTCGGCCCGGAGGGTGAACTCGGTAGCGTCGGCCGATGCGGTGCCGCCGGCCAGGGTGGTGATCCCGCGGGGGACGACGAACCCCTTCATGATCTCATCGGTGGCGCCGTCCCACAGCCAGTAGCCGACCTCGGTATGGAAGGGGTTCTCCTCGTCGTTGCGCCACATCGCACTCTTGTAGTCGAGGCCGAAGAGGTGCTGATTCCCGTTGTCGACGGGACCGAAGGGCTTCATGGAGCACTTCTCGCGAAAGGGGGTGCCGAGGACCTGGCCCTGGGCATGCGAGTAGGCGCGGTCCAGACCGCCGGCGTCACTCTCCCACTCGCCGGCCAACAGCCCGAGGGGACCCCATTCGTTCGCCATCGCCGCTCCCGTTCGTCATGGAGGTGTCCCTCCGAGTGGATGGGGCCAGTGTAGGAAACCCGCCCGGCCCATTGCCGATGGCTAGCCGACGATGGTCCCGTACATGTCGTTGAGGGGGTAGGACAAAAGCTCGAGGCGCTCGCCGTCGGGTCCCGGGAAGTAGACCGAGGTGCCGCCCACGATGTGTGTCTCGATCCCGGCCACCTCCAGCTTGGCCACCAGGCGGACCCACTGCTCGGGGGAGACCGAGATGGCGATGTGGTGGAGGCCGCCTAGGACCTCCCGGTAGGGGCCGAGGTCGAGGCCGGGGAAGTCGAAGTACGCCAGGTAATTGCCGTGTCCCACGTCGAAGAAGAAATGGGTCGATCCCCGGTAGTCCCGGTTCTCGAACAGTTCCACGAGGGGGAACTCCAAGAGGTCCTGGTAGAAGGCGATGGTGCGTTCCACGTCGCTGCAGAGCAGGGCGAAGTGGTGGAGGCCCCGGGCCGCTGAGGCCGGGCGCTCTCCGAGGGGCCGGAGGTGACGGGCCTTGATGGCCGCCCACTCCTCACTGCGGTCCACCATGCTGCCGTGCTCGGTCATCGGCGGTCACCTCCCGGTGGCACGGTATCCCACCGCGGGTCGACAGATCGCCCCGCTCGGGGCGGGTCCACGACACTAGGGTGCGGACGTGGACACCGAGCCCTTGCGCAGCCCGTTCTATGAGTCGGCCGAGGCCCTGGGGGCCACCTTCATGGAGGAAGGGGGTTGGCTGTGGACCGAGGGGTTCGGCGACCTCGACGCCGAGTACCGCGGGGTGCGCCACGACCTGGGGGTCTGGGACGTCTCCCCATTGAACAAGTGGGAGTTCCGCGGACCCGACGCGCTGGCCGCCGCCCAGCGGCTCCACACCAACAACATCCTCGGCATGGAGGTGGGCCAGGTCCGCTACGGCGCCTTCTGCGACGCCGAGGGGATGGTGGTGGACGACGGGACCGTCTACCGGCTGGACGACCGGGTGTGGGTCATGACGAACAGCGCCGGACACGCTGAGCACTTCGCCGAGGTCACGCAGGGACTCGACGTGGCCATCGAGTCGGTGACGAGGGACATGCCCCATCTCGGCCTGCAGGGCCCACGGGCGCGGGAGGCCCTGGCGCCCCTGTGCGACGCCGACCTCGCCGACCTCCGGTACTTCCGGTTCCTCCCCGAAGAGACCCGGGTGGGCGGCGTCCCCTGTGTGGTGTCCCGGACCGGTTACGGCGGCGAGCTCGGCTATGAGCTGTTCTGCCGGCCCGAGCACGCCGCCGATCTGTGGGAGGTGGTCGTCTCCCAGATGAAGGCCACCCCCTTCGGGGTCGGGATCCTCGAGTGCTTCCGGGTAGAGGCCGGGCTCATCGTCCTCGACTACGACTACGCGGCCCACGAGCGGACCCCCTTCGACCTCTCCCTCGACAAGATGGTGGCCCTCGGGAAGGTCTCGTTCAACGGGAGCGCGGCCCTCGAGTCGGTGGCGGCGGCACCGCCCCGGCGCCTCAAGACCCTCCGCATCGAGGGGGACGAGCTCCCTGACTACGGGGTCGAGGTCACCAAGGACGGTGAGCCGGTCGGGACCCTGACCAGCCCGGCCACCAGCCCGGCCTTCGGGCCCATCGCCCTGGCCGTCCTCGAGACGACCGTGGCCACCGACGGCGGGTCGGTCGACGTGGCGCTCGAGGACGGGTGGGCCCGGGCCACGGTCGCCCCCCTCGCCATCTACGACCCCGAGAAACGGCGTCCACGGTCCTAGGCGGAAACCTCATTCTCAGTGGGTGGTCCAACCGTGCCATCATCCTGAGAGCAAGAGTTACCACCGCAGAGAGGAACCACCAATGAGCGATCTCCTACTGGCCGACGAACGAGAGGCCGTGGCCAGCGCCAGCCGCCACCTGGCCAAGACCGGGCTGGTCATCGGCACGGCCGGCAACATCTCCGCCCGGAAGGACGATCTGGTGGCGGTGACCCCGACCGGCTCGGACCTCGGGGATGTGACCGCCGAGATGGTGGCGGTGATCACCCTCGACGGGGAGCACGTGGACGGTGACCTCGCCGCCACCTCCGAGGTGCCGCTCCACACCGGCATCTACAAGGCCACCAACGCCCTGGCCGTCACCCACGCCCACGCCATGGCGTCGACCGCCCTGTCCTGCACCCACGACGAGCTGCCCCCCCTGCACTACAGCTGCCTCGGCCTCGGTGGCGCACCCCGCACCGCGCCGTACGCCACCTTCGGCTCCCAGGAGCTGGCCGACAACGTCATCGAGGCGCTGCAGGGACGCAACGCCGCCATGATGCGGAACCACGGGTCGATCGCCTACGGGAACAAGATGAGCGAGGCCATCGAACGCCTCGAGCTCCTCGAGTGGCTGGCCGAGCTGTACTGGCGGTCGTCATCCATGGGCACGCCCCACGTCCTCACGGACAAAGACTTCGAGGCCATCATCATGTCGGCCATGCAGAAGGGCTACGGCTCGCTGAAGAAGGTCGACAAGAAGGGATAGCCGGCCCACCTGCCGTCGCCGGGCCGGACCACCTCAAAAGAGGGTGCGGGCCGGGGCCTGGTCGGCGGCCAGGTCGATCTGCTCCACGCCCAGCAGCGAGGACCACCGGGCCCACCCGGCCTCGAGGTCGATCTCGATGTGGGTCGGGGTGGGACCGATCTGGTGGCCCGGGTTGAAGACCCAGGTGGGACCGATGCGGTCCGCCCAGGCACCGTCGGGTCGGAACGGCGACTCGTGGACGTGGCCGGCCAGCACCAGGTCGGGTCGGTGCTCGCCGATCCACCCCCGCAGATCGGCGTCGCCGTAGTCACGCTTCCCGGTCCAACAGGTGGGTGAGCCGAGTGGCGGCCAGTGGTAGACCCAAGCCCACCAGCGTGGGCGGTCAACGGCATCGCCGGCCAACTGGTCGGCCACCGCCACGCGTCCGACCGGGCCGTCCCACCAGGGACAGACGGTGACGAGGGCGTCGCCCGTCCGCAGCGACGAGCCGTCGGTCCGGACCCCGGCGCTGCGGGCCTCGCCCAGCCACAGGGCGGACTGCTCACCGGCCCCGTCGGGTCCGGTGAGGTCGTGGTTGCCCGACGCCACCACGAGCACGGTCTCGGCCTGCAGCCTCGACAGATACTGCAGGGCCACCTCGCTCTGGGCTTCGAGGGGGACGGCCGAGCGGATGTTGAGGGTGTCCCCGGCCAGCACCACGAGGTCGTAGGAGTTAGCGGCGGCGACCACCCAGTCCAGCTGAGGGAGGGCGTAGTGAAGATCGGAGACCAAGAGGATGCGCACGGCGGGCCGACCCTAACGGATCGCCCGCCCCGGTGAGGGCCCGGGCCGGCCCGGCCGAGCACCCGCGGCGGGGGCTGGCCATACTGGACGGTGACCGAAGGAGACCAATGCCCGAATTCCCCACCATCACCCATGTCGCCCTCACCGTCCGGGACCTCGAGGCGAGTGTGCCCTGGTACACGGCGCTGTTCGGCGCCCCGCCGGTGCTCGACGAGGACACCGGACCCTTTCGGCATGCGGTCTGGTTGGTCGGCAGCCAGACCCTGGTCGGCCTCCACCAGTTCCCCGATCCGGCCGACACCGGAGCGTTCAACGAGCGCCGGGTCGGGCTCGACCACCTGGCCTTCGCCTGTGCCAGCCGTGACGAGTTGGTGGCGTGGCAGTCTCGGCTGGAGGAGCTGGGCATCGCCCACGGCGGCGTCGTGGACGCCCCCTACGGCTCGGGGCTGTCGTTCCGGGATCCCGACAACATCGCCCTCGAGTTCTTCGCCCCACCCGGTTGAGGCGGCCCGGCCGAGGCAGCCACGGTGGGGCCCGACCGGCCCGGCCCTAGCCCCGTGACTCGGTCCTTCGGGGCGTGCGACGTGGTGGTGGTGGGCGGGGGGCTCGTCGGGAGCGCCCTGGCCTACGAACTCGTCACCGCCGGTGCCGACACGGTCCTGGTCGACCGGCACGATCCGGGGCGGGCCACCGACGCCGGGGCCGGGATCCTCTCGCCCGAGACCCACCAGGACCCCGATCCCGACACCTTCGCCTTCGGGATGGCGGCGGCCCGCCACTATCCCGAGCTCATCGAGCGGCTGGCGGCCGACGGGGCCGAGGAGTCGGGCTTCGCCGTGACCGGTTCACTACTCGTGGCGGAGCGACCCGGGGACGACGAGTTCATGGAGCGGGCCGCGGGGCTCGTCGCCGCGCGCTCACCCGGCAGCGTGGAGGAGATCGATCCGGTGGAGGCTCAGCGCCACTTCCCCCCCCTGGCGCCGGTGCGGCGGGCCCTGTTCAATCCGGCGGGGAGGCGGGTGGACGGACGCGCCCTCAACGCCGCTCTCCGCCGGGCGGCCGTGGGCCGAGGGCTGCGGGTGATCGACGCCGCGGTTACGTCCTTCACCCTCGATCGGTCCCAGGGGACCGTGGACGGAGTCGCAACCACCGAGGGAGCGCTGCCCACCGGGGCCGTGGCCATCTGCGGCGGGGCATGGTCGCCGGTGGTGGCCGAGGCCCTCGGCGTGACCATCCCGGTGGTGCCGCTCAAGGGACAGATCGTCCATCTGATGCTGCCCGACACCGACAGCCGGCACTGGCCCATCGTGCAGCCGGTGCTCGGCTACTACCTCGTCCCGTGGCCCGACGGGCGCGTGGCCTGTGGCGGAACCATGGAAGCCGAGGCCGGCTTCGACCACCGCCCCACGGCCGACGGGCTCCACCAGCTCCTCCGCGAGTGCCTGCGCACCGCCCCGGGCCTGGCCCAGGCCACCCTGGCCGAGGTCCGGGTGGGATTGCGACCGGCCAGCGCCGACGGTGACCCGGTGGTGGGGCCCCTGCCCGGCTGGGCCAACGCCTATGTGGCCACCGGGCACGGGGCCGAGGGTCTCCTGCTCGGCCCGGTGAGCGCCCGGGTCCTGGCCGGCACGATCCTCGACGGCGGCCGGGGTACGACGGACCGAGACGGGGTGCCCCCTCGGATGCTCGAGCGCTGGTCCCCGGGACGCTTCAGCACCACCGGCGCCGGCTGACTCAGCTGGGAGGATGCTGTTGCCCGCACCGGCTCCTGGCCAGCCCACGCCCGAAGAGGCGGCTCCACTACGTTGGGGTCAAATGGCCGACCCGCCCACCTCACTGGTGCTCCTGCACGGATTCGCCTCATCGTTCGACCACACCTGGGCGCAGAACGGCTGGGTGGACATCCTGGGCGATTTCGAGTGCGTCGCCGTGGACGTCGACCTCCCTGGACACGGCAGCTCGGAGCGACCGGTCGACCCGGCGTCCTACGCCACCGTCGAAGAGGACGTGGCCGCCATGCTCCCGAGCCCGACCGGGGCGGTCGGATTCTCGGCCGGCGCCGAGATCCTGCTGCGCATAGCCATCGCCCATCCCGGGCACTTCGACAGGCTGGCCCTCCTCGGCCTCGGTGACAACGTCTTCGCCGAACGCGACCCTTCGGCGATCGCCGAGGCCCTCGACGGGGACATCGAGCCCGAGGACATCCAGGCCCGACTGTTCTTCCGACTGGCCCGTACCACCGGGAACGACCCGAAGGCCCTGGCCGCCTTCTTACGTCGGGCCCGGGACCCCATCACCGAAGAGGAGCTGGCCGCGGTCGCCTGTCCGGTCCTGGTGGTCCTCGGGGACCGGGACTTCATCCCGTCGGCCGACCGCCTGGTGGCGGCGCTGCCCTCGGCGACCTTCCACGCCGCCCACGGGGTGGACCACTTCGCCACCCCGTCGAACTTCGGGGTCATCGACGCCACCATGAGGTTCTTCGGCTTCGAGTAGGCCGGCGGCCCGGCGGCGGACCGAGACCGTGGCCGGTGCCACCTTTTCGTCGACCGGGGTGTTGGGGCAGAGTGGACCATGGCCCTCCCCGCACGAGCCGTCGACCGCCTCGGGGAGATCGTGGGTCCACACGCCATCAGCGACCCCGAGGTCATCACCTCGTTCACGACCGACTGGACCGGCCGCTTCTGTGGTCACTCCCCTCTGGTGGTCCGGCCGGGGACGACCGAGGAGGTGGCCGGCGTGGTCGTCGCCTGCCGGGAGCTGGAACTGGCCCTCGTCCCCCAAGGCGGCAACACCGGACTGGTCGGGGGTGGCGTGCCCCTCCGCGGCGAGGTCGTTCTCAGCCTCGGGCGCCTGGACGACCTCGGGTCGGTGGACGGTCGGGCCGGCCAGGTAACGGCCGGGGCCGGCGTGACCCTGGCCCACCTCCAGGAAGGAGCGGCGGCGGCCGGCTGGTCGTACGGCGTGGACATCGCCAGTCGGGGCTCGGCCACCGTGGGCGGCACCGTCGCCACCAACGCCGGGGGCCTCCGGGTGCTCCGCTACGGCGCCACCAGTGCCCAACTGCTGGGGCTGGAGGCCGTGTTGGGCACCGGTGCGGTGCTCTCCCATCTCGGAGGGCTGGTGAAGGACAACACCGGCTACCACTGGCCCAGCCTGGTGTGCGGCAGCGAGGGAACGCTGGCCGTGGTCACCGCGGCCCGCCTGCGGTTGGTTCCGCCGATGCCGTTCCGTGCCGTCGCCCTCCTCGCCTTCGCCACCGTGGGCGACGCGGTGGATGCCACCGTCCTGCTCCGTCGGGCGCTCCCGTCGCTCGAGGCCTGCGAGCTCGTGCTGGCGCCCGGGATCGAGCTCGTGCGCGGGGTGACCGGGATGGGTCCACCCCTGGCCGACCACCATCCCGTCTACCTGCTGATCGAGGTGGCCGACCGGAGCGATCCCCTGGACGCCACGGCCGAGGCCGTCGACAGCATCGAAGGCGTGCTGGACGTGGCCGTCGCCACCGAGCCACAGCGCCGCGCCGAACTGTGGCGCTACCGGGAGGCTCACACCGAAGCGATCAACACCCTGGGGCCGCCGCACAAGCTCGATGTCACCCTGCCACAGGGGGCGCTGGCCGACTTCGTCGACGCCGTACCGGCTGTCGTCACGGCGGTGGTCCCGACCGCCCGCACGTGGCTCTTCGGCCATGTCGGTGACGGCAACATCCACGTGAACGTGACCGGGCTGTCCCCCGACGACGAGCGGGTGGATGACGTCGTGCTGCGGATGGCGGCGGGATACGGCGGGAGCATCAGCGCCGAACACGGGATCGGCACGGCGAAGAAGCGGTGGCTGTCCCTGTCCCGGTCGCCGGCCGAGCTGGCCGCCTTCGGATCACTGAAGCGGGCCCTCGATCCCGACGGTGTACTCAATCCCAACGTGCTGTTGGGGACCGAGGGTTCCTGACGTCGTCGGAGTGGCGACCCGGATACGGACTACGGGAAGGGAGCGGCCCCGACACGCCCGGACGATCGGCGACGGGCGGCCAGCATGGCAGCGAGGACCGCTTCGCACTCGGCGGCGCGACGGCGGCCCATGATCACGGTTCTGCGCCCGCCGTCGGCGGTCACCAGCCGGACGCCGTGCAGCCAGATGCGCACGAGTCCGAACAGCCACACCGGGACGGGAACCGACGACACCCGTTCGAGGGAGTCGATCGGCACCTCGAGGCAGGGGAACTCGGGACCGGTGACCAGAGCCCACGGCCGCAGGATCAGCCGTCGGTCGGTGAGCACGAGGTCACCGGACGAGTAGGCGTGCAACCAGTCCGAGCGCGGGTCGGCGGCCAACGCCCGCATCAGTACCTCTTCGTCCGCCTGCAGGCTCAGTTCCGCCACATCCATTGCATCGGCGTCCAGCGCCCGCGGCTTGACCGGGCTGGTCCGGGGCCCCGGGTCGGCGAGCGGTGCGGCCGGCGGCCGGTCCCCGTCGCCTAGTGGGGCAGATAGGGCCGAACCTGGGCGGACAGGTCGTTGATGGTGAGGAGCGCCGGTTCGAGATCACCGGCGAGCGCTCTCGTGCGTCCCGTGTCACACGCCGCCGCCGCCCGGCCCGAGGTGGACACGGTGAGCTGCCACTCCCGCACGAGCGAAGGGGCAGGGGGTGGTGGAACCGCGGCCGCTGACGCCGTGTCGGCACCGAGGGCAGCGCAGGCGCTCGACAGACTGCCCACCCCGTTCCCGGTCTGCCCGATGGCCCCGAGGTCGGTGGCGAGGGCCGCCGTCTTCGGGCCACCGACGAACATCCACCATCCCGTCACCTGGGTGTCGATCGACGGCGCGGCCGGCACCGTGGTCGTCGTCGGCGGCACGACGACCACCGACGTCCGGGTGGAGCGGCCGGCGGCCTGGGAGACCGCCACCGGATGGGACGGCCCCGAGCCGCTGCGGGCGAAGGCCACCACGGCTACGAGGACGAGGGCCGCGACAAGAGCCTCGGCCACCGTGATCACCGATCGGCGGCCCCGGCGCCTCTTGGTCACCGGAGCGCTCGCTTCCACCGGTGGAATCGGGTGGTCGTCAACGTCGTCGGGGGCGGGCAGCGGTCCCGACCAACGCTGGCCGTCCCAGTAGCGCAGCAGGTGGGGTTCGGACGGGTCGCGATACCAGCCGACGGTGAGATGGGGCAGGGCCACAGGTGCAGGCCCCGAGGGCGCGGCCGAACCGGAGTCGGCCTCGCGTCCGGCCGCTGGCGCTGCATCGACGTCGTGGTGCTGTGACCGAACCGGTGGGTCGGTCCGTCCTGCGCCTGGTTCCTTCACGTGTTCCTGTCCCCTCTGACCCCACCATTCTGGCCGCGCTGGTGTCCGTCCGGATGACAACGAGATGAATGTTTTGCCGGAACGGCAGGTGGCAAGGGGTGTTGCGGACCGAATCGAGCCACCACCGGTTGGTGTGTTCGGCGGAGAAGCAGAGCGAACTTGGGGAGCGCCCGCCGTCGCGGGGCCAATGGATACCCGGCGACGGCGGCGCATCTACCCGTGAATGGCCGGGAGTGCTGGTGGGGATGGCTCCTAGCCTCCGGTCATGGTCGCAGGCGTCGGTTACCTCCGCCGTTACCGGTCGCTGAACCTTGCGTGAACTCCGCTGCGTTCTGTGCGTGACGCCTCGACGAACGCAGCGGGGACGACGCAGGAACCGAGCCCGGTGATCCGGGCGGCCCGGCGGATCGCCATCCACCTCCTGGCCGATGGTGATCGGTACCGTTTGATGCCATGGCAAAGCAAAAGAAGGCCCGCGTCTATCCGGAGACCGACAAGGTCACCGATTCCGAGTCATTCGGAATCGCCCGTGCCGCCGAGGAGCTCGACGAAGCACTCCGGGAGTTCGACCGCAAGGCGGCCTCGTGGTCGACCCCAGAGGTGCGTCGGCCCGTCTCGGCCTGAACGACACGGGACCGGGTGGACACCACCCGGTCGTGGGGCTGAACTGGCTTCAGCCCTCACCGCTGGACATGGCCGACACCGGGGTGACGAGCGGGGTGTCCGCGCCCTCGCCCGACCCGCGCAGTCGGGCCTCGATGACGACCCGCGCCGAGTTGACCAACGTGTCGGCGAGTTCGTAGCCGATGAAGTCCTCGAGCCAGGCCCGCACCGTGCCCGGTGTTGCCGTGGACTGAGCGAGGAACTCGGTCCGCAACAGCGACTCGCTCCGATCGGTGATACCCAGCCACCAGCCGCCGGCCACGAACTCCTCGGAACTGTAGAACCGCAGCATGCACTCGCCGTGCTCGAACGGACATGCCACCTCAAACTGCGCCCCACCCGACCCCATAGGACGAAAGTACCGGTGGTCGTGACAGGTACGCAACCGCAGGTAGTGGTGCATTTACCACTAAACGTGAGATGTGGATTCCTCCGTGGATGCATCCAGGCTTGCATCCTCAGGGGAGCTGGTGGACCACCAGCGGCATGACCTCGGTGGCTCCCGCCTCACGCAAGAAGGACGCCGCCACAGTCATCGTCCACCCGGTGCGGTAGGTGTCGTCCACGAGGAGCACGGGCCCGTCGGGCAGGGTGGTCCCGTCTCGCAACGCCAGGCCCGAGAGGAGTGCTTCGACCCTCGGGGCCGACGCCACGTCGTCGGGCGGCCGGGCTCCGCGGACCTCGAGCGCCTCGACGAGGGGGAGCTTGCCGACGTCGGCAATCCGGCGGGCGAGATCACCGATGAGCACCGGGTGGCGGCGGCTGGGCATCGGAACCACCGCCACCGGTCGGGACTTCCACGACTCCCGCCACCGGGTGAGGACCGAGACCATGCCGGACACGATGTCGTCGGCGAGCACCCGATCGGGTCCGGCCACCGCCCTCGTGGCATCGCCCCACCCCGGTGAGTCGGCAAAGGTAAGGGCGCGACCTTCCGAGGCCCCCCGAATCCGCCCCTTCCGACCGTCACCCAATCCACCGGGCCAGAGTTTGCGGGGCTCGATGGTCACATCGGTCCCACGCAGGAAGATGCGTGCCGCCTCGAGTGACTCAGGCTCGATGGTGAGACCCTGGGCCGGCAGCACCCCGGTGCACACCGAGCACCGGCCGCACGGGCCGGGGTCGGGATCGTCCAGGGCCCGCTGGAGGAACTCCATCAGGCAACCTCGGCCCCCGGCGTAGGAGCGCATGAGATCGGCCTCGGCGCTGCGAGCGGCCCTGATGGCCCGCCATTTGCCGTCGTCGTAGACATAGGCGACTCCGGTGGCCCGCCATCCACCGGACACCCGCTCGACGGCGCCCTCGACGGCGACGATCTTGAGCAGGGACTCCAGCCGACCCCGACGGATGGACGTGGCCGACTCCAGAGCCGGGACGCTCATCGGCTCCCCTCGTTCCACCAGGACGGCCAGGACCCCCTCGATGGCGTCGGGGTCAGGGATCGAGGCCGTGGCGAAGTACTCCCAGAGGCGCTCGTCGGACTCGGTCGGGAGCAGTACTGCGTCGGCCCGCTCGATGGCCCGACCCGCCCTCCCGATCTGCTGGTAGTAGGCGACCGGCGAGTCGGGTGACCCCACGTGGAGGCAGAAGCCGAGGTCCGGTTTGTCGTACCCCATGCCGAGCGCCGAGGTGGCCACCACGGCCTTCAGTTCGTTGGCCCGCAGGGCGTCCTCGATCCGCTCACGCTCGTCGGTCTCGAGCCTCCCCGAGTACGGAGCGGCGCGATGCCCGCGGGAGGTGAGGAAGCCGGCGAGTCGGGTGGTGTCGGCGACCGTCGGGACGTAGACGATCCCCGATCCGGGCAGCACGCCGAGGGCACCGTCCACCCACGCGTACCGCTCCAGGGGGCCGAGACCTCCCACCACCGAGAGTCGGAGCGAGGTGCGGGAGAGACTGCCCCGCAGCACCACGGTGTCGGGTCCGAACTGTCGGGCCACATCGTCGGTGACCCGGTCGTTGGCCGTCGCCGTGGTGGCGAGGACCGGCGTCGCCGGCGAGGCCGTGAGGACCTTGGACAGTCGCTGGTAGTCGGGTCGGAAGTCGAAGCCCCAGTCCGAGATGCAGTGGGCCTCGTCGATGACGATCAGGCCGGCCCGTTCGATGACCGGCCCGATGCGGTGGGCAAAGGCCGGATTGGCCAGCCGTTCCGGGGAGACGAGCAGTACGTCGATGCGGCCGGACTCCATGTCTGCCATCAGCCCGTCCCAGGCGTCGACGTTGGTCGAGTTGATAGTGGCCGCGGCGAGACCGGCCCGTCCGGCCGCCTCGACCTGGTCCCGCATCAGGGCGAGGAGGGGCGAGACCACCAGGCTCGGTCCCCCACCGAGGGATCGGATGGCCGCGGTCGCCGCCCAGTAGACGGCCGACTTGCCCCACCCGGTGGCCTGGACCACCAGCACGCGCGACCGGTCGGCCACCAGAGCCTGGACGGCACGGCGCTGATCCTCGCGTGGTCGTGCTCCGTCACCGGCCATGGCCAACAGGACCGTGGCGAGGGACCGGTCGGCCACCTCGGCCAACTCGGCCCGTGAGGGGACCGGCATGGGTGGGGGTGGAGCGTCTGTCATGGCCATCCTCTCGCTCACCCTTTGGAGTCGACCCCGTCCGTCCACGGCCGAGGTCGCCGCCCAAGGGTACGGGAAGGTGGTGACGGCCCGGTCGGTGCCGACCGACCAGACGAGATTGCCTGCAACGTTTCTGCTCCCCCGGGCGTCTGAATAGGTGATGGGTACACTGAGTGGCATCGTCGACGCGGAGACCCCCGACGGCACGGCAACGGGCCCGGGGGCCGCGAACCGGGCGCCGATCTCCCCCGCCCCGACGACTGCGCACCGGGACCCAGGAGACTCCGACGACCAGGGGGCTCCCCGACCCAGTTTCAGTGTCTTCTACGCCGAGAACTACGCCGGCCTCGTGCGTCTGGCCGCACTGCTGAGCGGATCAGCCGACAACGCTCCCGACCTGGTCCAGGACTGCTTCGTCCGCCTGCACGGCCGCTGGGCCTCGGTCCATGAGCCCCTCCCCTACGTCCGCCGGAGTGTGGTGCACGCCTGTGCCTCCCACCACCGGAGCGCGGCCCGGGCCCGACGTCAGCCGAGCCCCGAGCCCAGGGACGCGGTGCTCGGCGCCGATGAGCTGGGCGACGCCCTGGCCAAGCTCCCGGCCCGGCAGCGCGCCGCCGTCGTGCTCCGGTACTACGGGGACCTGCCCGATGCCGACATCGCCCGGGCCCTCCGCTGCCGACCGGGGACCGTTCGCTCCCTGATCCACCGGGCCCTGGCCGAGCTGAGAAAGGTCATCGAACCATGACAGACGATTTCGAGGACCGCCTCCGGAGCCACCTCGAGGCGCAGGCCGCCCGGGTCCAGGTCGAGTCCGACCCTGCGGCCTTCGTCGAGCACGGTACCTCCCGGTCCCCGCGGCGGGGCATCCTGGCCGGGGCCGCTGGCCTGGTCGCCCTGGTGGCGATCGGTGCCGGCATGCTCATCGGCGTCGACGTGATCGGGGGCTCACCGACCGCCCAGCCGACGTCGGCCACCACTCCCGGAAGGGCCGGGGCCGATCTGGCCCCCTCCAGCTCCGGCGGACCCCTCACCCCCGCCATCGTCGGCCAGGCCCCCTACAGCTTCCTCTTCTCCCGGACGAGCGCCTCAGGTGTGACCATCCGGGCCTATACGGCAGGCTCCACGACCAGCGGCGGGTGCGGCCCTGCCGTGGTGTGCACACCCGGCACCACCGTGCCGTCGAGCCCGGAGTGTCCGAACGGCGCCAGCTGTGCCGAACCGTTGGTCCCCCATGTGTCGGGGGGCACTACCGGATCCACCAACCCTCCCGTCGAGGGGGTGGCACCGTCCGGATCCCGGGCCGTCACGTCCGGCCAGCCGGTGGGATCCGACGCGACGGCACCGACCTCCGGGCCGGTGTCGGGCTGCACGACGCTCGTCCTCGAGCTGTCCACCGACCAGGCTGTCGGGACGGGCTCGGTCTCGCTGCCCGCCACCGCGCCCATGACCTCCGGGGCCTTGGACGTGCTCGGCTCCGGTTCCTTCGGCACCACCGAGGGGGCACCGGTGGGCTGGGTGGCCGTCTCGGTCGGCGACGGTGTGGCCTCGGCCCAGTTGAGCGTGGGTGGTGTGGTGGTCGACTCCATGGCACCGAACAGCGGGATCGTCGTGCTGGTGGCGACGGGCCAGGCCAGCCTGGACGGTGCCTCGGTGGTCGGTCTCGACCAGAGCGGGACGGTCGTCGGTACCGTCCCCGTCGGGCAGACCACCGGTCCCGGTGCGACGGCCAGCTGCCCCGCTCCGACCGGTACCCCGGTTACCCCCACGACCACGACCCCGACCCCGACCACCACGACGACGTCGACCACCCCGACCACGACTACTTCGACAACCGCGACCACCTCGCCGACAACTTCCCCCACCACACCCACCACTGTGATCGCCCATCCGGTGGCTGTGGCCGTTAGTGCACCCTGAGGCTCCGGCCGGCACCATCGGAGCCGGCAGTCGGCTCGTCCCCTCTGGCGAGCCTCGGCCCGATTCGGCCTACTCGTCGAGCGAGCGGTGGTTCCCGAGGGTGGTCCACCACTTCGCCTCGTGCTCCCCGTCACCGCCGCGTCTGACCATCGAGAAGTGGCTGATGGTGCGCTGCCCTCCTTCATGGTCCCGATAGAGCAGATCAACGGAGACCGCACCGGCATGGATGGCCGAGCGCATGGGCTCGACGATCGGCTCGCTGGGCTCGCGCAGTGCCCCCTGCCAGAAGGCCACATCGCCGGGCGGCACCCAGAGCGCCCGCGTCTGGAGGCGGAAGTCTTCCGGATCAGCCCGGGCGTCAGCCGCCGACACCTGGGAGGCGTAGGGGAGCCACGACTCGATCACGGCCATGCCCGGTCCTACGTTCCGAAGCATCATGGCGAGGTAGATGACATCGTCGATCTCCTCCACCACGGCCTGTCCACCCTCGAGCGTGACCCAGTGGCGGTCGACGAACATGACCTTCTGAGGGGCGTCCTCCAGTCGGGACGGGGCGAGCACAGGTCGCAGACCGATCTGGAACGAGCGCTCGGCGATGCGGGCCGACCGGTTGCTCGATCGCACCGCCGAGAACGTGGCCACGGCGAGCACGAGTGTCCCGGCCGCGGTGGCGAATGATGCGATCGTGGCCCAGTCCGTCATGTCGTGAAGCCTACGCAGTCGCCTCGGGCCCACGACCGGTTCGGACCAGCCCGGTACGAGGTCAGCCGGCCTCTAGGTTGTGGGACAGCTGCGAGAGGATGGGTATGCCGGACACCACGACCAGACTGGACGACCTCGGGCCGGTGCCTGCACGGCTCCGTTCCGACCATCGACCACCCCGGGCGCGAGCCTCGGTGGACTCACCCGGGCCGGATGTCTCCGCCCGTGACGCTGACACCGGCCGCGGGGAGGGTGCTCGGATGCCTGGTGGAGAAGGCCCTGACCACCCCCCAGCAGTACCCGCTCTCCCTCAACGCCCTGGCCCTCGCCTGCAGCCAGTCCACCAACCGCGAACCGGTGATGGCGCTCGACGAAGTAGCAGTGCACGAAGCACTCCAGGAGCTGAAGGAGCTCCGCCTGGTCCGATTCGTGCTGCCCTCCCACGGGAAATCGGTCACGAGATATCGCCACGTGCTCGACGAGACGTTCGGGCTCGACCAGGCTCGGGTGGCGCTGCTGGCCGTGTTGTTGCTGCGGGGCCCCCAGACCCCCGGTGAGCTCCGGTCGCGGACCGGCCGGATGGCCGAGTTCAGCTCGACGGGTGCGGTCCAGGGTGAGCTCGAGATCCTGGCCGACCAGCCCGAGCCGTTGGTCCGGTTGCTCACCCGCCAGCCGGGACAGAAAGAGGACCGCTGGCAACAGCTGTTGGCCGTGGAGGCACCGGCGTCGGGACCGCCCCCGACGGTGTCCGAAACTCCGCCGGGCCCGGCCGGCGACAGCCGGCCCGCCGACCCCGGCCGCGACTCCAGCCATGGCGATCCGTCCGACCTCGAAGACCGCGTCGGTGCCTTGGAGTCGGAGCTGACCGCGGTCCGTGCCGAGCTCGGGGAGGTCAGAGCCTCCCTCGACGCCCTGCGCCAGAGCCTCGGCGAGTGACCACCCGGCACTCTCGGGACCGAGCCGTACGCGTCGGCAGCTAACCGGCGATGGCCCGGAGCGCCTCGAGCCGGGCGAGCGACCGCTCGGCCCGCTCCGGATCCACCCGGGCCAGGCCCAGCAGCAGCGCCTCGAGCAGGACCATCGTCGGGGCGTGGCTGGCGAACAGGCCCGGGGTGCCCCGCCAGCACACCAGGGTCACCGCCACCCGGTCACCGAGTTGGCCTTCGAGCACGTCGGTAACGAGGACGACCGGGACACCGAGCTCATCGGCGCGTTGCACCAACGCTTCGACGTGACGGTGCAGCCGGCCGTAGGTGAACAGGACGAGCGCGTCGCCGAGGGCCACCTCGAGGAGATCGTCCGCCGCCGCGGTACCGGACCGGGTGAGGGCGAGCGAGGGACGACCGAGCCGTCGGGCGAGCACCGAGGCGTAGTCGGCCATCGGAGCCGATGGCCCGATCCCGCTCC
Organism: uncultured Acidimicrobiaceae bacterium; assembly: GCA_963845485.1. Classification (GTDB taxonomy): domain Bacteria; phylum Actinomycetota; class Acidimicrobiia; order Acidimicrobiales; family RAAP-2; genus Bog-756. Next base: position 331,515 of record CAWJSI010000001.1, on the reverse strand, counting down.
ACAGGAGCCGATCGGCACGATCGAGGGTCTCGACGGCGCGGTCGAAGCGGGATCCCGAGACCTGGCGCACCAGTGCATCGAGCGAGGAGGCGAGGGAGGCCGCCGAGTGGACGACGAGATCGTCCTCGGTCTCGGCCAGTGAGTGGTGCAACCGCTCGGCGAGGGTCACCTGTTCGGCCTGTCCGGCCAGTGCTCGCCGAAGCTCGGGAAGGCCTCGGTAGCCGAGCGCCTGCGCCGTACGCACCACGGTGGCGTCACTCAGCCCCAGCTCCCCGGCGATGGACGATGCCGACTCCACCATGGCCGACGGCCCCGACGCCACCAGGTAGTCGGCCACCAGTCGCTGAGCCGGGCTCAGCAGGGCCTGCGAACGGGCCACGCGCTCGGCCAAGGGCTCGTGTAGCAAATCCTGCGGCGTTGACGTACTCATGTAGTGAACACTACAGTGCTCTACCGCGCACCAAGAGGAGGCGGACGTGCACATTGTGCTGTTGGTACTGAGCACCTTCTTGGCCTCGACCGTCGAGATGGTCGAGGCACTCACCATCGTGCTCGCCGTCGGGGTCACCCGGGGCTGGCGGCCCGTGGTCCTCGGCACGGCCGGGGCATTCGTGGCCCTGGGCGGGCTGGTGGCGCTGCTCGGACCCGCGGTCGATCGCATTCCACTCAACTCGCTCCGACTGGTGGTCGGAGGGTTGTTGCTGGTCTTCGGCCTCCAGTGGTTGCGAAAGGCCATCCTGCGCGCCGGGGGACTGAAGGCGCTCCACGACGAGGATGCCATCTACGAAGAGGAGCTCCACCGTCTCCGAGCGGCGGGAGGCGGGCAGGGCAGCACCGATTGGTACGGGGTGACGGTGGCTTTCAAGGGGGTCTTCCTCGAGGGCCTCGAGGTGGTGTTCATCGTGGTGACATTCGGCGCCACCCAGGGTCACACCGGTGCGGCCGCCCTGGCCGCGGTGGCCGCCCTGGTCGTCGTGGCCGGAGTCGGCGTGGCCGTCCACCGCCCGCTTACGAGGGTGCCCGAGAACACGCTCAAGTTCGTCGTCGGTATCATGCTGACGTCGTTCGGGCTGTTCTGGTCGGCCGAGGGCGCCGGTGCCCAGTGGCCGGGCAACGACGCATTCATCCTGGTTCTCGTCGCCCTGACGGCCACGGTCGCCGGCACGACGGTCGCCGTCCTGCGGGCCTCAGATGTCTCACGACTCGGGACACCGGGCTGATGGGCTCCCTCAAACGATTCGGGCTGTTCTGGGTCGACTTCGTCGTGGGCGACGACTGGACCCTGGGCGTAATCGTCGTCATCGCCCTGGCCGCCACCTGGGCCCTGACGCATGCGGGATTTCCTGGATGGATGGCGTTGGTGGTCATCATCATGACCGCGCTGGTGACATCGGTCGCTCGGGCGAGACGGTCGGCCCGGCGCCGTCGGGACGGCTGAGACCGTCTGCCGTCAGCCCTCGGTCATGCCGGTCAGTTCGGCGTACGCCTTCAGGGGCGCCGTTCGGTGGCGCAGATCAGGAGACCCGGGAGGTCTGTCGGGATCGTTGGAAGTTGGGGTTTCCCGGCTTGCGGCGGATCTTTATCCAGGCCTCGATGGTCGGTCGGGTCCACCATCGGCGCCGACCTACGTAGCCGTCCGGAACAGGCATCGTCCCCCGTCGGATGTGCTGGCGAATGGTCGAGTGGGTGACGCCCACCGTGGCGGCCACGTCCGACACGAACAGCCGGTCGACCGCCGGTGCCTGGGCAGTCACGGTGCGGGTGCGGGCGGAGGCCATGATCTCAACTCACCCGCGCCACGGCGACCATCGTCCCCGACTCGTCGACCACGCGCACGGTCCGGACCGTCGACACGGCCACGGGAAGGTCGACGGACCACGAGCCGTAGCCGTCGGTGAGGTCGAACTCACCCAGCTCCTTCTTCGATCCGTCGGCCATGGTGATCGAGCACGTGACCTCACCTGAGCTCGGGGCGTTGTGCAAGGTCATGACCAGCCAGCCCTGGTGGCCCGAGGAGACGAGGAGCACGGTGCCCTTCGTCCCCACGGCGGAATGGAGCGGGGTGGTCTGGACGGCAGCGACGGGGTCGTGCCGGCCCGATGAAGCCATCGCAGCTCCCACCACGGTGCCCACGGCCAGAAGCACGATCACCGCCGCCACGGCGGCCACCCGCCGGAACACCGGCCGGCCCGTCGGCCGGAGCGGCACCGCCCGGTCTTCCCGGTCGGCCCGGATCAGGTCCATGGTGCGGTCGGCGAATCCGGGGGGTGGATCGGCGTCGGCAATCAGGGTGGTGAGCACATCGGCGGCGGCCGACAGCTCCTCCACCGCGACCGTGCAGTGTGGGCACCCTTCGAGGTGGCCGAGGACCCGTGAACGGTCCAGACCGTCCAGGGCGCCGATGGCCAGTGAGGCCAGGTCGTCACGGAATGCCTCACACTCCGGTCCCTGTGTCGCGGACTCCATCAGGCCTCCTCCCCACCCAGAACGTCTCGCACCTTGGAGAGTCCCAGCCGGATCCTGCTCTTGGCCGTACCCACCGGTATGGCCTCGGCCGTGGCGATTTCGGCGGCACTCTGGCCGTAGAAGGCCGACCGGAGCAGGGCACGGCGTTGGTCGACGGGCACGGCGCGAAGGGCGGCACGAACCCGATCGGCGGTTACCGCGTGCTCGGCGTGGGCCTCCGGCGTCTTCTGGCCGGTCTCGATCTCCAGCCAGACCTTGTCGTCGGGCTCGACGGGGATGGCACGGCGGAGGCGCAGCGCGTCGATGGCCAGATTGCGGGTGATGGTCGAGAGCCAGGATGTGGCCGGTGCCCTCCTCGGGTCGAAGACGGCGGCATGACGCCAGGCACGGAGGAACGCCTCTTGAGCCACGTCCTCGGCCGTCGAGCGGTCGGCGGTGATGGCGAGGGCGATGCCGAAGACCCGGCGCTGGTGTCGTTGGACGAATGCCGCAGCGGCCCGCTCGTCGCCCGCCGCCATGCCGGCCACGAGCGCCTCGTCCGAGGACTCGCGGCCCTCGTGCCATCGGGAGCGGCGGCGTACTCGTCCATCGTTGGGCACAGGTTCCATCTCCGCTAAGCATGATGTACCGGGACCTGCGGTGCTCACGGCAAGGCCCGCCGCTTCTCGAACTGGGATCGGATCACCACGTCGAGCGAGTAGCGCCCGGTGCCCAAGATGACGATCACCATGGCCAGGGCAGCCAGGGCCACGTTGAGTTCGTAGCCTGACCCGGCGGCGTTGGAGACGATCCCGTTGTGCCAGGTCACCGTGACCATGGCGATGATCATGTCCCCCACCAGACCAGCGGCCGCCAGACGGCCGAGGACCCCCACCCCCACACCGAGTCCGCCGAAGAACTCGATGGTGCCGCTCAGCACGGCGAAGAACGTCCCAGGGTGCAGGTGGGCCACATTGGCGAAGAAGACGGCGTGGGCGTGCACGCCCTGCTGGCCGAAAGCGCCGAACAGGGTCCCTGCCCCGTGGTAGATGAAGATCCAGGCCAGCCCGATGCGAACGACGAGGAGGGCCACATCACGAGCCACCGGCGCCTCTTTGACCGACTTGATCTGCACATTGGCTTTGTGGGCCCGAACGGCGAGATCGGTCATGAGGAACCCACCATCGGTGCGCTCCGGCGGAACGGCTGGACGAGTTGGGCGCAGACCAGGCGAACCGACCCTCGCTCCGCCGCCTCTTGTTCGACCGGAACCGTCCGCCCGAGAAGGCCGGTGGCGATCGGGGGTCCGGCCGTCGGGAACAGGGCCAACCGGGCCAGCTGGTCCCAGCACACCAGGACGAAGCCGAAGTTGACCGTGCCCCGGGGGTCGATGGCGTCTCGGGCGTGATGGAGCCGGTGGTACGCCGGGCTGACCAGGACCCGGCCGAATGGACCGAAGCGCCACCCGAGGTTGGCGTGCGGCAGGGTGACCAGGCAGCCGTAGACGATCAACGCCGTCGCCGGCACCGCGCCGCTGGCTCCGAGGATGAGGGCCGGGAGGAGCGCGCCCAGATACGTGGCGTGGACGAGGGGGTGGGTCCGGAATGTCGTGAACACGCTCATGTCCTCTTGGGAGTGGTGCAGCGCGTGGAGCCTCCAGAGGGACACCGACCGGTGATTGGCCACATGGGCCAGCCAGTTCATGGCATCGATCCCGACCAGGATCACTCCCACCACCACGACCTGGGGGACGAGGGAGAGCCTGCTCACCAAGAGGAAGCGGGCGTGTCGTCCCACTTCGACGGCGAAGCCCGTCTCGACCAGGGTGAGCAGGGGCACCACCACCACGGCGAACAGGACGAGGTAGCCGGCATCGACCACGTGGGCGCGGGATAGGGCGGGGCGAGGGACGGCCGGCCATAGGCGCTCGGCAACGAACAGCGCCGCGACCACCACAACCAACGCCGGCCCGACGGTCCTGCCCTGGGCCGTGGCCAGGGCCGAGGACAGGTCGCCCGCTCCCACGAGGGTGCTCGTTCCCACCGCGCCGAGCCACGCCACGCCAGCGGTCACGCCGACGACGCCGATCCAGCCGACGGCGCGGGCCGGTCCACCCGTAGCCGCGGCGAGCGGTAACGGGTGGACCGGAGCCCTGTGAGAGGGGGCGCGGGGGGATGGGGCGATGGTCAATGGATCAGTACGCCGCCCCCGAGCCGGCGACGGTGGTCGGCGTGCTCGCCGACCCCGACGATGTGGAAGCGGTCGGCGTGGCGGTCGGATGCGCCGGGTTCACGACCCACCACTGGCCCCAGGTGTCCTTCACGTTGCCGGTGGCCTGCCCGGCCTTGTGGTCACCCACGAAGCGGTAGAGGGGCACGCCCTTGTAGGTCACCTGGATGGTTCCGTCGGCCCGCTTGATCGACCCCAGCCCGCTGATCCCCTTGCCTGCCGGCGTCGTCTGGCCCTTGGCCAGCACCACGGGAGGCCAGATCTTTGCGCACGTTCCGGTGCAGACACTCTTGTTCTTGGAGTCGGCGGTGAGGCGGTAGACGGTCATCCCGGAACTGAGCGTGAGGATCGTCCCCCACGTCTTGCTGTGCGCGCTGGTCACCGTGGTCTTGGTGACGGCGGCACCGGCGGCGCCGGGGAGCACGACGGTTCCCGCCACCAGGGTCGTGACACCGAGGAGCCCCACGGCCGTGGCGACGAGGCGCTGTGACACTCGCGAGGTGGCGGTCGGCTTCGTTCGATGTCTCGGCATGGTGCTCCTGTTCCACTGCTGTTGCGGGTTTCCCTTCTCCAGCAGTACGGCTCAGCCGGGAGAACGGATCACCGGATCCGTCTCCCCGGAGTACTCCCTGGTCAGTAGGCCACTCCACCGCCCGCCGGGGCCGTCGTGGGAGGGCTGGTGGTCGGAGGGCGGCTCGTGGTCGGCGGGCTCGTGACCGGCGGACGGCTCGGGACCGGAGGGCTCGTGGCCGGTGGGCTGGTGGGCGGAGGGCTGGTCGCCGGTGGGACCGCCGGGGTTCCCGAAGCCCCCGAGCCGATGGTTGGCGCCTGCGAGGTGGGTCCGGAGGGGGCAGGGCTCCCGCCGGTGGGAGCGACAGTCGTGCCCGTCGCCGGGACCGCAGGGGACGAGGTCGAGGTCGACGGCGCCGACTGGAGCACACCTTTCGACGTGATCACGAAGAAGGCGGCCCCTACGGCCTGACCGTTGATCTGGCCGGGACGGACATCCCCGGCGAACAGATAGAGCGGCTTCTTGTGCCACGTGACCTGCAACCGGTGGCCGGGACGACGGACCGTGCCGAGACCCTGCACACCGCGGCCGGGCACCGGCCGGGTGACTCCTCGGGCCAACAAGAGCGGCGGCCACGACCGGGCGCAGCTCGCCGTGCAGGTGACGTGGTTGGCTCGGTCGTGGATATCGACATAGAGCGTGCGGCCCTTGCCCGAGACGAAGACCGTGCCCAACGGACCCGCCGTCTTCACCACATCGACCGTGGCAGGTCGACGGGAACCTGCGGCGGCCGGAAGCGTGGCCGCTATGACGAACAGGGACGAGGCGAGGAGGACCGAGGCGCCTCCGGCCGTCCACCGGCCTCCGCGGCGGTGTCGGCGGGCGGGTGCGTGCAGACTTGTCATGGGGCGGTTCCTCGCGTTTCGTCAGTCCTCGAGCTCGTGAGTGCTCCTCGCTAGGACGTACGGCCGACCATTCACTTGCGATCACCGACATCAGCAGAAGCCTCGGGCGGGGCGGCCCGGCCCACCGATGCAAGACTGCGGCGATGGCGTCGTTGCGGCGGTCCGGCGGAGGTGTGGGTGCTGCAGGGGGCTGGTCGGCAGCCGAGGTGCGCGGCTTCGTTGCGTTGCTCGCCCTGCTGCAGGTACTGCAGGGGATGGTCGACCGCGTGCCGGCGGGCAACGTGCAGTTCACCGAGTCCTACTACCTGGTGACCTACCGCCACGGCTTCGTCCGGCGGGGCCTGCTCGGCGAAGGTCTCCACCTGCTCTTCGGGGTACCCACCCGTGGCGAGGTCGACATCACCGCCGACGTCGTCGTCGCCCTGGCCATCGGCGCGGTCCTCGTCCTGGCCGAACTGCTCATCCGCCGGGGATCGTCGGGTTCCTACGCCATGGCCGTCCTGGTGGTGGCGACGCCCTTCACCATCGACTTCCTGCTCATCGACCGTCGCCCAGACCTGCTCGGCGTCGTCCTCCTCGTCGGGCTCGGGGTCGTGCTCGTCGGCGCGTCCCGTGCCGTGCTCGCCTGGATGGTCGCCTTCGGGCTCGGCTTCGCCCTCTTGGTGCTGGTACACGAGGACGTGGTCCTCGTGCAGGTCCCCTGGGCCCTCGTGTTGGTAGCCGTGGCCACCCTCGGCCCCGACGGCAAAGCGGTCGGCGGGCGCCCGGGGCTCGGTCGGACACTGGCCGCCCGACTCGGGGCCGTTGCTGCCCCACCGTTGGTCGCCACCGTCGCCCTGCTCGCCTACGGCATGCCGTCCACCGGACGGGTGCGGGCTCTCGAGTCCGATGTGGGCGGCTACCACTTCGTGGGAAACACCGTGTTCACCTATCTGGCCAACTCCATCGGCACGGCCGCCGACCAGGTCGGGGCTATCCCTGGCTCGGCCAAGGCCGACACTTTGGTGCTCGGTGTCATCCTCGTCACCCTGCAGGTGGCGTGGATCGTCTGGTGGGTCCGACCGCAGCTGTGGGCCACGTTCAGCCGTCCGGGGAACCAGGGGCTCGGGATCGGCCTGGCCGCCACGGTCACCCTCACCACCGCCTTCCTCTTTGCCACCGGATTCGACTGGGTCCGGTGGTTCGCCGAGTGTGGGGCCTCGTGGTTGGTCGTCCAGGCCTTCACCGTCCTCTCGGCGCCGCCGACGGCGCTCGGCGTGGACAGGGTGCCCAAAGCGCCATCGACAGGACGGGTCCACCTCTCGCACTGGCTTCCCGCCCTGGCCGTCTACCTGGCTGTCGTGCCGCCGCTCGACGTGCTCTTCATCACCAACCAGCTCCGCCACTTCCTTCTCGGCGTGTGACCGAGCCTCCTCGTCCCGGCGATGGGTACCATGACCCCATCGGATCAGCAGGCACAAGGGGGTTGGCCGTGCGCTACACCGTGACCGAGGGGCACTTCACCACCAGCGATGAAGCCGTGGCCGAGATCGGCGCCCGCGGCTGGGAGGCCGTGGAGTACGAGGTTCCCGCCGAAGTGACCGAGTTCCACTGGCACGACTACGAAGCGGTGGCCTTTGTTCTCGACGGCACCCTGGAGACGGTGTACGAGGACGGCACCATGCTGGTGTGCGGACCCGGGTCGCGCGTCGAACAGCCTTCACGGATTGTGCACCGCTCGGGGAGTTCGTCCTACCGCGCCGTCTTCGGATTCAGCGTGCGGCGGGCCGACATGACCAGGCCCATCTCGAAGCCCGTGTCCGAACTGCACCATCTGGTCGGACCGGGGTCGGAATAGGCAATCGGCCGACGGGCCGGCCGCAGGCCTAGACGTCGGTGAGCGACGTCTCGGTGATCCCGAGTACGCGAAGCGTCCGTCCCAGTCCCAAGAAGGCCGAGAGACAGATGGTGAGGTCCAGGATCTCGGGGTCGGTGAAGAGCGCCCGCAACCGGGCGAAGAACTCGTCGTCGATGCTCAAGTGGTCGATGGCGAACCGTTCGGCGTACTCGATGGCCATGGCCTCCCGCGGGGTGAAAGCCGCGGCCCCGTCGTGTGTGCCGACGTGACAGTAGAACTCCTCGGTGAGACCCTGGGCCTTGACCGTGTCGGCCCGGAAGGCCAGGCACACCGTGCACTCGTTCAGCTGGGCGATGCGCATGCGAGCCGCCTCGCGCTCGCGGGTCGGAATGATGCTCTTGTTGTAGGCCGCGTCCACCAGACGGTTGACCGCGGAACCCATCTCCGGTCGGAGGGACCACAGCTGGACGGCGTCGCCGCCCTCGCCCACGGGTATGTCGAGTCGTGCCATGGTCCGAAGACTACGACACCGGGTTCGCCACCACCCGGTGCGGCCGGCGCCGGGTGTGACAGTAGAAGAGGGCCGTGCTCAGGCGGTTAGCGGTCGCACCTCGGCGCGGTGTTCGGCACCTTCCCGGACCATGGGCAGGAGCTCCTTGCCGAATTCGATGGCATCGGGCACGGGGTCGAATCCTTTGAGGAGCAACGTGGTGCAGCCGAGGTCGTAGTAGCGCAACATGGCCTCGGCCACCTGTTCGGGCGTGCCCACCAATGCCGTCGAGTTCCCCGCGGCCCCGGTGAGGTTGGCCACCTTCATCCAGAGTCGCTCGTCGTAGACCTCTCGCTCTGCCGACATGGCGATGAGGCGCTTGCGTCCCACCGATGTCGTGCCCGAGGTGTCACGGTCGACTGAGAGCGTGGCGTTGGCCCCACCTCCGAGGCCCTCGTAACTCTCCTTGTTCCCGGCCATCCGTTCCTTGGCCAGTTCGATGCGCCTGGCCGTCTCCTCGGCGATCCACTCGGCCTTCTCCCAGGCCTCGTCCTCGGTGTCGGCGATGATCGGACGCAGTGAGATGCTGAAGCGGAGCTGACGTCCGGCCCGTTCGGCCACCTCGACGATCGAGCTCATGCGGTCGGCCACGGCGGCCCGGGGTTCACCCCAGAAGGCGTAGACGTCGGCCTCGGCCGCACCCACCTCAATGGCGGCGGGCGACGCTCCGGCGAAGTAGAAGGGAATGGCTCCGGGGAAGACCGGCTTCACCGAGGTGAAGGCGCCTTCGTAGCGGAAGAACTCCCCGTCGTAATCGAAGGGCGAGGTCTCTTCCCACATCCGCCGCACGACCGACATGACCTCACCGGTGCGGCGGTAGCGGGCGTCGTGGGGAACGAAGTCGCCCTCACGTCGCTGGTCGGCCTCGTCGCCGCCGGTGATGAAGTGGATGGCGATGCGACCGCCACCGGTCAAGTGGTCGAGGGTGGCCGCCTTACGGGCCAGGAGTGCGGGTTGGACGAAACCGGGCCGGTGGGCCACCAGGACCTTCAGATGCCGGGTGTTGTGCAGGACCGACGAGGCCACCGCCCAGCCCTCCGGGCCCACGGCTCCGTAGCCGACCAGCACCCGGTCGAAGCCGGCATCCTCGTGGGCCCGGGAGATCTCCACCAGATAGCCGGGATCGATGACCGGTCCGTCCGTCCAGTCGACGACCGGTCCGTCGACCAGCGGTCCTTTGATCTCCGAGGCATCTCTCGTGCCCACCATCCCGATGATCTCCACGGGCATGCCGATCGGTCCTTTCTCGTGGCCGACGAGGCGCTGCTGCACCGTCCCGTCCGGCCTGTCTCCTCGTTGGCGTGGACCCTGATGGACGCAGACGTCGACGGCCACCAGGGACACCGACGTGCACGCCGCAAAGCGGGCCGCCTGTACCTCTATCGACACAATTCGGCCCGCTCCTTTAGGAAGTGGGCCGCGGCTGCCGATACCAGGACATGGTGGTTTCCCACATCGACACGCCGGTGGCCGGCTACGCGGACGCCGACGTCACGGGCGGTCAGCGGTGGACCTGTGCCCTGGTTAACAACATGCCCGACGGGGCCTTTGTGCAGACCGAGGGCCAGTTCCTCGACCTGCTCGACGTGGGATCGGGCGATCAGGACCTCGACGTTCGCCTCTACGCCATGCCTGGTGTCCCGCGTGGCGACGCCACCGCCCTCCGGATCGCCGAGCGGTACCGCCCCGTGGCCGACCTCTACGAGCACCCGCCCCACATGGTCATCGTCACCGGGGCCAATCCCGTCGAGCCGAGGCTCGAGGACGAGCCCATCTGGGAGGACCTCACCCGACTGCTGACCTGGGCCAGCGGGGCGGTGCCGTCAATGCTCTTGTCCTGTCTGTCCGCCCACTCCGCCCTCACCGTCTTCGACGGCTTGGAGCGCGAATCGCTCCCGGTCAAGTGCACGGGTGTCTTCGTCCAACAGACCCGGCCGGGGGATCCGATGACGGTGGGAATGGGTCGGTCGGTGTTCCTGCCCCACTCCCGCGTGAGCACCGTCTCCACCGACAGGGTGCGGGCGGCAGGGTGGGACGTCCCGCTCGAGTCCGAGACGGTCGGGTGGAGTGTGGCCACGCGCCGGGTGCAGCGCTGCGATGTGGTCTTGGTTCAGGCCCACCCCGAGTACGGACCTACCAGCCTGCTCCGCGAGTACCAGCGGGACCTTCGTCGGTTCGTGCGCCACGAGCGTGAGGACCTCCCCGTGCTCCCGTCGCACTGTGCGGCACCCGAGGACATGGCCCAGCTGGAGGAGCTCCAACGCCGCATCACCGGCGGAGAGCGGGACCCCGCCCTCTTCGAATCGTTCCCCTTTGCCGGCGTGGAGGGCCGAGCCCCGTGGGGCTGGCGCTCAGTGGCCACCCGGCTGTACGCCAACTGGCTGGCCACGGTCCCAGTCGGGAGGCGGTGATCCCGTGCGCGACGAGACCATAGCCATCCATGGCGGCTACACACCCGACAGCACGCGGGCTGTGGCGGTACCCATCTACCAGACGGTGGCCCACGACTTCATCGACGCCGAGCATGCCAGTGCCGTACTCGACCTCGAGGTTCCTGGATTCCACTACAACCGCATCAACAACCCCACCAACGACGTCCTGGAGCAACGCATCGCCGCCCTGGAGGGAGGGACGGCCGCCCTCGTGGTCTCGTCGGGGATGGCTGCGGTCAGCTACGCGGTGCTCACCGTGGCCACGGCTGGCTCCAACTTCGTGGTGGCCCCCCAGCTGTATGGCGCCACCTTCACCTACTTCGCCCATGTCCTGCCCACCCTCGGGATCGAGGTCCGCTTCGCCCCTGACGACCGGGCCGAATCCATCGCCCCGCTCATCGACGACAAGACCTGTGCGGTGTTCTGCGAGACCATCGGGAACCCGGCCGGGAACGTGGTCGATCTGGAGGCCGTCTCGGCGGTAGCCCACGCCGGTGGCGTCCCCCTCATCGTGGACAACACGGTCGCCACCCCACTCCTGTTGAAGCCGATCAGCCACGGTGCCGATGTCGTCGTCCACTCGCTGACCAAGTTCGTAGGCGGCCACGGCACCACCCTCGGTGGGGCCATTGTGGACGGTGGCACCTTCCCCTGGACCGAGCACGCCGAGCGGTTCCCGCTGTTCAACCAGCCCGAACCGGCCTTCCACGATGTGGTCTTCGCCCGCGACTTTCCCGAGCGCCCCTTCACCGTCCGGGCCCGGTCGGTGCAGCTCCGAAACACCGGTGCCACGCTCTCCCCCCTGGCCGCATTCCAACTGCTGCAGGGTTTGGAGACGATGTCGGTCCGCCTCGACCGACACGAGTCGAACGCCCGGGCCGTGGCCGACTACCTGGCCGGTGACGACCGGGTGGAGTGGGTGAGCTTCGTCGGCTTCCCCGACCACCCCTATTACGAACTGGCCCAGCGCTACCTGAAGGGTCGGGTTCCCTCCATCATCACCTTCGGCGCCACCGGGGGCTACGACGCCGGGTTGGCCTTCTTCGACTCGCTGCGGCTGTTCAAACGGTTGCTCAACCTGGGGGATGCCAAGTCATTGGCCATCCACCCCGCCTCGACCACCCACCGGCAGTTGAGCGACGCAGAGCGGGCAGCAGCGGGTATCCGGCCCGAGACCATCCGGCTGTCTATTGGGCTCGAGCACATCGACGACCTCATCGAGGATCTCGACCAGGCCCTCGCCAGCGCTACCCGCTGACACGGCGTCACGGCCCGCCACGCCGCCACGGACGGGCGTTCCACTCGACAGGGTCCGCCGTTCGAATCCACAAGCGCACCGTCGAATCGACAAGACGCGCCGTTTGACGCGCCAGGATTCGTCGTTTGAATCAGACGATGACGGCGTCCACGCACTCCCGGGCATCGAGCACAGCCCGGATACGGCTCCGAGGCGAGGGGATGTAGTGCGTGAAGTAGCGGGTTCCCTCGGTGAGGACGCCGAGCAGCGAGAGGTGGGACTGCACCCGGCCGCAGGCGTCGTAGGGATGGAAGTCCTGGCTAACCGCCACCGAGCCGACGGCGGTGTCGCCGTAGGTCATCTGGACCAGCCGGCCCTCGGCGTAGAGCCGGGTGAGCAGCGGTGAGCTCGACCGGGCCAAGGAGGGGAGGTCGAGGTGACCACGGACCACACCATTGACCGTGACCGATACCTCCTCGGCCAACTCGGTGGAGCGCAGGGTGATCCTCCCGTCGGGCTCGGGGGTCAGCGCCGGATTGGGCCCGAGGGGGGCCCGGACCACGCCGGCATCGAGCAGGGCCAGGAGTTGCTGGGACCGGAGGGGCGGAGGACCGGCCTCCATCCGGTTGATCCTCCCCCGGACGTTGGCCTGGAAGTCGAGGTATGAGTCGAGCGTGAGTCCACCGAACTCGATGACCAGGCGCAGCTGGTCGCGGAGGATGCGCAGGACCTCGAGGGCCGCCTTCACCGGGCTGCCGCCGACGAACAGGGCCTCTTCGAGGTCGGTCTCCACCATGTCGTAGACCTGGGCCTGGTAGTCGTCACCCGAGGCGTAGGTCCGCCCGGCGCCGGCAAACAGGTAACTAGCCGGGTCGAAGCGCCCGTAGACGGGCTCGAAGCCCTTGACCACCTTGTCGAAGTCACCGGTGGCCGTGGCGCGGACCAGCTGGCGCCGGACCTGATCCTCTTCGTCAGCACCCCCCTTCAAGAAGGCGGCGTGGGTCAGGTAGCGGGACTGCATCTCGCCGAACAGTAACGGCAGCAGGTCATGGCGGAAGTCCACCTGGTGCCGCTCCGACGTACCGCCGGGGTTGGTCAGCGCGGCGATCGCCGCGGGAGTGCACACCACGGGTCGGTAGCTGCCGTAGGGGTCCACGCCGTGGGCCGACTTGGCACAGTAGGGGATGCCTGAGCGCGAGTACAGGTAGATCACCGGCTCGTCACCGCTGGGCACGTAGCGCAGGCGGTCGCCTTCTTCCTCGAAGGCCCCACCCCGGCCCACGGTCATGGCCGTCAGCAGGTCGAAGCCCACGAGTCCCATGCCGGCGACGGCCACGGGCTGGCCGGCGGGAACCGGTTCGTCGAAGAACTCGACGGGATAGGGACGCAGGAAGCGGACGTTGGAGCCGTCGACGACGGGCTCCTCGTTCCAGGTGTGCCCGGAGGTCAGCACGACGTGGTTGACGCACAGTGTGCGCCCGTTGTCGAGGACGACAGCTTCACGGCCTCCGACCGAGCTGATGTCGACGGCCGAGGCGTAGTGCCGGATCACCTCCATGTTGGGGGGTGCGTTGGTCACGAGGGACTCGTAGAACCAGACCAGGTATTCACCCATGAGCCGGCGGGGCAGATAGTCGGTGGGCAGGATGGGCCGGCCGGTGGTGGTGATCCGGCATTCGTGCCCGACCCATTGGTAGCCGGTCTCCACAGCCCATTCGAAGAGTCCGATGGCATTGTGGGGCGGTTGCTCACCGTCGGGTGCCGCATACAAAGACAATTGACCGCAGGGGTTATTGAGAACCAGATAGTCGGGTTGGCCCATGGCATAGACACCGCCGCCGAGGGAACCGGGCTCGATGACATGGATCCGGACCGGGGTCTCCACCCGGCTGGCGCGGGCCACTGCACGTTCCAGGACGCACATCCCCCACGAGCCCAGACCTACGATGGCCAGGTCGATTCCGTCCAGACGGACGGAATCCGCGGTCCAGTCAACCGGTGCCGTGGACGACAATGGACGCGACAAGATCATGTGTACTGCTGCCCCTTCTTCACCGTTGCAGTAAGAACATGCACATCAGCAATTTCAAGTGATTACTGATGCATCCCCAACGCTAGATCCTGGATCCGCGTTTACACAAGACCCTGTCGAAATGACCTTCGCGTCGGTAGAATGGGGCGACGCCCGGTACGTAGCCTTTCATTGATATCCATGCCGCTACGTCCGCCAAGAAGAAGGTGGGAATGATGGTCGACGTCTCCGACACACTCGAACTGGGCTCCCTCGAGGTGCGTCGTCTCGGCTTCGGCACCATGCAGCTGACCGGTCCGGGCGTCTGGGGGGCACCGAGTGACCACGAAGGGGCCATTGCAGTCCTGCGCTCGGCAGTGGGCCTCGGCGTGAACCTGATCGACACGGCCGACTCCTACGGGCCCGACGTGGCCGAGGAGCTCATCAACGAGGCCCTCCACCCCTATCCCGAAGGCCTCATCATCGCCACCAAGGCCGGGTTCACCCGACCCGGACCCGGCGAGTGGGTGGAGTGCGGCCGACCCGAGTACCTGGCCGCCCAGTGCGAGGGGAGCCTCCGACGGCTGGGCGTCGACCACATCGACCTGTTCCAACTGCACCGCATCGATCCTGCCGTGCCCGCCGTCGACCAGTTCGGTGCGTTGAAGGAACTGCGTGATGCCGGCAAGGTCAGAGAGGTCGGGCTGTCCGAGGCCGGCGTCGGCGACATTGAACTGGCCCGGAGCATCGTCCCGGTCGTCACCGTGCAGAACCAGTACAACATCGCCCAACGAGGTGCTGACGACGTCATCGACTACTGCGAGGAGCACCGGATCGGGTTCATCCCGTGGTTTCCCCTCGGCAGCGGCAAGCTTTCACGCGACGGAGGGCCCCTCGACACCGTGGCCCGCGAGGTGGGCGCCACCGTCTCCCAGGTGTCGCTGGCGTGGCTGCTTCGGCGGTCACCGGTGATGCTGCCGATACCAGGCACCTCGTCGCTGTCCCACCTCGAGGAGAACTGCACCGCCGCTACCGTCTCGCTCACCGATGAGCAGTACGACTCGTTGGTCGATGCCCGCAAGCCGCTGCGCCGTTGGGCGCTGGCGGGATGAGTCGAACAAGCGTGTCCGCAGACCTGGTCATCCGGAACGGCACGCTGGCCGACGGGACCGGCGGCGCGCTGCGCCGTGCCGACATCGCCGTCACCGGGGACAGGATCGTCGAGGTCGGCGACGACGTCGGACGCGGGCACCGTGAGCTCGATGCCGACGGCCTGCTCGTCACCCCGGGGTTCGTCGACCCCCACACCCACTACGACGGCCAGGCCACCTGGGACCCGCTCCTCGCCCCATCGTCCCATCACGGGGTGACCACCGTCGCCATGGGTAATTGCGGGGTGGGCTTCGCCCCCGTCGAGCCCGACCGGCACGACTGGCTGATCGCCACCATGGAGGGGGTGGAGGACATCCCCGGCACTGCCCTCCATGAGGGCCTGCAGTGGGACTGGGAGTCCTTTCCCGAGTATCTGGACGCCCTCGAACGCCAACGCCGCACCATCGACGTCGGCACCCACGTCCCCCATGCCGCCCTCCGGGCCTTTGTCATGGGTGAGCGGGGGGCGGACCTTGACCAGCACCCCGACGACCGTGAGCTCGAGACCATGGCCGACCTGCTCCGCCAGGGACTCGAAGCCGGGGCCTTGGGTGTCACCACGTCACGGACCGAGCGCCACCGGACCAGCGCAGGCGAGAACCTCGGCACCCTGAGGGCCCGGGAACCCGAACTGATGACCCTGGCCTCCACCCTCCAGGCCAGCGGCACGGGCGTCTTCCAGTTCCTCTCCGACAGCTACCGCACCACCGATGACGAGTTCGCCCGGTCCGAGTTCGCCCTCGTGACCGAGTTCGCCCGGGCCAGCAGGCGCCCCGTGAGTTACACGGTGCAACAGGACGTCGAGGCACCCGAGCGCTGGCGGGACCTGATGGCGTTGGCCGTGGCCCTCCAGGGCGAGGGGCTCGACGTGAAGGCCCAGGTGGCACCCCGGCCCATCGGTGTCCTCCTCGGTCTCGAGGCGTCGGCCAACGTCTTCACCCCGACGCGCGCCTACGGCAAGATCGCCGGCCTCCCGCTGGAGGAACGGGTCGCCGCCCTACGGGACCCCGAGCGCCGCAAGAAGATCATCGAGGGCCATGCCCACCTGACCGGCGACCCTGACGCCTTCGCCGGCTACGCCTTCTTCGGCCGGTTCGATGACATGTACGTCCTCGACGACCCGGTCAACTACAACTTCGACAGCGCCAACTCGATCGGAGCCATGGCCCGTCGCACCGGCGCAGACCCCCGGGAGTTGGCCTACGACGTCCAGCTCCAGCGGGGTGGCCGCCAGCTCATCTACACACCGCTGTTCAACTTCGCCCACCGGAACCTCGAGGCCATCCGCGAGATGATCACCTCCCCTGTGGCCATGTTCGGTCTGTCCGACGCCGGTGCCCACTGTGGGCAGATCTGTGACGGCTCCATGACCACCACGTATCTCTCCATGTGGGGCCGTGACTTCGAGGGCCCTGAGGGACTGCCTGTCGAATCCGTGGTCCACCAGATCACCCGGCGACCCGCCGCCCACTTCGGCTGGCTGGACCGGGGAGTCGTGGCCCCAGGACTGCTCGCCGACCTCAACGTGATCGACCTGGCCGGGTTGGGATGTGCACCGCCGGAGATCACCACCGACCTCCCGGCCGGCGGTCGGCGCCTTCTCCAGGCAGCGCGTGGCTACCGCTGGACGGTAAAGCGTGGCGCGGTGACGTTCGAGGACGGCACTCCCACCGGCGAGCTTCCCGGACAGCTGCTGCGCGGCTCCCAGCCGGCCCCGACCCGGTGAGCGAACCGATGGACCGGCTCGTCGTCGCCACCATTGTGGAACAGGCCCGGAGCGGCCCAGACCTCCCCGCCGTGAAGGACCTCGACACCGAGCTGAGCTACGCCCAGCTGATGGACGAGATCGGCCGGGTGGCCCGAGGGTTGGCCTCCGCAGGCGTCACCGACGGCGACCGGGTGGCGCTCCACCTCCCCAACTCCGTCGACTTCGTGGTGGCGGCGCTCGCCACCATGTGGGCGGGCGGGGTGTTCGTACCGCTCGCCGTCACCGATCCCGAAGCCCGGGTGGCCGCCATCGTGGCCGACTGTTCGCCGAAGCTCATCGTCGTTCCCGAAGACGAGGACGGCACCATGCCGTCACAAGATGGGCCCACTCGTGTCCCCATCGCCGACCTCCGGGGGGCCGATGGCCCGGTAGCACCGCCACGGATCAACGGCCGGGGGCAGCTGGCCTACGCCATCTACACGTCGGGCACCACGGGCTCCCCGAAGGGGGTGCTCATCAGCCACGGCGCCTTCGCCGCCGCCGTACGGTCGACTGCTGAGGCGCTCGGTCTCGACCGGGAGACGCGCACCCTCTGTGTCTCACCGTTCCACTTCGACGGCTCGTTCGGGACCCTCTTCCCCACCTTGTTCGCCGGGGGGGCCGTGGTCATCCGGCCCCGGGAGGCCCTCTTGTTCCCGCGGACGTTCTTCCGCGCCGTCCAACGGGAGGGCATCACCTACACCGGGTTCTCGCCCAGCTACCTGAAACTGCTGCTGGCCAGCCCCCAGTTCGGCGAGTTGGAGGGCGGCACCCTCGACGTCATCGCCCTGGGTGGAGAGGCCAGTGCCCTGGCCGACGTCCGGGCCGTTTGGTCGGCCGCACCCCGGCTCCGGGTATTCAACCGGTACGGGCCGACCGAGACCACCATCGCTGTCACCCACATCGAGCTGACCCCGGAGCTGGTGGCCGACGGCACCGTGCCCATCGGGGTCCCCCACGACGGGGTGCGCTTCCACCTCATCGACGAAGGGGGCCTCGAGGTCGTCCAGCCCGGTCAAGTGGGTGAGCTGTACATCGGGGGCGACCAGCTCATGGACGGCTACTGGGGAGCCCCCGACCTCACGGCCCAGGTGATGAGGACCGACGTCGTCCCCGGCGAGCTCGTGTACCGCTCCGGCGACCTCGTCTACCGGAACGAGCGGAGCGAGTACGTCTATGTCGAACGGGCCGACCGGGTGATCAAGCGGTCCGGGGTGCGCATCTCCCTCCTGGAGTTGACCGACGCCGTACGGGGGCTTCCCGGTGTGGCCGATGCCGCCTGTGTGGTCTTCGACCACGACGGAGGGGTGGGCATCGCCGCCTTCGTGGTGGTCCACACCCCGATCACCGCCCTCGAGCTCCGTCAGGGGGCAGCAACGAAACTTCCCGACTCCATGCTCCCGGACCGGGTGGAGCTGGTGGCCGAACTACCCCTCACCACCTCGAGCAAGCTCGACGAGCGGCGACTCCTACGGGAGGCCGGGCTCGCTTCCCCGGGCGGCGTCGCTCCGGTCGCCACCGTTCGCTCGGCCTGAGCATCCGCGGCCGGCGGCGGACCCGGACGGGATGGCCAGCACGGTCACGCCGGGCCCAGGTTACCGAGGGTCTCGACCGCATAAGCAGCGACTCCATCACCGTGAAGCCCAGCCGTCGGAGGGCGTCTCGCCGGCCACCGGGGCCACGACACCATCGCCCGTCGTCATCCAGCCCGGCGTCGGCCACGAATACCCGGTACGACGCGGGCGCCGACTCCACAGGGTGACCCGGAACAGACAACGAAAGGTTGGACTCGTGCACTTCGGCTCCCCGGCAGAGATATTCGGCATGGACGGACTGATCATCCTGGTGGTGGTGGCTCTGGTCCTCTTCGGCTCCACCCAGATCCCCAAGCTGGCCCGGTCCCTCGGATCGGCCAAGACCGAGTTCAAACAAGGATTGGCCGAGGGTGAAGGCGTCCCGGTCGAGGTGGTCGTCCCCTCGACGCCCGCAGCCGTCGCTCCCGCCGCGGTGCACGTACCGGTGACAGGGGCGTCGAGCGTTCGGGTGACGTCGGACGCTTCACAGCGGTAGCGGAGCCGAACCCGTGGACTTCCTCAGTCCGGCCAAGCTGCTCGTCATCGGCGTGGTGGCCCTGGCTGTCCTCGGACCGGACAAACTCCCGACGCTGGCCAAGCGGGTCGGCAGCCTGTGGCGTGACTTCGCCCGGTTCCGCGAGAAGCTGGAGTCCGATGTCCGGGGGTCGTTTCCCGACCTGCCTTCCACCGAGACCATCACCAAGGCGGTGAGGTCGCCGCTGACCTTCCTCGACACCCTCGCCGACGGGCACGACGGGGCGATAACCGCTCCCGGTGTGGCATCCGACGAGCCGGTCGGCACCACCCACACCACCGAGTCGATGGCCTCGGCCGAGTTCGACCCCTCGACCGATGTGCACTGGCCCACCGAGACCGTGATTGCCTCGGAGGTCTCCCCCGAGGAGGCCCCCGTCCTGGTGGTCCCCGCGGTGGCAACGGTCGTGCACGAGGTGCGAGTCCACGCGGGGTCATCACCCGCCGACGCCGGTTCGAACTGAGCGAAACGACTGGACCTCAGGCCGATTTGACGACCGGCTCCTGGGATGACGCCGGTAGAGTTGGCGCCCGCGGCACCGAGTCCTCTATCGATGCCCGGGAAAGAAGCGTGCAGATGCAGGTCGGAGTCCACCTCCCCCAGTACGGCCGAGTGGCCGGGCCCGACGCCATAACCCGGGCGGCCCAACACGCCGAGGAGCTGGGGTTCGCCGACCTCTGGGTCAGCGACCACATCGTCCACCCGGCGTCCCAGGACTACCCGTCTCCCTACCTGTTCGATCCCCTGGTCACGTTGACATGGGCGGCGGCGGTCACCGACAGGATCGGCCTCGGGACGAGTGTGCTCGTGGTCCCCACCCACAATCCCCTGGAGCTGGCCAACTCGCTCGCCAGTCTGGACGCCCTCTCACGGGGCCGAGTGACCATCGTGGTGGGTGTGGGTTGGTCCGAGCTCGAGTACCGGGCACTCGGCTACGACTTCCACAATCGCGGAGGACGCCTCGATGAGGCCATCGACCTGTTCCGCGCGGTATGGAGCGAGGACCCGGTGACCTTCCACGGCCAGCACACCTCCTTCGACGACATGCGGATCCTGCCCAAGCCGGCCCATCCCATCGCTATCTGGGTCGGCGGGAGCAGTGAGCCCGCCTACCGTCGCGTGGCGCAGCGGGGCGACGGCTACCAGGCCGTCGGTCTCACACCCGAGCAGGCGGCGCCGGTCGTCGCCCGCATCCGACAGGACCATCCCGACACGGACTTCCCCGTCTCGCTGCGCACGGGGTGGGACCCCCAGGGAATGGACCACGGCCGGATCAAAGAGGAACTCGCTGCCTATCAGGAAGCCGGTATTCAGCACGTCGTCTCGGCACCGTGGCGCCGGGAGCTCGATGCCTGGCTCGAGTCGATGGACCAGCTCGCCGCCCTGGTGCTCTGACCCCGCCTCGCGGCGAAGTTCCTGTCAGCCGGCACCGTAGAACGGCGCGCCGAAGCTGAAGATGCCGCCGTCGGACGCCACCAGCCAGTAGCCCCCCGTGGCGGGATCGGTGGCCATCCCTACGACCGGGGCACTGAGTGTCGACCCACCCATCGATCCCCGGAACGGGGCGCTGCCCTCGGCGAAGACACCGCCGTCGGAGGCCACGAACCAGTAGCCCTGTCCGTTGGCCAACGAGGTCATGCCGTTGACCGGCCGGGTGAGCCGCAGATTGCCGGTGCTGCCGAGGAAGGGCGCGCCGAACGAGAAGATCCCCCCATCGGTCGCCACCAGCCAGTAGCCCTCGGTGGCGTCGTCGGTGCTGATGCCCACGATCGGATCGTTCAGATGTCGTCCGCCCATGGACCCCTGGAACCGGGCGTCACCGAACGAGAAGATCCCGCCGTCCGAGGCCACCAGCCAGTACCCACCCCCGTCCGGGGTCGGGGCGATGTCGACGACGGGAGCGTTGAGGTGCTGGCCGCCCATCGAGCCGAAGAACGGGGCGTCACCGAACGAGAAGATCCCGCCGTCCGAGGCCACCAGCCAGTATCCACCCCCGTCCGGGGTGGAGACGATGTGGGCGATGGGGGCGTTCAGGATGTGTCCGGCCATGGAGCCGTAGTTCACGGCCGAGCCGTGGGCGGATACCCCGCCGGCGGCATCGGTGAGCCAGTAGCCACCGCCGTCCGGGGTCGAGGCCATGCTCACCACAGGCGTCACCAGCCCGCCGGACGTGGCGGTCGGGGCACCACCACCGGTGCCCGGATACCGCATGGCGCCGTCGTACCGGTAGAGGTTGCCGAGGTAGGACAGCGAGTGCTCTTGGACAGGGATGTTCACGTCCACGGCGTCCCATACCTCACCATCGCCCGCGTAGATGCCCGAGTGGGCGAAGGAGTCGATGCCTCCACCACCCCAGAAGACGGCGTCACCGGGGAGGAGATCGGCCATGTCCCCGGCGTAGGTGGCCTCGGGAGGGATGAAGGTTCCCGCGCCGGCCTTCTGGCTGCCGTCGCCGGGGAGGACGATGCCAGTGGCCTGGTAGACGGCGAACTGGACCAGACTCATGCAGTCGAACCCTTTGGTGCCGGGACCGCACCCGGGTTGGTTGTCGCCCCCGTAGCTCGGGCCGTTGATGCCCCCGCCGCCGTTGCAGTACGGCACACCGGCCTGCGAGGCGGCGAAGGCCACGATCTGGTCGCCCAGAGTCGAGGCACCGGCCCCGGATGTATCGACAGCCAGGGAGACGCTCAGGAGGGAGAAGGTGAGGACAAGCGCCCCGGCCAACGCCATCGCCAACTTCAAGAACATGGACCGTGCTGGCATGGAACCCCTCCCGTGGAGGCACCTCGGCCTCATCCGCAATCCTACTGACCTGGCCTGCGCAGCCCTGACCGGATGGTCTGGCCACTGTCACTGCCCGCGGCGAAGTCCGCACCCCGACCTCTCCGGAAGCCCTCCTACGCCTACGATTGTCAGGATGCACGGTGGCTCCCGATGAAGCAGCGCTCGGAGATCTCCTGGGCCGCGCTGACGTTGATCTTCGTGGGTCTCTTCGGTGTCGCCGTGGCCCTCACCGCCTTGTGGTCCGAGCTGCCGGCTCCGGCCGTCGGGGGTACCTGCGGGCCGGGCCGGGGTTCGGAGACGGCCATCGAAGCTCTTGTCGACCCGGGTTCGATCGGTGCCGGTGCCGAGCCCCCCGCCACCCGGGCCGCGGCCCGAGCCCAGTGGAACCAATTTGTGAACGAGTGCCAGACGGCGACGAACGACCGGGCCTTGTTGGCCATTCCGGTCCTCGTGGTGTCGGCCGGCATCACCGTGGTCGGCTTCGTCCTGCTGCGGAGGAGGGGGAATCGCTCGGCCGGCGCAACGTCGACCAGCGATCAACGGTGGTCGCCACCACCGGACACCTTGTTTGCCATGAGTTCGCCACTGGTGGCGCCGCCACCTCCTACCACGGCCCGAAGCGTCTTCGCACCCAGCGACGCGGTCATCGGCTCGCCACCGCCACCACCGAGTACCTCGCGCAGCGTCTTCGCACCCAGCGACACCGTCTCGGGCTCGACACCACCCCCGCCGCCACCGCCACCGCCACCGCCTCCGACGCGTCCGCCGCCTCCGCCTGCCGCCCAGGCGTAGCGCTCCTTTGGACGTCGAGGTGGGCGGCGTGCGGGACGACCTCGCGCACTCCAGGCAGCTGGGAAGTCATGCAGGACTCGGATCGACGCGGCGTTTACCATGCACCGAGGATCCCGTCCGGGCTCGACACCCATGGGCGGTCGACCGAGGGGGGACAACCCATCGAGTGAAGGCCACAGCCATGTCGGTAAGCGCCGCCTATTCGAGGATCCCGTGACGTCCGGCGAGGAAACCGGAACCGACCCCGAGCGACTTTCCGTCAACGCCGGGACCAACGACGGAACGTCGACTACCGACGCGCCTGCGTCGGAGGTGGTGTCCACCGCGTCGTCGGAGGCCGAGCCGGCCCTGGGCCTGTCCGGACCCGACCTGGCCGGTATAGCCACGCCCTTGGCCGGTATAGCGACTCCGGCCGCCGAGCCGGCGGGCGTTCGCCCGGTCGCCGATGCGCCCGACAGTGCCCCGGGCGTCAGCGGTTCGCCACCTCACTCCATCGCGTCGGTGGAGCGGCCGCAGAAAACGAGACGACGTCGCAGGCGGCGCCGGATCCTCTGGTCCCTGCTGGTGGCGGTAGCCCTGGTCCTCGTAGCCGCAGGGCTACTCGTCGACCAACGGATCAACCGTCCCGTGGCCCAGCCCACCATTCCCTCAGGGCGCTCGACCACGCTCGTCGTGCCGGGGGCCGCTCCCTCGCCGCCCTGGCCGTCCAGCGGTCAGGCCGCGGTCGAGATCCCCTCCCTCGGCTATGCCCAGCAGTCCTCGCTCGAGGGGCCAGTACCCATCGCTTCGCTGGCCAAGATGGCCACCGCCGTGGTGGTCCTGCGGGACCACCCATTGGCGGACAACAGCAGTGGACCCACCATCACCATCACGCCGGACGAGGCCAACCAGTTCGACGTGGACCTGGAGAACGACGAGACCAACATCCCCTTGCAGGCCGGTGAGACGCTCACCGAACAGCAGTTGTTGGAGGGCCTCCTGATCCAATCGGCCAATGACGCTGCGTACACCCTGGCGGTCTGGGATGCCGGGTCGGAGACCGCCTTCGTGGCCAAGATGAACGCACTGGCCTCGGCGCTCGGCGCTGACGAGACCCACTACGCCGACGCCAGCGGCTTCGATCCCGCATCAGTCTCCACTGCCGCCGACATGCTGCGCTTTGCCGCCGCGGGTATGGCCATTCCAGCCTTCGCCACCGTCGTGGCCATGCCCACGGCAAACCTTCCCCTGGCCGGTGTGATCCACAACGTCGTCAAACTGATCGGCACCGACGGGATCGTCGGCGTGAAGTCCGGCTACACGTCACAGGCGGCGGGCTGCATGGTGCTGGCCGCCTACCGGACCATCGAGGGGCGCTCGGTCCTGGTGCTGGCGTCGGCTCTGGCCCAGAGCGAACCTCCGCCGCCGGCCCCCGCTCCGCCCGCCACGGTTCCCCCGGCCGGCGCCACCACCACGGTTCCGCCGACGACCACGACGACGACCACGACCACGACTCCCGTCCCCTCCACCACCACAACAGCTCCCGCCCCGTACAGCGCCATCGAGGCGCAGTATCCGCTGCTCTACACCGGCCCGATCGTGGAGCGGCTCTTGGACACCTCCGAAGCGGCCATCGTGGCTGTCCCTGCGGTGGCCAAGGGAAGCGTCGTGCGCATGGCCAGTGTGGATTGGGGTGGCATCCACCGCGAGGTGCCGGCCGTCGCCACCCGGTCGGCCGTGCTGGTCGGGCTACCGGGCCAGCGGGTCGCTGTCAGCACGGCGGCCGCACCGGCCACAGGAACGAGCGGGTCGGGCGTGGAGGCCGGAACCGTCCGGTTCACGCTGGGACACGAAGCCGTCACCGTGCCCTTGCGACTGGTCCACCGGGTGGCCCAGCCCACATGGTGGTGGAAGGCCCTGCACAACTGATCCCACCGTCACGTTTCAGGAGTACTGCCAGCGGCGCTCGGGCTCCCGTCCCGCCGGCCACTCCATGCACTGGACGTCGAACCAGATGGGCAGCAGATAGCGCACGTAGAAGGCATGGACCGTGAGGGTCGGTCCGACCAGGTCCTCGTACTCCTTGATGCGCAACCGGTCGTCGCTCTCCTGGAAGGCCCGGGCCCGCCCGAGCAGGGTGTCGACCTCCTCCCGGGTGTCCATGAGCAGACCCAGGTGGTCGTAGCCGGGAGAGGAGATCGGTTCCTTGCCCTCGGCCAGCAGGATGAACTGGCCGTCATCGGGACGGAGCAGGTGACAGGACTGGCCCACGACGTCGGTGTCGAGCGAGTCCCAGCCCAACACCCCGCAGTAGAAGGCGTCGACCTCGCTCCGGAACTCCGGGGTCAGCGTCCCGCTCGGGAACGACAGCTCCATGTGGTTGAAACGCATCCCGGGCATCTCGTCCTCCCCCGTCCTCGACCGACATCCCCGAGGCTACGCCCGTAGGGATCGCCACCACACCCGCTACCGTTGCTCATGGTGCCGCTCCCACGGCACGTAGGGGGAGGATAGGGAATGGGTCCGGACGATCTTGTGCTGTGTTCAGGCTCGCTGCGGCGCGGTACGCCCTTCCTGGCCCGACTGGCGGCCGCGTCAGCTGCAGGCTTCACCGCTGTGTCCCTGTGGGGACGCGACTACGCCGCCGCCCGGAACGAGGGGTTGAGCGACACCGATCTGCGCTCCATGCTCGACGACCACGGCCTGGCAGTGGCGGAGGTGGACCCCACATGGTGGTGGCCTCCCGGTGCATCGGACGTCGTCGTCCCGCCGTCGCTCGACAGTGAGGACATCTTCGGCTTCGGAGAGGACGAGCTGTTCGCCGTGGCCGACGCGGTCGGCGCCCACTCCCTCAATGCGGTGGACGTCCTCGGGGGAAAATGGGGTATCGACGAAGCCACGGCGGCGTTCGCCGGGCTCTGCTCCCGGGCCGCCGAGCACGGTCTGGTGGTCCACCTCGAGTGGCTCTCCTGGTCGAAGATCCCCGATCTGGCCACCGCCCTCCAGATCGTGGAGTCGGCGGGCCAGCCGAACGGCGGACTCACCATCGACGCCTGGCACTTCGTGCGCACCGGCACCACCGTCGACCAGCTCCGGGCGGTGCCGGGGTCGTCGATCCTGTCCATCCAGCTCTGCGACGGACCTCTCCGGGCCGAAGCCGATCTCCTCGATGCCACCCTGCATCACCGACGGCTCCCCGGCGAGGGGGAGTTCGACCTGTCCGGCATCATCGAGGCCCTTCGCCATACCGGCACGCAGGCACCCGTGGGAGTCGAGGTGTTCTCCGACGACCTCCACGCCCTCCCGGCAGACGAGGCGGCGATGGCGGCGGCCCGAAGCACCCGCGCCGTCCTCGGCAAAACGCGGTGAGGGGCCGGTCCCGAACTATCTCCCTACCGCTCACCTCGAAGGGCCAGCTGGGGCGTGAAATGCTCACGCTCCAGGTCGAGGAGGATCACCTTGCGGTCGAGACCACCGCCGTAGCCAGTGAGTGAACCGTTGGCGCCGATGACTCGGTGGCACGGGACGATGATGGCGATGGGATTCTGACCGTTGGCCAGGCCCACCGCTCGCGCCGCGCCCGGCTTCCCTACCCGGCGGGCGATCTCGCCGTAGGACGTCGTCTCCCCGTAGGGGATGTCGATCAGGGCCTTCCAGACGCTTCGTTGGAACCCGGAGCCCTCCATCGTGAGGCTGAGGTCGAACCGGGTCAGTTCACCGGCGAAGTAGGCGTGCAGCTGCTCGACGGCCTCGGTGAAGGCGGACGGTTCATGGCGCCATGTGGTCCGGCCCACCGGTTCGTGGGTCTGGTCGGTCATCCTCAGATTGGTAACGACCGTTCCGTCGCCGGCCACCGTGAGCGTGCCGACGGGACTCTCCAGGGTGCGGAAGATCTTCTCGGTCATGATGATCCTTTCGATGGTTGCGGTCGCACGGGCGGCCACTGGTTGATGGGATGCCCGAGGGCGCCCCACAGGTACTGGACGGCATAGGACCGCCAGGGCCTCCACCCCGCAGAACGGCCCTCGAGCCCAGAAGCCGAGTCGGGCAACCCGAGCGTGGTGGCCCCCTTTCGCACCCCCATGTCCGATGCGGGGAAGGCGTCGGGGTCGCCGAGGGCGCGCATGGCGATCATCTCGACTGTCCACGGTCCAACCCCGGTGACGCCGGTGAGCTGCTGGCGGGCCCGGACCCAGTCGGCGCCGACACCGAGATCCACGTCGCCGTCCACGAGGGCGCCCACCATGGCGAGCAACGCCTGGCGCCGGGACGCAGGGAGGGCGAGCGTGGCCGGATCCAGGTCGACCAAGTCGCCGGGCGTGGGGAAGAGGTGGGTGAGCCCGCCTCCCGGATCGGCGATCACCGTCCCGTACTGGGCGACCAAGCGGCCGGCGTGGGTCGCCGCGGCAGCCGTCGAGACCTGTTGGCCGAGCACCATCCGCACGGCCAACTCCGACTCGTCGACGGTGCCCGGGATCCGCCGACCGGGAGCCTTGGCCACCTCGTCGGCCAGGAGTGGGTCAGAAGCCAGGAGTTCGACGACCGCCTCGGGGTCGGCGTCGAGATCGAGGAGGCGGCGGCACCGGGCGATGGCCGTCGACAGGTCGCGCAGATCGTCGAGGGCCAGCTGGCAGGCCACGTGATCGGAGGTCGGGGTAAGCGTCACGATGCCGGTGCCGGCCGGGAGGCGCAGGGTTCGGCGGTACGCACCGTCGCGCACCTCCTCGCAGCCGGGCACGGCCGTGGCGGCCAGATGGCCGAACAGGCTCTCGGGGGCGAACGGGGAGCGAAAGGGCAGTCGGAAGGTGAGGGCCCCTGGGCGGGCCGGCGAGCCACCTCGCTTGGAGCGGGACCGGAGTCCCGTCGGCGTGGTGTCGAAGACCGCCCGCACCGTGTCATTGAACTGCCGGATGCTCGAGAACCCGGAGGCGAAGGCCACATCAGCGAAGGGCAGCGGCGTGGTCTCGATGAGCAGGCGGGCGGTCTGGGCTCGTTGAGCGCGTGCCAGGGCCAGGGGTCCCGCGCCCACCTCGGCGATCAGGTGCCGCTCGAGCTGTCGGGTGCTGTAACCGAGCTGGGTGGCCAGACCGGTCACGCCGACCCGGTCGACGGTGCCGTCGCCGATGAGGCGCATGGCCCGGCCGACGAGGTCCTGTCGCACGTTCCACTCCGGCGATCCGGGCGAGGCGTCCGGTCGGCACCGCTTGCAGGCCCGGAATCCGGCACGCTGGGCGGCCGCTGCGGTCGGGAGGAAACAGAGGTTCTTGGCGAAGGGGGGACGGGCCGGACAGCTCGGTCGACAGTAGATCCCCGTCGTGAACACGGCCGTGACGAACCAGCCGTCGAACCGGGCGTCTTTGGATTGCACAGCCCGGTAGCACCGCTCGAAGTCCTCGTACACACGTGCAGAGTACGCCTCGGGGGTCCCCCATACTGGCGGGAATCCGACATCACAGTGAGAGCGTCGGGCCGCCGTCCGGATCGGGGCCGGACACCGGAGTGCCCTGATCCCGACCGGGTATCCGCGTGCAACGGCAATGACCTATGGGATCCTGAACGGCGCTGAGAACAACGGAGGTAGCCGCCGTGACCACAGCCGAACTCCGGATGCACTGTCCCCACTGTGACTTCCCCGCCAAGGGGCGGTGGATCGACGCCGAGTCGGAGGAGATCGTCCTCCCCGGCCGGATCTCCGCGGCCAGCGTGGCCTGTTCCAATCCCCGATGCTTCCGATACCGGCCGGAGTCGTTCCCCTCCTCGACGACCGTTCGTTGACATGACCGTGGCCCCGGCCGCTGGAGCGTCGTCGGACATCACCGTCGACGCCGACCACCCACTCGGATACCGGCGGTCGCCGGCCCTCCAGCAGTCGTTCGACGCCGCCGTCGCCGAGCTCCGGCGGGTGGACTCCTGGCGCGATCCCCAGGGGACCGAGCAGCTGGTCGCCGATCTGGTCCTCGAGGGCGGCGGAGTCAAGGGCATCGGACTGGTGGGGGCGGTCCTCGTCCTCAGCGAGGCGGGGTACGCCTTCCCGCGGGTGGCGGGCACGAGCGCGGGCGCCATCGCCGCCACGTTGATCGCCTCGATCGGAAAGGCTGGCGCGGAAATGACTGCGCTGCACGGCTACGTCCGCAGCCTCGACTTCGCCAAGTTCGAACAACTGGGTCGGGTGGCCAACTGGATCGAGAAGATCGGGGGTATCGGCAAGAAGGCAGTGGGCGCGGCCGAGCTCATGACGCACATGGGGATCTACTCGGGGGACTACCTCGGTGAGTGGCTGCGGCCCGTCCTCGGCCAGCTGGGTGTCAGCACGTTCGGGGACCTGGCCATTGCCCCCGAGGACGACCCGGGCATGAGCCTCCCGCCCGAACGCCGATTCCGCCTGGTCATCCATGCATCCGACATCACGCGCTCCGAGCTGGTCCGCATCCCGTGGGACCTCGACTACTACGGGCTGACCCGGGAGACCGAGGACGTGGCCCGCTCGGTCCGGGCCTCGATGTCCATACCGTTCTTCTTCGAGCCGGTACGGGTGGAGACCAAGGCCTGCGACGTGAGCGTGCCCGGCCCGGGTGGCACCACGACCACCGAGCACTTCGACGCCGGCACGGTGACCTGGGTGGACGGCGGCATGCTGGCCAACTTCCCCATCGACGCCTTCGACCGTGTGGATGGACAGCCCCCGCGCTGGCCCACCATCGGGATCAAGCTGTCGGCCCAGGCCCTCGAGATGCCCAAGACCGTGGCGGCCCACGACACCATGCAAGAGGCGGTCCGGTGCCTCCAGACCATGATGAACGAGTGGGACCGCTACCACGTCGAGCAGTCCACGGCGGCCCGCACCATCTTCATCGACAACATGGGTATCAGCGCCACCCAGTTCGAGCTGACCGACGCCCAGCAGGACGACCTCTTCGTGAGTGGCGTGCGCTCGGCCACCCGGTTCCTGATCGAGTCGGCCAGCGGGGGCGGCGTACCGAAGGCCTAGCGGCTGGGATACGGATCCCGGCCCACCTGGGCCGACCTCGACGCCCGGGACCAAGGCCGGGCCCGGCCGGCGTCGAGCCACTACGTTGGCCCCGTGCGTGCCGTCCAGTTCGACATGGCCGATCCGGCGTTCCCGGCCTCGTTGGTCGACCTGGCCGAACCCGAGCTGCCCACCGGCAGCTGGGCCCGGGTAGCTGTGGCCAGCGGGGGGATCTGCGGGAGCGATCTCCACCTGTTCGCCCACAACACCGGTCCCTCACCCACGTTGGTGTCCCTCGCCTCGTTCCCCTTCGTCCTCGGACACGAGATCGCCGGTCGCGTCGTCGAGGCGGGGGCCGACTGCCCCCACCCCGTGGGGACGAGGGTGGCCGTCGATCCGTGCATCCCCTGTCTGGCCCGGGGCATCACCCCACCGTGTGCCAACTGTGCACGGGGGTGGACCTCGTCGTGCCTCTCGCTCGACACCAGGATCGTGAGCAGCGGACGCACCCTCGGTTTCACCTCGGGACTCGGTGGCGGTTGGGCCGAGCAGGTCGTGGCCCACGGATCGATGCTCCACCCGATCCCC
Source organism: uncultured Acidimicrobiaceae bacterium (assembly GCA_963845485.1). Lineage (GTDB taxonomy): Bacteria > Actinomycetota > Acidimicrobiia > Acidimicrobiales > RAAP-2 > Bog-756. The sequence goes on along the minus strand of CAWJSI010000001.1, from coordinate 301,240 downwards.
GAAGTGGTGCCCGACGACCTGGCCTGTCTGCACGAGCCGGTCTCCATCGCCTGCCACGGACTGTTACGGGCTCCGCCCACCGACGGCGACCCGGTGCTCATCGTCGGTGCCGGCATCATCGGGTTGGCCACCGCGGCTGCGCTACGGGGTCTCTATCCCAGGTGCGAGGTGACCGTGCTCGCCCGCCACGCTCACCAGGCGGAGGCGGCAGTACTCTGCGGAGCGGACCACGTGGTGCGGACCGAGGTGGACAACAGCCACTGGGCGGCTCTGGCCGAGATCTCCGGGGCCCGGGTCATCGGGCACAAGGCCCACCAGATGCTCATGGGGGGATTCCCCTATGTGGTGGAGGCGGTGGGCTCACCCCAGTCGGTCACCGAGGCTCTGGCGGCCGTGGCCCACCGGGGCACCGTGCTCCTGCTGGGCGCGGCGGGCATCAGCGAGGTCGATCTGACCCCCGTCTGGTACAAGGAGGCCGCGCTGGTCGGCTCCCTCGACCACACGGTGGACGCGGGATCAGCACCGGGGTTGGCCGGCGGACCCAACCGGCACTCGGTCGACCGTGCGCTCGACGTCCTGGCCGCCGGACTGCTGCCCGGCGAGGTGGTGACCCACCGCTTCCCCCTCGAGGAGTACCGCACTGCGGTCGACACGGCCATCGACCGGAACGTCTCCCACGCCATCAAGGTCGTCTTCCGGCCCGAGGGCTGACGACAGTCCGACACGGACCGGGTCGTCGTGGACAGCCCGGCGAAACGGAGGTTCCATGCGAGGTCTGAAGGGGAAGTGCGTCGTCGTCACCGGGGTGGCGTCGGGCATCGGCTGGGCGTGCGCCGCCCGGCTCATCGAGGAGGGGGCCTCGGTGGTGGGGGCGGACCTCGTCGAGCCGGCCGAGACACTGCCGGGATCCTCCCCGACGTCGTGGCTGTTCCACCGGGCCGACGTGGCCGATGAGGAGGCGGTCGCAAATCTCATGGCGGCCGCCGTGCACTTCGGCGGTCGGATCGACGGCGTGGTCAATTCGGCCGGGGTGGCCAGCGGAGGGCCGGTGCACCTGCTGGACACCGACGAGTGGAACCGGGTCCTCGGTATCAACCTGACCGGGACGTACCTGGTGGCCAAGCACGCCATCGGCGCCATGCTCAGCCAGCCCCGCGTGGACGGCTCCCGCGGCTCGGTCGTGACCATCGCCAGCGTCGAGGGGCTGGAGGGCACGGCGGGCGGCAGCGTGTACAGCGCCTCCAAGGGCGGGGTGGTGATCCTGACCAAGAGCATGGCCATCGACTACGCCGGCCGGGGCATCCGGGTGAACGCCGTCTGCCCCGGCTTCATCGACACGCCGATGCTGCGGGGTGTCTTCGACTGGCCCGGCCTGGAGGAGTCGAAGGCGGGCGTGGTGGCCGAGCACAAGCTCGGCCGACTCGGACGCCCCGAGGAGATCGCGGCGGCGACCGCCTTCCTGCTGTCGGAGGACGCCTCGTTCATCACCGGTCACGCCCTCCCCGTGGACGGGGGATACACGACCGGCCGGGACCACGGTGTGACCAAGATGCTCGGGCTCTCGGGTCCCGAGTCCTGAGCAGCCGGCCGGCCCCAGCGCTGGTCGAGGGGGCGCTGGTAGCGTCGGGCCATGTCCTCGTCATGGCCGGTCCTCGCCTATGACCGGTGGGCCGGGACCTGCGACACCCTCCACGGCCACACCCAACTGCTGGGCAAGTTGGCGGTGGCCCTGGCCCCGCCCGAGCCCCAACTCCAGCACGCCGCCCTGCGCCTGACGTCCCGCGGCTGGGAGACCGCCCCACTGCCGGCCCCGGACGGATCCGGGACGATGACGGTCGTGCTCGACCTGCGGGTCCATGAGGCCGTCATTGAGACCAGTGGCCGGGGTGGGGGCCGTGTCCCGCTCGTACCCGACCGCTCGGTGGGCGAGGTCACCCGGGAGGTGTTGGCCACCGTCGAGAGTCTGGTCGGTCCGGTCGCCGTCAACATGACACCCCAGGAGGTGCCGTGGACCGTGCCGCTCAACGAGGACGACGAGCATGCCAGCTACGACACCGACCAGGTGGCCGACTACTTCGCCGCCGCTACCCAGGCGGCCCTGGTTCTCGCCGAGTTCCGGGCCCCGTACCGGGGACGGTCGACACCGGTCAACGCCTGGTGGGGCTCGTTTGACGTCGCCGTCAACCTATTCTCCGGCGCCCCGGCCGCACCACCGTCGGACGACTTCATCATGCGCAACGCCATGGACGCCCAAGAGGTAGCCGTCGGATGGTGGCCGGGCGACCGGACCACCAACCAGGCGGCCTTCTACTCCTACGCCCATCCCGCGCCGGATGGCTTCGCCGGCGCCACGCTCAGTCCGCCGGCGGCCCGGTGGGACGGCTCCCTCGGTGAGTACATCCTCGAGTGGAGCGACGTGTGTTCGAGCGCCGACCCCCGGGCGTTGGCGCTCGAGTTCGCCCGGTCGTCGTTCCACCACGCCTGCACCGTGTGCGCCTGGGACCCGGGCCTCACGGCCAGTGCTGAGGGTACGCCGCCTCCGGTGGCCTGAACCCCGTGTCCGACCCCGCGGCGCCACGCGTGCCGGCCCACCTCAACATGGTGGTGCTGAGCGCCCGGGACCTGCCCGCCCTGCGTCGCTTCTATCGGGAGCTGGGCTGGCACGAGCAACCTGGCGCCTCGGACACCTTGGCCTTCTTCCCACTGGGCGACGTCACACTCGCCCTGTTCCCCAGCACCGGGTCCGATGAGGGCACGGGCGTCGACCGGTCGGCCATGACCTTGGTGATCAGGGTGGCCAACAGCCGCGCCGTCGACACCGCCTTCGCCCAGGCCGTCGAGGCGGGAGGTCGCTCGGTCAGCGAGCCCGAGGACCAGTCCTTCGGGGGCCGGGCCGCCGTCGTGGCCGACCCCGAGGGCAACCGTTGGGAGCTCCTGTGGACTCCCGCTGCCTCTGCCGGGGCGTAGGTCGCCCAACCCACGCCGACAATTTCGGGTGCCGTCGGCGTGTGACAATTTCGGCATGCCGGGGTGTGGGCCGCCACCCGATCCTGCGCGGTGATTCCCGTTATGGTGCCACCCGTGAACTACGTCAGCTTGGGAAGATCCGGTCTGCAGGTGTCGCGAGCGTGCCTCGGCACGATGACCTTCGGCAACACCGAGTGGGGTACCGACGAGGCCGAGTCGCGGACCATCGTCGATGCCTTCCTCGATGCCGGTCACAACTTCGTCGACACAGCCGACGTATACAACGCCGGCATCTCCGAAGAGATCGTGGGCCGGTGCATCGCCGGCAGGCGCCAGGAGGTGGTCCTCGCCACCAAGGGCTACAACGTGATGGGCCCCGGGCCCAACGACAAGGGTTCGTCCCGGGCCCATCTGACCCGCGCCCTCGAGGCCAGCCTCAAGCGGTTGGGCACCGACTACATCGACCTCTACCAACTCCACAACTGGGACCACGACACCCCCATCGAGGAGAGCATGGACACCCTCGACTCGTTCGTGCGGTCGGGGAAGGTCCGCTACATCGGCTGCTCGAACTTCTACGCCAGCCAGCTGGTCGAGGCCCAGTGGGCGGCCGAGCGCGCCCACGGGACCCCGCTGGTCAGCCTCCAGCCGCAGTACTCGCTCATCTGGCGGGACATCGAGCTCGACATCCTGCCCACGGCCACCCGGCACGGCATGGCCGTCATCGTGTGGAGCCCCCTCGGTGGAGGCATGCTCACCGGCAAGTACGCCAAAGGGGCCGACCTGCCCGAGGACGGACGGCTGAGCAAGGGCACCGACGTGGGAGCCGAGGGGATGCGGATGCTGACCCTTACCGACCGTAACTTCGGGATCGTGGCCGAGGTGGCAAAGGTGGCCGACGAGCTCGGCTCCACCTCGACGGCGGTCAGCCTGGCCTGGCTGCTCGCCCAGGCCGGTGTCACCTCGGTCATCATCGGACCCCGAACCCTCGACCAGCTCACCCAGAACCTGGCCGGCTTCGATCTCGACCTGCCCCGCGAGCAGGCCAAGGCCCTGACCAAGGTGTCGCGCCCACCGGTCTCCTACCCCTGGTACATGCAGCTCCGCCTCTGATCCTCCGGGCCGGCTCCGCCGACCACCGGTCCGACGGTGGGGCATGCTGTCGGGATGAGCACGCTGGTCACCTACGCGATCGACGGCCACGTGGCGACGATCACCTACAACCGCCCCGACGCCCTCAACGCCATCGACGGCGAGATGCGCCAGGCCCTCAACGACGCCTTCGGCCAGTTCCGCGACGACGAGGAGGCCTGGGTGGCCATCGTCACCGGAGCGGGCCGGGCCTTCTGTGCCGGCGGTGACATGCGGGGCGGCGGCAACGCCGCCGGTGAGTTCGCCGGGACGTTCTGGGAGAAGCCGACGGTGAACTCCTTCGAGAGCGGGTGGGAGATCTACAAGCCGGTCATCGCCGCCGTCAACGGCTACTGCCTGGGCTACGGCCTGACCCTCGTCACCTGGTGCGACTTCGTCATCGCCAGTGAGCGGGCCGAGTTCGGCTTCCCCGAGGTGGGCATCGGGGTCCCGACCATCGTCGGGGCCATCCGCCTCCCGCAGAAGATCAACTGGCAGTACGCCATGGAGCTGTTGTTGACCGGCGAACGGATCGGTGCCGAGCGGGCCAAGGAGATAGGCCTGGCCGGTTGGGTCGTCCCCCACGACCAGCTGATGGACGAGGCCCGTTCGCTGGCCGGGCGTCTGGTGGCGGCGGCGCCGTTGGCCGCCCGGGCCACCAAAGAGGTCGCCATCCGCGCCCAGACCCTTCCTCCGGTCGAAGCCATCCGGTTCGGCGAGACCATGCGCCTGGTCGCCATGGCCACCGAGGATGCCGCCGAGGGACTCCGTGCGGCGGCCGAGCGCCGACCACCCCAATGGCAGGGGCGCTGACCGACTGAGCCCGATCGGGCCGGCCGACTCAGTCGGGGCTGTCCCTCCGGGACCAGGATCCAGTCACCGGCTCGGTTCGTGGGGCCTGCAGCAGGGGGAGGAACTTCCCCTCGGGCGCATCGCCGTACCGGACCGCCTTGCTGAGGAGCCACTTGACGTCCTCGTAGCCCTTGATGGCCTGGGGCTTGTAGCGCTTCTTCATGTTCTTCGGTGCGGTGGTCTTCCCCTTGGCCACCGAGACCCCGAGCGACACGCCGAAGGCGTACTGGCCCTCCTTGCTGTTCGAGCCGAACTCCTCGATCCGCTTGTCGGCCCACTTCTGGATCTTGTCCGACCACGAGGCCAGGCGCCTCTCGCTCCTCGACAGCATGGTCAGCACCTCCCGGTCGGTCAACGGATCGCTGCGACCGTACCAAACCGACGGTCCACCCCATCGTTGGACGCCACCCCCCCGGGGGGGCTACCGCCGCACGGCCCGCCAACAGCGACACTGCATGGGCATCGTCACCACGCCGTCCACCACCACGCCGGCGGCCACGCCGCGCACCCGGTCGAACTCGGCTTCCCGCTCCTCGGGGGCCAAGGTGATGGTGGTGCTGTAGGTACCGATGAGACCGACGAGCTCGTCGGCTGTCATCGACAGCTCCCAGGCCATGGTGGTCCGATCGACTCCCTCGAACGGCGCCCCGGCCGGTAGTGCGAAGCGGCGGCGGCCGGGTCGGCCCCGGCTCTCGGGAGCGGGGTCCCGGGGCCCGAACAGGTCCGCCACCCAGTCGACGCTCCGGTCGGCCCCGTTGCGGATCACCCCCAGCACACCCCCGGAACGGAGGATCCGGGCCGTCTCGGCCACCGTCCGGTCCGGATCCATCCAGTGCCAGGCCGAGGAGACGGTCACGGCGTCCACGGCCCCTGACCGGACGGGAATGGCCTCGGCCCAGCTCCGGATAGCAGAGAAGGTGGGCGAGCGGCGGACCAGGACCTCCAGCATGCGCGGGTCGGGCTCGACGGCGATGACCCGCTCCGCCCGCTCGGCCAGCACCCTGGTCAGGGCCCCAGTGCCCGCGCCGAGATCGACGGCCCGGGAGCACGGGGCGGGAAGCAGCCACTCGGCCGCCGCCAGCGGCGGGCCGGGACGGAAGCGGTCGTAGTTCTCGGCCACCGATCCGAACGAGCTGGCCCGCGGGGTGGTGCTCGGGTCAGCCATTGCTCCGACCGTAGCGGGAGGGGCCCCAACGGCGCCGACACCGGCAGGCGGGCACGGATGCTGCTTACATGGACCCGAGCGAACGAGCGCTCTGGCGCCGGAGTCGGAGCTGCCGGACGGTCGCCCATGAAGGGGGAAACGCCATGTCAGACAATCTGCGGCTGTTGGCCAAGTACAGCGAAGCCATGGACGCCGGCGACACGGACGCGGTCTATGAGTTCTGGTCCGAGAACTTCCACAGCCACGTGACCGAGCGGGTCAGCCCCGAGAAGGTGGGCACCGACATCAGGGGCGAGGAGCAGGTGTGGTGGGACCAGGCCCGGGCGGCCTTTCCCGACATGACCTTCACCGTGGACCTGTTGATCGAATCGGACGACCTGGTCGTCTCCAACTGGACGGTGAAGGGCACCCACTCCGGTTCGGCCTTCTACGACGTTCCCGCCTCGGGACTGCCGGTGACGATCAACGGCACCGCCATCCTGCGCATACGCGACGGGCAGATCGTCGAGCACTGGGGTGGCCCCCACTGCCAGAAGGGACTCGGGCTGATACCGACGGCCTGACCGCACACCACCGCACACCAGCTGCGGTGTTGTCGCCGGTGAAATCGGGCCCGCTCAGGATCACCCCACCGCGTCGGCGCCAGACGGCTCGAGTGGAGGGGCGGGGACGGCGATCGAGGACGCCTCGCTGCCTCCGTCCACCTCGAACACCTTGCCGGTCACCCACGACGAGGCATCGGAGACCAGGTAGAGCACGGCGCAGGCGATGTCCTCGGGCTCACCGGGCCGGCGCATGGGGGTGCCCTCGATGAACTGCCGGCGCAGGTCGTCGTCGGTGAGCACGATGTCGAGGGAGCGGGTGGCCACCCCACCGACGTCGATGGCGTTGACCCGGACCCGTGGGGCCAGTTCCGGGGCGATGTTGCGGGTCATGCGGTCGAGGGCGGCCTTGGCCGACCCGTAGGCCACGAACATGGTCTGGGTCATGCTGGCCGAGCGGGACGAGATGTTCACCACCGCCCCCTGTCCCACCGTGTCCACCATCTGGCGGGCGGCCAGCTTGGTGAGGGTCAGCGGGGCCGTCACGTTGAAGGCGAACGTGCGGGCCATGAACCCTTCGCTCGTGTCCAGGGCGGCCCGGGGCATGGCCCCGCCGGCATTGTTGACGAGGATGTCGAGCCGGCCGAAGGTGTCGACCGTCGAGGTGATCAGGTGGGCGCAGGCCGCCGCGTCGGTGACGTCGGTGGGCACGACCAGGGCCCGGCGGCCGATGGCCCGGATGCGGGCGGCCACCTCCTCGAGGTCACCCTCGGTGCGGGCGGCCAGGGCCACGTCCGCCCCCGCCTCGGCCAGTCCGATGGCGATTCCCCTCCCGATGCCGAGGCCCGCCCCGGTGACCACGGCCACCCGGTCGGCGATCCCGAAACGATCGAGGATCATCGGGCCGTATCCCGGGTCCACTGCATCCACATGGGGCGCCATCCTTTGCTCGGTCGGCCGTTGCCACCCGCCATGTTGGCATGGGCACCGAGAGACACCCTGGCTCGCACGGCCGTCCCGTTCCCCTGGCGTCAGTACCATTCACCGATGAGCTGGCTGTTCGCCCTCCTCGCCGCACTGGCCAACGCCGTGAACGTGGCCACCCAGCACGTAGCCAGCACCAGCGACCCGGACCGGTCCACCGGGTGGGGGTTCGTCCGGTACCTGGTGCGCAACCCACTGTGGCTGTTCGGCGGGGCCGCCCTCGTCGGTGCCTTCGTCTTCCAGGCCGTTGCCCTCCATCTGGGCACCCTCTCGGTGGTCCAGACGCTCTTGATGGTCGAGCTGCTCTTCTCCCTCGTGCTGAGGCGCCTCTGGATCCGCCAGGCCATCAGTTGGCGGGCCTGGGCCTCGGCCCTCGTCACGGCGGTGGCGGTCTCGGTGTTCATCGTGGCCGCCGAGCCGAGAGGCGGCCATGCCACCCCCAACTCGGGGGACTGGGTCGCCTCGGTCCTGTCGTGCGTCGGTGTGGCCGGCCTCCTGGCACTGGCCGGTACGCGTGGATCGCCGGGTCGGCGGGCCATCGCCTTTGCCACCGCGTCGTCGGTGATCTGGGCGCTCGAGTCGACGTTCATCAAGTCCATGACCGACACGCTGACCGCCGACGGCATCGTGGGCGCCTTCCTGCACTGGCCCGTCTACGCGGTGATCGTGGGTGGGATCGTCGGGACCGTCCTGACCCAGACGGCGCTGCACGTCGGCCCACTGCGGGCGTCCCAGCCGTTCCTCGTCATCGTGGACCCGCTGGTCAGCATCGTCCTCAGCATCTATCTCTTCGGCGAGTACTTCACCTCTGACAGCCTCGACCTCGCCATTGCCGCGGTCTCCTTCGTAGCCCTCTGCTTGGGCGTGGTGCTGCTGACGCGGACCGTCCCCGAGACCATGGAGCGCGGCTGACCATCCGGCCGGGCGGACCGGCCTCAGTAGGGTGAGGCGCGTGATCATCGTCACCGGAAGTATCCACGCCCGACCCGAGACCGTCGACGAGATCGAGGGCCTCAGCCTCGCCCACGTGCGGCGGTCACGTGAGGAGGCGGGCTGTATCACCCACTCGGTCCACCGCGATGTGGAAGACCCGCAGCACTTCGTGTTCGTCGAGCAGTGGGCCGACGCCGACGCACTCCGTGCCCACTTCGAGGTGCCAGAATCCCGGGCATTCGTGCACTCGGTCGCCCCCTTGGCCGAGCGACGCCCGGAGATGGTGGTCTACACCGCCGAGTCGCTCACCCTCTGAGCCGTCCGGCGGTGCCGACCGGTGCCGCCGGGCCTCCGGGCGCGACCCCGATAGGCCGCGTTACGGTGCTTGCGCAACGCCTCGCCGGCGTCCGACCTGGAGGGGGCGCCCACCGCTTCGGTCCCATCCGGCCGGGACCCACGACAAGGCTTGGAGCACGATGAAATTCACTGTCACCTACCCGATGATCAGTCATCCGGCCAGCGAAGAGCTCATGACGAGGCAGGCCATCTCGGCCTTCGCCCGGACCACCGAGGCCGCCGGGTTCGACGGGATCGGGTTCACCGATCATCCCGCCCCGACCGACCGGTGGCTCAAGGCCGGGGGCCACGACGCCCTCGACCCGTTCGTGGCCCTCACCTTCTGCAGCGCGGTCACCGAGCGGATCCGGCTGATCCCCAACATCGCCGTCCTCCCCTACCGGCACCCCCTGATCGTGGCCAAGACCGTGGCCACGCTGGCCATGCTCTCCGAGGACCGGTTCACCCTGGCCGTGGCCACCGGGTACCTGCGGGGCGAGTACCGGGGCCTCGGCATCGACTTCGAGGAGCGCAACGCCCTCTTCGACCAGGCCGTGACCGTCCTGCGGGGCATGTGGACCGAAGACGATTTCACCTTCGAGGGAAAGGGGATCGACGCCAGGGGCCTGACCGCAAACCCGAAGCCCCGGACCCCTCCCCCCATCTGGGTGGGTGGCAACAGCAAGCTGTCCCGACGCCGGGTGGCACGCTACGGCGACGGGTGGACGCCGTTCCCGGCGCCGAGGACCCTCTCGACCACGACCAAGACTCCGGCACTCGAGACCGTCGAGGACCTGGCCGCCATGCTGGACGAGCTCTGGCAGTTCCTGGACGACGAGGGTCGGGACCGGTCCGAGATCGACGTCGCCTTCAGCACGCCGGCCGGCGGTCGCCTGGACGGTGACTTCGACGCCGACGCCCACATGGCCGCCCTCGACGGGTTGGCCAAGCTCGGGGTCACCTGGATCGGGGTGTCGGTGCCCGGCTCGTCGCTCGCCCAGGCCCTCGAGGGTCTGGAGCGCTACGGGACCGAGGTCATCAGCCCCTACCGGTCCTGACCGGAAGGCTCGGGGCTTCCCGGTCAGCCGTCGTCGCCGAACCCCAGCTCGTCGGCGAGTAGGAGGAGGACCCGGTTCGGCAGCCGCTCTCCCCGCTCCAGGAGCTTGAGGCACCCCCGTACGTAGGCCTTCCGCTCCTCGTCGACCCCTCTGGTCGGGACGACGCCGGTCACCGGAGGGCGGATACCGATGATGTCGGCCATGTCCGAGGGGGACTCGGCGGCTGGAGCCTCGTCGAGCACGGACTCGAGGGCGCGCAGCATGTACCTCCGGGGCGGCGAGCCCTGCTCCCAGCGGGCCACGGACTGCTGGGTCACACCCAGTTGATCGGCCAGCTCCCGCTGGGTGATCCCGTGCTGCAGGCGATGGGCGTGGATCCGCTCGGCGAGCCCTCCGGTGGGCTCCAACGTGTACTCGTGTGTATCCACTAGTTGTTCACGGTACCGCCATACGTGTGGGCCTGACAAGGGCGGGGCACAGCCCCACGTGTCTCGCGTGTCGAACTACACGACTGTCATTCACCCGTCCCGGATACGTGTACCCGACGGGTTCGCCGCCGGCGCTACGGCGTCGGCAGCGTGAGCACGGCCGTGCCCGTCACGTGGTCGCCCAGGTGGGTCGCCGCTCTGAGCTCGACCTCCACCACTCCCTCGGCGCCGTCGGACCGTACGGCGGTGACCGAGCCGGAGTAGGTGAGGGCGGTGTCGGGGAAGAGGGGGACGCCGAGGCGGATGGCCAATCGTTTGATCATGGCGTCGGGCCCGGCCCAATCGGTGAGGAACCGGCTGCAGTAGCCGGTGTCGGACAGGATGTTCATGAAGATGTCCGGGGCGCCCTGCGAGTTGGCGTAGGACCGGTCGTGGTGGACGGGCATGAAGTCACGGGAGGCGATGGCCCCGGCCACGATCCGGGTGGCGGTGACGTCGACGACGAGGTCGGGCAAGCGGTCCCCGACGGCAATGGTCTTCCAGGCCAGCCCGGTGCTCGGTGGCGTCATGCCGGCGCCTGGGCCCTGAACTTGAGGATGCGGAAGCGCTGTCGGCCCACGACGTCACCGTTGTCGGCGACGTAGGTGGTCACCCAGGTCACGAAGTACCCGGGGCCGAGACGGGTGTCCTTCCTCGCCGAGATGGACTCGACGACGGTCGAGGCGGTGACCGTCTCGCCCAGCCGGAGGTAACGCTCGATGTCGAACTCGGTGTTGGATGCCAACGTCCCGGTGAAGCCGGCGTCGTCGAAGAGGGCCAGGGGCCCCGAACCGGTCGACTCCACCGGCGAGCCACCCCGCTCGGCGATACCGGTGATCTTTGGGGTGGCCATGGTCCAGGTCTGGAGCATCAGGGGTGGCGCCACCACCTCCCCGAACCGGGTGGTGGCTGCGAACTCCGGATCGGTATAGACGGGATTGGCGTCCTCGAAGGCCGCGGCCCAGTGCCGGATCATCGGCTGGTTGACCGGATCCGGGCCCGTGGAGGGTCCCGTCGATCCGACCGGGACCCCCACGAGGGCCTCCACCTGCCGTCGGAACCCCTCGCTCTCCGGACCGTCCGACTCACTCATCTGCGCTCAACCTGTTCTCCATCGCCCCTGTCCGGATCGCCACGGTCCTCCCGACCGACGTTGGACACTACCCGTGGGCGGTGGCCACGAGCACCTGGCGACCGGCGGGAACCGCCACGGTGAGCAGGCATCCCGACAGGTCGACCCCGGCGGTGCGGAACCGGATCAACCGGCAGGTGGTTGTGACCGGCCTTCCTCCTACGGTCACCTGGCGCAGCGTCGCCGTGGTGGTGGTCGGGCCCCCGTGGGCCACCACCGTGCCTCCCCAGAGGGTGGCCTCACCGCCGTTCCCGTCGACGGTGGCCGTGAGCTGGTTGGCGCTGGCCGTGGTGGCTACCAGTGCCCCCGGCACCGAGTCGACGTGGGGCTGGCTGAGTAGCTGGGCCCGCAGCGTCGTGGCACGGAGCGACCCGTCGAGCTTGACCGTCGCCCAGTTGTCCCACTTCCCGGTTCGTTGCTTCCACAGCCAGAACGCCGACCCCACCACCGAGGCGTTCTGATTGTCGAGTTGCGCCGTCAACCAGCTGTTCCACGCCGGCGTCGCCGACGAGCCGTACTCGTCGACGACGAACGGGGTGTCGAAGACGGCGGCCTCTTGGGCCGCGTTGGCATACGAGGTGGCCATGACCGGTTGCGAGGCGACGGGATCGAACGGCGCCGAGAACACCCCGGTGTAGATGTGGACGGCGTAGACCAGGTTCTCATCGGTCGAGAACCTGGCCGCCGTGGATACGGCCGAGTCGGTCACATTCCTCAGCAGGGAGGGCTCGAACCACAGGGGGACCTTCACCCCGGCCGTTCGGAGCCCGGTGATCATGCGGTTGTAGAAGGGAAAGAGGGATTGCTGTTCGAACGGTGTGGGTCCCGACGGCCACGGCTCGTTCATGAGTTCGACCCCGACGACGTTGCTCTGAGCCGAGGTGGCTCCGGCCGCGGTGGCCACCGCGGTCATGGCCTGGAGGTACCACTGCTGGACGGGCTTGCCCGCCACGGTGGCATCGGCCCAGAAGTTGCCGAACGCGGCCAGGGCGCAGGCCGTGGTGGAAGCGGTGGGCGTGCACGCCGTTCCCCCGTCATCGGTGGCCCAGGCGGGTGCCCCGTCGGCCTCGTGTCCCGCGTAGGTCTGCAGGGCGTAGTTGTCCTCGTGCATATCGACCAGAACACCGATCCCGCTGGCCCGGGCCCAGGCGACGACCTGGGCGACGCGCCGGAGGGAGCCACGGTCCAGTCGACCGGGCTCGGGCATGATCCGGCTCCAGGAGACGGGCAGTCGGATGAAGTTGAAACCGAGGGCAGCCATCTCGGCGAAGTCGGCCCGATTGACGGTCGGCGCCTCGGGGTAGTCGGGGGCGTACTGAACGAGCGCATTGTCGTTGACCCCGCGCAGCAGTACGGCGTGGCCGGTCGAGTCGGCCAGGTACGGGGTGCCGGCCGTCGGGTGGACCACGTGCACGCCGGTGGGCACGGCGGGGCTGGACGTCCACGCGGCCGACGAGGCCGGACCGTTGCCCATCGAGACAACGGTGGCCACGAGGGCGGACAGCGAGGCGAGTACGGTTCGGCGGCCCCAGGTGCCCCATGGTCTGTGCATCACGGGCCGGACTCTACCGGCGGGTCGGACTCGAGCGGCGATCAGGAGCAGTGGGAGGACTACTGACTGTCCTGGTCCTCGGCCGGTCCATCGGGTTCGGCACCTTCACGGGGGACCTTGGCGAACCGGCTGGCCAGCTGGTGCGACACGCCGAAGGCCCGACCGACGTCCGTGACGTTCTTCCCTTCGGCCATGAGGGCCGTGGCCGCCGATGTACGCGTGGTCCGCCGGCAGGCTTCGAACTCCTCGAGCAGGTTGCTGATCAGCCTGCTCCACGCGGACGAGTCCCGCAGTTCGAAGGACTCGGTCAGGCTCATCCCCTGCTCGAGGTCGGCCACGGCCTCGGTCTGCATCACATTGAACGCGATGACGCCGGCTACGAGGCGCTCACCCGCTTGCGTATAGGCCCGAACGTCCTCGATGAACTGCTCCCGGGGTTCCGGCATGACGCGATCCTATTGCCGCCTGCGGCAGCCATCGGAGTACGACAGGAGGCGGGACCGAATCACCCGGTCGGCGACACCCCAGTGCACCGGTGGGGCGAAGAGGCCTCGGGCCGGCCGACGTGGCGCGGTTGGCGGGAACCGGTCACAGCTGGTGGCGGAACCAGGGCCGACCCGAGGCGACGTCAACGTAGCATCGCAACAGGTGTTGCGAACAACCGAGCCAGGCACGGGGATCTCCTCGGCCGGCGGCCCGGATCCGACCACCGGCCTCGGCCCATGGGGGTGTCGCCCGGGGGACGTCCTTGGGCCTCAGTGAGACCCGGCCATGGCCCGGTAAGGGCCGCCTACGGCGGATCAGCCACCCACGGTCGACTGGGCGGCGACCGTGTCGAGGATCCGGGCGTCGGCGGGCAACAGGTACCCCTTCTTCACCTCGGCCGCCGTCGCCGCGTCCCATTTGGCGACGAAGCTGGCATGGGTCGGATAGAGGGTGGCCAGGTGGGCAGCGGTGAGAGGAACCGTCGTTCCGAGGATGCTGCACAGGGTGGCACTGGAGATGGTGTCGGCGTTGCTCGGCTGGGTCCCGATGGTGGTGCCACCGGGCTGTCCCACGCCCGAGAGGGTGGCGACGGGCGCCACGACCTGGGCGCTCCGGATGCCTCCGAGGGCGTTGCCGTTGCTGTCGGTAGCAAAGGCGTGGCTGTCGCCCGGCTTCACCTCGAGCCGGGCGGACTGCACGGGGGCCGACCCGGTGGTCATCCAGTGGTTCACCGCGGCCAACGCCGCCCGGAGCTCATAGGTGTGGGAACCGGCATTGACCGGTGCGGCACAGTCCACGATGCCCGGGATCGGGTCGCTCGGCGGAGCGGACATCGAGTCGAAGGCGTCCGTATCGGCGACGCCTGACCCGGTGTCGGAGCGCGGCGTAGAGGAGACCGTAGGTGTCGTCGTGTGCGGTCCCGGCCGTCTCCCACTCCCGGATGTAGGGGGTGGCGGGTTGGCGGGCGGCCAGATAGCCGAGACCGAGGAGATCCGTCTCGGTCTCGAAGAGGAAGACGGGGACGTGCAGGTCGGTGCGGATGTAGGTCGGGGTGGGCGTGGTGATGGTGGCCTGCGGTGACTGGGACAGGTCGGAGCTGTTGCCGCCCCGGCTGTAGACGAAGTATCCGTTGTAGACCCCTACCGAACTGGGCTGGAGGGCGTCGATGTACGTGACCAGACGGAAGGCCGACTGGGACTCGCCGAGAGCCAGGACCCGCTTGGGGTGCAGACCGGCCAGCAGCTGGGTGCCCGAGGCGTGGAGGGCCTGACCGGTCTGTTGGAAGATGCTGTAGGAGTAGCTGTCCCCGGGATGATGCAGGGTGCCGTAGCGCGCCGGATCGGTCTGGCTGATCGGCCCCGCACCGTCCGCCGCGGCGATTGAATCGGACTCCCCGGTGATCCCCCCGGCCTGCGCGTCGACACCGACGTAGGCCATACCTTCACGGGCCATCTGAAGGTGGGAGTTGAGCCACGCCGCCGGGGCGTCGATGCCGGCGGTTACGTTCAGCCACTCCACCACGACCGTGCCGTTGAACCGTTTGGGGTCACTCGGGCGGTAGACGACGACGCGGGTCTTGTAGGGGGCGTTGGCGGCCGGCTTCACCTTCCAGCGGCCGTTCGAGGTGAGTGGTGTGGCACTCGTGTAGGAGCGCGCCGTTCCCGAGAGGAAGAACTCGGACTCCTCGTAGCCGAGGGCCGACGGGGGAAACAGGGTGGACCCGAGGAACGAGATCCCGGTGGCCGGGGTGATGGGCCCCTCGATCGTCGGTGACGGAACGGAGGTTTGGGTGGTCGTGGCGCCGGCACCGGTCGCCCCGGCCACACCGACGAGGGTGAGACACACCATGGCGCTGACGGTGCCGCACGCCATCAGCTGGCGGATGCTCGTTCGACTCACGGTGATTCCCCCCATCGTGGATCAGTTTTGGCAGATTGTGACACTGGTGGCGTAACATGTCAACGACGCCACCGACACCCGGAGTTCGAGTGGCTCGGCCAGCGAGGGGGCTCCGAGCTCCCGGCGCTACCCTTCAGCCCGGGTTGCATACTTCGGGTCGACCAGCAGAGAGGACGGCAGTGGAGGACCAGTCACTTGCCGTGCAGATGCGGGCCAGACGGTCGGCGATGGTGGTGGACACCTTGGAGGCGATCGCCCTCCGTCTGTTCGAGGAGCACGGGTTCGCCGCCGTGACCGTCGACGAAATCGCCGCCGAAGCCCAGATCTCGCCCCGGACCTTCTACCGCTACTTTCCGACCAAAGACGACGTGCTCCAGGTGGTGACCGAACGCCGGGGGGCCGCCCTTCGCGAGGCCCTGGCCGGTCGGCCCGATGACGAACCACCGTTGCAGTCGCTCAGCCGCGCCCTCGAGTCGGTGCTCTCGGCCGAGGACCCCCTCGTGGTGCGGCGTTGGATCACCGTCGTCCAGGCGACGCCGAGCGTGCTGAAGGCCGTCGTCGGAGGCATCCAGCTCAACTCGCAACTGGTGATCGCCGAGTTCTTCGGGTCCCGGCTGGGCCTACCGGGTGGGGCGCTCGTGCCCACCATGCTGTCCGCCGCCGCGGGTGGGGTGATCATGGCCGCCCACACCCAGTGGTTCTTCGTGGGGGGCGATCTCGCCGCCACCGTCGTCGCCAGCCTCGAGGTCCTGGAGGCCGGGTTCGGGTCCGACCCTGCGGCCTGGGGCGGCGGGTGACCGAACCGGCGGGCGGACCGGTCTCACGGAGAACGGGCGCCCCGGCCTAGCCATCGGGTCCGTCGAGTCGCCGGACCCGATGCCCCGTCAGCGGCGATCCACGTCGGTCCGCAGGCCGGTCGAACTCAGCCTGGCGGGCCCTGGTAGCGGAGGCCGTCGAGCACCACGGCGAGCAGGCGGTCCAACTGCGCAGGGTCAGGGGTCTGGATCTTGGCGATCCCCCCGACCAGTTGCACGACCTCGGCGATGTCGGTGTCGGCGCGCACGAGGTGCGCCTCCTGGGCCCGCGCCAGCAGGGGTTCACCCCCGGCGTACATGGCATCACGACAGGCCTGGAACACGTCGGCGTCGCTGTCCCGGTACGCCAGCAGTTCCTCGGCCAGCGCCTGCTTGGTGGCCAGATAGGCCACGAAGCGGTGGATCCACCCGACGAGCGCTTCCCAGGGAGGATCGCCCGACAGATCGGCAGCCGAGCGGGAGAGGGCATCGACTTCTTCGACATAGACCGCCACGAGCAGGGCCTGGCGGGTCGGGAAGTGCCGGTAGAGCGTGCCGATGCCGACCCCGGCCCTCCGGGCGATGTCCTCCAGCGACGCCCCACTGCCGTCCTCGGTGAACGCCTCCCGGGCGGCGG
This sequence comes from uncultured Acidimicrobiaceae bacterium, assembly GCA_963845485.1. Taxonomy (GTDB): domain Bacteria; phylum Actinomycetota; class Acidimicrobiia; order Acidimicrobiales; family RAAP-2; genus Bog-756. The sequence continues at coordinate 284,305 of CAWJSI010000001.1, read as the reverse complement.
CGATGAGTTTGTCGTAGTTGCGTCGCGGCATCGGCCCGCTTGGGGCGGTGGGAGAGCTGGTGGACTGGAGCGTCGGTGCTGGTCATGGCCGTGGTGTCCTCGTCAGTTTGCAAACCGGAGGATACCTCCGTATAGTAACGGAGGCAACCTCCGCTTATATCTGGAGGCGACCTCCACTTTAGCGGTCCTCACCTTCCACGAACGGGAGAACGACACACCATGACCAACACCCTGACTGAACGCGCCCTCGACCGCCCTTCCCGCCCCCGGGACGGCAGTCCGCGAGTGGTGCTCGGCATCATCCTCGCCACCTACCTGATGATCATCCTGGACGCCACCGTGGTCATCACCGCACTGCCGGACATCCACCGCAGCCTGCACTTCTCGTCGACCGGCCTCTCCTGGGTGCAGAACGCCTACACGCTCACCTTCGGCGGCCTGCTGCTCCTCGGCGCCCGGGCCGGAGACATCCTCGGCCGCCGCCGGGTCTTCGTGGCCGGCATCGCCCTGTTCACCCTGGCTTCACTGCTGGGCGGCCTGGCCCAGTCAGCACCCTGGCTCCTGGCCGCCAGGGCGGCACAGGGGATCGGCGCCGCCATCGCCGCGCCCTCCACCCTGGCCCTCCTCCAGGTGAGCTTCCGGGAGGGCCCCGAGCGGACCCGGGCCGTCGGGGCCTACAGCGCTGTGGCCGGAGGCGGGGGCAGCATCGGCCTCGTCCTCGGGGGCATGCTCACCTCCTGGATCTCCTGGCGGTGGGGTCTGTTCATCAATGTGCCCATCGGCGTGGTCCTCATCTGGTTGGCCCCCCGGTACCTGCCCGAGACCGAGCGCAGGCCCGGTCATTTCGACCTGGCCGGCGCGGCCACCTCGACCCTCGGGATGACCACCCTCGTCTACGGCTTCGTCCGGGCCGCCTCCTACGGCTGGGGCAATGTCGTGACCATCGCCTCGTTCGTGGCCAGCGCGGCACTGCTCACCGCGTTCGTCGTGACCGAGCAGCGGGCCGAGCAGCCCATCACCCCCCTGCACCTGTTTGCCAGCCGCCAGCGTTCCGGGTCGTACCTGGTGCGGATGCTGGTGGTCAGCGGGATGTTCGCCATGTTCTTCTTCATGACGCAGTTCTTCCAGGGCGTCCTCGGCTACAGCGCACTGGAGGCGGGGCTGGCCTTCCTGCCGGTGACCGCGGTCATGTTCGCCGTGGTGCGGGTGGTCCCGAAGCTCGTCCCCCGAGTCGGGAGCGTCCGCCTGCTGATCGGCGGGGTGTTCATCGCCCTGGTGGGCATGGCCTGGCTGAGCCGTCTGTCCCCCATGACGCCGTTCTTTCCCGGCATCGTGGCGCCCATGGCCCTCCTCGGTGTGGGCATCGGCTCCGCCCTCGTCCCCCTCACCACCGCCGGCATCGCCGGTGTCGAGGAGCGCGACGCGGGAGCGGCTTCCGGCCTCGTGAACGTCGCCCAACAGCTGGGTGGATCCCTGGGACTCGGCATCCTGATCACCGTGTTCGCGGCGGCCGGGACGACCAAGGCCGCCCATCCGCTCGACGTCACCTCGAGCCGGTCGGTAGCCCAGTGGAACCTGGCCCATGACATCGCCACGGCGCTGAAGGGCTCGACCATCTTCTTGGCGCTGGCTCTTGTGGTCGTCGTGGTCACCATGCGACAGCCTGCGGCCGGAGCCGTCACCGAGCAGTCGATCGAAGGACAGGACGAACTCGTGGACCTCGCCGCCATCGAGTGAGCCTCCGACCGCCCCGACCTGGGGCGGTCCGGAGGTGGACGGCCTTCGAACGAACGCACTAGACGATGGGGCAGACTGGCGCCATGGATCCCGTGGTGCGGAAGGTACGGCCAGAGGAGGGATCCGCCTTCCGCCGGTCGGTGATGGTCCCGTTCCTCGATCCGTTCGCCGGCGACGCCGATCAGATCGCCGATTTCGCGCTGTGGGAGGCCAAGACCGAGCTCGATCGGGCCTGGGTGGTCGACACCGGGGACCGACTGGCCGGGAACGCCGCCGTCTACAGCCTGACCGTCACCCTCCCCGCTGCCGTGGGCCAGCCGTGCCCCACGATCCCAATGGCCGGGGTCACCGCGGTCGGGGTCCATCCCACCCACCGTCGCCAGGGCCTGCTGCGCCAGTTGATGCGGGCCATGCACAACGACGCCCGGGAACGGGGCGAGGCCATCGCCGGACTCGAGGCGTCGGAGTCGATCATCTACGGGCGCTACGGCTACGGCCTGGCCGCCAACGTCGCCGAGTACTCGATCGACAGCCGGGCATCGGCGTTCACCGTCCCATCCCCCGACATCGGGCTCGCCTTCATCGACCGGGACGAGGCTATGCACGTCCTGCCCGACCTCTTCGACCGTCAGCGGCGGACCCGGGCCGGCGAGGTGGACCGGAATGCGGCTACCTGGGCCCAGATACTGTCCGACGCCCCCCACCACCGGGAGGGCCGGTCGGCCACCTTCCACGCCGTGTGCGACGAGGGCTACGTGTTGTACCGCTCCACCCCGGGTGGGAACGTCTTCCGGGGTGAACGGGCCGGCATCGTGATCGACGAACTCCGGGGCACGAGCCCCGAGGTGGAGGCGGCCCTGTGGCGCTTCGTCCTCGATCTGGATCTGGTAGGCCGGGTCACCGGCAAGCGCCGCCCGGTGGACGAGCCGGTGCGTTGGCGGCTGGCCGATCCCCGCCAGCTGCGCACCGACGCCATCGAGGACCGCCTCTACGTACGGATCCTCGACACCCAAGCCGCCTTCGAAGCGCGGGGCTACCGGACCGAGGGCCGGCTGGCCTTCGACGTCCTCGCCCCGGCGGAGTCCGAGGGCGACGACGACCGGGCTCCGGGACGCTGGGTGCTCGAGACCGGACCCGAGAGCGCGTCGTGCCGTAGGGCCCGGCCCGGCGAGGCCGCGCAACTCCGGTTGGACCTCCCCGCCCTGGGTTCGCTCTATATGGGCGGGTTCCCGGCCACGCTCCTGGCCGCCGCCGGTCGCATCGAGGAGTTGGTGCCAGGGAGCCTGGCCGTGGCCGACAACCTCCTCACCACGAATCCGCTGCCGCGGAGCGGCACCGAGTTCTGAATCACCGAGCACACCCGGCCAGGCGCGGCGTTCGGTCGCCGCCCCATCGTGTGGGCCGGGAGTTGGCGCCCGTCGACCGGGTCACTCGCCGATGGTGGCAGCCAGTTCGTCGTGGTTCATGGAAGACCGTCCCGGGATGTCTTGGTTACGGGCCATTGCCTGTAGCTCGTCGACCGTCCTGTCCATGCGTTCGGCCAGCGGTGCCGCCCCCAGCCGCACCTCTTCGGAGTCGAGGCGCTCGCCCAGGTCCTTCCGCCACGCGGTCTCGGTCGACGAGCGGACGGTCGGGAACAGCTCTTCTTCCTCCTCGTCGATGTGGTGTTCCACGCTCTCGATGAGCACGGTCACCTTGGCCACCCACGGGTCGCTCATCGGCTTGAGGGTCTCCAGTTCCTCGATGAGCATCTTCGCCACATGGTGCTCCTCGTACCCTTCGTCGACGTCCTTGCCGATCTCCTCGGTGCGGTCGCCCACGGCCCGGTAGAAGACCTTCTCCTCGGCGGCCATGTGCCGATGCAGTTCGTCGACGAACTTGGACGCCAGCACGGTGCGCTCCTCGTCGGCTGTCGCATCCCCGTAGCGGGAGATCAGGCCGCGCATCCTGTTGTGGTCGGCGGTGAGTAGGTCGATCACGTCCATATCGATACCTCGTTCCCGACAGCCCCGGGCGGGCGTCGGATTGGAGGTGCTGTACCCGGGGCGGGGGGCGGCCAATCCTCGGTGGTCTCCTCGGACACAAGGAGGCGTCCGACCGTGAGCGGCACGGCCGTCCGCCGCTTCGCCGATGTTTGGCGGCGGTCATCGCGTGGGTACCGCCTGGGTCACCACCGACGAAAGAAGGACCTGATGCTTATCCTGTTGGCACTGCTGCTGGTGTTGATTTTCTTTGGAGCCGGCTTCGCCATCCACGCGTTGTGGATCGCCGCCGTCGTCCTCTTCGTGGCCTGGCTCATCGGGGTCGGTCTCGGTCGGGGCGAGAGTGCGGGGAGTCACCGCTTCTACCGCTGGTAGATCCCGTTCCTGGTCGCCCGGGACCTGATCTCAGACCAGACGCCGCTCGGTGGCCCACCGGGTGAGCTCGTGACGAGTGGAGAGTTGGAGCTTGCGGAGCACGGACGAAACGTGTGACTCCACCGTCTTGGTCGAGATGGTCAGGTCTCGGGCGACCTCTTTGTAGGTGTACCCGCGGGCGATGAGACGGAGGACCTCCCGCTCCCGGGGTGAGAGTTGATCGAGCTCGGGATCGAGACCCGAAGCCGGGGTGACCGTCGATCCGTCGGCGAAGGCATCCAGCACGAAACCGGCCAGTCGGGGCGAGAACACCGCGTCGCCGGCCCGCACCGTGTGCACGGCCCGGAGAAGATCCGGACCCGAGATGGTCTTGGTCACGTAGCCGCGGGCGCCCGCCCTGATCACGGCGATCACGTCCTCGGGGGCATCGGACACCGACAGGGCGAGGAACCTCACGTCGGGATGGTGGGGCAGCACGCCGGCCAGCACCGCCTGGCCGCCGCCCCCGGGCAGGTGCACGTCCAACAGCACGACGTCGGGCGTGCGCTCCCCGATCAGCTCGATGGCCGCGCCGGCCTCGTCGGCCTCGCCGACGAGGTCGACGGCCTCGCCGAGTTCCACCCGCACCCCGGCCCGGAACATGGCGTGGTCGTCGACCAGGAACACCCGGGGTCGCTCGACGGTGGTCACGAGGCCAACTCTCGACGGGGCATGGACAGCTCCACCTCGGTGCCCCGGCCCGGGGACGAGCGGACCGAGGCCGATCCGTCGAACCGGTACATGCGCGCCCGGATGGACTGGGCGATTCCCTGGCGGTCACCGGGCACCTCGGCCGGGTCGAACCCCCGACCCCGGTCGCGGACGAACACGGTGACGCCCCGAGGCTCGACCTCGCAGTAGATGGAGACCTCGGGAGCGCCCGACCACTTGGCGGCGTTGACGGTGGCCTCCCGGGCGGCATCGAGCAGGGCCGCCAGGCGGTCGTTCAGCGGGCAGTCCCCGACCACCACCACCTGGACGGTGATCCCGTGGTCGCACTCGACCTGGCGTTGCAGGAGCCCGACCCCCTCGGCGACGGTCGTGGCCTCGGCGGCCACCGATCCGGGGGGACGCCCCTCGAACAGCCAGGACCGGAGTTCGCGCTCCTGGGCCCGGGCCAACCGCACCACGTTCTGAGGGTCGTCGGCCGAGCGCTGGATGAGGGCCAGGGTCTGGAGTACCGAGTCGTGGACGTGGGCCGCCATCTGGGCCCGCTCCTCGGCCAGGGCCCGGGCCTGGCGCTCCGAGATCAGGTCACGCACCAGGCTGATCCACCACGGCCCGAAGCTGACCACGATGGCCGCCAGGATCAGCAGGGCGCCGATGATGGGGACGAGCGAGACCGACCTCGCCTGGCCGGCGAGGAGCAGCGCCAACCCGACCAGCCCCACCACGACGCCAACCACGATGCGGATGGCCAGCGAGCCCCGCGTGTGGCGTTCGTCCCGCGTCCGGAACATGGGGAGCAGGTCGTCGTTGATCCACGTCCGCTCGTCCTGGCTGGCGTTGCGCCGGATGAGCACACCCACCCCGACGGCGAGCAGGAGCGGCCAGCTGAACGAGCCCACGTAGCCGAGATGGAGCCCCGAAGAGACGATCTGGATGACCACCAGGACCGGGATGATGGCGGCGAGCAGTCGGATACCCCGACGGTCGGCGATGGCCCGCGGGAAGATCGAGGTGTCTTCTCCCTCCAGGGGTACGAACAGCCAGATCAGGGCGTAGATCAGGATGCCCACGCCGCTGCCCAGGGAGAGCAGGACGAACCCGATCCTGACCAGCGTGGTGTCGATGCCGGTGCCCGCCGAGATGCCGCCGCAGACGCCGGCGACCACCCGGGTGTCCCGGCTGCGGCGTACCGGGCCCCGCCAGTGGCGGTGCGGCCCCCGCCCACTGCGGTGGGGCGGGCGCCGGCCCGGCCCCCGGTGGTGGCCCCACGTCGGCGGCCCCCAGGTCTCGTACCACGACCGACCCGGGGTGGAGCCGGACCATCCTCCCTGGTCAGCAGGTGGGCTGGTCTCCGGTGTGCCGGTGGCCCCGGTGCGGGAATCGGTGGGCTTGGCGATACTCGATGATCGCGCACCGCGTTGACCCTGGCCATCAGGGATATCCCTGACCGGTCACCGGCCGAGTCAGGGACCGACCAGGGACGTGCCCGATACCGGATCGCACCCCGGGTCGTCAGGCTGGCCCCATGACCGATCCCACCGTCCCCGACCCCACGCCGTCAGACCCTGGCCCCGACGGGCCCGGACGCCGACCCGACCAGCTTCGCCTCCACCGTCGGCGGTCCGGGCGCATGCTCGCCGGGGTCGCCGCCGGACTGGCCGACTACCTCGACATCGACCCCACCCTGGTCCGGGTGGGCTTCGTCGTCCTCGCCGTGATGGGGGGACTCGCCGTTCCCCTCTACCTCGCCGGCTGGCTGCTCATCCCCGACGAGGGCTACGAGCAGTCGATGGCCGAGGAACTGCTCAGCCACCAGTTCACCCACTGACGTCCGACCCGACCGAGCCAGGAGAAACGACATGCGCTACCGATGGGATCCCCCGTACCCCGCGTCCACCCACAGGACCGGGCCCGACGACGGCTCGAGCCTCCGGGCCTCGGACGCCGAGCGCAACGAGGTGAGTGAGCGGCTCTCCCGGCACTTCGCCGACGGGCGCCTCGACCAGGCGGAGTTCAAGGCCCGGCTGGACCAGGCCATGGGGGCGGTGACGCGCGGCGACCTCGACGGGCTGTTCGACGACCTGCCTCCCCTGCCCGACGACCCCGAGCCGCCCCGGTCCCGGCCGCGCCGGCGGTTCTTCCTCCCCGTGGTTGCCTTGCTGGTCCTGGTGACGGCCGCCGTGTCGGCCACAGTCTCCACGTTCCACGTGTCCTGGCTGATCGTCGTGGTGGCCGCCATCTTCTTGTGGAACCGGGCGGCCCGTCACCGGAACTCCCCCCACCACGACCAGCTGCCCCGTTAGCATCGGGGCCGGTGCGACGACGGGCGGAGGGCATGACCCTCGTCGGCGACCGACTCCCGAAGAGAGGTTCTCCATGACCATCAGTGATCACGCCCCGGCGGCGTCCCCGATGCCGGCCGGCGTCCCGGCGGCCCGGGCCGTCGACCTCGTCAAGACCTACGGCAAGGGCGATGCCATCGTCCGGGCCCTCGACGGGATCACCCTCGACCTCGAGCGGGGCCGGTTCACCGCGGTGATGGGGCCCTCGGGCTCGGGCAAGTCCACCCTCATGCACTGCATGGCCGGGCTGGACACCCCGACGTCGGGACAGACCTTCGTCGGCGATCTCGAGATCGGCCTGCTCGACGACACCGGCCTCACCCAGATGCGCCGGGACCGGATCGGCTTCGTCTTCCAGTCGTTCAACCTCGTCCCGACGTTGACGGCGGCCGAGAACATCACCCTCCCGGCCGACCTGGCCGGCCACAAGGTGGACCGCCAGTGGTTCGACTACCTGGTGGGCCAGCTCGGTATCGCCGACCGGCTCGGGCACCGCCCGAACGAGATGTCCGGCGGCCAACAACAGCGCGTGGCGTGCGCCCGCGCCCTCATGGGCCGGCCCGACCTCATCTTCGCCGACGAGCCCACCGGCAACCTCGACTCGAACGCCTCGGGCGAGATGCTCGGGTTCCTCCGACGCTCGGTCAGCGAGTTCCAGCAGTCCATCGTGATGGTCACCCACGACGCCCGGGGCGCGGCCTACGCCGACCGGGTGGTGTTCCTGGCCGACGGACGCGTGGTCGGTGAGCTCCACGACCCGACCGTCGACGCCATCTTGGAGCAGATGAAGCTCCTGGGCGGCTGAGATGTGGAAGGTCACCTCCAAGGGCCTGCTGGCCCACAAGCTGCGCCTGGCCCTCACCGCCCTGGCCATCGTCCTCGGCGTCACCTTCATCTCGGGGACGTTCGTGCTCACCGACACGCTGCACAACACGTTCAACACCCTCTTCGGGCACGTCTACCAGAACATCGACTTCGAAGTCCGGGGCAAGGCCGCCTTCACCGACAGCTCGGGGACCACCGCGGCGAGGAAGGCCATCCCCGAGTCGTTGCTGGCCCCGGTGCGGGGGGTGAACGGGGTGGCCTCGGCCGAGGGGTCGGTCACCGGCTACGCCCAGTTCGTGGCCCCCGACGGTAAGGCCATCACCACGGGTGGGGCCCCGACCATCGGGCTGTCCTTCGATCCCAACCAGCAGATCTCCGCCCTCCGGCTGGTCGAGGGACACGCCCCGACGACGCCCCACCAAGTGCTCATGGATGCCGGCACGGCGAAGAAGTACCACTTCGTGGTGGGCCAGCACGTCCGGGTCCTGTTGGCCGGACCACCCCAGACCTTCACCCTCACCGGCATCTTCCGCTTCGGCACCGCCGACAACCTGGCCGGGGCCACCCTGGCCGCCTTCTCGCTTCCGACCGCCCAGCAGCTGTTCGGGCTCCCCGGCCACCTCGACGCCATCGACGTGGCCGCGGCCCCCGGGGCCGACCTGGCCGCGGTCCAACACGGCATCGCCAGTGTGCTGCCACCCGGTGTGGAGGTGGTGACCGGCCAGACCGTGGCCAACGAGCAGACCAACGACATCAACCAGGCCCTCTCCTTCTTCTCCACCGCCCTGTTGGTCTTCGCCTTCATCTCCCTGTTCGTGGGCGGCTTCACCATCTTCAACACCTTCTCGATCACCGTGGGCCAGAGGACGAGGGAGCTGGCCCTCCTGCGCATCGTCGGAGCCAGCCGGCGCCAGCTCTTCCGCTCCGTGCTGCTCGAGGCCACCATCCTCGGCGTGGTGGCCTCACTGGTCGGCTTGGGGCTCGGCGTCCTCGCCGCCATCGGCCTCGAGGCGCTCCTGAAGGGGTTCGGCATCACGCTGCCCACCGGGTCCCTCGTCTTCGAGTCCCGCACGGTGATCGTGGCCCTGCTCGTCGGGGTCGGGGTGACCGTGGTCTCGGCCATCAGCCCGGCCCGCCGGGCCATCCGCATCCCACCGGTCGCCGCCCTGGCCGACCACCGGGCCGAGGACCAGGAGTCGTCACGCCGCCGGATCGTCGTGGGCAGCGTGATCGGCCTGCTCGGGGTGGCGGCCCTGCTCGTCGGGCTGAGCAAGCCGGCCATCCAACTGGTCGGCCTCGGAGCTGTCGGGGTCTTCCTCGGCATCGGGATGCTGGCCCCACTCGTGGCCCGCCCCATGGCCAGTGTGCTCGGACGACCCCTGGCCCGGACCCGGGGGACGGCCGGCCGGCTGGGCCGGGAGAACTCCATGCGCAGTCCGCGCCGGACGGCCCAGACCTCGTCGGCCCTCATGGTCGGCCTGGCCCTCGTCGCCACCATGGCCGTGTTCGGCGCCTCGTTGTCCAAGTCGGCCACCAGCAGCGTGGACAACGCCATCTCGGCGGACTACATCATCACCTCGTCGTCCCAGGGGGCCGGCGGCTTCAGCAAGGCCGTGGCCCCGACGGCTGCGGCCGTGCCCGGGGTCGGGGCGGTGTCGACGGTCTACAGCGGCCAGTTCGAGCTCCGGGGTGACGTCGACTCCCTCACCGCCGTCTCCACCCACGACCTCGACCAGACGGTCATCCTCGACATGGCCCACGGCTCGGGAGCCCCGGCCCTCGCCTCGGGTCAGCTGCTCGTCGACACCACGACGGCCAACAACAAGCACCTCTCGGTGGGCTCGGTCGTGCGGGCCAAGTTCGCCCAGACCGGCACGACCACCCTGCGGGTCGGTGGGGTGTTCAAACCCAACGCCCTGATCGGCAGCTACCTGGTCGGCGACGGCTTCTTCCTCGCCCACTTCGCCAACCCGCTGCCGGTGGCCGTGCTGGCCCAGACCGGGGCCGACCCCCACACGGGAACGGCCCTCGTCCACGGGCTCGCTGCCTATCCCGGCCTCAAGATCCAGACCCGGGCCGCCTTCGAGAAGTCCCAGCAGGCCCAGGTAAACCAGCTGCTCGGCCTGGTCTACGTCCTCTTGGCCCTGGCCATCGTCATCGCCATGATCGGCATCGTGAACACCCTCATGCTCTCGGTGTTCGAGCGCACCCACGAGATCGGCCTACTCCGGGCGGTCGGGATGCAGCGACGCCAGGTGCGGTCCATGATCCGGTCGGAGTCGGTCATCCTCGCCGTGTTCGGCGCCCTCATCGGGGTGGTGGTGGGCACGGGCCTCGGGATCGCCTTCGCCTCGTCCCTCAAACAGCAGGGCATCACCGACATCGTGGTCCCGGTGGCCAGCCTCGTCATCTTCCTGGTGCTCTCCGCCCTGCTCGGCCTGGGTGCGGCCAGCTGGCCGGCGCGACGTGCGGCCAAGCTCAACGTGCTGGCCGCCATCGCCAGCGAGTGAGGATCGACGTGGGTCCAGGCCGGGCGGTCCCGGCCCGCGACTAGCCGACCCGCTCGGCGGTGCTGTCGGGTCCCGTCGGAGACTCCGTCGTCACGGTGACGTCGGCTCCCGACTCCCGGGCCGAGCCCACGTGCTCACGGACCTCGGTCACCATCACGTCGATCTCGTCCCAGTCCACCGTGGAGGACCACGCCCCACACGAGCAGTCCGAGCGGATGCGGTCGTCGCCCACGTCCATGCGGATCTCGTGGTGCTTGGTGGCCGCGGCTGCCTCCAGCGGCAACACCTCCGGGTCGGCGTACATCGCATCCCGCGGCATCCTGGGCAGGCCGTTCACGGTCCGGAAGTGCACGGCCAGCTCGGGATCGATGACGTCGAGGGCGTCCGCCGTCTCTTCGAGGATGAGGAACCGTTCACCCATGGCGCTCATCGCTGTCTCCTCGGCACGTGTCGGTTCGTTGTCCTGACCAGGAATTCCGAGCATACGGGCCCGGTGTACCCCCGACAAGGGGTGATGTCGACCGCCCTCACACCGCGGCGAACAGATCGCCCGAGGACGCGATGCGGTCGAGGACGACGTCGGAGGTGAAGCGGAGATCGGACGGGTCACCCGAACCCGCGCACCCGTCGACCTCCTCCCACGAGATCGGCGTCGACACCGTGGGCTCGTCCCTCGCCCGCAGCGAGTAGGCAGCCACCGTGGTCTTGGCCGGATGGTTCTGGCTCCAGTCGATGAGGACTTTGCCCGACCGCAGCGACTTCTTCATGTTGGAGACGACGAGGTCGGGGTGGTCCCGTTCCAGCTGTATGGCGATGGCGTGGGCCCGGTCGCGGATCTTCTCCCACGTCGGCCGCCCACTCAGGGGCACGTAGAGCTGGAGGCCCTTCGACCCACTGGTCTTCGGCCAGCAGTCCGGACGACCCCCCTCCAGTGTCTCGGCGACCAGGTCGGCGACCGTGCAGCACTCCACGATGGAGGTCCCCTCCCCCGGATCGAGGTCGAACACCATGTGGTCGGGGGGAGCCGGGAGGGCGCGCCGGCGTCCGATGTGCCACAGGGGCACGTGGAACTCGATCGCAGCCAGGTTGGCCGCCCACACGATGGTGGGGCGGTCACGCACCACGGGATAGTCGACCGCACCGCCCTTCCCGGTGGAGGGTACCGACTTGTGATGGACCCAGGACGGGGCATGGTCGGGCACGTGCTTCTCGAAGAAGTAGGTGCGGTCGACCCCGTTCGGATACCGCTTCATGGTGAGGGGGCGGTCCGCCACGTGGGGCAGCATGACCTCGGCCACCCGGGCGTAGTAGTCGATCACCTGCCCCTTGGTGAAGCCGGTGGCCGGATAGAGGACCTTGTCCAGATTGGACACGGTGAGTTCCCGTCCGTCGACGTGGGTCCGCACCGACGAGTCAGGGCTCACGCCGCACCTCCTTTGCCCGCTTGTCGGGCCGGAGCCCACGCCAGACCGGATGGCGGAGGGACCCGTCGGTGGTCCACTCGCTGTAGCGGACCTCGCCCACCAGTTTCGGGGTGACCCAGGTGGCCCCCTTCTCGATGGCCGTGGGCAGCCGTCCGTCGAACGGGCTCGTCGACCGCACCAGTTTGGTGAGGTCGACGAACAGCTCGGCCCGGGAGCTGTCGGTGAAGCCGGTCCCGACCTTGCCGACGAAGGTCAAACCCCGGCCCTGATCGGCGGGGAGCCCGAGGAGGAGGGCACCGAACTCGCCCCGGCGGCTCCCGTTGCCCTCGGTGAACCCGCCGATCACCACCTCTTGCATGTGCTGGTGCTTGACCTTCACCCAGTCCCGGCTGCGCTTCCCGGCCTGATAGGTGCTCGACCGACGTTTGGCCACGACCCCTTCCATGCCCACGTCGACGGCGGCCTGGAAGACACGGCTGCCCGTGTCCGAGGTGAACGAGGGGGTCACCGCCCACTGTGGACCGGCGACCTCGAGCTCCTCCAAGGCCGCCCGCCGGCCGTCGTAGTCGAGTCCGGTCAACGACCGCCCGTCGACGTGGAGGAGGTCGAAGACCACCAGGCTCACCGGGTGGGCGGCCATGGCCCTGGTGACACTGGCTGTGGAGGAGGCGTGCATCCGGTGCTGCAGTCGGGAGAACGACGGCCTTCCGTCCTCGCCGAGCACCACGAGCTCGCCATCGAACAGCGCCTGGCGCGAACCCATGGCCTCGGCGAAGGCCCGCAACTCGGGGAACGAGGCCGTGACGTCCTTGTCGTTGCGGCTCACCGCCCGGGGACGGCCCCCGTCGACCCAGACGAGGACGCGCATGCCGTCCCACTTGAACTCGAACGCCCACCCGCCGTCGTCGGGCGGGAGCTGGCCGGGGGTGGCCAGCATCGGTTCCAACCGGACCGGGAGGGGTTCGAAGCCCTCGGGCGGTGGGTCCATCCGGTGGATCATCCAGTTCTTCCCCTTGGTGGGGAAGAGCACGTACCGACCCTTCGCCCGCTTGCCGTGGAGCACGACCATGATCTCGTTCGGTCGCCACTTCTCCACGTCATAGCGGCCGCGGTCCCACAGGGACACGGTGCCGGCGCCGTACTCGCCCTTCGGGATGGTGCCCGTGAACGTCCCGTACTCGAGAGGATGGTCTTCGACCTGGACGGCGAGATGGTTCTGGTCGGGGGCCACGGGAAGACCTTTCGGGAGGGCCCACGAGGCGAACACCCCCTCGTGCTCCAGCCGGAAGTCCCAGTGCAGGCTGGAGGCGTGGTGCTCTTGGATCACGAAGGACGGCTTGCCCCCGTTCCGGGGGGCGAGGTCGCCGTCGGGCAGTGGCTCAGGCGTTCGCCCCGGGCGCCGCTTCTTCCGGTAGCTGTCCAGCGATCCGGGGGTCACCGCACCTGTCTACCCCTGTTCACGACAGTCCATGCCGGGGGACGTCACTACATGGGGGATCACGCGCCGCGGCGACGACACGGCCGGCACGGGCCTACGAGGAGCGGAGCTGGCGGACCTCGGGCATGGCCGGGCGGATCTGTTGGAGGACCGGTCGGTCCATGGCCCGGGCCACGATGGTGGCGCTGTCACAGTCCTGGTAGGCGGCGGCCCGATCGACCAGATTGCCTAGGTAGAGGGCCATGTTGAGCAGATCGCGCTGGTCGGAGCTGCCTCCAAAGGGAATTGGCTCGATGGAGACGTCCATCGCTCCGGCCTCGAGGATGGCCGTCCGGATCTGCCACATCTGGCGGATGGCGTCGTCCACATCCGTGTCGCTCATCTGCATGTAGGCAGTAAGTCCCAGCTCAAGGCCTAGATCGGGCTGGGTCATCCCGGCCGGAACCAGGGCGGGGAGGCTCATGAGCACAGCCGGGGCGAAATCGACGGTGTCGGGCTTGCTCACGGTACTCAGTGTGACAAAGGGGTGTATCAGGGGTGGTGGATAGCCCGTGACCTGGGTAATGATATGAGCATGCCGAGAACCATCTGGAAGGGTGCCCTCAACTTCGGGCTGGTCAACGTTCCCGTCGGGCTCTACTCGGCGACCCAGGACAAGACGGTCCACTTCAACCAGTTCGAAGAGGGCACGTCGGACCGGATCCGCTACAAGAAGGTCAACGAGCGGACCGGCGTCGAGGTTCCGGCAGGAAAGATCGTCAAAGGCTATGACCTCGGAGGCGGGGAGTACGTCATCCTGACCGAGGACGAGCTCGATGCCGCTGAGCCCGAGAAGTCCAAGCTCATCGAGATCACCGACTTCGTCGACCTCGACCAGATCGATCCCGTCTACTACCGGTCGACCTACTACCTGGCCCCGGAAGGGGAGGCCGCCAACAAGGCCTACGCCCTCTTGCGACAGGTCATGCGGGAGTCCAACAAGATCGCCATCGGCACGGTCGTGATGAGGAACAAGGAGTATCCCGTCGCCATCCGTCCCGACGACGAGGTGCTGAAGCTCGAGACCATGTACTTCGCCGACGAGATCAAGTCGCCCAAGAAGGACCTTCCCGAGCTGCCCAAGGCCAGTGAGGTGACCGAGCGGGAGGTGCAGATGGCCTCGTTGCTCCTCGAGTCGATGGAGAGCGACTGGGATCCGGGCAAGTACCAGGACACCCACCGTCTCCAGCTGCAAGAGATCATCGAGGCCAAGCGTCAGGGCAACGAGATCGTCACCGGCGAAGAGGTGACCCCGGCCGCCACCAAGGTCGTCGATCTGATGGAGGTGCTCAGCGCCAGCATCGACTCGGTGAAGGCCGGTCGCAAACCGGCCACCAGGCCCGCCGCCGAGACGACGACCAAGAAGGCCGCCGCCAAGAAGCCCTCGCCCATCAAGTCGGCCAAGAAGCCCTCACCCATCAAGAAGGCGACGAAGGCCACCAAGGCCCCGGCCCGGCGGAAGGCTTCCTGAGCCCCACCGGCTGACGGGCCGCGTCCTGCCGGCCCGATGCATCCCCCCATCGCCCGGGTATGGCCGCGCCGTCGGTGTGGACGGGGTCGTGGCCCGATACCCGCCGCACCGCACCGGTCGCCCGTGGATGCTCGTCCCTCGGTGTGGGCCGTCGGGAATGTTTACGGCGACGACCAGCGGGAATGGCTGCTTCGGCCGTCACCTACGGAAAAGGCGTCGCACACCGATCGGCCGGCGACCACCGCCCATGACCACCCACATGAGCAGCACTCCCCCCGACGCCGAGCTGGCAACCCCCGCAGAGGCGAGGCCACCCGAGGTCCTCATCCTCCCGCCCCACGTCGAACAGGAGTTGAGCGAGTCGGGCGAGACCCTCGGCACCCCGGGCCGTCCGCTCGACCACCGGAGCCCGTTCTTCGTCGGACTGACCGGCGCCCTCGGCGTCGGCGTGGCCTACCTCTTCTTTCGGGGATTGGCCGACGTGGCCAGCGCACTGGTCATCGTGGGCCTGGCCCTGTTCATCGCCATCGGGCTGAACCCCGTCATCGAGTTCCTCACCGCACGCTCGCTCTCCCGCGGCCTGGCCGTCACCATCGTCACCGCCGGCTTCGTGCTCGTGGTGGTCGGATTCGTCATCGTGGCCATCCCGCCGATCTCCCACGAGTTCCATGTCCTGGTGACCAACTACCCCCACTACAAGGCCGACCTCATCGCCGGTCGGGGATGGGCGGGCCGGTGGGTCCACAAGCTGCATTTGACCGGCTACCTGACCGGCAAGAGCAAGCTGAAGCTCCCCGTCACCGGGGGACTCCTCGGTGCCGGCAAGGTGTTGTTGTCGGTCGGTGTGGCCACCGTCAGTGTGGTCGCCCTGACCATCTACTTCCTCATCGCCCTGCCCGGGGTGAAGCGGGTGTGGCTCTCCCTCATCGCCCGCAGCCGTCGGGAACGGGTCGGCCTCCTCACCGACGAGGTGTTCGACCGGGTGGGCGGGTTCATGCTCGGCAACCTGGTGACTTCGGTGGTGTCGGCCGTCGGCACCTACCTGTGGCTCATCGCCTTCGGGGTTCCCTACGCCTTACTGCTGGCCCTCGTGGTCGGCATCTTCGATCTCATCCCCATGGTGGGCTCCACCATCGCCGGAGTGATCGTCACCCTGGTGGCCCTGACCAAGGGCCTCCCCATCGGGATCGCCACCGGGTGCTTCTACGTCGCCTACCGGTTCCTCGAGGACTATCTACTCAACCCCCGGGTCATGAAGCACACCGTGAAGGTGACCCCGGGCCTCACCATCATCGCCACCCTGATCGGCGGCTCCCTGCTGGGCATCATCGGGGCCCTGATCGCCATCCCCATCGCCGCCACCATCCACCTCCTCCTCCAAGAGGTGGCCTTCCCCCGCCAGAACCAGCGCTGAGCATCGGGTCGTCGCCGTCCCTACGGATCCCCACGGATCCCTGCGGACGCCAGTCGGCCACGGCCGCGTTGGGTACGCACACCGTGATGGCGCCGGGCTCGATGGAGGCCCGCAGCCGCTTCTTGGCCTTCCTCGGCCCCCCGTCGAGCTCGTAGGGGGTGGCCTGGTCGAGGGTGATGTCGACCGTCGCCCCGCGGGTGGTCCGGGCCAGGGGGGAGCGCTCCGGATGGCCCGAGACGAGGCGGTAGAGCACGCGGAGCCAGTGGGTCCAGGTGTCCGCCGTGATCACCGCCACCTCGAGCTGACCGTCGTCGGGCGCGGCGTCGGGGAAGGCCACCAGCCCGCTGGTCAGGGTGCCCATCTGTCCGAGCAGTATCCCGGCCGCCTGGCCGCCGAACCAGGCCGACCCGTCGACGTCGATGGTCACGTGGCGGGAGGCGATGCGGGTGGAGCGGATGGCCGCCCACACGTAGGCCAGCTGTCCCCACCGCTCTTTCAGGCCACCGTCGGCGATCAGCATCATGTGGGCGTCGAAGCCCACACCGGCCATGACCGCGAAGCGCTTGCCGTTGAGTACCCCGACGTCGAGGGGACGCCGGTCCCCGAAGACGCCGATGCGTACGGCGGCGCCCACGTCGTCGGGGATGCCCAGGTTGGCGGCCAGGAGGTTGGCCGTTCCCGCCGGCACGACGGCCACGGCGATGTCCCGGCCGGCCACGGCGTCGAGGCAGCGCTGGACGGTGCCGTCCCCTCCCCAGATGAACAGGAGGGTGGTCCCGTCGGCCACCGCCTGCTCGGCCACGGCCGGTGCCTCCCTGCTCTTTCCGATCTCGTACCAGGTGGGATCGGTGACCCCGTGGGCGGCGAGCGTCCGGCGGAGCTCAGGCAGACCCTCCCCGAGGGTCTTCTTCCGGTGGGCGATGACCGCCACCTTGGCCTCGCGGTCGCCGGTGATCGACCCGTCGTCGGCAACCCCGGACACCGCGTCACCGTACTCCCGGGTCACCCACCGCCGGCACAGGACCACTCCGGCCGTCGAATCCGACCCGGTGCCCGGCTCGACGGGCGACCCCCGATGGGGTCGGCGGTAGCCCTGACGGGCGATGGCCACGGTGGCCCCGGGGGTTCGAGATGGCCGGCTCGGGCATGTACTCCCTGTGAAACACGCTCCTCGGTCGGACATTCGCCGGAAACATTGCCCCCCTAGAGTCCGATGATGGCCGCGGTTCGGACACTGGGCATCGAAGAGGAGCTCCAGATCGTCGACGCCGAGAGCCTGGAGCTGGCCTTCCGGGCACCGGAGCTGCTGAGCCAGCTCTCCACCAAGAGCTACTCGGCCGAGCTCCAGCGCAGCACCGTCGAGACCAACACCGAGGTCTTCTCCTCCCTCGACCACATGGGCCAGGAGCTGCTCGGGCTGCGCAAGGGGGTCATCGCCGCCGCCGAGGCCCAGGGTCTGGCCGTCGCCGCCGCGGGGACGGCCCCCCTCGCCAGCGCCGCCGACCTCGAACTCACCGCCCTCGGCCGCTACGGGCGCATGCAGCAGGACTACCGGCTGCTGGTCGATGAGCACCTGGTCTGCGGGCTCCAGGTTCACGTGGACGTGGACGACCGCGACCTCGCCGTGCGGCTCATCCCCCGCATCGAGGACACCATCCCCATCCTCCTCGCCCTCTCCACCAGCTCGCCGTTCTTCGAGGGCCAGGACACCGGGTACGCCAGCGTCCGGACGGTCATCTGGCAGCGGTGGCCGACCGCCGGGCGCACGCCCAGGGTGGAGTCCTACGAGGAGTACCAGGCCCTGTTGGAGAGCCTGATCACCGCGGGCATCATCTCGGACACCAACATGGCCTACTTCGACGTGCGGCCCTCGGCCCACCTCCCCACCCTCGAGCTGCGGGTGTGCGACTCCACCCCCCTCGTCGACGACGCCGTCCTCATCGCCGGCCTGTTCCGGGCAGCCGTCGAGCGGGCCGCCCGGGAGGAGCAGGCCGGCCTGCCCCGGCCCCACCGCCCCGACGCCATGTACCGGGCCTCCATGTGGCGGGCCGCCCGCAGCGGCATGTCCGACACCCTGCTCGGCACCGGGAACGAGCCCGAGGCCCTGCCGGCCAGCGAGGTCCTGCACCGCCTGGTGGACGATCTGCGACCCGAGCTCGAGGACTCGGGCGACTGGGACGTGGTCCGGGAGCTGACCGGGGCGACCCTGGCCCGGGGGAGCTCGTGTGAACGCCAGCGCGCCCGGTACGCCGAGCGGGGCAGTGCCGCCGACGTGGTCCAGCTCCTGGTGGACGAGACGAGGAACCGGCACTCCTCCCCGCCGTCGAGGACCCGGTGGTCGGCCGGCTACCCCGCCCCCTTGAACGACGAGGCCGTCCACCCCGGCGGCATGCCCTACTCGGCCTACCGGCCGGTTTTCGAGGTGCTCGAGCGGTTCGACCCCCTCCGGCTCATGGCCCGGGCCCGACGGGTCGACGAGCAGGGCCTCACCTTCGGGGTGTCCGGGGAGCAGCGGCCGTTCCCGGTCGACCTGGTCCCCCGGGTCATCCCGAGCCACGAGTGGGCGGTCCTGGCCTCGGGCCTGACCCAGCGGGCCCGGGCCATCGAGGCCTACCTCCGTGACGTCCACGGCCCGGCCGCCATCGTCCGTGACGGCGTCATGGCCGAGGAGGTCTTCACCGGATGCGACGCCTGGCGACCCGAGGGGCGGCTGCTTCCCCCCGACGTGATGCGGGCGCCGGTCATCGGGTTCGACCTCGTCCGCGACAGCATCGACGGGTGGCGGGTCCTCGAGGACAACGCCCGCGTCCCCTCGGGCATCGGGTACTCGATCGCCGTGCGGCGCCTCATGTCCGAGGTGATGCCCGAGTTCGACGGCATCATGCACAAGCGCAAGGCCGAAGACGCCCTCGCCCTCATCGGCCGGACCCTGCGGGGGTGCACGCCGGTCGATGATCCCGTGGTCGCCCTCCTCTCCGAGGGCGCCGACAACTCGGGGTGGTACGAGCACCGGCTCATCGCCGAGGAGGTCGGGCTGCTGTTGGCCCAGCCGAGCGAGATCGAGGTCAAAGACGACCGGGTCATCGTGGGCGGCCGCCGGGTCGACGTCGTCTACCTCCGTCTCGGATCCGAGCTCATCGACCTCACCGACAGCCGAGGCCGACCGGTGGGCGCCCAGGTGCTGGCGGCCGCCCAACGAGGTGGGGTGGTGGTGGTCAACGCCCCCGGCAACGGGATCGCCGACGACAAGGCCATGTACTGCTTCGTCCCCGACCTCATCGCGTACTACCTCTCCGAGCGCCCGCTGCTCGCCCCCGTGCCCACCTACCGGTGCGCGGACCCGACCGAGTCCGAGGCCGTGCTCGACCGGCTGGGCGAACTGGTGACCAAGCCGGTCGGCGGCTACGGGGGCAGCGGCGTGCTCATCGGCCCTGAGGCGGGACCGTCCGAGCTGGCTTCCCGCCGGGCTGAGATCGCCGAGAACCCGGCGGCCTGGGTGGCCCAAGAGGTGGTCTCCCTGTCCACCCTGCCCACCTTCGTCGACGGGCGCATGGAGCCCCGCCATGTCGACCTCCGCGCGTTCGTCTACCTCACCGGCCCGGGTGCCGGCGAGGCCGAACTGGCCGGCCTGGCCCTCACCAGGGTGGCGCCCGAGGGCAGCATGGTGGTCAACTCCTCGCGGGGAGGTGGCGCCAAGGACACCTGGATCCTGGTCGACCCGGTCCAACCAGAGGAAGGGGCCACCGATGTGCGGACTGTGCGGTGAGCTGCGCTTCGACGGCCAATCCCCCGACGCCGAGGCCCTGCAGCGGAGCTGTGCGGTCATGGCCTGTCGGGGGCCCGACGGCTCGGGGCTGTGGACCCGGGGCCCGGTCGGCCTCGGCCACCGCAGGCTCTCGATCATCGACCTCTCGGTCCGGGGCTCACAGCCCCTGGTCGACCCCGCCCTCGGCCTGACGGTCGCCTTCAACGGCTGCATCTACAACCACGTCCAGCTGCGTGACGAGCTGGCCGGCCGGGGCCACCACTTCTTTTCGACCTCGGACACCGAGGTCATCGCCAAGGCCTACGCCCAGTGGGGCACCGACTGTGTGTCCCACTTCCACGGCATGTTCGCCTTCGCCGTCGTCGAACACGAGACCGGGCGCCTGGTCCTGGCCCGTGACCGGCTGGGCATCAAACCGCTCTACCTCTCGCAGGGACCCGACCGGCTCCGGTTCGCCTCCACCCTCCCCGCCCTGCTGGCCGCCGGCGACATCGACACCACCATCGACCGGGTGGCCCTGCAGCACTACATGACCTTCCACTCGGTGGTGCCCGCGCCGCGCACCATCCTGGCCGGCGTGCGGAAGCTCCCGCCGGGAACGGTCCGCACCGTTGCGGCCGACGGCACGTCACGTGACCACGTCTACTGGGACCCGGCCTTCGAGCGGGACCGGGCCCGGGACGGCTGGTCGGCGAAGGACTGGGAAGAGGCCCTCATCGCCTCGCTCCGCACTGCGGTGAAAAGACGCCAGGTGGCCGACGTTCCCGTCGGGGTCCTCCTCTCGGGGGGCATCGACTCGAGCCTGGTCGTCGCCCTGCTGGCCGAGGCGGGACAGCACGACCTGCAGACCTTCAGCGTCGGCTTCGAATCCGCCGGCGGCGAGTCAGGCGACGAGTTCGAGTACTCCGATCTGGTGGCAGCCCACTTCGGCACCGACCACCACCGGATCAGGATCGAGAGCTCCCGGCTGCTGCCCGCCATCGACCACGCCGTGGCGGCCATGGCCGAGCCCATGGTCAGCCACGACTGTGTCGCCTTCTACCTCCTGAGTGAGGAGGTGGCCGCCTATGTGAAGGTCGTCCAGTCCGGGCAGGGGGCCGACGAGGTGCTCGGAGGTTACGACTGGTATCCGCCCCTGGCCGAGGTGGCCCGGGAGGACGCCGTGGAGGCCTATGCCCGCGTGTTCTTCGACCGCCGGTTCGCCGCCCTGGCCGACGTGCTGGCCGACGACTGGCTCCTGGCCGACGACGAGGCCACCGCCTTCGTCACCGAGCAGTTCGGTCGGCCCGGGGCCGAGTCGGCGGTGGACGCCGCCCTCCGCAACGACACCACGATCATGCTGGTCGACGACCCGGTCAAGCGGGTGGACAACATGACCATGGCCTGGGGGCTGGAGGCCAGGGTCCCCTTCCTCGACCACGAGTTCGTCGAGCTGGCCGGACGCATCCCCCCGTCGCTCAAGCTGGCCGACGGGGGCAAGGGCGTGCTGAAGCGGGCGGCCCGGGGCCTCGTTCCCGACGCGGTGATCGACCGGACCAAGGGCTACTTCCCCGTGCCCGCCATCCGACAGCTGGAGGGCCCCTACCTCGAGCGGGTGCGCCACGCCCTCCTCGACCCGGCCGCCCAGGCCCGCGGCCTGTTCCGCCCGGGGGCGGTCGAAAAGATGCTGGCCGCTCCCAACACCACCCGCACCACCCTCGGGTCCAACGCCCTCTGGCAGTTGGGGCTGATCGAGATGTGGCTGCAGGCCATGGGCGTCTGACCGCCGTGGATGGTGACGGACGCGGCATCGAGCCGCCCATCGACGTCGAGACCCTGGCCGCCACCTTGTCGTCGGCCTGGGGGTGTTGGGCCCCCACCCTGACCCACGACGGGCGCCGCATCGCCTTCGTGAGCGACCGGCGCGGCACCCCTGAGCTGTGGGTGGAGTCGGTGGGCGGGGTCGATGAGCCGGCCGTCGTCCACGTGTCGGACGACCCCGTGCTCTCGGTCCACTGGTCGCCCGACGGGGAGTGGCTCGCCGTGTCGGTGGCGGCGGGGGGAGGCGTCCGGTGCGACGTGTGGGTGGCCCGACCGGACGGCTCGGAGCGCCGGCGCCTGGCCGGTCACCCCGGCCACGCCGTCATCGGACCGTGGGCCCGCACGGGCCACCGGTTGGTGGTCACCATCCGCGACCCCGATCCGGACGTGGCCAACCGCTCGGTCCTGATCGACGCCGACAGCGGTGAGGAGGAGCTGATCGCCACCGGCGAGCTGGTCGATGTGCTCGACCTCTCGGCCGACGAGGAGTTCGCCCTCCTCCGTGACGGGCCACGCGGGGCCCAGTTCTGCCGGTTGTTGCACCGCGCCTCGGGCACCCTCCACGAGGTGCTGCCCTTCCCGGCCACGGGATCGACCGAGCTCGGGTTGCTCCGCCCCCCTCCCACCACCGAGTCGGCGGCCTTCGTGGCCTACGTGGTCACCGACGCCGGGCAGGCCCGTGGGGCCCTCGTGGCCGTGCCCTTCGACGCCGGTGGCTCCCGGTCCGAGGCCGGGGCCATCGCCGTGCGGCCCGACGCCGAGCCCGAGTTCGCCGACGCCTACGACGACGGGTCGCGCGTGCTCGTGGGATGGAACGTCGAGGGCCGGAGCGAGCTGGAGCTCCTGGACACGGCCACCGGTTCGGGCCGCACCTACCCCGACCTCCCCGGCACGGTGCTGCGCGGCGGGGTGGTGGCCCGCGACGGTCACCGGGCCGTCCTGGCCGTGGAGGGGCCGTGCACCCCCTCGCGGCTGTGGGAGCTCGAGCTCGACACGGGTGCCTGGCGCAGCCTGACCCCGGCGACGGTCGACGAGGACCAGCTGGTCACCCCCACGCTGGAGCGGTTCGTGTCCCACGACGGGCTCGGCATCACCGGCTGGCTCTACCGGCCCCGCCGGGCCGGAGCCTCGCCACCGGCCGTGGTCAGCGTCCACGGCGGCCCCGAGGGCCAGGAGCGGCCCGGGTTCCATCCCGAACACCAGCTGCTGGCGGCGGCCGGGTTCGTGGTGCTGGCCCCCAACATCCGGGGCTCGTCCGGCTTCGGTCGGGCCTTCGTCCACGCCGACGACCGCTTCGGCCGTGTGGACGCCATCGCCGACGTGGCCGTCTGCGCCGGCTGGCTGGCCGACCGGGGACTGGCCGATCCGAAGCGCATCGCCGTCACGGGCCGGTCCTACGGGGGTTACGCCGTACTCATGGCCCTCACCCTGTTCCCCGACGCCTTCGGCGCCGGCGTGGACATCTGCGGCATGTCCGACCTCCTCACGTTCTTCCGGGACACCGAGCCCTGGATCGCCAGCGCCGCGGTGACCAAGTACGGCGACCCCGACCAGGACGCCGATCTCTTGGAGGGACTCTCGCCGCTCCACCAGATCGACCGGGTCGCCGTGCCCCTCCTCGTGGTGCACGGCGACCTCGACACCAACGTGCCGGTCACCGAAGCCCGACAGGTGGTCGCCGCCCTCCGGGCCCTCGGTCGGGACGTGGAGTACCTGGAGCTCGAGGGCGAAGGTCACGAGTACCGGAGGCGAGCGTCCCGGGAGCAGTTGCTCGCCACCATGGCCGAGTTCCTGCTCGGGGCGCTGGCGACCGATCCGGCCGGATCAGAGGGGCGGGGAGCCGAGTACTGACGGCTGGCGGTCACCGGTGTCGCCCGAGTGCCGTCGGCCGGCCGCCCGCTCGACGATGTACGAGAACAGGCGCATCTGTTCGGGGCGGTCGGGCATCTGTTCGGGATGCCACTGGATCCCGGTCACCTCGGCCTCCCGGTCCTCGACGGCCTCGATCGTCCCGTCGTCGGCCCACGCCACCGCCACCAGCTCCCGACCCAGACGGTCGATGGCCTGATGGTGGAGGGAGTTCGTGGCCACGCGGTCCTGGCCGAGGATCCGACGGAGCGAGCTGGCCGGATCGATCCGCACCGAGTGCACGGCCTCGGTCCGGCGTTCGATGACCAGATGGGGCTCGACGGTGACCCGGGCCAGGTCCTGGACCAACGAGCCGCCCCGGGCCACGTTCAGGATCTGGATGCCCCGACAGACGGCCAGCACGGGGAGGCGGCGAGACCGTGCCTCGTCGAGCAGCGCCACCTCGGTCCCGTCACGTTCGGGGTCGATGCCGCCCGACTCGGGGGCCGGCTCGGCCCCGTAGCGCCGGGGCTCGACGTCCCCTCCGCCGGTGAGCAGGAGGCCGTCGACCAGTGAGAGCACCGAGGCCGGTGACCCCGTCGGGAGGAGGACGGGCACGCCACCCGCCTCAACGATCCGGTCGGCGTACTCGCGCTGGGTGCCGTCGATGACCCGGCCGGCCACGGCGATGCGGCCCGTCGAGATGCCGATGACCGGCGCGTCACCAGGCACGCCGGTCCCCAACTCCTCTGGATGCCCCATGGATCGTTGGGCGGCGGTACGCCAATGATTCCCTCGCATGTCGGTGACGGCGCCGGGCCGGACTCGATCCGGGGGCTCTAGGCTCCAGGGTAGTGGTGACCATGGGCGAACTCGATGGATGTGGCCGGCAAAACAGGCTTACCCCGGCCGGCCGGTCCGGCCGGCCGAAACCCCGTTTTGCGGAGACGCCCGAGGGGTAGCGATCCAAGGTGACGTCGGACCTTGGGTCAGTGCCGCGCCGTTCTCGGAGCCAGATCACCCCGAGGCGCGGCGGCCGGAGGGGGCCGATGCTGCGGGCGGCCGACGGGACCGAACTGGCCACCCGGTGTTGGCTCGGTGATGAGAGCACCGACGTCATGGTGGTGATCGCCCACGGCCTGACCGCCAACAAGGACGACCCCAAGGTGGTGGCGCTGGCCGACGATCTCTTCGCCACCGGCTACGACGTCGTCTCCTACGACTCCCGGGGCCACGGCCAGTCGGGTGGCCTCTGCTCGCTGGGCAAGTTCGAAGAGTTGGACGTGGCCGCGGTCGTCGACTGGGCCCGGTCCCGGGCTAGTCAAATCGTCCTCGTCGGGGCCTCGATGGGTGCGGTGGGTGTCCTCGCCTATGCCGCCCGGCATCCCGAGCTCACCGGGGTGGTCACCGTCTCCAGTCCCCGCGGGTGGCGGCTCCCCCTCCGGTGGCGGTCGCTGCTGACCGCCTGGTTGGCCAGGACCGGGTCGGGGCGCCGTTGGGCCGAACGGAAGATGAACGTGAGGATCGGCCCCTGGGTCTCCCCCGACACCGCCAGTTCGCACCTGCCCGACATCGACTGCCCGGTCGTCGTCATCCACGGGGACGAGGATCCGATCATCCCCCGGCGATCCAGCCTGGCCCACCGGCTCGTAGTCGACGCCCGACGCGAACTCGTCCTCGTCCCGACCATGGGACACGCGTTCGATCCGGTCAGCGTCAGCTGGATCCGGGAGGCCGTGACCCGGCTGGTCGCTCGCCAGAGTCGCACCCAGGACGACGGGCAGCTGTGCCGGCCCTCGGGTGGGTAGCCCCGGTGAGCTCCGACCCCTGAGCCACCGGACGGGCCATCAGCGGCCAGCTGAGGG
This sequence comes from uncultured Acidimicrobiaceae bacterium, assembly GCA_963845485.1. Classification (GTDB taxonomy): domain Bacteria; phylum Actinomycetota; class Acidimicrobiia; order Acidimicrobiales; family RAAP-2; genus Bog-756. The sequence goes on along the minus strand of CAWJSI010000001.1, from coordinate 258,761 downwards.
TGCGACCCGTGGTCGGTTCGGTGGCGCCTCGGCGCCGACCGTGAGGCCGCTCAGTCGGCCATCAGGTACTGCGGCCCCGCACCCATGGTGGCAGCCACATCGTCGGGGTTGGCCAGGGCACAGGTGCGCAGGGACAGACAGCCGCACCCGATGCAGGTGGACAGTCCGCCCCGTAGGGCTTCGAGGAGCGAGATGCGCTCCTCGATACGGTCCTGCCAACCCGCGGTGAGCCGCTCCCAGTCCCGCTTGGTGGGGGCGCGGTCGGCCGGCAGCACAGCGAGGGCGGTGACGATCTCCTCGAGCGTCAGGCCCACCCGCTGGGCGATGCGGATGAAGGCGATCCGCCGGAGCACGTCCCTACGGAACCGCCGCTGGCCGCTCGGGGTGCGCTCGGCGTGGATGAGTCCCTGGCGCTCGTAGAAGCGGATGGCCGAGGTGGCCAGTCCGCTCCGTTCGGCCACCTCGCCGATGGTCAGTACGTGTTCCATCGCTCGCCTCCTGGAAATTCCTCTTGACTTAAACATTAGTTTAAGTCTTACGCTGACCGGACAGGCGCACGATGCGCCGCCATCACGGGAGGTGAACCCACATGCCGGTCGCAGTCATCACCGGAGGATCGAGGGGCTTCGGTCGGGCCCTGGCCATGGATCTGGCCCTCGACGGGTGGAGCGTGGTCCTCGACGGAAGGGACCCGGGTCCGCTCGGCGAGGTCGGGGCCCGCCTGGACGGACTGGGCGCCCGCTTCGCACTGGTCGAGGGCGACGTGAGCTCGAGCCGCCACCGGACCGAGCTGGTCCAACGGGCCAACCGGTTCGGGTCGCTCGACCTGCTCGTCAACAACGCCAGCACCCTCGGACCGAGCCCCCTGCCCCGCCTGGAGCACTACCTCCCGGCCGACCTGCGGCGCGTCTACGAGGTGAACGTCGTGGCCCCACTGGCCCTCGTCCAGCAGGCCCTGCCCCTCCTCCGTCGCTCGCACGGGTCGGTCGTCTCCCTCTCGTCGGACGCCGCCGTCGAGGGCTACGAGGGCTGGGGTGGCTACGGGTCGTCCAAGGCCGCCTTGGACCAGCTCCACCAGGTCCTCGCCGCCGAGGAGCCGGGCCTGCGGATCTACCAGTTCGATCCGGGGGACATGCGCACGGCGATGCACCAGGCCGCCTTCCCGGGCGAGGACATCTCCGACCGCCCCGAGCCCGAGACGGTGGTGGCCCCCTTCCGGGCCCTCCTCGAGTCGGGGGCGCCGAGCGGGCGCTACCGGGCCGGAGCCCTGGTGGTGCAGCCATGACGGCGGGGACGGCGGTGCCGGAGCGCTACACCTACGACCTGCCCACGGTCCTCGAGGCCTCCGAGCCGCCCGAGGCGCGAGGGCTCACGAGAGACGCCGTCCGGATGCTCGTCTCGTACCGGGAGACCGGCTCGATCGTGCCCAGCTCCTTCGTGTTCCTGCCCCGCTTCCTCGACCCCGGCGACGTCTTGGTCATCAACACCTCGGGCACGCTGCCGGCGGCCGTGGATGCCGAGTCCGACGACGGGACCGGACTCGTGGTCCACCTCTCCACCCAACTGGACGGGGACCGCTGGGTGGTCGAGCCCCGTCGGATCGTCGGCCACTCGACCGCCCGGTGGACCGGGCCGCCGCCCGCCCGGAAGCTCCGGCTGGCCGGCTCGGCCTCGCTCACCCTCGACGAGCCCTACGGGGACCAGGGTCGCCTGTGGGTCGCCACCCTCGACCTCGGCATGCGCACCCTCAGCTGGCTGGCCGCCCACGGAAGGCCGATCCGCTACGGCTACGTGGAGCGTCCCTGGCCCATCGAGATGTACCAGAACGTCTACGCCACGAGGCCCGGGAGTGCCGAGATGCCCAGTGCGGGCCGACCCTTCACGCCCGAGGTCATCACCGGGCTGGTGGCCAAGGGCATCGGGGTCGTCCCCCTCGTCCTCCATACCGGAGTGGCCTCCCTCGAGGCCGACGAGCTCCCCTATCCGGAGCGGGTGACCGTGCCCGAGCCCACCGCGGCGTGGGTGAACGCCGCCCACCGCGGCGGTCATCGGGTCATCGCCGTCGGGACGACCGTCGTCCGCGCCCTCGAGACGGCGGGAGACGACGGTGGACTGGTCAGCCCCTACGACGGCTGGACCGACCTCGTGATCTCACCCGAGCGCGGCGTGCAGGTGGTCGACGGCATGATCACCGGCTGGCACGAGCCGGCGTCGTCGCACCTGATGATGCTCGAGGCCATCGCCGGACGCGAGCTCCTCGAAGCCTCCTACGAGGCCGCGCTCACCCAGGGGTTCCGTTGGCACGAGTTCGGCGACACCCACCTGGTGCTGCCCTGAGGAACCCGTACCCGGGTGGCCGGTACCGTCAGCTGACCAGTACCTCGGGGCGGGGCAGTCCTTCGGCCTCGCACAGCGCGTAGTAGGCCTCGAGGGCGCCGGGGCCGTCGAAGACGCTCTCGATGCTGCCGTCGTCGGCCAGGTTGAGGTTGACGCCGTACATCTGGAACCACACCTGGGTGTTGTCCTCGATGCACTCGAGGGTGTGCACGGAGCCGGCCGGCTCGAACAGGAACGACCCGGCCCGGTTGACGTACTCGTACTCGCGGTACTTCCACGCACCCGAGGTCGTGTAGCCGTAGACGGGACCGGTGTGGCGGTGGGTCTGGACGGCGTAGCCGGTCTGGAAGATGTTCTCGACGATCCACAGCCCCTCGGCCACGTCGACCTGGATCACCTTCAGCTTGTTACCGCCGCCGATCTCCACGAAGGGAAGGTCGGCGGCACCGCGGTGCTTGGCCTCGGTGGCCACATCGATGCTCATGGGTGCTCCTCAGGTCTCGTGCGGAACTCGCGGGACTCGCCCGGTTCCTCCCTGCGCCACGGCTGTCGCCGGACTCCCACACACTGGCATAGATGACCCCTTCGATCCACGGCCGGGGCGGTGCCGACCGCCGTCCGACGGCCCGGGCAGGGGAGGGTGGGGTGGCGGCGATCGGGACGGTTCGGGAGCCGCCTATTAATAGGACATGCCCGATCGCCACGACCGCGCCATTCTCGAGTCGGCGCGGCGCTCTGCGATGGAGCGGGTGGGCACGGTGCGGGCCGAGCTCGACGGGTTGGCCGGGGACGCCGAGGATGCCAACGGCGACGACGAACACGATCCCGAAGGATCCACGTTGGCCTACGAACGGGCCCGGGTCGCCGCGCTGCTGGCTGAGGCGGAGTCGAACCTGGACGATCTCGACCGGGCCCTCGTGAAGGTGGCGTCGGGGAACTATGCGATCTGTGAGCGCTGCGGCGCCGACATCGGGGCCGAACGCCTCGAGGCGCTTCCCGCCGCCCGCACCTGCTTCACCTGTGCCGCAGTCCGGCCGCCGCGGTGAGCGAACAGATCCCTAGGTCGGAGTCGATCCCCCGGGGTGATCGGTGGCCTCGGTGCCCGGCGTCTCCATGGCGGCCAGCAGGGTCCGCAGGTCGCGGGTCAGCTGGTCCAAGAAGCCCCGGTCAAGTGGGGCGAAGATGTGGCGCTCGGACTCGTTCTTGGTGGCGATCACGTGGTGGGCCTGCTTGAGTCCCTCGTCGGTCAGCGTGACCAGTACCTGTCGGCGGTCGACGGGATCGACCTCTCGGGTCACCCAGCCCCGGCGCTCCAGCCGGCCCACCCGGTTGGTGATGGCCCCAGAGGTCACCCAGCACTCCCGCTGCAACTCGCCCGCACTCCGGCGGTGGTCGGGGGCGCGGAGCAAGGACATGAGCACCTCGATCTCCCAGAACTCGTCGACGCCGTTGGCGGCCAGGTTGGTGCGGACAGCCCGTTCGAGGTGCTGGGATGCCCGGCGCAGGCGGATGGCCAGGGTCTTGGCCGTCACATCGAGGTCGGGGTTCTCCCGGTGCCAGAAGTCGACGATCTCGTCGGTCTCGTCACGGATTTCGTCGGGCTCCACGGAATAGATCGTACTTCCCTCAACGTTAAAAGAGTTGACGGATCGGTCACGATCCAATATCTTAATGTTAAGAGATATTCCGGGACGACGCCCAAGGAGCTGCCCCAATGGCTGCCATCACCTCACGGATCCGATCCATTCCCACCTGGGCGGTCCTTGCCATCTGCTGCGCCGCCCAGTTCATGGTGGTGCTGGACATCGCCATCGTCAACGTGGCCCTTCCCCAGATGCGCGCCGACCTCGGCCTGTCGGTGGCCGGGGAGCAATGGGTGGTCAACGCCTACACCTTGACCTTTGCCGGCTTCCTGATGCTCGGGGGGCGGGCGGCCGATCTGTTCGGCCGTCGTCGCGTCTTCATGATCGGGCTCACCGTCTTCACCGTCTTCAGCCTGGTCGGCGGACTGGCCCAGAGCGGCGGGTGGCTGATCATCGCCCGGGCCGCCCAGGGAATCGGCGGGGCCATCCTCGCCCCGACCACCCTGAGCATCCTGGTCACGTCGTTCCCCGACCCTGACGACCGTCGGCGGGCCCTGGGTGCCTGGAGCGCCACGGCAGCCAGCGGTGCGGCCGCCGGCGTGCTGGTCGGGGGCATCCTCACCAGCCTGCTCAACTGGCGGTGGGTCCTCTTCGTCAATGTGCCCATCGGGATCGTCCTTCTGGTCGGGGCCTGGATGGCCCTCCCCCGGCACGAGGAGCGGGGCGCCAAGAAGACGCTCGACATCGCCGGTGCCATCACGGTGACCGCCGGGCTGGCCGTGCTCGTCTACGGCATCGTGAGCACCAACGTCCATCCGTGGGGCTCAGCCCGGACCATCGTCACCCTGGCCATCGGGCTCGTGCTCCTCGGCGCCTTCTTCGTCACCGAGACCCGGTTCGCCAAGGACCCGCTCATCCCGCTGTCCATCTTCAAGCGCCGCTCCCTCTCGGTGGCCAACGGGATCGGCGTCACAGTGGGCGCCGGCATCTTCGGGACCTACTTCTTCTTGTCCCTGTTCCTCCAGAACGTGGACGGCTACAGCCCGCTCCGCGCCGGCCTGGCCTTCCTCCCGGTCGGCCTCCTCACCCTGGCCGGGGCGCTCATTGCCTCACGCATCGTCCATATCGTCGGTGCCCGCAACCAGCTGATGGGCGGACTCGGGCTCGCCGCCCTCGGACTGCTGTGGCTGTCCCAGGTCCAGGCGGGCGACGCCTTCTTGGTCCATGTCCTCGGGCCGGAGATCCTCATCGGCCTGGGCTTCGGTCTGTCGTTCGTCCCGATGACCCTGTCGGCCACGGCCGGGGTCCCCGTCCATGAGGCGGGACTGGCCTCGGGCCTCATCAACACCACCCGACAGATCGGCGGAGCCCTGGGCCTGGCCATCATGGCCACCGTCGCCTCCACCATCGTGGCCAGCCATGAGCGGGCTCCTCACCACTCGCCGGCCGAGGCACTCACCGCCGGCTACCGGGCCGCCTTCATCATCGCCGGCTGCGTGATGGTGATCGGCGTCCTGCTCGCCGCCCTCCTGCCCAAGCTCAACGCGACGCCTGGGGGCGCCGCGGCCGAGCAGCAGGCCGTCGACTCCGAGGAGTTCGCCGAGGAGCTGGCCATCGTCGAGCTGTAGTCCCAGCCGGGCCGCTCACGGCGCGGCGAGCCCCACTCAGGCGGTGATGGTGAGTTCGAAGACCGGGTGGTCGGGGGCGATCCGGGCGAGGTCGGCATCCGGGGAGGCCGCGCTCACCCCGTCGAAGAACACCCCGACCTCGAACTTCCAACGCTTGAGATAGGCACGGAGGACGTCGGCCCGCTCGGCGTCGGGCAGTTCGACGGCCGTGAAGGTCTGCACCCGCTTGCCGACGCGGAGCTCGCCCGACCCGGCCACGCGGAGGTTCCGCACCCACTGGGTCTGACCCCGGGGGGCGACGAGGTACTTGTGGTCACCGATGGTCAGCAGGTTGACCGGGGTGGTGCGCCACTCCCCGCTGGTGCGCCCCCGCACCGACAGGGTGCGTGACCCCCAGACGCTGATGCCCATCGTGGTCAGCCCCGAGATGGTCCGGTTGAAGACGTTCGTGGTGAACCAGCCGGGCTCTTGATAGTGCGGTGTCGAACTCGAGTCGCTCATCCCCCAAAGCCTAGACAGCGGCGCTCCGGTCCGGCCGGGCCCGACCGCGGCACGCCGGCGGGCTCATCCCGACGGCTGGGTCCGCGCACCCCCCCGCCCGCGGCCCGTGAGAGGCTTCCGTGGTGGCGACCGACGGGACTTCCGAGCCGTCGAAGGTCGACCGGAGACGGTTCCTCAGGATCGCCCTCGGTGGGACCGCGGTGGTCGTCGTGGCCGGAGCCACCGGTCTGGAGCTGGTGTCCCACGGGGTGGTGCCCGGCAAACAGCAGCTCGACGAGCTCGACGGGGCGTGCTCGGTCGATTCGGCACCCCTCGCCTTCGTCACCCCGGGACCGTCCCACTCGGGCACGTTCTTTTCCCGGGCCCGAAACCGGACGGTCGGCTACACCGTCGCCTACCCGCCGGGGCACGCTCGAGGAAGCTCCCTGGCGTTGATCGTCATGCTCCACGGCTTCGGTGGCAACCACGCCACCGCCCTGTCCGGCATGACCCCAGCCCAGGCCCTGGCGCTCCGTCTCGAAGGCCGCCCGCTGCCCCCCATGGCCATGGTCACGGTGGATGGTGGCGGTGGCTACTGGAACCCCCACCCCCGAGACGATCCGATGGCCATGGTCGTGGACGAGCTGATCCCGATGTGCCAGCAGCTCGGCCTCGGCGCCACCCCCGGCTCCATCGGGTCCATGGGGATCTCCATGGGGGGGTACGGAGCGATCCTCCTGGCCGAGAAGCATCCGGACCTGATCGCCGCGGTGGCGGCCATCAGCCCGGCCATCTGGACCACCTACGAGGAGGCGAGGAGCGCCAACCCCGGCGCCTTCGCCTCGCCGGATGCATTCCACTCCGGTGACGCCCTCACCCACGTAGCGGCGCTGTCCGGGACGCCGGTCCGGGTGGCTTCCGGATCCGACGATCCCTTCCATCCCGGCGTCGTGGCACTGGCTGCCGCGCTACCGAAGGGGTCGAAGGTCGTGCTGTCGGCCGGGTGCCACACCGGGCCCTTCTTCGTGGCCCAGGAGCCGCCGTCGCTCCAGTTCCTCGGACAGCACCTGGCCCTGCGGGAACGGGAAGACGGCACAGCCCAGGCCCCGTAGTGTCGGTGGCCGTTGCGGGTCCCGTCCCGTGGAGCGGAGGTAGATCAAATGATTCGTCTCATCGCCGCACTGGACAGCCAGCGTGGCATCGCCGTGGCGACCGGCATCCCCTGGACGCTCCCCGGCGATTCGGCCTACTTCCGGGACAAGACGGCACAGGGGCTCATCGTGATGGGTGGCGCCACCTACACCGAGTTCGCGTCACCCCTCCACGACCGGGTCAACTACGTGCTGACCACCAGGACCGAGCCGCTGCGGGAAGGCTTCCAGCCGGTGGCGAGCGTGGCCGAACTGCAAGTGGGCCGTCCCGATGACGACGTCTGGGTCATTGGCGGAGCCTTTGTCTACTCCGACACCATCGGACAGGCCGACGAGCTCTTGTTGACCCAGGTCCATGGCGACTTCCACTGCACCAAGTTCTTCCCGCCCTACCAGGACCGCTTCACGTTGGTCGATGCAAGCGACAACCAACGTGACGGGGAGGTGGAGTACCGGTTCGAAACCTGGCGGAGGTCCGGGTAGCTCCGGTACCGGGCGGCCGGGTTGACCGGCGTCCAGCCGCGCCCCAGACTGCATACGAGGTCCAATCGGCGGAGAACTGGAGTGTCCCATGACTGATCTCTCCCAGGTGGAGGTCGAGCAGGTCCGCTCGGCCAACCAATCCGACCGCCACGTCGTCGTCTTCGTCCACGGACTGTGGCTCCTGCCCAGCAGCTGGGACCGTTGGCGCACCCGGTTCGAAGAGGCGGGCTATTCGACCATCGCTCCGGGCTGGCCCGACGATCCCAACACCGTCGACGAGGCGAACCGGCACCCCGAGGTGATGGCCCACAAGACCATCGGCCAGATCGCCGACCACTTCGAATACGTGATCGGCCAACTGGAGGCGAAACCCCACGTGATCGGCCACTCCTTCGGCGGACTGCTCACCCAGATCCTGGCCGGACGGGGCGTGTCGTCCGCATCGGTGGCTATCGACCCGGCACCGTTCCGTGGGGTGCTCCCGCTCCCGATCTCCGCTCTCAAGTCGGCAGCGCCGGTCATCGGCAACCCGGCCAACCACGGCCGGGCCGTGCCCCTCACCTACGACCAGTTCCGGTTCGCCTTCGCCAACGCAGTCAGCGAGTCGGAGGCCAAGGAGCTCTACGCCACCTACGCCGTCCCCGGCTCGGGCGTGCCCCTCTTCCAGGCGGCCACGGCCAACCTCAACCCGTGGACCGAGGCCAAGGTCAACTCCAAGAACCCCGATCGTGGCCCGTTGCTGATCATCGACGGTGAGCGCGACCACACCGTTCCCTGGGCGGTCGCCAATGCCTCCTTCAAGAAGCAGAAGCGGAATCCCGGCGTGACCGAGATCGTAAAGATCCCCAACCGTGGCCACTCACTGACCATCGACCACGGCTGGCGGGACGTGGCCGACACGGCCTTGGCGTTCGTCAAACGGTTCGCATGACCTGAGCGGATCGGCCGGATCGCTGAGGGATTCGCCGGGTCCGGGAAGCCGGCTCAGCAGACAGCCATGGCGGAGGGCGTCACCCAGGACGCCCCGTTGCCATAGCCCTGGCGCCCTACCCGGGTGTCAGCGTGATGGTGCCGGTCGGAATGCCGAGCTGACGGCATCGGGAGGCGATGAGCGGCTCGGCCTTCGTACTGCCCGTCCGGTTGGGAACCGTCAACTCCGTGAGCCACATCTTGGCCAGGCGGTCGAGAGTCGCATCCCCGGACTCCTCACCGTCCCGGATCGTCTGGGTGCTGACGGCGGTGAGTTCGTCGGGCGGCGGCGGTACGAGAAGGACGGAGGCACATAGAGCGGTGGCGGCCGTTGACGGTGCCTTGGCCGCCGGCGGCGGCGATGCCGACCCCGACGAGCACGCCGTCGATCCGACCGCCAGAACACCTGTCAGGAGAAGCGCACCCGCACCCCGCATCCGCTGGCCGAAGCCGCCACGGCCCATGGGTGCCATCGTTGCAGGTTCATGACCGGGCCGCCTCGTATCCTTCACGGATGGAAGCACCGACCATCGAGCTGCGGCACGACGTGCTCAGCGACCTCGTCCACATCGCTGACGGGATCGGGTTCCTCTGTGACCGCACCTACCTCGGGTGGCAGGGCAGGCGTCAACAGGCGACCGAAGTCATACGCACCCATCGGGGCCCACTGGTCGACGTGAACTGCCGCAAGTGCGCTCGCGTCTACGCCGACGGCCGGGCCCGAGGGAGGTGACTCGGACACGATGACAGCAGGTCCTGACGGCTACATTGCTCGCGTGACGGAGGTCTCGGCGACGTCGACGGACGGCACGGTGGTAACGGCCTCTGCCGAAGGCGATGGCCCGACCCTCCTGGTCCTCCATCCCGGAGGACAGGATGCCGACTCCTGGAGCTACGTGGCCCGAGAGTTGGTTCCGGACTTCTTGGTGGTCCGGCTCCACCGGCGAATCTATGCGGCCAGATCCTTGGCGGCTCAGGCCCACTCCATGGCCATCGAAGTCGCCGATACCTCGGCCATCGCCCGACTGCTCCCCGAGCCCGTGCTCCTCGTCGGCCATTCATCGGGAGCTGTGGTTGCGCTGGAGGCGGCACTGGCCCACCCCGAATTGTTCGCCGGAGTGGTGGCCTATGAACCACCCATGCCGACGACCTCCCTGGTCGGCGGAGCGGCGCTCCACGAGGCCCGGGCCGCCCTCGACCGCGGTGATCCCCTCGAGGCCATGCGGATCCACTTCACCGACATCGTCAGGATGCCGGCGTCGATGTTCGACGCCATGCTCACCGATCCCGACACCGTGGCGACCCTCACTGAGTTCACCGAGCCTCAGATCCGGGACGACGAGGCGCTCGACTCACTCGGCGTCGGCATCGACCGCTACCGCTCGTTGTCCCTACCCGTGACGCTCATCGAGGGAGAGCTCAGCGTGGAACACCTCCGGGCCCGCCTGGCCGATCTCGCCTCGACGCTGCCGAACGTTCACGTGGTCACCCTCCCCGGCCAGGGACACATCGCCCATATCGGCGCGCCCGATCTCCTCGCCGAGGCGATCCGCCACGCGGCCGATGCCCGGTACTAGCCGTTCACCCGGTCCCCGAGCACAGGACCGGGCGGAGCGGCACGAGGACTGGCCCGATGGCAGTGCTTGCCGCAGGATTCCTTTCCTACTGGTTGGTCTTGACCGCGGCCCGGAGCTGGGTGGGCGACGTGATCGACGTGGCCAGGCCCACGGTCGTCGATGAGGTGACGCCGGTGGCCTCGACCTGCAGGTAGACCTTCCCTCCGATGGCCGGCACCACGGTCGAGGACACGGTCGTCGTCGAGTTCTTGGCCACGGTCGATCCCGCTTGGGTCCCGGCTCCACCGCTGCACAGGTTGGAGGCCCAGGCGACCGAACAGGCGAACACCTTGAAGGTGGGTGACCCCGAAGTGGGATTGGAGATGGTCACCTTGTAGCTGATGGCGCTCAGGGCCACCGTTCCCGTATTGGTGATGGTCGACGTCTGGTACGTGTTCGTCGTGAAGGTCATCGACGTGGTGGTGGCAGTGGCGGCCCAGGTCCCGCTGGAAACGGACTCGGACTTCACCGCCCAACCCCGATTGCTCGAGGCACCGGCGACAGAGGGTGTGGCGCCCACCAAGCAGAGCAGGACGGTTGCCATGGCGACCGTCCTGCCCACTCGGTTCAGGGAACTTCTCACGGAGCGTCCGGTGACTACTGGTTGGTGACCACGCCGGTCCGCTGCTGCTCGGTGAAGGTGTAGGTGAGCGTGGTGGACAGGCCTTGGACCGTCGGCGTAGGAGTCACCCCGTTGGTCGACGTCTCGGCGCCGACCAGACCGAGGCTCACCTGCACGTGGGCCACCTGGCCGGTGGAGGCGGCCAGCGCAGGGATATTGGACAGGTTGACGGCCGTAGCAGAGGTGTTGAAGGCGCTGATCTGCGTCGTGGGCAGGATCGGCGTGGTTGTCCCCGAGCAGACACCGGTGGCGAGAGTCCATGCCACCGAACACTTGGTGGCCGTCACGGTGAGGCCTTCGCCGGTGGCGGTTCCGTTGGTGAGGGCATTGACCGGCGACCCCGCCACCCACAGGGTCATCCCTGCTGCCGAGGCCAATGTTCCGGTGTTGTTCAGATTCACGTAGACGTTGTTGGTATCGCCTGGTGCCATCTTGCCGGCGAAGTTGGAGAACCCGACACCCACGTCGGAGCTCAGCGTCAGATTCTGTGTTCCCGTCGAGACGGCTTCCGAGCCGGTGGCCACCCCGGTCAGTGCGGCAAAGACGCCCGCAGTGGTCATCAACCCCACGGACACAGCGAACAGACCGGCCACGATCGTTCGGCGACGGCCTCTCGGCTTGTTTTTGGCATGGCGGTACTCACTCACTACATGACTCATTTCTATGGATAGGTACGGGATGGGCAGGACTGGAGGGTCAGGCGGCGACCTTCTGCGGTGGACGCGAGTACAGGATCCGGCGGGTGCCGGCCACGGCCACGACGGCTCCCCCGCCGACGACGAGGAGGAGTTGGACGGGGCCCCGGAGACCGACCATGAGGCGCCCCGCCCAGGGGACCGAGGCCACCACTTCGGGGATGGTCGGCGAGGTGAGCTGGGCGTGCCACGGGTCAGCGGCCTTGTTGGCGTCTCCCTTGGTGGTGATGATCGGGTGGGTCGGGCTACCGGTCACCGAGGTGATCCGGTGGGCGAACTCGGCGTGCTCGCCGGGTGGGACGAACAGGACGATCATGCCCTTGTGGAGGTCGGCCGTCGGAACGGCACGGGTGACAAGGAGTGCACCGGGCCCGTAGGTCGGGACCATGCTCCCGGTCAGGACGGGCCGGATCTCGAGATGCAGCACGACCACGGCAAGGGCCAACAGGGTGCACAGAAGTGCCGACACCACGGCAAGGGCCGACAGGAGTCCGACTCCGCGTCGGCGTTGAGGTGCTCGGGCACCCTTCGTTATTACGGCCACGCCTGTCACTTTCGTCTGGAGGCGTGACCGTCTTTAGCTATTTGTCACCATGTGTTGCGCAAGGCCTCTTGCGCAACACATGGCGACGCCCACCACTGGGCATCCGTTGCTCCCCGTACCACCTCGGTATTTCCGAGTGACCGAGCACCGGGTGGTCGAAGGGATGGATACCACCCGACGGCACCCGGGCCTGCTAATAATCGGCACCATGACCGAATCGCGAGCGGAGACCGTCAGGTTGGTCGAGCAGCTCCTCGATGCGTTGGTGGAACTTCGAACTACCACACGGACAGCGGAGGCCGACGTTCGGCGGGCGCTGAAGCTGGCTCTCAAAGGATCGGACATCGCCACCGCGGTGCTGGCCTGCAATCCGGCCGGGACCCGTCAGGCCATGAACGACGCCCTCAATGCGGTCGAAGCGGCCCGCCACGACATGCGGCTCAGGATCTTCCGGGTCGGCCTCGAGGAGGGCATCACGATCGGTGAACTGGGTCGGGCGTTCGGGTTCTCCCGACAGCTGGCGTCACGGATCGCCAAAGAGGCGAGGTCGGCCGTCTGACCGACGAGGGTTCGGCCAGAGTTGCACTGGGTCATCGCCTCAGTCGACAACACCCCACGGGCCCGTCCCGGACAGCTTCTCGGGCGAGATTCGGGTGATGAAACCCGGGGGCCAGTCGTCACCGGGGGGCGGGAACCGACCGTTGGTGATCCGGCGAAGCAGGGGTACGGCCCCACCTTCCTCGACCCGGGCGGTCCCCTGGATCACGACGTAGGGGCTGAACCCTTCGAACTCGACATCGGCCTCCACTGACAGCGTGACCCGTGGATCACGCCGGATGTTCTGCAGCTTCACGTGGTCGGCCAGATGGCCGGTAACGATCTCGTCGCCGTCCCAACCGGCGTAGACGCAGGTCACCTGCGGGCTGCCGTCCGGATTGAGGGTGACCAGATGGACGAGCCGACCTGAGGTCACCGCCGACCGGGTCAGGTCGTCGAGTCGAATGGGTCCTTCGGTCATGCCGCCTCCTCGGGTCGTCCTCACCGAAATCTACCGGGAGGACTCTGCCGGCAACCCCCTTGAAATAACTATCAGTGATAGGTATATTACCTATTAATGATAGGAGATAGGCTCGACGGTGAGACGGGAGGGGCCGAGCGCAGCCGTCGGCTCGTGGTCGTCTGATGGCCCCCAACCGGGTGGCCGAGCGACGGGAGGCCAAGGTCGCCGGCATCGTCGAGTCGGCCTGGTCGCTCGCCCGGCAACACGGAGTGGCCGGCGTCTCTCTGCACGCACTGGCGCGCGATGTCGGGATGCGTCAGCCGTCGCTCTACGGGTACTTCGACTCCAAGGCGGCGCTCTACGACGCCATGTTCGCAGACGGCAACCGCCAACTTCTCGAGCGGCTCGACGATCTCCGGCTCCCCAGTGACCCACGATCGGCCCTGAAGAAGTTCATCGCCGAATTCGTGGCCTTCGCCCTCTCGGATCCGGCCCGCTACGAGCTCCTCTTCGAGCGGCACCTGCCCGGGTTCGAGCCCTCGCCTGAGTCCTACGGGCTGGCCGAGGAGGTGTTGGGCCGCTTGTACACACTGGTCCGTGCGGCCGGCGTAGTCGAGCAGGGGGACGTGGACTGCATCATCGCCATGGTGGCCGGCCTCATGCAGGCCCAGACGAGCAACGATCCCGGCGGCAACCGCTGGACCCGGCACCTCAACCGACTGGTCGATCTCTACGTTGACGATGCGGCGAAAAGGAGCAGGACACGATGATGCCTAACCGAATCACTCGTCCCGAGGCCCGGACACTGGCCGAGGAGGAGTTCAGACGCACCGCCGTCCTGGTGAAGTCACTCACCACCCAGGAGTGGCTGGCACCCACCGACTGCACGGGATGGGACGTTCGGACGATGGTCCTCCATGTACTCGGATCGGGGGACGCCCAGGCCTCGGTTCGGGAGTTCGCCCACCAGTTCCGCCGCGGCATCCCGCTCAACAAGGAGATCGACTCCCACCACTGGGTCGACGGCCTGAACGAGTTGGAGATCCGGGAGCGGACCCACCTCACCACCGACGAGATCGTCGCCCAGATCGGTGCGGTCGGTCCGAAGGCGGTCCGCGGACGCTGGCACACGCCGCCGCCGGCGCGATATATCCCGGTGCCGTTCGGGCCACCCATCGGGTGGGCACCCCTCAAGTACCTACTGGATGTCGGCTTCACCCGGGACGTCTGGGCCCATCGGATCGACATCCACGCGGCCATCGGACGCCCGATGGTGGCGTCGGCCGACCATGACGGCCGACTCGTCGCCGACATCGTCGCCGAGTGGGCGGCCATCCACGGCCAGCCCTTCGAGCTCGTGCTCGACGGCCCCGCCGGCGGGAAGTTCACCCAGGGCGTGGCGGGCGAGCGCGTCGAGATGGACGCCCTGGACTTCATCCGTACCCTCTCGGGCCGTCTGACCGGCTCCGGAGTCTTGACCAACCCGCTTCCCCTCTAAAGGAGAGAACCCCATGGAAACCACCGTCGATGAAATTGCCGACCGCATCTACCGGCTGTCCACGCACGTGCCCGACATCGGGCCGACCGGATTCACCTTCAACCAGTTCCTGATCGATGCCGAGGAACCGGCCATCTTCCACACCGGTCCCCGGGGGATGTTTCCCTCGGTGTCTTCAGCCATCGGCTCGGTGACGCCGTTGGAGAACCTCCGATGGATCATGTTCGGCCATCTCGAATCGGACGAATGCGGTGCGATGAACCTCTTCCTCGAGGCGGCGCCCAACGCCCAGGTGGCCCACACCGCTATCGGTTGCCTGGTGTCGATCGAGGACCTGGCCGACCGGTCTCCGGTCCCCATGGATCCGAACGGGAGCATCGACCTGGGCGGGCGAAGCATCCGGAGCATCGACACGCCCCATGTTCCGCACGGGTGGGATGCCCACGTGGTCTATGAGGAGACCACCGGCACCCTGTTCTGTGGCGATCTCCTCACCCAGGTCGGGAACGGTCCCGCCCTCACGGGAAACGACCTTATCGGAGCCGCCATCGAGGCCGAGGACATGTTCGGATCGTCGTGCCTGACCCCGCAGACCGCACCCACCATCCGTCGCCTGGCCGAACTCGATCCGACGGTTCTCGCCGTCATGCACGGCTCGTCGTACGACGGCGATGCCTCCGCCGCCCTCCTGGCCCTGGCCGATGAGTACGAAGGCAGATTGGAGCGGGCCAGTTAGACCCATCCCCGGCTGAAGATCGCGGCGCGCCTGACCTGGCCTACCGATGAGCCCCTGCCGTCCGCTACGGACACCGAGCTCCTGCCCGGCAACTACACGCTCGACGCACCGCCGGATCCCACCGACGCTCAAGAAGGGATGCCCGGTTGGCGCCCCGTCACCGTCGGACCCTGCCGGTACGGCGATGGGGCTGGATCTCCCGTCCGAACCCGACAGGTCAAGGCCAGCCACGGAGATGCCGATCTACTGGACATGGAGCCAAGCTCGGCGGAGCACCATATTTCGGGTGTCTACACGAAGATACTGATCGAATTCCTCGTCGAGACCATGTCGGTCGACGCCATCGACGAGCTGTTGGCCGGCGCCGGCGAGAGTCGGAGCACCGATGAGCTCGCCGATATCGGCGGGTGGAACTCGTACGCGCAGTTCCGGCGACTCCTCGAGGCCCGGTCGAGGCTCGATGCGTCGGGTCTGCATGAGCAGTCCGAGCTGCTCTCCGACTGGCTCCGCTCACAGGAGCTCTCCCAGGCCGCCCAGACGCTCGGCTCGCCGGGCGAGCTGATCTCGGGAGGATCCGAGCTCAACCCCCTGGTCCCGATCCGACGGTACGAGAAGACCGAAGTGGCACCGAACGAATGGACGATCCGGGAGTGGTTCGAGGAAGGCTTCGAGCCCTACCCCGAGTTCTGCGATTTCGCCGCCGTCCAATACGCACTGATCCTGGCCATGTTCAATCTGCCGTCCGGCGAGGTCACCGAAGAGGAGTGCCAGTGCCGAGGAGACGCTGGCTGTCTGTTCCGGATCCGCTGGCGGGAAGAGGAGACGGACGAACAGAAGGCGGAGAAGTACCGCGTGCGGGCCGAAGTGGCCGAGGCTCGCCTCGAGCAGATTCAAGGAATGATCTCCGACCTCGCCTCCAATGAACGGTACGAGGAGGTGCTGCAGGGCTTCGTCGGGTCAACGCTACGCACGGCCGTGGGGGCAGGAGGTGCGCTGCTGGCTCTCCTACCGCGGGACGGACGGGACCGAGAGATCTACTCCGAGGGACTTCCCGCCTCGAAGGTGGACCACATTGCCAACGACCTCCTGACCGGAGGACCAGGACCGGACAACCTGATGACGGTGGAGGTGGCCTCGGCCCGGCGCAACTACGGCTACCTGGCCATCGACGAGGGCGGCGGTGTGTTCTCCAAGCTCTCGCAGTCGTCGCTCGAGACCTACGCCCGACTGGCGGCGGCCGCACTGGATACGGCTGACGCGCTCGAGGAGGCCCGCCACCAGGCCAACACCGCCCGTGCCTTCCTGCATCTCGCCACCTCGCTGACCGAGCTCGTGAGCACCGAAGAGACGGCGACCAAGGTGGTCCAGGCCGTGCCGAACATCATCGATTGCGATCGGGCGGCCATCTTCTTGAGCTCCAGCGGACAGGGGATTGGGGCCACCGAGTTCCGTCTGGCCGGGTCCACCGGACTGACCGGTGACGTGGAGGTCAGGGTGGCCGGCCAGTCCTTCGATGCCCCGCCGCCCGGACACCCGCCCAGCGACCTGGTCACCGAGCTGGGGGTCACCCGGACGACGGTCTCCCAATTCGGCAACGTCGCCTCCCTGTCCGCCCCCATGTTCCTGGCCAATGAGCAGATCGGCTTCATCGTGGTCAGCGTCACCGAAGGCGCCGGGCGCCTGGCCATCACGCCGAGGCTGGCCGACCGGCTCAAAGGTCTGGCCGCCCAGGCGTCCACGGCCATCGCCAATGCCCGACTGGTGGACGAGATCCGCTTCCTGGCCGTGCATGACACGCTGACCGGACTGCCCAATCGGGCTCTGATCCTCGATCGGGCTGAGCAGATGCTGGCTCGAGCGCGACGGGGTGACATTCAGGTGGCCGCCCTTTTCATCGATCTCGACGGATTCAAAGACGTCAACGACGACCTGGGTCACGGAGTAGGCGACCAGCTGCTCCAGGCGGTGTCGGAACGCCTGACGGCCACCATGCGCCAGAGCGACAGTGTGGGACGATTGGGCGGGGACGAGTTCGTCGTACTCGTCGACGGCAGCACCATGGACGCCGGTCCCGAGCTGGTGGCCGAGCGCCTGCTGGCCGTGCTGCGGGCCCCCTTCGATCTGGCCGGCTCCACCACGGCCCCGCTGACGCTCACGGCCAGCATCGGGATCGCCACTGGAGCCAGGTCGACGGCCGTCGAGCTGCTCCGGGATGCCGACATCGCCCTCTATGAGGCCAAGGCGGCCGGGAAGAACTGCTTCGTGGCTTTCGAGCCGGAGATGCACACCGTCATTCAGGATCGCCATGTTTTGGAGATGGAGCTCAGAGAGGCGTTGGCCCGCCACCAGTACCGCCTCGTCTACCAGCCCATCTTCAACTTGGCGGGGGGACAGACCACGGGCGTCGAGGCCCTGTTGCGCTGGGATCACCCGGGTCGGGGTCTGGTCCAGCCCGATACGTTCATTCCCATTCTCGAAGAGTCCGGGATGATCAACGACGTGGGGCGTTGGGTACTGAACGAGGCCTGTCGACAGGGCGCCCGCTGGAACGCACTCGGCTTGGACCTCGGTGTGTCGGTGAACGTCTCGGCCCGACAACTGGAGACCGACGAGCTGGTCGAGGACGTCCGCAAGGCACTCGCTGCATCGGGGTTCCCTCCCACGTCGCTGACCCTGGAGATCACCGAGACAGCGATCATGAAGAACGTGGCCGCCGTGGTGTCCCAACTGACCGCCCTCAAGGCGACCGGTATCCGCATCGCCGTCGACGACTTCGGTACCGGCTACTCCTCGCTGGCCTATCTCCAGCAGCTACCGGTCGACACCCTCAAGATCGACCGCTCGTTCATCTCGACGATGTCCGACTCGTCGGAGACGACAGCCCTCATCCGCACCCTCGTGCAGCTGGGCAAGTCCCTCGGCCTCGAGACCCTGGCCGAGGGGATCGAGGATGTCGCCCAGTACTCCCAACTCGAACGGGAGCACTGCGACAGCGGTCAGGGCTTTCTCTACGCCCGACCCCTCGACGCCGATGCCGTCCAGGAGTTCGTACTAGGGCGGGTCAGCGAGGCCGGCCGTGGGGTGGCGGACGTCAGCCCGAGCCACTGAGACGAACCGAGCAACCGTTCCGAACGTGCTCCGGCCTAGGGACCCGCCACACCCTCGCGGACCTGAGCCTGCTCGGCATCCAAGCGGGCCGTGGCCTTGTAGAACTCCATCTCCATCGATGAGGCGCGTGGCCATCCGGCGTAGTAGGCGAAGTGGAGCACGAACTCTTGGAACTCCTCACGCGTGATGTCGCCGCTGGCCAGGGCGGCATAGACGTGGGTTTCGATCGGCGTATCGACCGTTCCGGCCGCCACACAGGCCAGGGTGATCCACCGCCGGTCCCGCCGTGAGAGCCCGGGGCGTCCCCAGAGCTCGCCAAACACCGAGTCGACGACGCCGCTCTCGGTGAACGGGCTCACCGGGGGCGGTGCCTCGTGCAACATCACCTCCAGGTACTTAGCCCTGCCGACTTCGGTCCGGCGCCGGGCGACCTCGGCCGAGGCGGCCCGGTACTCGTCCTCGTTCATGGCGTCCTCCTCTGGTTGGTGTACGGCACGGTCGGTGTCCGGTTGGCCAGATCGGCCCGCTCTTCGGCCAGCCTGTCTTGGTCATCGGACTGGAGTCGGTCGCCCGGTCGAGGGGGAAGGGCGAAGCCGGTGTAGATCACCCGTCGTTCGGACTGAGTGGGATGGGTCGAACGATGGATGGTGCAGGACGTGTGCACGGTCACATCGCCCCGATCGGCTCGTAGGCGAACCGCAGGGAGGTCGAGCCCAGCGTCGAACTGACTGCGGACGATGAGGGCCCGGTGCGAGCCGGCGACGACGTCGAGTCCCCCGTGGGCCTCGTCGATCGGGGTGAGGCAGATGCCGATGGTGAGGCCCGAACAGAACAGGGCGTGGCCGCCCCGCTCACAGTCCTTGTGCCAGGGAAGGCAGACGAGGCCGTCGACCGAGTCGACCCGTTTCACGAGTCCTTCGGCCGTGACCTCACTGAAGTGCTCGCCGAATGGATCGCCCGGCCTGTGGCCATCGTCGAGAAGCTCGCCTATGGAGAGGAACACCGGACTGTCCAGCAGCGCCCGCAAGTGCTCAGACTTCCTCACCAGATCCAGGATGCGACAGGGATACCGCTCCCCCTGTCTCGTCGTCGCCCACCACGACGCACCGTCGTCGGGGCTCGCCGACTCCACGGCGGCGGCCAGTTCGGCGTCGAGTGCCACCAGCTCGGGCTCACTGAATACACCTTTCAACAGGACGAACCCGGCTTCGGCCAGGAACTGGGCGGCATCGCTCGACCGACCCATGGCGAAGGACTGGTCGAGATCGAGGCGTCCGCCATCAGGACTCCGGAGGGTTACGTCGCCCGGTCGGTAGAGCGAGCGCCCGTCGAGCACCGAGCGCAGGACCGGGTCCCAGGCACCGAACATCTGGACCGATGGCGTGTCTCCGGTCACCCGTCCGGCGATGGCCAAGCCGAAAGCCGATTTGCGCTCCTGCATCACGTCGACCAGGGCGGCCAGGTCCAGATCGACTACGAGCTCAGCCTCGGTCCCGGTGTCCGTCTCGACCCGGCCACCGTGGACCCGGAGCGTCCACGCCTGTCCGTCGGTCCTGATGGTGAGGGGCTCCAGCCCGAGCAGCTCGGCGTCGGCACCGGCCGCGTCGCTCCGCTCGCCGAGCGCCTGGGCCCACGGGCCCTGCCAGATATCGCTGGGGTCGGAGGGCGTGCTGGTGATCGGTGCGGGGGTACGGACGTCGATGCTCCGGCGCTCCCTCTCTCCCGCACTGGTCATCGGGTGCCCCGCTCCCTGTTCCTCCGTGGATGGTCCACGATGGCAAGCAGGCGATCCGCGGCGTTCACCAGGGCCGACTGTTCGACTGTCTGCGCCGGCACGGACTCGAGGTCGAACAGGCCAACGTCCTTCGACAGCAACGGGCCGATGTGCCCGGCGATGACATCGAGTGAGCCCAGGCCGACGTACACGTCGAGGGCGAAACTCTTACCACTGCCACTCGTAAGGGCCCGCCCGAGCATCCCCGTATCGAGACCCAGGGCCTCACCGACCACCATGGCGTCGTGCGCCAGTCCGAACTGCGCCGCATTCAGCACGTTGTTGATCAGCTTGGTCCGCAGCCCGCTTCCGAGCTCGCCCATGTACAGCACAGGATCGCCGTAGGTTTCAAGAACCGGTCGGGCCCGCTCGATCGCTTCGGTGGGTCCACCGACATAGACCGTGAGCGACCCGGCGGCCGCCGCCGCGCCACCACCACTGACCGGGGCGTCGATGACCGCGACACGGGGACCGCTCGCCGCCTCGGCGATCTCCGCACAGGTCGCCGTCCCGATGGTGGAGTGCAAGGCCAGAACACTTCCCTCTCCCATGCCGGCCAGCAGGCCGGTCGGACCGAGGACCACCTGGCGAACAGCATCGTCGTCAGTGACGCAGACGCCGACGACATCGCTCAGGCGACCGAGGTCGGCCGGGCTCGACGCCACCTCCACTCGGCCCTGGAAGGGGGCGAGCGAGGAGGGGTTGCGAGCCCAGAGGGTCGTAGGAATACCCTGACTGATTATCCGCTCGGCCATCCCTGATCCTTGGCTCCCGAGCCCGATGAATCCGGCTGTGGTCATGGCTGGACCCCAGTTGCCGTGAGGTCCTCGGATGCCGCCGCGATACCCCCGACCAGGATCCGGGTGGCCGCGTCGAGGTGGGCTGGCCCGAGGGTGAGTGACACGTCGTCAGCCTGGTGCATCTGCTCGATCACGCCGAGTTGCATGGCGCAGAGGACGTCGGCACTGGCCGAGACGTCGAGGTTTCCGGGGAACTCGCCTGCCCGTACTCCTCGGGCCAGAAGGGCTGAGGTCTCTCCGCGCCACAGCCGACGGGAGTGGCTTCCACCATCCTCGCCGTGCAACGCCAGCCTGGTGTCGCCGGCCAGGAAGGCGCGAAAGTCGGGGCGGGCGGCTGCGAACCTGAGTGTTTCGCGGATGGTGGCCTCAAGCGTCCCCCTGGCGCTCACACAATCCCGCGCCGCATGAGACACCGAATCGGCCCACGCGTTCAGGGCCCGCTCCCGGACGGCCCGGAGCAGGTCGGTCTTCCCGTCGAAGTGCCGGTACAGCAGCGTTCGAGACACCCCGGCCCGGGTGGCGATCTCCTCGAACGTCGTATGCCGGAAGCCGTAGGTGGCAAAGACCTGGGCCGCCGAGTCCAGAATCCGCTCCCGGCTCTCGGACGCTCCCCGCTCCCGGCCAGATTCGGTCATGACTACATAGTGACGTTTTGTGTGTTTATCGTCAACCCAGCTACGTAAACGCAGGATCCATCGTGGCTGCAGGTCGGCATGTCCCTCGATCGGAGATTCGCTGCCCGAATGCCTCCGAGCAGTGACCCGTCACTCCAAACCACCCTGGCTACGCTGGACCAACAGGCGGCCGACCGAGCAAGGGGGTTCCGAGATATGCCTCAGCGGAGTCGGGTCGGCAGTGGAGTGATCGTTGCGGGGATCGGTATCGCTGCGCTGGTCATCTTCATGGTCCAGAACACGGAGCAGATCCGGGTTCACTTCCTCTTGTGGCATTTCACCTGGTCGTTGTGGATTGTCGTACTCGTCGCCGCACTTATCGGCGCGTTGGCGTGGTTCGGCGGAGGCGTGGTCCGGCGCTACCGGCGCGGCAGGTGACATCCGGCCGCTGACCGTTGCCGGCGGCACGGAGGAAGAGATCGCCGTGCGGAGACGTTGAAACGATCGTGAAGCGCATCGGATTCTTGTCGTTCGGCCACTGGACACCCTCACCCCAGTCCCAGGCTCGTTCGGCTTCCGATGTCCTGCAGCAGTCCATCGAACTTGCGGTCGCTGCTGAGGAGCTGGGGGCAGATGGGGCGTACTTCCGGGTGCACCACTTCGCCAACCAGCTGTCTTCGCCCTTTCCGCTGCTCGCCGCCGTTGGCGCCAGAACCAACACGATCGAGATCGGGACTGGCGTGATTGACATGCGCTACGAGAATCCGCTCTACATGGCCGAGGATGCCGGGTCCGCCGATCTCATCTCCGGTGGACGGCTGCAACTAGGCATCAGTCGTGGGTCGCCCGAGCAGGTGATCGAGGGTTACCGCTACTTCGGATTCATCCCACCCGAGGGCTCGGACCAGGCTGACATGGCCCGCGAGCACACCCGAGTGTTCCTCGAGGTCCTGAAGGGCCAGGGTTTCGCTGAGCCAAATCCTCGGCCGATGTTTCCCAACCCTCCCGGACTTCTTCGTGTGGAGCCGCACTCTGAAGGTCTCCGTGACCGGATCTGGTGGGGCGCAGGCACCAGGAAGACTGCCGAGTGGACAGCAGAGCAAGGCATGAACCTGATGAGCTCGACTCTTCTCAGCGAGGACACCGGCGTGCCATTTCATCAGTTGCAGGCTGAACAGATCGAGCGGTTCCGCAAGGCCTGGGCCGACGCCGGTCACGATCGTGAGCCGCGGGTCTCGGTCAGCCGCAGCATCTTCCCGATCGTCAGCGACCTCGACCGCGCCTACTTCGGCCGTGAGGGGGAATCACAAGACCAGGTCGGGTACCTAGACGGCGGCAAAGCGCGCTTTGGCAAGACCTATGCCGGAGAGCCTGAGAAGCTCATCGAGCAGCTGGCCGACGATGAGGCCATCGCCGCGGCTGACACGTTGCTGCTCACGATCCCCAACCAACTGGGTGTCGAGTACTGCGCTCATGTTCTCGATTCGCTTCTGCGTGACGTTGCCCCTGCGCTCGGCTGGCGCTGAGAACACACGGTTCCACTCGGGGGCTGGCCTACCGAGTGGCGAGACCGCTCGCGGTGGGGGTTCCGGCATCGCTTGGCATCCTGACTCGGATGCGTGTGAAATGGCCCCATGAGTCCGAAACGGGCCGATCCCGCCTCCAGTCGACCCTGGACGGTACTCGCCGCCACCCTTACCGCTGCCCACCACGGGTTCGAGTTGTCGAACGGCGTCGGACTAGTCGGACAGCCGGAACTCGGTCTGGTTGGTTCGAGCGCCCTCTGGGCCATGCAGATCCCCACCTGGGTCGCCATAGCCGCAAAGGGCGGCGGGCGATGGAGCAGGCTCCTCGCCGTGTGGTCTGGTGCTGCCCTCGGAGGTGTTGTGGTCCACTTCCTCATCTGGCCACGACGGAAGGGCGCCCTCGGACTACCGGTTCTCGCCGAGGCGGAGGGCCTCGGTCCCTCCAGCCTTCCTGCCTACAACACGCTCCTCTACGTTTGGGGAGTTGCCTCGGCCCTGTCGATCGCCATCGACACACCTCCGCGTGACCGGCGCTGGGCCCTCGTTGGCTTCGCTACGTTGCCACTCCTCCGCGTTTCGGCCAATCATCATTTCTCCTGGATCGTCGATCAGGCTGCAACACAGCCGGCTTGGTGGAACCGGGGCGTCCAGGGTACGACAGGCGGATGACCGTTCACGCCAAGTGATCCGCCGCGGTGCTTCGGTCCTCGACGCAGGGGGCTGAGCATCAACTCGACCACCCTCAGCCTGTTCATCTGAGGTTGTTCTCCGCGGCCAGACCGGCGGTGGTGGTCCGACAGGCCGAGACAGCCAATCGGAGGCATGGACTCGTCTCCGGCTCGTACGGCACGAAGGTACGCTGACCCCATGCCGATGCCGAAGCGGGAAAGCGTGGACGACTTCTTTGCGAAGTTGAGCGACGATCAGCGACCACACCTCGAAGCGCTCAGGAAACTGAGTATCGCCACCGATCCGGAAGCCCGTGAAGAGCTGAAATACAATTTACCGACCTATGTCCGGGGCGATAAGGCGAATCTGTGGATGCTCCAGAACTTCAAGAACCACTGCTCGCTGAGATTCACCACTTCGTTCTTCGGAGCGAACAAGAAGGCGGTTGAGAGTGCCGGGTACGAAGCCGGAGAGGGATTTATCAAGCTTCCCTACAAGCGCGATCTGCCCATCGATCTCCTCAGAACTCTCATGCAGGCGCGAATGAAAGAATACGAATCAACCGGTAGTTGAGCAGCTGCTTCTCCCTCCTGGACCCCACCCACTGCGGCCGTCCGGGATGGTCAGATACTGCTCTCGGTATCGACAATGAGGACCGAGCAGGGTGCAGAATGGGCGATGGAGTTCGGAACGCTGCCGAGGACTTGGCGGGCTCCTTTCATCCCTTCATTGCCGACGGCAATTAGGTCAGCCTCAACCCCGCCCTTATAGCCTCGAGGTCCGCTCGCTGCCTAAAGGTAAGTCTCGACGACGTCGATGGAACAGTTGTGGAATGCGAAGAAGAGGACTTCAAGTCGCGGATGCTCGAGCTCTATCAACGCCAAGGTGGAAGTTGTGCGACCTGCGATCTCTCGATTGCCCTTCCGCCGGACTTTGACGGGGCCTTCGATCGGCCCTTCACCGACAGCGCGCGACTGCTGTGCGTCAACTGCGCAGAGTTCTCGTATTCCCTCTCCTCGGTGTGATCGGCCGTCTGGCTAGCGGCCGTCGTCGTATGCTCGGGGCATGAGCTACGCCGTCGACTTCGTCAACGTATCTACGATTGGCCTGGAATCGTCACCAGTGGTCGATGCCCTCGCCGGCCTACGGGCGAACGAGGCCCGTTACTTCAAGAACAAGTACGACCATGTCTTCACGGTCGAACCGGCGGCCAAGGCCAAGAAGGCAATCGAACTGGTCCACCGCATCCTCAACGAGGAGCGCGAGATAGTCATCAGCTCACCCGCCCTCGAGGCCACGAGTTTTCAGGTCGAGGACATCCGATGGACCTATGTGTTCTACGAGAGCGGCCTCTCCATCAACGTCCTCTACACGATCGATGGAGGGAAGCGAGCAGTCGGCTTCAAGCTCTCTGAGGGAATGGATATCCCCGACGAGCTCAGCTCCTTCAAGTTCGCGCGGCAGAAGTCAAAACTTGCCGGGACGATCCGCGGCTCATATTTCGTGATCAAGGGCGAATACTGAGACTGGCTAGGTGCCCCGCCGGCCGGGAGTCCTCCAGCGGTCGAAGAACCTGAGTGTCTGTTTGGTGGCACTCACCTGTTGAGTCGTGAGGCCAAGGGCCTTCGTGGGATCGGCACCCGGCCAGGTATGGCCACCGCCGATGATCGAATAGAGCTCCACGGCCGTCCCGCGAACACAGGCGCTCCACTCCTGACGCTCCACCTGGGTGCCGATCTGCCTCGCTCTCGGTTGGGATCTGCAGTGATCGAGACGGGCCCAGTCGGTCATATTGAGTTCGGTGCCCCTCACCTTGGTGCCGGGGAGAGACAGCCCGATGGCGCCGTTCTGGTAGGGGACGAGAGGATCGCTCGTCCCGTGGAAGGCCATGATGGGGATCGGACGGGTGCATCCCAGCTGGAAGTCCACCGCCACCGTGGCGATGGCGGCGATCTGGCTCTGATGGCTGCAGGCGTACAGAATCGTAAATGCGGCTCCTGCCGAGAACCCGGTGGCGAACACCTCTCGTTGGTTGATGCAGTACGTGGCGTCGAGCTCCTGTACGAGAGCGTTCACGAACGCTGCGTCCGTTCCTCCTCTGGTGAACTGCCATTCAGCCCCTTGGGCACTCGGTGTAGCAACCAGGTAACCGTCGGCCGACCCTTCAGAGGGGAGATCGGTCAGGGCGGAGAACTGCGACGGATTCGATCCGAATCCGTAGAAGAGAAGAATGAGGGGTGTCTGGTGGCCCGCCCGGTAGGACCGGGGAACGGTCAGTTGATAGGTGCCGTGGTTGACTCCCGAGACCAGCGTCCTGGTCTGGGTCGTGCCACGCCGGAGCGCACCGGGTACGCGGCCGTGACCACAACCACGTGATGCCGAACCATGTGGGCCCACGGCTGCGTTGGTTGTTTGGGTGGCCGCCGAGGCAATCCCCGAGCATGCGGTGAGGGTCAACGAGATCCCCAAGACTCCTACCATCAGGACTTCGGCCGCTGCTACCCAGAGTCGAGTCGGCCTGGCTAGCAACGAACTTGCACCGCCGGCCACGATAGAACACGTCGGTTAAGTGAAGCTCCTTCAGCCAGGCCTCACCCGGTTGACCGGGGAGGGGGCGCAGAATCAGGCGGCGGAACGGCGAGCGGAACGAGTTCGAGGACGCCCTTCGACCGGAGGGGCAACCGGTACCGCTCTGGCCTGGTGGAGAACGGCGACGCAGTCACGGCTCGACACCTGAGGTCATCCGATCACCCGGCCACTTCTCGAACAAATCAGCGGCCATGGGTTGACAAGGCTAACGCTGTTAGCCATACTGGCTAACAGCGTTAGCTCGCCGAGAGCTTCGAGAGGAGAATCCGACATGGACACACAGCCGCACTACAGGAAGCCTGGACTGGTGACAAGGAAGGTCATGAATCCCGCAGTTTCGATGCTGACCAAGGCAGGAATCAGTGTTTGGGGGAGCAGGGTGTTGGAGGTCCGAGGACGAACGAGCGGCGACCTGCGTCGGACCCCGGTGAACCTGCTCGAACTCGACGGACGTCAGTATCTGGTATCCGCTCGAGGCAACGGCCAGTGGGTCCGCAATGTTCGCGCCGCCAATGGTGGGCTCACCCTCCTGCTGGGTCGTCGACGTGACGAGCGAACGGCAGAAGAAGTGCCCGACAGCGAGAAAGCCCCGATCCTCCGTGCCTACCTTCGCAAGTGGAAGTCAGAGGTCGGCATCTTCTTTGATGGGGTGACAGCAGACTCCGACGAGAGCGACCTCCAACGGATCGCGTCCAGCCATCCCGTGTTCCGACTTTCGGCCGCACAAAACTGAGGGGAGTGGCAATCCGGAACAGGATGGACGTTCGACCGTGGTCCTCGAAGCGGACGATGCATCAGAAGGTCAACAGCAGTTGCCCTGAGGCGATCCGATGAGCACGAAGTCGTCCGTATCCGAGAATGAGCTCCTGATCGGAGAGGTTTCCCGGCCCGTGTCGGCGCCGACTCGGACCGATCGTGCCCGCGAGATAATGGTCACCGCTCGGCGCATCCTTGAAGATGAGGGGTCGAGCGCACTGACCATGCGGCGAATCGCTGACGAGTTGGGCATCCAGGCGCCGTCGCTGTACAAGCATTTCTCGAGCAAATCGAGCGTCGAGATGGCATTGATCGAGGACGCTCTGTTCGAGTTTGGGGAGATATCCCATCAGGCGCTCCGTGCATCGACATCCGGCACGCCCATCGCCAGGCTTCTCGCCGCCTACCGTCAGTACTGTCTGAAGCACTCGAACTTATACCGGCTCTGTACCTCCGGGTATCTCGATCGGGACGGACTGCCGGCCGGCTTGGAGGAGTGGGCGGGCAACCCATGGTTCGTCGTCACGGGTGATTCTGCGTTGGCTCAGGCGCTGTGGTCGTTTGCCCACGGCATGTTGATCCTTGAGATGGACGAGCGCTACCCGCCCGGATCGGACCTCGACCAGACCTGGACGGCCGGAGCCACCGCCTTCGAGTCGCAGGTCAAGAGTCAGTGAGGTCCTGCGCGTCGAAGGTGGTCGCCAGACCGAATGAGGAAAATACTTCGGAGTCCTGAAATACCGAGTTCCGGCTGATGCCGTCGCTGGTGACCGTAAATAGTTGCAGAGTATGCAACTCGTATCGGCCGTCGACACGGCGATAGGCGGCGAACCCGGGCTGGCCGTTGGCTTCGACCGCCTGCAGCCACCAGTCGGTCCCAGCCTTCTCGAAGACCCATTCCATGAACAGGCCGTAGTTGTCAGGTCCGACAAACCAGTTAGTCATGGGCGGCATCTCCATCAGCACGTCCTCGGTGAGGAGCCGCTTGAGGTCTTCGACGTCGGCCCGTTCGAACGCGCTCATGTAGCGATCGATCCAGGCGCGCTGCTCGGTTGCGGACGGCTCACTGAGGCGTTCCATTCCCACCCCGACGTCTTTCATCCGAGCACGGGCGCGCTGCAGAGCACTATTCACCGATGCAACGGAGGTGCCGAGCACATCAGCCACTTCGATGGTGGAGAACCTGAGGACGTCGCGCAGGATCAGAACGCCACGTTGACGGGCCGACAGATGCTGCAGGGCGGCGGCAAAAGCCAAACGCAGGCTGCTGCGGTCGACAGCGGCGAGAGCCGGATCGCCTCCATCCAGCCAGGAGTCCGGTAAGGGCTGGAGCCAGGCAACGTTCTCTCCTGGAACAAGCGGGCCGAGTGGGTCCGATGCGGCCACCACCCCCGACGGCAGCGGTCGCCGATCGCGGACCTCCAGGGCGGTGAGGCAGACGTTGGTGGCAATCCGGTAGAGCCAGGTACGTAGTGAGCTGCGAGTCTCGTCGTACTGCTCCCGCGCCCGCCACGCCCTCAGGTAGGTGTCCTGGACCAGGTCTTCTGCGTCGTGAGCCGACCCGAGCATCCGGTAGCAGTAGGCAAGGAGCTCGGTCCGAAAGGGTTCGATCAAGCGGTCGAAGTCCGCGGTCTTCGTCGTCACACCCACCCTCTTTTGGTCTTCGCAGTGTTCACTGACCAGGCGCCAGCACCGGGCTGTTGTGATACGCGGCGATCAGCCACTGGCCGTCACGCTTCTCGAATACCCAGGTCGCGTTCACCTTACGGGCGTCCGGGACACTGGTTTCGCCGGCGAACAGGATGCCGGATTCGCTGATGACGATGGCAGCGTCCCTCCCCACGAAGCGCAGGCTGACCTGCGAGTTGGAAGTCGCGCTGCCCTTCAGCGGCCCATTGAAAGCCTTGTCCATACTTTCGCGGATCACACTGCGGCCAAGACGGAGCGAGCCGGTCATGATGGCGGTCGCACCTTCGGTGTAGTCGGCGACCATGCCGTCGGCGTCGCCAGCCTCCCAGGCCTTGTACGACTCTTCCAGCACGGCCTGGATGGCGACCTGGTCTTCCGCACGACTGTCTGACATTGCTTGCTCCCTTGTGATCGGGTCGACCGGGGGGTTCCCCGGCACTCGCCAATACGTACCGACGGGGACGTCGGAACTAATCGCGCTCTGAATGAGAAGTTCCCGAATTGTTCTGCCCTGGTGGTCGGTCGAGAGCTCGCCCCCTCCCCAGCTGGTCCGGCTAGGGGCCATTCAGCCCGGAGCATGCCCTTGTCGGCCCGGTTTCCCGACAAAGGAGCGCCGGACGCGCATCGCCTCTCAGGCCACGGCTCGCCGGAACACCCCGGTGGCCCACGTGACGACAACGACACACAGCGGTATGAGCACGGCAAAGGCCTGCCACACAGCTGGGTTCGAGTAGGCGCCCGCAGACAGAGCCCTTGCCCCTTCGACGGCGTAGAAGAGCGGGTTGAAGTGGGCCAGGACCCGCATCCACAACGGTCCGAGCGAAATGGGCAGAAGGACACCGCCCAGGAGCAGTACGGGAAGGTTCAGGCCGTTGATGATGGCTGCGAAGCTGCTGATCTCCTTGGTCACGAGGGCCGTGGCCACGGAGAAGGCCGACATGGTGACCATCAGCAGGCCGAGCAGGATGCCCAGGACAGCCAGTCCTCCCCAATCGATGGAGAAGCCGAAACCGGTTGCTGCCGCCACCACCACGGCGTCGAAGACGAACATCATCAACATCCCCGACAGGAGTGGCCCCATAAGGATGGCGAACCGGCTGGCCGGTGTGACCCGGAGCCGTTCAATGACGCCGGACTGGAGCTCGAAGATCGTCCCGAATCCCCCGGACATGCCGCTGGCGAAGGCCAGGAGCGCAAGAATGCCGGGGAGAAAGAGGTCGATCACACTGGCCGAGGATGTGTTGGGCCCGGAGAAGTGCTTGAGCAGTGGGGTGAACAGGACCAGGTAGAGCAGTGGCGTGGAGAATCCGACGAACAGCCACACTGGATTCCGCAGCATCTGGATCGTGTACCGGTGAAACAGGAGACCCGTATCACGAACGAGCTTCATGCCGCCTCCTCGGTTCCCTCGGCTCCAACAGGTTCCACGGCCGTATCCCTTAGCGACCGCCCTGTCTGGCGGAGAAAGACGTCATCAAGCGTCGGCTCGGACAGACTCATCGACCGGACGCCGACCGAGCTCTGATCGAGGATGCGGAGTAGCTGAGGCAGTGCCGAGCCGCCATCTTCTACATACAGTCGGACCTGGTCACCGGCGCCGGAGATCTCCCGGACGAAGGGCTCCGATTGGAGGAGCCCCACCCCGATTTGGGTGTTCTCCTCATCCTTCAAGGTGATGACGATGGCGTCACCAGCCACGCGTTGTTTGAGGTCGCGGGGTGTTCCCTCGATAACGATAAGCCCATGATCGACGATCACGAGGCGATCGCAGAGCACATCGGCCTCCTCGAGATAGTGGGTGGTCAGCACAATGGTGGTTCCCTGGTCACGCAATCCCCGCAGGTGGCCCCACAGGTTTGCCCGATTCTGTGGATCGAGCCCGGTGGTCGGCTCGTCGAGGAAGAGAACCGACGGCTGGTGGACGATGCCCAATGCGACGTCCAACCGTCGGCGTTGACCTCCCGAGTAGGTCTTCACCCGCCTGTCGATGAAGCCCGCCAGGTCGAGGATGCCCGCCAGCTCATCGATGCGAGGGCGGAGTTCAGCCAGGTCCGCACCGTAGAGACGACCCTGGAGGAGAAGGTTCTCCCTTCCCGTAGCCAGTTCGTCCGCCCCACCCAACTGACTCACGTAGCCGATGTGCTGTCGTACCTGCTTGGGCTGGCGCACGACGTCGAAACCCGCCACGGTGGCGCTCCCCCCGTCGATGGGTAGCAACGTCGTCAGCATGCGCATCGTGGTCGTCTTGCCCGCGCCGTTGGGGCCGAGAAGCCCGAAGATCTCCCCGGGTGCGACGTCGAGGCTGACTCCGCGCACCGCATGCACGGTTCCCGAACGAGAAGGGAACCTCTTGGTGAGTTCGTTGGTAGCGATAGCCAATGAATCGTCGGTCACAGCTCGTCTCGTTTCGGTCGTCGTAGTTTGTCGGGGGATGAAGTCGGTTCGATTGACGGTGGGAGGGCTACGGGCTCGGCCCCTGGCTCGTGAACGCTCCGCCACCAATCGACGCCGCCCAGGGTCCCGTTCTCGATGTCGGAGGCAAGCTGGAGGGTGAAGTCGAGTTCAGCCTCCAGCAGGGCTATCCGGTACTCACCTTCGATCGAGAAGATGCGGGGAAGTCCGATCTTCTCGGTGATGTCATCGGATGCCCGCGCCTGGGCGATCTCCGTCTCCAAGCGGAGGGCCCGCTCCTTCAGGAGTCCGACTACGTCGACCGGCGGCAACGCCGGAAGGAACGAAAGCGCCGCCTCGAAGGCGGGATACTCCTTCACGGGCGTCGCAACCAGTTCGGTGAGCCAGTCATGGGCCTCCACCCGGCCCGAGTCGGTCAGCTCGTAGACGGTGCGCTCGGGCAGCCGACCTTCCCGGGCCGTCTCGAGGGGCGTGATCAGCCCTCTCCGCTCGAGTGAGGTGACCACGGCATACAACGAGCCGTAGTTGAGCCGGACACTCTCGTGCTTGTTGCGCTGGCGGAGTGTGGTGGCCACCTCGTAGGGGTGCATCGGGCGCTCGTACAGGCAAAGCAGGACGGCGAGGGCCAGTGGATTCGATCGATTTCGTCCGGCCATAGTGACTAACTCCTGGAAGGGTACTCTATTTAGAGTATTCTGATTGATAAAGCCCTGTCAGTCAAGAGATGCCTGAAAAGGAGCGCCCTTGAACACCAACTGGTGGGAGCGGCAGGGTTCAGTTGGGCTGCTGGGAGACGAGTGCGGGCACAGTCGATGACGAGAGGGCGAGGTTCGTAGGGACCTCGCCCTCAGCCTCATCGTTCAGCAACGACTTGAGTCGAGGGCTGGGTGCAGGTTGGGGGAACAAACGGCCATGATCTGCACGCTGATCACGAATGCGGGATCTACGGCCGGTGGTTTCCCGAGCCTCGATGGCCCAGTGGGAGCGGACACCCTCCCATTGGGCCGTAACGCCAGGTACGCCGGAGCCTCAGCCGCGTTGAGGACTCAACCTGGGACGTCGCCCCTCAAGGTCACCCGATGAATGCGCCGGTGTTGCTCGCCGTAGTCGCCGGCCACTGAATGCTGCGTGGTGCGGTTGTCCCAGAACCCGACGTCGCCGGCGGACCAGTGGTAGCGGACGGTGTACTCGGGGCGCACCGAGTGGGCGTATAGAAAGGCGAGGAGCGCGTCGCTCTCGCCCCGCTCGAGCTCCACGATGTGGGATGTGAACCCCGGGTTGACGAAGAGCGCCCTCTGACCCGTCTCCGGGTGTGTGCGGATCACTGGGTGCACGACCGGATCCAGGTTGGTGACAACTTGCCCCTCCCACCGGCCCTCCCCTCTCTGATCGAGGATGTGCTGGAAGGCGAGGCGTCCGTCGTGGACTGCGTGCAGCGAGAGTAGGAAGTCTTGGAGTGCAGGGCTCAGGTCCTCGAAGGCGGATTGCTGGTCGGACCAGAGGGTGTCGCCGCCAGCTCGGGGGATGTCGAGGGCATTCAGAATCGAACCGGCGGGAGGGTGGGCCATGAAGGTCACATCCGTGTGCCATCCCAGGCCGCGGCGTCGAGGGCGGACGTCTGTCCGGCGGGCGTAGGACTCAAACTCCTTGGTGTAGTCGATCTCGTGGATGTGGGGTTGGCCATCGAGGGCCGGGATAACCGGATGTCCCTCGGTCAGCTCGCCGAAGCGGCGACCAAAGGCGAGATGAGCCTCGTCGTCGAGGTGCTGATCCGGAAAGAAGACGACCTTGCGCTCCACCCACACCCGTCGAATGTCCGATACCTGTTCGTCAGTCAGGTCTCGGAGGTCCACCCCTCGGATGACCGCGCCGATCGTTGCCGAGAGAAGTTCGATCCGCAGCCCTGGTACGTCATCTCCATCCCAGACCCCGCTCGCCGTTGGCAGCGTCTCCGGCTCGGTCCGTCCTGTGTCGACAACCATGGCCTACCTGTCCTTCCCTAGTCGGCTGGGCTCCTGAGGTCGGATGAGAGAAGCGCTCAGCCCATCGGCCTGAGCCCTCGCCTTCACCACCCCTACGTGGCCAGTTCGAGTCTCCTTCAAAACCATAGTAACCCGATTGGAAAGGTAGACTATTGCGGCTGCGTCACCCCTTCAACTGGACCTGCCGCGCCGTGGACCGAACCACCTTCAGAGTGCCTCGGTCCCGTCGGAGTTCGAATAGGTCAGCGACCCAGCAAAATGCAACGGCAATCCCACGGGTTGTCGTCAGCAGGGGCACTTCGCACGTTCGATTCGGAACGACCCTGACGAAGTCGGAAAGGCAGTGGGCTGGGACCTATTGGCCCCAGCCCACCTTCAGCAACCCTGAGGCACCCGCTGCCCTTCGGCTCGCTGAGGCACCCCAGACCCTCCCCTGGTCAATCGTCGTGAGCGACCTGGGCAGTGCGTTCGTCCGGCACCCCGACGAATCCTCCGTCGACCGGCAGCGCTGGCACGAGCGTGTTCTTCATGAAGGCTTCGCTCTGCTCCTTCGATTCCCAGACGACGACGATCAGGTAGCCGCCCTCCGTCGGGCCGCTGACGTGGGAACGCTGGCCCTCGGGGAGACCCACCTCGGGGTGCAGGACCTTGATCATCGCCTGGTACTGCTCCTCGGTCCCTCCGGGCCAGAAATGCACTTGAAGGTAGGCCATATTCGCTTCTCCTTACTCTCCCCCCGGCTCAACCGAGAGGGTGGTTATGCATGGATACGTATCGACGTCGTTCCTACTTATTGGTTTCGCTGGTCGAAACCCGACTGCGCCATCGGCTTGGCCCCCCTGGTCGGGCCAGCAGTGCCTCAACCTGAGCCCATCTGGGTGAGACAGAGCCATCACCCTTCCGAGCCAGGAGTCCTCGGTCGACGTCGGGTCGTCCGCTCATGGTTTCCGACCGAGCAGGCCGACAAGACGATCGCCGATCGAAGCCGAAGCCGGCACGGTGACTTCTGGGCCGAAGGCACCGTGGCTGCGGAAGTCGTCGAGCCTCATGGAGCTCCACCAGTCGTAGACCATCTGCCCTATCACGGGCTCGATCGCCGAGTTGCGACCAGCTCCCTTGGCCACGTCCCAGTTGTGCACGACGACCTCACCGAGGTTGAGCATGGCCGCCCCAGTCGCCGGGAACGTGCCGAAGAAATAGCTACGTTCACCCGCAAAGGCGTCGGGTTGGCGCCAGCTGGCGAGATTTTCCTTCGCTGCAGCGGTGACGGCCAGCCTGGGATCATCTCCGATGATGTCTCCAGCATCTTCATCCGCGGCTTGGCCTTTGTTGACGAGCGTGAACATCCATGTGGCGCCGAGCAGGTGATTGACTGTCGCCCGCACATCCCAGTCCGCGCATGGTGAGAATGAAGCGAGCTCGGCTTCGGTGAGGTCGACGACCAGCCGTGCTGTCTGGTCGTAGGACCGTTCCAGCGCCGAGATGACGTCCACGGGTCAGCCTTCTACGAGCATCTGCAAGGTCTCGGGATGGACGCCGTCGACCTTCATGGCTTCGGCAGCCCCTTCACCTTCGAGAGCCTTTTGGAATGCCTCGAGACTGGGACACTCGACGATCAGTCCCACATGGTTGGACTTTTCCGGGTCGATGAACGTTCGTGTGGTGATGCCAAGCGGCCCGAAGTAGTCGACACGGCGAGTTGAGTTTTGCCAGTGTTCGACGTCGTCAACCTCATGGGTGATTACCAGCGTCGTCATCAGTTGTGCTCTTTTCTGCCGGGTCGGCGACTCTTCGCCTGCGGCGTCGTGGATCATCCTGCGGGTTTCCCCGCGTCACCCGCGCGTCAGTTCAAGGGGTCAGGCAGAGTTACGGCAGTACCGCCGTGGGCGACAGCCTGGCGGCCAGATCGTCAATCTGGTCGATCCAGCTCGCGAAGCCATAGGTCCGGCAGAGCTCGGACGCCTCGGAGAGCCACAACCGCCCCTCCTCGTCCAGGGTGCCCCGGTGCCGGTGCTGCATCTGGGCAAGGGCGAACATTGTCGTGGCCCGGTGATAGGGCCAGCCAAAAGCGGTGGCTGTGGCCAACGCCGACCTCAGGTGGTGATCCGCTTCGGAATACCGTCCCAACAAGGACTCCAGTTTTCCCACGTAGGCAGCGACTGGACCTTGGCTCGTGACCCCGTTCAGGGAGATTTCGGCAGCATGGGGTTCGATGACAGGCAGCAACTTTTCGGCGGCCTCGCGATCACCGAGTTCGAGAGCGATGATCACATATCCGATGACTGAAGTCATCCAGAAGTTGTTGACGGCGAGGTCGGCAAATCCGCTCCCCATGCCCTCGTTCAGAATTTCGCGAGCGGCGTCAGCTCGCCCTACCGCGGTACAGATGATCCCGTAGGCAAGCCGAAATGGGAGCAGGGCCGGATTCTCACTGACCGCCTTCTCGACTAGGGGGAACAGCTCTCCGTGCCGACCGGCGAATGTGCAGAGCACGAAAAACTGTCCGGCATACATGGCGAATGCATCCGGTGCGCCGATCTGCAAGCCGAAGTCGAGCGCCTCGGCAGCTAATGCCTCGGCGTCGGCGAGCCGTCCCGTCATCGTCGCGTCGAAAATCTCACACAGAAGGACGACCCAGTCCAGGTGCGGCTCCCCGACGGCCGTTGCGGTAGCACGAAGACGGACCAGGGTCCGGCTGGCCATCACCGGATCACCCGATTCGATGGCCACCTGCCGGGCGGCAAAGTTCACCCTGAACTGTAGGAGCGGGTCGCCAGATGCCTCTGCGGCCGCCAGCGTCCTGGCCGCCACCTGATTGCGAAGGCCTTCGTTCCCCGGGGCCCAGAGCGCAGTCAGCACCGGTGGTGCGACGCCGGCGACAATGGCCGGGTCGCCACTTTCTTCCGCCAGCCGCAGCGCCTGGTGGGCCAGGGACTGCCGTCGTTCCAGATCGGGCGTGTAGACAAGACTCATGGAGACGAGAGCAAGAAGGCGGGAGTAGGTGGCTACGTCGGCCGGGTCGGCGACTGCCAACGCGGCTTCCACAACCTCGGAGTACTCCTGGGCGAATCGGTCCATCCGAGCGATACCCAGGTCGGCTGCCAACGCGGCTCGAATGAGTGATTCGTTCTGGCCGCTAACGCGGGCCAGGTTGGCCCCTTGGACCAACGTAGCCTGGGCGCTCGGGTCGCCGGCCCGGTACTGCGCATGGCCGAGCCGAACCAGCAGATCGGCCCGTTGCGCGTCGGGTTGGTGCATCGCCTCAGCTGCATCCAGCGCCACCCGGTAGTGCCGCGCCGCTTCGATCGGAGCGAGGTGGTCAAAGGCATAGTCGCCGGCGGAGATCGACCAGTGGAGCGTCTCATCAGGCAGGCCGGCCAGGGCGCAATGTCTGGCCAGCTGAAGAACGACATCGGGATGGAGAGGCTTGTCCTCCCTAGCGAGGACTCGCACGATCCGCTCGTGCATCCGGGCACGACTCGAGGGACCGATCTCCGAATACATGGCGTTGGCGACAAGTGCGTGTACGAATCGCATGGACCGTCGCACAGACCGCAGATTGATGAGGATTCCTGCCGCCACTGCGGCGTCCAAGGCCTCGAGCACCGTCGCTTCCGGGAGGTCGAGCGTATCGATCAGGACATCCTCGGAGAACTCCGCCCCAAGAAGGGATGCAGCAGCCAGAACGGTGGAGGCATCCTGACCGAGGGTCCGCACCCGGCTCCACACGATCTCACGGAGGCTGGGAGGAACGCCTTCTGGCATCACCATGGTCGGGCGCCCCTGTCGCCCCTCTCCCTGAGTCGTCCGGCCCAGATCCATCCAGTGTCTGACCAGTTGCGAGGCATAGAGCGGATTTCCCGCCGACTCGTTCCGCAATCGCGCTGTGGCGCGGCGCAGTTCAGGGTCTGGTACCGCGCGCGTTGCTGCGACGACCAGTTCGGCCAGTTCAGCCTCGTTCAGACCCGTCAGCTGGAGGTGGGCCACTTCCCCCTGTTCGAGCTCAGCCAGTGCGGTTCGCAATTGGTCGGACATCCGTCCACCCGGATCCCGACGGCTCACGAGAACGAGGACCGGGGCATCAGCCAGCTTTCGGACGAGCTGACGGAGGAGCAGAAGAGCAGTTGGCTCCGCCCACTGCAGGTCATCGAGGATGAGTACTAGGGGTCGACGGCCGGCCATCCTACGGAACAGATCGGTGGCGGCCTCAAAGGCGAGGAACCGTTCGGTGGCGTCGTCCGAGCTGGTTGGCGCAGGAGTGGTCGCTACCCGGATCTTCAATCGGGGGCAGAGCCGGACCAGCTCGCCGCCGAGGTGCGCCACATGTTCGGTCAGGAGGTCTAGGGGCGCGTATTCGACACACGTATCGAGGACGGAACGAAACGGCTCAAGCGGCACACCTGTCTCATCGCACCGCCCGTAGAGCACAGTGGCGGTGGCCGAGGAGCTCACGGCGTTGGCGAACTCGGCGAGCAGTGTTGTCTTGCCCATTCCTGCCTCGCCGCCCACCACGGCGCACCGCAGGCCACCTTCCGCTGCTCGAGCCAGCTGGGACAGGAGAGCCTCCTGCTCCACAGACCTACCCACGAAGGCGACGCGGTGTGCCAAGTTGCCCGACAACGGTATGTCCAGTGCTCCGATTGGCTCAGAGTCGGACCGCTCCAGATCAACGCCATTCCATCCGGTCGCCACCCGACGCTCGATCCGGATCACCTCAGCCGAGGGCTCGGTGCCGAACTCTTCGATGAGCAGCGATTGGTAGGCGTGGAAGGCGCGCAGGGCGTCAGCCTGCCGGCCAGCCAGCGCGAGCGCCCGAATCAGTAGGCCTCGGGTGCGATCGCGATACGGATAATCCCCGATCTGACCTTCGGCCTGAGCGATGGCATCGGACTCCCGGTGGACACCGATCAGCTTCTCGATGTAGTCGTCGACAGTTGCCGCGTGGATCTCGGTGAGTCGGGCGGTCTCGCTCCTGGCCCACTCCTCACTCTGGAACTCCTCCAGGGCCGGCCCGGCCCACAGCGTGAGCGCCCGTTCTAGTGCTCCGAGCCTGTCTTTGGCCTTGTCCACATTCGCCACCGCCGAGCAGAACTGGGCGGCATCGACGTCACCCTCCAACGAGTACCCGGTGCTCGTCGTGCGAAGGGTGGCCGCTCCGATCGTCGTTCGAAGGCGCGAGATGGTCGTCCTGAGGGCCCCGGGGGTGACACCGAGTACGTCGGCAAGCCACTCGGTGCGCAACTGCTGAGGTGTATGGACAGCGAGAAGTCCGAGCAGCCGACGCTGGCTTGCGCTCGGCACATCGATGATCGATCCGTCGGACGTGACGCCGCACACCGCGCCGAGCACACGCACAGACACCACCGCCGAGTCCTGGGAACTCACCGACGCATTGTCCCACCGGTGGCGGAACGGTGGGCGGCCGTTCGCCGCTCGTTAGTGAATGAGACCAGATTTGGTACCATCGGTGGATGGACGCTGCCTTGCTGCTGCAGGAGGCTCGCCGTCGCAGTGGACTCTCCCGGAGGAGCCTTGCTCGACAGGGAGGCACCTCGGCTTCGACATTGTCCGCCTATGAGTCCGGAGCCTCAATCCCTTCAGTCTCCACGTTCGAGCGCCTACTTCGAGCGGCTGGATTCGAGGTGGAGGTCAACCTGAAGCCTCTACCTCCGACCGACGAGTAGAACTCGGCGAGAAGATGCACCATTTGCTCTGCAGTTTGGTGCAGTGCAACCCGAGAGTGCTCGCCGGGAGCCGGCGGTCTCAAGCCGAAGTTCGTGCTAGTGGCCGTTCTCTGCCTGTCCAGCCGAACCAAGCCGGCCGGCGTCACCTAGGAGGTGGTGGAATCAACTTCTCCTCTGCCTTGGTGAAATGTCGGCACGCCGAGACGAGTGTCGGCAACCCCAGCTGGCGATAGCGGCGATACCAACTCGGTTGAAACTCGCCTAGTTGAGCCGCAGCGGCGTCACGTACTCGTGAAGGTGACCAGCTCGGCTGGAACTGGAACTCGGCGAAGACCTCGCACCGCCATGGCGGGTTGGCAGGGAGGCGATCCTCGTTCACCGCCAGACGTGCTTGATCGGTCCGAGACTTGCTGGTAGTTCGGCCGTTCGTCAACCCGAACTCGGTTGCTCCGATCACCTGGACGATCAAGAACACCCCCAGGACCCCCAGGCCGATCCAAGCCACGATATTCCTCCGCCCGTCGTCGGCCACCGACCGGCCAGGTCGCTGAATGTGCGCCGATGCGTACACGACGATGCCCACCAAGAGGATGAGGTTGGGCATGACGTATCGGTTGCCCAGAGCCAACGATCCCCCGGCGCCCCGACCCAACGCGATGGTCAGGTCGAAGAGCAGTGAGAAGGTGATCAACAGCAATGGGAGCGGGAAGGCCTCCGTCAACCGTCGATGGCGAACTGACTGACCGAGAATGAAGAGTGCCGTCAGGAGGACCACAACGCCCAGAACCTCGGACTGGCGATAACTGCCCACAGTGTGAACTACCCCACCGGCGTCGATGCCCCCGGGCACGACCCCCCCGATCAGCGCCAACAGAAAGCCCAGCGTGGTCACCGGGTGATGAAGGCCAGATCCTGGGGAACAGCCTGAACCGCACGGGGTGTCACCGAACTGATAGCCCGGAAGGTACAGGACGAGCGTGAGGACGGCCGCTGCGGACCACACGGCAATCTCATGCCGCCACCGACGGTCGGGTGACTGGCTCCACAGGATGCAGATGACTCCGACGGGCCAGCAGAGGAAGCCCTGAACCGTCGACAATGATGCCGCCACCGCTGCGATGCCACCAACGGCAAACCACCAGGAGCGATTACCGAGCGGAATCTGCAACGCCCAGAGCATCGCTACGAAGAACAGCACCGTCAGATACCACGAGACTTGGAACGCCCAGAGCGGATTTTGGACGTCGGCCAGACTGAACCAGATCACTCCGACGGCCAGAACCGGGATCGGCGTCAGTCGAGTCCGCAGGTAACGGCGGAAGAGTGTCAGCACGATCCCGTAGGACGCAATGAAGACCGCGGCGCTGAAGAAGATGACCGAACGCGTGTCGTACCGGTCGAGGTAGCCAAAGAGAACGCCGACGGCATTGCCCAGGACCAGGCGTGACTCGAAGTGCTGTGCCCACAGCTGGCTCAGGGAGAAGTGGCCACCTAGTGCATTGCGAATTAACGGAGCAACCGACCAGTCATCGTCATAAAGCGAATTGATCGAGAAGTGCTCGAGGAAGATCAGATAGAGGATCGGGGCCGCACTGGCAGCCCCAACGGTCAGAACCAGGTTGCACCGCGTTGACCGCACGATGGCATCAAGCTTCGCGTCTGCCTCAGCGGGAGGAACCACAGTTTGTCCCGAAGGTCGTTCGGTCACCACGCTTCCTCGTTGGTCCAGCTACTCCCATGACAGATGATCCAGAGGTCCGATCGGGTCGTCCTTCCGCTCATCACTTCGGCCATAGTGGTGCCAATGCTCTTCCCCACTTCGCGCACATCATGCGTGCCGATAGGTCGCCCTTCCTGGCCGGCACCGGGAGTTTGTCCTGAACGACTTGAGTCGGCCAGCACCCTGGACGTGGCCACGTCGGCGACACCACGTCGACTGACGCATCTCGAGCGGCATCGGCCAACCGCTGGTCGTACGCCACCACACC
The DNA here is from genome assembly GCA_963845485.1 of uncultured Acidimicrobiaceae bacterium. Taxonomy (GTDB): domain Bacteria; phylum Actinomycetota; class Acidimicrobiia; order Acidimicrobiales; family RAAP-2; genus Bog-756. Next base: position 217,828 of record CAWJSI010000001.1, on the reverse strand, counting down.
CTCAAGGTCCGGTCCAAGCTCCAGGGCGGCCACCTGAAAGCCCTCTGAATCGGCCACAACCCCCCTTCTCGCCTCACGCCCACTCGCCAGTTGGACACCGTCCACATTCCGCATAAAGGGCTCGAACACGAACGGTGACCGCGGCCATCTGGGCGCAGCGCCGTGCCCATATCTCAAGTATCCCTGCCACCTGGTCGAAGACTCAACCATGGACATGTCAGGCACTTTGCTGCCTCCCGGACCAAGACGAAGGCATCGATAGCCATGTCCTACGCCGCGCCCGCCGACAAACGGCCGAACGAGACAGAACCAGCCCTGTCCGCCACGTTGAGCCCCGGACTGATCAGGCACGACCCCACTTCGGAGCCCGCAGGAGATGGCCATGGCGACGAGGTCGAGCCCTTGGGTGACGTCGACCCTGTCGAGCTCAACCTCGAAATCGAAGACGGGGAAACCACACTGTTCGAAGCGGCCGTTGTCGCCTTCCATTCTGGGGAGTACCAGCGCGCCGAGTCGCTCTTTCTCGAAGAAGCGCAGCGGACCATCGACTCAGCACCGCAGCGGGCTGCCATCTCGTATCGTCAGGCCGCGCTGGCGGCACGGAAGATGGGCAATCTCGATGCGTCCGACCACTGGATGCGCCTCGCCGGGCGGGAGTACCTCCGGGTGACCGAGGACGACAGGACGCCACTGCCGTTCATCCGAGAGGCCGCCATGATGGCCGCCAAGTGCTTCCTCAGCGTCGAGAACCTCAACGTGGCTTCCAAAGGCCTCCGTCGGGCCCAGGCCATCGAGTCGGTGCTCCGGGCGGACGACGATCTGATGGCCGAAGCTGCTGCTGCACAGCCAGAGCCTCAGCGGCCCGAGGTCGACCTCCGAATCGAGCGACGTGCCACAGTGCGACCTGCCTCTGGCGCCGACGCATCTCCCCGACGGGCAGGTAAGTCCCTACCGGCCGGCGAGCCTGCGGAGGACTCACCGGTCGCCGTCGGCCGCGGCCGCTGGTTTCGGCGCCACCGACCTGCGGGTCACGTGGCCTGATTCTGGACGATGACACCCGATCGTCGCGTCATCGAACAGCCGATGAGCGCGCCCACGGTCTCGGACCGCAGCGCTCTGTCGGACATCGACGTCCTTCTGACGACGGAGGGCACCTACCCCTACGTCACCGGTGGGGTGAGCACGTGGGCCCACCAGCTGGTCACTGGCCTGGCCGAAAAGGAGTTTGTCGTCTACTCAGTGGTCGCCAACACGTCGATGGCCGTCCGCTACGAGCCACCTCCCAATGTCGCCCACATGATCCAGGTCCCGCTCTGGGGCACCGAGGACAACGCCGAGTTCAACCCGCGCCCGGGCTGGATCGCCAGACGGATGCGCCGACCGGGACGACACTTCGAACAGGAGTTCCTCCCCGCCTATGCCCAACTCGTGATTTCGGTGGCCCTCGGCGAGGGAGGACCCGATGACCTGGTAGCGGCCTTGTGCGCCCTTTCTGTCTATGCCGACCGATTCAGCCTGAAACGGGCCATGCGCGACGGCCGGACCTGGCGACTGTTCCGGGACACCCTCGCAGCCCATCCCCTCTACCACCGACTGACCACGTTCGAGGCCATCGATCTCGCCCGATCCGTGTACCGCTATCTGGCACCGCTGGACTACCCCGCCGAGATACCCCAGGTCGTCCACGCCTCTGCGGCTGCGTTCTGCGCCATCCCCGCTGTCGTGTTGCGGGAGCGATTTGGTGTCCCCTTCCTCCTGACCGAGCACGGCGTGTACTACCGCGAACGGTTACTCGCCTTGGGGCGCAATCGAACCAACAGTCCCTATCGGGTGTTCCTGTCGAACTTCTATGCCGCCGTGGTGGCCATGGCCTACTCCCGAGCCGACCTCGTATCGCCGGTGGCCCGGTTCAACGCCACCTGGGAGATGAAGCTGGGTGTGGATGGGGCCAAGATCCATCCCATGCCCAACGGGGTGGACCCGGCCCGCTTCCCCCTCACGCGGCCCGCCGGGAGCGGCAATGGCCCCTTGACGCTGGTTTCGGTGGCCCGGCTCGAGCGGCTGAAAGACATCCATACGCTCCTGCGGGCGTTCGCCATCGTGAGGGAGCGCATTCCCGGAGTCACCCTCCAGATCCACGGTCCCGAGAGCGACGTGGCCTACGCCCGCGGGTGCTACGCCCTAGCTGAGCAGCTCGGCCTCGGCTCATCGTGTGTGTTCCGTGGCCCGACGGCCGATGTCGGCCAGGCACTCAACGAAGGGGATATCGCCGTCCTCTCCAGTATCTCGGAGGGATTCCCTTTCGCCGCCGTGGAGGCGCTGATGGCCGGTCGGCCGATGGTGGCCACGGAGGTGGGCGGCGTGCCCGAGGTCATCATGGCGCCCTATGGCCGCCTGGTCCCTCCCGGTCGTCCACTCGAGCTGGCCGAGGGAATCTGCGCCATGGCTGCCGACCGGGGCAGCCTGGCCCGACTCGGGGAGCTCGGCCGGACGGCCATGCTCGAGTCCTACACGCTCGATGTCTTCCTCGACGGCTACCGATGGCTCTACGACGAGGTGCGCAACCGTGCTCCGGTCCATTGACGGCCTGACGGACGGGCTCGACGCGCTGGAAGAGCAGTCGTCGGTCTATGACGACCTGCACGTCGAGGCCAGACGGGTGCTCGACCGCAACCCGGAGCCACGCAACCTCCGCGATGTGACCGTGGCACTGGAGTCGATGGGCTACACCGCCACCGGTGCCGAGGCGCTGGGCTTCGACTCGGTGTTCGACCTGGCCACGGCGGTCTTCGATCTGGCCTATCTGTACTACGTCCCCCAGGTCCACGAGGCTCCCGAGCGGATCGGAGCATGGCGTCGGTTCTTCGACGACTACCTAGCCGGGTCCTGGTACGGCGTTCCCTGGATCATGTCCGTCGTCGTCCTGTTCTTCGGACGAGTGGCCCTGTGGTCGTCGCTCGATTCGACACCCCAGTCCGAGGCCATGGTCTCCCTGGCCTTCTTCCTCGCCGCAGTGCTGGCCGGCGGCTGTTCGCAAATGATCGGCCGCAAGGGGACCTTCTACCTCCTCCAGAAGAACTACCCCCTCGTTCGGTGGACGGTGGCCCGCTTCCTCGTCTACAGCGGCTCGCTGGCTGCCCTGGTAATCGCCCTCGTCTATTCGTTCTACATCGTGCCCACCTACGGACTGCACCTCGGGGAACTGTTCGCCGAATACGCGGTGGCCATCTTCGTCTTCTTGCTCAGTGCGGCGCCGCTGTACATGCTCCGTCGCTTCTTCACGCTGGCCCTGGCCACCGGTCTGGCCCTCGGTGTGACCCTGGCCACGGCACGGCTGTTCACCACCCATTCCACTGGCTTCCACCATGCGCAGATGCTCGGTATCGCCGTCATGGCCGGAGCGATGGTGGTGGTTGCCGCCAGCTACCTGGCCATGAAGTCCGAGGCCGGCCCCGGCAAGGATGACTCCCTCGACGTCGTCAAACCACCGGAGCTGCGGGTCGTGCTCTGGTACACCGCCCCGTACGCCATCTACGGAATGGCCTACTTCGTCATGATTTTGGTCGGCCCACTGGTCGCCGGTTTCGCCTACGGACACAGCCTCGGTGTCAACCAGTACGTCTACCCGTCGACCTTCGAAGGGTCGGTGGACCTCGCCCTGCTGGAACTCGTCCTGCTACTGGGTTTGGTCTACGCCTCGATCGAGCGGTTCGGCCGACGCCTTCGACCGCTACTCGAAGGTCAGACCCTCGACTGCTGGCGGCAGGCCCGCGCCGTACTCCGTCGTGAGTGGATCCTGGCCGTCTCGGTGCTGGCGGTGGTGTCGGGGATCGTCGCCTGGATTCTCCCGAAGGTCCTGTTGGCGCTCCTACCTTCCGGCCTGACCTCCTCGGTCCGGACTCCGGGGGGTCTTTCCGTGCTCGAGGTGGCATCCTTCGGCTTCGCTGTCATCCCTGTCGGGATGCTCTGCAGCCAGTATCTCTTCTTCCTGGGCCGGCCGCGGCCGGCAGTGGTCGGCGCACTGGCCGGCGCCTGCACCAGTGCCGCGGTCACGGCGCTGCTGATCCATGGCGGCGACCTCACCCAGGCGGCGTGGGGACTCCTGGCCGGGACTACCGTCTACGCCCTGATCACCGGGCTGGCCTCGTTCCGGGTCTTATCCGCCGGTGAGGAGTCGTTCTATGGCTCGTTCTAAGTCCACCGACCCGGGCCGTCGTCCCCAGGCCGCCCCGCACCTGGCGCGATCGACACCTGACGGTCCGTCCCAGTATCCGACCCCGAACGAGTTGAGTGAGTCGTGGGACCCATCCGACGACGAGAAGCGGGCAGACGAGCATCGTCAGGTGAACTGGAACTGGCACGGTCGCCAGTCGTGGGGTCGTCGGGCCGTTGCCGCCTTCCCCATCGTGGGAATTATCCTGGCCGGAGCCCTGATCGTGCACACCACGGCATCGGCACAGGGTGCCATCGACCAGGTGCAGTCGGTGGTGGGAACTGGAGGAGCGACCCTGTTGTCGGACGCCCCACCCACCGCGTCGGGAGTGACCGCTGACAGCAGTCAGCTCTCCGACTATCAGAACGTGACCTTCGACCAGCCGAGTGAGCCGAGCCAACCGATCCAGGGCAGTACCTCACTGGCCCTTCCCCCGTACGTGGGCTGGGAGGCCAATGGCAGTGCCGGGTCAACCAATGGGCTGGCATCGGTCAGCGGCGGCCAGCTCCACGTGGCCGTGCGCCAAGCCACCGCGGACTTCCGAGGGTGGTTCTTGACCACCACGGGCACTACCCCTTCTGCGTGTGTACTCCAGTTCTCTGCGGCATCGCCCCCACAAGTCACCTCGGCTTCACCGACCGCCATCGGCGAGCTGGTCATGGCCGTGCAGACCAGTGACACCGTCACCACCGGCGACATCAACTATGTGTTCGTGGCCGAGAACGTCGCCTCCAGCGGGCACCGAAACCTGACGGTCGGCTACTCCCAGGGTCGCCTCAGCCGGGCGAGCGAGCACATTTTGAAGCAGGTGCCATGGACCACGGGACCCCTGCAGGTCGCCATCCAGACCAACGGGGACAACAAACTGAGCGTCTGGGTCAACGGCACGCTCTTCTACTACGCCTACATACTCCAGCTCGGGATCAAACCCCCGTTCCAGCCCTATCTCGAAGTCCAGGCCCGACAGACCCCCTACACCGTCGCCTACGACGGCTACTCGAGTGTCTGCCAGCCCGACGTGGTCGTGACCGGTCTCCCCGAGGGCACCGTGGCCAGTCTGGACGGCAGCCAACAGGTCGCCACCAACGGGTCGGCAACCTTTCCGGCTCCCATCTCCTCACAACCGATGGTGGGAGCGCTGAGCCTGCAACTGCCAGGAACCACTCGACCAGTGCTCTTCGCCCGCCACACCTACTGGCCCGGAACCCGCTACTCGTTTGCGCCGGGGTCCTGACGACGCCCGCTCCTTCACCAGTTCTCGGGGAGCCCCTGGCATCGGTAGCGCACTCGCTGTCTCCTCACCAAACGATCACGGACCCCTTACAAGTCGCAGTCATCCTGGGTTTCGATGACTACCCCACGCGATGGCCGTTCCACCGATTCGAGCACTCGCAGAAGACCGTGGCGATCAGCCCAGCTGGCGTTCGGGATCGTCCCCCTACTCGCGCTAGCAGTCGTCTGCTCCACCGCGGCTACTTCGGTAGCGGCAAGTACCTCCCACGAATCACATGCTGCCGTGCCGGTGGGCTCATCCACCCATACGATCACCGTCGGCACGCTTGCACGGACATTTCTCGTGTACCGACCGGCGTCACTTTCGCGCTCCTCTCCGGTCCCCCTCGTTGTCATGATTCACGGCGGGGGCGGCAACGCGGCGGCCGCTGAGCGGACCTACGGCTGGGACGCTGAGGCTGATAGCGAGCACTTCGTGGTCGCCTACCCCGAGGGCATCGATCACTCCTGGTCGGTGGGCGGCGGTTGTTGCGGTGTTCCAGCACGGAGCCACATCAATGATGCCGGCTTCATCACCCAACTGGTTTCTACCGTAAGCCGCGAACTGCCCATCGACCCGAAGCGCGTCTACGCCACAGGTATATCCGAAGGAGGGATGCTGGCCTATCACCTGGCGTGCCAAACCAGCGTCTTCGCCGCTATCGGGCCCGACTCGGCCACGCTGTTAGGAAGCTGCCCCGCTCCCCCGGCCATCTCTGTGATCCATATCCACGGGACTGCCGACCAGAGGATTCCCTACGACGGGAGTCCCGGTGCTGGCGTGAATCACATCGACGGCCCCAGCATCCCTGATCTCAACGCCATGTGGCGGTCGGTCGACCGGTGCCCGTTACCCCGAACAACCGCGGCCGGACTCGTCACGACATCGGTGGCAACGTGTCCCCATGGCCGGTCCGTAGTGCTCATCTCCGTTGCCGGCGCCGGACACCAGTGGCCGGGAGCGGTGTGTGGAAGTCGCTGTTCCCGGGGGCTGGCAGACCCACCCTCAACGGCCCTCAATGCCACCCAGACCATCTGGCGATTCTTCGCACAGCACCACCGATGACCAACCGCTGAAGCCTTAGTGGGGTCACGTAGACCTAGACAAGTCCACGTCGTCGGAACCGGGAGTTGCCGCAGCGATCCGAGCCTCAGCTGACTGAGCTGAGTACTGGCACGGAAGGCAGGTCGGCGCCAGTCGCTGGGCAGATGCTTCCCAAGGAACCCCATTGCCATTGCTCCGATTGCGCCGCACGTAGGTGGGTATCCCCACATCGGACGGTTCGAAGGGGGTGTCAGTGGTGAAACGGGTGTTGCTGGTCGTGGTGGCCGTTAGCGCACTGGGATTGGGTGGCTGTTCGACGGTGTCGGGGAGTTCAAACAGCGCTTCGACGGTAGCCCCCGGAATAACCCTCAGAGCCCGATGCGTACATGCAGCAACAGATGGCGACAAGGTGACGCGCGCCCAGGTCTCGATGTGTCGGTCCTCCGATCCAGATGCCACGTTTGGCTGTCCAAGTGGAGCAGGTGGAGTCATAGTTTCGGTACGTCCGAACTACTTCGCCCTGCGGGCGGGTCAGGTGCCGAAGAACCTGGGGGGCAATGCGTCGGCGGCCATGGCGCTGACCCTCTGCAACTCGTAGCAAGCGCCGGTGGTGATGAGGGCACTGATAGGTCAGGCTCGAGGCCTTCGCTGCTTTGCCAAGTCGCACTCTGAGCGGAAGCGAACTGGTTGCACCATCTCCCATAAGTCTCACCTGTTGTATCGGGCCTGCTGCTCATCGTCGATGCCGCATCTGTCGAGCATGCCGACCGGAGAGCCACATTCACAGCTCGCTATGCGGAAACCCATGGGTCACTGTGAAGCGCGATTTCTATCGTTGCGAGTGAAGGAGGTGAGCGGCACATACCGAACCGGCCGCTCTACAACTATGAGAATCATTTCGAACTTTAGGGAGAACATCGGTGAGGGCGAGCGCTGGAACGGGCGTACGCAGTCGAGTGTGAGTTGGTCGCCAGAGCAGCTTCGTCGGGATCTTCGGTTACAGGTGGAAACGGTTGACGTGGAGCACCACGAAGCAGAGGGCGCCCCGGCCAACGACCGTGAGTGTTCGCCTCATTATGAGGCAAGGGTCCGTGTGATGGAGCGTTCTGTCCACTGAGCTGATTACGTTGCCCCGAAGCCGCTGATCGAACCGGCTCAGCAAGGACCGTCAGGACAGCAAGGCCGGTCCAGCTGCATCGCCCCACCTTTTCCGTGACGGACCGTGGGCACTCTGAGAGTGCCTTTGTACACCCTCGGGGTTGAGGGACTCACGGACAGCAACCTTGGTTGTCGCGTGCCCTCATGCGTGTTAGCAACTCGCGAGGCGGGTGCGCCGTTTCACGGACCCCCGGAGAGGAAGCCGTGGGAGCCATATGAAGGCACGGGAGCGTCAAGGCACTGCGGTTGGAGTCCGAGGCGACACCGGGAGTCGGCTGCCTCGCGGTCTTTCCACTCTGGTCGCTACCGGGGCATGCGCTATGGCCTGCCTTGCCTTGGTCCAGGTTGTCGCACCGGATTCGGCAGATGCGGCAGCGAAAACGGGGCGGACCCGACATGCCACTGTGCCGGGGACTCCCACGGGCGTCGCAGCGACCGCAGGAAATGCTGATGCCAGCCTTGTCTGGAGCCCACCGGCCTCCACCGGTGGCAGCCCTATCACCGGCTACATCATTATTCCTTCGAAAGGTCGCACCGTTTCGGTCGGTAGCGTCGACAACGGCACGATCTCCGGGTTGACCAACGGAGCCACGTACACCTTCAAAGTCGAGGCCGTGAACGCTCAGGGCATCGGGCCTGCTTCTGCAAGGTCCAATACGGTCACTCCGCGGATCCCCTCACCGACCACGACCACGACCACGACCACGACCACGACCACGACCACGACCACGACCACGACCACGACCACGACCACGACCAGACAGAACCGTCCGGACCGGCCGGAGCAACACTGCTACTGCCTCTCTACGACCTCAGCAGTGCCGACTGGCAGACGGCGTGCTCCGGCCTCGCCAACTCCAGCTCCTTGGCCATCGCTGACATTGGGAACCCTGGTGGACCGGGCACGGCCGAGAGTGCCGCCTGGGCGTCGAACATCGGGATCTGCCGTGGTACCCATGTCGGGGTACTCGGCTATGTCGACACCGGGTTCTGCCAGATTCCGCTGTCGACGGTGGAAGCACAGATCGACAGTTGGTACGCCTGGTATGGATCCGACGGGTTGAGCGGAATCTTTTTCGACGAAGCAGCCAGTCCAGTTGATCCCACGGCGACGTCGGACTGCCTTGGCCAGTCCAGTAGCGCCGTCACCTACTACCGGACCATCGCTGCCTACGCCCACGCCAAGGCCGGCTCTCAGACCGTGACCTTCAATTTCGGGGTGAATCCGGTGAGCAACTGGCCGTTGTCCAGCACGGTCCCCGGTCAGAACGCAGACGTAGCTGTCATTTTCGAGGATCCATACAGCGACTACGTCAACTACGGCGATTCCGGCGCGGCCTGGGCACCAGCACCGTGGGAGTCGAGTTTCAGTCCCCAGCACTTCTCGGTGCTCGTGTACGACGCCACGGGAACCGGACAGCCAGCCGCATTCTGCTCGGCCGTGCTGCGTCAGAACGTTGGCCGTGTGTACGTCGCACCGAACAGTGGGTGGAACTCCCTCCCGCCGAGTGCCTACTTCAAGTCCGAGTTGGCTGATTGTTGACCGATTGCCAGCCGAGTCAGACGGGGAACTCGTAGCCGCGCACCCACCGGGGCCGAGAGACGGGTACCTGGTCTCGACAACGGGTTCACTCGGCTCGCAGCAGCAAAGCCGTCTGTGTCCCGGCCGCACAAGCACCCCAGTGACATCTGAGGTGGATCTCCGCCCAGAAGAAGCGGCCCATTGCTACCAGGACTGCGAGGCCTGTCTATGGAGTGGCGTTGCGCAGACGCGGGATCAGCCGCTTCTCATCGCGCTGAGTGTTCAGGACCGATTGCATGGTGGACAGGGTCCCAGGGATGGTCGAGGCCTGGTTGTGACGTTCCTCGGGGTCAGCGGTCAGATTGTGGAGCTCCCACTCAGGATCTGCAGCTGCAGGCAGGAACGGGTTGGGGGCAATGCCCTGATTGGCATACCAGTCGTCCAGACGCTCGTAGTAGTGGTTCAGCTTCCACAGTTCCATTCCCCCTCCATCACCTGTGGGCAATGACGTGATGACCGACTCAATGTTGATGGGTGGCGTGACCGGTTCGAAAGGTTGCCCGTTCAAGATGTTCACCTGGGTGACGCCTCGGGTCACATCGTCCTCGGTCATGAAGTAGATCGGCGACTCGATGGAGGGTGGTTCCGTCGTCCCCAACACGACCCCGCTCAGGTCGCGGCCAGGCAGCGGGTGGGCCTCGTCATGGTGTGCGGCCACACCTGCGGCTGCCTTCTCGAGGTCGACACCAGCCAATCCCAGGAGTGTGGGGATCAGGTCGACGTGGCTCGTGGGAACGTTCACGCCCTCGCCACCGGGAGCGATGCCCGGTCCGGCCATCAGGAGCGGTACCCGTGTGGCCTCATCAAAGGCGTTGCACCACTTCTGGATCAGGCCGCCGTGAGCCCCGAGGAGGTCGCCATGGTCCGATGTGAACACGACGATGGTGTCTTCGGCCATGCCCGAGGCTTCCAGGGCTCCGAGGATCTTCCCGATCGCTTGGTCGACCAGCTTCATCAGGTAGTAGTAGAGGCGGCGATAGCCGAGGTCGGTGGCCGTCTCGAAGATCATCTGCGGCCATTTCGTCTTGAACGCCTCCTGGCAGGCTGGACGACCGCTGAACGAGTCGGACTGGGACGGCGCTTCGGCGATGTCGGGCACCGTTTCGTCAGGTGGTCCGAACTTCAACATCTGCTCCCACCCGAATCCCGAGAACGCGATGTCGTGAGGGTTCACGAAGGAGGCCACGGTCAGCCACGGTCCGTCATCCTTGGCCGCGGCAAGCTCGCCGAACAGCTCCACGACCTGCTGGGCGAACACACCGTCGCGAATGGTTCCACAGTCGGACCTGGCGGCACCGTGGGGTTCACGACCGATCCATCCGGAAAACCCGAATGGATCGAGGCGGTCCGCTTTGCGGTAGGCGGCCACTGCATCCTCGAAGGGCTTGCCGTCGTCGTCTGACGCCTTCAGCCCCTCGTGGGTTCCGGGAATCATCAGGTCGGCGAACGAGATATGCCATTTCCCCCGGTAGTGGGTCTGGTAGCCACCGGCGCGGAACCAGTCACCGAGCGTGGGCACGGAGTTCGGATCCAGCCAGTTCATCCCTGGGTCGGAGTTCTGCTTGGCCGTGCCGTCCGTTGAGTTGACCCCGTGGAGTGAGGGGTATTGGCCGGTAAACAAGGTCGCCCGACTTGGGGTGCAGGCCGTCGATCCGGCGTAGTGGCGGTGAAACTCGAGGCCGCGGCGCCTGATCGACTCTCGAGCGGTCAGTTGTTCCTGGCGGAAGGACGTGACCCCGTCCGCCTCATAGGGCGGAGGGTAGCGCTCCTCGTCGGTCATGATGAGCAGGATGTTCGGTCGGGTCATGGCTCTATCGAAGCAGGTATGAGCCCCCATGGGCATCACACGGTTGGGGTGATTCGCCCGGCCGACGATCCTGGCTGAGCGTGGCTGCGACCCTCCGCTCGGTTAGCTGAGAGCCGCAGGGGAAGGGATCGGGGTTGACCCTCCCCACGAATCTCCTCAGCTCGTCACTGTCGCAGTGATCAGGACCCGCCCTCGGGGGACGTCCACTCGGCAAGTTCGACGGTGACATTTCCCGGGCCGACCAGGAACACGAGGCGACGGTCGTGAAACTCCATGACGGAGTTCCGGGTCGGTATACCCCCCGCCGCGAGCCGTTCGAGCGCGGCATCGAGGTCGTCGACCGCGAAACACACGTGGTTGAACCCCAGCCGGGCAAGGTTCGCTTCGTCCGGATTCGCGGGCAGTGTCGGATGGTGGAACCGGAGGAGCTGGACCTCCTGGTGGGTCGCCACACCGGTGAGGGCCAAGGTGACGTGGTCAGCCTCCCAATCAGGGATACCCATGTAGCTCGACATCTCAGGACCGGCGACGACGGTCGAGGCGGTCTCCTCGAAACCGAGCAGAGCAAAGAACGCCTTCGCTCCGTCGAGATCGGTTACCGCGATTGTGACGTGATCAAATCCCTGGTGTCGGGTCGAACTCATGCTCTCAGCGTACGACCTCTTCTGGCCACATCGCAGGCTGTCCAGGTGGCGGGGTCTGGGTAGGTGGTCTCCGCTCATCCAGCTGAGGACTCGACATCCGAACCTTCGGTGGGTCCCAGATCGATGAACTTCGGCGTCCTACCTCCCAAGGTCCTTCACGAGCGTGTCGACGCCTGATCCATCAGCGAGGCGAACAGTTCATAGGAGCGAGTAACTCCAGCGCTGTCCCCCGTCGCCAAGAGATCGAGGAGCAGACCCCGCGTGACAGCAACCCCGAGTCGGGCAATATCCCGTGCCTCGTCGGGCCCCACTCCCGAACTGGTCAGCGTATCGACCATGGGTGAGAGCCAGCCTTCGAGTGCTTCTTCCAAAAATCCATCGGTGCCCGGACGACCGAACAGGGCGTGGACGTAGATCTCGAAGAACAGGCGCTCTTGGGCCCGCAGTGATGGGTCGATGAACCGGTCCCACATACTCCGAGCGTCGCTGGGTGTGAATGACTCCCAAGCAATCGTCTCGCGCTGGCGACGTTCGACCTCCTTCACGACAGCCACCAGCAGGCCCTCGCGTGATCCGAAGTGATAGATGAGCATGCGGTGGCTCGTATCGATGGCGGACGCGATCTCCCGGAGGCTCTGGTCCACGATCCCCTTGTCCAGGGCGTGCTCGACCGCCGCGTCGAGGAGCCGATCTTTGGGTTGCGTCGTTGCCATCAGAAACTGTACCATTTGGTACACGTACCACTTGGTACATAATGAGGAGGTAGCCGGATGGGTGAGTTGCACGTTGAGGCGACGGGCACGACTCTCGCCGAGGTAGCCAGCGTCTGGGCTCTCGTGGCCGACGCCAACACCTATGCGCAGTGGGGTCCTTGGAGCGACGGTGGCTACGAGCCTCCGTCGAAGGGTCCCTCCCGGCCAGGATCCGTCCAGTGGTTCCGCTTCGGCCGACGCACGAAATCCATCGAGAAGATCCTGGAGGTCGATGCACCGACGAGGATCGTGTACACGGTCGTTCGCGGCATTCCGGTGAAGAACTACCGGGCGGAAGTCACGTTGACACCAAACGAACCGATCGGCACGACGATTCGCTGGTCGGCGACGTGGGAGCAGACACTGCTGGGTCGACTGGTGCGCCGAAAGCTCCAGAGCGTCTACCGACAGGTCATGGAGGAGCTCACTACCGCGACCGACAAGGACTATGCCGTTGACCGGCACTGACGAGGGCGTGCCGTAGGACGCCAGCACCCGTGAAACTCGGACACTCGGGCTGGGACCAGGCCGGCAGACGGCATGTTCAGACCCGGTCCGAGAGGCCATGTGGGCCTACTGTCCCGCCTCCTGCTCGGCGTGTCGGGGGAGCAAAAAGACCAAGGCAAATGCCGCCGCCAGTGGCACCAAGCAGACCCAGGCGGTCGCCCTCAGAGCCTCGGTTGCAGCGTGGCTCTTGAACACGGCGAGAAAGATCGTGCCCAGCACCGCGACGCCCAGGGAGGTGGACAGTTGTTGGGACGCTTCCATGACTCCAGACGCAGATCCGACCTCATGCATGCTGACCGCGGCGATGACGAACTGGATGATCTGCCCGAGCACAGTGCCGACACCGGCGCCGACGAACAGCAGGCCAGGTGCGAGGTCCCACGTTGAGGCGCTTTGGGTGCCTGAGAGCGCGACAGCCATGACGATGGCGCCGACCGCGATGCAGGCGATGCCGATGTGGAGCAGATGGCGTCCCAGCTTCTTGACGAGAGCGCCGGAGACGAACATGCCGACAATCAGGCCGACGACCAAGGGTGTCAGAGTGAGGCCGGCATGGATCGGTGACCAGCCCTCCCCGAGTTGTCCGTAGAGCGACACGCACAGCAGTAAGCCTCCGAAGGCACCGAAGAGGGCCACCATCACGGCAATGCCACTGAGGTACATGCGATTGGTGAATAGCGAAGGTTCGATGAGTGCGTTGTCGCTTCGGTGGCGCTCATGACGCACGAAGACGAGAAGCAGGACAGCACCAGATCCGAGTAGGGCGAACATCCATAGGGGCCAGCCTTCGGACTGACCTTGGATGAGCGGATAGACGATTGCGATCAGGGACAGCCCGATGAGCACGACGCCGGCAACATCGAGTCTGAGCCCCGGATGGGTTATCCCGCCCGGTAACGAACGGAGGGCGAACGGGATGGCGAGGACACCGATGGGCACGTTGATGAGGAACACGAGCCGCCAACCGGTGTTCCAGAGGTTGGCGTCGATGAGCGCTCCGGCGAGAATCGGGGCGCCAAGCATGGCAATGCCCGTGGATGGACCGAACAGGCGCGTGGCTCTACCCAGCTCCTCGTCGTCGAATACTTGCTTCAACAGTCCAAAGCCCTGGGGGATCATGAGTGCACCGAATCCACCCTGTAACGCCCGGAAGGCGATGAGCATGTCGACGTTCTGGGATGCAGCACAAGCGGCAGAGAACAGGGTGAACCCGACTAGGCCCAGCAGAAACATTCGACGACGTCCGAACATGTCGCCGAGCCGAGCACCGGCGATCAGGAGCACGGCGAAGGCCAACGTGTACGAAGCGCTGAGCCACTGAATGATGCTGGCGCCGCCGCCGAGGGCGTGACGGATGGAAGGACCGGCAATGTTGACGATCGTGGCGTCGAGCAGATCCATGGTGTTGGCGGCCAGCACAACCGCGGCCACGATCCAGCGCATCCGGTACGACTGACCGCTGATGGTCTGAGGGGTGGTGGCAATGGAGTTCATGGGATGTTCTGTTCCAGCGAGATGGGAGTACAGGCGGTTGCCCGACGACGTACGATACGATCAGTGTTTGTGACGTACACTGTATGTTACGAACACTGTACGTTGCCGATGACCTCGTCGTCAACCGATCACGACAGCAACACTGCGAGAGTCGAGGAATGGCCATGTCCACGCCAACCAAACGCCCCCGGTCAACACGCGATCGACCGGCCAAGGCACCGCTGAGTGAGGAGGCGATCGTCGACGCCGCGCTGATACTCCTCGAATCGGAGGGGCTCAGTGCCGTATCAATGCGTCGGGTTGCTACCGCCCTGGATACGGGAGCTGGCTCCCTCTACGTATACGTCAACGGCCGGGAGGGTCTCGTGGAAGCGCTATTCGATCGCATCATCGCCACCATCGAAGTTGAAACCCCTGACCCGGCACGCTGGCGCTCTCAGCTGCACACGCTCCTCGAACGAACCCGCGAAGTGCTGGTTGCCCACCCCGGAATAGCTGCCGCGACCATGGTCGACCCTCCGAGGACTCTCGTGGCCATGCGCCTACTCGAGGGTCTGTTTGGCACCCTGCTCGCCGGCGGTCTCCACCCTCAGGACGCGGCCTGGACTGCCGACACCCTCATGGCCCAAGTGACCTATGCAGCGATCGAGACTGAGCTGCGGCATCGGGATACCACCACACTCGTCGCGGAGGTCAGTGCGAACTTTGCCCGCCTTCCCGCAGATGAGTTTCCGCTCATCTCCACCCACATTGCCGAGCTCGTGGCCGGAGACGTCGATCAACGATTCCGCTTCGCCATCGACGTAGTGATCGAAGGCGTTCTCAGAAGTGGTTCCGCCAACTAGTGGAGAAGGGAATCGTCGGTCTCAGGGACCCATTCGGGGACGAACTCATGCCCCTGAGGGTGGTTCGTACCGCGACGCCTGGGCCCCCTGCTTCGTCAACGAACCTTGCGGTTACCCGGTCAACCAGTACACGTGGGGGCAGCTCCGAGGAGAAGATCCCCACCCCAGCTCTGAAGCGTGGACGGGCTGTCCCCGGTAAAGCCCAGGTTCTGTCCGGTCCTCGGCCAGAACTCGATCGAGTTGGCATGTTCGGCGACTGCCAACGCAACGGCCTGACATGCCGCTGCCCCGACCGGGGTCGGCGAGTTCATCTGGAAGGCGACAGCGGTGTTGCTCGGGTTCGATGCATAGAGACTGTTGATCTCGCTGTAGACGAAGGATCCGCCCTGACTCGCGTCGAGGGCGTTGTTACCCAAGATGCACCAGGGGCCGCCCGAGGCCAATGCGTTGGCACAGCGTTGCATGACCTCCGCCGTCACCGAGTCGTCGACGCCCCGCTGACCGGACGTCGTGATGGTGGTGAAAGGGCTGAATGGGAAGTAGATGGCGGTGTGGCGCCATGGCGAGTAGTCGCTCAGGGCACCGTCCAAACACGACTGTTGCGCTGAATCGGACCATCCGTCAGCTAGCAGTACCGGCCTGACATCAGCACTGGCCGCCATCACCATCGGTTCATCGGTGAGGGACGCACACGACGCCACCACGACTTCGTTGATCAGCGGGTTGTTGTCGTAGCGCGCAGCGAGAGCCGCCTGAAGAGAAGCCCAAGCGGCCCGATAGTCGGGCTTCCACCATTGACCCACGGTTGCGGGCTGATTGTTGACGTCGGTCGAGATTGGCGTCCCGTCCATCGTCTTGGCCCATGCAGGAGCATCGTTTGCGGCCCAGACACGCAGCTTCACCCCGAGCGTGGCTCCGGCATGGGTGCTGTTGTAGGCCGACACCGCAGCAAGATCCGCGTCAAGCGCCGAGAAGTCGAACGTACCTTGGCTGGGCTCGAGCTGGGACCAGGAGACGTCGACCACGGTGCCGGTCAGACCAGGCGAGCTCGCCGCCACCTCGGAGAGATCGATCACCGGGTACGGCTGGGCGAGATGGAAGTAGGTCTCACTTCCCTTGTTCACGATCCCGGAGAGCAATGGCTTGTAGCCGGGCTCGGTTGGGGTGCAGGCAGCAAGTACGACGCCGGTAAGTACCAGGACTCCGACAAGAACAAGACGACGCATGGCACGGTCCTTTCCCGGCTCGAGAAGGTGCCAACATGGCACCCAACGGATGGTAGGGAACCCATGTGAGGGTTTTGTTACGGCTTCCCACTGTCGGAGCACGCACGCCGCGATGCCTCGTGGTCACAGCCCGACAGACCGTGGGACGGGCTCTGAGCTCACGAGGCCGGGCTTCGCCCACTAACGGAGCTGAGCTTGGTGGCCTGCCCGGCGGCAAGGCATTGGATGCGAAGATGCGAGAGCAGATTTGCTCAGACGGACTGCTCGCAATTGCTTGCCACTGCTCGTCACAGGGAGTTCCAGATGGATGCTGACGTCGTGTTCGACCGAGTCCGGAGGATACCGGTCGGGTTCGTAACGACTTACGGGGCGTTGACGCCAGGGGCGCCGCGTCATGCCGGCAGGCTCCTGTCACATGCGCCATCTGGGATTCCTTGGTGGCGAGTTGTTCGTTCGGACGGCACGCTGGCCAAAGGATCAGAGCAACAGCGCCTATTGGAAGCCGAAGGTGTTCCCATGCGCGGCGCTCGGGTCGTCATGAAGGAGGCATACGTCCCAGCCGACACTCCCGTAGCCGAGTGAAGTTGACCCAATTCAGCAACTGAGACAACGACTGCCAATTGCCCGATAGGGACGGATTTGTCCTCAACATCCGGGTCAGGGGTATCTCGCTTGGTCTCCTCGAAATGGTGCCAAGGCTCATCGCCTGGCTCGACCGTGGGTGTCGGACCTTCGCCTAGGGGGTCGGCGGTGGCCTCGAGTCATCGAGGGATCCTGTCAGCCCGATCGCTTCTGAATTAATTAGCCACTACAATCATTAGCATATGGCCACAAAGTCACCCCCCCGTGTCGAATCCCATCGGGACCTCATCGTCGATGCCGTGCTCAGCGCCAGCCGCGTGTTGGTCGCCGTGGCTGCTCGTTCCCTCGGGGACGTGGCTGAGGAGGTGACACTCACCCAGTACCGGACGCTGGTGGTTCTGGCCTCCCGTGGTCCCCAGAGCCTGGCCGAGCTAGCCGAAGCCGTGGACGTGACTCCGCCCACTGCCACTCGGATGTGCGATCGGCTGATCAAGAAGGGCTTGATCGTGCGCCGCCACGACCGGGGTGATCGGCGCCTGATCCGACTAACGCTGGCTAAGAAGGGCCACGAGCTGGTGGATGTTGTGACGACGAGAAGACGGTCGGAGATCGCCCACCTCTTGGAGGCGATTCCGTCTGAGCAGCAGGCGGCATTGGTCGACTCATTGCAACGCCTCACCGCCGCCGCCGGTGAAGTGCCCGAACAAGACTGGTCAACGGGCTGGGATCTGTAGATGGGCCGTCTGCCGTCATGAGCATCTTCGCCAGGACCTCGTGGCGAGCCATGATGACTCGTGTGGCGCGCTGGCTCGCCAACGCGTCCTACCTTCAGAAGTGGTTGGTTCTCGGGCTATTGATCGGCACTATGGCCGGGGTCGGCGCCATCGTGTTCTATGAAGCGCTGCTCGCCGCGACGCACTTCTTCCTCGGCACCCTGGCCGGATACCATGTGCCTACGCCAGTGGGCGAGGGCGGCCACCGGGCGTCAGCGTCGTTTACCCGCCCCTGGGCACTGCCCCTAGTCGTCGGATCGGGAGCGCTGCTGGGGGCAATCCTCGTCTTTCGATTCGCACCGGAGGCCGAGGGCCATGGCACCGACGCCGCCATTTCGGCCGTGCACCATAATCCTCGTGGCATTCGCTTTCGTGCCGTGATCGTCAAGATCGTGGCTTCGGCACTTACCATCGGCTCGGGCGGATCGGGAGGTCGAGAGGGACCCACCGGACAGATCAGCGCCGGGTTCGCTTCGCTGTTGGCCCGAGAACTGGATCTCAGCCCGGCCGATGCTCGCACCGCCGTGGTCACCGGGATCGGTTCGGGGATCGGTGCCATCTTCGGTGCCCCACTCGGGGGCGCGGTCCTGGCTACCGAGATCCTGTACCGCGACGACTTCGACGCGGAAGCTCTGCTCCCGAGCTTCGTCGCCTCGTTGGTCGGGTACGTCATCTTCGGAGCGGCGGTCGGATTCACGCCCATCTTTGGCTTCGCCGGGAGTTACCACTTCACCGATCCCGCTCACCTGCCGTGGTTTGCCCTCATCGGGGTCCTCGGCGGGTTGATCGGCCTCCTCTACGCCAAGAGCTTCTACGGAATCTCGGATCTCTTTGGGCGGCTGAACCTCCCCCGTTGGATCAAGCCGGCCATCGGGGGCGTCATCGTCGGGTTCATCGCCCTCGCCATCCCCGAGGTGCTGGGGACCGGCTATGGATGGATCCAACAGGGCTTGGGCCGTCAGCTGCTGACCCTCCCACTGTGGATCGTGCTGATCCTGCCCTTCGCCCGGATAGTGGCCACAAGTCTTTCCATCGGCTCGGGAGGATCAGGCGGAATCTTCGGCCCCGGCCTGGTCATCGGTGCGTTCATCGGCGCCTCAGTTTGGCGGCTCTTTGAACCGGTCATTCCCTCCATGGGTCACAATCCAGCCCCCTATGTGATCATCGGGATGATGTGCTGCTTCGGTGGCATCTCCCGTGCGCCGTTGGCCGTCATGCTGATGGTGGCAGAGATGACCGGCAGCCTCTCCATTCTCGGTCCGGCCATGATCGCGGTCGGACTGGCCTGGTTCATCGTCCGCCGAAGCGACGACACCATCTACCGCAGCCAATTGAGGTCTCGGGCCGATACCCCGGCCCAGCGGCTCTTGATGGGGATGCCCGTCTTGGCCGGCGTCCCGGTCGCACAGGCTATGGCTCCACCTCGCCTCGTGATCACGGGCGAGACCACGGCAGCAACTGCGCGCCGCGAACTTCTGCGGCATGGGCTTACCAGTGCCCCGGTCGTGGACGGGGAAGGCCGATTCGAGGGGACCATCTCGCTACGTAATCTCGACCAGGCGAATTCCGGGACCGAGCTCCGGCTCGCGTCGCTCGTGGACGGCTCAGCGGCCACGACGTCGGAATCAGCCCATCTCGATGTGGCCGTCGATGCAATGACCACATCTGCCCAGCACTGGGTTTCCGTCCTCGACTCCGATCGAAAGGTCGTAGGGACAGTCGCCACCTCGGATGTGGTGAGGGGCTATCGACTTGGCCTTCTGGCCAGCCTCCAGCGAGTTAACGCAGAAGGAGACGACAACGGCTCCGACCGAGTGCTCATCGAGGGCGGCTCTCCCTTGTCGGGATTGACACTTCGCCAGGTGGCCCTGCCGATCAGCGTCATTGTGACGACCATCCAACGACACAGAGATCTGGTGGTGCCCAACGGGGACACCGTCCTCGAAAGCGGGGATGAACTGGTGGTTATCGGCACCCCGGGCGACATTGAGTCCCTTCGAATCCTCGCACGTCCCGTCCAGCGCCTTCCCGAGGTGGCGGTAGCAGGCGACCACGTGAGCGTTCCCACCACCGCCGAGTGATCAAGGGAACACGCCGTGTCTGAACAGAGCAAGGTCCGCCTCGGCATCATCGACGAGATGCTCGGATCCGATGAACGCGTCCGGATCGATGTCCTCGCGCTACTTCTCGAACCTGGTGGTGGGCTGGGAAAGCGAGAGGCTGAGGGTCACCTCGTCCTGACCGATCGGCGAGCGATTTTCGGCACTTCCCAACACGGCATTCTGGTCAATCTGAATCGAGTGGAGATGCGGAAGCCTGTCTCCGTTCGGCATCGGTGGATGATGGCTCATTTGACGGTCAAGACCGAAGCAGGAAGCGAACACACCTTCGTCGTGAACAAGAGGGCGGCTCGCGAGTTCGCTCTGACCGTGAACAGGACGGCGGGATGACGCCTGTCCCGACGAAGGCCCTGGACTCATCGCTAAGTTGACCGGCACAGAACCCGGATTTACGGAACCAGAGGAGCCACGGTTCCTCAGCTGTCCAAGCTGAGGAACTGCATGCCAAAGCGCTCGGCGCCGGGGACGGGGAGGATGAGCAGAAGTGTCGATCAGAGGCTTTGGAGACATCCCCACATTTCTCCAGACCGGCAGATGAATCCGAGATCGGCGGCCCGTCTCTACCATTGAGCGGTAACGAATCGGCAAGGAGAGTCGCCATGCGAGTGGTCGTCAGCGAATTCATCAGTCTCGACGGGGTGGTGCAAGCTCCCGGTGGTCCAGAGGAGGACACGAGCGGAGGGTTTCGCCACGGTGGATGGTCGATGCCCTACTTCGATCCCGATGTGATGGGTCCGGTGATCGGTGAGATTGCCGAACGCAGCGAGGTTCTGCTCCAGGGCCGCCGCACGTATCAGGTGTCGGCAACTGCATGGCCGGAGCGCGGCGGCGACCCGTTCGCCGACTGGGTCAATTCGGCGCAGAAATACGTGGTGTCCGACACCCTCTCTGACGAGGATCTGACATGGAATCCGACGACGATTGTCCGAGGAGTCGACCTCGCTCCCATGGTGACCGAGCTGAGAGGCAAGCCCGGCGGCGACATCTACGTCTACGGCAGCCTCACACTCGTTCGCACGCTGTTGGCCGCGCAACTTGTTGATGAGCTGGTACTGATGATTGAGCCGATCACACTCGGCGGCGGTAAGACACTCTTTCCCAACGATGGTGAGGCGCGACGTTTTTCGCTCAATTCTGCAGAGACGTCAGCTACCGGTGTCCAGGTCTGTAGGTATCAACCGATCTAGTCCAACTCGAACCTGGGGGTCTCTCGGAACGCAGGAATGCCAATCCAACAAGTGAAGCGAGGTGTTGCATGGCCGACAAATTGGCAAACTGTTTGTGGTTCGATCACGGTGAGGCCCGCAGGGCAGCAGAGTTCTACGCTCAGACCTTTCCTGACAGCCATGTTGACGAGATCCACATGGCTCCATCGGACCTTCCGGATGGATCAGCCGGAAACGAGCTGACCGTTGAGTTCACTGTCCTTGGTCGATCATTCGTGGGCCTGAACGGTGGACCCGTCTTCGTTCCGAACGAGGCGATCAGCTTCATGGTGCTCACCGACGACCAGACCGAGACCGATCGGTATTGGAACGCGATCGTCGACAATGACGGAGAAGAGAGCGCCTGCGGCTGGTGCAAGGACCGGTGGGGCTTCTCCTGGCAGATCACGCCCCGTGCGTTGCTTCAAGCGATGAACAGCCAGGACAAGGCCGCAGCAAAGCGGGCAATGGACGCGATGATGACCATGACGAGGATCGACATCGACGCAATAGAGTCCGCCGCCCGGGGATAAGGCGGAAGGACGTCGCCGCCCAAGGACCCACAATCGCTCTATACGCCGTCCTCAGGTCACGCAGCTGAGGCGCACGGGGAGCCCGGTATGGGTACTCGTGACCGGAGGGCAATAGCTTCAGCTTCGCTTGTGTGGCCGGCCGTTTCCGATCGCGGCGCTACTCATCTCTACCAGCCAGGTTTCTGTTTTGTCCGCTGACCAGCCTCTGCCTTCAGTCAGCAAGGTGAAGACCTCGGGGCTCACCAGTGCCCACATTGCGTCGACCACGTCATCTGGTGGCTCGGATCCAAGGATGAGCGAAAGTCCGGCTGCCGTTACGTCGCGACGATCCAGGTCATAGCGAGTCAACCGATGTCGAGCCGCTTCGTCGCTGGCGGCCGCCTCTTGCAGAGCCTTGAGTATCGGCACCGACCGCTGAAACACGCCCACAGTAAAATGCACGCCGGTTCGGAGCCGATCGATTCTCCGACCTTTGGCGAATTCGGCAAACTCAGGTCGATCGATCATGGCTGTCTCTTCGTCATCGCCCACAATGGCGACGTCAACGGCCGCCATCATCAACGCCGACTTCGTCCCGAAAATCGAAAAGATCGTGTCGACCGAGGTGCCCGCTTCTGCTGCGACCATCTGGAGAGTGGTCGCTGCCCAGCCTCGATCGCTGAACAACTTGACGGCGGCACTTACGATCGATCGGCGAGTCTCCGCTGCCTGTTTGGCCCGCAGGGGAGAGTGGTAGCGAGACACGGGCTTAGCGATTTTGTTCGGTGCCACGCACGGGAATCTACCCACGAGGAGTGTCGGACACACATGAATCCATCGCAAAATTATTAGATCTAGTTTGACTTGATCCAATTCCTTTTATCTTGTACCGTCGCTCAAGACCTGAGAGACAGGCGCAATTTCGAAGGATTCTGACGGAGGAGCATCGTGGGGCAGTTTCGAAAGGTCTTGTCGTTGTTCGCGCTTGGAGCTGTATCAGTGGCCGTACTGGCGGTGCCGGCGGCGGCGGCCAATCCACCCGCACCATCGGCCAATCTGCTCACCAACGGAGACTTCGAGACCACCACGACACCGACGACGTCGTTCCTTCCGGTGCTGGCCGGCGATTCGACCACCCTTCCGGGCTGGACCGTGGTCACTCCCTCGTTCTACGGCGGCTCCAACGGAAGCATCGACCTCATCTCGAGCAACTACTGGAATCCTGAGCACGGGAACTACTCGATCGACCTGGCCGGGTCCACCGGCACCCCGGGTGGCGTCTACCAGGACGTGCCTACCGTCTCGGGCGGTCAGTATGCACTGACCTACTGGTCGGCGGTCAACGGCGACGAGGGACCGGGCAACACCCACAGCATCGACGTCACTTTTGACGGCACCGTGGTGGCCACCGTCCAGGAGGTCGGCGTGGGCCGACCACTGGTCTGGGCCCAGCACACCGTCACGGTGACGGCCGACTCCACCTCGAGCCGGGTCGAGTTCGACGACGTGACACCGGGCGACGGCAATCAGGGTCCTGCCCTCGACAACGTGTCCTTCACCTCCCTGGCCGACACGGTCACCGCCGCTCCGGTCACCATCGCCCCCCAGACCACCGGGGCGTCCTTCACGGTTCCGGTGGCCACCTTCACCGACACCAACACCTCGGCCCCGGCCACCAGCTTTACCGCCACCATCGACTGGGGTGACGGCTCCCCTTCCACCACCGGAGTCGTCACCGGCTCGGGTGGGACCTTCACCGTGGCCGGCACCCATACCTATGCGGCCCATGGGACCTACACGGTCACGGTGAACATCTCCTCGCTCGGCGGAGGCTCGGCCACGGTGAGCGACTCGGCCCAGGTGGCTGACGCCGTGACCACCTGCACCGGTTCGGGCTGCAGTGGTTCGATCACCACGACCCAACAGACGGTGGGGATCAGCTCCACCTCCACCTCGGGCACCATCCTGACCACGGTGGACCAGTCCAGCTTCTCGTGCGGTGACTCCTTCCGGCACGCCCCCCAGGCCACCACGGTCACCGACACCGGGCTGAACGCCAACATCCTCTACACGGTGACCTTCAAGAACAAAGCGGCGGCTGGGCAGTGGTTCGTCCCCTTCGCCGTCTGCTACCAGGCCCAGACCCCGTTCAAGGATCTCTACGGACACACGGTGACCACCGGTCTGCTGCCCGTCTGCACGCTCATCCCCCGGCCCAACAAGCCGCTGGTGGCACCGTGCGTGCAGTCCATCACCGAGCTCCCGTTCCTCCTGGGCAGTGTGGTCGAGAAGATCGTCCTGCCGCCGGGTGACCCGCGCTTCCACTAAGACTCAGAACCGGAGGGCGCCGGTCGTTGCGCAATCGGCGACATGACATGACCCGTTTTCACTACCTGATCAATCCAGAGAGGAACCGCTCACGATGACAGAACCGGGTAGCTTCACCACCGAGGTCGGAGACATGTTCGCCGTGCATCAGGCGATCACTACGGCCCTGGATGCCGCACCAGCCCTCGTCGGTCGCGCCGGGGCGAACAGTGACCGGGCGGAAGTCATCGGTTCGTTCTATGAGAATGTTCTCGAGTTCCTCCATGGCCATCACGACGGTGAGGATGAGCTGCTCTACCCCCTGCTGGAGGAGCGGTGCCCGCACGAGAAGGACATGCTGGAGCGCATCGACGCCCAGCACGCCCTACTGAATGGCCCGATGAAGGAAGCTAGAGAAGCCATCGCCGAGTGGCGATCAGCTCCCTCAACGGAGGGGGCCGAGAAGGTCATGCGCCTACTCGAAGTCATTGACGAGACACTCCGGCCCCATCTCGGTGAAGAGGAGACTTTCGTCCTGCCGGTCGCCACGGCGTGGATCAGTCCCGAGGAATGGGGCCAACTGCCCGCCCACGCTATGCAGACATTTCAGGGGGACAAGCCATGGCTGGCCCTCGGCCTGATCCGTGAACAACTCACCAGCGACCAAAGGGATCGGATGCTGTCGGGAATGCCGCCGCCGGTCCAGACCCTCTGGGTGGAGCAGTGGGAGCCTGCCTTCACTTCGTTCATGGGCGAGGTACGTACCGCCTGAGGGGTAACTCCTCGGCCGACGATGAATCGGGCTGGCCTCCGCCGTCCGTCCTCGGTCCCCGGCTGAGGCCCAATTCCTTCGCTGAGCCCCCGAAGACGCCAGTCACTAGGCACTTCCGCTACACGCACATGGTAAAGTAGGTACTTGACCATTGCCGCGGGTTGCGTATACTCAAGTAGATGCTTGAGTATACGATCGACCTCGATCGGACCTTCCAAGCGCTAGCCGACAAGAGCAGACGCAGGATGGTGGAACGGCTCGCCTTGGGGCCAGCCTCGGTCAGCGAACTGGCCGAGCCCTTGGCCATGTCCCTGGCCGCAGTCGTCCAGCACGTGCAGGTCCTCGAGGCGTGTGGAGTGGTGAAGACCGAGAAGGTCGGGAGACGACGCATGTGTCGTATCGAGCCAGCGGCGATGACCCTTGCCGAGCAGTGGATCACCGATCGACGTCGCGGTTGGGAAACCCGTCTGGACCGATTGGGCGACCTCTTGCATGAAGAAGCCACCATCGAGGAGGAAGCATGAGCGTGCACACCGTTGCCCATGAAACATTCGTCATTGAGCGCACATACGACGCTCCGATCGCTCGGACCTTCCAGGCGTGGGCGAATCCCCTCCTCAAGGCCCGGTGGTTCGCCGGCTCTGCTGAAGCCATCGGATCCGGCTACGAACTCGACTTCCGAGTCGGAGGCCGTGAGGTCAATCGCGGCGGACCTCCCGGTGGACCCGTGTATACGTACACATCGGAGTTCCGGGACATCATCCCCGAACAACGGATCGTCTACACGTACGAGATGTTCGCCGACGAGACTCGCATTTCGGTATCAGTGGCCACCGTGCTGTTCAGCGGCAGTGACGAGAAGACTCAGTTGATCCTCACCGAACAGGGGGTGTTCCTCGACGGCCACGACACGGTGGCGCAACGCGAGGAAGGGACCCGCTCGCTACTGGACTCGCTGGCGGCCAGTTTGGACGGTGTCGGATCGTGAGGTCTATGTCTGGATGAGTCCCTCTTCCTGTCGAAGGTAGGGCTTTTGCCATTCCGACTTGCCCGATGATCTGAGCCGCATGTGCAACCGCCCAACCCCATGGCCCCGCCCCGAGGAGTTCTTGAATGTCCCTAGTCCGTGTGCACAACTTCGCAGTTTCGCTCGACGGTTTCAGCACCGGTGAAGGGCAGTCCCTCGAGCAGCCTTTTGGACACGCTGGATCCAGGCTCCTCGACGGTTTCCTGGGGACTCGCACGTTCCGGAAGATGCATGGCCAATCAGGCGGAAGCACTGGCGCCGATGAGGCATTTGCCAGCAACTGGGCACCGGGCATCGGTGCCGAGATCATGGGCCGCAACAAGTTTGGACCCCAGCGCGGCCCGTGGACGGACGAGGCTTGGAAAGGCTGGTGGGGTGACGATCCCGTCTTTCACACCCCGGTGTTCGTCCTGACTCACCATCCGAGACCGACGATTGAACTGGAAGGCGGCACTTCCTTCCACTTCATCGATGCCACGCCGGCCGAAGCATTGAGCATGGCCCGGGAGGCCGCCGGGGATCTCGATGTGCGCATCGGTGGAGGGCCCACGACCGTTCGCCAATTTCTGGCCGCAGACCTGATCGATCACATGCACATTGTGATGGCCCCCATCGTCCTCGGACGTGGAGTCCGACTGTGGGAGGGGCTCGAGGGACTGGAAGAGCGCTTCGATATCGAGGCGATCAGTACCCCGAGTGGCGTCACGCACGTAACGTTCACCAGGCGATAGCTGGCCCTCTTGAACGGAACAGCGACCCGTCGAGGAAGCTCTGCTCGCAGCTGAGAACCCATCAGTTGCTCTGGGACATAGCTATCCCAGCTGCACTGCCCGCCCTCTCCGTCACACCTGCAGATCCGAGCCCACCGCTCCGAGCGCCGGGGGCCTACGACTCTTCCAGATCGATGGCCTGTTGGGCGTACCGGGTCACGCTGGTCACAAACAGATCATCGCCACGCTCGGTCCGCTTGACCATCATGGGCGCGCCAATCGAAAGAATCAGACCAGTCAGACAGCGTGACCGTACGTCGTCGCGGAGCTGTGACAACCCGTAGTGGACACCATGGTCTTGCAGCTCCTGATGGTAGAGCTCGATCAGCCCGGATTCGCATCGTCGCCGGTCCTCGATCGTAAGGCTCCCGCCGAGGAAATAGGCGATGTCGGCGGCCGCACAGCCCCACGACACGGTCTGCCAGTCGACGACAATGGGGCGGGGGTCGTCAGGACGGTAGAGCAGATTGTCGAGTCGGTAGTCTCCATGGACCACGGTGTCACCCACCGGGGTGCTCGCTAACCACGGCCCGATCCCGGCAATGAACTGTTCGCACACTCGCAGATGTGCCGGTTCCAGCCGGTCTGCGTAGCGTTCAAGGAAACCGGGCCACACCGAGGTCAACACGGTGGCCAGGAACTCGTCTGCCTCGTTGGTCCTCCGGTTGAGCCATTCCAGTGCGGCGAGGTCACCGTCTCTCCAGCAGGGACCGTGGAGCCTGGCCAGCTCTACCATCGCGGCCTCGGCATCGGGGCTGGTGCAGCCATCGAGTTGAGCTGTCGCTCGGGCATCGGGAATGTCTTCGAGCAGGATGACCGACCAACCGGTCTCCGGGGCGAAGGCGGCATACAGGCAGTCCGGCACTCGACAAGCGACGCGGCTCGCCAGCTGCGTGTAGAAGCCGACCTCGACTTCATAGGCCCGGCTGATCAGCCCGGTGGACCGGCTGTCTTCGTCAGTGGAGGAGAACTTGGCGATGACCGATCGCCCGCTCTGATCAGCGTCGGTGACGACAGTGATGCGCACGGTGTCAGCCATCTGTCCGGTTCCCACCAGTTCGACTCCGAACGATCGGACGGCGTCGCCATCGTCCAGAAACCCGGCGGATCCGAGAACCGCGGTCAACCACGCGTTGCTCAGCTCGTCGGCAGACCCTGGTCCGGGGTAGCCGCGGCCTTCAGCCACCATGTGCGGGTACCGGCCCAGGGAATGCTCCCGACTTGGACAACTGACCGGGAACCGCATGCCCCACGGTGTCGGCCAGCCAGTCCGACGCGTCGAGGAGTCCATCGAGACGGACTCCGGTGACCACGCCCATACGTTCCACCATGTGCACCACGTCCTCAGTGGCAATGTTGCCAGTGGCTCCCGGGGCGAAAGGGCAGCCGCCGATCCCTCCGATTGAGGCATCGAGTGCGGTAGCTCCTGCGTCGATGGCGGCCACCGCATTGGCATAGCCCGTGTTGCGGCTGTTGTGCAGATGCACGCGGACGGGGAGTCCGGTATCCGTCTGGACCCCTTTGACCAGGGCTTGCACTTCGGTCGGTACGGCGGATCCGATGGTGTCGGCCAGGACGATCTCGGTGGGACCGGCTTCGGCCACCTGCTTGGCCAGTTCCCGTACTCGCCACTGGTCGACCACCCCTTCATACGGGCACCCGAAGGAGGCAGCCAGGGTGACCGAAGCACCGATCCCGGCGCCGTGCGCCGCCCGGGCCACGTGTGACCACATGTCGAGGGCCTTCTCTACGCCCATCCCCTGATTTCGCCGGGAGAACGTCTCGGTAACCACAACCACGGCGTTGACCTCGTCGATGGACGACGCCAGTGCACGATCCAAGCCGCGTTCGTTGAGGACCAGCCCCGACAGCCGGAGCCCAGGGACCCGACCGATTCCCTCCACCACGGCCTCGGCGTGGGCCATGGTGGGGACCAGGTCGGCACGGACGAAGCTCGCCACCTCGATACGCCGGAGACCAGCAGCAATGGCCCGTTCGACCAGTTCGACCCTGATATCGACAGGAAGCGGCACCGACTCATCCTGGAGGCCGTCCCTTGGGGAGACTTCGACGATATCGACCCTTCGTGTCTGGCTCGTCACTGCGGCGGCTGGGCGATGTTCAATCCGACATTGCCGGCATCGGTCCCGTCTCCCGCCAGGACCTCGACCACCGCCTCGACCCGATCGTCGAACTCCGTCCGGAGCGCCCTCGACATGACCGCATGCTGGAGGTACAGCGAGGCGATGTAGGTGAGCTCGAGGATCTCCTCGTCCCCCAGCTTCTGGCTGAGGGCGTCGAACAGTCCATCGGGTACCCGGCCTCGGTCGAAGATCAGGCAGTCGGTGTAGGCGAGGACCAGGCGCTCGGTGGCGTCGAAGCAGTCCGCAGCAGCCCAGTGTGGAATCGAGGAGATGGTCTCTTCCTCGACGTCGAGCGCTCGGAGTGACTTGCAGTGCTGCGAAAAGACGAACTGACTACCGGCGGCCCAGCCGGCCCGAGCCTGGGACAGCTCTCGCAGGATCGGGGAGAGTTTGCGGTTGGGACTCTGATACAGACCGAAGCCCTGCACCGCATGTTCCAGTACGTCGGGGACCAACGCGAAGACCGTCCACCAGTCACCCGGTGACCCGGTGACCGTGCCGGGATCGGACACGGGATCCCGGTCCTCGAAGAGCAGGTCGTACATGACCGTGACGATCGGCGCCTCCGCCTCGGCCCTGCTGACCTGACGCAGCCGGGGCACGACGTCTCAGGCCTCGACCGATTGCACGGCTCGGGCCGGGGTATGGGCGACGTCGTCTTCGGTGAAGGACCGAGTCCAACAAGCGAACTCGAGCAGGATGCCGTCTGGGTCCTGGAAGTAGACCGACCGTACGAAGACCCCAGGGTGCAGCTCGTCCGAGATTCCCCATTCGCTGTCATCGTGATTGGCCACGTCGGTGCAGTCGATCCCAGCCTGCCGCAACCGGTCGCGGTACTCCTCGATTTTGTCCGGGGGGACGGAGAACGCCACATGGTTCATCGAACCGATGGCACTGGTCAGGCTGCCCTGATCGGGTCGGCCTGCCGGTCCGGCTACTCCCGGAGCAGCAGTGGTGGCATCCGGGAACCAGAAGAAGGCCAGGGTGTCACCGCCTCCACAGTCGAAGAAGAAGTGCTGTCCCATTCCTGCCGGGAGCCCGATGGTCTTTACCAGAGGCATGCCCAGCACATTCGTGTAGAAGTCCACGGTTCGGGCCATGTCACTCGAGACGAGGGCCAGGTGGTTGACCCCACGGAACTCGAAGCCCTCTCCAGACTCGGTCACGGCCCATCTCCCGGTTGGTATCTGGCGATCCGCAATCACCTGATCGGCAGGCAAGTGTGTGCAATATACCTCATGGAACCGCCATATTCTCACTGGATCGACAAGTGTCGATCCAGATTGCATACAATCAAGGAGTGGGAGCTCACCGTGCGAGAGGCGCGGCTGTCGGGGATTCGGGTGCTCGAGCTCGGGAATTTCATCGCCGGGCCGTTTGCCGGCCAACTCCTCGGCGACTACGGGGCCGAGGTCATCAAGGTAGAGCCACCGGGGACGGGCGACCCCATGCGCACCTGGGGCGTGACCCACCAGGGTCACAGTCTTTGGTGGCCGGCAATCGCCCGAAACAAACAGTCCGTGGCCATCGATCTTCGGACGGCTGCGGGGCGCGCCCTTGTCTGGCGCCTCGCCCAATCCTGCGACGTGGTCCTCGAGAACTTCCGACCTGGTCGACTCGAGGAGTGGGGCCTCGGCTACAACGAGTTACGCAAAGGCAATCCGGGGATCATCGTGGTCCACGTGTCCGGGTACGGTCAGTCCGGACCACGTTCCCGGGAGGCAGGGTTCGGGTCGATCGGTGAGGCCATGGGAGGGATCCGGGCCACCACCGGTGATCCGGACCGCGCTCCCTCCCGATCAGGGATCAGCCTGGGTGACGCGCTGGCCGGTTTGTTCGCAGTCGTCGGAACGCTGGCGGCAGTCAACGAACGCCACGCCAGTGGCGAGGGCCAGGAGGTCGACGTGGCCATCTATGAGGCAGTCGCCGCCCTCATGGAGTCGACCCTTGCCGACTACGAGGTGGCCGGTATCTCCAGGAGCCGAACTGGGAGCGTGCTGCCCGGAGTGGCGCCGTCCAACGTGTATCCCACCGCTGACGATTCCGAAATTCTCATCGCCGCCAATGCCGACTCGGTCTTCGTCCGCCTGTGCGAGGCCATGGGCGCTCCAGATCTGGCCAGGGATGTGAGGTATGCCGACCACAAGGCCCGTGGCCTCAATATGGTCTCGCTCGACGCGCTGATCGCCCGGTGGACCGTTGGGCTCAATACCCGGGACTTGTTGGACCTTCTCTCTGGACATGGCGTTCCGGCCGGGCGCGTCTACACCGCCGGCGACATGGTGGCCGACCCCCACTACGAAGCTCGGGAGATGGTGATCCGTGTGCTGTCCCGGGCCGGCTACGAGGTCCCCATGCCGGGAGTCGTTCCGAAGTTCTCCCGTACCCCTGGTGCCGTCCATTCAGTTGGCCCGGACCTGGGCAGTGACACCTGGGCGGTGCTCTCCGCTTACGCCGATGTGGATGAGGCCGAGTGGACAGATCTCGTTGCTGCCGGGACGGTCGCCGGCTCTGATCATCAGACGTCGTGAGCACCGAGGACGGATCGGACCAGCAACGCGTAGACGGCCTGAGAACCGCGCCCAGATCCCACGATGCACTACCGAAGGCAGGCGACCTCCCCGACCCAAAAGCTGGTCGACAACGGTGACCGATAGCCTGCGGCCGGTGCCCAAAGACAACACGATCGATGCCTACGACCTGATCCGCCGGGGAATCGTCGAGGGCCACTACCGGCCGGGTGAGCGTCTCGTGGAGGCCCGGCTAGCAGCAGACCTCGACTGTTCCCGGACGCCCATCCGTGAAGCGCTCAGGATGCTGGACTCCGAAGGTCTGGTCCGGTCACTGCCCAATCGCGGAGCCACAGTGCGTGACCTGACGACGGCCGACATCAGGGACCTCTATGAGGTGCGGGCCAGATTGGAGTCGTTAGCCGCTGAGTTGGCGGCCGTCCGGGCCACTCCTGACCAGATCGATCGCCTCGCGGAGGCAGAGGCCAACTTTGCCGATGCGGTCCACCGGGTCGACACGAATGATATCGATTCGATACGGACCATCCTGCGGATGAACGACCGATTTCATCTGACGATGCTTGAGGCAGCCGGCAACCGACGACTGACCCACACGCTCGTCAAGACCGTCGATCACCCCTTGGTGTATCAGGCGTTCCGCCACTACGACGATGCGGCGATGCGGCGATCCGCCTTGTTTCACCGTCTCATCTTGGATGCCATTCGTTCTCACGAGTCAGCCAGGGCCGGAAGGCTCGTATCCGAGCACATCCTTCAGGGGCGGGACCAGCTATTGGTGGTGGTCGGGAACTCGGAGTCAGTTGACGCGCTTTTCGGATAACGGAGCCGACTTCCACGTTCGACAGGAAGGATAAGTCGCTTGCGCCGCGTTTCACCGTGCTCCACGCGTCGGAGTGCCGAGGATGCATGTTGCTGAAGCTCTCGCACCCCGACGGTATCCATGTGCGTCAGGTGTAGCACGTAGGTGGAACGTCGGTCGTGGCGCGGCGAGACGGCGCGCTAACGGTCTTGACCTGGACTGAGTGGGAACGTGCCTGGCAGTCAGCCTCTTCGCGGGCGAGCTGGTGCGGCGCCCGAAGCTTTGCTTCAACGGATCCGGCTTTCAGGGCAGCTCCAGTGCCAAGACCGGCGTAGTCGTGCGACCCTACTGAACATTAGGGCAGGGCCCACTATCGCAGGTTTCTCGTCGCGCCGACGTAGGCATTGGATACTAAGAAGCCAAGGACGAGATGGGCATGAGACTCAAATTGTGGTTATGGAGATCACACTGGCCTGACGGGCCCATGGCGCAGGTGGCCGGTAGGTGGCCAAGCGGCCGCTGGGTTCGGGGCCGTGGAAAGCCGGGCTTCATGACCAACTCTCAGGTTGGTTCTCTTCGTGCGAAGAAATCCCCTCGTTCGGCAGCCCGATTTTGCGCGGCCTTGGGCGCCGTCGCGCTCCTTGTGCTCGCCATGCTGGTGCTATTGGGTCGTGGATCGGCAACATCCAGCGGGGTGACCCTCGCAGCAAAGGACGTGGCGCAAACGGCCTCGCCAAGTTTGGGGCCGGGCTACTGGCTCGTTACCTCGACTGGACAGGTCTACGCCTACGGCGGTGCAACCAACTACGGAGACATGGTCGGACACCATCTCAACAAGACGATCGTCGGCATTTCCTCCACCCCCGACGGCAGGGGCTACTGGCTATTTGCCGAAGACGGGGGCGTCTTCGCATTCGGCGACGCGGCGTTCTATGGCTCCCAAGGTGCCACGGGTACGTCCTCCCCGGTAGTAGCCGGGTCGAGTGTGCAGCAAGAAGGTACTTCAGGGTCGCCAGGGGCAACAGGTCCTGCCGGGCCAGCCGGACCGCAAGGACTTATGGGTCTTCTCGGCCTGACCGGCCCAGCCGGAGTACCAGGAGCAACCGGAGGTACCGGGGCAACCGGCGCGACGGGACCACCGGGGCCATCTGGAGCAACCGGCGGTACTGGCCCCGCAGGGGCGACCGGTGTCGCGGGAGCAACGGGCGCAACGGGATCCCCTGGAGTAATCGGACCTCAGGGGCCGGCGGGACAGCCGGACTACGGGTACATCTACAACCTTGGAGCGCAGACTGTGCCCGTAGAGGGAGTAGTACTCTTTGACAGCAACGGCCCGCTTTCGGGCTTCACCCACACCACGGGGTCGGCATCGATCACGGTTGGATCGACGAGCACCTATCTCGTCAACTTCTCAGTCTCTGGAACACAGCTCAGTCAATTCTCGCTGTTTATCAATGGGATTCCAGCTGCTGGGACGACGTACGGGGCCGGCGCGGGAACCCAGAACGACGGTCAGGCAATAGTGAGTCTTGCCGTCGGAGATGTGTTGACGTTAGTCAATCATTCCTCCGCATCAGCTGTCGGGCTGGCCTCCAACGTCGGAGGGACTCAAGCGAACGTCAATGCATCGCTTGTCATTGAAGAACTCGGCTGAGCTCACCGTGCGTTCATTCATGGTTCGCATTGAGGGTAAATAGGTGCACCAGTCGTTCCTTTACAGACCAGCGTCCGCCGTGTCCAGAGCTCCACGGAGATCATCACGGCAAGTGGCCATAAGGATTCCACTCCCGCGGCCGTGCGTTCGGCCAGACCCCGATGGTTGCCGTGGCGCTCAGCGACGAACCACAGGACCAGCCCGACCATTGCGACGGTAGCCGCCAAGGAGGCGGGCAATCTCAGCAGCACTGGCTGGGAACCCCGACCTCCGGCGAACATCGGCCATAGAGCCAGGGCTGAGAAGGCCACCGTTGCGGCAATGGTGTGCGAAACGGAGTTCCCGGTTTTCGGTTGCGGAAAGGCAGCCACACATAGAGTGCCCAGACCCCCTAGAGCAAGCACCAATCGGCCCATCCGGTGAGCTGGGGCGAGTCCGGCGGCGGTTACCAGGTAGCAGATTCCCACGCTGGCCAGCGCCACAGTCATCACCCACCGGTAGGTCGTTCCCGCGGCAGCAAGAGAGCTGATCGTGTCGCGGATCGGGTTGTAGCCGGGCGGTTGTTGTGCAGCGGCGATCGTCCACCCCCCTACGAGCACCACTGGCGCGGCAGCGGACGACACAAGCGCCCACCATCGCATCCGATCCATCTCCGGATCCTATGGTCCAAATGGGATAGGTCTACTTGCCCCCTGCCAGTCCCCAGACATCGGTGCATTCCGGGCCTCGTCCCCATACCGTCGCTACTCCGTCAATACTGCGGGTCTTTCGGTCCGCGTCGACCTTCGAACTCGCACGACGACGAGAGCGTGCGTAACCGCCACCACAGTGAGCAATGGCAGTGCCTCTTCCATGTGAATCCAAGGAATCCACCACGCAATCGCTCCGACTACAGCAATGGCGGCGGCCGTAACGAGTCGAAGGCGAACCAACGGGCCGATTGGCCGACGACGGGTGCAGGCACCGATACCGGCCAAAGCCAGATAGAACGCTCCTAGCGGTACGGTCAGCCTGAGGATCTCGAGGTCTGGAAGACGGTGGCTAATTTCAAGTGAAATGAGTTTTGATGCGGAGACCGCCGTAGCTGCGATCGAGATCTGGGCGAAGAGATGCAGCATCGCCCACCATCCAAACAACCTTTGCTCGAGGCCCGCGGCTGGGATGTCCTCGAAGTAGCTGGTGAATATGGCGAATACGAGAATGAACTCGAAGACCAGCGAAAATACATCCACCCTGGTGATGACCGCCCCACTGACCGACAGCGCTATCTCTACAAAGGACTCGCCACAGACAATGAGGGTGAACGCCCCCATCCGCTCGGTGATGTGACGCTCGGCGTCCGGCGAAAACTCCTGCATCCTGTGTAAGAGCAGGATCGAAGGTCCGACGAGCAATGCCAGGCTCACGCCACAAAGAACTAGTCGAGCCGTCTCGGGAAGGAGAACGGCAACAAAGAAGGGAACGGCGACCATTGCGTTTAGCGACGCCGTGCGGACGGCGTACTTCTGATCCGGACCCGAAGGGCGTGAGGCGCGGAAGTACATAACAGAAACGGTCAAGAGCAGAGCTCCGTATTCGAGAGCCAAGTATGTCGAATCTCCCGTGACCGAAACTCGAGCCTCCATTGCCATCAGCACGATGATCAGCATCTGCAACAGCAGAAGTAAACGATGAGGGAAGTCGCTCATGTGAAATCGGTTTGCACAAACCGTTGTCGTGAACCACACCCACCACAATGCAGCGAAGACCAAGATGATCCAGCTGACGTCATAAGCGGGGTGAATGTGTTCGACGGCTGCGCTGAAGATCAGGATGGCCGCGACGAAGATCAGGTCATAGAACAATTCGATCCATGTGGACATGTGATCGAGCACAGTTGAGGCCGACTGGTGATCCCCAGCTGACTCCTCCGTCGTGTCCAATTTCGGCCTCCAGGCTGCAAGGGTCGTAGGAGGCCCCAATGGTAGAAGATCCCAATATCCCAGAAGGCTTGCTGACGCGGTCGCACCGTCGATGATCACCATGATTGGGCTCCAAGCCGAATCCAAATCCCTGGGGCGGAGATGGCGTTGGTTCTCAGCTGTTCTAGCTGAGGACCAAATAGCGACGTCAACTCAGTGGGCTGAGCTCGATGACCGAAGGCACAAGAGTTGGGGTCGCTGCCGCACGACGCCTCAGCCGGCTGAGCTGAGTGGCGCCAGACCACCGTCGCCATTCAGTATCCCTGGGAATCGCCGATGTCGCGGGAGACTCAACCGTCGGGCGTGACTTCTTCCAATCGGCGCCGGACCTCCGACGTGTCCACGCCGAGGGCATCCAGCAGTACGGCGGCAGGATCTGGTGGTTGAAGGGTGAGGATCTGAGCCAGCAACTGTTGGGCGGTGACCTTCAGCCTCGAACGGTTCGACTTAGACGCTTCTTCAAGCACGTTCTTCGCCATGGGCGTCATATGCAGGCGATCCTTGTGAGCGATGTCTCGGATCCTCGGCTTCTTCGGCACGGCGCGCATCGGCAGATCAGGAGCGTTGAGGCCGGACCCCAGGCCGACGGCGTCCAGGGCTTCATGGTCGAGCGACTCGAGTGCCCCACGAGCTTTCTGAAGGCTGACACCCAACACGACCTCAGTCGAGGGATCTTCT
Organism: uncultured Acidimicrobiaceae bacterium; assembly: GCA_963845485.1. GTDB lineage: Bacteria > Actinomycetota > Acidimicrobiia > Acidimicrobiales > RAAP-2 > Bog-756. Next base: position 181,448 of record CAWJSI010000001.1, on the reverse strand, counting down.
AACAAGGCAAGCAGGACATGATCGGTGCCAATGCGACGATCACCCCGACGACGAGCCTCCTCACTGGCTTGCAGATAGATGGCCCAGGCGTGAAGAGCCTCTGGTGCAACGGATTCGGTCGTCATGATGACCCCTTGTTGTATTTGGTGTGCACGGACTGGCGGGTAACGCCCAAGGCGTCTCCGATCTGCTGCCACGACCAGCCCTTTTCCCGAGCAGCCGCAACCTGGCTCGCCTCGACCCGTTCAGCTAGACGATGGAGCGCCAACGAGGCGCGGAGCCCGATTGCTGGGTCGTCTGAAGAGACAGCAGCGCCAAGGTTCTCTGTGTCCATAGTTGTCAGTTTGAACTGACGCTTTCAATTTGTCAACCTAAACTGACGGGACCCGTGTCAAAGGATCTGTGCGATCGCTTGTTGCTTCGTCAGCCATCAGAGAGAAGACCTGGCATTGGCATGAAGCCAGCCAAACGAACTACGCGGGCGCCCCTGCGTCTCCGAGTGCTGGAGAGAACGGGCGGAGCCCGTCTTGGCGGATTCGGGATCGTCGTCGCCCGGGGTGCCCCGCAATGCTGGTGCCGTCAATGGGCTCTCAGTCGGGTGAGGCCGTAGGTCGACTCATTCGTTGTGCGGGATAGCCCAAGGTGTCGACGATTCGGTCCTCAACGAATCCCAGCTGCTTGTAGAACTCCATGGCGTGCGGGTTGGCAGTTACTTCCAATCTCTTGAAGTGAAGTGCATTCAAGCGCGCCGAGACGTCGAGCACCAGCGCCGCTCCGATGCCTTGACGCATCCATTTAGGGTCCACGAAAAGGTCCTCGAGCTCGGCGACGCCGTCAGCAATGAGATAGCTAGCAAAACCGGTAACAGTTCCATCGTCACCCACTGCAATTCTCATCCGTCCCTCGATCGCTCCCCTGTCAGAGAGTACGAGCCAATCGGGATGCTCCCGCAGCAACTCGCGGTCATTTTCGTTGGAGAGAGACGCTCTCTCGAATATGCCTTGGAGGGCCTCCAGGTCGGTGACTTCGGCATCACGAATAGCAATCATCAGTACCGATTGTCGCACCGTCCACCATGTCTAGGCATCCCACACCGCCGAGTGGATCTCTCGCACAACACCTGCAGAGCAATTCGGTGAAACCCTCAATACGGGCAAGGCTCATTACGATGGGGGTCATGTCCTCACTCACTGATTTTCTCCTAGAGCCTCGCCATATCGTCGTCGCCGGAGTGAAGCGCGATGGACGGCCACACCTGTCGATAAATCTCTATTTCTGGGATGGGGATCGATTCTTCATCAGCACGACCCGAGACCGGGTGAAGTACAGGATCTTCAGTCGCGATCCCCGGATCGAGTTGATTATCGACGATGCCGATGGTCACCGGTATGTCCGTGTATCGGGGACCGTACAGATTCTGGAGGACATCCCGAGCAACCTGCCCATCGACCGAGCCCTCCGGGAACGAAACGGCATGCCGGTCGGCGATGACGAGGAGCTTGCTGCGTCTTTGACCGCGGACAACCGCGTCCTCTTGGCCGTCACGCCGGACAAACCTGCTGCGAAGTGGAGTGTCCTGGGACTCGAAGCTTGAGCTCCGGATGAACCTTCTGCGAACCTTTTGACCGCATCCATCGTTCGCAGGTTCTTGTCAAAGCTGGTCGTAATGAGGTGCCGTAGTGGCCTCGTCATAGCGTGAGACTTCGGAAGCGCGGGTGCAGAGTACGACCCCGCAACGGGCAGATGAGGTGGGCGATATCAGCAGCACCGTCGAGCGGACCGAAACCGAACGAGACGTCCGAAACTCAACTCAAGTCTTGAAGGATCGCCGCAGCACGTCGCTCCACCGTCCCGTATCCGTGGGCCACCGCGGTTGCATGCGCATTCGCGAGAAGATGCCGGGCCCTCTCTTCGTCCCCTCGGTCCCGACGCTGGACAAGCAACTTTCCCCATTGGAGTTGGGTCCGAGCAGCGAAGAACTTCGCCCCTACCCGATCGGAGAACTCGGCAGAGCGTTCGAAGTAGGCATCCGCCTCGTCGTAGCGGCCGAGGACCGTGGCAAGACCACCAAGGTAATGGCTGACCGGGCCTTGGGCCGTTGACGGATTAAGGCTCAGTTGGTCCGAAAACGGAGCGAGGCGTTCCGCGAGGATGGCCGCCGATCTTGAATGTCTGCATTCGATGGCAGCTTCTGCATACAGAGTCATGCCGTCCAACCAGGTGAGATCCATCGGGAGATCGAAGTTGGCGACATTCGGCCCCTCCAGAAGACGGCGGGCGTCGCTGATGCGGTCGCCCTCAACCAAGGCCGTCGCCAACGCTGCCGGAAGAGCCGAAATGCCAGGGTTATCGACGATCGCCTGTTCGATGAGCGCAACGAGTTCTCCAAGGTCGCCGCGCTGCCAGCAGACAATCATGAACTGGCCCGAGTAGATGAGGTCTCGATCTGGCTCGCCGCCGTCGGTGCCGATCTGAAGCGCCTGATTAGCCAGTCGATCCGCCAGGTCAGTATCGCCGGCAATCATCGCCCGCGTGGCGCTCTGATACCTGTGCACCCAGTTCAGAGTGGGGCGATCGAGCCGTTCGGCCTCTGAAGCAAGAATCCTCAGACATCGGTCCATTTCGTCAATATTTCCCGCACAGGCAGAGACATTCAGGCGGTGATTCGCCGCCCAGTACAGCAGCACCGGGTCTTCCACGCGCTCGGCACGATCTAGAGCTTCAGCCGTCCAGGCCGACGACTGCTCTAGTAGCGGAGGCACTTGAAGCGGGAGAGACACTTGATTCAGCACCCGTAACACGGTGGTTTCATCGTCGGAGGTCGCAGCAATGGCAAGAGCCTCTTCGGCCAGAGCCTGGCGACGTTCGAGCGGACTCCCATAGGTGAGTTCTTCGCAAAGGGTGGCGAGGACGAGAGCGCGATCGGGATGGTGAGTTGGGAGTCGCGGAAGGGCCATTTCCAAGACCTCAACCTTTTCGGTATCGATAGACCCCAGAGAACTGACGAAGCCCCGGTCGTTGGCCAAAGCCGCTGCCACGAGTCGATTCGTGTCATTGAAGTCAGCCGCCTGGTGTGCCGCATCAAGGAGGGTGTCACGGAACGAGGAGTCCCCCGATTGACGCTGTGCGGTGCCAAGACCGGTGGCCAGGTCAATCGCCAGGATGGGATCGGGGTCATTAGATCTGGCGTAGAGGTCCAGTGCTTGGACGTAGTAGTGAAGGGCGTCGTCGGGAGCCAAGGCTCTGAGGGCATCGTCGGCGGCCATGCGCGAATAATCGATGGCCTTTGCAGAATCGATTGGCTGAGTGGCGTTGAACCAGTGGCGAGCCAGCTCACCGGCCCGCCTTCCCGGGTGGTCTCCACAGAGGTCTTCGAGGGCTTCCGCCACCCGCCGGTGAGCCTTGGCTTGGCGATTGGGACCCATGTCCTCATAAAGGGTGTGCTGAATCAGCGCGTGTGCGAAGTTGTAGCGGCCCGAGGCATCCACCGGCTCTCGAACCAGTGCGGCTGCAGCAGCCGCCTCGAGGATATCGAGAAGGTCGTCCTCGGAGGTATCGGTGGCTCGGGCCAAGAGCTCAAGGTCGAAGTCCCGTCCTATCACTGAAGCCACCGATAACACTCGCCCAGCGTCTTCTCCGAGCCGTCCGACTCGTGCCCCGATCACCATGCGCACACTGGTAGGAAGGTCGATCTGATTCAGGGAATCCTTCGCCGTCCACCGTCCGGTCCCGTCTTGAAAGATCACACCGGTCTCAAACAGGTGGCGAAGTACCTCGCTCACGAAGAACGGGTTGCCGTCAGTCTCCCGGTATACGGCTTGGGCCAGACCAACGCCGGGTTCGTCAAGAGCGTGCCCGGCACTGGCCTCTAAAAGTGCCATCACGCCACTGCCGTCGAGGCCTATCAAGTCAACGTGGGAGACACCGTTCTGTCGATGCAGGGCAGCCAACGTATCGGTAAGGGGATGCGTCGGTGACAGCTCACTGTCCCGGTAGGTTCCGAGGATCAGCACCCGCGCGGCTAGCTCCGCAGCTGCAAGATGACGCAGCAGGAGAAGGCTGCCTTTGTCGGCCCATTGGAGGTCGTCGAGAACAATGACAACTGTCTGGCGCTCCGAAACCTCCGTCAACAGGCCAACTACAGCGGCGAAAAGGAGGAAACGCTCAGCGTCCGCATCGGTTGCCTTCGACGGCGGGAGGCCCGGCAGGCGGCTGGCCAGAGCTGGGACCAGTCTCGACAGTTCGGATCCATGGGCCTCGAGGTGGGCCAGGAGTCGATCCTCCGGGGCGTGGGTAACGTAGTGACCAAGGGCCTCGGCGAACAGCTGGTAGGGGGTGGCCAGATCCTCCTCACAGTGGCCGAACAGCACGCATCTCCCGTTGGCGAACGCTGACCGGGCCGCCTCGGCCACCAGAGTCGTCTTGCCCAACCCTGCCTCGCCGGAGACGAGAAGGATCTGGCGTCCCCCGCCGTCCGCGACTTCCAGCACGGAATCGTTGATCGCCGTCAACTCGGCATCTCGGCCCACCACTCCCACCACGGGGTGGACGGCCAGCCGGCCAGGGAGCGGAATCATCTCTATCGAATCGGATAGACCTAACCGCTCCCAGACCACCTCTACGGACTCGACCGGCATGGGGAGGCCCTTCAGGGTGAGCTCTCCGATGGATCTGCATTCATGACGGCTTCGCCGACCGGCCATGGCTCGTACGAAGTCCGTTGCCAGAATCTGCCCGGTCCCACAATTGGCACAGAGTCGGGCCGCCTCAACGACCGGATCGCCGAAATAGTCCCCGTCCTCGTTGCTCGCCTCGCCCACGCTCAGCCCTACGCGTAGACCGATCGCGTGCTCGACGCCACGATTGTTGTGCTCAACTCCTTGCTGCATTGCCACGGCGCACTCCAACGCCGCCGACGCCGAACCGAAGACCACCATCAGCCCGTCTCCGAGATTCTTCACCTCGGTGCCGCCCGTCTCAGTGACTGACTGGCGCAAGATGGCAAAGTGGCCTCGGCGGACGTCGTCAGCACCTTCGGCCGAGAGTCGCTGAGACAACTCGGTCGATCCCACGATGTCCGTGAACAGGATGGCCACGTTCACTGTGGTCATTGGACCCATTTCGCCGCCTCCACGCCTCCACCGTAGGCGACACAGGGGATCTGACTGCCTCGAATGTGCGATTCGATCCCGCCGACAAATCCTCGAGCAGCGAGCTGACGTGCTCTTCCTCAGCCTCGATAGCGGAGTTCAAGTCGGGTACGTCTCCGACCATTTGCCCTCACCCGGCGAATAGGTATACCCGCTGAGCCATGCCCTGTCCTCAGCTCACTGAGCTGAGGTCGCCGTCTCAGACTTTGCCGCAGCAGTGAGTGGCCGGTTCGTCTGCCGGCAGTTCGACGAGAGATTCAAATGTTCAGACCATCGGTCTTCATCCATCCTGTGCCACAATCTCGGCGCGGCTGCGGGGTGGTCTCGCGTTGGCGGAACAGGGGGAAGCATGAGTGACACCTCGCAGGGTCCCGGCTGGTGGATCGCGTCTGACGGTAAGTGGTATCCGCCGGAACAGTCACCTCAACCTCAGGCCTCGCAGGCAGCCCCTGTCGCCGCGCCCGCGCCCGCTCCCGCTCCCACGGCCACGCCCACGCCCACGCCCGTAGGCGCGGATACACCACAGGGACCAGGCTGGTGGCAGGCTACAGACGGCCGTTGGTACCCGCCTCAGCCGGGTGTAGGACCCAACGCCTACGATCAGCCGCCGAAAAAGCCTGTCTACAAGCGAGTTTGGTTCTGGATTTTGATCATTATTGCGGTCGGCATCAGTGGCTGTTCTGCTCTCGTGTTCGGAGCTGGCGTGGCGGTCGACCACGCTGCCCATGTCAAGCACACGGTCGTGTATTCGGTGACCGGTACCGGCCAGGCCAGCGACATCACCTACGCAACGGTTCAGGAAGGCGCCGGTCAAAGCGGTGAGGCCCAGGTCACCAACGCAAACCTGCCTTGGTCCAAGACCATTACGGCCTCGGGCCTCTTCACCGCGTTCGACGTCAGCGCCAGTGCAGGCGCCGACGGCGGAACCGTGACCTGCACGATCACAGAGGATGGCAACCAGTTGGCCACGAACACCGCCACAGGAGCATTCGCCTCTGCTGATTGCAGCGCCACCGGCAAGTAGCCCCGCTTGCCGCCCACCTTCCTCAGCGGGACCTTCGTAAGGAGGTCGGGCTGAAAACGGCGATCGCCCTCGGGCAATCAAGCTGATGACAAGGTCTGCGAAGACCTCAGCTCGATGAGCTGAATATGGCAACTGGCATGGGGTTGGGCTTGATAGCTTCGACTGTAATGTGCTACAAGTAATACATGACGTCGGTGGGTGTGCGAGAGCTTCGACAACGAGCGAGCGAGCTTCTCAGACTGGTCGAGCGGGGCGAGACCGTCGAAATCACCGATCGCGGGCGCCCCGTAGCAAGGCTGACTCCCCTACCGGAAGGGACCCCGATGGAACAATTGCGCTCGTCCGGCGAGATTGACTCAGCCTCAGCTGATATTGACGACCTTCCTGAACCATTGTCTCTGCCGAGCAGTGTGGAATTACCGACTAGCACCCTTCAGAGACTCCGCAGCACCGAACGCTAAGCAGATGGCGGCTACCTACCTGGACTCATCGGCCATCGTGAAGCTCGCTGTACGCGAGCCCGAATCTGATGCGCTTCGAAAGCACCTCCAGCGGCGTCGGCCACTCGTCTCCAGCGGGCTGGCACGCGCGGAAGTTCTGCGGGCGTTGCTGCCCGAAGGAGAGGCGGCTCTCGAATCCGGCCGCCGTGTTCTCTCCCGAATAGACCTCGTTCGCGTAAACGACCGGGTCTTGAATCTCGCCGGATCACTTCTGCCCGAAGCCCTTCGGTCCCTGGACGCCATTCATCTTGCGACTGCGGACTGCCTCGGAACCGATCTAGGCGAACTCGTCACCTATGACGAGCGGATGGCGATCGCCGCCCGTACCATGGGCTACAAGGTTGTAGCTCCGACTTGAGCACCGATAACGGGATCCGCATGTGTTGTCGACTGACCAAAATGTCGCGGTCCTCGGCATCTCATGCTGAAACACGGGTCGAGCTCTTCGAACGCAAACCGAATCGAGCTGCCGTTCTCAGCCAACTGAGCTAGTACCTCAGCCTCCGAAGCTGAGGTGGGCATCGAGTGAGGCGGTGGTTCTCAGCCTTCTGCTCAGAATGACTCAAGAGCACCGACCCGCGAATTGTGCTGAGATAGCGCAGCAGTGTGAGCGCAGGAAGGCGGACCACGATGGGAAACGTCACAAGAAGTCTCGGCGTCGGGCTAATCGGATTGGCGTCGATGTTCGTCACCACGTTTGCTCCCACGAGTGCATTCGCCTCCACTACGAAAACCGTCCCTCTGAGTTGTGAGTTTGGCGATGCGCGGACGACGACCGACGCCTCGGTGCAACCCGGTGTCATTGTCCCCGATTACACCGGGTTCCCTTACTTCCCGCCGACCTACGCCGCATATTCGCTCGATTCGGCTGGAAACTTGGAGTTGGTAGGAAACGATTCCACCATTGGTACGCAAGACCATCTGGTGGCTGCCTGGCTGAACAGCACGGATTGCTTTGGAATCTCGATCTCCCGCAATGCCTGGGTAGAGGACTCCAGCGGAGCCGTTATCGGAGAGAGCGACCTAACCGGTCCCCCGGCAAACAACTTTGGGGATATGGCAGGAAAGCATCTGAATCAACCAATGGTGGGGATGAGCCCCACCGCAGACGCCAACGGGTACTGGCTGGTCGCTTCGGACGGTGGCATCTTCACCTTTGGAGATGCGAGGTTCCTCGGGTCCATGGGTGGGTCCCATCTAAACAAGCCCATTGTGGGCATGGCTGTCACCCCGGACGGTGGCGGGTACTGGATGGTGGCCACCGATGGCGGAATCTTCACCTTCGGCGACGCTCAGTTTTACGGATCGATGGGCGGATCGCATCTGAACGAACCCATCGAAGCCATGACCCCGACTCCAGACGGAAGGGGTTATTGGCTTGTGGCGTCAGACGGCGGCATCTTTACTTTTGGTGACGCCACATTCCACGGTTCAACCGGCGGTCGGACTCTCTCGGCACCGATCTCGGGCATGATTCCGAACGGAAGCGGCTATACCCTGATCGGGCAGGACGGCCAGGAGTACCCGTTCCCCTGAACAGCCCGAGCGTGAAGTCTCAATGGGCACTTCGGGGACGCTTGCACATGGTGCCTGTCCGAACCCCAGACATCAGCTCTGACTCAACTGCGAAACGAGCAACCTGGAATCACGGCCTCTGTGGGTCTCAGAATATGAGGCTGAGGTAGATCCGCTCTTCAGGTGAGCAGGTGCCACAGGTTGTTCGACCTCGTCGGTAGTGTTCGCATGTGGAAGAACTGAGAGCTGGTCTATACGATGCGCTGGTAACACGGCGCTTGGCCCAGCAAATCGAGGGGGTAAGTCAAGACGTCGTCGCGCTACAGGATCTCAAGCCGGATGAAGCTCCCGACCGAATTGCGCTTCATGTCGCGAGACTCATCCAACGTGCCCTCGATGATGTTTCTGACGAGGACCGGGCTGAGGCCGGAACGGCTCTGGTTCACTCCGTGGTCGAGCAACTAGGCCAAATGTTTGAAATCGATAGTGGGGATGATCTGTACGACCCAGGGACGGTTCTTCGTGCGGTTCTGAAGCGCGATCCGGACGGCTCTCCGCAGCACAGTGCCCAACCCCTGATCTCATTGCTGGACACCACCCTTCTCACCAACTCGCCTGGCGAACCGAATCTCTGGAGTCAGCTTCTGGCAGAATCCCGCTCGGCTGACGCGATTGATGTCGTCATGGCGTTTATTCGCAGGAGCGGGATCACCCCAATGCTGGAAGTGCTTCGCCGACACTGCGCAGACGGTCGCCAACTGCGAATACTGACGACTACATATACCGGTTCGACTGAACAAGCCGCTCTAGATGAACTCGAGAGTCTGGGTGCGCAGATTCGTGTGTCCTACGACCTCACTTCGACTCGCCTGCACGCCAAGGCCTGGCTGTTTCATCGTAATACTGGGTACTCCACTGGATTCATCGGGTCCTCAAATCTCACGTATTCGGCACAAGTCACTGGGCTTGAATGGAATATTCGCGCCTCATCGGCCCGGAATCCTGATGTGCTCTCGAAATTCTCTGCCGTTTTTGAGAGCTACTGGCAGAACGGCGACTTCGTGCCTTACAACGCCGACGTCTTTAGAGCGGAGGCCACCCGGAGCGGCCAGAGCGATCGAGGACCAGTCGTAATCTTGGCCGGAATCGAGCTACGACCAGAGCCCTTCCAAGAGCGCCTGCTCGAGCTCATCGAGCTGGCGCGCCAACAAGGTCATCATCGGAATCTACTTGTCGCTGCAACTGGTACGGGAAAAACGGTCATGGCCGCCGTGGACTATGCCCGAATGAGGACGAGCCTTCAGCGGTCTCGCTTGCTTTTCGTCGCCCATAGGGAGGAGATCCTCGATCAGAGCATCGCAACCTTTCGGTACGCACTTCGCGACGCCGGCTTCGGGGAGAAATGGGTGGGTGGCAACCGGCCCTTGGCGTTCGATCATGTATTCGCGTCCGTGCAGAGTCTGAACGCATCGGACCTGAGACACCTCCCACCCGATCATTTCGACGTTGTCATCGTTGATGAGTTCCACCACGCAGCGGCCCCTTCGTACCGGTCCCTTTTGGACCATGTTCAACCTGTCGAGATGTTGGGCCTTACTGCAACGCCAGAACGCAGTGACGACCTACCGATTCTGCAGTGGTTTGACAACAGAATTGCTGCCGAGTTGCGCATATGGGACGCCATTGACCAAGGACGCCTCTCACCGTTCATGTATTACGGAATTCATGATGGAGTAGACCTGAGCGAAGTCCCGTGGCGTCGCGGTCATGGATACGACACCAATGAACTAACGAGCGTCTACACAGGTTCGGACGCCTGGGCACGCCTAGTTCTCAAAGAGCTAGCCGATCATGTGGACGATCCGCAACGAATCCGATGCTTGGCATTCTGCGTGAGCGTTGAGCATGCAATCTTCATGTCTGGCCACTTCAACAATCATGGCCTGACCTCTGTGGCGATCTGGGGCGATAGCCCCGAACAGGAGCGCCGACAGGCCCTCAACGACCTTGCTCAAGGCAAGGTGCAGGTTGTGTTCTCCGTAGACCTGTTCAACGAGGGCATTGACGTACCCGCTGTTGACACGGTGATGATGCTTAGACCGACCGATAGTCCCACTCTCTTCTTGCAGCAGCTCGGTAGAGGCCTGAGGCGATCCAAAGATAAGGCCTTTTGCACCGTCCTAGACTTTGTGGGATCTCACCGGAAGGAGTTTCGTCTGGATCGGCGGTTCCGCGCACTCTTGGGCGGAACGAGACGAACCCTGGAACGAGCGGTGGAAAGTGGGTTTCCCTACCTTCCAGCTGGTTGCCACATACACCTCGATAGGGTGGCTCAGGAGATTGTGCTGCAGAACATCAAGAACTCTGTCCCCTCGCGATGGCCGGCGAAGGTTGCCGAGCTTGGACAAATTCGCTCGCAGCATCCGGATATCTCGCTAGCAGAGTTCTTGCATGAGTCAGGACTCGAACTTGAAGACATCTATGAGCAGAACAGATGTTGGTCGGATCTTCTGGATGCCACCACCGGACGTCCGACCTCTGCACCCGGACGCAGTGAATTGCAACTTCGCCGAGCCATTGGCCGGCTGCTCCACATCGATGATGAGTTGCGCATCTCGACATATCTTGGATTTCTGGGCCACGTTTCCGCCCCGGATGCCACGACACTCAGCGAACAGGAGCGAAGGTTGCTACGGATGCTCGTCGATTCGGTGACCGAGCAGGCAATCACCAAGGAGACGACTCTCCAAGAGGCAGCTGATCTCCTTTGGTCACTTGCTCCTGTTCGTTCCGAGCTGATTCAACTTCTAGAGATATTGCGAACCCGAGTGAATCATGTGCACTTTGACTTGTCGGAGCGACCAGAGGTGCCGCTTCAGGTGCACGCAAGGTACACGCGCAGAGAGATAATGGCCGCCTTTGGCGTGGGAAGTGAGGTGGCAAAGGTCTTGTCCTGGCAGTCAGGGGTCTTCGATGCCAAGGGTGAAAAAGCGGACTTACTTGCTTTTACTCTCGACAAGAGTGGAGGAGGATTCTCGCCCACGACTCGCTACCGCGACTATGCGATCAGCCCCGGGATGATCCACTGGGAGAGTCAAGCGGCAACGCGGGAAAACAGCCCCACAGGGCTGAGATACCGGAACCACGAAAGCCAACAGCGGTCGATCATGCTTTTCGCCCGGCTTCGAACAGAGGAACGGGCTTTCTGGTTTCTTGGTACTGGCCACTACCGAGGGCACGTCGGCGAAAAGCCCATGGCCATCACCTGGGAGTTGGATCATCAACTCGCTGGTGATCTTTTCGTCTCATTCGCGGCCGCCGTCGCCTAAGGCATCCGAACATAGCGAGCTTTAGATAGCGACACCTTGAAGCCCAAATTGAACAGATGAGGCGAAGGCGCCTTCATTCGTGTGGCACTTAGGAGGCCATATCGGTTACTTCGGTTTCGCTCTTTTACTCGGACACGTCAGCACGGCATCAGTCCTGCGGGATGAGTAGCGGCCCTCACCGATGGAGATGGAAGCGATTCGAGAACAGGGCTCAGAGTGTGAAGGGAGTCGGAACACCAGTTTCCCGTGTGGTATCACTTTGATACCATATGCGTATGGCCCTCACAGTCCGAACTGATGCGGAACTCGAAGAGGCCCTCGAGGCACTTGCGGGTGCCGAAGGGATCTCCAAGCAAGAGGTCATCCGGCGCGCCATTCTCGAACGGTACGAGCGCGCCGGCCATGCTGAACGCGTGGAGGGGGCAGGTCGCCGCATGCTCGAGCGCTGGGGCGACGTGCTTGAGCGCCTGGGCACTGAATGAGTCGAGTCGAGTATCTCGATCTCGATGACCTGCTAGGACTGATAAGGATGCTTGGCGTCGGACCGGTCCGCGACATCGGCTTGCTCGACTCAGCATTGGCGAGACCTCAGTCGAGCGCCTTCGGGGAAGATGCCTACAGGACCACCACGCTCAAGTCAGCTGCACTACTGCATTCCATCGTGAACAATCATGCACTCATCGATGGAAACAAGAGACTGGGCTGGCTCGCCACGGTCGTTTTCCTTGACCTCAATGGTATTTCTCCCGATCTATCTGACGGTGACGCGTTTGACCTGGTTTGGGAGATTGCCGCCACGCCTCTTGATGTCAAGGCAATCGCCGCCAGGCTTCGGACCAATGAATGAGCTGCGCTCCAACAATCTGATCTCACCTCCGCTGATTTAGTTGGTGACTGTTCTCAGCTGGCCCGGCTGAGGACACTTTTGAATCAGGGATCTGGGTTGACGCCCGCCGACAGCAGGGCCGGCACCGCCACTGTCACTATGCCGTTCCGTTGGCCGGGCTGGTCGCCTCCATCTGGACTGCGGCCTCGACTTGGCTCACGGGCGAAGGATCCGGCACCAGAGGCCCCCCGGTTACCGGGGTCATCCAGACGTGCATCATGGGCGATGTCGTCCGGTTGACACTCCCCACCCCACAGGCACCGCCGGACTCTTGGCCTACCACTGTGCCGGCTCTGAAGCACAGGTTGTTGTGGATATGCCACTGGGTGAGGCAACCGCCTGGTTGAGGCGGTTTTCCCGAACTGTCAGGAGGCATCAAGTACATGGCTGCCGAAAGCACCGCCCCGTGTGAAGTATTGACGTAAACCAGAACGGGCACCTTGGCCGGATCGAGGACGTCGCCCTCTCGGTAGATGGTCGGATTTATGTAGTGCACGATCTTCTGTCCGGATGGCGTGATGGGCTCATATCCCGCCTCCTTGGCAGTCGCCAAGCTCTTGTAGGGCGCAACTCCGGCCACGGTCTGGTCCACCAGGCGGGTGGCGGCCGCTTGCTGGGCCGCCGTCGGTTGGGCATGGCAGTTCGGAGCGGCCATTTCCATCCCGGTGGCCATGGCCGTCATATCGACGGGCCAGACCACGTCGCCGGCTGGAGAGGTGGTGGCCAGGTGGAGCGCAGTCGTCGCACCCGACGAGTTACCTTCCATCCCGGGCATGGCTGAGCTCGAGTCTGGAGCATCTGAAGGCGTGGTCGCCCCCGGCAGCCCGCTCGAAGAAACGGATGGGTTGGGTGACGCCACGGCGAGCTGGCTCCCGATAGCGCTCACGCCAAGGAGCGAGATCAGTGCGATAGGAAGGGCTGCGACACCGAGCCACCGGTCGGTGCTCGAGCGGTGATCCGACCTGGGCGAGAGAACTGAAGCCAGCAGGAGGAGGCCGGACGCCAGCTCGATCGTAGTGGTGAGGAGCCCAACCGGGTCCGCCGTCTCCCATCCGGCGAGCAGATAGAGGGCATAGACCGCGGCAGTTCCCACCAGCATGATCACATCAATAAATTCCCAGAATCTCCGCTGACTCAGTGTCCAGACGAAAGCAAAGACGAAGCCAACGGTATCGACGATAAACAGAAGCGCGGTTACATGGGCGTCCTGCCAATGGGTGGGGACAAGGACCGCGTGGACCACCGCGCCCACCACCAGAGCAACCAGAGCGGCTCGGGTAGCGAATGACAACTGTCTCAACCGTCCAAAAAGGCTCTCGGCCCAGGAGACTCGGGCAAGGGCCAACGCTCTTATGGCGCATAGGGCCAGCCACAGCACAGCTGGAATGATGGCCAGAGCGATAAGGCCGGGAAGGTGTTCCGAGGGTATAGAGAGGATCCCACTAGGTCCTGTCATGTGCATATCGACCGCCCTGCCTTCTGCTCGCTGACCTCAACGGTACGAGTCCGGTATGAGGATTTAATGATGAGTTCAGGACAGTTCCGTTATGGCTCTACCGGCCGTATCTCCCACTCCGCGGCCGCTCGAGTGTCAATGGCCATTGGTTTCTGTCCGGTGACGGCCGACTGAACTGCCCAGACATAGCCGTCAGAACCGCCAGTGACGACCAAGAGAACTGCCCAGCTCTCAACTCAAGGGCTTCACACCTTGCCACTGGCGGCGTCGATGAGTCGGATGCGGTTTCAGTCTTCGGGCGATGATCGGACCCCAACGACGAGGCTTGGATGTCCCCAAGCGCCGTCTATCGGGTAAGAGTGGAGCATGGACCTTCCACGTTGGACCTTCTCCGTCCTTCCCGTCGGAATCGCTGCCGGGCTAGGCGGACTGGGCGCCCGAGACGCAAAGGACACCTACGCCAGGCTACGGAAGCCACTGTGGGCACCTCCGGCGGCGGCATTCGGGCCGGTCTGGACCGGGCTCTATCTGACCATGGGGATCTCGGGCTGGCGACTGTTTCGCTCCGCTTCAGGGCGGACCAAAGCGCTTCACCTGGCGCAGCTATCTCTCAACGCGGTGTGGCCGGCACTGTTTTTCGGCGTCAGGGACAAGCGCTCCTCGTTGGTGGTCATCGGGCTGCTCGACGCTCTCCTCGCTGCGGAAATCGTCTCCCTCGGCCAGGAGGACCCGGTGGCAGCATCCCTTCTGCTGCCCTATCTGGGTTGGAGTGGATTTGCGACGCTTCTGAACGCAGTCGTCAGTGATCCCGGGCAGGCCATCTAGAGATACCGGTGGTGCCGCCGAACCGGAGGCACTTTGACGCTTTCCCACCACTAGGGCCTTTCCTCCGGCATCAGCTTTTCGAGTTTCCTAATCCTGACCAGTCCTCCGCTTCGGCCGGTCTGTTGGTCGAGCTGAACAAGCCAGACCTTCAGATGGAGGACGCGACCTCGCCGGACAATGGTTCCGGTGAGGTCCTTGACCGGAAACTCCAGGCAGCGGACCCGGTCGCCAATCGAAAACTCCTCGTCTGGGGTTTTCGCCATGGACGAACGGTACTGGTCGCCCAGACGACGGACACCATTGAGCTTCAGACGTCATCGAAGTTGGTGTCTCAGCTCCGCTAGCTGAGGTCACACCGTCCCATAGCCGGCGAATTTAGGCCCAACACATCTCACACTTTCGGAGCGAACCGCCCAGGCCACTCGCCCAGTCCTCCAGCATCGAAACGGATGGTGAGCACACTTTCACGTAGTCGCTCGTCGTCCACGGCAAATGGCTGCCATTGATCGTGTGGCAATCAGCCCAATGAAGCATGAGGTAGTCGGTGGTGGGTTTGCAGTAGCAGTTGACGACGTATCCACGAGCGTTCTGACCTGTCCAGAATAGATAGCCCCTGTCATCGCCCGCGAAGGCCTCAAGGGGTGGCTTCACCTCAATTGGCATGCACCAACGGTTATGCCCGATGGCATTACCGGCTCCCAAATGCGGTGTCTTTTGGGGGCTGAACCGATCCTCAGCTACGGAGGCTGAGAACCCAATCGGCAGCACGTGCTGAATCAATCCGTCCATGCTGGCGTGGCCTCCATTGGCGGAGTGAGGAGTTCCCTCAGGTGGCCAGGCAGAAGGCATTCCAAACCGATTGAGCAGCAGCGTCTGCCGCAACCCTCAATCAGGCACTAGGGGGGGAATCCCGTCTGGCGCGATTGCGGGCACGAGCGGGAAGAACGAAGAAGTCACTAACGATAGGAAAAGTTCATCTAGGCGTTACGCTGCTGCCACATGGCGGCTGTTAAAACTGGCGCAGGCCGGTGGTCCCACCCGATCCCCCGGCTGAAAAAGCGGGCTGAAGCGCCGCCGCCCGGGCCCCCCTTACTCCCCGGCGGCGAGCGCTCGCCCGCATTCCATATGCCCCGTGACCAGTCGGGGGCAACCGTGGGAGGAGGAGCCCGGGCGATCTACCGGATGGCGGACCGGGACTGACCCTGACTTCGCTGATGTATCGAGTCGGCGCCTATGGCTCGATTGTCTGTCTAGCTATCGAGCCCGAGGCAAGAGAGGCGGATCTAGTGCCATGGGCCGACGCCATGGGTGTTACCCACCTGGAGGCCGAACTAAACGCGAGTGGCCGCGGGTGTTTCCGGGTACGAAAGGCTTGGGTCGTTATTTTTCAGCAGGAGATGCGACCAAGGTGGGCGCTGCCGGACCGGTGGGCTATTTCCCCTCTTAATCGGTTCGGCAGCGCTTCCACCGCTCAAACATCTGGGGGCGATTGCAGGGACCACAAGGTTGTTGTGGCACGCTCAATATCCGGGAACCGGCCCCGGCAGGCAGGGGCAGTACGACGGTCCACGGGAGCCCCGTCCGTTGAGTATCCCAACTCGACACCTAGCTTCGGACGTGCCACTGGCTCTGGATGATCAAGCTTGCATTGTCCGGCGGCAGACGCTGCGGCTACCGCGTGCACGGAGATCCGGCTAGCAAGGTGGTTGTCCTCTTAGCAGCCTGGTGAGCGACCAGCGGAGCCATCAAAAGCGCACACCAGCGCGCTCGGGCTCTGCATCGGGTCACCCGATCGTCCAGTAGTGGGTTGCACCGCTCATCTGCGGGCCTACGGGATGATCCCACGGGTTCGGAGCGAGAGCGGACGGCATGGGCTGCCGTCAATGGTCTGGATGTGATTGTCTTGGAGATTAAGGAAGCACTGACCCCACAAGGAGCCCACATGCCCGATTCCGTCATTACGTCTGAGCGAATCGAGGTGACTCGGCCGATCCCAGCCACACCTGCCGCCATCTTCGACATCGTGCGCAGCCCGGCTGGCCACGTCGCAATCGACGCATCTGGGATGTTGCAGGACTTTACCGGCGAGCCGGCGGAGAAGGTCGGCGACACATTCGTCATCCACATGGATCGCGAATCCCTGAATGACTTTCCGCTCGGCAAGTATGACGTGACCGTACGCATTATCCTCTTTGAACGCGACAAGGAGATCGCGTGGGATCTCGGGCCTGACATCCCCATTCCACACATTTACGGTTATCGCCTGGCTGCCGGTGAGCCCGGTATTACCGATGTGACTTCCTACTACGACTGGTCAAAGGTAACCGGCGACATGAAGGAGCACTTCCCGATCGTGCCCGAGTCAGCCCTGCGCGCAACGCTGGGAATTTTGGAGCGAACCGTCAGAAGGGGATTGTAAAGCACTGCGCTGTTACCGGGCCGATAGGAAAGCCCATTTGGTGGAGGACTCCCACACCTAGCCAGGCGACCGCCACTCAGTTCACGACCCTCCTAAGAGCCCTTGCCAGTTGGCTGGAACCCGCCCAGCTGGACCAGGAACGGGTTGGTCAAGGGGATGATGCTCAGGGGACGCGAGGCGAGGTCCCTCCGTATATTTGTTCGTTTGGTAATTCCAGAACCAGTCCTCGCCAGGCTCGAAGCTTCGTATGACAGGGTGACCTGACACGTGTGCATGAGCGCTTGCATGTCGCTCCAACGAATCATCACAGCACCCGATATGGCCGCACTCGGTGCATCGTCGTAGATGGAGCCACCAACCCCCAGATGCGAGACACTCCACGCATCCTGTTCCGCTGGGTGGGACATCTGGATCGATGGGATTCGCCATGTTTGCACTCCCTGCCGCGGTCTTGTTGACCACAGCTTAGGACCGACGACCCAACCACGAGAAGGGTCCCGAATGCTTGTAATAGCAGCCGACGTTCGGACTCTACGGTCGCAGCCGAACGGGGGGCCGGCGAGCGGTTTTCGGTCAGATCCATCCCAAATGCTAGCGGGCGAATGCCGTGCTGCCCGGGGTATCTCCGATACCTGGAACAAGTGGCGTCGGCGAGGCGGTTGCGAATCTGACCCAGGTCGGTGACCTATTAAAGCCAGCGGCGTTTCTTGAAGACGAAATAGAGTGTCATCGAAGTAACGACCATCAATCCCACGGCGGCGGGATACCCATAGAACCATTTGAGTTCAGGCATGTGTTCGAAGTTCATGCCGTAGATCGTCCCGACGAGTGTGGGCGCAAATAGAATTGCCGCCCAAGCTGAGATCTTCTTGACCTCCTCGTTCTGGGCGAGGCTCGCCTCTGTGAGGCTCCGCATTTCATCGTTCTGCTGCTGACTCACAAGTGTGGTCTGTACCGTCAATGCGTTTTGAAGCAAGGTCCGGAAGGCATCACCCCGCTCAACGATCCGAATGGCGTGGTCCTTGACATCGCGCAGATTCCGACGAAGCTCCAAGTCGACGGCGTACTTATCAGAACCCTCTTCTAAAGCCGAAAGGATCTCGAGAATTGGATGGGTGGCTCGCTGGAATTCGATCACCTCGCGCGAAAGTTCGTAGATCCTCCGAGAGACCTTGGGATCGCCTTTGAATAGCTGATCTTCGATCTCATCGATGTCGTTTTCTAGGCCCACCACCACCGGATCGTATTCGTCGACGACCTGGTCGAGAATGGCGTACAACACCGCCTCGGGACCGAGCCGCAATAATTCGGGCGACGCTTCGAGTCGCTTACGCACCTGGCTCAGATCGGGAGTTTCCGCGTGACGAATTGTCACCACAAAATCAGTACCAGTAAAGACGTGGAGCTCTCCGAACTCCACGTCCTCCGTCTCGTCCACATACCGTGCCGGCCGCAACACCGTGAAAAGAGTGGTTCCATAGCGCTCAAGCTTTGGTCGTTGATGAGCAGCGACCGCATCCTCGACCGCTAGTTCATGAAGGTCGAACTCTCTGGCCACGGATTGGATCTCTTCGAATTCCGGCCTGTACAGACCAATCCACGCCATACCGCCACAATCCCTGACCGTCCGATAAGTGTCGTCCAGGCTCTCAGGATCTGCACTCCGCCTTCCGTCGGTGTAGACCGCGTTGTTGACAAGTGCCATCAATTCCCCACTTGGCAACTCATCGGCGCTTGTACCACGAGCGTAACCTTGCGAATACAGCACTTCTCTATCACGGCATCTGAGCGCCGATGACTGTGATCGCCCGTGTCTTCACCGGTGTCAACTTTCGTCGATGCCGAGGGCGAGTCGAACGTCCTTCGGGTCAATAACCTGCCAGTTCGAGACCACCTTCGCTGCAACGTCCATCGGTACTCCTTACCTAACGCCTCTTCGCAAGGGCGCCGGCTGAGTTTACTTCACCAGTACTTGGTCTCCGATGGCCCGGCCCCACCCACTCTCGCATGCCAATTGCAACCTCAGCGCACAAGCTGAGCTTCGACCCCTTCGTGCTAGTGGTGACCATCGACCGTAACGCTGAAGGAGATTGGGAGACTGTCCTTATATGGAAACCGACGGCCATCCCGACTTCTCGAAGCTCACTGCACTGTTCATCAATACGACGCTGACGCGTTCGCCAGACCTGAGCCACACACAGCGTCTGATCGACATCAGTGCCTCGATCATGGCCAAGCAAGGAGTACAGGTCGATCAATTCCGCTCCGTGGACCATGCAATCGCCACGGGCGTATATCCGGATATGCGTGAACACGGTTGGCCCCAGGACGAATGGCCTCAGCTTTTCGATCGCGTGATGGCCGCGGACATTCTCGTCATCGGCGGACCGATTTGGCTTGGCGACAACAGCAGCGAGACCAAGAAGGTGATCGAGCGGCTCTATGCCCATTCTGGTGAGCTCAACGACAAGGGCCAATGGCTCTACTACGGCAAGGTAGGGGGTTGTCTGATTACGGGCAACGAAGACGGCATCAAGCACTGCGCTTCGAATGTTCTCTACAGCCTGCAGCACATCGGGTACTGCATCGCACCGCAGTCAGATGCCGGATGGATCGGTGAGGCCGGTCCCGGTCCTAGCTACGGGGACGAACTTGAGGATGGCAGTCGTGTCGGAGTAGATAATGAATTCACCAATCGCAACACCACCTTCATGACCTGGAATCTCCTCCACCTCGCCCACATGCTCAAGACGGCTGGTGGCTTCCCGGCTTACGGGAATCAGCGACGCGAATGGGATGCCGGGTCACGATTCGACTTCACTAATCCCGAGTATCGGTCCTAGGAGGACAGCAGGTCACCAACCCTGTTGGCCGGCGTACTCGTCTCAGCCGGCTGCATTCCACCGTCCCATCACTTCAGCTACGAGGCGGCTGATGGCCGTGCCCCGGTCCGCCGGGCGTGTGAGTCCGCCTGAGCTGGCCCGCCAGAACCAGTGGGGAAGCCACCTGCTCGGTGCTTCAGACGGCTGGCACCTTCTCTCGTTCCAGTTTTGCAGCCGAGGCGAGGATGTTGTGGGCCACGAAAGACCGCTCCATCTTCGAGCGAGCCTCGAGCAGATCTGCCTTCATCGCACGGGCCTCAGCCACCGAGTCGCTGTCGTTGAAGAGCACGAAGTCGACCAGGTGAAGTGCTTTCTGAACATCATCGGTGGTGCCCGAGGCACCAAGAGTCCGCGCTCGGTCCAATAAGGGTCCAGAACCACCCGCTAGAGCGACCACTTCGGCGGCAATCGTGGACCGTGTGCTGGGAAACAGCATTGACGGATTCCCGTCGTACCAGCCCATGTATCTCCGGAGGAGGTCACGGACGAGAAACGGGGTGCATCCGTAGAGCGGTTGAAGGTATGAGCTGTCAGCGAGCTCGGTAGGCAGCTCAACTTCGGAGATGATCTGCTCTTGCCACTGACCTTCATTGAGCCGGCGCACCACCTCACCGTCGAGGTACCGGAGTGCCTCCGCCGTGGTCAACAACATTTCAACCCCATGCTCTTTGAACACACCTCCATGGCCAGAGATAATTGCCGCGGGTTCGACGGCAGCCATCTCCTCCAGGGCCTCAGCCCACTCCGACACATAGCGCTGCACCCGGAACGGAGTTCCAGCATTGGGCAATGACGACACGATGAAGTCACCGCCGACGATGACACGGGGCCCGGGCAGCCACACCCAGGTGTGGTCGTCCGTCTCGCCGAGCCCATGGCGGCATTCGATCGGTAGATCGCCCAGATCGTTGAGGAGTAGGCGGTCCTCGTAAGCGATGGTCGGAGGGAAGTACTTGGCCTTCCGCACAACGTCTCCACCGTCGGGTCCCCACATGGCGAACTGGGAGTCGAAGGTCCCAGCCAAGTGGCCCGAGGTCTTCGCGTAACGCTCAAAGCGCTTGGCCACATTTACGTGGCCCACGATGTCGGGTGGATTGTGGCCCCGTCGAGCGGCGTCCTCAAGGATTGCCGGGGTGCCGAAGGCATGGTCATAGTGCCCGTGGGTGTAGATCACATAGCGAACGGGGAGATCAGTAATGGCCCGGAGCTCGTTGACCACCCGGGGGCCATTAGTGAACAGCCCTGGGTCAATGACAGCCGCCCCTCTTGTTCCGACCAGGATCGTCGTATTGCCGAATCCGGCGAGAAAGTGCACGCCCGGTGCCATTTCACGACACTCGAACGATTCCCTCGATTTGCCGAGTGCCTCGGGTCCAGCACTCCGGATCGGGTTGGTGTCATTGCTCATGGTTACCTGCCAATGTCGTGGTCCAGTTCCCAGATCGTAGATTGCCCCGCCTCAACCCTGGATCGCTACCCGCTTCTCGAATAACGGCAATGCACCTCCGGCGGAGCCGTCCGCATCCGATCTGGCTCCCCACCTCGGCACTCAACTCAGAGCGCGTTCGGAGCCACACGGCGAGGATCCCTGAAGTGGGGGGCCGGATCAGACAGCATGGGCGGTGATCCGTGACGCACCGAGCGCAGCCGGATTCGGAAAGTGGCGGTGCTGAACGGTGAGAGAGCACAGCAAGCCAGTGGTCTCGGCGGTCGGCGCTGCTGGGTTCTGGCGGACCAGTACCACCTTGGGGGCGGTCATGGTGGCCTTGCTCCTCGTCGCCTTCGGAAGCGTTCGAGATGCCGCCCCAGCCGGTGCATCACCCGCAGCACCGTTTACGGTCTTCGTCACGAACCAGACTCCGAATACCGTCACTCCTATCAGTACGGCGACCAACGTCGCCGGTACCCCGATTTCCGCAAGTCTGTATCCGCGGCAAATTGCTATCACGCCCAATGGGAAGACCGCCTACGTCATCACTGGCGGTTCGTCGACCGTGACACCAATCGACACAGCAACCAACACTGCGGGAACCGCCATTCCGGCTGGCTCCACCCCAAACGCAATCGCCATATCACCAAACGGGCAGACTGTGTATGTTGTCAATTTCATCTCCGGCTCGGGAACCATCACACCGATAAGCACCGCCACCAACAACGCCGGCACTCCGATGGTGGTTGGCAACTACCCGCAGACCATCGCTATCGCCCCCAGTGGCCTGACCGCGTATGTGGCGCTCAACGGTGGAACTATCGTCCCCGTCAACCTGACAACCGGCACGGTCGGGTCCGCACTTCCTGGGGTGGTCAATCCGCAAGGCGTGGCCATCACCCCGAACGGTCAGACGCTCTACGTTGTCGGCGGAAGCGGTGTGACCCCGCTCAATCTGACTACCGGCACTCTCGGTAGCGGCATTGCCGTCGGCTCCCTGCCCACGGGCATCGCCATCACGCCCGACGGGCAGACAGCCTACGTAACCAGGAACGCCGGGACGGTTACCCCGATTACCTTGGCCAGCAACACTCCCGGGTCGCCAGTCACCGTTGGCAGCGCGCCGTTGTCCGTGGCCATCACCCCCGACGGCAGCACCGCCTACGTCGCAAACTCCAGCTCAGGCACCGTTACACCGATCACCGTCGCCACCAACACAGCGGGGACACCCATCCCCGCTGGCACCAACGCCTTCAACGTTGCCATCACCCCAGACCAGGCACCCACCGCCGCTTTCAGTGCAATTCTCGTACCAGCCGGAAGCGCCACGACCTTCGACGCGTCCAACTCGAGCGATCCTGGAGAGGCCATCACCACATACGCCTGGAGCTTCGGCGACGGGACCAGCGCCATCAGCTCCGTGCCGACCATCAGTCATTCCTATGCTCGCAGCGGTTCGTACAGCGTCACCTTGACCCTGACCAATGCTTCGGGAACCTCAACCACCCAGGTCTTCACCGGGCAGACAATGAGCAACAACGGTGGCCCGTCGGCCACGGTCACCCATGTGGTGACCGTGGGTGCTCCCCCAGGAACGGGCTACTGGCTCGTCGGCAGCGACGGTGGGGCGTTCTCGTTCGGATCCCCCTTCTACGGATCGGAGGGGGGCCTCAAGCTCAACCAACCAGTGGTGGCCATGACCTCGACTGCCGACGGAAAGGGCTACTGGTTCGCCGCCAGGGATGGCGGGGTGTTTGCCTACGGCGACGGGGCCTTCCTCGGCTCGCTACCCGCGCTCGGAGTCCACGTGACCAACATCGTGGGTCTGAGCACAGATGCGGCAACCGGTGGCTACTGGTTGGTGGGCTCCGACGGGGGTGTCTACGCATTCGGCTCACCGTTCGAGGGTTCGATTCCGGCTCTTGGCCAGCACGTGAACGACGTGGTGGGTATCGCCGGCACCGCCGACGGGCGTGGCTACTACCTGGTCTCCTCGGCGGGAGCGGTCTACGCCTTCGGTGATGCCAAATACCAAGGTGGCGCCAACACTCTGCCCCACCTCAATGCACCGATTGTGGGCCTAACTGTCGATTCAGCGACCGGCGGCTATTGGGAGGCCGGATCCGATGGGGGCATCTATGCCTATGGCGCACCCTTCGAAGGTTCAGCGGGCAGTGCCAAGCTCAACAAGCCCGTCGTCGGCATTAACGCCACCGCAGCCGGGACGGGCTACTACCTCGTCGCCTCCGACGGTGGTGTGTTCTCCTACAACGCACCTTTCCTCGGATCCATGGGCAGTACACACCTCAATGCACCAATCGTGGGGATCGCGATAGTCGGGTCCACGCGGCCAAGTGCCTGAGAATCGATCCACTTCACCTGAAGTGGATTCGTTGTGGGTACCTCCTGACTGCGGCTAGAAGAGTTCTCAGCCTGCAAAAGCTGAGTCCGATGGATTGCCACCCTCGACACCGCTGGGCGAGACCATATTGGTCGTGCTCGGCCTCAGCCAGCTATCCGCTGAGATGCTTGCCGGAATTGCGGAACAGGGGGGGTAGGTAACGCAGCATGAGCGCCGACCAGGTCATATGGGTCAGGATCGGAGCCTGGATCCCGCCTGAGCCCGAGCGCTGCAGCGCCAGCAAGGTGCCCATGGCCCCTGAGGCGAGCACCAAGGCCGGATTGCGGGTGGCACTTGTGGTGAGCATGTAGATCCCGGTCGAACTCAGGACTGGGTGATGATCAACGAGCGCAGTGAATAGGGATCCGCGAAAGAACAGTTCCTCAGCTACACCGTTGGTGAGGGTGGTAGCCAAAACGAGGAGGTCTGAGCCGTGGTGCGCGTAGCTCAGGACCGAGGTGAGCGCCTCGTTCAGGATCGGGATACGTCGGGCAACGAGCGCTGCTCCGTAGAACGCGCCGAATGCGGCAGCGCCGGTCACGATCGGGATTACCGTGGTCCGACCGAAGGACCGTTCAGGAACGCTCTCGGGCTGGATGTGCAGTGGGTCCGAAACGAAGCCGCCGACCAACCAGGTTCCAGCTGCTGCAAACGTGAGTGCGTAGAACTCCGGCGAATCAGGTTCAGTAGAAAGTGATGCCCCTAGTAGAGCGGTGCCGGTCAGGGCCACGGCAGCGACTGCTCGGTGCCGTCGACGTTGCAGGCCCGAGACCGTTTCGGCGTGGCCAGTACGATCGTCGGACAAGTCCTTCGATTGAAACGCGACCCCTCGGTGTCGGACGCCGGGCGTGCTTGGCGGCAGCGATCCGTTCAGTTTTGGCACGTCGCTACTTCTGTTCCTTAGCTCGCTCGCCCAAAGCAGTGAGGACCGCGTCGTCGTAGCCCATTGGCTCAAAAGGCACCAGCTCACGGATGCTGTCGTCCCGAACGACGACCTCATTGCTCATCGAGTCGATTAGCGCTCGTCCAGTCGCCGAATCGACATTTGTGACGAGCGCTAGCCACCGGGAGGACAAGGACGGAGTCAGCAGCGGCACGGGTACCACCAGAAGGGGTCGTCCTTCGATGGTGGCTACCCGACGGAGCATTTGAACGTACTCCAAGACATCGGGTCCACCGATTTCGAACACGCGTCCGGCGGCCTCGGCTGTTTCGAGTACACCACCGAGGTAGCGGATCACGTCGGCCACCGCGATGGGTTGGGTCTTCGTATGCACCCAGCGGGGCGTTACCATGGCCGGCAGATGCTCGACAAGCTGCCGGGTCATCTCCCACGAGATTCCGCCGTGGCCGACGATGATCCCGGCCCGCAGCACGGTTACCGGCACACCAGCCTTGCCGAGCAGTCCCTCGACTTCACGACGACTGCGCAAATGGGCAGACAGCTGATCATCACTCTTGCCTAGGCCACCTAGGTAGATGATCCGACTGACTCCCGCCTCGGACGCAGCCAAACCGAAGGCAGTGGCCGCAGCTGCGTCGGCACGAGCAAAGTCTCTCTCCCCCAGCCGGTGCACGAGGTAGTAGGCGACTTCGCACCCCCGCAAGGCAACGGCCAGAGATTCGGGGTCTTCGACGTCGCCCTGCACCGGATCACCCGCACCGTCATAGGACTCTGGGTGGCGGGTCATCGCCCTTACCTCATGCTCCGCCTCCACAAGCGCCGGGCACAGTCGACGTCCGACAAAACCCGACGAACCAGCTACCAGGGTCCTCATTGGTGGTCACGCCCAATCACGCAGCCAGCCGAACCCAGATAGAAAGCACGACATGCCTGGATGGTCCCGACAGGGAGGTTGACTCGGGTCGTTTTTGCCATTGTTTGGGGTCTCCGTGGTCTGCGGAAGCCCATCGACGCTCCCGCTCCCTCCCTACCCAGATCCGATCCGTCCAATCTGTCATCGGGCGAATAGACGGCGTGAGTCGCCGATCTCAGCTACGGAAGGTGGTGGCAGCCCATCGATCGAGTCAGCGTGGGTCGGGTGCTCCTGCGAAACGTGACAGCTCGACGGTGATGTAGATAGCCCGACATGTCGCCACTATCTCGTCACCGCTGTGCAGATCTGCACTGATGAATAGTTTGCGGCGCTCTCGTCCATCCAGCCGGGCACGAATCTCTAAGGCTTGATCAACGGGTACAGCTGCGAGGTAACGAACGGTCAACTCGCCGGTGAATGCTGGCTCCTGTAGCCGGCCGATCACGAAACCCGTAACGTCGTCGAATACAGCGGCGACGATGCCGCCGTGAGCACGACCGGGCGCTCCCTCGAAAGCCCGCCGCAGTACGAAGCCGGCGATCACTTCCTCGCTCTCGAACCGAATGTCCAGTTCGACACTTGTCGGATTCGAGCTGCCGCCCACGGCTCGATCTTCGAACCCGCTCCCGCCCAAGACCAAGTCGTCGGGGCCGGACCGCATCAGGGCCAGCCGGTCTCGCCTCGACGTCTGACTGAGGGCGAGCGTCAGCCCATTTGCTCTATCCGCCAAAGACGCAAGTGCGTCATCCTCGGGATCGTGCGCGACAAACGCATGGCTGAGCGCTCGCAAGCTCGCGGCTGCTCTTTCCCGTTCCTCTTCGGTCTTCATGTGGCAAGTGTAGGGAGCCCCTCCGATGGTGACCTCATCTCGGCCGTCCTCAGCCTCGTAAGGTCGGGCCAATGGCGTCGGATGCCAAAAGCTGTTGTGCAGTTGCATATTGGCCGACAAGCCAGCGCACACATCCGACCTTGCGGAACAGGTCGAGAGGCAGTCGCCCGTGATGGCGTCTATCGGGACAATCGGCTGATATCGACTGAGATCTCGACCGCAGGAACTGTTCCTCTGTTCTCGAGCCAGTGAACGGTGCCTCTATCCTCGGGCCAGCCCACTCCCGGTCCATAATCCGTCGCAGCGCCATGTCGGTGGTCAGTAATCGATCCTTGCAAGATGAACACGATGCCTGGCCTGTCCTTATGATCGTGGACCGGGCCGAAGACGGCTCCGGGTTCGAAGGTGAACATACGCATGCGGAGTTGTCGCCCGTCCATGCCCTCAATCTCAGGGCCGAGGTCAACGGTAGTCAGTAACTCAGTCGTCACACCCTGTGTTTCCGGTACGGCCTCGTCACTGCTCATCGTGTTCACCTCCGTCTCCAGGACCCAAGATGCCACCCCTCGCAGTCGTTGGCGGCTCGAAGCGAGGTGGCCTTCCCTCAGCATTCATGAACCTGGGATCGTCGACCCAGATAGTGGGCGGTCGGACCATTCCCGCTCGCACGATCGGCACCGCCAACTCAGTCCACTCGACCTGGTTGAGTCCGTACGCACCACCAGATGAGGCACATCCGTATCGCCGCACAGCGGGCATACATGCCCCGAATGCAGTTCGTCGTCGACTCCCTTTGGCATCCCTCTGCTCAATCGCCAACCAGCTCGGGGCTGCCGCCATAGACAGCTAGGGCGTAGATCACCAGAGCCGCAATGAAGATGTAGACGAATCCCCACACCGGGTAGTACGGCATCCACCAAATTGCGCTGATTCCTGCGATGGCGCCGGCAACAATCCCGACCCAGCGACCAACCTCTGATCCACTTGTCACGAGGAACCCACAGATGATGAGGATGGCGGCAACGGCCAAGTCCACCCAGCCATAAGTCTTCAAACTGTGACCAAAGATGGCTGCCTCAAGATTTGAGGGGAGCGCACCGTGGTAGCGAAATGCCCAGATGGCGTCGAACACCTTCAGGATCCCGCCAAAGATCAGCATGATTCCCGCGAACAAGACCCAACCCGCACCCCGCTCAGTCATGACTTTCCCCTTTGCATCCGCCGCGACGAACTGCATTTTCGTCAGCAGTTGAAGTGTCTGCCAACTTCCCTGCGATGTCAACGTTCCGAGGCGCCCCGAGCGTGACTGAGAAGATTGCGAATGGGTGTCAATGTGAGAATCTCATTAAGCGCCGATCCGAGCGCGCCTCGAGGGTCACCCCCCTGTCGGGTTCTTCACACGGCGAGGCCAAGCGATCGAGCTAGTGAGGCATAGTCGGTCGGCGTTAGGCAATCCTCGGTCGCTGACCGAAACAGCTCAAACACCTCCTCTGGTGCTGCCCGCATCCCAGTGAGCATCTCTACACGCTCTTGCGGGTTCATCGACGGTGCCATGTAGCGGATGAAGACGCACATCTCCGGCGGCGGGACACTCATTCGGATGGCCGTTGTAACCTCGGCGAGCTCCTCGTCGGAGAGCGCCGCGCTCAGTGCCGGCATGACCTGCTCCTCTTCGAATCGCAAGTGACCCATGTAGGTGACGACAAAGTCGGACAACTCGCGATACACGTGAGCAAGTGGGACCCCCGCTGCTCCCTTCCTGCCGGCAAGGCCATCGATCAATTTCGTCAAGTCGGCGATCGTCGCGTTGCTG
This sequence comes from uncultured Acidimicrobiaceae bacterium, assembly GCA_963845485.1. Classification (GTDB taxonomy): domain Bacteria; phylum Actinomycetota; class Acidimicrobiia; order Acidimicrobiales; family RAAP-2; genus Bog-756. Next base: position 153,173 of record CAWJSI010000001.1, on the reverse strand, counting down.
GCCTGGTGAGCGCGCTCCAACTCGTCCCGAAGATCGGCAGCATGGAGCTGGATGAGCGGATCACAAAATCTGTCTTCGTGGCTGTGGTGGCCCTCGAGGACCATGCTCACATCGACCCACTCCTTAACCAGGCGATCCAGCGAGGACTGATCGGTGGGATCAGTTGCCCCGGCCATCACCGTGACTCCGAACAATGCGAATCGCAGTGCTTTGTGAATCTCCCTGTACAGGTCCCAGCGCGTCTCTTCGTCGTTCGTCACGAACATGAGTATTGCCGAGACCATCCGATGGCCCTTCCATAACGGTGGGATGGTTGAGGATGTCGTCCTCAGCTATGGAGGCTGAGGGCAGTAGGACAATAACCGAGGGGTGACCCGATCTCGCCGCGCTTACTGCGTGATTCCGACCTGGCGCTATGCGAACGATATGAGGCGCACCCTCTCGCCGAAGTCGGCTAGAGGGAGTCGTGAGAGTCAGGAAGAACGGCTGATGTCCAGGTCACCCCCACACACATCTCGTCCGTCGATCCGTCGCCCCAAGTGACGTAATGGGGTTGAACCTTACGGAGCACCGGGAGTTCCTGTTCCAACCGTGGGTCATAGGTGCAGGTGATTTGGACAGGTTCTCCGGCGGTTACAGGTACCGGAGTAGCCAGGTTGTAAGCCCGCTGATGGTGGAAGTCGTAGTTGGGAACGTTGAGGACGGTCTTGGCCTCGGGAGTTCCTGGGTTGAGCACCATCGTGAATCCCACCCCAAGCAGATGCATGTGGGGTGCGACTCTGAGGAGGTAGCCACCGGTGTTCAGTGGTGCCGTGCAGGAAGTCGAGTCACCCGCCGGTGGATCGGATGGATTGCGGCCGCAGAGCGCCTCGATCCCGTTGGCCTCGACCACGGCAGTCTCGCCAAAGCGCCGACCCTGGTTGGCGAGCGAGGCAGCCCGATTGCACAGTGGGCCGGTGACGCCCGCCGGGCACGGTAGATCTGGAGCTGCCTCCATCTCTTGGACATGCAGCGGTAACAGCGGTGCTGACATGGGAGCCGTGTGAAGAACCAAGGAGTTCTTCACAGGCTTGTCCCCCGAGAGCAGGTTGTAGTGGACCTGCATGACCACCATGCTCCCGGCCGGAATGATGTAGCCGGTCCCTTTCGGAAACTCAATGGGCCCCGAGCCCGGCGACCAGTTGCTCAACAGCTTGGTTTGTGCGAAATCGGATAACGGAGTGTTCGGCAGTGTCCCTTCCCCAAAGCACGTCCAGCCTCGTTTGAACACCTCATCCCGCTTGGCCTGCGCGACGAGCGAGGGTGGCAGTAGAAAAAGAGCAGCGTGATGATCCTCCACGCTGCCCGGGAAGAACTGGCTGGACACGATGTACGCACTGCGGGTCACGTGCGGATTGACTACCGTGCAGTGGTAGTCATCCGTCGCACCAGGTGGCGCCTTTGGCGTGTACTCCCCCGAGCTCAGCCAGATCGAGCTCAGATGCGCATCCGATCCGCTGGTCGCCGCAGCCGCATTGCCCGCGATGAACAATGTGGTCGTAACAAGGGCAGCGGCGACAAGAAGATTGGCAATACGATTGGCCCGCACCCGATCAAAGTAGCCCGACCATCACGTCGGCGTTCAGATTGGGCGGCCCTGCGCTGCTCGTTGTACAAACCGGCCGATACCAGGTCGATGACCTGGAACGATGGGTCACCCACAGCTCGATGGGTTGAGATGACTGCCAGTTCGGCTCAGCCCAATCCCGACAATTTTCGCACCAGTGAGGCGAACCGCTGATGCCGGCGGCCGAGCTTTCATGCTCTCAGGCTGAGACCCCCGTAGCCGGATTTCGATACGTCGACGATATGTCTCAGTGCATACGATGGCGTGAGCGTGCGAGTGTTGATCGTCGAGGATGAGCCCTACATGGCGGAAGGCATCCGTGACGGCCTCCGCCTGGAGGCGATCGCTGCCGACATCGCCGGTGACGGCGACACAGCTCTGGACCTGCTGAGCCTCAATACCTATGACATGGTCGTCCTCGACCGCGACATCCCTGGGCCCTCTGGGGATGAAATTGCCGGACGCATCGTCGCGTCCGGAAGCGGCATGCCCATCATCATGCTCACGGCTGCCGTTCGGCTCGACGACAAAGCCTCTGGGTTCGAGATCGGCGCCGACGACTACCTCACCAAGCCATTTGACCTCCAAGAACTTGTGCTCCGACTCCGAGCGCTCGATCGCCGGCGAGCCCACAACCGGCCACCCGTGTGGGAGATCGGCGGACTGCGCTTGGATCCGTTCCGTCGCGAGGTCTATCGGGACGGCCGCTACGTGGCACTAACTCGGAAGCAGTTCGCCGTGCTCGAGGTGCTCGTCGCGGCCGAAGGTGGGGTCGTGAGTGCCGAGGAGCTGCTGGCGCGAGCATGGGACGAGCACGCCGACCCGTTCACGAATGCGGTGCGTATCACTATCTCGGCACTGCGCAAGCGCCTCGGGCCTCCTCCGATTATCGCCACCGCTGCCGGTTCCGGCTATCGAATCGAGATGACAACTGCGATCGACCACGAGGCAGGAGATCGTGGATAGACAGCCCGGTTTGAGCGTTCGCCTCAAACTCACTCTCAGTTACGCCGGTTTCATCATGCTCGCCGGCGCATTGCTGCTCGGCGCTGTCTGGGTGTTCCTCCTGCGTTACGTTCCGAGGGGCGAGACTGTCATTGTCCACGGCAATCACATTTTCACGACGCCCGGACGAGGCGCCCTTCTACGCGATTTCGCTCCGGCGGCGGGCGTGTTGGGGGCGTTCCTGCTGGTGTTCGGCCTTTTCGGAGGTTGGATTCTCGCCGGCCGTATGCTCGCTCCCCTAGGTCGCATCACCGAGGCCACCCGAGTCGCCACCACTGGTGAGCTGTCCCACCGGATCCGCCTACCGGGCCGTAGCGACGAGTTTCGTGAGCTCGCCGACGCCTTCGACACCATGCTTTCTCGGCTCGAAGCGCAAGTGGCCGAGCAGCAGAGGTTTGCGGCCAATGCCTCCCACGAACTGCGTACGCCGCTAGCGATAACCCAGACACTTCTTGACGTAGCCCGAAAGGATCCCGATGCCAGAGACAGCGAACTCATTGATCGCCTCCACGCTGTCAATACGCGGGCCATCGATCTCACCGAGGCGTTGCTTCTACTCAGCCGCGCTGAGCGAGCGTCCTTTACTCCGGCGCAAGTGGACCTTTCCCTGATCGCAGAAGAGGCCACTGAAACGCTTCTCCCTCTCGCGGTAAGGCACGGTGTCACCCTGAAGACCTCAGGTCCTACGGCCGTCGCCTTTGGGTCCGAGGCACTCTTGCTGCAGTTAACAACGAATTTGGTGCACAACTCGATTGTCCACAATCTGCAGGGATGTGGCACCGTCTGGGTGACAACCAGCACCCAGCCCAGCAGTGTGGCCCTCATCGTCGCGAATGACGGGAGAAAACTCACACCGGAATTGGTCTCCACGCTGGTGGAGCCATTCCAGCGGGGCACCGAACGGATACACAGCGACCACGCGGGCGTTGGACTTGGCCTCGCCATTGTCGATCGAATCACCCAAGCGCACGGCGGAACCCTCACGCTCACCGCTCGCCCTGACGGTGGGCTCTGCGTCACCGTCCAGCTTCCCGCCGCACCTCTCGAGAACGGTGTGTCACTACACAGACCAAAGGGCCTGGGTGGGTGAGAGACGTGCAGCGCGCAGGGCGGGAAGGAGTCCTGCTACTGCACCGATGATCAGGGAAGCCGCTAGGCCGCCGGCCCATGCCTCGGTAGGGATCACGACGGCCCAGTGCTTGGCGTGGGCGTATATGGCGGTCGCCACTGCGCCGAGAGCAACCCCGAACGCGCCGCCGATAAGGCCGAGAAGGACCGCTTCGGAGAGAAACTGGCCGCGAATGTGGCTCCGGGTGGCGCCGAGGGCGCGACGCAGGCCAATCTCCGAGCGACGCTCGAGTACCGAGATGATCATGATGTTGGCGACACCGACGGCCCCGACCAGGAGCGCAACGGCGCCGAGGCCCAGGAACAGACCGTTGAGGGCACTCTTCGCTTCGGCTTGGGCAACCAGGGCGGACGAAGGTTGGCTGACGTCGACCTGACTCGGGTTCTCCGGGTTGGCGGTGGCGGCCAGGAGGCTGTCCACTGAAGGGACATGGTCGTTCTGGGCCCGAAGATAGATGGTGGAGGGATGGCCGTCGAAACCCAAATATTTCTCTGCCGCCCGATAGCCGACCAGCACGGAGGAGTCGGCGGCAGGGGCCAGTGCTGCCGGTCGCAGGATGCCAACGACGTAGAACCAGTGGCCTCCGACCCATATCCGCTCACCCGGGTACACCCGGTCAATGCCGAGCCTCTGAGCGGCGGCCACTCCGAGCACGGCAACGGGTTCCTGGGCAGAGGCCGCGTTCAGAAACGTGCCTCTGGCGACCGTCGTGGCCACCACCGGAAGGAGGTTGAGCGATGCGGCCTGGACGGTCAGAGCGTTCGTATCGACAGTGGGGATGTAGGGATTGCGGTACGCGTTGACACCGCTCACTGTCCCCGTGGACTGCACCTGTTGCACACCACTGATTCGGCCGATCATGCCTGGAGCCGGAATGGGTAGCTCGGCGGGAGCGCCGGTAATGCTCTGGCCGTTGCTCACGGTGAGCAGATTGGTACCGAGTTGATTGATCTCATTGAGCAGGCCGGCCTGGGAGGAGGCGGACAGGCCCAGGACGGCGACGATCGCGGCCACACCGATGGCGATACCGAGGGCGGACAGTCCGGCCCGTAGTTTTCGGGTCCGCAACCCGACCGTGGAGAGTCGGGTCAGATCACTGAGAGGCAGTCGCCTGCGGACCTTGGTTACGGGAGCCGTCACGACTGCTCTTCATGGGCGGACGCACCGGACTCAGACTGTTGTCCACGGACGAGGGGTTGGGTGCGAGAAGTGCCGGGGCGTGGATGCGGGCTCACAGGCAAACCACTGTCAGCAACGATGTGCCCGTCGAGAATTTCGATCTTCCGACTCATGCGCTCGGCGATGCTGTGGTCGTGGGTGATGACCACGATCGTCGAACCGCTCCGGTGGAGCTGGTCGATCAAGGCGAGGATGGACTGTCCGGTTGTCTGATCGAGGTTCCCGGTCGGCTCATCGGCCAACACGATGGCCGGTTGGCCGATGAGGGCTCTGGCGATGGCGACCCGTTGTCGCTGTCCGCCCGAGAGTTGGGTGGGGCGAGCGGTGAGCCGGTCGGCCAGGCCCACCAGACCGAGGGATTCGACGGCCCGTTGGCGGCGCTGTCCGAGGGGAATACCGGCATACAGGAGCCCGTCGGCCACGTTGTCGAGGATCGTGGAGTGCTCGGCAAGGAAGAACTGTTGGAACACGAACCCGATCTGGGTGGCCCGCAGGTAGGCCACGTCGTCGTCGGCCATGGTGGCGACGTCCAACCCCGTGATTTGCACCTTGCCGCTCGTGGGCCGATCGAGGGTCCCCATCAGCTGGAGCAGGGTCGTCTTGCCTGATCCCGACGGACCCACGATTCCGACCAACTCCCCCGGGCCGATGGTGAGGTCCACGCCACGCAGGGCCTCGACGGGCGGTTCGCCGGGATAGCTCTTGGTCAAGCTGTCGACTTCGAGCACGGGGACCTGGCCCGGGTCATCACTGGCACCGGCTGATCGATCGGCGACCAGGTGCGAGGTAGCGGTCATGCGGTCGGAACCACCACATCTTGACCGGCGACCAACCTCGAGTTGGTGACCTGCACCAGACCGTCAGCATCGTCGAACAGTCCAAGCGAGACCGTCACCAGATAGTGACTGCCGCCTGGACGAACTACTTCGACGGCGTAGCCGCCTCCGGACCGGGCCAGCAGCGCGGTCACGGGCACCACCAGGGCGTCGGGGACGCTGGCGGTGGTGATCGTGACCTGCACCGGGGCCTGATCCCACGTACCCGTGGCGGCTGGGTCGGACGGGGTGACGTTCACGGTGATGGTGGGGGTGACCACGCTGCCCGAGGAGCTCGATGAGCAGGTCCCGATTCCGGTGGTCGGAGAGCTCACGTTCGAACTGCCGGGCGTCGAACTTGGTGGACAGTTCGCCACCGTTCCCACCGAAGAGACAACCCCGGGGGTGGTCTGGTTGTTCGGGAGCGTGATGGTTACCTTGTTCCCGACTTCCACGTCTGACTGGTGCGTGGCGTCCACCGCCACCTGTACCTCGCGAGTCGTCGAGGTGCCGTCCACCACCGTCTGTCCGGTCTGAGCCGCACCTCCCAGCGGGACGGAAACCGTGGTCACCCGCACTGCCGTGGGCTGGAACAGGACCTGGCCAAGGCTCAACGCGCCGTTCTGGGCAAGCCCCAGGGCGGCCTGGAGTTTCCTCACTGCGGTCGACGTAGCCGAGCCGAAGGAGGCAGATGTGGGGTTGAGCTGTCTCGGGCTGGCATAGCTCAGAGCGACCAGGTCCCAGTTGAGCTGGGCCACGTCGGCACCGGTTGCACCTGCTGACAAGGTCCGATACGCGGGTGTGGAGCCGTATAGGAGCAGGACCGGGCTGTCGTCCACGCGGTAGAGGACCTGGCCCTGAGTAATGACCTGGCCCGGGTCAGGCAGCGCGGTATATGCCCCTTGCGCCTGGTTGATCACGGAATACGGGGAGCCATCCGATCCTGCCTGGTAGGTCAGGGTCCCATTCAGGGAAGCGATGGCGGACAGCGTCCGCAGTTCAGCCTTCGCTGTCGTCGGCGGAGCCTGGGTGGCAGAGGCCATCTGGTTCGCCGAGGGAGTAACGAGGCTCAGGGCGACGGTCACCGCTAGTAGGCCGGCCGCTCCGGCCCACACCCGTGTCTTCCCTGTCATTTGAACTCCAGCCCGGTGAAAGAGCCAGCCGCCCTGTCCGCTCCGACAGGGGTCACAACAGGCTTAACCTCTGGCCGCGGATTGGTCATCCGCCCAGACCACCGGCGGACGGCATTTTCGATTTGCAGGTGTCCATGGCCGACTGGAACAGCGTCGAGTTCGGCGCGATTCCGGAATCGTGCACTTCGCTTCCCGAGAACGTCGGATCGGGAAAGCCGGGTACTCCGTGGGTGCGGATGCATTTAGCCCAGTTCAACCATGCCTGCTGTTGGGCGGATGAGAGGTCCTGGCCTGTCGAGTTCCATGGTGACGGTAGGGATTTGCACGCCTGTAGGGCACCTTGGAACGCAGCCGAGTTCGGATCGATCCCACTGGTTCTGTACCCGTAGCCGCCATCGGGAGTCTGCACGGGGTCGGGAAAATTCGGGACTCCGTGGCCCCGTATGCACTGGGAGTACGCCACAGCCTCGGTGAGGGGTGACGTTCCGGTGGAGCCTGACCTCGTCCCCGAGCCGGCGGTTGTGGTCGGCTGCGAGTCCGCTACCGGGACAGTCGGTCCGCTCGAACACGCGGTGACGGTAGCTCCGAGGGTCACTACGGTCACGACGGCCCAACAGCGCCAACGACGCTTTCCTCCGCTCGATGCGGATCGCTGCTCGGGGCGTCGATTCGAGAGAGAGCCGCTTGCTGCTACTGATATGCCATAGGTCATAACTCCAGTCAAACGAGAGCGCCGTTGTCACCACGTATGCGGTTTTCGATATGCCGAAGATAGGTACGGATCTCATGCCTACGTAGCCACGTCGTGGCCCAAGATCCAGCTGCAGCGTGAATGCCGGGGCTCATGCGAGGCGGAACGCCTTGCCTTCGGACTCTTATGGCTGAGGAGATCGGGGTTACGGACCGCCTGACCGTGGTGACGAGGTAGCGCGAGAATCCAGCGATGGAAACCTTCATCTTCAGACTTCACGGCCCAAGGCCGACATTTGCCCTCGACATGAACGACGAAGAGCGGGCGATCATGGGCCGCCATGCTCAATATTGGAAGCCCTTCATCGACTCTGGTCAAATGGTCATATTCGGCCCGGTGCTTGATGGCACCGGATCGTGGGGCCTCGGAGTTCTCGAGACTGATGACGAAGAAGAACTTCGCTCATTTGCTGCGGGCGACCCAGTCGTGACAAGTGGGACCGGGACGGTCGAAATCGGGAAGCTACTCGCAGGCTTCGTGCGTCAGCCGTAAGGGTCAGGCGGGCATATCTATCCACATCTGCCGAGCACTATGACGAGAAATCCGGCGTCGCGGATCGTATCGACTCGCTTCTCCCCTTGGGCTCCTCCCAATCCTCCTGGCGGCCTAGAGCCGTCAGGTCGAGGAAGTAGTACGACCCGCCAGTCGATTCGAGCCCTCGCGCGTACTGGGAGTACGTGTGGAATACCCGTCCGTCGACCTGGATGAAACAGCTCAGACCTGGCATGTCGTAGGGCTGATCAGAGGTTTTCATCTCTTCGTGGCCCATCGATGCGTACTCGTCCAACGTCCGAAAGTTGTAGACATCGAAGCCTCGACTCGCATCGATCGTGACCCCGAAGTCATAGTTGAAGTCAGATCCTTCCGACGAATACCACGGAACCTCCCAGCCTCTCTTCGCCTTCCAACTCTGAAGCTTGGCCAGGGGGGCCCTCGACACCATGGCGTAGGTGGTGTCCCGGACGCGGAGGTGGTCAAGAAAGCCAGGGGACAGTTCGTCAGTGCCTGCGGTGCAGCTGGAACAACCTTCCTCCCACTCGGGGTGAAACATGAAGTGATAGATGATGAGCTGCTCGCGGCCTTCAAACATATCGATGAGCCGGGTGGGGCCGTTGGTGCCCGCGAACTGATAGTCCTTCTCGACCTCCACCATGGGCTGGCGCCGTCGTTCCGCGCTGAGCTCATCACGCCGCCTTGTCAGGTCCTTCTCCTTGGCCAGCAGCTCAAGCCGAGCCGCACGCCATTCGTCCCTAGTTGCGATCCTGGGCAAACTCATCGGGATCTCCTCTCTCAATGGATCAGTCGTGGCTCCCTTGAGATAAGACGGACTGATCCATAGAAACTCATCGCAGCCGGTCGGCCGAGGAAGTGCTTCGCAGAAATGGTCAGATGGACCAAGACGCACGTGAAGAAACAATCCCTCGAACTGGAGCGGCCGACTTGATAGTAAACCGACTCAGTTAGCACCCGGTCATGCGGCACAAAGCCTGAAATGGTTCCGTCAGTTTCTGGGGCTCAGTGAGAGCGCTTTGTCCGACCTGAGCCATATCTCAACGAGGGCGGACAGAAAGGGCTGCCACAAGCTCGCGACGGCTTCCGATCCCAAGTTTGTCGAACACAGCGTGGAGATGCTCCTGCAACGTGTTGGACGAGATCTGTAGTTCGTTGACAATGGAAGGGGTAGACCGCCCCTGAAGAACCAAGGCCACAACGCGACTCTGAGCGGCAGTGAGGCCGTGGGCCGCCAAAATCAACGAGTTCACGGGCCCGCTGTCGGCAGAGTCGAGAACAACGACCATCTGCCCATGGCCGCTCCCTCTTAGTGGCGACACGTTGACGGTCATCCAGTCGCCATCTCGACCTCGCAATCGGGTGACCGGTTGCCGTGCCACTTCGTCATGGTGGTCTGCAGCCAGTGCAGCGGCTGCTGCCGCATAAATCGTTACGGGCAGGTCGAGGTGGGCCGGCCAATCGGTGTCCACAACGCCGGCCAGAAGAGTCTCCGCCGCCGAGTTCAACGAGACGATCTCCAAGTCGCGGTCCAAGATCACAATCCCCGTGCCGACAGTCGGCACGCTCGATGCCGGCAGATCGAGTGTGACGCTGCGACGCAGGCCTCGGGCCAGGTCGGGAGCGACCTGACGCACGAGATCCACGTCCGCAGCATCGAATCCCTTCGCCGATGCGGATCGATGTAGGCAGAGCACTCCCCAGCACAGGCCCCCCACGGCCAGCGCGACTCGGATCTCGTCACCTAACCCCAGCGGAGCCAGGACCTCGCGGTAGCGAGCACTTGCGGATCGATCACCGCGGGTGGCCGCGTCCAATGAGCACACCTTGTCATCGGATGCAGCGAGGCGAGCAAACTTATTCACATCGTCCCGACCGTATTCATTGTCGAGAAACTGCGCCGTAACGGAGGCCAGTGGCTCCTCTGCGAGAGCCGAGGTGAAGAGCAATGTCGTGGGATCGACAGTGGCGAAGAAGGCTGCATCGATCGAAATGGCCGAACGCAGGCTTCGGAGACCGTCGGCCCGGAACGACACCAGGTCCAAACCCTCAGCGCTCATCCGATTGATCTCGCCCGCCACCCTGCGCCGGATTGACCCACTCGAATCTGACGGGCTCATAAGCCACCGTACGCCAACCGCCGTCGGTCCGGGCCGGGAGAGCCTTCTTGCCCAGTCAGACCGACGACGGTCAGGGTCAGCCGGAAATCCCCAGCTGCTGGCGGAACCCAAGGTCGTCGAGCCTGCCCCAGCGCTCAATGATCTGTCCGTCTCGCAGTCGGAAGATGTTCACCCCATCCATCGTCACTTTCTCCCCCGAAGGGGCGACCCCCATGATGGGTGCACCGGTATGGGTCCCAGCGGCCGTGAACTGTTCGACCACTATGTCGCCTTCGGCGACCAGAAGATGCAGGTCGCTGTGCCAGTCAGGGAATACGGATCGGAAGAGTGCGCCGGCACTGCGCATCCCCTCCCTGTCGGCGGTGGCACCGAACGGCGGATCGTGGTTGACGAAGTCCTCCGCAAGATACTCATCGACTGCACCGAGTTCGCCCTTGGTGAACAGCGCCTCGATGAACTGGGTGACGGTGGTCTTGTTCTTCTCGGTTGTGGTCATGATCACAGTGTGAGATGTTCGGTCCGCCGCAACCACCCCAACTAATTGGGGTGCAGGCGGCACGATTTACCATGGGCGGGTCGGCCGTACGGCATCACAATCGCTCGACGCTTTCCTCAGCTACCGAGGCTGAGAAACGTAGAACGGCACCCCAGCGGGAGCCAAGGGCACCCTCATCTTGTTGTCCCTGCTCGAGGTGGCATCGCCGGCGGGTACTCACAGGTCGTGGGAAGGTGGGCCGGGAGCCGATTGTCCCCGATCCCCGACCCACCGACCCAAAACACCACCAAGTAACGCAAGAGGGAACAAGCCTCCTCGGCGGTACTTTGCATTCGAAGTCGAGAGCCTGCCTGGATTACTTCAAGCTCCCAGCCTGGGAGGATCAGCGACGAGCATGGGATGCCGGATCTCGATTCTGTTCGAATCCGGCATCTATCGGTCTTGGTCGATCAGCTCGCCGGCGCGCCCCCAGAATGCCGTGACCAGGGCTACCGTGATGTCGTGCGAGCTCTGGTGGGGTGCTCTTCCCTTGCGGTGGTGCTTGCGGTAGCCACAGTTGGTTGCAGCGGACCTCCAACGTCGGCACCCCCAGCGAGATCGACTGCCCCTGCAGTGTTTCCGTCAACGACTGGGCTTTCCACGACGACGACGACGCTCCTTTCGATCGAGCCGTGTGGCGGAATTGCGAGCAGTTCAGATCTCCATCCAGATGTCGACAACCGATCACTTCTGCTCACTCAGGACGGCAGCCCACAGGGTTACGAGTTTGGAGTTCCACAGGTGGCGAAGGGCCCGACGATCATCGCGTCTGTGCCGAGCTCGTCACCTGCCGTCTACGAATCGCTCGTTGTTCCCGCGAGCCTTGGTGGATGGGGTGGGCAGGAGGTCATCGGTGAGGTCGAATCCTCCGAGGTTGCCTCGCAGCTTGCTCACCAGGTCGAGTCCGATCTCGTCTCCTGCTACGGCGGCCCGCAGGTGGCCCTGCCCACGTCCCGTCCCGGAGTTACCGCGGAGACCTACGCCTTTGGCCTGAGCCGATCAAACGGCTCGATACGGAATGCCACCGTTACGGTGGCCCAAGGCCGCTTCATCGTCTCTTTGCAATGGCACGCCAGCAACACTTGCAGTACCTACGGCGGTGGCGCCTGTCCACCACCTGCGGCTTCGGCTCCTGCGATGCCGAGCGCGTTGAACATGGCTGAAGTCGTAGATGCGGCTCTGACCAGGATCCGTGGCGAACAGCCGCGTTTGGGTCAGGTCCGTAACTCCACCCAGCGGCCTTGAGCGACGATCAAAACAAGTTCTGGGTCATTCCGTGCGCATGGAGGATGCCGTCGATGTTCGCGAGAAGATGAACCTCGAGAACGACGTGAGGAGGGTTCCCACAGCCACCAGCAATGTCAGCCCTGCGATCAGAGAGCCCACGGGGACCACGGTGATCGGTGCGACACCGAGCGACATGGCAAAGCCGGTCCACGTCCAGCGCCCGGCGACGACACCCAGAGGTAGTCCGATGACGACAGCGATCGTCAGCAGCGTGAGACTCTGCCAGGCGATGATGCTCCGCAGTTGGCGACGCGTCAGGCCGAGGGTCTGGAGGACGGCCATCTCCCGCCGACGTCGCCGGGCACTCGACACCACAGCCACGGTCAGCGATATCAGGGCGGCCAGCCCCAACGCCAGCGCCATGGCCAGCGGCTGCCCACTCATCTGGCCGGCATTGACGATCGACGCGCCCAGTACTCGAGGCACCCGGTACACCCCGCCGGGTGGTGCCCCTGGTTCAGCTTTGACAATGGGCTGGACGATCGATGCCGGCCGGATCCCGGGATCCAGATCGATAGCCACCGTAGAGGGAAGGGCACTGATGGCCTCATAGCTGGCTGTGTTCAGATTGTGCAGACCTTCGATCGAGAGGAGGGTGGCCTCGGAGAGCATGGCTCCTGTGCCCAACGAGACATGATCGGTCAAGCCCACCCCGATCGAAGGCAGCGTCACGATGCCGACGACAACCAACCGTCGTGTCGTTCGACGCACGTGCACCGTGACGGTGTCGCCCACATGCTTGCCGAGCTGGCGCATCGTCGTCGGACCCAGCTCAATCTCGTCGGAGACGTCTCGGGGCCGAGTTCCGAGGCGGTAACGAGCCGACGCGGCGAGCGGTCGTCCGCTGACCGTGGGGGGCTCCACCGAACCGCGGTGCGTGGTCAGTCCGAGCACGGGCACGGTCAGGCCATCGATGGCGACCTGGGTAAAACCAAAGGTCGACCATCCCGCCACCCCGTGCTCCGAGTCAACCAATCGGTCGACATCGCCGTCACCACCGTTAAACGACTGGGGATTGGGGGAATCCAAAAAGTTGCCGTAGCCCGCCTGGTTCTGGATGAGGACGTCCCAGTTCCATCCATAGCGATCGGGGTGGGATACCAACCCATCGAGGCTGGCCCCGAACACGCTGGCCGCCACCACGGCCAGGACGGCGATGATGGTCCCAACCTGATTGGCCCGCACCGCCGATCGGCGTCCTCCCGCCGGCGGTTCGAGGGCAAACCGGATGCCGAGGGCGACCACACGGGGCAGCCCGGCGGCGTCGGCGGCATGGGCGACGCCCGAGGGTGACGGTGATCGTGACCCCGCGCGTGGCTGCACCGATCGCCAGGCAGTCCAGGCCGCCAGGCCCATCAGGACCAAACCGATGACCACGGCGCCGCCCAACAGCACCGTGCCATCGAACTGAGCGCCACGGACGGGATCGAACTGTCGGACTGGCTCGAGGGGGGCAAGAGGAGAGAGGGCCACCGCACCGGCTATGGCCAGCCCCACACCAGCTCCCACGGCCAGGGCGGGACCCAGTCCCGCGGTCAGCGCCGTGGCCGAGCGGGTAAGGCCGAAAGCTCGAAGGGTACGGAGCGATACGACCGATCCGAGAAGCCACTGGGCCAGGGCTTGGCCCACCAGGACGAGTAGGGCCAAGGCCGCAAGTCCACCGAAGACGGCGAGCGCCACCGCCTGGGGGCGGATGGCATTCTGGACCTGGCGGTGGACGGTACCCATCCTTCGCACTTCGAAGCCGTAGCCCTGACCGACCCGCATCGACAGTCGGGTCAGAGAGGCTTGGTACGACGACACGCCGGCGGTTCCCCGGTCAAGACGAATCCCCACCCACGAGTACTCGATCTCCTTCTTGAAGCGGACAGAGGCCGCCGGGGGGAGAAGCGCCCCGTCCGCCTCGTCGAACTGGTCGACGAGCGCCGGTTGAGGTTCAACGACGGCGGTGACTCGGAACGGCGCGACGCCGATCGCCTTCTGAGTCTCGGCGTCATACAGCTCATAGCGGACCATGCCACCTACACCCACTCCGAACAGCCGGGCGATGGCCGGGGTCAGGGCGATCTCGTCGGTGGACGTCACATCAGGCAGCCGGCCGGACACCACGGTCAAGGTGTCCTGGCTGTAGTACTCGTTGTCGACGCTGCTCGAAACCGAGTCGGTGATGAACGAGTCGTCGACACGACCATGCACCACGGGATTGGCGGCCAAACCGGCCCATGCCCCACCCGAGCGCACGCCGGGCAGGTGCTCCACCCGGGCAATCAGCGATGTGTTGGGAGTGGGAATGTTGACGAAGATGTCGCTGGAGTGGACCGACTGCAGGTAGCGCCCGTAGGCCGACTCGGTCCGACGGGCCCCGGCCAGCGAAGCCATCGACAAGGCGCCCAGCAATCCGGTCAAGAGGACTACCACCAGCGCTGGGCGCCACGCCGTGCGCCAAGTAGCCCGCCACCAGTACCAAGCCACTGTCATCGGACGATGACTTCCCACCTTCTCGGGCCCAGGTGACAGTAGGTGCCCTTCGGAACCTTCGGCCAGGACGACTTCGTTCGTTTCTTCGGACGACAGGGTCTCCGACGGCGGACTCACGACTCGCATTTCTGCTCGGATTCAGCCTTCCGCAGGCCGATCTCGATGAGTGCCGACACCCCTCCCGGATCCATTCCCAGACAGTCCCCGATGAGATCGTCGTCGGCGCCCAGTTCCCGCAACAGAAGTCCGATCCGATAGGCCCTCGGTAGGTCATCGAGGTTGGGACGATCCATCGTTTCAGGGTCTCTGAAATCGGCTGGCGGGGCCTCAGTACTGGGTACTGAAATCTGTAGTCGGATCGGTCAAACTACGTCCATGGACCGGTGGCCGATAGTCGGGCGAGCTGAAGAACAGGGCTTTATCGCCGACGCCATAGCGAACCCCGATCGAGCCGGAGTCCTGGTGGCAGGCCGGGCGGGGGTCGGAAAGACCCGGCTGATCCACGAGGCATTGAATGCGGCAGACGGCTATCACCAGGAATGGGTCGCCGCCTCCGAATCCATGCGGCCGCTCCCCTTCGGGGCGTTCGCTCAGCTGCTGCCGAGCGATCTACACGAATTCGATCAAGTTGACCTCCTCAATATTCTCGGGGCGCAGTTGAAGGGCCGTGCCGAGAGTCGGGCCATCGTTTTGGCGGTAGATGACATACACCTCCTCGACGGCCTCTCGGCAGGCTTCATCGACTATGTGGTGGCAAGAGGGCTTGCGACCGTCCTCTTGACGCTCCGCAGCGGATCCCCCCTACCGGACGCGCTGGTAAGACTGTGCCGAAATGGAGCACTTCCGAGGTTGGAGCTGCAGGCCGTATCCAGGTCTGAGTTCAACGAGATCGTGGAGCAGGCTTTGGATGGCCTAGTCGAGAGCGACTCCCTGGATCGGATGTGGGAAGCGACCCGTGGGAACGTCCTCTTTGCCCGGGAGCTGATCGCTGATGCGATTGAGGCCGGACAACTCCGGCAGATTCATGGGGTGTGGCGATGGGCTGGTGGAGTCGGACATGCTCCGCGCCTACAGGAGGCGATCGCCGCCCGGCTCGACGGCTTGGCAGACCCCGGACACCAGTTTCTGGAGTTACTGTCCGTCGGAGAGCCACTCACGCTGGCCATGGCGGAGCGGGTGACCGCCGACGAAGTGCTGATTGACCTCGAGCGGCGAGGATTGATCGCTGTCGGAGGGCAAGGGCCGCCAAGCGTGCGATTCAGCCATCCCCTGTTCGGGGAGGTCCTCCGTGCAGAGATGCCGTCGCTCCTCCGGCGTCAGCTCAACCAACAACTCGCCGGTCTATTGCGCCTGGATGTGCCGCAAACACCGTCGAATCTCCTCAAGTTGGCTGTGCTCTGGCGAGATTCGGGCGAACAAGTGGATCCAACCGTCCTGGCCGAAGCGGCTCAGGTGGCGAACCGGCTATCCGACCACGCATTGGCCGAGAAACTTGCTCGTGACTCGCTCAGACAACAAGTGACCTTCGTCGCCCGACTCGAGCTCGGATGGTCGCTCACTTATCAACATCGTTTTGATGAAGCGTCCAAGCTCTTTGCCTCTCTCGTTGGGAGTGAGCCCGACGACAGTGCTCGGGAACGCTTGGCCGACGGATTGTCGTTGGCGATGGGCTTCGGCCTGGAACAGGTCGATGATGCCATCGCACTCATGACCGAGATCGAGCACTCGGCGGTCGGCCTCATGGCTCGATCGTTGATCCGGTGCATTCGGGCCACGCTATGCGCTTTCGTATGCAGATACTCGGAAGCGATCGAGTTGGGCATGACAGCAATGCAGTCTGACGACGACGATCGCGTGTTCGTCCGGGCCTTGACCCCGGTCGCATCCAGCCTGGTGATGATGGGCAAGACTGAGGATGCACTCGCCCTCACTGAAGCAGGCATTGCTTGCGCCTTGCGTGTACGTGATGAGCTTCCCCGCGCCCCCGGCTGGGCCGTCAGCACTCGTTGCACCGCGTTGACCTTCGCCGGCCGAGTACCGGAGGCATTGCAGCTTCTTGACTTCGCCCAGTCCTCCTCGGCGAGTTACACCCCCGAACAGCGGGCGCTTTCCAATAGTTATCGTGCCCGGTTCCTTCTATTCGGAGGCAAAGCAGCGAGTGCTGTCCGTTCCTTGCGGGAAGCGACACTTGCCATGCGGGACGACCCGATCTACGGATCATGGGGCCTGGCCCTGCTGGCCGAAGCCGAAGCACTTCTCGGTCACTCGGCAGCCGCTGCGGCAGCGCGGAGTGAGGCCCTCTCCGTACGAAACAACGACCGTTTGGCTGTTTTCGTCGATGAACGAAGGGCCCTGGCCTGGGTTGATGCCCAGGAGGGCCGATTGACGGATGCAATCGCAGAACTGTGGGCTACGGCGGACATGGCATTGGAGCGGAACCAGCGCTGCTTCGAGCTGGTCATCCTCGAGGACTTGCTGCGCCTGGGTGAGGCCAATGCCTCGGGCCGGGCCCAGGAGGCCTCTCATCTGGTTGAAGGCGCGCTCGGCGAGGCGGTGGGGCTCCACGCCCGGGCCGTTGACTCACAACGTGGAACAGACCTAGAACTGGCCGCATCCTCATTCGCCCAAGCCGACTATGCACTCATCGCCTCGGAACTCTGGGTGGCGGCCTCGGTGGCCTACAGGCGGGAGGGGTTGCAGGCCCGGTCCACCAAGGCCTCCAAGCGAGCCAACGAGTTCGTCGGACTCTGCGAGGGGGCGAGGATACGGGCTGCTGCCCCACCAGATCAGGTCGAACCGCTCAGCCGCCGTCAACGCGAAGTTGCGCTTCTGGCAGCTCAAGGGGCGACCAATGCCGAGATCGCCGCAACGCTCTCGCTCTCCGTCCGGACCGTGGAGAGCCACATCTACGCCGTATTTGCCAAGCTCGGACTCACGTCAAGGGACGAACTGAGCTCGGTCCTCGTCGGACCTGCTGACTAAGCCATAGTGCCAATGCGGTACTCCTGCCGCCCGACGAGGGTGTCCAGGCATCGCCGGTCGGCGATCTTAAGGGCCGAGGTAGCCCCCCGACGTGGGTCTTGCCGACCATGTACCGACGAAACGGTGACCGTCTGTCTGCCCGAATTCAGTAGCCAGTACTGAGAGTTCCCCGAGCCGCACTTCGTACCATCGACTTAGCCGCCCCGACCGGGAGGCCTGGACACGGATCAGCCGACGCACACTGCGACGTCGTATTGGCGGTCGCTACTCATCGTTGAGCATCCAGTCTGCCGTAGTCGGCGATGAGAGGAGAAGCGGTGCTACTGAACGAAACAAACGGATCCCGACGGGATACCTTCCCCGGCGCGACATCACTTCTCCCCTCTCCAAGGCTTCGGATGCCCACCTCGAAGCTGGCAGAACTGGGTGAATAGGTTTGTCGGTCCTACCGCGAGCTGACGATGACGGAGGAACAAGGGCCTCGGCCTTCTGGGCGAGGCGAGACGTCAAGCGACGCTGGCGGTCCCTTGTTCTGCTGGGCGTCTTGATCGGCCTCACTGTTGGATTCGCACTTTCCGCCTGGGCGGGTGCCAGACGTACGGATACCGCCCTAGAACGGCTACGAGTGCAAACGAATGCGTCCGATGCCGTGGTATTTCCTAGCCAAGTCGGTGTTGCCCATCCCCACTGGGCTCGCCTGGCCGCCCGGCCCGAGGTGGCCAGTTTGGCCATTTGGGACCTGCTGTTCGGCAACTACAACGGGCAGCCGGGCTCACTGCTCTTTGGTTCCAAGGACGGCACGTACCTGGGAAAAGTCGATAAACCGGTTGTCACTCAAGGCAGGATGTTCAATCCCCGGGCGGCCGACGAGGTGGTGATCGACGAGAACTCGCTGAAGCAGGTCACCTCGGCCGACGGTACGACCGTGGGGCAGGCTCCGCACGTTGGAAGCACCTTTACGTATCAGTTCTACTCTTCGAAGCAATCCGACGAAGACACTGAGCCTCCTCGGGGTCTGAAAATCAAGATGCACATCGTGGGGGTCGTGCGCGAGGTCCCCGAGTTCGCGTTTGTATCGGACGGACAGGTCTTGATGTCGCCCGGTCTCTTGGCCCGGTATGGAGGCCAGATACAGACGGCCGAGAATGCCGATGTAAAACTGCGCCACGGAGAAGCCGACATGGGGAAACTGCGGCACGACGTGAACCAGTACCTGATCCCAGGCACACCGGTACTCGACTCCCATGCGACGAGTCGACGGGTGACTACCACGCTGACCGTCGAGACAACAGCATTGTTGCTCCTCGCCCTGGCCATCCTCCTAGGAGGGGGAATTCTCGTGGCGCAGGTGCTCGGACGATCAGCTTCGATCATCTCCGACGATGCCCTGCCTCTACGCGGATTTGGCATGTCTCGCGGTCAACTGGGACTGGCCACCGGCCTGGCACATCTCCTTCCCGCTCTCGTCGCCGCGCCGGTTGCGTTCATGGTTTCCCTGCTGGCATCACCTCATTTTCCGGTAGGGCTAGGTCGGCGTGTCGACCCCGACGTGGGGTATCACATCGACTGGACTGTTGTCGGACCCGGAATCGCGGTGGCGATGGTCGCCGTGGTGACAACATCCATACTCATCGGTCGAGGATCGACGGAGAGCCATCGACGGGCCCATAGGACGCCTGGTGCCTTCCGCCAGTGGGCGCCCATCACCATCGGGTTAGGCACCACCATGGCCTTTGAGCCCGGCCGCGGTAGGAGACGTATTCCAGTGGTCCCGGCCCTACTGGCTGCAACGGTGGCGGTGACCGGAGTCGTCGCCAGTTTGTCCATTGATCAAGGCATCACCACTGCGCTCGACCATCCGGCGCTGGCGGGAATCACCTTTGATGCCGGAGTGACGCCCGTCCCGCAAGCACAGACCGGTCGCAATATCTCGATTCAGCTTGCCGACCGGATAGAGAAGGCCAAGGAAGTGCGGGCCACTGCGGTCATCGACCGAGCGGTGATCAACGTCGGGCACGTCGGTGCCCCGGTCTTTACGGCACGTCCCATGGCAGGAATGTCCACCACCGGGATCAGCTTCACTCTGACCTCGGGACGCGCCCCGAAGGGCATGGGTGAAGCGGCCATCGGTCCCGCTACAGCCAACGATCTCCACGTCGGCATCGGCGACGTCGTTCCGGTGGGCCCTTCGAACGCCCACGTGCGAATCGTCGGCGAGGCCCTGTTCCCCAGCGATGTGCATTCCGAGTTCGACGAGGGTCTGTGGTTGGCACCGGCTCAGTTCGATGCTGTTGAGCCACCGATAGGGGCAAAAGGATCGCTCAGTGACGAGCGGCTGGTGGCAGTTCGCTTCGCGCCAAGATTTCATCTGGCGGCCGCTATCACTCAGCTCCAGTCCAAACTGGGACCTCTCACCGAGGACATCTCACCACCTGACCCACCAGATGAGTTGCTCAATCTCCAGAACGTCCGCACGCTTCCCGAGGTGTTGGCCGGATTCCTCGGACTGATCGCAGTGGTGGCCCTGGGCTCGGTCTTGTTGAGTTGCGCCCGACGTCGGGGCCATGACTTCGCTGTTCTACGAGCATTGGGTATGACTCGGGGAAATATTCGTATGGTGCTCAATTCCCAGGGTGCAGCGATCGCCTTGTTCGGTCTGGTGGTCGGGATCCCTCTTGGACTGGCGGTGGGCCGTTTGGGCTGGCGTGCCATCGCCGAGCGGGTTCCCCTGTCGGTTATCGCACCATTCGCAGCGGTGGCCGCCTTACTCCTCATCCCGCTGACGCTCCTCGTTGCCAATGCCCTAGCCCTGTTGGCTGGACGAGATGCACTCTCGCACCTTCCGGCGGGAGAGTTGAGGGCTGAGTAGCGACACCGCTCAGCGGAATAGGACGTCCTGTAAAGCATGGCGAAGAATGGGATCTCCCCAGCTCCTACTGGCACCCGCCATACTCCGACACCGTGGCCGACACAGAGCTTGAGCTCGGCAGGGCGTCTCGACCCAACACCGCCTCCTCCACACCGAGAGCGAACCGTACGGCGCCACAGCCCTTCTCATCCAGATGGACGGCGTCCTCACCACCCACCCTGACTTGGACCTGGCCGTCCCCACAACGTTTGACGTCCCATGGCTCGCACGGCAGGTTTAACCTCCACTCCAGATTGGGCGTGGAGACGGAGGTGGCCGCATGGTCGTCATAACGCCACTGTGAGGACTTCGAATTCGCCACCAGCGATTGGTAGAAGATGTCGATATACGGTGAGCCCTGAAAGCCGCGGTTGATCTTGGCTACCTGGTCGTAACCGACCGCCACCACCGGGTTCCTGGGTGGAGGTGCTTCGAAGAACACCGTTGCGCCCGACTCCACCGCCTCGCCCGCCATCTCGCTGAGTGACTTGTTGTAGGTCGTGAGGAGTTCGGCCAGGCTATAGGGACTTGTCGCATCGACACAGCCGGCCGACGGACCCGACAGTCCCGGATTCCCCGTGAAGACGAAGACCACATCCTTCGGCTTGACCGAACCGAGAATGGCGGCAAAGTCGGGGAACTTCTTGCCTCCGGGAACTGAGAACCCGTGGTCCCAATCGCAGGGAGCGGTTCCCGGCTGCACCGCATCCACGGTTACGGAAACTCCCGCCGGCGCGAGGTGGATCAATGGCTCAGATGCCTGGGCTGCGACGCTGTCGCCTACGATCAAAACGGACCGCTCTGGTGATGGTGAGTTGGAGCAGGAGGCCAGCAACAGGACTAGTGCGATGCCGCCCAGAAGTTTGTATGACCGGACCATTTTGCCTGTCCGATTTCGGCCCCGGCGGCAGCCGTTGACCACCCCTACGATCGCCGATCCTTCCCATCGGCTTCGTTGGCTCCTGCTCGCCCCGGAACCCACCGGCGTGATCTCTGCTCCGCTCATATCAGGGTGAACGGTAACCGCAACCACCAAATTCGCAAGGAGCGGTGCTGTCTCCTCACTAGTGGCAGTAGTGGAGGCTGGCGCTTACGCCTGGGCGCCGCGCCGAATCCGCTCCACCTCTGACTCGAGGGTGACTACGAACATATGTTCGATTACCCTGGACCGTATGCGAGCAGCGAGCTCAGCAACGATCCTCCATGCCGATCTGGACGCGTTCTATGCGTCAGTCGAGCAGCTGCTCAATCCCTCGCTGAGGGGCCTACCTATTGCCGTCGGTGGGGGCGTGGTCCTGGCGGCTTCGTACGAGGCCCGGGCCCACGGAGTCCGAGGCGGGATGCCGGGCTGGAGGGCTCGTCAGCTGTGCCCGTCCATCCAGTTCGTCGGCGGACACTTCCGTGAGTACCAACGTCTGGGCGACGCGGTGATGGCTGTCTTTTGCGACTTCACTCCCCTGGTTGAGCGGATCTCCATCGACGAGGGTTTCCTCGACGTCTCGGGTGCCACCCGACTGTTTGGATCGCCGCGATCCATTGCCGTCAGCATCCGACAACGTGTCCGCGACGAGATCGGTCTCCCGGTGTCTGTGGGTGTGGCTCGGACCAAGCATCTTGCCAAGGTGGCCTCACAGGTCGCCAAGCCGGATGGTCTGGTCGTGGTCGAACCCTCACGACGAGCGCGCGTTTCTGGACCCACTACCGGTCGGGCTGATCTGGGGCGTCGGCCAGGTGACGGAGGCCACGCTCCATCGGGCCGGTATCGACACCATCGGACAGCTGGCGGCTACCGACAGTTCCCTACTCGAGCATCTGATCGGCAAGGCCTCCGGAGCCAAGCTGGCCTCACTGTCGGCCAACATCGATCCCCGCTCCGTCGATCGACCCCGGGGAGCAAAGTCGGTGGGTGCCCAATCGGCACTCGGTCGCCGCCTACCCACGCCGGTGCTGGTTCGAGAGACTTTGGGCTACTTGGCCGACCGGGTGGCTGCCCGCCTTCGAGGGGCCAATCAGGCGGGACGCACCATTACCGTCCGGGTCCGCTTTGCCCAGCTCCGATCCGTCACCCGGTCCATCACACTGCCCGCACCCATATCCGCCACCTTGACCTTGGCCGAGGTGGCCACCCAACTGGCGGAGACGGCGATCGCCGACAACCCGGACGACCGCCAGATCTCGCTGCTGGCGGTTTCGGTCTCCAACTTGAGCGACGAGTACTCGCTGCAGTTGGAGCTACCCCTGACGCCGGTCGGGCAGCATGCCGAGCGCAGCCCAGGCTCGGAGACCGGGGCAGCTCGGTGGGGCACAGATCGATCGGTCGACGCCATCAGAGAGAAGTTCGGCCGGGCCTCCGTCGGCTATGCCGCCATCGCCCTCTCGGATGCCAACCGGGTCCCCGAGGAGTTCCGAGAGCTGGCTGAGCACCCGCTTCCGGACTGATCGCGGAAGCCGACGTTCAGTCGTCGGTCGGCTGGGCATCCACCCTCAGCTTGTAAGGCTGAGGGTGGGTTGAGCGGTCTCGCAGCCGCAACTGAGGTTTCTCATGCTGCCGGTGAAGTCGGCAAACTTCCAGATCCCCACCCGACGCCGTGCTCTTGCTGGGTGGCAGGGCGACCCCATCAGGTCTGGTCAGCTCGAGGACCGACGCGGGCGGCGACAGGCCGTGGCCCGTCGCCGCTCGCTTTGTGCCCACGGGATCAGAAGGCGACGATTCCTTCGCCACCGATCGCCCCGGGAACGGTGACCGACCCGAGCCTGGTGAGGCTTCCGTTGGCGTTGACCAGGAACTCGTCGACGATTCCGTTACCACCGGTCTGCACGTAGAGGAACTGGCCTCCGACCGTGGAGGATGCGTCAACGGTTCCCGGATCGGTGACTGTCTGGCCGAGCAGGGCGAGTTGGCCGCCAGCTCCGTCTTGATAGCTGCTCACCGATGCGCTCCCGGCGTTGGAGGTGAACAGGTAGTTGCCGACCGGGGCAACCCAGCACGTGGCCGCCTGAGTGCTCGGCACTGCATCGAGTTGGGTGACGGTCCCGTTGCCACTGAGTTTGTAGGTCACGAGCGAACCGATCCCAGTGTCAGCAACGACGAGATTGCCGGTGGTGTCGAACGTTGCGGCAAAGGGGAGCGCGCCGGGCTCGACGTTCACCACGGGGGTCGGTGAGAGCTCACCGAAGAACCCGACGTGAAATACGTCAATGGCGTTGGTGCTCGCCTTGGTCGTGACAATCACCTGAGACCCGTCGGGCGAAATAGCCACCTGCCCGGGAGTGTGGGTGAACTGGGTGGTATCGCTTGGGATCGTCAATCCCAGCGCCCGATTCGAACCCGGGATTGGGAACAGCCGGCCGAAGAGGGCGACATAGCCCTGCACGCTTCCCCCGTTCTCCGCATTGAGCACGTAGACGAGATTGCCGTGCGCGGCCACGCTCACCGGAAACGCCCCGCCTGAGCTGACCACCTGGTTGAGGGACAGGCGATCGCCATGGGTGGAGAACACGGACACGGTATTGCTTCCCGCGTTGACGGCGTACAAGGAACCGGCGGCCGGGTTGTAGGCCAGCGAGCCCTGAGAAGCGAGGTGATCAACCGCCGAGCCGTTCAACACGCCACCCACCCCACCGGTGTTGTACGTGCCGTCCGGGGTCAGGGCTCCACTGTCGGATCTGCTGTAGGCGATGACTTGGTTGCCCGCTGCGTTGTCGGTTTGGACGAAGACGGCATGGTTGGCGCCACCGAGATAGAGACCACCGTGCTGGAACCCATCGGCACCGGCGACGAGCGGTGCCACCCACGCAGACAGCCCCAGGGCTGCCCCTGCAGCAACGGCCAATCGGATCAATCGCTTCATTCCTACTCCCTTGTTCGAGGTTCAAGCTCTAGGACACAGTCCCGGGTTGCACCCGGGCGTTACGCCAACACCGGAATTAGGAGCCGCTGTAACGCGGCCTGCTCGATTACGGACAGAACTCATATGTCGAGAGGCGTGGCAGCAAAGGCAGTCGGCCATAGAAGGAACGTTCGGCCGACGTCTCATCACGGACGACCGGCATCTACGCTCTCGGTCGTGGAGACGGACGTCGAACTGCTCGACCGACTACGGGATGGTGATGAAGGGGCGTTCGTCCTGCTCGTGGCCCGCTATCAGCAGCCCATGTTGCGTCTCGCTGGATCGATGGTCTCCAGTCGGGCGGTGGCCGAGGAAGCCGTTCAGGACACCTGGATGGCCGTCGTTCGTGGCATCGACAGGTTCGAGGGCCGTTCCTCTCTGAAGACCTGGTTGTTTCGGATCTTGATCAACCGGACACGTTCTGCCGGCTCCCGTGAGCACATCGATGCACCCATCGAGTCACTTCACGCGGTCGACCCGAGCCGATTCGACCCGCAGGGTCATTGGGCCAATCCGCTCGACCGGTGGGTCGAGGAGTCTGAAGAACGACTTGATGCGGCCCAGTGGCTGCCGGTGCTAAAGGCTGCGCTCGATGAACTTCCCCCTCGCCAACGCCAGGTGGTCCTTCTCCGGGATGTGGAGGGACTGTCGAGTGACGATGCCTGTGACCTGCTGGGGATCACCCTGGGCAACCAGCGACTGTTGCTGCATCGTGGGCGCAGCCGGCTGAGGGGAATCCTCGAGGTTCAGATGGAGAGGGATTGATCGATGCTGTTACTGCGACGTAGAGACATCGTGTGTCAGCAGGCGGTCGAACTGGTCACCGCCTACCTCGAAGACGCCCTTTCGCCCAGGAAGCGGAGGCGATTCGAGGCGCACCTCCGGGGATGTCCGAACTGCTCCGCCTACGTGGAGCAGATCAGACTGACCATCCAGCTGTCCGGAAGGATCGAACCGGAGGACCTTTCTCCTGAGGCCAGGCAAGACCTGACTGACCTCTATCGACGTTGGCGCTCGGAGTAGCCCTCAACGGGGTCAATCGGGAGCCGTCCAGCGAACCGGAGTTGACTCGCCCTGTGTAGGGTCCTCAGCTCCACTCGTCGAGGGAGCGACGGGCAGAGAGAAGTAGCAGACGGGGAATGGTCGCCCCTTTGGGAAAATCCCCGGTCACCTCGATGGTGGCAGGCGGAGGTGGCGGCTCCACCATGTCATCGATCAGCAGTCCGCACTTCCCCATCTCATGGACGTACCTGCTGACGGGACGGTGGCCAAACGAAAGGTAAACCCCAGGTCCGACCTCTTCGGTGGTCACGTCGTCCTCCAGGTAGGAGCCCACCCGCCAAAACTGCTCGTCGGAGTCGAGCACCTCGACCCAACCGCTCCCCGGCGCTTGGAGTAGTGGATGCACGAGGAGCAGTACGAATCTGCCCCCCGGCATCAGAACCCGGGCGACTTCTCGGATGGCCTCCTCAAACAACTCCACGTGCTCGATGGCCAAACACAACACCACCGTGTCGAACGAGGCATCGCGAACCGGAAGGCGTTCAGCGCTGGCTTGGAGATAGCAGGAGGACGACCCTCCCCGTACGTTGGCCGTCCGGACCTGCGATGCGGCCACATCGAGGCCGACGACCTGCACCCCCAGCCCCTCCAGGCGGCGGCTCACCTGTCCCTCGCCGCAACCTATGTCCAACACCCTGGTGGCTCCCCGCGCATAGCGCTCGACCAGGGGAAGGATCTGCTCTTCGTACTCGGGGTCTGCCCCCGCGGTGAAGTTGTCCTGCCACCAGTTCGCGGCCATTTCCCACAGGTCGCTGTCCACTGGATCGACGCTACAGCTCACTGCACCACGAGGCGACCGGGCTTCCACCAACAACGGGTCGGGGCACCTTCCGTTCGGGCGTCCTGTCCGGCCTACGGTCGCCTGGACGTGGGTGCAGGCCTGGCCAACCGGTTGTCCATCGGAGAACGGCGAGGGAAGATGGTCGGGAAACAGGAGTCTCACCAATGGAACTAGACCGCACCACTCACCGGGTTACCTCGGCCGACTTCGACACGGTGGCCTCGGTCATCACCCTCGCCTTCGCCAATGACCCTCTGTGGAGTTGGGGCCTCGCCCGACCGGACGGACGCACCGACCACCAGGCTGGATTCTGGAGGCTTCTTCTCGAAGGGGCATTTGCGTATGACGACACGTGGATCGTCGGGGGAGGCGAGGCGACTTCGGTATGGATCCCACCGGGCGGGATCGAAGTCAGTGCCGAGCTCGAGGGCCGGATCGGGGAGTTCATCACCGAGCATCTGGGGCCGAGAGCGGACGAGGTCTTCGAGCTGCTGAATCGATTCGAGGAAGCACACCCGCGAGACGTGGACCACTTCTATCTGAGCCTGCTTGGCACCCATCCCGACCACCGCGGCCACGGCATCGGGATGTCCCTGCTCGCTCACGACCTGGAGCTGATCGACCTACTGCACGCTCCGGCCTATCTCGAGTCGTCAAATCCGGCTAACGACGATCGGTACGTGAGCGTGGGTTTCGAACCCATCGGGAGGTTCGAGGCGCCGGGCGGCGGTCCGGTGGTCACGACGATGTGGAGATCCCCACACTAGGGAGCGCAAGCCTCCGGAACAGCACCGTCAGGGCGCCGGCAGCAACGCGACCGGAAGGCGCACAGAGTCGACCGTCGAGTGGGGCCGCGATCAGCGGTGTGTGGTGTAGCCGCCGTCGATAGTGAACGTTTGACCGGTGACGAAGGCTGCATCGTCCGACAGCAGGTAGGTCACAGCGGTGGCAATCTCCTCGGGGTAGCCCGGTCGGCCGACGAGGTGATCCGCGGATATCGAAGCGAGGGTGTCGCCGAATGGTCCGCCGAGGGCCTCTTGGAGATCGCGGTCGACGACGACACCTGGAGCAACGGCGTTCACCCGAATATTGCGATCGGCATACGCAGTCGCCACATAGCGGGTGAGGGCGATGACACCGGCCTTACTGGTTCCGTAGGCGGCGAGGGACTTGCTGCCATAGGTGGCCGCCACCGAGGCGGTGTTGACGATCGACCCGCCGCCCCGTTCGAGCATGGCCGGAATGGCGAACCGACAGCCGAGCATGACCCCGTCGAGATTGACCCGTAGTGCGGTGTGCCAGGTCTCGAGGGGCATGGTGACGACATCCTGATCGGTCAGGTTGAGTTGGATTGCCGCCGCATTGTTGTGGAGCAGGTCAAGACCACCGTACGCATCGACCGTGTCGGCCACCATCTGCTCGACCTCATCCGGCTCGGCGACATCGGTCACCTGGGCACGGGCGGTGCCGCCGTCGGCCCGGATTAACTCGACGGTGGCCGCAGCGCTGGCCTCGTCGATGTCAGCGATGGTCACCGCCCCTCCTTCGGCGGCGAGGTGGCGGGCGGTGGCCCGCCCGATCCCTGAGCCCGCTCCCGTCACGATGGCGACCTTGTCCTGGAAACGCAGCATGCCCGAGTGTCGCGCGTGCTTACGGGAGTTGCTCACCCATTCCTGGGGTTCCGTCATCTCGGCTGGGAGGGGCCGGGGACGACCGGCAACTCGGACAGGCCTCGCAGCACGAGCCCGTCGCCGTGGCCCCAATGCAGCTCGGTGCGCTCAACGGCCAGCCGGAGCTGTGGAAAACGCCGGATGAGCGATGACAGAGCCAGCTGTCCCTCCAGTCGCGCCAGCTGGGTGCCCAGACAGTGGTGGATACCGTGCCCAAACGCCAGATGGCGACCTTGGTCCCGGGAGATGTCGAGGCGATCAGGTTCGACGAAGTGGCACCGGTCACGGTTGGCCGCGGCAAGACAGACTATGACCTGCGCGCCGGCCGGTATCGAACGGCCCGCTATCTCCACCTCCTCCACCGCGTAGCGGAATGTCGAATGCGGGACGGGGGCATCGAATCGGAGCAGCTCCTCCATGGCTGCCGGGATCCGATCCGGGTCGCCCTGGAGGAATTCGACCTGCCTCGGGTGGTCGAGGAGAGCGACGATAGCGTTGCCGATGAACGTCGTGGTGGTGTCGTGACCGGCCACGATGAGTTGGAAGATGGTCGACAGCAGCTCCTGGTTGTCCAGTCGTTCTTCTCCGTCACGGGCGGCAATCAAGTCGCTCACGAGATCAGCGCCGGGCCTATCGTTCTTGGTCTCCACCAATCGGCG
Source organism: uncultured Acidimicrobiaceae bacterium (assembly GCA_963845485.1). Lineage (GTDB taxonomy): Bacteria > Actinomycetota > Acidimicrobiia > Acidimicrobiales > RAAP-2 > Bog-756. The sequence continues at coordinate 124,673 of CAWJSI010000001.1, read as the reverse complement.
CAGCTGAGCCACCACGGCGTCGGATGCCCCCTTGGCCTGTGCATAGTCAGCCGGGGTGGGAGTGGGAACCAGCATGGCCACCAGCCCTCGGCCCAGCGGGATGCGCTCACTCTCGGGCACCCCGAGAAGCTCACAGATGACCGTGAACGGGAGCGGGAAGGCGAATTCACCCACCAGATCGACGGGGCTCTCCGGATCCCGGTCGGCCACGAGGTCGAGGAGGTCGTCCACGATGGCCTGGATCCGTGGCCGCAAACCCTCGATTCGGTGCGCCGAGAACGTCGACGCCACGAGGCGACGTAGCCGGGTGTGATCCGGCCGGTCCACGGCCAGCATGTGCCGTGCGAACTCGGGCCCCGGGAGGCCCTCGGCAACCACCTCTCCCCCCAGCGCCAGGGCGGCGCGCATGTCCTTGGACAGCCGGGTGTCATTGAGAGCCCGGCGAGCTTCGTCGTGGCCGACCACCAACCAAGCCTCGTGGCCGTCAGCCAAGATCACCGGGTGAACCGGGCCGAGGTCCCGTACCTCGGCGAAGAGCGGGTAGGGATCGTCTCGATCTGAGCCTCCCCACGCACGGAGGGCGACCTCGACGCGGTCGCCTGGTGGTCCGGGCGCCGGGGCCGGATTCCCCTCATCGATGTCGGTCTTCATCATGGCTCCTGTTCTCGAGTTCTCGGTCAGTAGCTGAAGGTGGTCGCGCCGTCCCCGATCCACTCCCACAGCTGGACGGTTCCGCCGAGCTCGGCGTTGGCCACGAGGGCGGTCTCGTCGAGGCTCCTGGCGCTGAAGCAGATCGGGCAGGTGAGAAACGCACCACCAGCGGCCTCGAACCGCTTCATCAGGTCAGGAATGGGTGGACAGCCTTCGCACGCCACCCCGAGTGCGACCCCGGCGGTCGCGAGGCGGACGGCCTCTTTGGTCAGGAACATGAGGGCGTCGCGACCGGACTCGGCAGCACCCACGGCCACCAGTAGGGCAACCGTGACCTTCTCAGGATCCTCAAGACCGGTGGTCAGGCTGATTGCGGCCCGGCTCATCGGACCAGCTCCGCAGTAGTGGGGTCGATCACGCTGCGGACTTCGTGGACGGCGTCGATCGGGAACCCGCCGCAGCGACCGTGCTCACGGACGATCTCTGGCGAGGCGGCCAGGTAGACGCAGGTGATCTTGTCGTCAGTCACGTAGCTGTGCAGCCACTGGATATCGGGTCCGAGATCTCGGAGCACCTGGTTGGACTCGCTGGCGATGGCGGCGAGACCAGCGGCATCCATCTGTCCAACGCCCGGCACGGTGCGTTCGATGAGGTATTTGTGCATTGCCTTTCCTCCGTTCTCCACGGCCGGACTGGTCGCTTGTCACTCACGGTAAGGAACGGCTGATCACCCGTCATGGGGCATTCACCCCATGGCCCGCCAGCGCAGGGTGGGGAGACGGTAGGGTTTTCGCCATGGGGGCCTCGGCCATTCGCCTCTCGGACCTTCTGGTCTCGCTCTCCCTGGCCACCGACCTCGGCTTCGGACAGCCCGCAGAACACATGCTGCGCTCGACGCGGATCGGGATGCGCCTGGGGGAGCGTCTCGGCTTGGTCGGCGACGACCTGGCCACTCTCTATGACGTCGGGATCCTGACCTACGTCGGATGTCCCATCTACGGCAACGAGGCCGCACTCCTCTTCGGTGACGACATCGACTTCCGGGCCCAGGCGCTCGAGATCGACAGGGCCGGATTCCCGGCCATGATGTTCATGCTGCGGCGGGCCGGACACGGTACTTCAGCGTTCAACCGGGCTCGACAGGCCGCCACATTCATGGCCAGTGGCGGTCGCCAAGTGGTCCAGCAGATGGCCGACCATTGCTCGGCTGCCGGTCTGCTCGCCGCCCGTCTGGGGCTGAGTGGCGACGTGCGGGCGGGTATCGAGCAGGCCTACGCACGATGGGACGGACAGGGATTTCCCGAAGAGCTGTCGGGCGCCGAGCTGTCTCTGGCGGCGCGGGTCTCACACGTCGCCGAAGCCTGCGAGGTCTTCCAGCGGACAGCGGGGATCGATGCGGCCCTCGATGTCCTCCGATCACGGAGCGGCGGCCACTTCGACCCCGAGATCGTTGACCTCGTCACCACAGATCCGGAGCCCCTCTTCGAAGATCTGGACCGGGATACCGTCGATGAGGTTCTGGCCGCCGAGCCCACGGATCGAGAGCCGTTGACCGGTGAGGAGCTCGACCGTGCGCTGGCGGCCATTGGCGACTTCTGCGACCTTCGGTGTTCCTTCTTCGCCGGCCACGCCCGGGACACCGCAGACCTGGTCAAGAGGGCCGCCGAGTTGATGCAACTGCCCTCGGCCGACTCCCATCTTGCCTACCAGGCCGCACTTGTCCACGACGTGGGACGCTACGGAGTACCAGCATCGGTGTTGGGCAAGGTAGGGCCGCTGACCGCCAACGAACGGGAGCGGGTGCGTTTGCACGTCTACTACGTCGAACGCATCTTCAGTCGGCCCGAGCCGCTACGGCGAATCGGCCTCTTGGCATCAACCCACCATGAACGGATGGATGCCTCCGGGTATCACCGGGGTATCGGGGGACCGATGCTCTCACCGGGGGCACGAGTCCTGGCCGTCGCCGACGCTTACAGCGCCATGAGGCAGCCGCGTCCGTACCGAAACCCGCTGAGCGATGAGGAGGCCGTCCGCGAGTTGCGAGCCGATGTCGCCGCCGGTCGGCTCGATCCTGTCGCGACCGATGCCGTCCTTGCCGCCGCCGGGCATCGCGTGAGCCGCACGAGGGCAGGTGGCCCGGCGGGACTGACGATGCGTGAAGGCGACGTCCTGACCCTCCTGGCCCGGGGGATGCCCAACAAAGGCATCGCCCGCGAGCTGGCCATCAGTCCGAAGACCGTGAGCAACCACCTTGAGCACATCTACAGCAAGCTGGGCGTATCGAACAGGGCTGGTGCCGCGATGTACGCCATGCGGCACGGAATGCTGGGGTCCGAACCTGTCGGAGCCGGATGAGAAGCACACCACCCAGATGGGGAGGGGGGAGCTTTATCTGCTGTCGATAGCGACCTTGATCGCCCCTGATGACTCCTGGTCTGCCAAGAGGGTGAAGGCGTCACGCCATTCGTCGAGGCGAAACGTGTGGGTGAGCATCGGAGTCAGATCGATCCGGCCGGATCCGACCATATCCAGGAAGTGGGCGATGCCGTGCTTACGCACCCCCTCGACCTCCTCGATCCCGAATGCGTTGGAACCGGTATAGATGATCTCCTTGGAGTACACCGGTGTGTCGTCCCACTTGGCCGCGCCGTGCATGCCCAGCTTCACGAGCGAGCCCCTGGCCCGCAGTACCCGGCATCCGACCTCCAAGGTCTCGGCCGCCCCCACCGTGTCGTAGACGACATCGATGCCACCCGGGAAGGCCATCGGGAGCCCGTCAGCCGGCTGCAGCACACCGTCCGACCACTCAGCGACCCGCTCGATGACCTCGAGGCGCGGCTCGTGTGGCACCGTCGACGCCCCGAACGCCTCGGCCAGTCGGCGCTGCGCATCGAACCGGGCGACGACCATTACCTCGACCGTTGGGTGCAGGGCCCGCAGAATCGCCACGGCACACTGGCCGAGGGCACCGGCCCCGTAGACGAGCACCTTGCTTCCCGGCTGGGGCGGATGGCGCGTCACGGCATGGAGGGACACGGCGAACGGGTCGGCCAGGACCACCTGTTCGTCACTCAGAGAGTCCGGCACCTTGAAGAGCATGGAGTCGTGTGCGGGCATGAGATCGGCGAATCCACCAGTCACGCCGGCGCACATGCCGATATGGATCCCGGGCGCGAACGAACCCTTCCCGAACGAGTGGCACTGGCTCAGGTCACCCGCCACACACGCCGGACAGACCGGCGACACCCCTCGGGTCACACACGTCAGCCACGGGTTGAGGGCCACACGGTCCCCCGGCTCGAGCCCCTCGGACTCGGGGCCGACGTCCACCACTTCGGCGATCACCTCGTGGCCCATGACGTGGGGGAACGAGACAAAGCCCTTCATGGGATTCTGCATGCCCGACGCATTGGCCGGGTCAGCCATGCTGGCGTAGTCAAGGAAGACCGCCTTGGACTCCGATCCGCAGATGCCCACGAGTCTCGGCTTGGTCACCACCCAGTCCGGGCGGATAAATCCCGGCTCGTCGATGTCGATGAGTCGCGTCGGCGTCCGGGCGAGCATCCGCAACAAGCGGTTGTCCGTCTCCCCGATCGACTGCACCTCCGGTTCCACCCCGTACATAAGCGCTTGCATGGCCACATGGTAGGGCTCGGGCCGACTGGTCGTCCGAGCCCCAGCGACCGAGTCGGCCGGTCCCGGTTAATGGGACCGGCCAGAGTGGGTCCCGAGCGTGAGATCGGAGGGCATTCGACCGGCCCATCAGCGTCGGTCACCAGCCGGCGTCCGGCCGCATTCACTAGAGTTCGCCACGAGGGCAGCCTCGAGTTCGGGGAGGAGACTCAGCCCGTGGCGGACACTGCTACCCATGCGCCCAGTAAGGACGGTCCTGGCCGCACTCCCACCTCGGGACGGTCGAATCGCAGACGATTCGGCACGGCAATCGTGCTTTTCGTGGTGTTCGTTCTGCTCGTGGCTATCTCGGTGTGGCTATACCCACGGCGTGCGGTCGTGAATCGACCCGCGCCGTTCACCCTGACCTTGGTGTCGGCACGAGCACCGATCGGAGCATTGGACACCCTTCCCCTGGCCATTGTCCCGAATCAGGCCTACACCGATCCCTCGTCCGTCACCGTGGTGGTGAGGCCGGCCGGCCGCCACCTCTACTCGGTGCTCGTCAGGTGGACGTACTCGCCGGCCTTGTGCAGCCATGGTGAAGATCTGCTCGAGTCGGAGGGCTCAGGGTGCGGGCCGACCTCGCCTCCTTATGAGGAGGCCGGTTCGGACCTGGGTGTCTCGCTTCCGTCCGGTGCCACCATGATCCACAACCACGGGAGTCAGGTGGACCTGCCGGAGCGGGACGCGAAGGTGATGCCCAATCTCGGCCTTCCCGATGCCTCTGTCTACACCTCGACCCCTCCCGCCTTCCCGATCACCGCAATGTGGAACTTCGAGATTCACGACACCTCGTTCGCCTGGGCTGCGAATGGTCTTACGGCTGAAGCCAGCCTTCCTATCGTGAACTTTCAGAACAACGGCGATACGGGCTATGGAGACGTCACCGTGACCTACCGAATTCCCGGAGGCAGAAGCTACGACTGGAGCAACGGGCCGGACCCCGACCGACTTACCTGGACGGAGCCGGTCGACGCGGCATCTACCGCGGTCCTCGTGGCCGGCAACGACAACAGCGTGGCCGACACCGATAACCGCGATGTGCTCATCGTCGGAATTCTGTTGGGGACGGCGGGAGGCGCACTGGTGGGAGCGATTCAAGAGCTGGCGCGGTTGGAGTCAACTGACGACTGACCTGCCTATGCCCGGCAACGAACCTGCCTTTGACTCGATCCAGAGCAGGAGATGGGGCCGTTACCCACTCCCCCTTTGTGCATCGGACCCGTGAAATCCCTGCTCGATGGGGATAGGGATTGCCCAAAGTCCCATCTGGGTATCGCGCCGGCATGGCGGACGGCGAGGATGAAGCGGAAACTCAGTTGGAATGTGGCGCCCTCGTGCTTCAAGCGGACGGTACATCTGTCCGCTGCAATCTCCGTCCTGGCCACCTGATCGCACACGATGTGATCCCTGCGGTTCCTGACACGGCGTGAGAGATCGTCGGGTGCAGACGTGAGCGCGGGGGTGCGGGTGGCGTCAGCAGCCGCTCTCGGGGTGGTGGCCGGGGTGATTGCTTCACTGTTCACCGGTTGGCAGGCATCGATGCTAGTGGGCTGGAGTGCCGGAGCGGTGATCCTCATCGGATGGATTTGGCTCTCGGTGAGGAGACTCAATGCCGTCCAAACCAAGAGTCACGCGAACCGGGAAGACACCAGCGCACCGCTTACCGAGTTGATCGTGCTGGCTTCGGGAGTCGCCCTGCTCGCCGCGGTTGGGTTGGTGCTGGTCAGAGCAGCCCATGCCACCGGAGCCGACAAGGCATTCCTGATCGCTCTTGGAGTGCTGAGCGTGGCCCTGACCTGGGGACTGGTCCATACGGTCTTCACGCTCCGCTATGCCCGCACCTACTACCGGGCACCGGTCGGAGGGATCGACTTCAACGAAGATGATGCACCTACGTACCTCGACTTCGCGTACCTGGCCTTGACTATCGGGATGACCTTTCAGGTCTCGGACACCAACCTGACCACGAAGACCATTCGGCGGGTGGCACTCGGCCACGCGTTGCTCTCCTACCTATACGGAGCGGTGATCGTCGCCCTGGTCATCAATGTCGTTTCCACGCTTCTGCATTGAGGGCGGTAGGAGAGAACCGAATCTGTCCGGCCCAGGCTCGTCCAGTTGAGCCAAGTCAGATCGACAAGGCCGGACCCCGGAGCTCGGAACGGCGGGATCCTTCGCTCGACGGGGTCCGGCGTAGATGATTCGGAGTCGGACGGGTGCCTGGATGTCCTGAGCAGCTCAGGTGGGAGCGCTGCAGATCGAGCAGTCGGAACCGGCAATGCGGAGCCAACACAGATCCTCGCCCGCCTCATGGTGGTTCTCGTAGCCGGGACACGGCCTCCCTGCAGCCTCCTCCGTACAGAAAGCCACCTGTCCGCCCCGGTGGACCACGAGGCGACCTGGGCATTCGGAGGTCGCCATACCTAGGGTTCGTAGCGGGGAAGTTCTCGGACGGTGGGATTTCGGTTCGCGTTGACGATCACCCAAACAGCAGCTCGATAACACGACCCTCACCAGGGGTTTGGCCTGTCACCAAGAGTTCACCCATCGGTATCGCTGTAGTTACCGGCTCCTGCGTATGGTCGTCCGGGAACGATCAGGTCTTTCCTATGGCGACCGTCTCTCTGCCTGCACCGCAGGGCGAGTCGAGAGGATGAGTGGATGCGGCGCAGAGCAGTAGGACACGTGACAGCGATAGCAATCCTGTCCGCCCTGGCCTCGGTGTTCGCAGTAGGAGGCTCAGGTGTGGCCGGTGCGGCCCCCATCATGGCCGACTCCACAACGGTCCCGTCCTCGACCACATCGACGGACACCGGTCCGACATCGACCACGACTACCGATCCCCCATCGACGACGACCACCGGTACCGGGTCCACCTCAACTACCACCACCACGATCTGTCCGGACCCGTCGTCCACCACCACCTCCACATCCGCGCCGAGCACGAGCACCTCGACCAGCTCGACGACGAGCACCTCGACCACTACGACGACTTCTACCACCACCACCACCACCACCACCACCACGGTGCCATCGATCCGGGCAGCGGTAACCACCACCACCGAACAGGGCACCAGCACGACCAGCACTTCGAGCGCATCGACAACCACGGATCCCGGTGCTGGCTCGACCACGACTACCGTGCCGTGCTCGACTACGACGACGACATCACCGGCACCTCTGTCAGCCGCCACCAGCTCGGGATCAGCCACGCCGGCGGAAGCCTCCACGCCCTCGTTGGCCTTCACCGGCGAAGGGCCCTATGCGCCGGTGCTGACGGCAATCGGCTTGTTTCTCGTCGCCACTGGCCTCGGGGTCGGGCAGTTGCTCCGGCGCCGGAAGTCCGGCATCTAGGGCTCCGTCGGAAGCGCAGCGCGTCCGTCTGCGCCTGTTCTGCCGGGTGGGGTAGACAGGAAGAATGATGCGGATCGGCATATCCATTGGCACCGCGTTCTCGACCGACGATCCTGGCGGTCATCGGTCAGGTCCAGCCGCCGTGCTGGAGCAGGCCCGGGCCGCCGATCGTGCCGGTCTGGACACCCTGACCGTGGGCGATCATCACTCGACCGGTCCGGCTGGCTATGTCCAGAACGTGCCAATTCTCGGTCGAATCCTGGCGGAGTGGACGTCCCGGCCAACCGGGTGTCTGTTTCTGGTCCCCTTGTGGCACCCGGTGCTGATGGCTGAGCAAATCGGGACACTGGCTGCCATGTCGTCGGGCCCATTCATCGTCCAGACTGGACTCGGCGGAGGGGACGGCCAGTTCAAGGCCATGGGAGCCGACCTGAAGCAACGAGCGATCCTCCTTGAGGAAGGCATCGTGGTCGCCCAGGCGCTCCTCCGGGGCGAATCGGTGGACAGTGACGTATTCAGCATTGAGGGAGCCACCATCGCCCCCCTTCCACCGGAAGGCACGGAATGGTGGATCGGCGGTGGCGTTCCCAAAGCCATCGACCGGGCGGCTCGGCTCGGAGACTGCTGGTACGGCAACGCCGATCTGACCCCCGAGACGGCCGCCCGGGATATCGAGATCTACCAGGAGGCGTGCGCCCGCCACGATCGGGAGCCGGTGCGGATCCCGATCCGCAAGGACGTGTTCATCGCCGAGAGCCGGGCCGAGGCCGAACGGGTAGGTAACGCGCTCGTCGCTGGTGGCTACCGGGGGTTCGACAAGGAAGCCGTCGCCTACGGCGACCCGGTCAGTGTGGCCGAGCAGCTCGCCGTCTTCGGCGATCTCGGGTTCACCGACATCATCATCCGAACCATGGCACCGCTACCGGCCGAGATCGGTCCCGAAGGACCCTCCCGCTCGGTCGAACTGGCCGGCGAGGTGCGCTCCCTGTTGGCCTGAGCCACCCCTGCACGACACAGTCACCTGCGTCGGCCGGCACGTTCCGCTGCCGGAGTCGACCGGTCCGCTCTCGTCCCCGACGTCTCAGCCTATGAAGCTGAGAACCGAGACTGCCCTTTAACGCGATTGCTACCAGCCCACACCAGCAATAATCGGTCCATTGAGATGCACTCCGACCATGCTCCCGTCATAGGGAGCAGTCACCAAAGTTGTAGATGGCACCGTCGGCCGTACCTATCCAATAGCCCTGACCGTCAGCCGACGAAAAGAGCGCTGAGGCGGGTCCGAATGATCCGGTTGCACCGAAGGGGAGAGTACCTAAGCCTGGTGCATCGCCGAACTGGGTGACGCTACCGTTGGAGAAGAGAATCCAGTAGCCCTTACCATCTGGTGTCCGCGCGGCCGAGGTCACAGAACCGATTGGACCCGGAGCGCCGTAGTACGGAGCGTCACCGAAGGTATAGACATGCCCAGTGGCCGTAACGAGCCAGTAGCCGTTGCCAGTGGCGTCCGGCATCACGGCCACCGCGGCTCCCGAGCATCCCCCGATGCCAGGACACGAACCTTCGAACTTGGCATCGCCGAAGGCGAAGACACCTCCGTCTGAGGCCACCATGAAATATCCGCTTCCGTCCGACGAGGGCACCATGCCTACGACGGGAGCGTTCAGTCGTCTGACGTTGCCTGGTGTGCCAGCTGGGTGGATGCCGAGACCCGGTATGGAGCCATAGAAGCCGGCATCACCGAAACTGAAAATGCCCCCATCGGACGCGTCGAGCCAATACCCATTGTGTGATTGGGTGGGAGTGATGCCGACGACAGGGCGTTGTAGTTGAAGGTTCCCTGTAGATCCGTGGAATTGAGCTGATCCAAAGGTGAAGATTCCACCGTCGCCCCCGACCAGCCAATAACCATGCTGAACCACAGGTTGCGATGCAGGAGTGGTTGTGGGGGTGGTGGTCGGCGGTGCGGGTGGTTGGTAACTGAATTGATCCGCTGGCGATGAAGCACTGGTTCCACCCGGAGTAGTTACCGATACGTCCACTGATCCAGCTCCGCTGGATGGAGATACTGCATCAATTGTCTCATTGGCGCCCGGAATGAAACTCGCCACACGTGTTCCGAAACGGACCGCCGTTGCACCGTCAAGGAAGACGCCAGAAATTGTTATTCCGCTGCCTCCGCTTGTGCTGCCTTGCAAGGGAGAAACAGATGTGACGACTGGTCGAGGCGTACCGTACGTGACTGAGAAGGAGTTCGTCGATGAGTTGTACGCCCCGGGGTAGGAGATGATGTCTCCTGAGGGGCCCACCATGTAGACAGGGGAAAGAAGGGCAGATCCAGTGTTTGTACCCTGGATCTGAAGGGCTGTGAATGTCGCAGATCCAAAGTCAGCAAGTGTCCCGATAGTGGAGCCGACTGTGGTCGCCTCCTCAATCCACTCGGCCGAGGTCCCTGGAGTGACATACGCAAGGGGGCCTGAGGCGGACCACGAAGCGGTCACGTCGGCAATGACAATCGTCCACGTGTTAAGCGCAGTCTCGACGATCGAAGCCTGCATCAGATCGCCCGGCGAAACTGGAGCACTTGAAATAACTATCTCGGCACCGGGAAGCAGCTCATACCAGGCGTAGTAAGACGTCACACCTCCCGAAGTGTTTTGTGCGGTTCCTGTTTGGATCAAGGTGCTGTTCGTCGCTCCATCGATACCAATCCAAGAAGAGGAGTACTCCGCCCCAGCCGAAGGAACGACGGCTGGAACGGTCCAGTCGCCGTACACCCCGGTATAGGTTGCGCCTTGGTCGACCTGACCCGACCAGTTGCTCGATTCCGCAAGGTTTGAGATTCCTGAGATGTGAGGTCGGTGCAGCCAGACGGCAGGAGCGCTGTTTGGTGACACCGTTCCTGGTGTCGGTGTTCCCAGGGAACCGGGTAAGACAATGTGGCGAAGATTGGCCTCCTGTCCAGCTATCAACTTGTGGTCCGGCTGCTTCAAGACGGGGACTTGAGAACGTTGCATTCCAGGCGGCGTGCCATCGGCTCCGGGTTGGGAATCGAGTATTCCAACCGTCAGGATGGCCGCCACAACTAGAAGGGCTGAGAGACATAGCTGGCCAAGTTTGGACACAGTGGTTCCGCCGTACTTCAAACTGAATCGTCCTATTCCATAGCGACTAGCCGGTCGGCGCGAGCCGAGGAGCAGTTGAACAATATTGTCAACTAGCCCGCTGCGATAGCCCCAATATTGCAAAGCCCATCACCTGGGCCCTGTCTGAGGCAAATGACGGCTGCACCCGCCCCTTGGCGTGGCTCCAAAAGGGACTGGGCTGTTGGCAGTCTTTGCCTGCGTAGCCGGAGGCGGTGCCTCAGCGGCCATCAGAACCTGGTCCGACTGGATACGCTGGCGGGCTTTTTGAGTAACGGGCGGTCAAGCGCGGCGCGTGGTACTCAAGACCGGCACCAGCAACCCGGGAAGCGGACTGGATCACGTCGTGGTGATCGTATCTAACGCCCTTCGAACCGACCCAGGCGACTCGAGCCACAGGAAGTGACCGCAGTCGGCGAGGACTTCGTAGCGCGCACCCGGAATGAGTGCGGCCGACGCTATCCCGTGTTCGGGGGGAATCGGACTGTCCGCCCCGAGCACGAAGACCGACGGCACCTGTATGCCGGGCAGAAGGCTCTGCAGCGTTCGCCGCGCGAACTCTTCTCGAATGGAATCAAATGTCTCGGCATAGCATGGGATGGACAGATCGATCTCGGGCATGGGCGGCGCCGGGGCGGTGGGCGAGAAATAGCCGGGCCACAGAATGGCCAGGCTCTCCAGCGCGTCATCCGGCGTGCCCTCTCCGGCCATCGCCCGTCGGTCGAGCTCGAGCGCCTTGGCGAGTCCCTCGGGGGGAATTCTCTCGGTAAGTATCCGCTCCATGTCGGCGTCGCCACCATCTGGGACCGCTCCGAGCGGGTCGATACACACCAGACCGAGCAGCCGGTCAGGATGATGAGCGGCGAGATACATGGCCAGATGGCCGCCCCAGGAGTGTCCCACCACGTAGGCACGCTGCACTCCGATTGCGTCCAACACCGCCACGGCGTCGGCCACATGGGTCCGGATGTTGAACGGACCCGACGTCGTCGAGGGGGCGAGTCCACGCTGCTGATAGCGGTAGACGGTGAATCCGTCATCGAGTTCACCGGCGAGTGCCTCGGTGTACTCCGAGAGGCCCGGGCCACCGTGAAGCACCAGCACTGGGGGTCCGGAGCCCTGGCACCAGGCGCCGAGCTCACCGCCAGTCACCGAAATCTGGAGTTCCGTTGACATGAGTGCACAGTAACGGGGACCTCCCGTTCACGCCCGAACGGGCTCAGCGCCTCTCGATTCCCGTCCGGAGATGGTCAGGCCGAGATCACGAGGGAGTAGCTCTGCACACCGGTTGGCCTACGACCTGAAGTGACGGCGAAGGTAACGCCGGAGTTGCCCTTTTGGGTTGGCGTCCCGCTGATCTTCCCGCTGCGGGGATCGAGCGCCAAGCCGACGGGTAGATCGCCCGAGATCACCGACCATTGGGACCCTCGGACCAGGGGCGATGCCGTGAGCGTGGCCTCGTATGCGGTTCCGACCACGCCGGCCGGAAGGGTGGCCGGCCCCACCACGGGTGTCTTGTGAACCGCTCCCTTGGCGACGGCCGTGACGGGAGGGATCGTCCCGGGCCCGGTCGAGAGGCAGGCCGCCGACGTGGCCGGGTTCGCCGGTGCGTGCAGGGTGGGCGGCTTGAGGAAGGCCGGGGACGCTTTCAGGTCGACCATGTCGAAGAGGTCCAGGGCGTTGGCATCCCTCCGGGTCATGGCGGGAAGATTCCACTTTCGCTCCAGCGTGGCCAAGACCGATGTGTGGTCGTAAACCTTGTGGGAGACGAAGTTCCGCAACGCGAACGGGGAGACGACCCCGGCCGGCACCCGGAAGCCGTACTGGTCGAACTTCCCTGGAGCCTGGTTGGCCGAAAGGATCACCGGGGGTACATCATCGGGCGGAATGGCGGCCGGGGGGCGGACGTGGTCGTACCAACCGCCCCACTCGTCGTAGGTCCAGATGAGCATCGACTTCTGCCATTGCGGGCCGGACATCACCGCATTTACCACGCCGGCCAGGAACTGGTCGCCGTACTGGATGTCTTGTGGGTTCTCCTCGGACGAGTGGTCGTAGTCCGGCTCCACGAAGGAGAACTGGGGAAGTGCTCCCTGTTGGGCGTCGGTGTAAAATTGGTCGATCTTGTTGATGTGAGGCGTGATGGAGGGCTCGCCGAGCAGGGGCAGCCAGACCCCGACCGAGGGAAGGCTCGAGTAGTAGTCCTTCCAGGTGATTCCGTATCGGTTGAGGAGATCGAAGATAGTGCCGTTGGGCGGCAGGTCGGTGTTGAGGGCATCGCTGATCTGACCCAGCGACGTGCCGGCCAAGAGAAAACGACGGTTCGGATCTGTCTGGCCGAGCAGGGACGAGAACCAGCGGTCGGCGATCGGGAACGTGCGGGCCATGTCCCAGGTGAAGGGCAGATCGGCGCCGGTGAAGTAGCCCAGGGCCTCACCCGACGAGCCCTCGACGAACCCGTGGTTGTTCTGCACCAGCGAGTGGTGGGCCAGATTCCAGTTCTGCCCCACGCCATCGGTCTGGCACTCACTCGGCATGTGGAAGGCGCCCACCAGGTTCCCGTGTCCGTCGGACATCGTGATGGTCGGCTCGCCGTCTTTCCCCTTGGGCCAGCAGTCACCTCGACCCAACATGCCGAGAACGTTGTCGAACGAGTGGTTCTCCATCATCACCACGATGAAGTTCTCGATCTCGGGCACCTGGTCGGTGCCGGCCGGGACCTTCGGGTTGGGGAGGGATCCGGGCTCTCGCAGGCGCCGAGCCGCGGTCTGGAGTCCCGCGTGAGGTGTCGAGTAGGCCCGGCTGTCCGAGGCGGCCGCAGGTCCGCCGGAGGCCAGCTCGATCCCCACCCCCAACGTTCCTGCCGTCACCCCACCGAGAAACGACCGACGAGAGATGCGGCTCTGAGCCATCGCGGCAAACGATAGCAGCGGCTCCGATCCGGATTCGGCCCGGGTGGGTGAACTGCCGGTGACGTCGGTTCCGAGCCGATTCGTCTTGCCGTCGCAGACGATCCGGGAGTCGTGGCCTCGGAGTTGTCGGTCAGCGCTTGTTGTCGGGCCTCCGTGGCCAACGGGCGTCCCGATCCCTCCGGCTCATGAGCGTTCGGTCAGAATCCGGCGGAGATCGTTCAGACCCTGCGGCGCGGCCTGAGGGCAGAGATAGGTGGCGGCGAAGATGGCCACCACGTACGACTGGAACGATGAGAGCCCCCGGGCGCCGAGCGAGCTCAGGACCTTGGCCGCGGGCTCGTTCTCGGTGAGCTCCGTACAGGAGAGGTTGCCGTCGGCCAGCACACTGGAATCGGTCGTACCCGCGAAGGCCTGTCCCACCTGGCGTACTAGTTCGAGGTAGGCCAGCGGCGGTTGACTCGGCAGGTCCGTGTCGTTGTAGTACAACGCCGCTTCGGCCAAGGCCGCCGCTGGGGCACCCGAAGCGACGCGAGGGGGCAGCCCGGGAGGAAAGGTGATGAGGTCGACATACAGCCGACGTTGCGCGGCATTACCGGTCTGGCCCGGTGCCAGGGCGTGGTGCACCATCCAGATCAGACCGTCGGCCGTGAAGAACTCTTCTCCCCCCGGGCCTGGATCCGTCCGGCCCCCGGTGGACGAGGACAGCCACGCATGATCGAGCGGTTTCGTACAAGGTCCGGTGACCGACGCGCAGCGTGCCACCCCGATGCCGTAGTCAGGGGTGCCCCAGAGATTGGCCGAGTAGAAGAGCCAGTAGTCCGACCCTGAACGGATCATCGACGGGGCCTCGACCAGGTTGCCCTCCCAGGCCTGGGTGGCGCTGATCAGGCGGTGCGGAGGTCCGACGACAGACAGTCCATCGGGGGCGAGTTGCTGGGCATAGATGGTCGTCGGCATCTTGCAGCAGTCGCCGTCGTTCTTCCACAACAGCCAGGGCGTCCCGTCGGTGCGAATGAACACACTCGGGTCGATCGCCCCTCCCATCGATACCGGGCATACGAAGGCCGAGGTCGAGTCGTCGACGAACGGGCCGGCCGGACTGGTGCTCGTGGCCCGTGAGACGCACATGGCTGAGGTCGGCCCATTGGCTGCGTCCACACAGCCGTAGGCGTGCGGATTGGTCAGACAGTCCGCCGGGTTGGTGGCCGGTGTGGCGTAGTACATCACGTAGGTTCCGTCAGGCCTGGCCCAGATCGACGGTGCCCATTGGAAACCTGGCTCTGTCCACGGCGGAAGCACCGGGAGGGCGTCTCCCAAGTACTGACCCCGGAAGGCCGACGATTCGGGTAGCTCGATGACGGGAATATGTGCACCGGGTGCGTACTGGGTGGTGGCGGTGTTCGTGGAGTAGAAGTAGAGCGCATCCGCGGTGCGAAGGGCGTACGGGTCAGCGAAGTCCCCGTTGAAGATGGGGGTGTCGTCCAGCAGCCCGCTCAGCACATCGAGCTGGACGCCGTTGGCCATGGACGGATTCGCCGCCCTCGGCCCGAGGGTCGGCGCCCGCCCGGGAGGCGTCGGCAACTCCCCCGGCCGGGCTGCCGGTTCGATCGACACGTCCGGCGAGGAGCTGCTGGCCGCGGTGGAGCCGCATGCGGCAAGCACGATGGCCACGAGGACGAGTGCCACCCCGGCCCGTCTGGGACGACCGGCCCTGCTACGGGCCCCGGCGTCTTGAGGTAGCGGTTGGGGAGCGGACCAGGGCGCGGTGCTGCCGACACCATCCACACTGCCGGGCCCGGCCATGAAAGCGAGATCGTATCGCGAGGTGGTGCGCAGATCCCCGGGTCGAGGCGGTTGAAGAACCGGACTGCAGTCGGGCTCGAGTGCGTGTGGAGACGCCCTCGGGCAGCTCGCTCCGCGGCTATTCGTGGTGACGAGATGGTGGTGGTAGCACGAGGTCGATCCTGAGGGTTGGCGCCCTTGTTGCCCGCAAACGTGGAGACCAGACTCTGACGAGGAGGTCGCGGTGACTGTCGTCAGAATCCTGTTCCGAGCAGAGCTTCGTCACCGCTGGCGTTCGTGGATACTCCTCGCCCTTCTCGTGGCGCTGGTCAGTGGGCTGGTTCTAGCCGGGGTGGCCGCCGGTCGCCGCACGGCGAGCGCCTTCCCCCGCTATGTGGCCACCCATGGGTATGACGCCCAGGTCTTCAGCGCCGTACCCGTACCCGGCATCGCGTCGCTTCCCGACGTGGAACGGTCCACGCCCGGCCTCATACCGGCGAACGGCCCACCGATCTGCCCAGGATGTCGGTCCCTGGCCAACCAGGATTTCGGCGTGACGGAGCTGGCTCCCTCCGATCTGGCTCGACACGTCAAGTTGGTTTCGGGACGGATGCCGGACGAGACCGACCCCCACGAGGTCCTGGCTTCGTACACGATGCAGCGAGACTTCCACATCCACCTCGGCTCGACGGTCCGCATCCGCTTCGCCTCACCGGCACAACGGAGCGCCGCTCTGGACGGGGCTTCCGTTGCCCCCGAGGGTCCGCGGTACGGGTTCACCGTGGTGGGTCTCGAGGCATCCGAGGACGAGTTCCCGGCCACCAACGGTATCCAGTACGCGCTCTACACGACCCCCGCCCTTGCCCGGGTCCTCAACGACCGGACGTTCTCCTTCCATCTGGACTACGTGCGTCTCCGACATGGACCGGCGGACCTCCCCCGTTTCCAGGCCGAAGTCCGCAAGGCCGGCGGCCTGGGCATCGTCGACCTCGACTCCATCGCTGCGGCCATCAACTCATCCATTCGTCCCCAGGCGGTGGGATGGTGGATTCTGGCCGGTCTCACCGGCCTCGTCGGCCTGATCGTGCTGGCCCAGGCGCTCAGCCGGCAGGCCCTGCTCGAAGAAGACACCTACGGCACGCTGAGTGCCCTCGGAGTCTCCACACCTCAGCTCGTCGAGACGTGCATGGCCAGGACGGCCGCCATCGGCACGGTCGGGGTTCTCGGTGGGGTCTTTCTGGCCTACGGACTGTCCGCCTTGACGCCGGTGGGTGAGGCGCGCCTGGCCGATCCCGGCAACGGCTACTCCTTCGATGGGTGGACGCTCCTGCTCGGAGGCCTGGTGATCTTGGCCGTTTTCCTGGCCCTGGGCCTCCGCCCGGCGATCAGGGCGGCAAAGGCCCACCAACCTGGCGCCCTGACCCGTATGCCGCACTCGTCTCGCACCGCAGCCCTGTTCGCCCGAATGGGCGCCTCCCCCAGTGCACTCATCGGGGTCCGCCACGCCCTCGAGCGAGGATACGGCCGCACCGCTGTTCCGATCGGATCGGCTCTCGTTGGCTCGATCCTGGCCGTCACCGCCCTCTGTGCCACTGCGGTCTTCGGGTCCAGCCTGACCCACCTGACCACCACTCCCGCTCTCTACGGTCAGCCCTTCGACTTGACCATCAGCCTGAACTCGTTGGGTACGCCGGCCGAGGCCAACCGGCTCGTCCACGACATCGAGCAGGAGCCGGCGGTCACGGCGATCACCGCCGGGATCTCCTCTGACGTCAGCATCAACGGTCACACCGTGGCCGCCTTGGGTGGCGAACACCTCCGAGGATCCCTGCTGCTGACGACGATCACCGGACGTCTGCCCAACGCCCCCGACGAGGTGACGATGGGCAAGAAGACGTTGCGGGACGTCGGGGCGCATCTGGGCTCGGTGGTCAAAGCGTCGGTGCCCCGACCTGAGGGCGGGACCAGGACCTCGTTGTATCGGGTGGTGGGCATCACATCGTTCCCACCCGACTTCGCAACCGGGGGACTCGGGACCGGGGCCATCTTCGACTTTGCCGGGCTGGGCGGCCGGTGCGCACCCGGGACAGGGCCACGCCAGTGCGCGGTCGCCGTGACCTACCGAAGTGGCGGCGTGATCCTGGTGCACGCCACACCGGACTCGGCAGGACGATCGGCGCTGAACAGGCTCGTGGCGGTCTACCACTCGGACGTCTCGTTCCCGGCCGCCCCCACCAACCTGGTCAACTTCGGCCAGGCGGTCAACTTCCCCCTCATCTTGGGATCGGTCCTCATCGTCTTCGGTGTCGCCACGCTCCTCCATGTACTCGTGGTGAGCGTCACGAGGCGGCGACGGGAGGTCGGGTTGCTCAAGTCACTGGGATTCGTCCGCCGCCAGGTGGCCCTGACCCTGGCCTGGCAGACCTCCACCGTGGCCCTGATCGGCATCGTGATCGGCGTGCCCATCGGGGTGGCAATCGGTCGCCTCGTATGGCAGGCCTTCGCTGACAACCTGGGTGTGGTGCCGGTGCCGGTCGTCAGCCTCTGGGTGGTCGTCGCCATCGCCTTCGGCACCTTGGTCGTGGCCAACGTATTGGCGATCGGTCCTGCCCTCGTCGCTACACGGACCCCACCGGCCCGGCTGCTCCGGACCGAATGACCGGGGGATTGGACCTTGCCACTGGCACCCGGCCTTGAGATCATGAAGAGGCGGATTCATCATCCGTGACGTGAGGGTCAGCCGACAGGCACCGACGTTCGGACGCATGCATGACGGGACAAGGGGTGGCGCCCAGTGGCAAGTACGGCGGAAGCTTCAACTGAGGTAGTCGGCAACGGTACGGTCTGCGTGGCGGAACGCGAGGCTCGGATGATGATGCTGTTCGTGGTCACCGGTACCCTCGCCCTCCCGCCGTTGCTGTTCAGCGAGTCCGAGCCGATCCTCGTCGCCGTGGGGATCGCCGTCCTGCTCATACCGCTGTGGATCGTCATGACCAGACGGTGCTGGCGTATGGCGTTGATCGCTGAACCTGAGCAGCTGGTCATACGGAATTTCAACGTCACCCATACGATCCCCTGGGAGTACGTAGCCTCCTTCGTCGAGGCTCGGTGCGGCCAGCAGGGCCAGTACCGGCAGTTGGCCGTGGTCCTCACCGACGGCGACGTCGTTCGAGCGCAGGCGACCGTGGTGAAACCCAAGGACCTGGAGCGCATGCTGGCAGGGTGGCGTCCGGTGGCCGACGCCCATCGGATTCCCTGGGCGACGCCGCCCAGCCGAGAACAGCCGCCCACCCGCAAGCAACGCAGGGCCGCCAAACGGGTTCCTGCTCCGTCCCCCGGCTGGTACCCCGACCCTGGCACCCCAACCGACTGGTGGTGGTGGAACGGGACCTCCTGGGGGCGGCCCTTCGGTGACTATCAACAAGCGGAGGCCGTCACCCCTTCACCTCCAGGTTGGTATCCCGATCCGAGCACCCCGGGTGAGTCGCGCTGGTGGGACGGCGCCGCATGGGGTTGGACGGCCAATGACCATCTGCGCAATCAGGTGGTCCCCGCATCGCCTCCGGGCTGGTACCCCGACCTGAGCAGCCCGGGCGAGTCTCGCTGGTGGGACGGGACACAGTGGGGGGTCCGGTCGGGCCAGTACCAGGAGACGGGAGCCGTCAGCACCGAAGTGCACTGACCGTCGGCGCCGACGGCACCGACGGCACGGCTCAGAGCGAGGACACCACCGGGACCATGAGCGTCTGGGCGGAACAGTCCCACTGGTAGCGTTTTCTTTCACCACCCTCGCGCAGGAGCCACGAACCATGACCGACGCCGTCGACGCACTTCCAGGTGCAGCCGGAGCGATCGAAGAGCCCGATCCCAGGCGATGGTCCATCCTGGCCGTTGTCGTCCTCGCCCAACTGATGGTGGTCCTGGACGCCTCCATCGTCACGATCGCCCTGCCCTCGGCTCAGCGGGCCCTCCACATTTCGGTAGCCAACCGACAGTGGGTGATCACCGCCTACACCCTCGCCTTCGGGGGCCTGCTACTGCTGGGCGGACGCATCGCCGACTTCGGTGGCCGGCGACGGATGTTCATCGTCGGCCTGCTCGGCTTCGCCGCCGCCTCGGCGCTCGGCGGACTGGCCACGGACCAGGCCATGCTCTTCGGAGCCCGGGCCCTGCAGGGGGCGTTCGCCGCCCTCATGGCTCCCGCCGCCCTGTCCATTCTCACCATCACCTTCCAGAGCGACCCCACCGAGCGGGCCAAGGCCTTCGGGGCCTACGGTGCCGTCTCCGGAGCCGGAGGGGCGATCGGGGTCCTGGCTGGTGGGTTGCTCACCCAGTACGCATCCTGGCGCTGGTGCCTGCTGGTCAACGTGCCTATCGCCCTCCTGGCCGCCGTCGCCGCCTTCCGGGTGGTCCACGAGAGTCGGGCAGGAGGCACCACCCGCTACGACATTCCCGGTGCCCTGCTCTCGACGGCCGGTCTGGTGAGCCTGGTCTACGGGTTCACCAAGGCCGAGTCCGACGGCTGGGGTTCCACCGTCACCATCACGCTCCTCGTGGCCGCCGTCGTGCTGTTGGCCGTGTTCGTACTGGTCGAGTCCAAGTCGAAGAATCCCCTGCTGCCACTGCGGGTGATGGGCGAGCGCAACCGGGCCGGGGCCTTCCTGGCCTCCTTGTTGACCGGTGCGGGGCTGTTCGCCATGTTCGTGTTCCTCAGCTACTACATGCAGGGAGTCCTGCACTACTCGGCCCTCAAGACCGGGCTTGCCTTCCTCCCCTTCGCCGGCGGCATCATCCTGGCGGCCGGGGCATCCTCGGCACTCGTCCCCCGCATCGGTCCCCGGGTGCCGATGGCCCTCGGGCTCCTCATCGGGGCCGCCGGGTTGGCCTGGCTCACCCAGATAGGCGTGGACACGTCGTACTGGACCCATGTCCTGCCCCCCGAGATCCTCATGAGCGTGGGACTGGGCCTGGCCTTCCCCGCCTTCAGCAGCACGGCCCTCACCAAGGTCCAGGACCACGATGCCGGTGTGGCCAGTGCTCTCGTGAACACCACCCAACAGGTCGGAGGATCGCTCGGCACCGCCCTGCTGAATACGGTGGCGGCCTCGGTGACGGCGACGTACATCGCCACCCACGGGATAGCCAAGACGCCGGCGGGGGTGGTCCACGGCTTCGCGGTGGCCTTCGCCATCGGCGCCGGCTTCCTCCTGGTGGGTTCGATCGTGAGCGCGCTCTTCGTCACGGCCAAGAGCCAGGATCTTCCGACGACCGCGGGAGCGCCGGCGCCGGCTGTCGGCTAGCGGGCACCGGCACGACCGGAGAGTTCATCCCTCGTTCAGCCCTTCGTCAGCTCCCGGTCAGACGAACGCGCTAGACCTGGTGGGCACGACGCGGCAGCATGGGCGAATTCGGTGAAGGTGGAACAGGGGGGTCATATGCGAGTGGATCGACGAACCTTTGTGAAAGGGGCGCTCGGCGCTTCGGGGGCGGTCATCCTCGGCCAGGCCCTCGACCGGTCGCCGGCCCAGGCCGCGCCAGTCGCCGGCTACGCCACGAACCGGGTGCCCCTGCCCGATCCCGCCGCATCGGGGATCCAGCACGTGGTGCTCGTCATGATGGAGAACCGGAGCTTCGACCACATGTTGGGATGGCTACCCGGTTCCGACGGACGCCAGAACGGGCTCGCCTACGCCGATCCGGCCGGCGCGTCGCACAAGACCTTCCACCAGACCCAGTTGAACGGCTGCGGCTTCAACGACCCCGACCACTCCTACGCCGGTGGCCGTACCCAGTACAACAACGGGCAGATGAACGGGTTCCTCACCGACACGGCCAACGACTCCTACGCCATCAGCTTCTATCGCAGGAGGGACCGGCCCTTCATGGGCAGCCTGGCCCGGCACTACACCACCTGTGACCGGTACTTCTGCTCGATTCTCGGCCCCACCTATCCCAACCGCATCTTCCAGCACGCCGGCCAGACCGACCGACTGTCGAACACGTTCAGTGCATCGACGTTGCCAACGATCTGGGACCAGCTGAACCAGCCGGGCGGCCCCACCGGCCACTACTACTACACCGACCTTCCCATCATCGCCCTGTGGGGGTCCAAGTACTTGGGCATCTCCTCGAACCTCACCCAGTTCACGGCCGACGCGGCGGCCGGAACCTTGCCTAACGTCTCGTTCGTCGACCCCGGGTTCGTGGGCGAGGGCAGCGGTACGTCGAGCGACGACCATCCCCTGGCCGACATCCGGGCCGGGGACGCCTTTTTGTCGAAGGTCTTCCACGCCGTGGCCTCGGGCCCGGGTTGGGCCAACACCGTCCTCGTCATCAACTACGACGAGTGGGGCGGATTCTTCGAGCACGTCGCCCCGCCCCGGGTCACCCCCGGGATCGCCGTGGGGGCGTCCCCGACCGCCGGAGTCGATCAGGACCTGGTCGACGGTCAGGTCCTGCTCGGATTCCGGGTGCCCTGCATCGTGGCTTCCCCGTTCACCAGCGTGAAGGCGGGTGCCACCCCGGTGGCCCACGGGCTCTACGACCACACATCGGTACTCAAGCTCATCGAATGGCGGTGGGGCCTGAAGCCCCTCACCCAACGTGACGCCTCCACGGCCACCACCGATCCGGGCAATCTGGCCACGCTCCTCAATTTCAAGAAGCCGAGCATCAAGGTGCCCCCGGCCATTCCCGTGCTCCCCCCCTTCGTTCCCACCGCCTGCGTGGCCCCGGCGCCGGCGGCCACGCCGGCGACCACCCCCGCGGCCGTGGGGGCGACCGGCCAGACCGGCAGCGTGTCCCTGGACAGCCAGACCTGGGTCGACCTGCAGAACTCGGGCCTGCTGGCCGAGTGGCGCTGATCGAGCACTGGTCACCAAGACCCTCCTGACCAGGTGGCGTCTCTCGGGCGCCCCAACCGACGTTCAGTCCGGGTGAACTCCCCGTGCCGGCGTTCCGACCCTCTCGCCATACGCTCGAGGTAACCAATCGGGACCACCGATGGACCGACCGGCCCGGGGCGGGGTCGCCGGCGGCCCGCTGGTTGAGCCGCTCCCGGGCGTGTCAGGATCGTCACCTGCGCATCCGAGTCGAGACGGTCGATCCACAGGAGAAGGACAACAACAATGGAGGACGATACGAGCGCCAAGAGCCCGTCGATCGACCAACTGCGCCAGCGGTACCGGGAAGAACAGCAAAAGCGCCTGCGTCCCGAGGGAATGTCCCAATGGCGAGGGCTGACCGACGAGTTCGCCGACCTCGACCAGGACCCCTTCGTCGAACCCGGCTTCACCCGGGACCCGGTCGTCGAGGAGACCACCGTCGTTGTGGTCGGCGGCGGCTTCGCCGGGATGCTCACGGCGATCGACCTCGGCAAGCACGGGATCACCGACTTCCGGATCGTCGAGAAGGGGGGCGACTTCGGCGGGACCTGGTACTGGAACCGGTACCCGGGCTGCATGTGCGACGTCGAGTCGTACACCTACCTCCCGCTGCTCGAGGAGACCGGGTTCATGCCATCGGAGCGCTACGCCGCCGCCACGGAGATCTTCGAGTACTCGAAGCTCCTGGCCCGGACGTTCGACCTCTACCCCCACGCGCTCTTCCAGACCGACGTGACCGACGCCGAGTGGGACGAGGACCTACGGCGCTGGCAGGTCACCACCAGCAGGGGCGACCGGCTCTCGACCCAGTTCCTGGTACTGGCCGGAGGCATTCTCCACAAAGCCAAGCTTCCGGGGATTCCCGGCATCGAGACCTTCGAGGGTAAGGCCTTCCACACCAGCCGCTGGGACTACACCTATACCGGCGGGAGCCCCACCGAGCCCATGGACCAGCTGGCCGACAAGCGCGTCGGGATCATCGGCACCGGGGCCACCGCGGTCCAGGTGGTGCCCCAGATCGCCCGGGCGGCCAACGAGCTCTACGTCTTCCAGCGCACCCCCGGCGCGGTGGGCGTCCGCGACCAGCGCCCCACGGACGTCGAGTGGTTCCAGAGCCTGCAGCCCGGATGGCAGCAGGAGCGGATCGTCAACTTCACCGAAGCGGTGACCGGGGCCCAACCCGAGGTGGACCTGGTCCACGACGGCTGGACCGAGGTGATGTGGGTGGACACCCAGCGGCTGTCCGAATCGGGCGAGGAGGCCGAGACCCTCGAGCGGTCCGACTTCGAGACGATGGAGGCCATCCGCCGACGGGTCGACGAGATCGTCGAGGACCCCGAGACGGCCGAAAAGCTCAAGCCCTACTGGGGCAAGCACTGCAAGCGCGTCTGCTTCCACGACGACTATCTGCCCGCGTTCAACCGGCCCAATGTGCATCTGGTCGACACCGATGGACGGGGGGTCAACGAGCTGACTCCACGCGGCCCGGTGGTGAACGGCGTCGAGTACCCGGTGGATCTGCTGATCTATGCCTCGGGCTTCGAAGTCACGACGGATCTGCACCAGCGGCTCGGCTTCGACCCCCGAGGCCGTGACGGGGTGAGGCTCTCGGAGCGGTGGGCCAAGGGTGCCCACACCCTGCACGGGGTCCTGGCCAGCGGATTCCCCAACCTGCTGCTGATCAGCCTCGTCCAAGGAGGCTTCGGCACGAACTTCTCCCATCTCCTCTCGGAGTCGGCCAAGCACGTGGCCCACATCGTCGAGGCCTGCGTCGACCAGGGAATCGCCGTCATCGAACCCGAGGAGGCCGCGGAAGAGGAGTGGCTCACCGTCCTCCACCGGGTGGGCGCGGCCGGCGGCCGCTACTTCGCCAGCTGCACACCCAGCTTCTACAACAGCGAGCAGCAGACGATCGACGCCCGGGCGGCCCGGAATCTCACCTACTCGGGCAGCCTCTTGGACTACGTCGGCTACCTGGAACGATGGCGTGACGAGCCCGACTTCACCGGTGTGAAGGTGGAGCGAGCGTAGGGCACCCCCGGACACGGCTCCATGGCCTCGGAGACCCCGACAGCGGGCTTCGAGGTGGCATCGGGAGCCGGTCCATCCAGCTACGAGATCGCAGCCTACGAAGGTGACGGGCTACCGATCACGATCCTGGTCAGCTGGACCTCGTGATCGGCCCTTCCGGGTCGGGTGGGGCCGTCAGTTCGCCGAGAGAATGGGCCCGACCGAGGCCGGCTCGACGTGCGACCGGGCCCTCGAGAGCGCATCCCGGTAGTCGTCGAGGCGCGCCGGCTTGGTGAGAAAGTCGTCCATCCCCGCCTTGACGCAGGCCTCATGATCCTCGATCAGGACGCTGGCCGTGAGCCCGACGATGTAAGGCTGACCGTGGGCTGGTCGATGGCTGCGGATGGTCGAGGTGGCCACGAGACCGTCCATCTCGGGCATCTGAATATCCATGAACACCGCGCCGTAGGGAGCCAGCCTCACCGCATCGACCGCTTCGATGCCGTTGCCTACGACATCGACCAGGTGCCCGAGCTTCTCCAAGAGGAGTCGGCCCACCCGTTGGTTCACCGTGTTGTCTTCCACCAGCAGGACCCGCATCGGTGCCACGTCTTCGGACCCCCCGGTGCGGCGAATGAGTCGGCGATCGACAAGCTCCCCTGAGGCCACACCGTCGACCACCGCCTCGGCCAGCCGGGTCGATCTCAACGGCTTGGTAAGAACGGCGAAGAACCGCTCAGGATGTTCGATCAACGAACGATCGATCCGGCTGCTCAGCAGGATGATGGGAATGCGTTCGGCCGTCGTGGTTGCCCGGATCCTCGTCGCCAACTCCTCCCCGTTCATCTGAGGCATGTTCATGTCCACCAGGGCCAGGTCGAAGTGGGATCCCGAGTCCATGAGCGCGATAGCCGCCGCGCCGGTCTCCTCGTCGGTCACCTGCATGCCCCAAGCCTCCAGTCGGCGCCGTATGACCCGACGGCTGCTCGGATCGTCGTCGACGATCAGCGCCGATCGACCGTTCAGCACGGCGGTCGGACCAGTGGTGCTCGTGGCCCCAGGTTCCGCGGAGTGAGCCAGGGTGAGCGTGAAGCTGAAGGTGCTGCCCTGATCGATGACACTTTCGACGGCCAGGACGCCCCCCATCGCCCCGACGAGCTGTTTGCTGATGGCCAGGCCCAGGCCGGACCCGCCGTAGAGGCGGGTGGTCGAGCTGTCGACCTGGCTGAACGAGTCGAACAGGCTGGCCAGGCGTTCCGGCGGAATCCCGATGCCGGTGTCGGCGACCGATATCCGGAGCCCCGTCTTGGCCGCCCCCTGCTCGGTGGGCTCGACGGTCAACAGCACGTGTCCGTGCTCGGTGAACTTGACCGCGTTCCCTAAGAGGTTGACCAGTACCTGGCGGAGACGGGTCACGTCGCCGATCACCACGGTCGGACACCCGCTGTCCACGTCGCCGATCAGCTCGATCCCCTTGTTGTTGGCCGCCGCGGCCACATCGAGGGCATCTTCGACGCACTCCCCCAGGTTGAAGGCCTGGTCCTCCAGTTCCAGGCCACCGGCCTCGATCTTGGAGAAGTCGAGGACGTCGTTGATGATGCACAACAAGGACTCGCCGCTGCTTCGGACGGTTTCCACGAACTCCTGTTGGTCATTGTCGAGAGGCGTGCCCAACAGCAGTCCGGTCATCCCGATCACGGCGTTCATGGGCGTGCGGATCTCATGGCTCATCATCGCCAGGAATGCCGACTTCTGGGCCGTCGCCTGCAGTGCGACGTCTCGCGCCGTCTCCAGATCCTTTCTGGCCGCCAAGACGGCATCTCGGTCGGCGAGGACCCGTCCCATGAGCAACAGGGCCAAGCCCCCCACGATGGCGAAGACGGCGAGGAGCAACCACGGGATCCAATCGCCGCCCAGGGTCTGATCCAGGAGCTTCACCGGGATGGTGGCGACCAGTCTCCAGGGGGTGCCGATCACCGGTGCTGACGCGTAGAACTGTTCAGCCCCTGCCTTGCCGGTGCGGTAGTGCCCTGACGGCTGTTGTCTCATCGCCGCGGCCAGTGAGGGAGCTGCGCCCCGCAGCGTCGCCGGAGCACTCTGTGAGGTGGCGACCAGGGTGCCGGCGGCATCGGTCACGTACACGGCCGCCGTGGGATGGGGGAAAGCGCTGGCCAGGTAGGCGCTGAGCGGGGTGTCCCGGACATCGAATCCGGCGCTGAACACCTTCGAACCGCTGGACGGTAGGGCGGGTATGGCCACGGCGACGATCGGGACCCCCTTGACCGCCGAGTGCACCACGTTCGACACGCCGATCCGGCCGTCGTGCGCCTCGCGAAGATGGGCGTACCGTCCGGTCAGCTGCGTACCGATCAACGCATTGTCCAGCGGATAGGAGCGGATGAGCTGTCCCTGGCCGTTGAGCAGCACGGCCGCCGGCGTGGCCAGGGCCTCGGCGGCCAGCGTCATGTCGGCATCCGACGGATTCGGTCCCGAGAGATCCAGGGCCTCCACGAGGCGCTCGTGCGAGGCGATCTGCTTCACGTACGTCGACACCAGGTCGGCACCGGACGCCACCTTGGTCTCGTACCGCTTGTCGATCAACGTCCGAGATGACGACTGCGACGAGAACAGCGTGAGGGCCGACGCGGCCAGGACGACGACCAACACGACGACGGCGATGGCCCCTGGCCCAGAGAACAGGGCACGCGTGGCGGTCCCTAGGTTCAGCCCTCGAGGCGATCCTGCCTGGTCCGTCGGGCGACGGTCCACTACCTATGGACCGCGCTCATGCTTCGCCTATCGGCAATATGGGCGGCAAACTGAAGCACAACCGGTTCGTGGTGCCTGAAGACAGCCGCTGGGGGCCGGATGCCGCGGTCCCAGAGGTGGTCGGAACGACGGTCAGACCACCGGGAATCGCCGGCGAACCGACCTCCACACGGACGGGGCGATGGGATCGACTGGCCCCTTGGGACCTCAGATCCCGACGACGACGGACTCCGGCGGAGCGGACGACAGTGCGGCTCGCTTGGCTGCGTACATGGCCGAGTCGGCGGCATCGACCAGTTCGTCCACGTCGAGGGTCGGGTCATTGGTCCACGCCACCCCCACGCTGGCCAGCAGTTCCAGGCGCTTCTCGGCCAGATCGGCGGGCACGCACAGGCGATCCTTCAGGGATGACGCCAGCTGGCGAGCGGCGGTCTCCGAGCCCACCTGGGAGCAGACGACCACGAACTCGTCACCACCGACCCGCCCGACGATGTCGCTCATGCGGATGGCCCGCTTCAGCCGTTCCGCAGTGATCTTCAGAATCTGGTCGCCGACGCTGTGGCCGTGCTCGTCGTTGATCAACTTGAAGTGGTCGAGGTCCACGTAGAGGACGGCGAGCCCCTCCGATCCCTCGGGATGCAGCGAGGACAGCCTCGAGCCGATGGCATCCATGGTCGATGACCGGTTGTGACACTCCGTCAGTGAGTCGTAGTTGGCCTGCATCTCCATCCGGTGCCGTATCGTCACCGCATCGGTGACGTCCTCGATGCAGCCGATGAAGCCCGAGAACCCCGTCGTCTCGTGGGCAGGGGCCCGCAGACTCAGTGCGCCATAGCGGACGACACGGCCGGACGGGATGCGCACCTCCAGGTCGGCGCCACCGGATCCCGCCAACACCTGACGGATCGCCTCGGCGATGGCCTGGCGATCCGCCGGGTGGACCGCAGCCGAGAGGTCACCGACCGTGTCCGCCCGTGCGATGTCGAGGATGGTCACGAGGCGCCGATTGGCGAAGAGGATGCGGCCATCGGTATCGCTGTGGAACAGACCGAGCGGAACCGTCTCGGCCAGTTCGTGGAGCAGCTGCTCTCGCGCCTCGAGCGCGGCATGGGCGGCCATCTCCTCGGAGATGTCCACCATCTCCGATACGACATCCCGGTGGGAATCGTCCTCGAGTCGGTTGTGATTGGTGATCTCGAGCCAGACCCAGTGGCCATCGCGGTGGCGGTGCCGGAGCCGGACCCGCCGGCCGAGACCGGGGGTGGCCAGCATCTCCACCCAGTTGGCGATGCCCGTCTCGTGGTCGTCGGGGTGCACGATCTCCAGGGCCCGGCGGCCGACCAGCTGGTCTGCCGACCAACCGAGAATCTCGCACATGGCCGGGTCGACGGCGGTGAAGACGGCGGAACCGTCCTTGTGGGCCCGGGCCAACCGAGGGGGGAGCGGCGGAAGCTCCCACTCGGCTGCCTCGTCGGCCCCAGCGACGGCGTCATCGGCCGAGACGAGGATGACGGCTCCGTGGGCGAGGCGACAGTCGACGGCATGGACCATGGTCGCCGGGCCCGACGCGCCGTCGAGGCGAAGCTTGTCCGTCGCTATACCCCGGATGCGGGCGCGGGCGAACAGGGTGACCGCGATAGGGCGATCCGCTTCGACGACCCGGTCGAATGTCGAGTCGACGGGCAGGTGACCCCGACCCAGCGGTACCGATGACGGAACCCGGATCGGGGTGCCCGACTCGTCGATGGCCGCCACCTTGGCCGTGGGGTAGCGGGTCAGGAGTGAGTTCAGGATGCTGACGGCCGACTCGGCACGGTCATCGGAGTCCTGCCGGGATCCCCACATCTCCGATCCGCCCCCCGACAGTCGAGGGTCCGGCTGCAACATCATGAGAATTCTGTCGACCGATTCGCAGGCCTCCTTTAGAGCGGGCGTTCCGGCGAATCATCGGTGCAGGTGGATCCGGTGCCACGGCGATCGCCCGTGGCGCGATCACCGTCTACCGACTCCGACCGAAGGCCGGATTCGGCCGGGACCACCGGTCCAGGGACCCCTGGCCTCACGTGGCCCGGGCGTTCCCCACTCCGTCGAAGATGGGCGTCCCCTCCAGGTACCCGGTCTCCAGCAGCTGGATCTCGGGGGCACGCTCCTCGAAGGCCTGTCGAACCGGTGCCACATCGATGGCCGCAGCAAAACCCGGGAGCCAGTTGTCGTGATGGCCGAGCACGACCCGCCTGGCGCCGACGTCCAGGGCCTCACCCACCACGAACTGGGCCAGCGACCCCTGCACCGGCTCCCCATCGACGGTGCCCCGGCCGGCGGCCGCCAGGATGGCGACATCGGGAGCCAGCGTTCGCAGCACGGGTCCCCAGTGTCCGGAGGTGTCCTGGAAGAGCAGCGACCCCTCCGGGGTCTCGAACAGGTAGATGAGCGCTCCCCCGTCGCCCCGGTCGCTGTGCCCGGGGGCGGCGTTGATCAGATGCTCGATGGCCGACGGGTCGAGGCTGTCGGCCAGTCCGGCTCCCAACGCCTTCATGCGGGCCTCCCGCTCCTGCCAGGTCACTCCCAGATCGCCGATGCAAACATCGCCCGCGCCCGCGCCGTGGCTGCCCGTCCACAGACTGGAATGCAGGCTCGGGAAGACCGACACCACCACCCCCGGGGCGAGCTCGACCCGCTCTCCGCCCGAGACACAGATCATCCGGTCGAGGGGCACACCGGCTTGTTCGAGCAGGCGGATCGACTCGTAGCTGCCGATGAGTCGGGCTGCGGTATTGGCCATGATCCGCTCGGCGCCCCAGAGGTGGTCGAAGTGGGAGTGGCCGACAACGATCCAGTCGCACAGGTCGACATCGTCGGCGCGGAGTCCGGTCCCGTCGGCACCCGGGGCCCGGTCGATGTAGGCGTCCAGGAACACAGTGACGCTCGCCGTCCGGAGTCGGAAGGTCGAGCAGCCGTACCAGTCGAGTGTTGTCGTCATCGCCGATCCTCCGGAGGAATATCCGCCATCCGATGGTAACCAGCGCCGGGCCTGCCGGCCGGGCACTACTCGTCGGGGTGTTCGGAGTGCCCGTCGGGATGGACGGCGAACCGGCCGGCGTGACGCGGATGCACGGGATCGTCGGTGGGCCACGGCCACCCGCCGAATCCCGTCCGCTGGTAGTCGGTAAAGGCCTGCTCGATCTCGGCCTGGTCGTTCATGACGAACGGTCCGTACTGGGCCACCGGCTCGCCGATCGGCCGTCCCTGGAGGATCAGGATCTCGGCCCCCTCACTCCCCGCGGTGACCTCGACAGGGGCCTCGGTGCTCAGCACCGCGCCGATCGGTGCCGGCAACGGCGTGGACCCGACGGTGACGCTTCCACCGAAGACGTACAGGGTGCGCACCGTCTCGGTGTGGGCGGTGACCGGAAGGGTCAACTGGGCCTCCGGCTCGAACTGGGCCTGCCAGATGGCCACCTCGGAGTCCGGCTGCGACGCCCAGGAGTCGGGCGGCGGGCGCAGCGGCACGGCGTCCCCGAACGGTCCGGCGACGACAGTCACCTCCACGGTTCGACCGGCATCGTCCTTGGCCACCACGTGGGGGACCTCGTCACGCCAGAACATCGTGAAGTAGGGGTCGACCATCTTGTGGCTGGCCGGAAGGTTGAGCCAGATCTGGAACAGCTCGGAGGGATTCGGCCCCGTACGGTCCAACAGCGGCATCATCTCGCAGTGGACGATGCCGTGACCGGCCGTCAACCACTGCGTGTCGCCCCGTCCGAAGCGGGCCGTGGCACCCAGTGAGTCCGAGTGGTCGATGACGCCCTGCCTCATGAAGGTCACCGTTTCGAATCCCCGGTGGGGATGCTGGGGGAAGCCGGGCACGATGCTGCCGTGGTACATGCTCCAGCCGTCGGCGCCCGAGAAGTCCATGCCGATGTCCCGGGCCTCGAGCGACGCCACCGGTCCCATGTGCTCGTTGGCCGCGGGATACCGGTCCAGATGGTGCACGCAGAACAAGAAGGGGTCCTGGGTCACCCACGGGAACCCGAGACTGAGTGTCCGAACAACAGGGTCGACCATGGCACTGGCTCCTTCGTCAACGGTCTGGGCGGAACTCCGGGCTGGCGTGGCCGGCGGGCCAACGACGGCTGGCCAGACGGGGCCGTCCCCGGTGGTGGTCCCCAGTCTGTCGCACCGAGGGCCGGGGCGAGACCGAAGATGAGGTGGCCGACCGACTCGGCCCGACGCCAGGCCCGGTCCGATCGCCCCCATGGTCGACCACGGACCCAGTCGGCGCCTCGGTTCCACCCACCCGTCGCACCCGATCGGTACGATCGCCCCTCCACCACACGGACAGCCTTGTCCCGCCCGCTCGACTCCCCCACCATGCCCTCAACCCCCACACCGTTCCCGCCAGATGCCCGCGCCCCCGGGCCCGGTCTCCCCCGCCGTACCGACGCCCGCTGATGGCCCGATCCATCCGACTCCGGCCCTGGCAGTTGGCCGCACTCGATCAGCTCGAACGCTCCACTCAGTCCGACTTCCTGGCCGTCGCCACCCCCGGTGCGGGCAAGACCACCCTGGCCCTGGCCGCGGCCCGGCGGTCCCTCGCCCGGACCCCCGGACGCCTGATCGTCGTCGTCCCGACCGCCCACCTCAAGTTCCAGTGGGCCCGGGCGGCCTCGG
Organism: uncultured Acidimicrobiaceae bacterium; assembly: GCA_963845485.1. Classification (GTDB taxonomy): domain Bacteria; phylum Actinomycetota; class Acidimicrobiia; order Acidimicrobiales; family RAAP-2; genus Bog-756. The sequence continues at coordinate 92,816 of CAWJSI010000001.1, read as the reverse complement.
CCCTCGACCTGCACCTCGAGGCCGGGTGGACGCCCGCCCACGGTCCGTTTCCGTCGGACATGCACGGCATCGTGACCACCTACCAGCAGGTCGCCTCAGCCCCGAAGGCGCTGGCCGCCCGGGCGGCCGGTGCCTTCGTGATCCTGGACGAGATCCATCACGCCGGGGACGACCGGGCCTGGGGTGACGCCCTCCAGACGGCCTTCGAGGGAGCCGGACGACGACTCTCCTTGTCGGGCACCCCCTTCCGGTCCGACACCCGGTCGATCCCCTTCGTCCGCTACGAGTACGAAGAGGCCCTGCCCGACTTCGAGTACGGCTACGGCCCCGCACTGGCCGAGCGCAGGGTGGTGCGCCCGATCTACTTCCCCCGGACCAACGGACACATGGAGTGGTCGGCCCCCGACGGGTCGGTCTACGCCGCCGATTTCGACGATGCCATGGATGCCGCCCGGGCCAACCAGCGACTGCGGGCCGCCCTCTCCCTCGAGGGCGAGTGGCTCCCCGACGTGCTCGGCACGGCCCATGCCCGACTCACCGCCGTGCGGGAGCACCATCCCGAGGCGGGTGGACTGGTGGTGGCGACGGACCAGGAGCACGCCCACGGCATCGCCGAGCTGATCCGGCGACGCCTACGCACCCGAGCCGTCGTGGCCACCTCCGACGACCCCGACGCCTCCAAGAAGATCCTCGACTTCAGCACCTCGGACGACCAGTGGCTGGTGGCCGTGCGGATGGTGTCCGAGGGCGTCGACATCCCCCGCCTCCGGGTCGGGGTCTACGCCACCACCACGACAACGGAGCTCTTCTTCCGACAGGTGGTGGGCCGGTTCGTCCGCTGGCAGGCGGGCGTCGGCCGGCAGTCCGCCCACCTCTTCATCCCCGACGACGTCCGGCTGCGGTCGGCCGCCGTCCACATCGCCGCCGACCGCCGACACAACCTCCGCCGCGAGGACCGCCCGGACCGGACCGAGGGAGGCTTCGACGACTCCGGTCCCGAGGGGTTCGACACCCCGACCGAGCCCACCGCCGACGAGCAGCTCTCCCTGTTCGCGGTGATCTCGGCGGTGGCGACCGATGCCGTCATGCCCGAGGACGAGGCCCACCACGATCCCGACGAGGACAGCGACCCCGACCCGGCCCTGCTCCTCGAACTGCCGGCACCTCCCTTGCTCCCCGGTGGTCGGGCCGGCAGCGAGACCGTCACCGACGGCGAGACGCGGATGGAACAGAAGGCCCGACTCCGGGCCTCCAACACCGCTCTGGTCCGGGACCTGGCCCGGAGGACCGGGATGACCCACGCCCAGGTCAACGCCGAGCTCAACCGGCTGGCCGGCCTCCGGCGCATCGGCGACGCCAACTCGGACCAGTTGGCCCGCCGGCTGAAGCACGCCGAGCGTTGGATGGCCACGCGCTGAGTCAGGACGCTGTCACGACCGGGAACCCGGGCCCCGCCGTCCCACGCCATGAACTGCAAGACTGCGGCCATGGAGGTGCACCTGGTCGACGGAACCTACGAACTGTTCCGCCAGTACTTCGGCCAGCCGCCCCGCCACGGGGCCGACGGCGAGGAGATCGGGGCCGTCCGCGGCGTCCTCTTGTCCCTGCTCGGCATGATGGCCGAGGGGGCCACCCATATCGGGGTGGCCACCGACCACGTCGTCGAGAGTTTCCGCAACGACCTGTGGCCCGGCTACAAGACGGGCGAGGGCATCGAGCCCGAGCTGAAGGCACAGTTCCCGGTGCTCGAGGCCGCGCTCGAGGCGTTCGGGGTGGTGGTCTGGCCCATGGTCGAGCTCGAGGCCGACGACGCCCTGGCCTCGGCGGCGGCCGTGGCGGCCGAGGACCCCACCGTCGACCGGGTGATCATCTGCACCCCGGACAAGGACCTGGCCCAGTGCGTGATCGGCCGGCGCGTGGTCCAGCTGGACCGGCGCAAGGGCGTGGTCAGCGACGAGGACGGGGTGTGGGAGAAGTTCGGCGTCGCCCCGGGCTCCATCCCCGACTGGCTGGCCCTGGTGGGCGATTCGGCCGACGGGTTCCCGGGTCTGGCCGGATGGGGCAAGCGATCGGCCTCGACGGTCCTCGCCCACTACGGGACCTTCGACGCGGTCCCCGACCGGCTGTCGGAGTGGGACCCGACCGTGCGCAGCGAACTCCGGGGTGCGGCGAAGCTCGCCGCCCGGTTGGCCGAGGAACGAGAGCAGGCCGAGCTGTTCCGGGACCTCGCCACCCTGCGTCGGGACCCGACGCTGCTCACCGAGGTGTCGGCCCTCCGCTGGGATGGGCCTACCGAGGGCTTTGCCGAGGTGTGCCAACAGCTCCGGGACCCGAGCCTCGTCGATCGGGCCCTGGCCGTGGCCCGGGGCTGAGGCGCTCGGTCACCCGCGGGTGCCGAAGACCTCCTCGAGCTCGGTCGGCACCGGCGTGTCCAACTGGTCGTAGGTACACGAGGCCGGGTCCCGGTCCTGGCGCCAGCGGACGAAGTTGGTGGCGTGCCGGAAGCGGTCTACCTGGAGGTGGTCGTAGGCCACCTCGACCACCAGCTCGGGACGGAGGGGCTCCCAACTCAGGTCCTTGCCCGCACTCCACCGGCTCTGGCCCCCGGGCACCCTTCCCTCGGGTGTGCCCTCCCGGAGCCAGGGATGGCCGCTCGTGGCGCCGGCCCGGTAGGGCTCGAGCGTCTCGACGAACTCCGACCGGCGGGCGGCGCTGAACCCGGAGGCCACCCCCACGTGGTGGAGCACACCGGATGCGTCGAACAGGCCGAGCAGGAGGGAGCCGACGACACCCCCGCTCTTGTGCCACCGGAAGCCGGCGACCACGCAGTCCGCCGTCCGCTCGTGTTTGACCTTCATCATGGTCCGCTTGTCCGGCTGGTAGGCGAGGTCGCCGTCCTTCACCACCACGCCGTCGAGCCCCGCACCCTCGAACCGGGAGAACCAGTCACGGGCCACATCGGGCTGGGTGGTGACCGGGGTGAGGTGGATGGGTGCCTGGGCCCGGCCGAGTGCCCCTTCCAGGGTCTTCCGACGCACGGCGTAGGGCTCGCCCTGGAGGTCGTCGTCGTCGAGCGCCAGGAGGTCGAAGGCCACGAACGAGGCCGGCGTGGTCGTGGCCAACAGCTCGACCCGCGAGTCGGCCGGGTGGATCCGCTGGGACAGTGAGTCGAAGTCCAGGCCGGCCGGTCCGACGATGACGATCTCGCCGTCGACCACGCAACGGTCGGGCAGGTTGGCCTTCAGGGACTCGACCAGCTCGGGGAAGTAGCGGGTCAGCGGCTTCTCGTTCCGACTGCCCAGCACGACGTCATCGCCGTCACGGAAGACGATGCACCGGAATCCGTCCCACTTCGGCTCGTAGTAGAGGCCCTCGCGCTCGGGCAGTTCACGGGCGAGTTTGGCCAGCATCGGTGCCACCGGCGGCACGACGGGGAGAGCCACGCTGGCATGGTACCCCTGTGGCGAGGGCACAGCCGGAGCGTCCCGGCCGCTCCCGCCTCTTACCCGTGACCGGCCGTCCAGGCCAGGAAGTCGTCCATCGGGAGCGTGTTCATCACCCGGTCCGCCGGCACACCCACCTTGGCCGCCTGCTCGCAGCCGTTCCGCTGCCACTCGAGCTGGCCCGGGGCGTGGGCGTCGGTGTCGACGGTCACCACACAGCCGAGGGAGAGGGCGAGGTCGAGCAGGGGCTCGGGCGGGTCGAGGCGCTCGGGCCGGGAGTTGATCTCGACGGCGGTGCCTGTCGCCGCGCAGGCCGAGAAGACCACCTCGGCGTCGAAGGTGGAGGGCGGGCGTCCCTTCCCCACCACGATGCGGCCGGTGCAGTGACCGAGGATGTCGGTGTGGGGGCTCTCGATGGCCCGGAGCATCCGCCTCGTCATCTCCGGCTCCTCCATGCGCAGCTTCGAGTGGACGCTCGCCACCACCACGTCGAGCTCGGCCAGCAACGACTCGTCCTGGTCGAGGGCCCCGTCGACCAGGATGTCGACCTCGATGCCGGTCAGGATCCGGAAGGGGGCCAGCTCCTCGTTGAGCTCGGCCACCACCTCGAGCTGGCTGCGCAGGCGGTCGGCGTCGAGCCCGTGGGCGACGGTCAACCGGGGGCTGTGGTCGGTGAGGGCCCAGTACTCGTGGCCGTGGACCCGGGCCGCCTCGGCCATCTCCCGGATGGGCGACCCCCCGTCGGACCAGTCGGAGTGGCTGTGGCAGTCACCCCGGAGTCGGTCGAACAGCTCGGCGGCGGCCGGACTCATGTCGGGAACGGCGACGGTCTCCAGTTTGGCCAGGTACTCGGGCACGACCCCGGTCGTCGCCTCCTTGATCACCTGGGCGCTCGTCTTGCCCACATCGGGGATCGACTGCAGGCGGGCGGGCGCCATGGCCGCGAGCTCCTCGACCGGCATCCCGGCGATGGCCGCGGCGGCCTTGCGGAAGGCCCGGACCTTGTAGGACTCCGCCCCCTCGCGCTCGAGGAGGAAGGCGATCCGGCGGAGGGCGTCGGTCGGGTCCACGCTCAGGCCTTCTTGGCCCGGCTCGGGGCCACCCGCGGCGGCTCGTCGGGCTGCTTGGGGTATTCGGGCGGCCAGGGGGCGTCGTGGAGACCCTCGGCCCGGTCGCGGGCGGCCAGGTCCAAGAGGGGTTGGAGCGACTGGGGATCGGCGGCCATGGCCGCCCAGGGATCGCCCCGCTCAGCGATGAGGTCGGGGACCGACCGGATGGTCAGCGCCTCGGGGTCGACGGTCTCCACCTCGTCCCAGGACAGGGGGGTGGAGACCTGGCCACCCACCCGCGGACGGGCGAACCACGCCCCGAAGACGGTCTTGTGGGGGGCATTCTGGTTGAAGTCGACGAAGATCCGCTCACCCCGCTCCTCTTTCCACCAGTTAGCGGTGATGAGGTCGGGGTGACGCCGCTCGAGTTCGCGGGCCAGGGCCACCGCGCCGGACCGCACCTCGAAGCTGTCCCAGCGCGCCTCCAGTCGGGCGTAGACGTGGAGGCCCCGGTTGCCCGTCGTCTTCGGATAGGCGGTGACGCCGAGTTCATCGAGCAGCGTGCGCGTGGCTGCCGCCGCCGCCCGGATCTGGTCGAAGGACGTTCCCGGCTGGGGGTCGAGGTCGATGCGGAGCTCGTCGGCGTGATCGGCGTCGTCGGCCCGGTAGGGCCACAGATGGAGGCCGAGGCACCCGAGGTTCACCGCCCAGAGGATGTGGGCCACGTCGGCCACCACCAGCGCATTGGACGTCGTCCCGTTGGGAGTGGTCACCACGGTGGTCTGGAGCCACTCCGGTGCCCCCGAGGGCACCCGCTTCTGGAAGAAGGACTTGCCCCCGGCACCCTCGGGGAAGCGCTGCAGCATCGCCGGCCGGCCGAAGGCGGTGACCGCCAGGCCGTCGTCCCACCGTGGCGTAGTAGGAGGCCAGCTCGAACTTGGTGGCACCGAGCTCGGGAAAGTAGATCTTGTCCGGACTGGAGATTTCTACGGTCCGGCCAGACACCTCCAGAGCACGGACCTCTTTGGCAGCCACGGACCCACGCTACCGGCCCAGGCCAGGCCGGTTCGCCCGGCGACGGGTCCGCTCGTGGCCGGGCCGGGGTCGAGCGCGGCCAATCGGTATCCTCGGGCCATGGCCCGAGACAGGATCGACCCCGACGCCCGGACGTACCGGTGACCGGGGGCGGGACGTCCACCTGGTGGACAGGGTGGGATGTCCGCGGGGGCGCCTCCGCTGACGGCTCGGGGGCCGAGGCGTTCCTGGCCTCGGCACCGGAGGACCCGGCCAAAGGGGCCCACTACGAGTTCCTGGCCGTCGCCGCCCGGGGCTTCCGCCCTCCGAAGTTCCTGAGCACGGTCAACGGGAGCGCCGAGGAGAACGACGAGGACCACCCGGGACTGCGACAGACCTGGACGCTCCGCTACCGCCAGGTGGCCGAGACCGCGCCAGCCGAGGTGGCTCCCTTTGCCATCTACCTGTTGGGGGTCGACCCCCCGGCCGATGCCACCGACGGGGACCTCGAGGTCTTCAACGACTTCTACACCCACGTCCACTTACCCGAGGTGGCCGAGCGGCGTCGGGCCCTCCGGGCCGTCCGCTACGAGTTGGTCGACGCGGTGCGTCCGCCCTACCAGGGTGCGCCCCGGTATCTGGCCGTCTACGAGGTCGACGAGGAGGGGGCAGCGAACCGTCGGCACTCGGGCCCGAAGTACGCCAGCGGTCCCGACGTCTGGCAGCGGCATACGACACCGTGGCGCCTCTGGTACCGCCGGCTCGTTCCCGGGGCACCGCCGGACCCCACCTGATCCGGACCCGTCCCTCGTAGCAGGGGGCCACCATGTCGCCGGCGGACGACCGGCCGCATCGGGCCGTCAGCCGGGATCGACCGCATCGGGCCGGGTGGCCCCGAGGTGGTTCACCAGTCGGTCGAGGAGGGCGCGTTGTGCCCGGATCAACCGGATTCCGGCCGCCTGGGTCGACATCCATTCGGCCCGGTCCACCTCCGGGAAGGATCTGATCCGTCCCGACTTCGGGGGCCACTCCATCTCGAACTCGTTGCTCAACACCCGCTCGATCTCGAACGAGGGTGCCTTGACGGCCCAGACCCTTACCTGTTTGCCGTTGGACTGCTCGACCTCGCCGAGGTCGATCCTCGGCCCGGGAGGTCCGTCCACCCCGACCTCTTCGGCGAACTCACGCTCGGCAGCCGAGAGTGGCTCCTCGTCGTCGCCGTACTCCCCCTTGGCGACGGACCAGGCCCCCTCGTCCCGGGTGGCCCAGAAGGGCCCTCCGGGGTGCACCACGAATACCTCGAGTGCCCCATCGGCGGCGACGCGGAACGGGAGGAGGCCGGCGCTGCGCTTGGGCATGGCCAGACACTAGGCACCGCGTGCACGGCCCGGCCCCTCGGACCGGCGAACGACTACACCTCGATGGGCGAGAAGGATCCCTCGGTCAGCAGGTCCTGTAGGCGCGCCGGCTGCGAGAAGTCGACCGTGGCCAGGTCGACGACGTAGGTCTCGGGATTGTCGATCATCCGGTAGGCGTAGCGCGGGTGGCTGAGATTGAGGACCACGTCCCACACGGTGACCTCGGGCACGAGAGCAGTGCCCACCCGCTCCACGACAGCACCCTTCGGAATGTCGAAGGCATTGCACACGTGCAGGGCCAGGAGTTCGGCGGCCGCGCTGTCGGCGGCCCGGTCGAGCAGCCCCAGGACGCTGAACAGGCGGACGAACCGCGCCGTGGGGGTGTAGTCGGCGGGAATCCCACGCAGTCCGCCCCCCTGTCCGAACGGCGAGAGGGTGAGGTCTCCGACCACCTCGTCGGAGGGGTTCTCGGCGGACACCCCGACGTAGTTGTTGAGGTTGGTCAGGTGCCACTCGAGGAAGGGGGCGTTGGTGGCGATCCCGACGGGGTTGTCGACCACACGGGTGGCGCCGGGGTGGAGTTCGATGGCCAGCGATCCGGTGCTGTCATGGACGAGGCAGTGCACCGGCGGGACGAAACCCATGCCCGGGTCGATACCGATCACGTTGACCACGGCCATGGCCGCCCGGACGTCGTCGAGGGAGACACACGTGCCGAGGAGGTAGGCGACCAGGTCGAGCTGGGAGAGATCGCTCCCGTCGCCCCGGGGATCCCGGAAGGTGCAGAAGCCGCCGGGCATGTAGAGCACGTGGGCGCTCACCCCGGCGGTGTTGATGCCGTCGACCAGCCAGTCGGGTCGGCCGAACACCCCCATGCCGACCACCCCGAGCGTGGCCGTCCAGGTCTTCGGCCTCGTCCCGTCACCGATGGATGCCGTGCCGGCGAAGTCGGAGGGGAGTACGGCCAGTTGCGTAGGCATGCCCATGGGGAACTCCATACTCCGCCCGGCCACGACTGACCCGTCCTCGGCCTCAGGGAGCTTGAACGTCATGCACATGGGATGGTCCCGGGCTTTCTCTTCGTCGGTGCGAACCACCTCGACCACCCCTGCGCCGACTCGGCGGGGTGGAGGACGTCGAGTTGGGCGCGGTGACGGCCGGTGTGGCGGCCACTCCGGTATCGGCACCCGGTGCCGGGTTCTGGAGCCGGCCCTCACGCGAGGCACCCCTCAGCCGGTCGGGCTCCCGGTGCGGTTGCTCACACGGTGACGTGGCGCATGGTCGCATAACCCCCGGCCACCAGCACCGCCGTCAGTGCCGCCAAGAGGCCGGTGAGACCACTGGCGCTGAGCGTGGTGAAGAAGTGGCCGATGCTCGGCCAGGCATGGCTCCAGGTGGCGATGAGGGCACCGGCCAGCAGCACGGTGACTCCCGCGGCGATGAAGGCCACGAGCCCGAGGAGGTTCCAGCGCCGGTAGACCAGGCCGAACCACATGCCGAACACGAAGCCCAGCGTCAACAGGACCAGCGCGGTGACCAAGGTGAGATACCACGGGCCGTCCAGCAGGTAGGGCACCCGGAAGAAGCCCATCGAGATCCCCCACCCGTCGGTGGCCCGCTCCACCTCCTGGAGCACGGCGATGGCCACCCCGCCGATGACGCCCAGGCCGAGGGCCAACAGGGCCGTACCCGAGAAGTAGGTGCGGCGGCTGGCCCCGAGGGCGAGTCCGAAAGGCAAGGCCCGGGCCATGCTCTGGAGTCCGAAGACGAACAACAGGACCACGATCGAGGCGAGACCACCGACGTAGCGGTTCCCACCGCCGTGGCCGGCCGGGGTGAGCTCCAAGATGAGGACGTCGACCAGGAACACGAACGTCACGATGACGACGGGCAGGACCACGTAGTTGAACCGCTGGACCAGGTGGTAGCGGGGGATGTTGATCAAGGTGCTCATGCGCTTGTCCTTTCCTTGCGCTGGTCGCCGGCGCGTCCGGCCGCGTGGACCATCAGTTCCTGTAGGGAGAGCGGCTCGAGGTTGAGGCGCATCTCGCGGGCCCGCCGCCAGTCCGTGTCGTCCAACGTGGCCGCCACCACCACCGACTCCTGAGAGGCCATCCGTCGCCGGTCCCAGATCGGGCGTCCGGCCACGAACTGCTCGACGGCGGCGATCGGCCCGCTCACGGTCGTGGCGCTACCCCGGATGTCGTCGGCCGACGCGTCGAGCAGAATCCGACCCGAGTCGATGATCACCGCCCGCTCCAACAGGTCGGCCACCTCGTCGATGAGATGGGTGGAGAGCAGTAACGTCCGAGGGCGCTCGGCGTAGTCGGCGAGCAGCCGGTCGTAGAAGAGCTGGCGGGCCACTGCGTCGAGCCCGGCGTAGGGCTCGTCGAACAGCGTGATCTCAGCCCGGGCGGCCAGGCCGATGATGATCCCGAGGGCCGACCGCATGCCCCGGGAGAGCTTCTTGATCGGTCGGCCGGTGGGCAGGTCGAACTCGTGGAGCAGGTCGTCCGCCAACTCGGCGTCCCAGTTCGGATGGAACCACGAAGCGACCCGGAGGGCGTGGGAGACCTTGAAGTCGGGGTAGTCCTGGTCCTCGCGGACAAAGACCATGCGACCCAGCACGTGGTCGTTCTCGACCGGGTTCTGCCCGAGCACACGGACGGAGCCGGCAGAGGCGAACTCCTGGGCGGTGATGATGCGCATGAGCGTGCTCTTACCCGCTCCGTTCCGGCCGAGTAGTCCGGTGATGGACGGTCCCTCGATGGTGAGGGTGACGTCGTCCAGGGCGAGGTGGTCGCGGTATCGGCGGGTGAGGCCGGTGACGGCGATGGCCGTGGTCATAGCTTGATACCTCCTTGTTGGTGAGTGGAGTCGCGGACGAGTCCGACCAGCGCCTCGTCATCGATGCCCAGGCGGCCCGCTTCGGCCACCAGAGGCTCGACATACCGCTCGACGAAGTACCGACGGCGTTGTTCGATGAGGCGGTCGTGCGCCCCGGCGGCCACGAACATCCCGATGCCCCGCCGCTTCTCGAGGAGTCCGGAGTCGATCAGCACGTTGAGTCCTTTGGCTGCGGTGGCCGGGTTGATCCGGTAGAAGGCGGCCAGCTCGTTGGTCGAGGGCACGCGCTCACCCTCGGCGAGCACACCGTCAGCGATCTCCTCGACGAGTCGCTCGGCGATCTGGGTGAAGATCGGTGCGCCGTCATCGAGCACGTCCTGCTCCTCGGCTCCCGGTGGTGGCTGAAGTTCCATGGTTCATTACTTGACTAATGTACCAGTGAACATCGAGGAACACAACCCCCCGAAGGAGACATGTCGGCGCCCTCAGGGGCTCGGTACAGATGGCCCATGGCGGGCTGCCCGGTGGCGGGCCACAGTGCGAGGCCTGAATTCTGGAGCGCTGCTGGGCTTCGCGGGTTGCCGGAGCTGGTCGCTCCGGCCCGGGATCAGTAGGAGCGAGCCACGACGGCCTCGAGCGAAGCCTCGTCGGTCACTCCGCCCGGACCCATCTCACCGATCGCCTCGTCATCGGTTCCGGCCGGACGCAGGCAGCGCACACTGACCGACTCGGCGGCCAGTTCGGCCTCCCCCGCCTCACCGAGGGCCGCCCAGGGGATGCGGGCGAATCCGGTACGGGCCGCCTCCACCGCCTCGGGCACCGTGGACACCGCGACGGTCCGCGACCGGCGGAAGGCCAACGCCTCGTCCCGCAGCTCGCCGTCGGCCCGGGCGAGTACCGCTCGCACCTCGGCCGGTGCCGCCGCCAGAGCCACCGTGGCCTTGGAGCGGGTGTGACGGGTGACCACGGTCACGTTCCCCTCGGCCAGGTCCCGGGGGCCGATCTCCACCCGGACCGGCACACCCTTCAGCTCCCAGTCGACCGAGCGCCGACCAAACGAGGTGGCCACCCGGTCGTCCAGTCGGACCCGGTGACCGGCGGCCACCAGCTCGGCCACCACGGACTCGGCTGCGGTCCGGGCCTCTGGGTCCTCACGGACCAACAGCACCACCACCTCGACCGGCGCCAGGGCCGGCGGCAGACGCAGGCCGGCGTCGTCGCCGTGGGCCATGATCAGCGCCCCGATCAACCGGGTCGAGACCCCCCACGAGGTCTGCCAGACATACTCCCGGCCTCCGCCGGACTCGCTGGCGAACTGGATGTCGAAGGCGCGGGCGAAGTTCTGTCCCAACTCGTGGCTGGTCCCCATCTGGAGGGCCTTGCCGTCGCCCATCATCCCCTCACAGGTCCAGGTCCGCACCGCTCCGGCGAACCGCTCCCGGGCGGTCTTCTCGCCGGTGAGTACCGGGATGCCGGCCACCTCGACCATGGTGTCCACGTAGACGTCGGCCAGGATCCGCAGGGCGTAGGCCCGGGCGTCGTCTTCGGTGGCGTGGGCGGTATGGCCCTCCTGCCAGAGGAACTCACTCGTACGGAGGAAGAGGCGGGGTCGCAGCTCCCAGCGCACCACGTTGGCCCACTGGTTGATGAGCAGGGGAAGGTCCCGGTAGCTCTGGACCCACTTGGCGAAGAAGTGGTTGATCACCGTCTCGCTGGTGGGCCGCACGATCACCGGCTCCTCCAGCTGACGTCCTCCACCGTGGGTGACCACGGCCAACTCGGGGCTGAACCCCTCCACGTGCTCGGCCTCGAGCTGGAGAAAGGACTCGGGGATGAAGAGGGGGAAGTAGGCGTTCTCGGCCCCCGCCTCTTTGATCCGGGTGTCCAGGGCCGCCTGCAGGCGCTCCCAGATGGCGTATCCCCACGGACGGATGACCATGGTGCCCCGGACCGGACCGTTCTCGGCCAGCTCGGCCCGGGCCACTACCTCTTGGTACCAGCGCGGGAAGTCCTCGTCCCTCGGGGTGAGGCCACCCTTGTTCGAGGGGGCGCGGTCAGCAGCGGGGGTCATAGGAGCGCAGGATATCGGGGTCGGGGGATCCTCTCTGTCGGGGTCGGCCGAGGTGTCAGCCGGTTGGGAGCCCGGGCCCAGGTCCGGCCGACCGGAGAAGAGGGCGGCAGGGCCGGCTCACCTGGCCCGTTCGGACCGCACCACTCGAAGCCGGTGGACGAAGAGGGCGACAACGGCGATCAGGACCAGAGCCCCGGCCACGTACCCGGCAAAGCTGAACGCCTTGAGCACCCGTTGGTAGCTGCTTCCGAGGCCGTAGCCGACCGAGGTCAGGATGGTGCACCAGATGGCGCACCCGATGACCGTGAAGGCGAGGAACTTGGCCATGGCCATCTCACCCAGGCCGGCGGCGAACGACACGAGCGACCGCAGGAGCGGGATGAACCGGCCGAACAGCACCACGGGTTCGCCGCGGCGGGCGAACCAGGCCTCGGCCCGGTCGAGATCCTTGTGGGTGAGGAGGACGTACTTCCCCACCCGGTCCACCAACGGCCGTCCCCCGAAGTAGCCGATCAGGTAGCCGGCCAGGGAGCCGAGCACCTCGGCCAGGGTGGCCACGATGATCACGGCGATGAGGTTCAGGTGATGAGGCTCGTTGGCCACCTGCCCACTGGCCAGGACGCCGCCGTAGATGATGGCCACTTCGGCGCCGACGGGCAGACCCATCGAGGAGATGAAACTGAGTACGAAGACCGCGAGATAGCCCCACGTCTCCAGGAAGTGCTCCAACCGAACTACCTCCCGCTCTCGTGTTCGCGACCGTTAGTTCGGCACGAGAGCGGTAGGTAGGCATCAGAGCCGGGACGACCCGCACCACCGCCCATCCCTGGTCGACTGGACTTCACGGGAACCACGGTAGGGAACTGCGTGTTGCTTTACATCCGTCGAGAGGATGAACTGACCATCCGTCTCGAGGATGACGCGAGTGGCGGGGCGCCTCAGCGCGACGGCTTGACCAGGCCCACCTGGAAGGCGAAGACGGCGGCCTGGACCCGGTCCCGGAGGTCGAGTTTGGTGAGGATCTTGCCGACGTGCGACTTGACGGTGGCCTCGGACACGAAGAGTTGTCCGGCTATCTCCGCGTTCGAGAGTCCTTCGGCCATGGCCACGAGGACCTCACGCTCTCGATCGGTCAACTCGTCCAACTCGGCCAGATGGGGAGCGGTGTCCTGCTCGTCGACCGGTAGCTGACGGGCGAAGGTGTCGAGCAGTCGCCGGGTGATCCGCGGGGCGACGACCGCATCACCTTGGGCCACCACACGGATCGCGGCAATCAGTTCACTCGGGGGTACGTCCTTCAGCAAGAACCCACTGGCGCCGGCGCGAAGCCCGGCGAAGGCGTACTCGTCGAGATCGAACGTGGTGAGGATCAACACCCGGGAGGTCTCGCCACCCTCGACAATCCGTGCGGTTGCCTCGATCCCGTCCATCCCCGCCATGCGAACGTCCATGAGCACGACGTCAGGAGACAGCTCGTGAGTCATGGCCACGGCCATCCCGCCGTCTGACGCCTCACCGACCACGGTGATGCCGGGCTCCTCCTCCAAGATCATCCGGAAGCCCTTACGGAGCAGAGCCTCGTCGTCGGCCAGCAGGACCCGGACCGTCACTGGTCCGCCCGGATCCGGGCCATCACTTCCCAGCCACCCTCCGATTGGGGGCCGGCCGTCAGGGCCCCTCCGCAGAAGGCGGCCCGCTCACGCATGCCACCCAGCCCATGGCCTTCTCGGCTCGGCTCGACCAATTTCCCGTCGTCTTTGACGCAGACGTTCACGAACGGTGCCTCGAACGTCAGCCGCACCTTGGCCCTCGACGGTTCCTCCGCGTGCTTGAGGATGTTGGTCAATGACTCCTGGATGATCCTGAAGATGGTCAGCTGGACGCCCGGCGGAATCTCGAACGGTCGTCCTTGCTCCTCGAACTCGGTCTGGAGGCCGGTCGACCGCACACCGTTGATCAGGCGGGGCAGGCCCGAGAGCTGGGGCTGTGGTTCACGGTCCGCGGTCATGTCATCGGTCCGCAGCACACCCAACAGATGACGCATATCAGCGAGGGCGAGACGACCGGTGGCCGAGACATCGGCCATCGCCTCTTTGGCTCGGCCCGGATGTGCGTCCGCGGTGGCCAGGGCACCGTCGGCCAGGGTGACCATCACCGAGACACTGTGGGCCACCACGTCGTGCATCTCCCTGGCGATCCGGCTCCGTTCGGCGGCGGCGGCCAGCCGAGCCTGTTGATCCCGTTCGAACTCGAGACGCTTGGTCTGCTCCACGAGAGAGTCCATGTAGGAACGCCACGTCCGAAGGGCCACCCCGGTGAACAGCGCGGCGACCACCAGACCGGTGAGGAAGAGGAGGGACTTGGCGAGGTCTCCGGCCGGACCCCAGCGGACCGATGCCATGATCACGCCCACCAACAGGACGCCGGCCCCCACGAGGGCCCGCCAGGGCGCGGCATGGACCGCCAAGGTGAACAGGGCCACCAACAGCGCGGCATCGGCGGGCAGTGGGTCGGCCCCCAGCCATTGGACGAAGGCAATGGCGGCGATGACACCGAAGACCAGCGAAGGAGCACGCCGCCGCCAGACCAGGGGCACGATGAGTGCGGCCTGGAATGCGATGTCCGCAGGGTGGTCGGCCCCGAATCGATGCAGGAAGAGTTGACAGGCGAGGAGGAGCACGAACGCCACACCGGTGTCACTCAGAAGTTGGTGATCGTGGTCCCAGGCCCGCAGCCGGTCCCACCATGACCGCAGTCGTTCCATCCGCCACTCGTCAGTCATGGGTCGTGCCCCGGTCAACGCCGTCATAGGTGCATTCTCTCAGGCCAGGACGGAATCTGGCATCCGCCTTCAGGATGACCCTCGACCGGCCAAATCATCCTCTGGTCGGTCGACTCCAAAGGTTCGGGTTCGTACAGTCGCTCCATGGACCGATGCCCACCTGTGAACCCCCGCACCTCGGACCGTGCGTCGTGACCACCACCCATGCGTCCGCCCTGGCCGTGGTGACCACGGGGCTCACGAAGGAGTTCGGCGGCCGCCGGGTCGTCGACAACCTCGATCTGACCATTCCCGCCGGTTCGGTGTGTGGCTTCGTCGGCCCCAACGGCGCTGGCAAGACCACGACGATCCGGATGCTCCTCGGCCTGATCCGGCCGACCAGCGGAGAGGGTCTGATCCTCCTCGGGGATCTCCACTATCCGGCCTCGTATCTCGACAAGGTCGGGGCGCTGATCGAGGCACCGGCCTTCTATCCCTCACTGAGTGGCCGGGACAACCTCTTGGTGCTCACTCGCCTGGGCCGCCTCCCGAAGTCGAGGATCGATACCGTGCTCGAACGGGTCGGCCTGGCCGACCGTGGCGATGACCGATTCGGCCGCTACTCGCTGGGTATGAAACAACGACTGGGCATCGCCGCGGCCCTCTTGGCCGATCCGACACTGTTGATTCTCGACGAGCCCACCAACGGACTGGACCCGGCCGGCATCGTCGAGATGCGCAGCCTGGTGCGTTCGCTGGCCGACGATGGGATGACCATCTTCGTGTCCAGCCACCTCCTGTCCGAAATCGAGCACATCTGCGATCACGTCGTCATGATCCGCAGCGGCCGGAGCGTCTTCCAAGGCTCGGTGAGTGAGCTCCGTGATCTCCGCGCCTCAGAGTTGGAGATTCGCCCGGCCGAACCCCGGCTGCTCGGTGAGCTGGCCCAGATGATCGCCGGTCGCGGGCTCGACGCCGAGATCGAAGAGTCCTCCGGTTCGGTCGTCGTCTCCGACGCTGCACCGCTGGCTGGTGAACTCAACCGGGCAGCACTGGAGGCCGGCATCACCATCATCCATCTCGCCGAACGCGAACGGAGCCTGGAAGAGGCGTACTTCGCCCTCACCGGAACCCATTCGGGTGACACAGAAGACCTCGGAGCGTTAGGAGAAATCCAGTGATCGTGGCCGCCTTCCAGAGCGAGTGGGTAAAGCTGAGGCGACGGAACCTCCTCGTCGGCACCTACGTGGGGTTGGCCGTAGCCGCATCCCTGTTCGCCGTACTGCTCTTTGCCCAGGCCCCGGCCACGGGCGGTGGGGACCTTCCCAGCCTGGCTCAGCTGGCCCAACCCGATGGCCTCATCCACGGGGTGAACCGGGCGGCGGTGCTCCTCGGCATCGTGGCCTTCGGGATCGCCGCCACCCAGATCGCCAGTGAGTACAGCCTGGGTACTCTTCGCCAGCTGCTGGTGCGCCAACCGCGGCGCCCGGTGCTCCTGGCCGGCAAGTTCCTCGCCGTGCTCACCTTCATGGTCGGTGCCGTGGTGTTCGCGTCGGCCGTCGCCACGGCTGCCGCCTTCGTCATGGCCCACGCACGGCACGTGCCCACGTCGGCATGGACTTCCGGTGCCGGGATCACCGACCTGACCAGGGCGCTCGGCGACCTCGGATTGGCCACTGTGGGCTTCACCACGTTCGGCCTCGTCGTCGGACTGCTCTTCCGGTCGTCGGTCACCGCCATCATCGTCGGCTTCGCCTACCTCCTCCCGGTCGAGGCGGTGATCACCCGGATCGCCCCCCAGACCACCCAGTGGCTTCCTGGCGAGCTCCTCCAGGCCATCGCTGCCGGCGGACTCACCACGGCCACGTTCTCCCACTCCTTGATCGTGAGCACCGCCTACCTGGTCGTGGCGGTGGCCGTGGCGACGGTGGTGTTCATACGAAAAGACGTCACGGCATGATCGGGAGTGGTTCCACCCGACCGGCTCGACTCAGCTGACCCGGTGCGCAACCACCGGCTGGTCCGGCGACACCTTCCCCGGGTGGCTGTCCCCATCCCATCGGCCGCCTACGGTCACGTGCACGTCGGCGCTGTCGAGCGTCCCGGAGTCCCACGGTGAGGAGTGACCCACCAATGTCCATGATCCGCCGCATCTTTCCCGCCCCGTCGACGGCCAAGGTCCCCGAGATCATCGTCCTGTTCTGGGTGGTCAAGATCCTCACGACGGCGGGGGGCGAGGCCACCTCGGACTATCTGAAGACCTGGGGGAACCTCGGCGGTGGGGCGACAGAAGTCGGCCTGTTCCTCATCGGGCTGGTGCTGCAGTTCCGCACCCGTCGGTACCGGGCGGTCTGCTACTGGTTCCTCGCCTACGCCATCGCCATCTTCGGCTGCGGGGTCGCCGACTTCCTCCATCTCGACGTCCACATCCCCTATGCCGGGACGTCGATCCTCTGGGCCGTCATCCTGATCGCCATCTTCGCCCTCTGGTACCGGCTCGAGGGGACCCTGTCCATCCACAGCATCACGACCCAACGACGTGAGCTCTTCTACTGGGCCACGGTCTTTGCCACCTTCGCCCTCGGCACGGCCCTCGGCGACTTCACGGCCAATGCGCTCGGGATCGGCTATCTGGCCTCGGGCATCCTGTTCAGCGTGCTCATCCTGATTCCGCTGGTGGCCTGGTGGAAGTTCAACCTCAACTCGGTGGTCGCCTTCTGGCTGGCCTATGTCGTCACTCGGCCCCTCGGCGCATCGTTCGCCGACTACATCAGCAAGCCGCCGGACCTGAGCGGGATCGGCTTCGGAGACGGTCAGACCGCACTTGTCTTCACCCTCGTGGTAGCCGCATTCGTGGCCTATCTGGCCATCGCCCGGCCCGACATCCAACCGGAACAGCCCTGATCAGGTCCTCAGATATTCAGTGTTGCGTACTACGTGAGACGTAGTAAGATGGGGGCATGGTCCACACTCCACGAACCAACGCAGGCGTGCGGCAGAACGAGCCCGCGGTGCTCATACTCACCAGCCTGGCCGGGGGTGACAAGCACGGGTACGCCCTCACGAAAGACATCGAGGAGTTCGCCGGGATAGCCCTTCGGCCGGGCTCCCTCTATGGGGCCATCGCCAGACTCGAGGAGCGGGGGCTGATCGCTCCCATGGCCGGGGACGAGCGGCGCCGTCCCTATCGCATCACGGCCACCGGCCGGGCCGCGCTGGCCGAGTCCGTGCGGGAGATGCGGGCGCTGGCCGACGCAGGTGCCATCCGACTGGGCCTGCAGTTCATCCGGCGCTCACCGTCGATTGCCGTCTTCACCGGGGGTGCCTCGTGACCAGGACGACCCACCAGATCGAACGGTCCCTGCGCTGGTATCCCCCGGCCTGGAGGGCCCGGTACGGCGACGAGTTGGCCGCGCTTTCCGAAGACGTCCATGGTGTAGGGGGACTTCCACTCGGAGAACGGCTCTCGTTGGTCCGCTCGGGTCTCGAAGAACGTGCCCGGTCGGTAGGACTCCGGGGCACCTCGGGCCCTCCGGCCCAACGGGTCCGGTCCGCATCCCTCCTCGTACTCTGCGGCTGGGCCGCTTTCATGGTGGCCGGGTCCGTCTTCGCCAAGTTCAGTGAGCACTGGATCGGGTCCACGCCACTGTCCCGTCGCACCGTGCCCGGTGCCGGCTACGCGGTGGTCCAGTGGGCGGGCACCATCGGCGGACTCGTGGTCCTCGCCAGTTTGGTACTGGCCCTACCGGCATTCTTCCGTCATCTCCGGGATGGCGGTTGGTCGACGGTCCGGTTGCCCATCGTCGGAGCGGCCGTCGCCGGGCTGGCCATGGTCGCATTGACGACGGCGCTGGCCCTCTGGGCCCACCAGTTGAGCGGGGCGGACCGGAACGGGGGCTCGGGCGCCTACGAGGTGGCGTTCGTCCTGTGGGCCATCTGTTGCGTGGCGGCTTTGGCCGTCATCACGTGGGCAGGGGTTGTGGTGGCCGCACAGTTGCCGTTCACCGCTCGCACCGACCGGTTGTTCGGGCTCCTGGCCGTGGTGGTGACAATCGACATGGCCGCAGTCGTCGGCGGTCTGCTCGTGTGGTGGGTGTCCCTCGCCGAGCAGGCCCCGCGAGCTCTCCACAGCGGCCTCCTCGCCACCGGCGGCGTCGCCCCACCCGCGCTGGTAGGGAGTGGCCTGCTCATGGTCGCCGCCCTGGCCGCTGCGATCGTCGCGTCGTCCCGGGCCCTCGCCTCACTCCGGTCGGTCGGAGCCGAGTCACCGTAGAAGAGTCGCCGACAGAGCGACCGGCGCGGTCATGAGTACGCGGCCACGAATACCCGAACGCCGTCGCCGGCACACCCCTCGATGTCGTCGTCGGTAGCAGGGGAGTCCGGATGGAACAGACCCTGGTCGATGAGCGGTCCGAGCACGAGATAGGCGAACTGCACGGCAGCCGATCCGGTGTCCTCGATCCGCAGCAGACGTCGTTCGACGAGACGATCCATCCCGGCAGCGATGGCCTCGATGCCTCGTCGTGGAGCTCGATCGAAGTAGGTGGCGGCGAGGTCCGGGAAGCGATCCGCCTCACCGATCACCAAACGCCGTAGCCGGATGACCTGCGGGCTGACGACAGCAGCGGCGTAGACATGGGCCAGGTGCACCAGGCCCTGCTCTACGTCTTCGATCTCGTCGAACAGTTGGCCGATCGTCAGGACGATGGCTTGGGCCCGCTCGGTCACCCCGAGGACGATGTCAGCGAAGAGTCGTTCCTTGTCCCCGAACTGTTTGTACACGGTCTGTTTGGAAACCCCGGCTGCAGCCGCGATGTCGTCCATGGTGGTGCCCTGATAGCCCTGGCTCAGGAAGATGTGGGTAGCCGCCTCCAGGATGGCGCTCCGCTTCAGATCCGTCCTCGTCGCACCCTTCTCGACCCGGCTACCGGTTCGATCCGTTGGGTCGGGCTCCGCTTCGGTGTCCATAGCGCTGTCGATCGTCTTCCCTGGTAGAGACCACTTTTGGAACAGTCTAGTACTGGACGGTACAGTTTTACTTGATAGAACTAGACCGTCCAGTACTCATCACTTCGATTTGTTGAGATGGACCCAGCAGAGCCACCTCGTGAGGAGGAGTAACCGTGCCTTCGAAACCCGCCACACCGGCCAGTGTCACCTTCGACACCACCCTGAAAGCCACCGGGAACAACACCGGCATCGTCGTGCCGCCCAAACTTCTCGAGGAGCTAGGGGCCGGCAAGCGGCCGCCGGTGCTCGTGGAGGTCAACGGCTACAACTACAGAAATACCGTCGGCTCGATGGGCGGCAAACACCTCGTCAGCGTGAGCGCGGCCGTGCGCACCGCCACCGGGCTCAAAGGAGGTGACGCCATTCACGTGACCCTCACCGTGGCCACCGAACCGCGACCGGTCGAGGTCCCCGCAGATTTTGCCGCCGCGCTGAAACAAAACGCTAAGGCCGGCACCTTCTTCGACACGCTCTCCAACAGCATGCAGCGATTTCATATCGACAACATCAATGGAGCGAAGGGTGCAGAGACCAGACAACGCCGGATCAACAAGGCGATCGACCTGTTCCTGGCCGGGAAGCAGCGCTGACCCTTGAGGCCGGCACGATCGGATCACGGGTTGACGGCACAGGTCCGTGCACCCACGTCTGGCATGGTGGCGCACCGTCGAGACGAGCGTTGCCGGACTACTGATTGGGCCGATCGTTCCGACTTAGATGCCGGTCAACCAATCGACGACGATGTCGGCGACCTCGGCGTCGCGCCGGCGAAGGGAGTGGTCGCCGTCCAGGAACACCAGTGTGACGGGTCCGGGAATGGCCGCTGTCTCTCGTTCGATCTCTTCGGGGGCACCGAGGGCATCCCGTCGCCCACTCACGAACAGACAGGGCACGTGGAGGTCGGGGAAGTGTGCGGTCCTGAGGCGATCCGGCTTGCTCGCCGGGTGGAGGGGGTAACTGATCAGGACCAGGCCGGCGACCGCCAGGCCCTCCGCGGAGGCCATCGAGCACATCCGGCCACCCATGGATCGCCCTCCCACGGCGACAGCCGAGGTGGGAACCCCGAGTCGCTCAGCCAGACCGGACGTCGCCGTCCGCACCGTTTCGATACAGACGTCCGGCGGGTCCGGTCGCCGCCGACCTGCCGCCCGCCCGGGAAATTCGATCCGCTCTACGGTCAGTCCGCGACCGGTCACCACCTCGTCGACAGCCACCAGGGCCGACTGATCCCGACCCCCGCCGGCGCCCGGCGTCAGCAGCAGACCGCTGACCCCGCTGGGCTTCATCAGGCCATCTTGGCCCCCGGATTACCGAGGGCGCCAGTGGTGCCCTTCCTGTCGACGGTCGCTCTTCACGACCGAGGCGCGAGTCCTGGCCTTGATCGCGTCGGGACAGGGACCCGCAGGAGATCCTCGGCGGCCAGGACGTCGGGAAAGATGGCGGCCGCCTGGTCCACCAATCTCTGGGTGTCCGGGTAGCGCTGTGAAAAGTGGGTGAGGACGAGCTGTCTCGCACCGGCGTCGCGTGCCGTCCGGGCGGCGTCGGACGCAGTCAGGTGGTTCCACTTCCGGGCCAGCGCCACCTCCTCGTCGGCGAAGGTGGACTCGCAGACCAACAGGTCCGCGCCTTGGGCCAGGGTGACGGCAGCGTCGCAGATACCGGTATCCATGACGAAGGCCACACACTGGCCCGGTCGGCTCACCGACAGATCCTCCAGCGTGAACCGTCCGTGGTCGGTAACGATCCAACCGGTTCGTTCCAGCTCCCCGATCGCCGGGCCGTGGATTCCCGCCGCCGCTAGCCGGTCGGCCAACAGGTGACGCCCGTCGGGCTCTTCGATCCTCCACCCGAAGGTCTCCGGCTGATGGTCGAGCCGAACCGCGCTGACAGTCAGGGCCGCGTCGACAAGGACCGGTCCGTCTCGGTCCACCCCCACCGGTCGGACGTCGACCCGGTCGTGGAAGACCGAGGCGTGGCGCAGTCGGTCGAAATACTCAGACCCGCTGGCCGGGAAGAGCACCCGGACCGGATGGGGGACCCCGTCGAGCGAGAGCCGCTGCAGGACCCCGGGCAGGCCGAGGCAGTGGTCGCCGTGGAAGTGGGTGATGCAGATCTCCGAGATCGACCACGGCGAACAGCCGGCCAAGAGCATCTGGCGCTGGGTGCCCTCGCCGGGGTCGACGAGAATGGAGCGGCCGTCCCAGCGAAGCAGGTAGCCGTTGTGGTTCCGGTAGCGGGTCGGGGCCTGGCTGGCCGTGCCGAGCACCACCAGCTCGCGGGACGACATGGCTGAACCCTACGTGGACGGGGCGGCAGGGACGAAAGGGGCCCGAAGGTGGGGGCGGCCGCACCCGCCCTCACCGCCGAGCCGCGATGGTGGGGCTGGCGTCGGGCGAGCATCTGTCCGGTGCTGTGAGGCACTCTGATGTTCATGGAGCGGCATCGGAGGGTCCTCGTTGCCGTCTACGCCGGAGGTGCAGTGGCTCTGGCTCCCTGGATCGTCTTTCTGTGGGTGGTCGAACCATCCCGTGGTCTCGCCCACGACGTGGTTTGGCTCTCGGCCGGCCTCGTGGCCGCGCTGACCGCCTCCGCGGCCATTACGGGCGTCCTCTGTGCGACGGGATCCCGGCTCCTGCCGGTGGCTGCGGGGTTCACGGGATGGCTCGCCTTCGCCACGCTGTGGTTCCGCCTGACCTCGCCACTCGGACATCAATCGGTCCCGGCCACCGTGCGATCGATCGTCATCCTCCTGGTGCCACTCGGACTCATGGTTTGGCTGATGATCGCCGGGTCCGCAGACAGCACCACGAGCACGAGACGCCGCCTGATGGCCGCAGCCTACGGGGTGAGCACGCTCTTGCTCCTGGCCGGAGCATTCCGGCTGGCCTCGGTAGCGCCCTCGACGGCCGTCGTGCACCACGTGCGCCTGATCTGGACCGGACTGGACACGTTCGAGCTTCTGGCCCTGGCCGTTACCGCCTGGTGCATCCACACCCGATCACGCCTGGTCATCCTGGCCTCGACGTTCACCGCGGCCCTCCTGACCGCAGATGCCTGGACCAACGTGGCCTCCAGCAGCAATGCCGCCAGGACCGCGGCCCTGGCCATGGCAGTGATCGAGATCTCCCTCGCCGCGCTGTCCCTCTGGGTCGCCGTTTCGTCGCTGCCCGAAGAGACCCCACACCCCACCTGAAGGGTGGGCAGTCAAGCAGACGCGGTGCAGTTCCGAACGATCTCCAGCGGGATGGCCGAGAGCGACCAACCGCCCTCGTCACCTAGTCGACGGTGGTCATCACGACCTATCCGGTGGTTCGGTCGGCCCGCAGGCCGTCGTACATGACGGCGAGAAGCTGACGGCTCCTTTCTTCGTCAGCTCGCGCGTGACAGATGGCGTAGGCAACTCCCGTCAACAGCACCATCACGTCGTCGACCGTGATGTCGCCCCGGACGGCGCCGACAGACTGGGCGCGTTGCAACAGCTCGGCCAAGGCATCAGTGAGGGCACGGAGGATCGGCGCGTCTGCGAGCTGCAGGTGAACTCCGTCGTACGCCAACGCCTCGACGAGATCACGCTTCTGTGCGCCCTCGCGGCCCAGGCGTGCGACGAAGGTGGCGAACGCATCACCAGGATCCGGGTCGTCCGCCAGGACCCGGGCCTCCTCGACCAACTCGCCGATCCGATCGAAGACGACCGCCTCGAACAGGGCCTCTTTGGTGGCAAAATGCCGGTAGACCGTCCCCGGCCCGACGCCAGCGCGGCGCGCTATCTCGTCGAGCGACGCATCCGAGCCTTCCGCGGCGAAGGCGATGCGTGCGGCGGCCAGCACACGGTCCCGATTCCGCTGGGCGTCGGCACGCAGCGGGCGGTCCTCACGACCCTCGACGGTCGGGATCTTGACGCCTGACCCCGCGGGGTCCTCGGATGGAATCATCGGCCTATCTCCTTGCCCTGGAAAACGGGGCGTGCGTTCCGTATAGTGGTAAGCGGGGTCGTCGTTCCGTTTTTCCAAAGAGTAACCGGCACCCCTGGTGAGGAACCTCTATGAGCGAACAGACAGACCATCGGGAACTCGCCCGACTCATCGCCCGTGAGCAGTTGGTGGCGCTTGTCGACCGCTACGTCACCTCGCTCGATGATCCAAGTACCTTCGATGGAGCCTGGGCCCGCTCCCTGTTCACTGACGATGTGTGCCTGGATCACGAGCTAGCCGTGCTTACGGGCATCGAAGAAGTTGCCGCCGCACACCGCGTGGTGATGGCCCGCTGGGAGCGCACCTTCCACTTCACCAGCAACCATCACATCGAACTCGATGGCGATCACGCCCATCTCTCCGCTCGGCTGATGGCGATCCATGTGCACCCCGGTGAGACTCCACCCGAGCCGCTGATCGCCGCCAACTTCTTGGATGCCGATGCCGTCTATACGGGCAACGGATGGCGGTTTTCCCGGTTCACACCTCGCACCATCTGGCGATCCGGACAATCCCCGGACGCAAAGGCCGGGAACCACCCGTGAACGAGACAGCTAAGCAGTGGCTCTACCTCCCCGAAGGCACCACGACGAGCACCGAACTCACGCACGTAGAGCTCGACGCAGTCGATGATTCGCCTGAACGGTCACCCCGCTAAGGCCATGCCTGCGCTACCCCCGGAACTCCGAGCCCTGATCGAGTCTGGACCGATGGTGCACCTGAGCACAGTCAACCCGGATGGCAGTCCCCAGGTCACCGTCATCTGGTTGGGGATCGATGGCAACGATCTGGTGAGCACCCACATGCGGGACAACGTCAAGCTGAGAAATATCCGACGCGACCACCGCGTCGTTCTTTCCTTCGACGCACCGCGAGAGCCTGGGGTCTGGATCAACCCCTATGCGGTCATTCACGCCCAGGCGGAGGTGGAGCCCAGCCCACGCATCTGGGACCTGATGGCCATGAACGCGAAGGTCTACGTATCGCCTGATGCCGAGCTCCCCGTTCCCGAGGACGCTGAGCCGGGCTTCATCGTTCGGTACTCGATCAGGCGAATCGGAGGGATCGGCCCCTGGGTGACTCAGTCGACGTAGTGGCCCGACTGGACGTCTTCGACCCATCCGGTGTGGGTGGGCTCCCAGCCCAGCACCTCCCGGGTCTTGTCGTTCGAAACCGGGTTGTCGAGTCCGGCGAACCCGGCCAGGAAGCCGAGGTACTCGGGCGCTTCCTCCGCAGAAATGCTTTTGGCCTCGATACCCAGCTTCCCGGCGATCGTCTCGGCAATCACCTTGAACGGAATCCCCAGATCGCCAACCCCATGGAAGGTGGACCCGGCTGGTGCCTTCTCGATCGCCAGGCGGTAGAGCGCACCGATGTCGTAGGTGTTGGCCGCCGGCCACCGGTTGGCGCCGTCGGCGATGTAGGCAGCGGCACCGCTCTCACGAGCGAAGCCGATCAGAGACGAGGTGAAGCCGTGAAGGTCGAGATCGCTGTGGACCATCGGCGCAAGCCGAACCACCGACGAGCGCACACCCCGTTGGGCCAGCGCGATCGTGTAGTTCGCCGCATCAACTCGGGGACCACCATCTGACTGATCGTCCTCCGTGCCGGAACGGCCGGTGATTCCGGCCATCGCCAGCATCAGGGTGCCACCAGTGGTCACGTAGGGCTTGCCCGTGTCGACCAGTGCTTCACCGATCGCTTCGGTGGCCGCCAGGTCCGAGCCGATCGCCCCCATGAAGTCACCGGCTTGCATCGCCTCATGCTTGAAGGCGAGGTGGATCACACCGTCGGCCTCGAGGGCGGCGACCTTTAGGGCTTCCAGATCGTCGAGGTCACCACGGCGGACGCTAGCGCCGAGCGCGGACACAGCCTCGGCCGAGGCGTCAGAGCGGGCCAAGCCGACGACCTGATGGCCATGGCTGATGAGTTCGGGAATGACGGCCGAGGCGATGTGGCCTGAGGCCCCGGTTACGAAAACACGCATGAGAAGCTCCGATCGAGGGGGGATGTCACTTGCTGTCATCACTATACCAGGGTGATGACACTTGCTGTCATCAACTACGCTCGTCTGCGATGTCACGGTGGAAGCCCGACGCAGCCGGTCGTCTGACGGTGGCCGCGATCACCCTGTTCGCGGAACAGGGCTACCAGGCGACGACCGTGGCCGAAATCGCCGCGGGCGCCGGACTCACCCAGCGCACATTTTTCCGCTACTTCTCCGACAAGCGCGAAGTGCTGTTCAGCGGCTCACAGGAGCTCAGTCGCATCTGGCTCGAAGCGGTGGCCGCCGCGCCACCGGAGGCGACCCCACTCGCCGCCGTAACCGCCGGGCTCGATCCGGTGGCCGAGATGTTCATCGAGCGTCACAAGTTCGCCGGCATCCGCGCCGGAATCATCGAGGCCAACCCCGAGCTCAAAGAGCGCGAGCTGATCAAGCTCCAGAACCTGGCCGGGTCCATCGGAGCAGCGCTGGTGGAGCGGGGCGTGTCAGCGAGCGCAGCGATCCTCGCCGCCCAGGCCGGCGTGACGGTCTTCCATGTGGCATTCGGGAACTGGGTCCACCAGGACGATGCCATGGCGTTTCGGCGGCTGATGGACGAGTCGCTCGACGAGCTGCGTTCGGTCACTTCCGGGTAATCGAGAGACTCGAGTGGACATTTCTGGAACGTACGGAACTGGATGCCATCTCCATTGCGAGCCGGGATCTGGTCTTTCACCAGAAGCCCGGATCACGATGTTTGACACCCTTGACTGCCCAGCTGTGGGCGACCCTGCCCATCCAGGCAACTAGCTCAGCTCTGCCCCCGTAGCCAGTCTCGAAGGGACTGCCCCGTCCGCCGCATTTGGTCACCGCTCGGAGTGTTCGACTCCCCCACGCCGGATCGGACAACAATTCCTACTGTCCGGTCTGCCTCAGTGATCATGCAGCGATCGATCTCTTGTTGTCACCACACTCCTAGATCGTGGGGAGCTTGCCGCAGGGCCTCAGCGATTGATCGGGTCATATCCGGGTGGGAGGTCAAGCGGAACAGGTCGAGGTAGTCCCCTCCAGCCTTCTCCGCTCGCGCCGCACGGCGTTTCGGAGCGGATTGGAGCTTCATGGCCACCAGGCTCGCCGGCGTGGCGATTCGACAGCGAGCCTCGGCCACCACCTCCCCAGCTTCTTCGGCGACGACGACGAAGTCCTCCGCCGTATCGAGGGCCCACCGATGGGCCAGAACGAAGATGCGGTCTGCCTCCTCCTCGGGCAGGAGTTCCGGTGGGATGTCACGTGCGGCTACGTCTCCAACCGCGATGCAGTCGATCTTCGTTCCGAGGAGGAGCCCATCGACGCCGTCGGCGCTGATCACGGCCTCAACTGCAGGCATCTCGTCACCGTGCTGCGTGGCGACAGTGTCGAGGTCATAGGTGACCCGATGAGCGCCTTGGAGTCGGGCCAGAAC
Source organism: uncultured Acidimicrobiaceae bacterium (assembly GCA_963845485.1). GTDB lineage: Bacteria > Actinomycetota > Acidimicrobiia > Acidimicrobiales > RAAP-2 > Bog-756. The sequence continues at coordinate 65,846 of CAWJSI010000001.1, read as the reverse complement.
AGCTAACCCGCCGATCACGGCAAACTCTTCGATCGGTGCTGCCTCGGCCAAGGCCGCCAGAGCCGTCACCAGTGGCGCTACCCCGGAGTTCGCCAGGTGGAGCTCACCAGACACGGACGGCCTCCTTCGGACGCCAGGCCTCGAGCACCTCGCGACCTCGGGCCCGGTCCTGGGCGAGGTCGAGCGCGACGATCAGGTCGTTGGCCACGAGGAAGCCATCCCTGCTCGTCGCCGATGGCAGGGTGAACCCATACCGCGACGGACTCACCGCTATCTCCGATCCCGTCCACCCGGACGGGGCGCCGTAGGCACCGATCACTGTGGCCAGGTCAGTGTCGTCGGCGACATAGAGCCTGGGCCACCCTCCACCGGGTCCGGCCGCGATGGGCACGCCGAGGGAGACGGCACCGAGGGTCCCGCTCAGACGGAACCGCTCGGGTGGGTCGGTCGGCGGAGCTTCAGGCATCGCATGCCATCGGGGCTTCCACTCCTCGGCGACGGCCCAGAACAGCTCGGGCACGAACGGCCGATTGTCGGAACCGACGAGTCCCTGAGATCGAAGCTCGGCCAGGATCTCTGATACCCGGCCAGGGGAGCGGTCGATCTCCCTAGCGACGACCTGCACACCTTGCGGATCACCAGGATTTGCAAGGAGGGCCAGAGCGACGTCAAGACCAGTGCCGCTAAATACGCTCACGACCCTCCGGAGAGGCACCACAGATCCTCGGGGTACTTCAGCATTGACGAAGAGCCCGGGGGCTCTGACCCAAATGTGTCCCCGCCGGTCGAACCATGCCAGCCCCACCCGGCTCAACTCTTCTCTAGCCGCCCTTGAAATCCGATCCGCCACGATGATCGTCGCTACGTCCCCGCCTTTCTCCTGCTGGCTAGCAAGGAGGCGAGCGTCGCTCTCCCGGACCGCCTTCAGCTCGTTGACGGCAAAGGGCACGCCGACGATTTCGATACCGTCGCCAGCCACCCGGACACCCGACACGCCGGCTTCTTCGAGGGCCTTGGTCAGGTCTTGGATGTTCGCTGTTCGTGGCACCACGAATACAGACTATCGGCCCGCCGTTCCAGTCATCAAGAAGGGGGTCACGACAGGACTCTGCCTTGTCGCACTGCCGCACTCAATCCCCTGAACAGGGAAACGTCAACTTACGCTGGTCCAAACGCAAAGTCGCGAGTTTGCGCTGTTTACCCGGTTCGATCTCAAGCCGCGGAGCCCAGAAACGGGCTGTTGTAAGTGAACACGCGCGTATGTCCTTTCCGTCGAGAAGATCGCTCGAGCCGTGAACTGCCCTTATCGTCCGCGCACGGGGGTGTAGCTCGGGTGCAGTGCGAGCGACACGACGAAGAGATCGGCGCCGACCGACAGTGCGACCTTGACCTCCTCGGAGCCCTGCACGAGGAGGGCATCGTCGGTGACCATCGGGATGCCGTCGACCGTGGCGGTTCCTCCGATGACGTAAAGCACGGAGTACCGGGCGTCGCCGAGAGCGACGGTCTCGGTGGTCGGGACCGTGCTGGTCATCCGACGGATGGACAGTCCCTCGACCAGCGACTGGATCGGGCCCCGGCCACCGACGTAGTCGGTGACTTCGAAGGCACCGAGTGACTGCGAGGTGAACGTGGATGCCGGATGGTCGCGGTAGTCCGGCGTCCGACCGAGGGCCTCGGCGTAGCCGGGATCGAACCAGATCTGGAATGCACGTGTCCCCTTGGCCACGCGTTCGTTGTGCGAGATCCCGCTCCCGGCCCGGATGATCTGGACGTCGCCGCTGCGGAGGGGCACCCGCGTGGTGCCCGAGGTGTCGAAGTGGGAGTTCTCGCCGTCCAGGACGAACGTCATGATCTCGAAGCCTTCGTGCCCGTGGAGGCCGAACTCGAAGTCATCGGTGAAGTGGCTGTGGGACCAGTAGAAGAGTCCGGACGAGGGCCTGCCGTCGGCGCTCTGGCCGCCGACCACTGGCTTGTTGGCCTGGAGTACACCGCCCATGGCGTTGACCTGGAACTGGTCGGCCCGATGGAGAAGGGTCGTCGACGGAGTTTTTGTTGTCATATCCCCAACATGGTGTATTTTTGTTGCTATGTCAACAAATGGGAAGGATGGGGGCATGGACGACATCTGGTTGGACGAGCGCCAGGAGACGGCGTGGCGGGCCTTCCACACCATGAGAATCCAGCTGCTCGGACACCTGTCACGACGCCTGGCGGCCCAGTCGGGAATGTCGGAAGCCGAGTACGAGGTCCTGGTCACGCTCTCCGAGGCACCCGGTCGCCAGATGAGGTCGCGTGACCTCGGCCGTGCGCTGCAGTGGCAGCGCAGCAGACTCTCCCACCAACTCGACCGGATGGAGAAGCGGGGGCTGCTGACGCGTGAGCCGTGCCCCACCGATGCCCGAGGCTGCGTGGCGGTGTTGACCGACGCCGGGCTCGAATCCATCGCCAAGGCGGCGAAGCTCCACGTCGCTGATGTCCGCCACTGCTTCGCCGACGTGCTCACACCGAAACAGCTCGACGGCCTGACGGCGGCGGCACGGGCGATCACGGATCACCTCGACGCCGAACATTCGGACGAGGACAGCGGGTGAGGGCCTACGAACTGCAGAGCTGGGCGGGGTTCCTCACGGCAGTCGTCGGAGCCGGGGCGGGCCTGGCGGGGCTGATCTTCGTCGCGCTGTCGATCAACTTGGACAGATTGGCCGCCCGACCGAAGTTGGCCGCTCGAGCGGGGGAGACATTGGCCGTGCTTCTCCTGGCGGTGATCGGCTCGGCGCTCGGCCTCATGCCCATTAGCCGGATCGGATTGGGAGTCGTCCTCCTAGCCGTGGCCACGCCCATCTGGATCGTCACCCTGACCCTGCAACTGCGTCAGGGTCCGGACAGCCCCGATCACCCCTACTGGTGGTTCCTCTCGCGGATCGCCGTCACCCAGTGCGTCGTCCTCCCGCTCATGCTCGCCGGTCTTTCGATGATCATCGGGAAAGGTGGCGGCCTCTTCTGGCTCGGTGCCGGCGTGCTGATGGCCTTCGCCGGCTCCGTCTACAACGGCTGGATCCTGCTTGTTGAAGTCGTGCGCAACGATCGAACGGAAATCGATCCGGGGCCAGCTGTCATATCCGAGAGCGCATAGCTCCCGGGCCCTCCTCGGAAGCGTGGGGGCCACAGCAATTTCGTCGCCGATCGCGGGATCCGATTGGCGTTCACAAACAAGCCCTGTGGCTCCCGCAGCTCCAGGGTCCGGTCTTGGTGGCAAAAGCAATGGCCTCGTCGATCCCGGCGACGGTGGCCGTGATCGCCATCATGAACGTGGCGCACCACGAACACAGACTTCCATCCGCCGCATACAGTCTGGCGGCTGGTCGCAGGACCTCGCTGCGCTCCGAAACCACTCATCTTCCTGCTGACGCGGTATTCGAAGCTATCCACCCGATCCCAGAAGGACTGGAAGCGCGGCCTGTGCGACATCGGCAGGGCGCTCCTCATGGCTGAACAGGCTGGCATTCCGGATGACGGCGAGCTGGGCATCCGGAAACGTTCCGATCATCTCCTCGGCCCACTCCAGTGGGAAGAACGGATCTCGGTCGCCCCAGACGAGTTGTACGGGAACGTCTATGCGTTTGTGCAGCCCAGTGAGCTGAGTGATGTGTCGAGTATCGAAGCTGCGAAGGACCTTGACGGCGGCGACACGCCGTGCGTGTGACAAGTGGAGGGGCTGGAGGAAGAATTCGTCGAACTCACCGTCGAGGAGCGAGCGGTCGACGAAGCTGTCACCGAACACGAACTTGCTCCGTCTGAAGCCCGGCTGTCCGGCGATCCAGCCCAACCCGCCTCCCACACCGGGTGCGTTCCTGACGGCGAGGAATGACCGGAAGCGCCAGCTGAGTCCGTGGGGCTGCTCCGTGTCGATGAGCGCCATGGCCCGAACGCGGGCGTCACCAGCCAAGGCATGACGGGCGATCAGCCCGCCGCTGTCATGCCCGACGACGGCTACCTGATCGAGTTCGAGGAGGTCCACCACCCGCCGGACCGATGCGATGTGCTGGTCCACCGTGAGGGTCGTCCCGGCCCCAAATCGGCTCGAACCCGCGCCGGGGAGGTCGATGATGTGGCACGTCACCTGGGAACTCAGGTGCGGTAGGAGTGTTCGGAAGGTCGCTCCACTGACCGGCCATCCGTGGACGAAGAGCACGTCTGGACCCTGGCCGACGCAACGGTAGGCGACGTCGCCGGCGCCGACGTCGAGAAGCGCGTCAGGCGCATGACGGAAGAGGTTCGAAGCTTCGGTGTCAGTCAGCGATGGCACAGGATCTCCAGAGGGACTTGAGGGAGTCGGCGTCTCGGGACCTCGTGACGCCGGTTGTAGTAATCACTACGTAACCGTATTCGCAGTGACCACTACAATCAAGTGCAATGGGCTACCGGCACACCAAGGAGGAGATCCTCCAAGGTGCCCTGGGTGTCGCATTCGACGAGGGGCTGAGCCAGCTCACCTATGGGCGTGTCGCCAAAAGACTCGGGATCAGTGACCGGATCGTCGTCTACTACTTCCCGTCCAAAGAGGATCTCGTCGGTGAGGTCCTCGTCGGTGTCGGGATCCAACTGCAGAAGGCCCTGGAGCCCGCCTTCCAGTCCCCGGCCAGGAATCACCTGCAACTGGTCAAGGCTGCGTGGCCGGTGATGGCCAGAGTCGAGGCCGACACGGTCTTTTCCTTGTTCCTCGAGGCCACCGGCTTGGCCGCATCGGGACGGGAGCCCTACTGCACTCTCGTTCCCCAAATCGTCGAAGCCTGGATCACCTGGGCCGCCGACTACCTCGTGGGCACACCGGCACGGCGTCGCACGGAGGCCGAGACGGCCGTTGCAGTCCTCGATGGCTTGCTGCTGCTTCGGCAGATGGCTGGGCCCGCCGCCGCCAACCGTGCCGCAAAGAGAATCGGCACCGCCGGCCGGAGTTGAAGACACATCACAACATCAATTCTGCAGCTCTATATGTGTCGCACGCCTTGTGGCGTCATCCGCAGTTCCCCCCACGATCGTGATCTCCGGTCACGTCTACGACCTCGAAACCGGTTTCGTCACGACCGTGGTCGAAGGGCAACAGCCGACCGGCGCCAAGGAGATGGTGGCGTGAGCACCGTCACCATTGGGGTGGTCGAGAACATTCACGACAACCATGAGGAGCAAGCTGGCGATTAGGAATAAAGTACTTTTTATTACCACTAAACGTACTATAATGTGATCTTGAGGTGGTCCGCGTGAAGCGTACTCATGCCTATCTACCCCAGACACTCGACGCTGTCCGGGTACTGGGTCTGCAGGTTGCGGCGGCGCGCCGGAGCCGTCGCATGACGGCCCGGGATCTCGCCGACCGGGCCCATATCACTGAGAAAACCCTCAGCAAGGTGGAGCACGGGGACCCGACCGTCGCCATCGGCACCGCCTTCGAGGTGGCTAGCCTCGTCGGCGTAAGCCTGTTCGCTCCTGATCCAGCCGAACTACCGGCAATCCTCCACCGCCAGGAGGACCGGCTCGCGTTGCTGCCCGGCAGGATCGTGGAACGTCACGACCAGCCGTCCAATGAGTTCTGAACACGACAAGGCATTCGTCTGGGTGTGGCTACCCGGGCGATTCGAGCCGGTGGTGGCCGGGCGCCTGGATCTTGTCGGGGATGTGGTGACGTTCATCTACGGCCGGAGCTACCTCGAGCGACCGGAGCGAGTGCCGCTCTTCCTGCCCGAGCTTCCCCTCGGGGATGCGACCCTCTATCCACTGGACGGCATGCGCGCTCCTGGGTGCATCGCCGATTCAGGTCCCGACAGCTGGGGGCAGCGGGTCATCCTCCGCCGTCTGGGGGCTGAGGCCGCAGAACAGGTCGGGCTTCTGACCTACCTCCTCGAGTCGGGTACCGACCGGTTTGGGGCGCTCGACTTCCAGGCCAGCCCCACGGAGTACGAGCCGCGCATCACCCACGCTCCTTTGGAGGAACTGCTGACGGCCGCCGATCTGATGGAGGCCGGCCTACCCCTGAGCCCTGACCTCGAACTGGCTCTTCTCCACGGTTCGTCACTGGGTGGGGCACGCCCGAAGGCCCTTCTCACCGGCCCGGACGGCCGGAAGCTGATCGCCAAGTTCAAGCAACGCTCGGACACCTACCCGGTCGTCAACGCCGAGGGGGCGGCCATGGACCTCGCCCGTCGCGCCGGGTTACAGGTCGCACCCGCTGAGGTCGTCCATTGCCTGGATTCCGACGTCCTACTCGTCGATCGATTCGATCGGAGCGCGAGTGAGGGTGAACGCAGGCTGACCGTGAGCGCGCTGACCATCTTGCAACTCGACGAACGTTGGGCCAGGTATGCGACGTATACAGGGCTGACTCAGGCGATCCGCCTGCGGTTCACCGATGCGGCGTCCACGCTGCGGGAACTCTTCTCCCGGATCGCCTTCAACATCTGCGTCGGCAACACCGATGACCACGCCCGAAACCACGCTGCCTTCTGGGATGGCCGAGAGGAGCGGTTGACGCTCACCCCTGCCTATGACGTGTGCCCCCAACAACGTTCGACGGGTGAGGCGAGCCAGGCCATGGCCTACGGTCCCGACGGCGAGCGGCGGTCCCGGCTGGCGCTACTTGTGAACGCCGCTCTCTTCTATCTCCTTGACCAAGTCGAGGCCCAGGAGATCGTCGACCGGGTCGTGGCGGTGATCCGGGCCGAGTGGAGTGACGCCGCCGACCGGGCCCGCCTCACGCAAGCCGACCGGGATCTGCTCTGGGAGAGCCAGATTCTCAACCCGTCGATCTTCTATGCAGGCTAAGGAGTAAGGCGGTCCTAGAAATAGCGTCAGAAGTAGGGTCACCGGTGGATCCCTACTTTGGCCGCCGGCCCGATTCGGGCCCCTGACCAGGGACTACGTCGAGATCTTCGAGTGCGCTCGGAGGGATTCGAACCCCCAACCTTCTGATCCGTAGTCAGATGCTCTAATCCGTTGAGCTACGAGCGCTGGCTTCCACCCACGGGCACAGGACCCCGGAGGACACTGCGGCTGGCAGTGCTCCGTCGATCCGTGCCTGGGCGGCTATTAACTCTATCCGACCTTGACGGCCATGCCTCAGCCCGCCGATTCTCCGGCCGGGACTGGAGGGGCACAGGCGGTGCCGACACAGGCCGTCACCTAGGGCCGGTGCTCTGGGTGAACCCCCGGACACTCCCCGTGGAGCCCATTGACGGTTGCTCGGTCGGGTGCGCGAGGATCGGAAGGTGGGGCCCGTTGCCAGATCAGTTGAGAGCGGTGCAGGCATCTCGCTCGGCGAGCTGATCGACTTCTGTGCGCGGTGTTCCGCCCTGGGAATTCCCGAGGCCACCAAGCTGCGAGCCGTGTCCAGCGGGCACCAGTTGCTGGTGGCACTCTCCGCCGAGAGCGAGGCCATGCCCGAGGTGGTGCAGCGGTCGGGCGCCGAGTTCGGGACGATCATCGAAGGCGGCGTGCACATCGACATTCCCGGCGAAGAATAACGACGAGTCCCCCGGGACAACCGCCTCCCACTTCGTTCAGCTCCCGGTCATCTTCCCGCGTGTCATCGCACCTTCACCATCCCGACGACCAGCCATAACAGCCTGCCCCGCCGACGCTCGCCGGGGGTCGGGGGATTAGGGTCACAAGGGTGAGCGCCATGGACGATTCCTTCGATCTCGAACTGGCCGCCGCCTCACTCCGGGCCGACGGCTCCGATGTGCACATCCTCGTCAAAGTCCTCGTCGATCAGCTGTCCGATGCCCTCGGCCCTCGTCTGAAGGTCGAGCGGGCCGGCCGATTCCGCAAGTCCGAGGAGATCAAGTCCATCAAGATCGCCCTGGACGACGACCAGTTCGACGCCGAAGTGGACGGGGGCACGCTCAAGTGCACCATCGGCCGGACCTCGGGGGGAATCCGCATTCGCAGTGAGAAAGTCGACATCGACACCTGGCTCAACCGCCTGCTGACCGTGCTGAAGGCTGAAGCCGCCACTAGCCAGGCCGTGCGCCTGGCCCTCGAGAACATGGTCATCGGAGGAAACTCATGAGCGATGTGAACGAGACGGGGTCGGCCGGCGAAGTACCCCAGGACCTCCCCGAAGGAGCCAGCCGACGCCTGCAGGAACTCGAGGACGGACTGTTCACCTCCGACCTCTCGGTCAACGAGTTCCTGCTCATCAAAGAGGTCGGCTTCCACCCCCTTGGCTTCGTGATGGGCTCGTCGATCTACCACACCGGGATCCAGACCCGGAAGTGGGGCCAGTCCCAGGAGCTGACCAAACTCACCGAGGCCATGTACAACGCCCGGGAACTGGCCATGACCCGCATGGAAGAGGAGGCGGCCGAGCTCGGGGCCGACGGCGTCGTCGGGGTCCGGCTCGACGTCAACTACTACGAGTGGGGCAAAGACGCCGCCGAGTTCATCGCCGTGGGCACCGCTGTGAAGGCCGAGAACGGGGTGTCCCACCGCAACAAGTTGGGCAAGCCGTTCACCTCGGACCTTTCCGGCCAGGACTTCTGGACCTTGATGCAGACCGGACACATCCCCCAGGGCCTGGTCATGGGCACCTGCGTCTACCACATCGCCCATCGGGGCCTCGGAGCCACCCTCGGCTCGGCGGGCCAGAACGTGGAGCTGCCCAACTTCACCCAGGCCCTGTACGAGGCGCGCGAGCTGGCCATGACCCGCATGCAGGACGAGGCCAACGAGTTGGGCGCCTCGGGCATCGTCGGGGTGCGGCTGGAGGAGAAGTCCCACCAGTGGGGCAGCCACACCATCGAGTTCCTCTCCCTCGGGACCGCCGTGGTCAAGACGTCCGACGACGTGACCCTCCCCACCCCCACCACCATCATCTCCCTCGACAACTGATGGGTCGGAGCCACTCGTGAGCCAAGTCCCCGCCGACCTTCCCGAGGCGGCGGTACGCCGCTTTGCCGAGGGTGCGTTCACCTCCGGGCTCACGGTCCCCGACTTCGCCGCCTGTCTGCAGATGGGGCTCGAGCCGGTCGGCTTCGTGCAGGGCTTCTGTGTGATGCAGTGGCAGTTCTACCGGACCGGTATGGGCATGGGCATGGGTCTTGGCGGGTACGGACCCATGTACGGCGGCGCCGGTGGTGGCTACACGGAGAACTGGCAGTGCCCCCACGGGATGGTCTCGGCCGAGCACCGGTCGTGGGGCCAGAACTACGAGCAGACCCTGGGTCGAGAGCGCCTGGACCGAGGGCTTCACCTCGGCGTACTCGCGCATGGTCGAAGAGGCGACCGAAGCCGGGGCCCACGGCATCGTCGGTGTGGTCGACACCAGCTACCCTCTGGCCGACATGGGCGTGTTGGAGTTCAAGGTCCAGGGGACGGCGGTGAAAGTCGCCGACGGCGCCCCGCCCTTCGACGGTCGGCCGTGGACCACGTACCTGGCCGGCCAGCGCCTGGCCAAGCTGGTCGAGGCGGGCTACGCCCCTGTTTCCATCGCCGCCTCGGTGGCCTCGGTCAGGGTGTGGGCCAACTGCGTGACGGCCAACCTGAGCGAGGGCGCCAACTCCATGTACTCGGTGGCTCAGCCCGGCTCCGAGATCGACCAGACGGTCAAGGCCCACTCGGTCGTCCGACGCCTGGCCCGCATGCGGGTGCGGGACCAGTTGGAGCACGACTCCCTCCACGGCGCCGAGATGGTCACCACCGAGCGGGAGATGGGTGAGGGAGACGCCGAGCTCCAGTGCATCCTGCGCGGCAACCGGGTGCGCCGGTTCCGGGAGTTCGACCCCATGCCCCCTCCCGTGCCCACGGTGCGGCTGCTGTGACGTCCATCGTCCCGGCTAACAACGGCCTGCCGGCGCCGCGTGTAGTTGACCTGAAGGCCGAGATGCTCCGAGCCACCGAGGCGCTGGGCCAGCAGCCACCGGCCAAGGCGGCCCGCATGATGTCGGACCTCTCCATCGACGAGGAGCTTGTCCTCCACTCCATCGGCTGGGAGCCGGTCGAGCTGGTCAGCGGGATCTCCATCCACTCCATCCCCTACGGGGTGTGGAACTGGGGCCAGGGCGAGATCACCTGGGCATCGGCCGCCTACTCCCGGTCGTTCGCCAACGCCACCGACCGCATCCACGACCAGTGCTCCAAGGCCGGCGGCCAGGGCGTGGTGGGTGTCCATGTAGAAGTCGGCATCCACCGCCACCACGTCGACGTGGCCCTGGTGGGCACGGCGGTGCGCCCGGTCGACTGGAAGGGCCTCTCGGCCGACCCCGTCTTCGTCTCGGACCTCTCGGGTCGGGACTTCGCCCTGCTCCACAACGCCGGGTGGACGCCTCTCGGCCTGGCCGCCGGGGCCAGCTTCGTCTACGCACCTCGCCGCTCGATGGGAACGGCCATGAAGCAAAAGGGCCAGAACGTGGAGCTGACCAACTACACCGAAGCCATGTACGCCGCCCGTGAGGCGGCCATGGAACGCATGCAGACCTCCGCTCTCGGAATGGAGGGCACCGGGGTGGTCGAGGTCAAGGTGACCGAGGGGCCCATGGGCTTCGCCCACCACGCCGTGGCCTTCACCGCCTACGGGACCGTGGTCCGCCTAGCTGGCCGGGGAGCACCGGAACGTGGGGGCGCGCATGATCCTGCCCCTCGACGACCCCACCCGGGCCTTCGACGCCACGTCGCTGCGCTGAGCGCGGCCCGGTCGATCTGACGGTCCGTCAGTTACACTCCTCTCCCATGAGTGACGCCCCCCGCAGTGCCCCCCTCGACGGGATCCGGATCCTCGAGTGCTCCGCCCTCGGGCCGGCCGCCATCACCATGCCGCTGGTCGACCTCGGAGCCGAGGTGATCAAGGTGGAGCCACCCGCCGGCGACTACATCCGCGAGATGACCTGGCCCATCGTGGAGGGCGTCTCCCTCATGCACCTCCACATCAACCGGGGCAAGCGGTCCATCGTCATGGACCTGCGCACCGATGAGGACGTGGCCACCTTCAAGGAGTTGGCGAAGACCGCCGACGTGGTGGTCGAGGCCATGCGCCCCGGCGGCCTGGCCCGTCGGGGGGTGGGCTACGACGACCTACGCGTGATCAACCCCAAACTCGTCTTCTGCACCATCTCCGGCTACGGCATGACCGGGCCCTACCAGAACCTCCCGGCCCACGGCGTGGCCTTCGACACCTGGGCCGGCATCGTCACCCCCCAGGTCAACGAGGACGGCTTCGCCTACCTCCCCGAGCACGCCTCCATGGGCATCCACGCCGGACCGCTGTTCGGGGCCCTCGGGATCCTGGCTGCCGTACTCCGGGCCAAGACGACCGGAGAGGGCTCCTTTCTCGAGATCGCCCAGTCCGACGCGGCGGCGGCCATGGACTGGTACCGATCGGAGACCTGGAAGGCCTACGAGCGGCCCGAGTCCGAGGTCACCGGCAACAAGGCCGACGACTACGAGCGCCGGGAGCCGGGGACGGCCGGCATGGTCGAGGGCGTGCGCTACCAGGTCTACGAGGCCAAGGACGGGCGCTACATCCTCTTCATGGCCTCCGAGCAGGCGTTCTGGAAGAACTTCTGCGAGTTCGTCGGCCGGATGGACATGTTCGAGAAGTGGCCGGGTTCCAAGTTCGCCGACCACGCCCGCAACAACCTCGAGATGCGGGCCGAACTGCGGGACATCTTCCGCAGTCGCACCGCCGAGGAGTGGCTGGAGTCCGGCAACACGGCCAACTTCCCGGTGGCCCCGGTCAACTCACCCAAGACCATCGCCGATGATCCTCAGTTCAACGACCGCTTCTCGTGGTACCCGACCGAGCAGCTGGGGGCCGAGCAGCTGCCCACCCCGCTCAAGTTCGTGGGCGAAGAGCTGCCCTCCCCGTTCCATGCCCCGACCGTCGGACAGCACACCGACGAGGTGCTCCGCGACCTGCTCGGCTGGGACGACGAGCGCATCGCCGAGTCCCGGGCACGGGGCGGCCTCGGCGGACAGCCGTCTTGACAGCGGACGGGACCAAGCGGTGACGAGCCTCGCTCCCCCTAAGAACAAGGTGGTCGATCCCCATTAGAATCCGCCCATGTCACCGGTAAAAACCCGCCTGCCCGCCGTCGAAGGGTGGTTCACCCTCGACGACGACTCCCCCGCCCTGCTGGGTTCCAAGTGCACCTCGTGTGGGAACTACGCGTTCCCCAAAGAGACGTACTTCTGCCGGAACCCCGAGTGCCAGGGCCGTGAGTTCGTCGAGACCGAGCTGAGCCGTTCGGGCACCGTGTGGTCGTACACCAACGCCGGCTACCAACCCCCCGAGCCCTACGTGGCCGCCGACCCCTACGTACCCTTCGCCATCGCCGCCGTGGAGCTGGCCGCCGAGCAGATGGTGGTCATGGGCCAGGTGGTGCCCGGCATCGACGTGGATGACCTGCACGTGGGGGACACGGTGGAGCTGGTCCTCGACACGCTCTACGAGGACGACGAGCACGAGTACGTGGTGTGGAAGTGGCGACCGGCCGGCGCTGCCGCCGGCATGGTGACCGACCGAGCGGTGACCGACAGCGAGGTGCGGGCCGATGCCTGACGACAAGCGCATCGCGGTGCTGGGTGCGGGCATGCACCCGTGGGGGAAGTGGGGCCGTAACTTCGTCGAGTACGGACTGGCTGCGGCCGGGGACGCCCTGGCCGAGGCCGGGCTGCCGTGGACCGATATCCAGTACGTCGCCGGGGCCGACACCATCCGCAACGGCTACCCCGGGTTCATCGCCGGGGCCACCTTCGCCCAGGCGCTGGGCTGGACCGGCGCCCGGGTGTCCTCGGCCTATGCCGCCTGCGCCTCGGGGGCCCAGGCCATCAACAACGCCCGCGCCCAGATCCTGGCCGGGCTGTGCGACGTGGCCCTCGTGGTCGGCGCCGACACGACCCCGAAGGGCTTCTTCAAGCCGGTGGGCGGGGAGCGCAAGGACGATCCCGACTGGCTGCGCTTCCATCTGATCGGGGCCACCAACCCGACGTACTTCGCCCTCTACGCCCGGCGACGGATGGAGCTGTTCGGGGCCACCGAGGCCGACTTCGCCGCCATCAAGGTCAAGAACGCCCAGGCCGGCCTGGAGAACCCCAACGCCCGCTACCGCAAGGCGGTCACCCCCGAGGAGGTACTGGCCTCCCCGATGGTGGCCGACCCGTTGCGCCTGCTCGAGATCTGCGCAACCTCGGACGGGGGCGCAGCCCTCGTGCTGTGCAGCATGGAGTTCGCCAAGCGCCACGCCGGCACCGACGACCTGGTCACCATCGACGCGGTGTCGACGGTCACGCCGACCTTCCCCCAGACAGTGCTCGACATGCCCGGCATCACGACGGACTCCGCAGCCACGACGGACGCCATCGGGCCCGGCTTCAAGCAGTCGGTGGCCATCGCCGCCTACGAGGAGGCCGGCATCGGTCCCGAGGACATCAGCCTGGCCGAGGTCTACGACCTCTCGTCGGCCCTCGAGCTCGACTGGTACGAGGACATCATGCTGTGCAAGGAGGGCGAGGCCGAGCGGTTGTTGCGCGACGGCGACACCACCATCGGGGGCCGGGTGCCGGTCAACCCCAGTGGGGGCCTGTCCTGTTTCGGGGAAGCCATCCCCGCCCAGGCCATCGCCCAGGTGTGCGAGCTGGTGTGGCAGCTGCGGGGCCGGGCCGGCGCCCGCCAGGTCGAGGGCGCCCGGGTGGGCATCACGGCCAACCAGGGCCTGTTCGGCCACGGGTCGTCGGTCATCGTCTCGAAGTAGGCACCGCTCCCGGCCGGGACGCCGATCGGGTCACTCGTTGACGAGGATGATCTTCCCGAACTTCCCGCCGGCGGCGAACCGCTCGTAGGCCTCACCGGCCCGCGACATGGGGATGCGATCGGCCACCGGCACCGTCACCCGCCCCTCGGCCAGCAGCGGTACGGCGTGCTCGGCCACGGCGTGGGCCACCGCGGCCTTCTCTTCCACGGTGCGGGCGCGCAGCATGGAGCCGCCGATCGTCGAGCGACTGGCCATGAGCGACAACAAGTTGAGCTCGACCTTGGCCCCTGCCCCCACGCCGATGACCACCATCCGTCCCCCGACGGACATGAGGGGGACCACCGCGGCCACGTTGGCCCCACCCACCAGTTCGAGGGAGACGTCATAGGGTCCGTGCTCGGCCACCTCGTCGGGGTCGATCACCTCGTCGGCGCCCAGGCGGACCACGTCGGCCCGGCGCTCCTCGGAGCGGACCGAGGCCACCACGTGTGCCCCGGCCCGCCGGGCCAACTGCACCGCGGCGGTCCCCACTCCTCCGGCCGCCCCGGAGATGAGCACCCTGTCGCCGACACCGAGACGGCCCTGGGTGACGAGGGCGTCATAGGCGGTGGAGAAGGCCTCGGGGAATCCACCGGCCTGATCCCAGCCGACGTTGTCGGGCACCGGCAGGGCGATGGCGTCGGGCACCACCACCAACTGCCCCTGGCCGCCGCCGCCGGTGATGGCCATCACTCGGTCACCCACCTGGTGTCGCGATGCGTTCGCTCCCACGGCCACGACCTCACCGGCGAACTCGAGTCCGGGGATGTCGGGCGGTGCTCCGGGAGGGGCGGGATAGAGGCCACGCCGTTGCATGAGGTCGGCGGCGTTGATGCCCGCGGCAGCCACCGACACCAAGAGATCGCCCGGACCGGGGACCGGGTCGGGGTGCTCCTGCCATACGAGGGCACCCTCGATGATGGTCACGGCGAACATCGCCCCACAGTAGACGGCGGTACCCCGCACCGATCTCGGGAGCGACCACACGACCACCCGTTGCCTCCGATGCGATGACAGGACCATGCCGACCTCCTACTCTGGGCGCAGGAGGTGTCGCCATGGCGACCGGTCAGAAGTCGAAGAAGGGTCGGAAGTCCGACGCCTCGGTGCCCATCGACCGGATCGGCGTAGTGGCCGATGACGTGATGGGCGACCCGTCCGCCGGCCTGGTCCTCCACCGGGTGCTGGCCGAGGCGGCGCGCACCTTCCTCCTCAACGACATGGACGAGGAGCTCGTCGACGGCTCCACTTCCTGTTCCCTGTTCGATCCGGATCGCATCGGGCAGTCCGAGCGACCGCTGTGGGCCCGGTCGGCGACCACGACGGGGCGGGGCGCCCACCGGCGGACCAGCGAAGAGGAACGCATCCACCAAAGCCGCGTGGCCCTCCGGAGGATCCGGTCCAACCTCCGCACCTTCCGCCTCGTCGTCGACCCCGCGTGGGGTACATCCCTACGGGCCGAACTGGCCTGGTACGGCGGCCGGCTCGGCCAGGTCCGCGACCTCCACATCCTGCGCGACATCGTCACCGTCAAGGGACCCAGTGTCATCGGACCCGAGTCGGTCGACCTGTTCGACTCGGTCATCGGCGTGCGGATGGCCGCCGCCCTGGCCGACGTGGCCGCCGAGCGCGGCGGGGCCCGACGGTTCCAGCTCAACGAGCAGATGATGGTGCTCTGGGACGGGCCCGACTTCAAGGGCAAGGCGGCCAAGCCGGCCGACGAGGTCCTCCCGGTGATGCTGCACCGGGCCTGGCACGATCTCCGGGGGGCGGCGAGGGTCGCCCGCAAGGACGCCATCGACCCCAACCTGCACAAGCTGCGGATCCGGCTGAAGAACCTCCGCTACGGCGCAGAGACCGTGGCGCTCATCGCCGGAGGGCCGGCCAAGAAGACGGCCCGCGCCGCCGAGGCCCTCCAGGGTCAGCTCGGCGACCTCCATGACGCCTGCGCGTCCATCGAGTGGTTCGAGGACGTAGCCCGCCAGCATCGCGAGCTCCGGGAGCCGGCCCGGGCCATGGTGACCGTGCAGCGCGATGCGGCCCGCACGGCCCGCCAGGGATGGAACCGGGAGCTGAAGGTGGTCGAGCGACGATGGCGGTCCTGGCAGGGCTGAGTCAGCCGTCTCCCTCGTTCACAGCCAGGTGCTCGGACTCCCACAGCTTGATGCCCCCGAGGATTCCCGCCGTGTTGTCCACGATGGTCACGTCGTCGTCCAGGTTGTGGCGGGCCACCCGACGCGAGTTCCCGCCACCGATGTAGAGGTGGTCGAAGAACATGAGGGCCCGCAGGTTGACGATGGCCTTGTGGACCCGCTTGTTCCACCGCTCCTCGCCGATCTCCTTGCGGGTGGCCTCACCCAGCTGGTCGTTGTAGGTCTCACCCTTGCGGAAGGGCTGGTGGGCGATCTCGAGGTGGGGCATGAGCTGGCCCTGGTAGAAGAGGCCGCTGCCGAAACCGGTGCCGAGGGTGATGGCGAGCTCGAGGCCCTTGCCCTTCACGACCGCCGCTCCCTGGATGTCGGCGTCGTTGGCCACTTTGGTCGGGATGCCGAACGACGAGGTGAGCTCGGTGGCCAGGTCGTACTCGGACCACTGCTTGAACAGGTCGGCATCGACGGCACTGCCGGGCCCGTGCTTGGTGGAGAAGTGCGGGGCCGAAAGCACGTGTCCGTCGCGCACCATTCCAGGGAAGCCGACCGACGCCCGCTCGGCTTTGGGCAGGGGGGCGACCAGCCGGGTCAGCATGGACGTCAGCTTCTCGGGCGGCAGCGGGTAGGTGGTCGGGACCCGGACCCGGTCGGCCACCATGGCCCCGGTGGCGTCGAGGACCGAGGCCTTGAGGCCGGTGCCCCCGATGTCGACGGCCAGGGTGAATGGATGGCGGGGCTCGGCCTTGGCCGCATCGGGCTGGGAGTTTCCGATGGCGCTGTTGTCTTCGTCCTCGGGGGACTGGTCGGGGCTCATCCCCCTACGCTAGACACCGCCAGCGGCCAAGGCATGCCGTTGCCGTGCGGATCGGCCCGCTTCCCCGCACCGGCCCGGGCCGGTAGCGTCGACCCCCGTGACCGATCAGCCCTGGCTCGGAGATGCCTGCTCACTCGTCGACGCCTTCCGGAAGGGGACGCTCTCCCCCACCGAAGCCCTCGACGCCTCACTGGGCGCCATCGAAGGTTCGGGGCTCAACGCCTTCAGCCATCTCGACCCCGAGGCGGCCCGAGCCGAGGCGGACGGGGCCGACGTCTCCCTCCCCTTCGGTGGGGTCCCCCTCGGGGTCAAAGAGCTCGAGCAGGTCGAGGGATGGCCCTACACCGAGGCCTCCCTCGTCTACCGGGACCGCCTGGCCGCCCACACCTCCACCCAGGTCAGCCGCCTCCGGGCCGCCGGTGCGGTCCTCGCCGGCCAGACCACGGCCTCGGAGTTCGGGGGGATCAACTGCACCAACACCAAGCTCCACGGCACCACCCGCAATCCTTGGAACCCCGAGCGCACCCCCGGGGGGTCGTCGGGAGGGTCGGCGGCAGCCGTGTCGGGGGGCCTGCTCCCCATCGCCAGCGGCGGCGACGGTGGCGGCTCGATCCGCATCCCGGCCGGGTTCACCGGGCTGTTCGGCCTGAAGGCCACCTACGGGCGCATCCCCCGCGGCCCCGACGTGCTGCAGCCGCCCCTCACCGTGGTGGTCGGATGCGTGTCCCGCTCGGTCCGCGACACCGCCCGCTGGTTCGACGTGTGCAACGGCTGGCACGCCACCGACACCCTGAGCCTCCCACGCGTCGAGGGTTGGGAGGCCGGCCTCGGCACCTTCGACCTGTCAGGCAAGCGTGCGGTGATCAGTGTCGATCTCGGCACAGCCATCGTCGAGCCGAGGGGGGCAGCCCTGGTGGTCGAGCTGGCCGAGACCCTCATCGCCTCGGCGGGACTGCGACAGGTCGACGTCGTGGTGGACATCCCCCAGGGTGGCCTGGAATGGGTCATGTCGAACGTGATCGGACTGGCCGGCGAGCTCGGTGACCGCTATCCCGCCTGTAACGACGACCTCACCCCGGAGATCCAGCTGGGCCTCAACCTCGCCACCCACAACCTCGATGTGCAGACGGCGGGCCGGACCGAGATGTTCCGGATCGACGCCAACGAGCGGATGGCCCACCTGTTCGAGCAGACCGATTTCGTCTTCTGCGCCACCAACCCCGACACCGCCTTCGACGCCGCCGGCCCCATGCCCACCACCGTCGGCGAGGTCGACCTCATCAAGGAGTACGGCTTCGACCGGGCCCTCGGCAACAACGGGGCCCTCACCATCCCGGCCAACCTCACCGGCAATCCGGCCGTGTCGATCCCGGCCGGCGTGGTCGACGGTCTGCCCGTCGGCCTCCAGATCATCGGTCGCCACCACGAGGAGCAGCTGCTGTTGGACCTGGCCCACCGGGCCGAGCGCGAGCGCCCCTGGCCCCTGGTGGCCCCCGACTCGCCCCGGTGACCGGAACGACGATCGGTGGCGACCACCCGGTTGATGCCGCGCGGCCGGGACGACGCAGCGACATGACGACCACGACACGAAGCACGACTCACGAAGAAGAAGGAGTAGCTGATGCGCATCGACCTGTGGGTCCCGACGGCCAGCCCCATGGCCACCCCCGAGCTCCTGGCCGTGATCGGCCGTGAGGCCGAGGCCCGCGGGGTGGGCACCATCTGGGTGGGCGAGCACGTGGTCCTGTTCGAGGAGTACGCCTCGTCCTACCCCTACGCCGACGACGGCCGTATCCCGGCTCCGTCCGGCACCGGGCTGCTCGAGCCCCTGACCACGCTGTCGTTCCTCGCCGCCGCCACCGCCACGGTGCGACTGGGGACGGCCATGGTGCTCCTCCCCCAGCGCAATCCGGTCTACACGGCCAAAGAGGTGTCCACCCTGGACTGGCTCTCCAACGGCCGGGTCGACTTCGGCATCGGCGTGGGTTGGCTCGAAGAGGAGTTCAACGCGGTCAACGTCCCGTGGCCGCAGCGGGGGAAGCGGACCGACGAGTACATCGAGGTGCTGCGCACCCTGTGGTGCGACGAGACCTCCGCCTACGAGGGGGAGTTCTACTCGCTCAATCCGTGTCAGATGTTCCCCAAGCCCATCCAGGGCCCCCACCCGCCGCTGCACATCGGGGGCGAGTCGGACGCCGCCCTCGCCCGGGTGGCCCGGGCGGGCCAGGGGTGGCACACCTTCAACCGGCCCCCCGAGGCCCTGGCCGAGCCGCTGGCCACCCTGGACGGACTGCTGGCGGCCGAGGGACGGTCCCGGTCGGATGTGACCATCACCGTGTGCCCCTACTTCCAACCGCTCGACGCCGACATCGCCGGTCGTTACGCCGAGGCCGGGGTCGACGCCGTGGCCGCCCTCCTCCTCCCCTTCAGTGAGGAGGACGTGGTCAAGGGCCTCGACGACTTGCAGCCCGTGTTCGATCGGGCCGCCACGTCCTGAAACGGGCCGCTCGGCGGACGGGCGGTCAGCTCCATCGGGAAGCGGCACGACCCGGCGGGCATGGTGGTGGACGCCCCCGACGTGGATGCCGGCCACCATCGGGACCGGCGGGATCGGGGCGAGCGCGGTCCGGCATCACCGGATCGAGGAGGTCGGGGCGTCGGGATGATGCCTGGGCCGCTGCTGGTCCCTGACGCAACCATTCGCGACTCTACGGGGTCGGTCTCATAGGGTTCTCGGTCAATGGCGAGCATCACGGCGGTGGTTTCCACAAAGGTGAGGTCTGTCCGCGTCTATCGGCAGTGCTTCGGGCCGTGGCGCGGGGTGGCGTTTCTCGTGTTCGCCCATCTGGCCCCCACACGCTTCAGGAATCGCCCGATGAAAGCCCCTGATCCCGGATCGCGTCGGGGGCTGCTGCTCCGACTGGGCACGGACGACATCGAGGTGTTCAAGAGCATCTTCTTCGACGAAGAGTACGAATGGCACTTCGTGGATCCACCCGGAGTCGTGGTCGACGCGGGCGCGTACACCGGACTCTCGGCCGCCTGGTTCGCACGTCGCTACCCCGATGCGAAGATCATCGCCATCGAGCCGAGCCCGACGAACTTCGATCTCCTCAAACGGAACACGGCCGACTTGCCGAATGTGCACATCCGACGGGCAGCGCTGTGGTGCGAATCCGGGTCGCTGGTCGTCTCCGACGCCGGGCCCAGCACCAGTACATCGGGTTATCAGGTTCGCCAGTCGGAGGGCGACGGCAGCCACATGGGGACCGGTCACACGCAAGGCAAGGTCGGTGCCCTCACCGTGGAAGACGTCATTCGGGAGTATTCGATCGACCGCATTGGCCTGTTGAAAGTCGACATCGAAGGGAGCGAGGTGGAGGTGTTCTCCAACTCGTCGGCATGGATCGGCACCGCCGATGCGATCTGTGTGGAGTTGCACGACCGGTTCCGACCCGGGTGCAGCAGGGCCTTTTACGAAGCGGTCTCCGAGCTACCGATCGAGGCGCGTCGCGGGGAGAACGTGCTGGTGGTGAGGAACGAGGACCAGATGGCTCGGGCGACCGACTGAGGCAGACAACCCGTGGTCATCACCGAGCGGTCAGCCCCGCATCGAAACGGGTAGGGACTCCATGCCCCGGAGGACGACGTTCGACTTGTAGGCGACCTGGTCGATGGTGAGGGCGAGATCCGGGGCCCGCTTGACCAGTGAGGTCAGGGCCACCTGGGTCTCCATGCGGGCCAGCGGGGCGCCCAGGCAGTGGTGGATGCCGAAGCCGAAGCCCAGGTGATTGTTGGGCGTGCGGGTGACGTCGAACCGCTCGGGATCCTCGAACTGGTCGGGGTCACGGTTACCCGAGGCCAACAAGAGCATGGCGAAATCGCCGGCGGCGAACTCCACCCCACCGAACTCACAGTCCTCGGTGAGGGCCCGGCCGGTCAGCTGCACCGGCGAGACGTATCGGAGCATCTCTTCGACGGCGCTGCGGCTGACCCCGGGATCGGTGCGGAACCGGTCCAGCTGGTCGGGATGGGAGAGGAGGGCGAGCGTCCCACCCGAGATGAGGTTGACCGTCGTCTCGTGCCCGGCCACCAGCAGCAGGATGCAGGTGGACAGCATCTCGGCCTCGCTCAACGTGGTGCCCCCGTCCTCGGCGGCCACCAGCCGGCTGAGCAGGTCCTCGCCCGGGTGCTGCTTCCGGTCGGCCAGCAGTTCGAAGAAGTACTGCGAGAACTGGAGCACGGCCTCCCCACGGGCGTCGATGACCTCCTTGGCCAACAAGAAGTCCGGATCGAGCCCGCGGGCCAGCGCGTTGGACCACTCCTTGAACCGGTCGTGGTCCTCGACGGGGACCCCGAGCAGGTCACAGATCACCCGCACCGGCAAGGGATAGGCGAACTCCTCGAGGAGGTCGACCTGGTTGGCCTCGAGGGCGTCGTCGAGCAGCTCGTCGACCAGGAGCTGGGTCCGCTCCCGCAACGACTCGACGACCTTCGGGGTGAAGGCCTTGGACACCAGACCCCGCAGTCGGGTGTGGTCGGGCGGGTCCCGGAAGAGGAACGGGCGCATCTCGATCATGGCCAGGGCCACCGGGTCGTCCTCGGCGATCGGCGTCCGGAATCCCTCGGGCATCCGCTCGGTGGCGACGTTGAGGCTATCCGAGCTCACCCGTCTGTCCCGCAACATGGCCAGGCAGTCCTGGTGGCGGGCGACGACCCAGAACCCCAGGTCGTTCCGGTGGATCGGGGCCCGCTCCCGGAGGTCGGCATAGAGGGGGAAGGGATCGCTCGCCCACTGGGGGTCGAAGGGATCAAAAACCGGATCGGTTGCCGACGAGGTGGAAGGGGTCACCGCTCCCGATGGTACGACCAACGGGCCGGCTCGGCGATTCGCATGCCGTGATGCCGACCGGAGTGCGTCGGCCCGTCGGGCTCCCTACTGTGGGGCGCCCACGCGTCGAAAGGCCCTCTCATGCCCGATCCCGTCCTCCTCATCACCGGCACCTCCTCGGGTATCGGCCTGTCCACCGCGGTGGGCGCGGCCGCCGCGGGCTACCGGACCGTGGCCACGCTGCGCAACCCGGACAGTGGTGGCGCCCTCGCCACCGCCGCCGCGGCGGCCGGCGTGGAGCTCGATGTGCGGACCCTGGACGTCACCGACGGCGACTCCATCCGAGCCTGCATCGACGGGGTGGTGGCCGACCACGGGGGACTCGACGTCCTCGTCAACAACGCCGGTGCCGGCTATGTGGGCACCATCGAGCACGTGTCCATGGACGACATGCGCAGGGTCATGGAGACCAACTACTTCAGCGTGGTGGCCATGACCAAGGCGGCCATGCCCCACCTGCGCGAGTCGGGCGGCCGGGTCATCTCGGTGTCGAGCGTGGGCGGTGCCGTCGGCCAGCCGTTCAACGAGGCCTACTGCGGGGCGAAGTTCGCCGTCGAGGGATTCCTCGAGAGCCTGGCCCCGGTGGCCGCCACCGTCGGCGTGCGCGTGTCGATCGTCGAGCCGGGCCCGGTGACCACGGAGTTCGTCAACAACGTGGGCGTCGACATCTCGGCCATGTTCGCCGCCGCCGGTCCCTACCTCCCGGCCATGCAGGCCTACCTGAACCGGGTGGTGGCCCAGTTCGGAGGGGACACGGCCCAGACGGCCGACGAGGTGGCCGCCGTCATCCTCCACGTGCTCGGGTCGGAGCACCCGGCGCTGCGGGTGCAGACCGGGCCGCTGGTGGAGGAGTTCGTGGGCATGAAGCTGTCCGACCTCGACGGCTCGACCGTGCTGGCCGAGACGGGCAGCTGGGTGGCCTGACCCGGTAGGTCCCTCGGACGGCACAGGGCCCGAGGCCGCCCCCCCGGCCCTAGCGGTCGGGCGCCGAGCGGGACCGCAGAACCGGGTCGGCGAACCAGGGACGCAGGGCCAGACGGGACGGGGGGAGGTCCCCGTAGACGAGGACGCCCTCACCCGGCGGTATCCGGCGGAGGGCGTCGGGCGGGGCGAGCCTCCGGGTCGTAGGCGACCGGGTGGTGCTCGGGCCACTCGGGCTCCCGTGGGTCGTGGCCGGCAGCAGCACCTCCTCGTCCCCGATGAGATGGCTGGCGTAGTCGAGGGTGGTGGGGTCCGAGATACCCGAGAGGAACAGCTTGGCCCGGTGATTGTTCACGACCGTCGTAGCCCTCGTGCCGTAGCGGGCGGTGATCTGGGCCAGATCGTGCCAGACCGTCACCAGCTGCACACCGTGGCCGGCGGCCGTGGCCGCCAGCGCGTCCAGATCGGCCAGCGGGGCGATGTTGGCCGCCTCGTCCAGGACCACCAGCAGCGGCGGGTCGATCGGACGGTGGGTCAACGTCACCCTGTCGTAGACGTGCTCGATGATCTGGCGGATCACCGAGACGAACAGGGGGGTCAACCGCCTCTGGTCGTGGGCCGGTGCACAGAGGTAGAGGGTGTTGTCGCCACGCAGCAGTCCGGCCGGATCGACCACCGACCGACCGGGATCCGCCCCCCACGGCGCGGCCGTCGACTGAGCGGTGGGAGCGAAGGGCTCGAGGATGGTCTCGACCGTGGTGTAGATCGAGCTCCGCTGCCGTTCCTCTTTGCCGAAGGCCGAGCGGGCCGCGTCCAGGGCCTCGGGCACACCGGCGTCGGCCAGAAGGTCGAGCACCTCGGCCTCTTCGTGGGTGTCCACCCAGCGCACGACGTCTCCCATGTCACGACGACCGACCGCGGCGGCAAAGAGGAGCGGTGCCAGCATCCTGGACGCGGTGGCGTACCAGAAGTCCCCGTCGGTCATGGTCCCGACCGACGATCGGGCCACCTCGGTGAGGGCCGCCGCCGCCCGCCGGGCCGAGGGCCAGGTCCGGGCCGTGGGCAGGGGTGACCAGGTGGCCGAGTCCAGACCCGTCGATCCTGACGGGTCGAAGCACTGGACCTCGCCGCACGATCGGCGGTGGGTGAGGGTGTGGTCGATGAGGTCGGTCTTGACGCTGGCCGCCACGATCGGCCCCGACCACTCGAGCAACGCCGGCACGGCGAAGCCCGAGGTCTTGTGGGACTGGGTGGGGCCGAAGACGATGACCGACTGGGCCCGCTCGGCCGCCACCAGGCTCCGGCCCGACCGGCCGAGCACCAGGCGGCCGGTCGGTGTCGCCCCGGTCCGGTCCCGCGGCAGCACCAGGGCCGCCAGGTCGCCCGGCCGGGCCCAGTGGGCCGCCGCTCGACGGATCCGGCCACCTCCGGATCCGGGAGGACCGGAACGCGATGGCTCCCGACGCCATCGAGGGGGCCGACCCCATAGGCCGGGACGGGTGCCGTCCCCACCGGTTCGGCCCCATCCGAGGTGGCCCGAGCCGATCAGACCGGCCCCGGCGAAGGCGGACACCCCGAGGACCGACGCCACCACGGTGGGCACGCTCATGACAGTCCCCTCGACTCGGTCCACCCGCCGCCACCGGCCCCGTCGTACTCGGCCATGGCCTGGTCGGTGTCGGTCAGCCACTGCTCGCCCGAGGCCAGGCGGTGCTCCACCAGGAACGAGCGGCGCCCCACCTTCCAGAGCGCGGTGCCCCGGCGGAGCTGGGTGACCAGGTCGGCCTCGGTGGCGGTGAGCCCGAGGAGCTCGGCGGTGCGGGCCACCTCCCCGGGGGACTGGGCGTAGACCACGCGGGTCTCCGAGTCGGCGAGGAGGCCCTCGGCCAGGCTGACCTGCTCCGAGCCCGCCGTGCCCACCGAGTGGAGGTCGGAGAGCCGGTGGAGCACCGCCATGTTGGCCACGCCGTTGGCCCGGGACATCTTCCACGACGTCTGCAGCCACCGGGCCACACCCAGGTTGGTGAGGATGGCCCACGCCTCGTCTACGACCACGATGATCCGGTTGCGGTGACGGTCGCGCACGGCGTTCTGCAGCCATGCCGCCGCGCACGCCATGAGCACACCGAGGGCGGACGAGTGGTAGACGGCCGACAGGTCGAGCACCACCAGCGGTCCGTCGAGGCTGACCCCCGGCGTCGTCGGGCCGTCGAACATGCCTCCGAGATCCCCGTGCACCAACCGGCGCAGTTCGAGGGCCACGTCCCGGCCATCCTCCAACAGGTCGGCCCGGCTGGTCCGGAGGGCGAGGGACGCCTCGAGTCCCGGCTCGAGGAGGGCCTCCACCACCTGGGGGAGGGTGGGCGCGGGCATGGCCGCTCGCTGTGCACGGTCGGTGGCCTCGGCCAGGGCCGCGTCGATGGCGGCGCGCTCCCGAGGTCGAAGGTCCCGTCCGAGGCAGGCCACGGCCAGCGACGAGGTCAGGACGGCCCGACGTCGTCGGGTGTCGTCCGCGGTATCCGGGTGGCCCGAGCCGTCCCGCCCGTCGTCGGTGTCGAGAGGGTTGAGCCGGACCGCACCCCCCGGGCGCAAGGCGAGGGGCTGCACGCCCCAGGCCTCGGCCAGCGGCCCGTACTCACCTTTGGGGTCGACCACCCAGGCCTGGCGCCCGAACACCGCCTGACGCCAGAGGTAGGACTTGACGAACGAGCTCTTGCCCCGGCCGATCTGACCGAACACGACGGCATTGGGATTGGTGACGAGTCCCTGGCGGTAGAGGACGAAGGGGTCGTAGACGAAGGAGCCGCCGAGGATGTCGCGACCGATGAGCACCCCTTCATGGCCGAGCCCGGCCTCGCTCACCAGGGGGTAGGCGGCACAGAGGTGGCGGGTGGTGGCCACGTGGGCCGGGACGCGCGGCGAGCGCACCGTCATCACGAGAGCCCTCGTCCAAGAGGCAGCCCACAGACGAAGGCCGCGTCCTGTTCGCCGTAGAGCAGGCGGAGCTCGATGCGGGACTGGCCCGCCGCCTGCTCGAGGACGGCCCGCGCCGAGGTGAGCTCCTCCCGGGTGTCGGTGGTCAGGGTGACATACCCGGTGAACCGGTACTGGGCGTGACCGTCGGCCAGCTCGGCGTCACGAGCTTCGACGCCTTCCTTCTCGCGGGTGTGGCGGGCGGTGACGAGGAAGCCACCCCGCCGCCTCATCTCCCCGTCGGCGATGTCGGCCGTCCGGGCCTGGGCCACCTGACGGGCCGCCCGCGCCGGGCTCACCGGCTCCATGACGAGAGAGACGGTCCGGCGCAGCGACGAGAAGAGCACGGGCCCGAGGAAGTCCGGGGTGACCTCGGTCCGCGGCCACTCGGCGATCCAGTAGGTGGCGTGCCACGTGCCGTCGGTGTGCAGGGCGTCCCAGTGCGGCTCGAGGGCCATGGGCCACGGCCATGTCGGGCCCACTCCGCCGGGTTGGGGGACGTTGGGCCCCGGGCGATCGTCGAGCGACAGCCCGGCCGGGGCGTAGGCCTCGCCGATGGATCCGGCCACGGCCGAGGGCCCGAGCACGCCCTCGACCGAGATGTCGGCGCCGTCGAGGGCGCGGTGGAGCGAGAGCACCTCCCGATTGAGCACGGCACCGATGCCTTCGAGGCCACGGCCGGCGGCCCGGATCGACCGCGACGAGTGCGCCGTGTGGATGGACACGGCCAACAGCACCCGGTGACGACGGGCCACCGGCGACGACTCGTCGACCAACGACTGATAGGACCGGGCGGCGGGGGAGTCCGCCCTGAGCATGGCGTGGCGGGACCAGTGTCGGCGAACGGGACCGCCGTCGTCGGGGAGGCACGACTCGACCCACTGGATCCGGTGGACGTCGGTGCCCTCCCGTGCCATGGCCGCCAGGACACGCGCCCACGACGCGATCCGGGCGTCCTGGTCGCCGGGACCGAGCAGGGCGAAGCTGTGGCCGCGCACCGAGAGCACCGCCGTGGCCGTGCGGGACGGTCGGTCGAGGACCACGCCGACCTCGAAGGTGGAACCCTCGGGCCCGAACGCCACCGACTCGACCGACAGCCCGGAGAAGACGGACTTCCCCGCACGCGAGCGTGCCGGTGGGCCGGCTCGGGTCGGACCGGTGAACGCGTGGTCGGGCCCGGCCGACACCCGGTGGCCATCGCCCGGTCCGGGTGCGTACCGACGCCCACCCGTTGAGGCTCGGGCGAGGACCCACCGCCACGCCAGGGGCAGCCACTGCTCGCCGGTCCGCCCGTCGATGGGCCAGAAGGCGAAGGCCACCCCGACGGCCAGGGCCACGACAGCGAGGAGGATCCCGAGCAGCGAAGGCCCGAAGCGTAGAGCGACGACACCGACGACCAGGCTGCCGGCCACGACGGCTATCTGACCGCCCCGCCAGCCGGCGATCACCCCCCGGCGCTCCAGGGGCGAGAAGTGGTAGCGGACGCGCTCGACGCCGTCGGCCTCACCCATCGTGTCCCTCAGGTGGAGCCTGACTCGGGTCGATCAGCTTGATGCCCAGGCTGTCGCGACCCAGGTGGGCAGGCCGGAAGGTTCCCGAGGCCCGGGGAAGGGGGACGAGCCCCGCCGCGGTGGGCGACGCACCCGTGCCCGGTCCGCTGTTACCGGCCTGACGCTCGGGCCCGGTCGGATCCACGGTGGGCATGGGCGTTCCGTTGGCCACGGCGGTCACCTCGTGGTCGATGGGATACATCGGGATCCCGCCACCGGGCGGCCCCATGGTCCCCACGCCGGTGGTCTCGACCGACGATGGGCCGAGGTCCGGTCCGTCGCTCACCGGTGCGCCGCCCGAACCTGCCCCCCCTGACCCGCCAACTCCACTGCTGGCGTGGCCTCGTCCCCCGCCGGACGAGCCGGCGCCGAGCGCACCGCCCAGGGCGCCACCGAGCATGGCCGTGCCTGCGGCGTCGACGGCCCGGATCGAGGACTTCTGCATGGCCGTATGGGCGAGCGACCGGGCCGGTGTCGACGCGGTGCTCCGCGACTGACGGCTGAGCCCCTCGAGATGCCCGACCGCCCCGGCCTCGACGAAGGGGAGCAGTCGGAACAGCGCCCAGGGAGCGAACGCCGACAGCATGAGGAGGGCTGCTCCTCCGAGTACGGCGGTGAAACTCCCCCCGCTCGTCACCCCACTCCCTCCGCTCGGTGTCGAGCCCGTACCCCCGGCCAGGGCCCCGGCGGCCAGACTGAGGACCGAGACGATCACGAACTTGCCCAGGATGAGGGCCACCAGCGTGTCGACCAGGCGGCGACACCAGTGGGCGATGGCCGGCCAGGCCAGACTGGCCAGCGCCAGGGGGAGAAAGAGCACGGCGACGTAGACCGCCGCGGCGCGGATCAGCAGCTCGACCCAGACCAGCACGGCCCCTACCACCACGGCCAGTGCTCCGATGAAGACCACGAAGGCCGGAGCAGTGGGCTGACCGGCGGCCGCCGACGTCCCGGACAGGCCGACCAGGACCGAGGACATGAAGTGGCCGCTGTCCAGCCCGGCCCCCTTGGCCACCGCGCTGCTCATGGCGTCGGTCACGGACAGTCCGAGCTGCACCAGCTGGACGGCGACGGCGGTGAGCAGGAGGGCGAGTGGGACGTTCACCAGTACCGAACGCATCAGGGCCGAGAGATTCTGCCGGTAGACGGACTGGATGATGCCGAGCAGGAGGAGCGGCACGATCACCACCCCGGCCAGGGCGGCCATGGTCTCGTAGTGGGCGCTGAACCACGAGGCACCGAGGTCGACCGAGGTCGAGTCACCGATCACCGCCCCGATCTGGGCCAGCAGCCACGACGCCCCCTGGGCTACCCAGTCGCCCAGGCCGTTCAGCACACTGTCGACGCCGAATCCGGCCACGCTCGAGGCCACCGAGCCCACTGCGCTGGTGGCAGCCGAGGCCACCTGGCACACGGCACCGAGCCCGGCGGTGGCCAGGGCCGCGGCGGACGCCGGACAGGCGGCCCCCGGAATGGCGGAGAGGACACTCACCTCAGTGGACGCCGGTGCCGGCGGTGTAGAAGAAGTTGACGATGCCGGGCCCGGCTCCGATCAGTAACGCGGCCAGCCCCGAGATGAGGACGGCGCGCCGACCGACGAAGGACTGCTGGTAGTTCTGACCGTGCGATCCGAGGGCCCAGGCCGCCGCCCCGATGACCAGGCCGACCAGGGCCAGGGCCAACGCCCAGAACTGCAGTCCGTCCATCAGGTTCTGGAGGAGTTTGCCCCCGGGCAGCTGATCCGACTGGGGCTGCATCCCGACCACGTCGACCAGCAGGTGGGCGGGCGCCGGGCGCGTGGTGGCGGCCGGGTGGGCGGCTACGAACGAATGGAGGGTGAGGAGGAGGTGGGCGGGCATGCCGTCAGCGTAGAGACTCCATGGCCCCCTTTCAATACTTTTTATGTTATTTCATGTATTCTCCGTTTCGGTTGAGTGGGTCGACACCACCGGGCCGCGGGCCTGCCATGCTTAGGCAGTGAAGCAGTACGTGATCGGCTACGTCGTCCTGGGTGTGGTGGCCGTCGTGGCCATCTTCATCGCCCTGCGAGTCGGGCGCCGGTCCGGGCGCCGAGCCCTCCAGCAGCGCCTGGTCTCCCTGTCCAACCGGCTGGGGGTGGAGCCGCCCGACGACGGCGGGATCGAGTCCATCCTCGGTCACCTGGAGAAAGTCACCGGCGAGGCGGCCGAGGCGGTCACCGAGTCGAGTTCGGACGCCATCCGGCTCCGCCGGGCCCTCGACACACTCCCCCAAGGGGTCATCGTGTGCGACGAGAACGGGGACATCGCCTTCCAGAACGCCCGGGCCACCGGGCTCATGAACAACCGCCACGGGGACGCCCTGGCCGCCCAGGCCGTGACCGAACTGCTGGAGAACGCCTGGACCGACGGCTCGGCCGAGCGGACCCTCGACCTCTACGGTCCTCCACGCCAGACCCTCGCCGTGCGGACCCGCCTGATCGACGACGGGCGACGGCCCCTCGGTGTCATCGCCATCATCGAAGACGTGTCCGACCGGCGGCGGCTGGAGGAGGTGCGGCGGGACTTCGTGGCCAACGTGAGCCACGAGCTGAAAACGCCCATCGGGGCGCTCGGTCTCCTGGCCGAGACCCTCACGGTCGAGCCCGACCCCGAGGTGGCCCAGCGCCTGGCCTCGCGCATCCACACCGAGGCCTTCCGGGTCAGCCGGATCATCGACGACCTGCTCGACCTCAGCCGGATCGAGTCCGAGGAGGCCCCGCCGCGCGAGCCCATCCTCGTCAACCTGGTCATGGCCGAAGCTGTCGAGCGGGTGAGGTCGGCTGCGGAGCAACGAAGGATTACCATCGAGCTCAATGAGCCAAGTCCCCCCGTGCACGTGCTGGGCGACCGTCGCCAGCTCGTCTCGGCCATCCACAGCCTGCTCGAGAACGCCGTGACCTTCTCCTACGAGGACACCGCCGTCCAGGTGCTCGGGCTGCGCTCCAACGGCGAGGTCCGCCTGTCGGTCACCGATGTCGGCGTGGGCATTCCCGCCCGCGACCTCGACCGGATCTTCGAGCGCTTCTACCGGGTCGACCACGGCCGGGGCCGCGACACCGGTGGCACCGGGCTGGGGCTGTCCATCGTGCGCCACGTGGCCAGCAACCACCAGGGCCGCGTGGAGGTGGACTCCCGCGAGGGTCAGGGCTCGACCTTCACCCTCATCCTCCCCAGTCCCCCGGAGTACTCCTCATGAGCGCAAAGACCGATGGCGGCAAGAAGTCCGACAGCGCCAAGAAGGCCGACGACACCACGAAGGCCGAGGCGGACACGTCGGACGATCAGGCCCAGACCAAGGTGCTCCTGGCCGAGGACGACGAGTCCTTCGTCGACGCACTGGTCATCGGCCTCTCCCGTGAGGGCTTCGACGTGACCGTGGCCCGTGACGGCAACGAGGCCCTCCGCCTGTTCGCGTCGGAGGATCCCGACCTCGTGCTCTTGGACCTGATGCTCCCGAGGCTCTCGGGGATCGACGTCTGCCGTTCCATCCGGGCCCAGTCGTCGGTGCCCATCATCATGGTCACGGCCAAGGGCACCGAGATCGACACCGTGGTCGGTCTCGAGGTCGGGGCCGACGACTACGTGGCCAAGCCCTACCGCCTCCGCGAGCTGGTGGCCCGCATGCGCGCCGTGCTCCGTCGGACGCCCGGCAGCGAGACGGCCCGTCGGGAGCAGGCCGAGGCGGCCGGCTCGGACCGGCGCAGCACCGATCGGAGGACGGGGGCAGCGGTACTCGAGGCGGGGGGCATCCAGATCGACCCCGACCGGCACCTGGTCTTCATCCGGGGGGAGGAGGTCCACCTCCGCCGCAAGGAGTTCGAACTGCTCTCGCTGCTCATGGAGAACACCGGGCGCCTGCTCACCCGCGACGTGCTCATCGACCGGGTGTGGGGCTCGGACTACTTCGGGGACACGAAGACCCTCGACGTGCACATCAAGCGCCTGCGCAGCCACGTGGAAGAGGACCCCTCCTCGCCCAAGCTGATCACCACCATCCGGGGTGTCGGCTACCGCTTCGACGCCCCCCGCGACTGAGCCACGCCACCACGGCGGAGGCGTGCCGACGACTACGTTTCTGTCGGCGAGGCTACGAGGGGGCCGGGATGACCACTTCACCCCGGAGATAGGGGGCGAGGACCTCGGGCAGGACCACCGATCCGTCGGCCTGCCGGCCCGTCTCCATCAGTGCCGCCCAGATCCGGGCCCAGGCCAGGGCCGAGCCGTTGACCGTGTGGACCAACACCGGGCCACCGCCCTCGGGCCGGTAACGGATATTGGCCCTCCGGGCCTGGTAGTCGGTGAACCAGCTGATCGACGAGACCTCCAACCACTGGTCCACGCCCGGGGAGTAGACCTCGAGATCGAAGGTGCGGGCCGCCGAGTTGCCCAGGTCCCCGGTGCACAGGTCGAGCACCCGGTACTGGAGGCCGAGCTGTTGGAGCAGGCCCTCGGCGCGGGCCACGATGTCGGCGTGGAGTTCGAGGGCCTGGTCGGGTGTGGTGTAGGCGAACAGCTCCACCTTGTCGAACTCATGCACCCGGAGGAGGCCGCGGGTGTCCCGGCCGGCCGAGCCGGCCTCCCGGCGGAAACAGGCGGTGGCCGCGGTGAGCCGGAGGGGTAGCGAGGCCTCCTCCAGGATCTCGCCACGCCACATCGACGTGAGCGGGACCTCGGCTGTCGGAATGGCCCAGAGGTCGTCGCGCTCGAGGTGGTAGGCGTCCTCTTCGAACTTGGGCAGGTGCCCGGTCGACACCATCGTCTCGGTGAGGACCATGGTGGGGGGACGCACCTCTTCGAAGGCGTCGGCGTGCCTGTCGAGCGCGAACGCGGTCAGCGCCCGGAGCACCCGTGACCCGAAGCCCCGATAGAGGGGGAACATCGAACCTGACAGCTTGGCCCCCCGCTCCATGTCGAGCAGGCCGAGTTCGGCTCCGATCTCCCAGTGGGGGACCCGCTGGGCCTCGGTGTAGGTCGGCGGGACCTCCGGCCAGGACCGGGTGACCACGTTGTCCTCGGGGCCGGCCCCGTCCGGAGCATCGGGAGCGGGAAGGTTGGGCAGGTAGAGCAGGGCCTGGCGCACCCCGGCCTGAGCCGCCTCGGCCACGGTGTTGAGGGCGCGCTCCTCGTCGCCCAGCTGCCTGCTCCGCTCGGTCAACTCCTCGGCCAGCGCGGTGTCGCCGGACTTCCGGGCCGCGCCCACCTGCTTGGAGAGGGCCTTCACCTCGGCCCGGCAGTCGTCCCGTCGCCCGATGGCCTGGCGGGTCTGCTGGTCGAGCTCGACCAGCCGATCGAGCTCGGCGGGGTCCACACCCCGTCGCCCGAGGGCGGCCTTCACCGAAGCGAGGTCGTCTCTCACCAGCCGGATATCGATCATGACGGACAACGGTAGCGTGACCACCCGTGGACGACGCCATAGCTCCGACCGTCGGGTCGAACGGTCACGGGGGACCGCCCGCGGTGGTCTGTGACGGGGTGGTCATCCGCTACGGCGAGACGCTGGCTGTCGACCGGCTCTCCCTGACCGGCCGGGCCGGCTCGGTCGTGGCCCTCCTCGGCCCCAACGGTGCCGGCAAGACCAGCACCGTGGAGGCGCTGGAGGGCTACCGGCGGGTGGCGGGCGGGTCGGCCCGGGTGCTCGGCTACGACCCCGTCACCGATCACGCCGCCCTCGTCCCCCACATCGGGGTGATGCTCCAAAAGGGCGGGGTCTACCCCATGCTCGGTCCCGCCCAGGTCCTCCACCTGTTCGCCCGCTACTACGACGACGCCGAGGATCCCGAGGCCCTCCTCGACCTCGTGGGCCTGTCCGCCGTCCGCCGCACCCCGTGGCGGCGCCTCTCCGGCGGGGAGCAGCAGCGCCTGGCCCTGGCGCTGGCCCTCGTGGGCAAGCCCTCGGTCCTGTTCCTCGACGAACCCACCGCCGGGGTCGACCCCGAGGGACGCATCGCCGTCCGGGACATCATCGCCGCCCAGCGGGACCGCGGGATCTGCGTCATCCTCACTACCCACGAACTGGCCGAGGCCGAGCGTCTGGCCGACCACGTGATCATCATCGACCACGGCCGCGTGCTGGCCGAGGGCTCACCGGCCGAGCTGGCCGCGGGGACGGCCGACGGCTCCATCCGGTTCTCCACCCGTCCGGCCATCGACACCGGGGCCCTGGCTTCGGTGATCGGCGAAGGCACGGTCATCGACGAGGAGCGTCCGGGGTCCTACCGGCTGCTCCCCCCGTCCGGGCTCTCGAGTCCCGGCGTGGTCGCCACCCTGGCCGGCTGGCTGGCCGAACGGGACCTGGCCCTCGGGGACCTCCGGACCGGGCAGTCGTTGGAAGAGGCGTATCTGGCCATCACCGGAGCCCGGCCCGAACCCGAGTCCACCGACGGTGATACCGGGTCGAGCCGACGGCGGGGTTCCCGGCCAGGCCGCAGTCGGGGGCGGGGTCGACGTCCCGAACCGGGAACGGATCCGTCCTCGAGCCAGGTGGACCGATGACGGCGTTGCGGGCGCAGCTGCGGGCCGAGATCACCATGCTGTTCACCAACGGCGAGACCCTGTTCCTCACCCTCGGCATCCCCGTGGTCTTCCTGCTCTTCTTCTCGGCCGTCCACGTGCTGCCCACCGGGACCAGGCACCCGGTCGACTTCCTCGTCCCGGGCATCCTGGCCCTCGCCATCATGTCGACGGCCATGACCGCGCTCGGGATCGGCACCGGGTTCGAGCGTGGGTACGGCGTGTTGAAGCGCCTGGGATCGACGCCGCTCGGAAGGCCCCGACTCCTCACGGCCAAGATCCTCGCCATCCTCTTGGTGGAGCTGGTCCAAGCGGCGGTGCTCGTGGCCGTGGGCTATGCCCTGGGCTGGAACCCGGGCGGGCCGGGTACAGCGGGAGCCCTGGTCGGCGCGGCCATCGGCGCCATGGTGCTCGGCACGGTGGCCTTCGGGGGGATCGGCCTCCTCCTCGCCGGGACGCTCAAGCCACTGGTCAACCTGGCTGTGGTCAACGCCCTCTTCGTCGTCCTCTTGCTCCTCGGGGGCATGTTGATCCCCCTGGGCAAGCTGCCCACGTGGCTGGCCGACATCTCCAAGGTGTTGCCCGCCTCGGCTCTCTCCGACGCCCTCCACGGCTCACTGGGACACGGCACCCCGGTCTCGGCCCGTGACTGGGTGGTCCTGGCCGTGTGGGCGGTGGCCGCCCCGGTGGTGGCGGGACTCACCTTCCGGTGGGAGTGACGCTCGGGTCGGGGCGCCTACCGATGACCACGGACACTCGGCGCCCGCACCGGAGTTCGAGCGACGGTCAAGCGGCCGACCCGGCCAGTCGGTGGAGCCACTGCGACAGCTGGGTGGCCGACACCGCGCCGATCACATGGCCGACGACGTGCCCCGACGCGTCGATGAAGAAGGTGTTCGGCTCGGCGTTCAGCCCGTAGAGGGACGAAGTCACCCGCACGTCGGTGTCCGCACCTACCGGATAGGTGATCCCCGAGCGTTGGACGAAGGCGAGTCCGTCGGAGGCCTTCTCGGCCACGTCCACCCCGATGAACTGCACCGGGGCCCCCTTGGCCTGCTCGGCGGCGGCCGTCCGGGCCAACAACGGCGTCTCTTTCTGGCACGGCACGCACCACGAGGCGAAGAAGTTGAGCACCACCGGGCGGTGGCGGGCCGAGCCCAGTGCCTGGAGGTCGACCGGCGTGCCACCGCTCAGCGAGGGGAGGGAGAAGTTGGGGGCGGTGTCCCCCACCCCGACGACGGGTCCCGATGCGGAGCCCGTTCCCGAGTTGGAGGAGGTGCCGAGGCCCACGAACAAGAAGACGGCCAGGGCCGCGGCGATCACACAACCGATAAGGAGGGCCCGCAGTCTCCGTGGCCGGGCCGGCGGGGGCGGCGCGCCCGGGGTCGGGCTCAGAGGTGGTCCCGGTCCGTCGCCCGGCGGGGCGGCAACCTCCTCGGTGCCCGTAGACGTCACCACGCTCAGTGCTTGGTGAAGATGTCGACCGCCATGAACACGAAGAGGAGCGTGAGGTAGGTGATCGAGTAGCTGAACAGCTGCATGGCGGCCTTGGGTGTGGCCCGGGCGTAGAGGCGGGCGGCCATGCCGATGAACACCACGCCGAGGACGGCGGCGGCCACCAGGTAGATGGTGCCCAGGCTGGACACCGCGGCCAACAACAGCGACACGCCGAGCAGCAGCACGCTGTAGAGCAGGATCTCCCGGGCCGTACGTTTGAAGGTGGCCACGGCGGGCAGCATGGGGACACTGGCCGCCTGGTAATCGTCCTTGTACTTGACGGCCAACGCCCAGAAGTGGGGTGGCGTCCACACGAAGATGATGGCGAACATCACGACCGGGGTCCACGACAGGCTGTCGGTCACCGCCGCCCACCCCACCAGCACCGGCACCGCACCGGCGGCCCCGCCGATGACGATGTTCTGACTGCTCGTGCGCTTCAGCCACAACGTGTAGACGAAGACGTAGAACAAGGTGGCCGAGACGGCCAGGACGGCCGAGAGGAGGTTGACCCAGGCCCACAGCTCGACGAAGGCCAGGACCTCGAGGGTCACGGCGAAGACGAGAGCGTTGCGGGGCGTGACCGCCCCGGTGACCAGCGGCCGCTTGGCCGTGCGGTTCATGAGCTTGTCGATGTCGCGGTCGATGAACATGTTGATGGCGTTGGCGCCGCCGGCGGCCAGGGCGCCACCGAGGAGGGTGGCCACCATCAGCCACACCGGGGGCAGACCACGCTGGGCCACGATCATCGTGGGGAGGGTCGTGATCAGCAGGAGCTCGATGATGCGCGGCTTGGTCAGCGCCACATAGGCGCCGATCCGGGACCCGAGCGTGTGTCGGCGGGGCAGAGCCACCGCGGGGAGCGCCATGGGGGAGACAATAGTGCCAACCCTGTCAGGACACATTTACTGAAATCCCTCCCGACCAGCTGGTGGGATGCCTCGGAGTCCTATCGGCCGGTACCATACGGAAACGGTGTCCTCCCTGCGTATCGGCCCTCGCCCGTTCCTCCTCGTCTGCCGGATCACCCTGGCCACCGTGGTCCTCAACGTCATCACCGGAGCCGCCGTCCGGCTGTCGGACTCGGGCCTCGGCTGTCCCGACTGGCCGACCTGTTCGCAGCACCACCTCACCCCGGTGCTGCGGCTCCACCCGCTCATCGAGTTCGGCAACCGCGTGGTGGTCTTCTTGCTGGTGGTGGCCTGTGCGGTGACCGTGGTGGCCTCGTTCCTCCGCCGGCCGGCCCGCCGAGACCTCCGGTGGCTGTCCGGCGGGCTCATCCTCGGGGTGATCGGTGAGGCGGTGCTCGGCGCCTTCGTCGTCTACTCCAAGCTGAACGCCTACGTGGTCATGACCCACTTCATGGTGGGGATGTCCCTGGTGGCGGTGGCCGTCGTCCTGACGCTCAGGGCCGGGCACCGGGCCGGGCGCGGGACCCTGGTCGTGAGCCGGGCGGCCCTCCTTACGACCCGCACCCTGCTGGCGCTGCTCGTGGTGGTGCTGGCGGCCGGTGCAGCCACCACCGGAACCGGTCCCCATGCCGGGGGCAAGGGGTCCAAGCGGATCCCGCTGGGCCTGGAGGACATGACCCGGATCCACGCCGAGATCGTGATCGCCACGGTCCTCGTGCTGCTCGGCCTGTTGTGGATGCTGTGGCGGAGTGACGCCCCCGCCCACGTCCAGGACGCCGGCCGTATCCTGTTGGCCGTCATGGTGGTCCAGGGCATCATCGGCTACACCCAGTTCTTCACCCACCTTCCGGCGGTCCTGGTCGGGATCCACGTCTTCGGGGCCACCATGGTCTGGTCCACCGCGCTCTGGTTCCATCACGGACTGTCCGACCATCTGCCCGAAGTGGACACCGGCACACCACGCACCGGTGAGGCCGGCCGGCCCGACCTCTCCACCTCGCCCCGACCCGGTGCGACCGCCGACCGCATCGCCGTGGCCGACCTCGACACCACCCGGGAGCCGGTATGACGGGGCATCCGCTCCCGGCGTCCGGGATCCGGCTCACCGGTCGGGTCGGGGTGCCGGCGCACGGCCGCCAGGTCGAGACCGCCCCTCTCGAGACCGACCCGACGACGTCGGAGTGGACCGAACTCGACGAGTCCCAGGCCACCGACAAGCCGTGGCTGGTCATCGTCTGGAACGACCCCATCAACCTGATGTCGTTCGTGACCTTCGTTTTCCAGAAGCTGTTCGGCTACTCGAAGGAGAAGGCCACCAAACTCATGCTCGATGTCCACCACAAGGGACGGGCCGTGGTCTCCTCGGGGACGCGCGAACGGGCTGAGCTGGACGTCTACCGGCTCCACGAGTACGGACTGTGGGCCACCATGGAACCCTCCACGTGAGCGCACCCATCAAACGCCGCCGCGACGGCCGCTTCGCCATCAAGCTCGACCCCAGCGTGCGGGCGGTGCTCGTGACCATGTCCGAGCAGCTGGCGCCGATCATCAGTCCGGACGAACCGATGACCCGTCGCCTCTTCCCGCCGGCCTATACCGGTAACGACCAACAGGCCGCCGAGGGCGAGTACCGCGACCTCGTCGACAACGCCCTCATCAACCACCACCGGGAGGCCTTCACGCTGATGGCCGCCACGGCCCAGGCCGACATCCTCACCGAGCCCGAGCTCAACGCCTGGCTCTCGGCGGTGGGTTCGCTCCGGCTGGTACTCGGTACGAGGCTCGACGTGAGCGAGGAGATGGAACCGCCGGACCCCGAGGATCCCATCGCACCCGAGTACGCCCTCTACGAGCTGCTCGGCCAACTCCAGTATCTGATGATCGACGTGCTGGCGGCCGGGCTCCCCGACGAGGGTCGGCCCGAAGGCGCGCTCTGACCCGAGGTGGGCGGAAGGACGCTCACATCCCTCTGCTAATCTCCAAAAGCCCTGATCGGGTTTGGAGCCCCCATCGTCTAGCGGCCTAGGACGCCGCCCTTTCAAGGCGGTAACACGGGTTCGAATCCCGTTGGGGGTGCGTTATTCCCCAGCGCCATTGCTGGTTGGGGACCTGTGGTGCAGTTTGGAGTGCACGCCGGCCTGTCAAGCCGGAGGTCGCGGGTTCAAATCCCGTCAGGTCCGCCACCTCGGTTCGCCGAGGCGAGGTCGGGTAGCTCAGTTGGTAGAGCGCGCGCCTGAAAAGCGTGAGGTCACCGGATCGACGCCGGTCCCGACCACCACATACTCCAGGTCAGGGCCTCTCCGTCAGGCGGCCCGGACCCGACCCCGGTCCGTGACTTCGGGTCCACCCACCAACGGGCATCTTTCGCTCCCTGACCGGTGATGGCGTTAGGCCCCACGACTGTTGCCCAGGTGGCGCCTCGCCCGTTGGACCTCCACCTGCGTTCCGGGTATATCGTCAATCCATGGTTGACGATTCCTTATCGTCAATCTAGGGTTGACGCATGACACCTTCACCCACACTGCAGGAGCTGATCGACAGCGTCCGGGCCGATGCCCCGGGCGGCGAAGCCCTGCTCCAACTGTCCCAGGCGTCGAGGACGGTGAGCGACCTCGAGCAGGTCAGCGACGCACTTCTCGGGCATTTCGTCGACCAGTGCCGCCGGAGTGGCCACTCCTGGTCCGAGATCAGTGGCGCCCTCGGCGTCAGCAAACAGGCGGCACACAAGCGGTTCACCTTCGACGTGCCCACACTCCAGCGGTTCACCGATCGGGCGAGGTCCGTTCTCGCCCGGGCTGAGGACGAAGCCCATCGGCTGAAGCACGGCTTCGTCGGGACCGAGCACATCCTGCTGGCCCAGTTCGACGTGGCCGGGAGCCTGGCCGCCCAGGTGCTCGATGGGTCGGGCATCACCAAGGCCAACGCGGACGCCCAGATCCAGGCGATCATCAAGCCGGGCACGGGGACGACGGGTGGCACGGGGTCCGACGAGGAAAAGCTCCCCTTCACCCCGCGGGCGAAGGCCGTCCTCCGCGCCGCGGTGGAAGAAGCCCTCCGCCTGGGACACAACTACGTCGGGACCGAGCACTTGCTCCTCGGGCTGTTCAACGACGAAGACTCGATCGCCGCCATCGTCCTGGTCGAGCTCGGTGCCGACTACGGGAGCATCAGGGATCGGACCCTCCAGACGCTGGCCGCCTTGGTCGAGAGCCGACCCACTCCCAGCGGGCTCTAGCCCTCGGTGCGTCGCGCGACCATGGAACCATGACCGAGTCGATCTACGAAGCCGCCGGAGGCAGACGGGCGTTCCTCGACCTGGCGCACGCCTGGCATGCACGATGCCTCGCCGACCCCGTGGTGAGCCATGCGTTCGCTCAAGGCTTCCACCCCGACCACTCCGAGCGTCTCGCCGCCTACTGGTGCGAGGCCCTGGGCGGACCCTCCGACTACACGGGCACCATGGGCGACGAGAGCACCGTCGTCCGGATGCACTCGGGAAACGGTCGGCACCCCGAGATGGATGAGCGCGCGCTGGCCTGCTTCGCCGAAGCGCTCGACGATGCCGGCCTGCCGGAGGATCGGCGCCTGCGGGACTCGTTGCGGTCGTACTTCCGGTGGGCCAACGAGGCGATGGACACCTACCCCGAGTCGGCCGACGACGTCCCCGCCGGGTTGACCATCGGGAAGTGGTCGTGGGACGGACCGGTCTGACCGACCACCCGACCCGGGGGACAGCGTCGTGCGAGGTCGGCCGCCGGCCGTCCGGGGGTGAGGCTCAGGCGGCACCCGGGTCCGCACGCGTGGCCCCCCGGTACCGCTGGAGGGCGACGAGCGTCCAGATGGCCTCGACCACCCCGAAGGGCCACGCCCCCGACAGGAACCCGTAGGCGCTCGAGAGCGCACAGCCCAACGCAAAGGCCACGATGAAGCGGGGGCCCCGTCGCTCCAGCGCGTACATGGCCATCATGAAGGTGAGCACGACGATCCCAAAGACGGTGAGGGTCATGGCGCCACGCTACGGGGAGCCACCAGGCTCCACACCCCCGGCGGACGGCCCATGCGCTGCACGCTCGTCGGGGAACCGACGACGAAAGGGACGGTACGATCGGCATCGTGGCCTATGACGAGGCGCTGGCCGACCGGCTCCGTGACCTGCTCGACGACGACCCCGATCTGAGCGAGCAGAAGATGTTCGGTGGCCTGGCCTTCCTCATCAACGGCAACGTGGCCATCGCCGCCAGCGGCCAAGGCGGGGTCCTGGTGCGCGTCGATCCCGAGGACTCCGATCGGATCGTTGCCACCTCGGCGGCGGAGCTCGCGGTGATGCGGGGCCGCCCGATGGACGGCTGGTTGCGTGTGGCCAGCGACCAGTTGAGGACGAAGCGCCAGCTGACCCGGTGGACCACGTTGGGTGCCGGATTCGCCCGCTCCCTCCCGCCCAAGCGGTAGGGGGTGGGCCGGCCCGGCGACCGGGCTCAGGTGCCGTCGGTCAGACCGGTCTCGGGCCGCTCACCCGTGTCGACGAGGGACTGGGCCACCACTCGCAGCTTGAGGTTCAGGTGCTGGGAGGCCCGGCGCAGGATGTCGAAGGCCTGGTCCGAGGAGATCCGCTCACGCTCCATCAGGATGCCCTGGGCCTGCCCGATCATCTCGCGGGTGGCCAGGGCCGCCTGGAGCTGGGTGGCCTTGCGCTCCTCTTCTTCATGGGCGGTCGCCGTGGTGAAGGCCAGACCACCGAGGGCGGCGAGCAGTAGGCCGCGACCGTGGTCGATCACGCCGAACGCACCCGGATAGCGGCCGTAGAGGTTGAGGGCGGCCGGTGCCCCGTTGAAGTCGAGGGGCAGGGCCAGGATGCTCCGCATCCCGTGCTCCACGGCCCGTGAGGAGAAGGTCGGCCAGCGTGGATCGCCGTCCAGCTCCTCGACGTAGACCACGCCGGCCCCGGCCAGTGCATCGAGGCACGGCCCTTCGGCCGACTCGTGTTGGAGGGCATCCATCTCGATGACCATGGGGTCGGTCGACACCGGCGTGGTTACCGACTTCCCCTCCCGGACGAAGATGCCGGCGAAGTCACATCCCTCGATGGTGGCCACCGAGAGCATCACCACCTGATCGAGGGCGCCCTGGACGGTGTCGGCGGCGAACAGGCTGACCGTCTGGGCCACCGTGGCGGTGAGGTCGAGGGCCGCATCGCCGGCGGAGCTCGGGAGCGCCTCGTCACCTAAGGGATCGCTGTCGTTCATCGCCTGTTCCAGCCTGCCATCAGCGGTCCCGGTTCTCAAGGGGGGAAAGGTCGCTGCAGCGTAGCTGGTAGGGTCGAGAGGCCTTCGGGAGTGAGGGTTGTTGAACCCGAAAGTCCGCACTGTGTCGTCTGACCAGTCTTGTGACCCCACCTTTTCCCCCGCCTCGCTGACGCTGGCGTCCTCCCGGACACAACGGCGCCGACGCGGTGCTCCTGCCATCGGTTTCCCGACGGACGGTCGGTCGGTGCCGCCCCGAGCCCGGGGGCGCCCGTGACCAACGACGGGCCGGTCCAGGAACCCTCCCCCATGCCCGACGCGTCGGGCATGGCGGCCGATCACGACGGAACCCTGGCCACCGACAGCGACCTCGTCGACGCCATCTTGCGCCTGGTGGTCGAGTTGGCCCGCAGCACGGTGAAGGGCGCGGACGGCGTGAGTGTCTCCCTCCGGCGACACGGCCGCCTGGCCACGGTGGCCGCCAGTGACCGGACCATCATGGCCATGGATGCCGAGCAGTACGCGGCGGGTGAAGGTCCCTGCGTCGACGCATCGATCGAGGGGCGGCGGTACCTGACCGAGTCCCTCGAACACGAACGGCGGTGGCCGGAGTTCACCCCCAAGGCCAGGGCACTCGGGATCGGGGCCATCCTGTCGTCGCCACTGACGGCCCACGCCCGACCGGTCGGTGCGCTCAACATCTACTCGCTCCGACCCGAGGCCTTCGGCGGTGACGACCAGAGCCTGGCCATGAGGTTCGCCGCTGAGGTTTCGGTCATCCTGACCGATGCCGGGGTCGACGTCCCCGACAACCGGCGGTCCGAGAGGTTCCAGGCCTCGCTGCGGTCCCGGGAGATCATCGCACTGGCCCAGGGCATCATCATGGGCCGTCAGGGCATCACCGAAGAAGAGGCCTACACGGTCCTCCGTGTCCGCTCCCAGCGGACAAACATCTCGCTGCGGGAGTGCGCCGAGGAGATCACGGGATCAATCCCGGCCGGTCATCCGACGCTCGGGCCCCGCCGTGGCGATGATCAACGTGGATGAACAGGAGCCCGATCACTTCGACAGATTCCGCCGGGACGCCGGACTGACGCGGGGAGAGCTCTGGCTCCGGTACTTCGAGCTGGGCGGCATGAGCTCGGCGTTCCAGATGGAGGCGTTCCTCTACGGTGCGCTCACCCCCACCCCCCACGACCACGACGTCATCGCCCACGCCCTCAATGAGCGGTTCGTGGAGTTGGGTGGCAACCACCCCGTTCCCTACGCCGGGGAACCCGCCCCGGACTGACGCCTCCGGATCGTCCCGTCCGGCTGGGCCTTGGTACCCTTCGGCCTCGTTCCCCCGATGAGAGCGAGCCCGCATGACGACCGACCCACACCCTGGCGACGTGGAGCCCCTCGACGAGCTCGGCTTCTACACCCTGGCCGGACAGGCGGACTCATCGCGTGACCTCGTCGGCGAGGTGCGCCTGGCCGAGTCGATGGGACTCGGTTCTGCCTTCATCTCGGAGCGCTTCGACAAAAAGGAGGCCGGCGTCCTGTCGGGAGCGGCCGGTGCCGTGAGCGAGCGGATGGCCATCGTGACGGCGGCCACCAACCACAACACCCGCCACCCGATGATCACCGCCGCCCTGGCCCGGACCATGCAGAGCCTCACCGGTGGACGATTCGTGCTGGGGCTGGGTCGGGGTATCCCCCTCATCCAGGACACCTACGGCATCGGTCGGGTGACGACGGCTCAACTCGAGGACTTCGCCGGACTCATGAAGCGCCTGTTCCGCGGCGAAGCCATCATCGGGCACGACGGGCCCGCGGGCTCGTTCCCGGTCCTCTACCTGGCCGCCATCGACGAGGACCTTCCCCTCGGGCTGGTGGCCTTCGGTCCGCACTCCCTGGCCCTCGGGGGCCGGGCCTTCGACCGGGTGATCCTGCACACCTTCTTCACCGAGGAGACCACCCGGAGGTGCGTGGCCACCGTGAAGGAGTCGGCCGAGCGGGCCGGGCGCGATCCCGACCGGGTTCAGGTGTGGTCGTGTCTCGCCACCATCGGCGACCACATCGACGAGGACCTGCGGCTCATGAAGTCCGTGGGCCGGCTGGCCACCTACCTCCAGGGCTACGGCGACCTGCTGGTGCAGACCAACGGCTGGGATCCGGCCGTGCTCGCCCGCTTCCGGGCCGACGAGATGGTGGCCGGCTTCCTCGGTGGGATCGACTCCCACGCCACCACGCCCCAACTCGAGCACCTGGCCACACTGCTCCCCGACGAGTGGCTGGCCGCCAGCGCCACCGGCACGCCCGAGCAGTGTGCCGCCACCGTGGAGGGCCAACTGGCCATGGGGTGCGACGGGGTGATCATGCACGGCGCCACACCGAGCGAGTTGGAGCCGATCGTCGACGCCTACCGGGCCGACCGGCCCGACTGAGCCGGGCGGGGCTCGGCCACCGGTCCGAGCAACACCCCTCCGTTCATCCTCACTCGCCCTGGACCCAACGGCACCGGCATCGATCCGGTCCTTCCGGTCCCTTGACATTCAGTACATCGCGATATATCGTTATACAACGTGAGCAGTCGTATGACGAGCTCCACCACCCCGGGAACGGCACTCCGGCCGGCCCGGAACGAGAACTGAAGGAGATTCACTCATGCATGGACATGGACACGGACACAAGCACTTCAACGAGAC
Organism: uncultured Acidimicrobiaceae bacterium; assembly: GCA_963845485.1. Lineage (GTDB taxonomy): Bacteria > Actinomycetota > Acidimicrobiia > Acidimicrobiales > RAAP-2 > Bog-756. The sequence goes on along the minus strand of CAWJSI010000001.1, from coordinate 21,898 downwards.
AGACGCCGGCGAGCAGGCCGGACCGGGCTTTCCCGGCCGCCGCGACCGGTACGACCGCTTCGGCGGGGCCCCCCGGGGCCGCGGCGGCGGGCGGGGTCGGGGTCGGGACGACGCCTTCGGCGTCGGCGGCGGGCGCCACGGGGCGTTCGGCCCGGGATTCGGCCCCCCGATGTTCGGACGGGGCCCGAAGCGAGGCCGCGGCGACGTCCGGGCGGCCATCCTCGCCCTCCTCGCCGAGGAGCCGATGCACGGCTACCAGATCATCACCGAGCTGACCGAGCGCAGCGGGGGCGTCTGGCGCCCCAGCCCCGGCTCGGTCTACCCGACCCTCCAGGCCCTGGAGGACCAGGGGTTGGTCACGGCCGACAAGAGCGAGGGCAAGCGGGTCTTCAGCCTCACCGACGACGGTCGGTCGGCCGCCGCCGAGGCCGGCGACGGTCCCGCACCCTGGGAGCGGGCGGCCCGTGGGGCCGACCGTTCACTGGTCGACCTGCGCGGCCTCATGGGCGAAGTGGCCGGTGCGGCCATGCAGGTCGGACGGTCCGGTAGCGAGAGCCAGGTGAAGGCGGTGGGCGAGATCCTCGCCGAGACCCGCCGCCGCATCTACCTGGTGCTGGCCGACGGTGCTCCGAGCACCGACGACGAGGCGGAGTCCGCTTCGTGAGCCCCGACGCCGACCGGCTGGCCAAGCAGCGGCGGGCCGCCGCTCACCCGGATCGTCCGGGTGAGCGGTGCTCGGCCCCGACCGGCACCTACCTCCCGGTCATCGACCACGCCCGCTGTGAGGGCAAGCGGGATTGCATCGAGGTGTGCCCGAACGACGTGTTCGAGGTGCGCCGCATCGACGACGCCGACTACCAGGACCTCGGCCTGCTGTCCCGCCTCAAGGTGCGGGTGCACGGCATGGTCACGGCTTACGCCCCCAACGCCGACGACTGCCGGGCCTGTGGCCTGTGCGTGGTGGCCTGTCCCGAACAGGCCATCGTGCTCACCCGTCTCGGCTGAGCGCCGGATCCCGCCGGGCTCAGGCTCCCTCGTAGGGGAATCCGAGGTCGGGTGCGGTCAACAGGGCCCGGAACGGCAGGCCCTCGGCCTCGGCCATGGCCGCCACGGTCCCACCCCGATCCACCACCGCCACCAAGAGGACGGGCACCCCTCCGGCCTCGATGACGGCATGAGCCGCCTCGAGCAACGACGTGCCCCGGGTCACGGTGTCCTCGGTGATGACCACCCGGTCCCCCGGATCGAGCGCCCCGGCGATCCTGCCGCCGCCGCCGTGGTCCTTCGCCTCTTTCCGGACGCTGAACGCCTTGAGTCGACGGCCCCGGGTGGCGGCCACCCCGGCGGTGACGAAGGCCACCGGGTCGGCGCCCATGGTCAGTCCGCCGATGGCATCGGCATCGGGCGGGACTACCGAGAGCACTCCGTCGGCCACCAGGACCATGGCCTCGGGTCGGCACACGGTCTGTTTGGAGTCGATGAACCAGGAGCTCTTCCGGCCCGACTTGAGTGTGAAGTCGCCCCGCTTGACCGAGTACTCCAACAGGTGGGCCCGGAGCGCCTCGAACTCAGTGGGCGGCAGGGAGTCGCTCACGCCGGCGGCACCGGCACGTCGTAGGGGTGCGCTTCGGGCTCGTCGGCCCAGAAGCCCGGCCCGGCCCAGGCCACCCCGTGATGGCCCTCGTCCACCTGGCCCACCACGGCGGCACCGACCCCGGCGTCCCCGAGGGCGGCCAGGGCGTCGTCGACGCTTCCGGGCTCCACCACCAACACCATCCCGAGTCCGAGGTTGAACACCCGGGCCATCTCGTCGTCGGCCACGTGCCCCACCCGGCGGATCTCCGAGAAGATCGGCGGCACCTCCCAGGTGCTCCGGTCGAGGACGGCCCGGAGCCCCTCGTGGGGAAGGGCCCGGGGCACGTTGCCCTCGAACCCGCCGCCGGTAATGTGGGCCACGGCGTGGATCTCGGCTGCCTCGATGGCCGCCCGCACGGCCGGTGTGTACAGCACCGACGGGCGCAGCAGCTCGTCGGCCAGCGACACGTCGGCCCCGTCCCAGGCCGGGGCGTCGAAGGCCCGGCCGGCCCGCTCGAGCAGCACGTGGCGGGCCAGGGTGTAGCCGTTGCAGCGGAGGCCGGGCGACGTGAGTCCGATCAGCACGTCGCGGTGGCGGACGCGAGGTGGGCCGAGGACCTCGGCCCGCTCGACCACCCCGACGGCGAAGCCGACGAGGTCGAACTCGCCGGGCTTCATCACCCCGGCGTGTTCGGCCATCTCCCCGCCGAGCAGACTGGCGCCCACCTGGCGGCACCCCTCGGCGACACCGGAGACCAACTCGGCCATCTGTTCTGGCTCCACCGAACCGGACGAGATGTAGTCCAAGAAGAACAGCGGCTCGGCCCCCTGACACACCAGGTCGTCGACGCACATGGCCACCAGATCGATCCCGATGGTGTCGAACCGGCCGAGGGCCTGGGCTACGAGAGCTTTGGTTCCCACCCCGTCGGTGCCCGCCACCAGCACCGGCTCGTGGAACCGGTGGTCGGGGTCGAGCTCGAAGAGGCCACCGAAGTCGCCGAGGCCACCGAGGACCTCGGGGCGATGGGTGGAGGCCACCATGGGCTTGATCAGCTCGACGGCCCGCTCGCCGGCGTCGATGTCCACCCCGGCGGCGGCGTAGGTGGCCGGAGTCGGGATCACGCGGTCGCGGTCGGAGTGGGTCGGGTGCTCGTGCGGGTCGGGGGACCCGGTCACGCCGAGGTGCCGGCCACGCCGGAGAGGGCGGCCCGCTCGGCGAACTGCACGGGGACCGGAACCGGATAGTCGCCGGTCAGACAGGCGTTGCAGAAGCCCGCACCGGGTGCGTCGATGGCCTCGACCAGGTGGTCGAGCGTGAGGTATTCGAGTGAGTCGACATCGAGGAACTCGACGATCTCGTCGAGCGTCTTGATGGAGGCCAAGAGCTCGGTCCGGTCCGGGGTGTCGATCCCGTAGAAACACGGCCAACGGAACGGCGGCGAGGAGATCCGGAGGTGGACCTCGACGGCACCGGACTCCCGGAGCATGGTCACCATGGCCCGGGTGGTGGTGCCCCGGACGATGGAGTCGTCGACCACGATGACCCGCTTGCCGATGATGTTCTCGCGGCAGGGGGTTGAGCTTGCGGCGCACGCCGTTGGCCCGCTCGGCCTGGGTGGGGGCGATGAACGTGCGGCCGATGTAGCGGTTCTTCACCAACCCCTGCCCGTAGGGGATGCCCGACTCGACGGCGTACCCCTCGGCGGCGGGGACACCCGAGTCGGGCACACCCATCACGAGGTCGGCGGGCACCGGGGCCTGCGTGGCCAGGAGTTGGCCCATCCGCCGCCGGGCCCCGTGCACCTCGTTGCCGTAGAGGCGGGTGTCGGGCCGGGCGAAGTAGACGAACTCGAAGATGCAGAGCTTCGGGTCCAGCCGCTCGGCCGGGAAGGGACGCTCCGAGCGGACCTCCTTGCCGTCGATGACCACCATCTCGCCGGGCTCGAGCTCCCGGATGAAGGTGGCCCCGATGACGTCGAGGGCGGGCGACTCCGAGGCCAGCACCCAGCCCTGCTCGAACTCGTCGGTGGCGTCGAGCCGGCCGAGGCAGAGGGGCCGGAAGCCGTTGGGGTCACGGACCCCGATGAGCCGGTCGGAGTCGAGCAGTACGAACGAGAAGGCCCCTTCGACCGAGGGGAGCACCTTCAACAGGGCGTGCTCGAGATCGTCGCCGATCTCGGCCCGGGTGCGCTCGGGGAGCTCGGGGGGGAAGGCCTGGCCCAGCAGCTCGGCCACGAGGTCCGAGTCGGAGGACACCAGCCCGGGCAGCATGCCGGCCGCCTCGCCCAACTCGGCCGTGTTGGTCAGGTTGCCATTGTGGCCGAGTGCGAAGCCGGCCCGTCCGACGGCCCGGTACACGGGCTGGGCGTGGATCCAGTCACTCGATCCGGCCGTGGAGTAGCGGGTGTGCCCGATGGCCATGTGGCCCCGCAGTCCCGACAGCTTGCGCTCGTCGAACACGGTGGTGACGAGGCCCATGTCCTTCATCACGGTGATGACGTCGCCGTCGCTGACCGCCATGCCGGCCGACTCCTGGCCCCGGTGCTGCAGGGCGTACAGGCCGTCGAAGGTCAGGTGTGCCACAGAACGCCCCGGGGCATAGACCCCGAAGACTCCGCACGCTTCCTTGGCCTCCATCATCGGTTGATCACCGCACACACCGGGGGTCGTCGAGCACGTCCTTCGCCACGATTAGGCCACACAATCACCTCACCGTGCCACTCCAGACTAGTGGGACGGCGTGACCGTGGAGCGACCCGGCGCCACCTCTTGCCGCAGATCGGTGTCGCCTGGGCTGAAGCGGGATCGGCACTGTCCCGCCGTGACCCTCCCCGCCACGGCCCTCGCCGCGGCCCTCGGTGCCCCGGTAGCGTCGCCTCCGATGATCGACCTGCACACCCACTCGACCGTCTCGGACGGGAGCGATGCCCCCGAGCGGGTGGTCGAGCTGGCCGCCGAGGTCGGGTGCAGTGCCGTGGCGCTCACCGACCACGACTCCCTGGCCGGCACCGGGGCGGCGCGGCGCCGGGCCGCCGAACTCGGGGTCACGTTCGTGCCCGGCTGCGAGGTGTCGTGCCGGTCGGGCGGGAGCGGCGGCATGCACGTGCTCGTCTACTTCGCGGAGGAGGACGGCGGTCCTCTCGACGAGGAGCTGGGCCGGCTCCGCCAGGACCGTGGGCGTCGGAACCGGGCGCTGGCCGGGCGACTGGCCGACCTCGGGATACCGGTGACCTACGACCGGGTGGCGGCCATCGCCGGGGGCGAGGAGGGCATGGGGCGGCCCCACTTCGCCGCCGCCCTGGTCGAGGTGGGGGCAGCGGACTCCATCGACGACGCCTTCGACCGCTGGCTGGGCGACGACGGCCCGGCCTATGTGGCGAAGGCCCGCCTGTCCGGCGCCGAGGTCGCCGCCCTCGCCCGGGACTCCGGGGGCGTTGCCGTGCTCGCCCACCCCTACAGCCTGGGCCTGGAAGGACGGGCGCTCGCCGACGTAGTGAAGGAGCTGGCCGCCTCGGGATTCGGCGGCATCGAAGCCCTCTACGGGCGGTACTCACCGCGCCAGCGCACCGAGCTCGGCCATCTGGCCCGCCGGTTCGACCTGGTGGCCACCGGGGGATCGGACCACCACGGCACGAGCAAGCCCGACTTGGCCGTGGGCACCGGTCAGGGCGACCTGAAGGTCCCCGATCAGGTGCTCGCGCGCTTGGAGGCCCGTCGGCCCACAGACTGAGTCGTGTCAGGCGGCGTCAGTTGGTGACGGGGGCCAGCTCGTCGAGCAGGGCCGGCAGTCGGTCCCGCCACGCCGCGGTGGCCGTGGCCAGGTCGAGGTCGACCAGGCCGTCCACCACCACCCGGTCACCGCCGGTCGTGCCCAGCACCCGGAACCCCACCCCGGCCTCCGCAGCCCGGGACAGGAGTGCGGCCCGGTCGGTCGTGCACACCACCACACGGGAGGGTGCCTCGGTGAACAGTTCGTGATGGTCGGCCACCCCGGCTACGGCGAGACCGACCCCCGATCGCACGGCCATCTCGGTGAGGGCCACCCCGAGGCCACCGCCGGACACGTCGTGGATGCCCGACACCAGTGGCGTGGCGCCGGCTGGGTCCCCGACCCCCTCGGCCACGATCCCGGTGACGAACTCCACCAGCCGCCGGTGGGCGGCCAGGTCGAGTCCCGGCAGGGTCCCGTCGCGGTGGCCGCGGACCTCGGCGGCCCAGCGCGACCCGGCCAGCGACGGGGGGCCGGGTGTCGATGACGAGCCGACCCGGCCGTCCAACAGGACAAGTGAGGCTCCGTCGACCAGGGTGAGCCCCGGGGGGCGGACGGCCAGGTGGTCGATCAGGCCCAGCACCCCGATGACCGGGGTCGGGTTGATGTCGGCGCCGTAGCTCTCGTTGTAGAGGCTCACGTTGCCGCCGATCACCGGCAGACCCAGCCCGAGGCAGGCCTCGCTCATGCCGTCGATGGCCTCGGAGAGCTGCCACATGACCTCGGGATGTTCGGGGTTGCCGAAGTTGAGGCAGTTGACCACGGCCATGGGCCGGGCCCCGGCACAGGCCACGTTGAGGGCCCCCTCGGCCACGGTGGCCGCGGTCCCCGCCCGCGGGTCGAGGGAGCACCAGGTGGGATTGGAGTCGGTGGTGAGGGCCAGTCCCTTTCTCGACGCGGGGAGGCCCGGTGCGGCCAGGCGCAGCACGGCGGCGTCCCCCCCGGGGCCGTCCACGGTGTTGAGGAACAGCTGGTGGTCGTACTGGCGGTAGACCCAGGACGGGTCGGCCAGCAGGGAAAGCACGTCGGCTCCGCAGTCGGCCGGTGCGGCAAGGGTGCCCGGATCGTTGGCGGCACGCGCCTCGTGGTCGCGCGGCCGGGCCAGGGGCCGGTGGTAGAGGGGGGCATCGTCGCTGAGGGCGCCGGCCGGGACGTCGCCCAACACCTCGCCGTCGAACCCGTCCATGATCCGGAGTCGGCCGGGCTGCCCGTCCACCGGATCGGTGACCCGTCCGACCACGGCCGAGCGCACCTCCCAGCGACGGCACACCTCCTCCACCCGGGCCAGGTCGCCCGGGGTGACGATGGCCAGCATGCGCTCCTGGCTCTCCGAGGTCATGACCTCGTAGGGCTCCATGCCCGGCTCCCGGCGGGGCACCGCCGAGACATCCACGTCCATGCCCACCCCTCCCCGAGCCGCCGTCTCACTCGTGGCACAGACCAGGCCGGCACCACCCAGGTCCTGGATGCCGACGACCAGCTTGGCGTCGAGGAGTTCGAGGCACGCCTCGATCAGGCGCTTCTCCTCGTAGGGATCACCCACCTGCACGCTCGGCCGCTTGGCCGCTTCGGCCTCGGCATCGCCGCCCCCGAAGCCGGCCGAGGCCAGCACGCTGACCCCGCCGATCCCGTCCCGTCCGGTCGACGAACCCAGCAGGACGGCGAGGTTCCCCACCCCGGTGGCCGCCCCGAGGACCAGCCGATCGGTGGGCAGCACACCCATGCACAGCACGTTGACCAAAGGGTTCTGGGCGTAGCAGTCGTGAAAGGTGAGCTCCCCGCCGATGGTGGGTACCCCGACCGAGTTCCCGTAGCCCGAGATCCCGGCCACCACCCCCTCGATCAGCCACTGCTGACGGGCGTCGGCCGGATCGCCGAAGAACAACGGGTCCATCACGGCGATGGGGCGGGCCCCCATGGTGAAGATGTCCCGGAGGATCCCCCCGACCCCGGTGGCCGCCCCTTGGTAGGGCTCGATGGCCGACGGGTGGTTGTGGCTCTCGATCCGGATGGCCACGGCGATCCCGTCGCCGGCGTCGATGACCCCGGCGTTCTCGCCCGGACCCACCAGTACGTGGGGGGCCTCGGTGGGCAGCCGCTTCAGGTGGACCCGTGACGACTTGTACGAGCAGTGCTCACTCCACATGACGGCGAACAGCGCCAGCTCGAGGTGGTTGGGCGGTCGGCCGAGGATGGCTTCCACCTCGTCACGCTCACCGTCGGTGAGGCCGAGGGCCCGGTGCAGTGGCTCACTGGATGCGCTGGCCGTCTCCACTGTCACGTGCCTGCTTCGCTCCTGATCCTCGGTCGACCTGGGGGCGGAGCATCCGCCGGCCCGTGCTCCGAGCGTACCTGTCGGCGCCCACCCGGCTGGCCGGGCGGACCCTCGCGTTCGTGCCCGGCCGGGCGCGGAGCGGGCCCATCGCTCGACACGGCGCGGCGGGTCGGTCCATCACCCGGGACGATACAAGCCCCACCGTCGGGCAGTTCGGCACTCCACACGGCGTAAAGGCCGGGACACCCTGGGGGGAACACCGGGGACACATCCGTGGTTTTCCTCAGCGTTGTCCCCAACCCGGTACGGGTACGTCACCGGTGGCATTCGGGCACATACTCGGCGAGTGCCGAGGGTCGACCCCAGAAAACTCGATGGCTCGATAGAGGAAGACCTGGGGCCACTCGGGGTCCCGTTCCTCCCCGTATCCCCTCGGATTAGGAGGGAAGGACTCCAGGGTCCAGTGGTATTCCGGGATCAATGGGCTCCGGACTAGCCCCGCCCACATCACACAATAAACAGTCGCACCGTGCCCAGTAGCTCTCGAAGGAGCGGGGTCTCAATCCTTCCATGCCTGGAGAGCACCACCCCGAAGGCGGGTAAACACTGCTCTGTATTGAGCCTATGAAAGCCGTCTTCTCTTGCCAGGTTGCGCTGTATGAATTTCTCTGCGATGCTCTGATTATGGCAGCTGCAACCCCGACAAAATCGCGCAAAAAAACTCCCATGTCCGAGGACCACAAGGCGGCCCTGGCCAAAGGACGTGAAGAGGGGCGCATCGTCCGCCGCTATCTCGAGGCCCTGGAGTCGACCAAGCCCCGTCGGGGTCGCAAGCGGACCCCCGAATCGATCCGCAAGCGCCTCGTCGCCATCGACAACGCCCTGGCCTCTGCCGATCCCCTGTCCCGCCTCCACCTCGTCGAGGAGCGCCAGCGCCTGGAGGCCGAGCTCTCCCACACCGGCGAGACGGTCGACCTGGCCGCCCTCGAGAAGAGCTTCATCAAAGTGGCCCGCGTCTACGGCGAGCGCAAGGGGATCTCGTACTCGGCCTGGCGGACCGTGGGCGTCAGCGCCTCCGTGCTCCAGCAGGCCAAGATCCCCCGAACCCGCAGCTGAGCCACATCCGGCCCGGTGGGGCCGGCGTTCGGTCCGGCCCGGAGTACCCGGTCAGGCCACGGTGGCCTGGGCCGCCGGTTCAGCCGAGCCCAGCAGTGCGTCGAGCAGGACCACTCCGTCGACCGAACCGAGGAGCGGGTCCGACGCCCGCTCCGGATGGGGCATGAGGCCGACCACGTTGCGGGCGGCGTTGCAGACCCCGGCGATGGCGTCGACCGAGCCGTTGGGATTGTCCACGTAGCGGAGGACGACGCGGTCCTCGTCACGGAGGACGGCCAGGGTCTCCTCGTCACAGGTGTAGTTGCCTTCGAAGTGGTTGATAGGGATGGCGAGCTCGGTGCCGACGGCCACGCCGTGGGTCAGGACCGATGCCGATGACTCCACCCGCACCCGCACGGTGGTGCACAAGAACCGGAGGCCCCGGTTCTTCTGCAGGGCGCCGGGCAGGAGCCCCGCCTCGGTCAGCACCTGGAAGCCGTTGCAGATCCCGACCACCGGGCCACCGTCGGCGGCGAAGCGGCCCACCGCCTCCATGACCGGCGAGAAGCGGGCGATGGCTCCCGGCCGCAGGTAGTCACCGTGGGCGAAGCCGCCCGGGAGGACCAGGGCGTCGTAGCCGGCCACGCTGGTGTCGCCGTGCCACACGAGCTCGGCACGGCCGCCGAGCCGCTCGACGGCGAGCACGGCGTCGTGCTCGCAGTTGGTACCCGGGAACATGACCACGCCTACCCGGGCGGACATCAGGACACCGATCCCGCCGTCGGGGTCACGGCCCGGACCACGGTGACGGTCGACTCCTCGATGACCGGGTTGGCGAGGAGGCGGTCGGCCACCACGGCCGCCTGGTCCAGGGCCGAAGCCTCGTCGTCGGCGGCGATGTCGAAGCGGAACGCCTTACCCGACCGCACCCCGGAGACCCCGGTGAGGCCGAGGGCGGGCAGGGCCCGCTCGATGGTGGCCCCTTGCGGATCGGCGATGCCCGGGCGCAGGTGGACCTCCACCAGTACCGAGAACTGCGGCGGGGTGGCCATGCTCACGCACCGTACCAGTCGGCCAGGCGGCGTCCGCAGACCCGCTCGTAGGACTCGACATAGAGCGCCGAGGTGGCCGTCACGACCTCGTCGGGCAGGCTCGGCGGTGGTGCCTGCTTGTCCCAGGGTTGGGCCTCCAACCAGTCCCGGAGGCGCTGTTTGTCGAAAGACGGCGGGTTGGTTCCCGCCGCGCAGTTGTCGGCCGGCCAGAACCGCGACGAATCGGGGGTGAGGACTTCGTCGCCGATCGACAGCACCCCGTCGATGTAGCCCAACTCGAATTTGGTGTCGCAGATCACGATGCCCTGGGCCTCGGCCCGGGCCGCGGCCCGGCGGTAGGCGGCCAGGCACAGGGCCGACGCAGCCTCGGCGGCCTCCCGGCCCACGATGTCGGCGGCCTCGGCCATCCCGATGTTGAGGTCGTGGCCCTCGCCGGCCTTGGTGGAAGGGGTGAAGATGGGTTCGGGCAGCTTGTCGGCATGGCGCAGCCCGGTGGGCATGGCCAGACCGTGGACCGTGCCCTCTCGCTGGTACTCCTTGAAGGCGGAGCCGGCCAGATAGCCCCGCACGATGCACTCGATGTCCAGCATCTCGGCCCGCTCCACCAGCATCGACCGGCCGGCCAGGTACTCGAGACCGCCGGGCAGGGCGGACGCTCCCTCGGGGAAGTCGGCGACGTCGGCGCTGATCAGGTGGTTGGGAGCCAGGTCGGCGAGCTCCGCCAACCAGAAGACGGTCATGGCGGTGAGCACGCGTCCCTTGTCGGGGATGGGCTCGTCCATGATCACGTCGAAGGCGGAGATCCGGTCGGAGGCGACCATGAGCAACCGGCCCTCGCCGGCGTCGTAGAGCTCGCGCACCTTCCCCGACTGGAGGAGGGCGAGGGGCTCGACCGTGGAGGACGGGCTCACGGGTCGAGCTCTTCCAGGGCATCGGTGAACCGGTGGACGTGGCGCAGCGTGCGGGACAGGTCGAAGGCGTCGTCGAGGGCCTCGGGCGACAGGGTGACCTCGGGGTCCTCGTCGAGGACCTGACGGAAGGGTCGGCCCTCGTCCCAGGCGGCGCGGGCGTCGCGTTGGACGATCCGGTAGGCCGCGTCCCGGCTCAATCCCCCGCTCACCAGGGCCAGCAGGACCGACTGGCTGAACACCAGGCCGCCGCTGCCCTCGGTGAGGGTGGCGAGGGCCCGCTCGGGGTGGATGACCAGACCGGCCACGAGGCCCGTGGCCTTCTCCAGCATGTAGAGGGTGAGCATGCTGGCATCGGGCAGGACGACCCGTTCGACCGAGCTGTGGGAGATATCCCGTTCGTGCCAGAGGGCCACGTCCTCGAGGCCGGACGAGAGGTAGCCCCGGAGCACTCGGGCCAGGCCGCAGAGCCGCTCCGAGAGGATGGGGTTGCGTTTGTGGGGCATGGCCGAGCTGCCCTTCTGGCCCGGCTTGAACGGCTCCTCGGCCTCGCCCAGCTCGCTGCGGGCCATGTGGCGCACCTCGGTGGCGATGAGCTCGATGGTCGCCCCCACCGATGCGCACGCCCAGAGGTACTCGGCATGGCGGTCACGGGCCACCACCTGGGTGGCTGGGATGGGCGTGAGTCCGAGGGCGGCACAGACATGGTCCTCCACCCGGGGATCGATGTTGGAGTAGGTCCCGACCGCTCCCGACAGCTTGCCCACGGCCACCCGGTCGCGGGCGGCGCGCAGGCGTTGCACGTCCCGGTCGGCCTGGAGAGCCCACAGGGAGAACTTGGCGCCGAAGGTGGTGGGCTCGGCATGCATGCCGTGGGTGCGCCCGGTGACCGGGATGTCGATGCACTCGATGGCCCGGGCCTTCAGGGCGGCGACCAGTGCGGTGGCGGCGTCGATGAGGAGGTCGCAGGCCGCGGTAAGCGTGGCGCAGAGTGCGGTGTCCACCACGTCCGAGGAGGTGAGGCCGTAGTGGATCCACGAGCCGTCGGGCTGGCCGACGGACTCCTGGACCACGTCGACGAAGGCGGCCACGTCGTGGTCGGTGATCCGCTCGCGTGCCCCCACCGCCTCTACGAAAGCGGCGTCCACGGTCGGGGCCTTGGCCCGGCAGGTCTCGGCGGCGGCGGCCGGCACGTCCCCCACCTCCACCCAGCCCTCGGTGGCCAGCAGCTCGACCCGCAGCCACATGGCGAACCGGGCTTCGTCGGAGAACAGGGCGGCCATGGCCGGGGGGGCGTAGCGCGGGATCATCGGGACCCCGCCTCGGTGAACGAAGCCACCAGCTCCTCGGCCGCAACGGACGACGAGGCTTCCTGGGCGATGTCGGTCCGGGCCTGGGCGCCGGGCCAGGAGATGGCCTCGACACCCCGGTAGGCACGGGACCGGGCCTCGGCGATACTCGCCCCGAGGCCTGTCACCCCGAGCACCCGGCCCCCGGCCGTGACCACCGAACGGTTGTCCGGGGCCATGCCTGGGGCGACGCCGGGCGCAGTACCGGCATGGAAGACGGTCACGCCGTCGACCCGGGCGGCCGCATCGAGCCCCTCGATCGTGTCCCCGGTCCGCGGCGACTCGGGATACCCCTCGGCTGCCATCACCACACAGACCGCCGCCCCGTCGGCGAACCGCGGGGTGGTCCGGAGGGAGCCCGACGCCACCTCGGCCAACAGTGCGGTCAGGTCACCGTCCAGGCGGGGCAGGACCACCTGGGTCTCGGGGTCACCGAAGCGCACGTTGAACTCGAGCACCTTGGGTCCGTCGGGGGTCAGCATGATTCCGGCATAGAGCACACCGCGGTAGTCGATGCCTCGGTCGACGAGCGTCTTGACCAGCGGGGCCACAGCCTCGTCGACCAGACGACCGACCAGTTCGTCGTCGACCAGAGGGACCGGCGAGTAGGCGCCCATGCCCCCGGTGTTGGGGCCACCGTCATGGTCGTCGCGCCGCTTGAAGTCCTGGGCCGGGGCGAGGGCGGCCAGGCGCCGGCCGTCGCACAGCACGAGCAGGGAGCACTCCGGCCCGACCAGGCCCTCTTCCACCACCACCTGGCGCCCGGCGTCACCGAAGGCGTCCCCGGAGAGCTTGGCGTCGATGTCGGCCTCCGCCTCGGCCAGGGAGTTGGTGACCAGCACCCCCTTGCCCGCAGCCAGGCCGTCGGTCTTGATGACCCAGGGAGCCGAGAGCGTGCCCAGGTAGGCCTTGGCCGCGGCGGCATCGGTGAAGACGCCGAAGCGGGCCGTCGGCACACCCGCCTCGTCCAGCAGCTCTTTCATGAAGGCCTTGGACCCCTCCAGCTTGGCGCCGTCCGCACCCGGTCCGAAGACCAGGCGGCCGGCGGCCCTCAGGCGGTCGGCCAGCCCGTCGACGAGGGGTGCCTCGGGCCCGATGACGTAGAGGTCGGCCTCGATCTCCTCGGCCGGTGTGTCGACGCTCGTCACGGTGTGGCCCTCGGCGGTCACGCCACCGATGCCCGGGTTGCCCGGGGTCACGATCACCTCGGCCGTGCGCCCGAGCACGACGGCGAGGGCGTGCTCCCGTCCTCCCGATCCGACCACGCACACCCTGCCCACCGGCGGTGCCCCTGACTCCGACCCGGATGCCGCGGCGCTGCTCATGCGGCGAAGCGAACGAACTGGTCCCGGCCCGGGCCGACGCCGACCAGGCGGACCGGCGTGCCGATCTGCTCGGCCAGGAAACCCACGTAGTCCCGGGCCGCCTGGGGCAGGTCCTTCAGCTCGGTGGCCCCGGTGATGTCCGTCTTCCATCCGGGCAGCTCCTCGTAGACCGGGGTGACCTGATGGAAGACCGACTGGTGGTACGGCGGGTGGGTGTAGCGCACGCCGGCGGCTTCGTAGGCCACGCAGACCTTGACCGTGTCGAAGGTGTCGAGCACGTCGAGCTTGGTCAGGGCCACCTCGGAGAGGGAGTTGAGCCGCACGGCCTGGCGCATCATGACGGCGTCGAACCAGCCGGGCCGGCGGCGGCGCTTGGTGTTGACGCCGTACTCGTGGCCCCGGTCGACCAGGGTGTCGCCGATCTCGTCGGTGAGCTCGGTCGGGAACGGGCCGCTCCCCACCCGGGTGACATAGGCCTTGGCGATGCCGATCACCTCGTCCACGTAGCGGGGTCCGATCCCCGCCCCCGTACAGGCCCCGCCGGCCACCGGGTTGGAGGAGGTGACGAAGGGATAGGTGCCGTGGTCGAGGTCGAGGAAGGTGGCCTGGGCCCCTTCGAGGAGTACATGGGCCCCGCGCTCCAAGGCGTCGTGGAGCAGCCCCACGGTGTCGGCCACCATGGGAATGACCCGGGGGGCCAGCTCGTCGAGGTAGAGGGCGCAGATGTCGTCGGCCGACTGGGGCAGCCGGTTGTACACCTTGGCCAGGACAGCGTTCTTCTCCTTCAGGACGACGTCGAGCTTCTGGCGGAAGATCTTGGGGTCGAGGAGGTCCTGGACCCGCAGGCCCACCCGGGAGGACTTGTCGGCGTAGGCCGGGCCGATGCCCCGCTTGGTGGTGCCGAGCTTGTTCTTGCCCAGGTACCGCTCGGCCAGCTGATCGAGCTCGTGGTGGTACGGCATGATCAGGTGGGCGTTGCCGCTGACCAGCAGCCGGCTGGTGTCGATGCCCTTCTTGGCCAGGGTGTCCACCTCGGCCAGGAGGACGGTCGGGTCGACCACCACACCGTTGCCGATGATCGGGGTGATGTGGTCGTAGAGGATCCCGCTCGGGACCAACTGGAGGGCGAAGGTCTCGCCGTCCACCACGATGGTGTGCCCGGCGTTGTGGCCGCCCTGGTAGCGGACGACCAGCTCCATCTCCTTGGCCAGAAGGTCGGTCAGCTTGCCCTTGCCTTCATCACCCCACTGGGTCCCGACGACGACGGTTGCCGGCACGCGTCTCTCCTCCGTTGCGAAAAGCGGATTACGCACCAGTGTAGCCCGCAGGGCCACCGGCCCGGGTGGGCCGACTCCGGGTCAGGGAGCGGCGACGACGAAGAGCGATCGGCCCGGCACGCCGGTGCCCCGCGAGGCCTCGTCGACCGACTCCATGACGGTCCATCCCGACCGCTCCACCAGCGCCACGTGGGCCGACGGCGAGAGGATGGTGCGCCACGGCTCGGCCGCCGCCCCAGGGCGGGCGGCGTTGGCCCGGGCCGTGACCCAGGCCGAGTCGAATCCCTCGGGGTGCACGGCCAGGCTGGCGGCCAGTGTGCTCCCGTCGGCGGCCCGGGCCCGCACTGCGGCCAGCAGGCCGACCACGGCCGACTCGTCGAGGTAGACGAGGAGGCCCTCGGCCAGCACCAGGGTGGGGAGGTCGGCGCGATGGCCGGCACGCTCGAGCACCGCGGCCACGTCGTCGACGCGGAAGTCGGCGGCCACCAGTGTCAGCCCGGAGCCGTCGAGCCCGGCCTCGTCCAGGCGTCGTCGCTTGTCGTCCTGGGTGGCCGGGTGGTCCACCTCGAAGAATCGGGCACCGGGCGTGCGGAACCGCAGCGCCCGGTCGTCGTATCCGGCCCCGAGGACGACCACCTGGGTGGGTCCGGCGGCCACGGCCGCGGCCACCTGGGTGTCGAAGAACTCCGTCCGGGCCCGCAGGCGGGCGCGCATCGTCGGGTCGGCGACCGGGGTCATACCCGCAGACAGGATGGCCTGGGCGCCCGGGTCGCCCTCCGGGCTCGAGGGCCGGGACATAGTGGCCCGCCAGGCGGCCACCGCCTGGCCGGTGCGGGACGGAGTGGCCGGGGGCGGGTGCATCACCCCATTATAGTACCAAGTATTGACTATCTCAGATATTGACTATAATGACCACATGGACAGCCCCACCGACGACGACCGGTCCGATTCCCCGACCCCACCTCCCGACTGGGAGCCTCCCTGGTACGAGAGCGTGGCCATTCCCGCCCTGCTGCGTCACGCCCGCTCCACCTACGGCTCGGCCCTCCGCGCCGCCCAGGCCGAGGCGGGGTGTGAGGACATCCCGAAGAACGGCAGCTACGTCCTCGGGGCCATCGCCCGGGGTGGCTCGCCGCTCGGCGAGATCATCGAGAGCCTCGGCGTGTCGAAGCAGGCCGCCGGTCAGCTGGTGGACACCCTGGTCATCAGGGGCTACCTCGACCGCTCCCCCGACCCGGACGACCGGAGGCGCATGACCGTCTCCCTCACCGAGCGGGGGCGCACGGCGGCCGACGCCGGGCGGGCGGCGGTGGACAGCCTCGACGCCCGGTTGGCCGAGCGGGTGGGGCCTGAGCACGTGGCCCACACCCGGGCCACCCTGGCCGCGCTCATCGGCCTCGGCCGGGACGGGACCTGAGCCGTCGGGTTCACCCCCCCGGCGTCCGTTCGCGCCGGAGCGTCTGGGCCACGGCCCGCATGAACAGGACCGACGAGAACACGAGGCCGATGAAGCCGATGGCCTGTAATGAGATGCGGATGTCGTGGGAGGGCGCCAGCTCGGCCGCCACCAGGAGGACGCCCGAGGCGACCAGGCCCATGGAGCCGAACACCGCCACCAGGATCCGGTCGATCCACCCGCTCACCACCTGCTCGTCCCCCCCGGCGAACCGCTCCACCCGCATGCTCAGGCGGCCGGCCCGGAGCTGGGTGGCCAGCTCGTCCATGTGCTCGGGCAGGGTACGCAGCGCGGGCAGCGCCCGGCGGAGCTCTTCTTGGAGGAGGTCACCCGCCATGTCGGGGTCCCGGGTGGAGAGGGCGTCGGCCGCCGTGGTGGCCTCCCGGGCCAGGTCGAAGGTCGGGTCGATGACCCGGAGGGTGCCGTCCAAGGTGAGCAGGGCCTTGGACAGGGACGTCATCGACGCCGGCACGTGGAGGCCGTGGCGGGTCATCACCGAGAGCACCTCGGGGATGATGGCCGGGTCGAACCCGCCCGAACTCTCCACCATCAGCGTGGCGATGTCGGACTCGAGGCTCTGCAGGTCGGCGGTGGCATCGGCGCCGGCCAGGTGGCGGACGGCCCGGGCCACCACCACCGGCTCGTTGGCCGTCATCCCGATGGCGATGTCCTGGAGGGCGCGTCGGGTGACCGGATCGAGGAAGCCGACGGCGCCGAAGTCGAGCAGCCACAGGCGCCCCCAGCGGTCGACCATGAGGTTGCCCGGGTGGGGGTCGGCGTGGAAGATCATCCCGTAGAGGACCTGGTCGAGGAAGCTGGTGAGGAGGGCCGAGGCGAGGAGGTGGGGCGGGGCCCCGCTGGCGGCGATGGCCCCGGGCGCGTCGATGGCCTGACCGGGTGCCTCTTCCATCACGAGGAGCCGGTCGGTCGAGACCTCGTGGAAGATCTCGGGTACCCGGATCACGTCGTCGGCCGGATCGTCGTGGGCCACGGCCTCCCGCAGCCGGTCACACATGGTGGCCTCCCGCACGTAGTCGAGCTCGTGGTCCATGCTCGTGATCAACTCCTCGGCCAGGTCCCGCACCCCGAGGTCGGCGGCCCCGGCGATCCGGCGCTCGGCCATCCGGGCGGCCAACCGCAGCACCGTGGCATCCCGGCGGAGCAGGTCGTCGAGTCCGGGGCGCTGCAACTTGACCACCACCGACTCCCCACTGAGCAGGGTGGCCCGGTGAGCCTGGCCGATGGAGGCGGCGGCCAGTGGCTCGAAGTCGAAGGAGGCGAACACCTCTTCGACCCGCCGGCCCAGCTCATCTTCGACGAGCGGCCGCACCTGGTCCGCCGGGATGGGCCGCACCGAGGAACGCAGGTGGGAGAGCTCCTCGATCACCGGCTCGGACAACAGGTCGCTGCGGGTGGAGGCGATCTGGCCGAACTTGACGAACATCCCACCGACCTCTTCGAGGGTCAGCCGGAGACGGCGGCCGAACTCGGCGCTGGCGATGCCCGAGGTGGAGAGGAACTGGGGCCGGGCCAGACCGTGGCGCCGCGCCACCGACAGCACCTCCCACGATCGTCCGAGCGGGGCCAGGGTACGTCTGATCAACCGGATCGGGTGGAGCCAGAGCCGGTGTGACCGCCGGCGGCGGCCCGCGACCCGGCGGCGGCCCACCGCCTCGGGGATGATCATGAGGACCATGGTGGCGAGCACGCCGAACAGGGCGGTCAGGGCATAGACCACCGTGGTGGCGTTGCTGCCCCGCATCACCTCCTCGGCGCCGATGGCCCCGATCACCGTGCCGACCAGGGCGGTGGCGAACGAGCGCCACCGCCCGACGGTGATCCCCACCAGCCGGGCACTCACGAGCGCCAGCACCACCACGAAGACGACGGCCAGGAGCACGGAGAAGACGTTCTTGAAGGTGATCCGCACCGTCAGTGCGGCCACCGTCGCCGCCAACGAGTTCAACCGCGGGTCCCAGACCATGAAACCGCTCTCCCTTTCGCCGACGACAGGGAGACATGATCACCCCCTCGGGCGCCCGGCGTCCACCGGGCGGGATCAGGCGAGGACGATGGCCCCGTCCTTGGCGTCCACGGTCACGGTCGACCCCTCGGCGTACCGGCCCTCCAAGAGGGCCAGGGCCAACGGGTCCTCCACCTGGCGCTGGATGACCCGACGGAGCGGACGCGCCCCGAAGTCGGGGTCGAAGCCCGCCTCGGCCAGGACGGCCTCGGCCTCCGGGGTCACCGCCAGCGTCAGTCGGCGCTCGGCGAGGCGACCCCGCAAGCTCCCCAACTGGATGGACACGATGCGGGCCAGGTCGGCCGGGGTCAGCGACTGGAACCGGACGATCTCGTCGATGCGGTTGACGAACTCGGGCTTGAAGTGCTCCACCGGCTCACCGGGAATGTTCGACGTCATGATCAGCACCGTGTTGGTGAAGTCGACGGTGCGGCCCTGGCCGTCGGTCAGGCGCCCGTCCTCCAAGACCTGGAGCAGGATGTTGAACACGTCGGGATGGGCCTTTTCCAACTCATCGAGCAGCACCACGGCGTAGGGCCGCCGGCGGATGGCCTCGGTGAGCTGGCCGCCCTCCTCGTAGCCCACGTAGCCGGGGGGCGCCCCGACCAGACGGGCCACCGAGTGGCGCTCGCCGTACTCGCCCATGTCGATGCGCACCATGGCCTTGGCGTCGTCGAAGAGGAACTCGGCCAGGGCCCGGGCCAGCTCGGTCTTGCCCACCCCGGTCGGTCCCATGAAGAGGAACGAGCCGATGGGGCGGTTGGGGTCCGACAAGCCGGCCCGGCTGCGCCTGATGGCGTTGGACACGGCGGACACCGCCTCGTCCTGGCCGACCACGCGGGCGTGGAGGGCGTCCTCCATGCGGATGAGCTTCTCCACCTCGCCTTCGAGCAGCCGGCTGACCGGCACACCCGTGGCCCGGCTGACCACCTCGGCCACGTCCTCGGCGTCGACCTCCTCTTTCAGGAAGCGCTGGCCCTTTTGGAGCTCGTCGAGGGCCTGGGTCGCCACCTCCACCTCGTGCTCGAGGCCGGGGATGCGCCCGTAGGTGATCTCGGAGGCCTCGGCCAGGTTGCCCTCGCGGCTCAGCCGTTCGGCGTCGCCGCGCAGCTGCTCCAACTCCCCCTTCAGGTTCTGGATCCTCGTGATGGCCTCTTTTTCCGACTGCCAGTGGGCCGTCATGGCCACGGACTCCTCGGACAGGTTGGCCAGCTCCTCGTCGAGCCGGCTGAGGCGCTCGGCCGAGGCGCTGTCGGTCTCCTTTTCGAGGGCCATGCGCTCGATCTCCAGCTGGCGCATGCGTCGTGTCACCACGTCGAGTTCGGTGGGCATGGAGTCGATCTCGATGCGCAGCCGGCTGGCCGCTTCGTCCATGAGGTCGATGGCCTTGTCGGGGAGGAACCGCCCGGTCACGTAGCGGTCCGAGAGCACCGCGGCGGCCACCAGCGCGGCGTCCTGGATGCGGACGCCGTGGTGCACTTCGTAGCGCTCCTTCAGGCCGCGCAGGATGGCGATGGTGTCGTTCACCGAGGGCGGCGGCACGAAGACCTGCTGGAAGCGGCGCTCGAGGGCGGCGTCTTTTTCGATGTACTTGCGGTACTCGTCGAGGGTGGTGGCACCGATCAGGCGCAGCTCGCCGCGGGCCAGCATGGGTTTGATCATGTTGCCCGCATCCATGGCACCCTCGGCACCCCCACCGGCGCCGACGATGGTGTGCAGCTCATCGATGAAGGTGACGATCTCGCCCTCGGCGTCGGTGATCTCCTTCAGCACGGCCTTCAGCCGCTCCTCGAACTCACCCCGGTACTTGGCCCCGGCCACCATCGAGCCCATGTCGAGGCCGATGACCCGCTTGCCCTTCAGCCCCTCGGGGACGTCGCCCTCCACGATGCGTTGGGCCAGGCCCTCGACGATGGCGGTCTTGCCCACCCCGGGCTCGCCGATCAGGACCGGGTTGTTCTTGGTGCGACGGGAGAGCACCTGGATGACCCGGCGCACCTCCTCGTCCCTCCCGATGACCGGATCCATCTTGCCCTGGCGGGCCAGCGCGGTGAGGTCCCGCCCGTAGCGCTCGAGGGCCTGGAAGGTCTCCTCGGGATTCTGCGAGGTCACCCGGTGGCTGCCCCGGACGTCCCGCAGGGCCGAGAGCAGCTGGTCGCGGTCGACCCCGATCCGGTCGGCCATGGCCAGCACCAGGTGCTCGACGGAGAGGTACTCGTCCCCCATGTCGGTCCGCAGGCCGTCGGCCGCGGTGAGCACGTCGCGCAGGGCGCGGTCGATGCCGGGCTCGGCCCCGCCCACGCTGTGGGGCAGGCGGGACAGGGTGCCGGCGATCCGCTCGGCCACCACGGCCGGCTCGACGCCCACCCGGGTGAGGATGGGACCGGCGATACCGTCGGTCTGGTCGAGCACGGCGGCCAGCAGGTGGTCGGGGGTGATCTCGGGGTTGTTGGCGTTGCGCGCCCGTTCGGCGGCGCCACTGAACGCCTCTTGGGTCTTCAGGGTCCAGCGGTCGGGATTGATGCTCATCGGGAACCTCCCACTCCTCGGGTGGATCGACGGCTCGGCCGGGTGGGCACGAGCTTCTGGGACAGGGGTACCAGCTCTCGCCGGTACTGGCGGTGGGTGACGGCCACCGCCTCGCGGGCCTCGGCCCGGGTGGCCTCCAGCTCGCCGTGGAGCCGGGCCACCTCGGCCTCGAGCTCCATCACCCGGCGCACACCCTCGAGATTGAGGCCGGCGTTGGTCAGGCTCTGGATGTGACGGAGCCGGTCGAGGTCCTGCTCGCTGAAGCGCCGACTCCCGCCCTGGGTCCGGCTGGGGTCGAGCAGGCCCTTGCGTTCGTAGACCCGGAGGGTCTGGGGGTGCACCCCGGTCAGTTCGGCGGCCACCGAGATCACGTAGACGGCCCGGGTGTGTCGGTCGTCAGTCATCTCACACCCCCAGCGTGTCGCGGGCCGGCGGCTCGACCACTTCGGCCAACGCCTCGACGGCGGCACGCTGCTCGTCGGTCAGCTGTTCGGGGATGACCACGTCGACGGTGACCAGCAGGTCGCCGGTGGCCGTCTTCTTGCCCGCCGGGACCCCCCTGCCCTTCACCCGGAAGGTGCGCCCCGACGGCGTTCCCGCCGGGACCCGGAGGGTGACCGGATCGGTCAGCGTGGGCACGGTGAGGGTGGTGCCGAGGGCGGCCTCGGGATAGGAGACCGGCACCGAGAGGGTGAGGTTGCGCCCGCGTCGGCCGAACAGGCCGTGGCGGTCCACCCGGACCACGACGTAGAGGTCGCCGCTCGGGGCGTTGCCCCGCCCGGCCGCACCCCGGCCCTTCACCCGGATGCGCTGCCCGTCCTCCACTCCGGCCGGGATGCGCACCTTGACCGAGCGGTTGCGGTGTTCGACCCCGGTGCCCGAGCACGTGGGGCACGGGGTGGTCACGATGGTGCCCCGGCCTCCGCACTGGGGGCAGATCTGGCTGAGGGAGAACAGGCCCTGGTTGTCCTGGAGCGAGCCCGACCCGCCGCAACGCGGACAGGTGGTGGGCTGGGTCCCGGGGGCGGCCCCCGATCCGTTGCACGTGTGGCAGCGGGCATCGGTGGTCACGTTGACCGAGGTCGTGACCCCGGCCACGGCGTCTTCGAACGAGAGGTGCAGCTCGGTCTCGACGTCGGCGCCGCGCTGGGGCCCGGTGGCGCCACCGCCCCGGCGCCCGCGGCCGAACAGACCGCCGAAGAGATCACCGAGATCGCCCACGTCCTCTACCCGGTACGAGGCGCCGCCGGCGCCGGGACCAC